>NZ_CAXYLS010000005.1:0-99539 GCF_964283865.1 Collinsella aerofaciens | reverse complement strand
GGGTGGCTGAGCCCGATGGAGTACCGCAGGAAGCTTGGATACGCCTAGGCGCGGTCCAAGAAATCGTCCGCACCCCCAAATACGTTGGTGAAAATGGTGAAAAATATATTGACGCTAACACGCGGCCGCCTCGACCGCGCCGCCGCCGGCGCTCGTCGAGGCCGAGAACAGGCAGGTCAGGTTCCTTGCCGCCCGGATATCGGAGGCCCTCGACGAGGCCGGGGCCCTCGAGGCCGAGACGGCGGGGCTGCTCGAGGGCGACGAGACCTACGCGTGCCTGCTCACCGTGCCCGGCATCGGGCCGAGGACGGCGGCGCAGCTCGCGGTATCGGTCGACATCGCGAGGTTCCCGGACCACGACCACCTGGCCTCGTACTGCGGCATAGCCCCGAGGGTGAGGAGCTCCGGCACGTCGGTGAGGTCGGTCAGGGCGTCCAGGCGGGGCGACGCGAGGCTCAAGTCTCTTCTGATCTTCTCGTGCAACAGCCTGGTGAGGTCGTCGGGGCGCTACGGCGAGTACTACCGGGCCTGCAGGGCGCGGGGCATGGGGCACGGGCGGGCGCTCAAGGCCGTCGCGAGGAAGCGGCTCAGGGCGATATACGCCGTGATGCGCGACCGGGTGCCCTACCGGGAGTAGCGTCGAAGGTTGACAAAACTATAGGAACACCCAATGACTAGGTGGGGGAGGCGTGCGACAATGGTGGGCGTTGTGTTGTTCGCGCTAAGGAGTTGCCATGTTGTTGTGTCCCGTTTGCCATGAACCGTTGGTGGACGACGAGCGCGGTGCCGCATGCGCGGGCGGACACCGATTTGACCGTGCGCGCGAGGGCTATCTCTATCTGCTGCGCTCGTCCAAGAGCGGCGACTCCATGGGTGATCCCAAGTCGCAGGCGCGCAGCCGTCGTGACTTTCTGAACCGTGGATACTACGCGCCGTTGCGCGATGCGATGGTCGAGCTGGTGCGCGAGCGGGTGTCTGGACGTGCCGCGTCTACGAACTGCCCCATGACGCTGCTCGATATTTGCTGTGGCGAGGGCTACTACACCAGCGCCATGGGTGCGGTGCCGGGCGTAGATGCTTACGGTTTCGACCTGGGCAAAGAGATGGTGCGCCTGGCCGCCAAGCGCGGCGATGCGACCTACTTCGTGGCCAACATGAAGGCTATCCCCGTGGCGGGCGGCGCCTTTGATATGGTGACCGAGCTCTTTGCCCCCTTTAACGAGCGCGAATTTGCCCGCGTGCTGGTGCCAGAGGGCTCGCTCTATACCGTGGTGCCGGGTGCTCGGCATCTGTTTGGCCTCAAAGAGGTGCTCTACGACACGCCATATCTCAATGACGAGAAGCTGCCGAAGACGACCGAGCTCGAGTTGGTGGGAACGCAACGGGTATCTGCGAACATTACGCTCCAGACGCAGGCCGACATCGAGGCAGTGTTCCAGATGACGCCGTACTACTACCGCACGCGCCCTGCCGATAAAGAGCGCCTGGCAAACCTGGGCACCCTTCAAACCGACATCGACTTCATCATCGCCGAGTACCGTCACAGCTAACAACCTGCCAAAAAGGGACAGGTTTATTTTGGCAGGTGTTATCTGGGCAAACGTAAAGGGCCGACCGCGGAGATGTGCGATCGGCCCTTTTTAGTTGCTTGGCTGCAGAGGCTATGAGAAGTGAGCGCTTACAGGCGGTCCTTGTTCTCGGCCTTGACGGCGTGTGCCTGCTGAACAAAGAACAGGTCGTAGACCACGATGACAAAGGCTCCAATATTGACGGCGCTGCCGCCGAGCGCGGGAAGGGTGAGCACAGCCTGCGCAATCGTGGCGATTGCGGCAACGATGCCGAGCTTAAACGCGCCATCCACCTGCGAAGGCTTGTTGGCGCCCTTGATGCCCGCAACACCTGCGGCAAGGTCGATAACGCCCTTGGCGAGAAGCACGACCGCGGCGAGCATGGCGTTCGATCCGTAGACGGATTCAAATTTGCCGGTTGCGATGCCGGTGATACCGATGACGAGGCTGGCGATGCCCAAAACAAAATAGATGAGGGCAAGGATTTTGAGTGTCTTGCGCGCGGCGCTCATAGGTAGTCCTTTCGATTCGGGCGCTGCCAGTCTGGCGCGTCCCATATGCTGCACATATCGTGAAGCACATTGTAGTTCAACGTGACGGCGTGTGTGTTAGAAAGCGCTTCTCGCCTGTGCAGGGCAATCTTTCAAAAAGGAAAGCCAGCTGTAAGTCAAATCGATGGCAGCTCATGTGCGGCGCTGCGATGATGAGGCCGTGATAAGAAGTGAGTCTAAGGAGGAGCCATGATGTACGGACCAGAGCAAGTGCGTGAACCGCGGTCGTTGGGAAGGCGCATGAGCGATTCTGTGATCGCTGCCGTGTGCACGGGATTGATGGCGGTGCTTTGCATTGGGATGCTGTGGGCCATGTCGCATGTGGGACAATAGCGGACGATTGGGTGCCGACACATGCGGCGCTCACGTATCCGCTTTGCTTGCTAAGGAGTACCCATGGGCGTCGTCGATCCCTTTTCTGTTGCTCGGGCCGCGGGGCTTGAGCTGATCGGGAAGCCCGAGGGCCTTACGCTCACCGACGGCACGATGGAGTTGCGTGCCGATTTTGGCCGCATGCTTCCACGGCTCAAGCAGGGCCGTTTGCAGCAAGAGCTACTGGTGAAGGCTGCGCGCACAAAAGGCATCGAGCAACCATGGGCGATTGATGCCACAGCAGGCTTTGGCGAGGACTCGCTGCTGCTGGCGGCCGCGGGCTTTACCGTCGATCTGTATGAACAGGATTGCGTGATCGCGGCGCTTCTCAAGGATGCCTTGGATCGCGCGGCAGACGATCCGGCGCTTGCGGCTACCGTGTCGCGCATGCGCTTGCATGCGGGCGAGGACAGCATCGCTGGTCTTCGCCATGTAGCTGAGCTGATCGGGCGGGGCGAGCTCGCGGCTCCCGACGTGGTGTATCTGGACCCCATGTTTCCCGAGCGCACCAAGAGCGCGGCGGTGAAAAAGAAGTTTCAGCTCTTGCACCATCTGGAGCAGCCGTGCGCCGACGAGGAGACGCTGGTCGAAGCTGCGCTTGCGGTGCACCCGCGCAAGGTCGTTATCAAGCGACCGGTGAAGGGGCCGCTGCTTGCCGGCGTTAAGCCGAGCTATCAGCTTGCGGGCAAGGCCGTTCGTTACGATGTTTTGGTGCCGCCGCGCCCGTAGCTTGTGCACGATGGCTGGCGCTTCGCCAGCGCCGTGCCGATGCGGGGTCTATTTCCAAGGGTGCGACGTCAGGTGCCAGCCGCCGCAGTATTCGCATTTGTAGCAGGCCAAACCACGCCGTCCGCGGTTTTCGCAGTCGGCCATAACGGCCTCGGCTTCGGCGCGTGTGTCGTAACGGTTTTTGCGCTCGCACGACTTATAGCGCCAAGCCTCGTCGCGCTCGGCGTCCAGGGCGTCGCGGCGCTCGTCCTCGCGTGCAAACAGGTCGCTCATATCGCCGCCGGTGGCAGCGCCCAAAAACTCGCTTTTGGCTTTTGACCAGGCGGCTCGCTTTTTGCTCCCCATCTGCTTCGCGCTCCTCTCCAAACGTTGGTATCATTGCTCAATCAAAGTGATACCAATAAACGTGAGGTCGCCGCGTGATGATCAGAAAAACCCTCGATACCGACATTCCCGCCGTCATGGCTATCTATGACGCGGCCCGCGCCTTTATGCGCGCGCATGGCAACGCCACGCAGTGGCCCGAGGGCACGCCTTCGGCCGAGCAGCTGGCTGCCGATATTGCCGCTGGTGGCAGTTACGTGTGCGAAGTCGACGGCCGCGTGGTGGCGACGTTTGCCTTTTTACCGGGTCCGGACGAGTGCTATGACGTGATTGAGGACGGTCAGTGGCGTAGCGACACTCCGTATGCCGTGCTGCATCGCGTGGCATCCGACGGCACCGTGCACGGTATCGCGGCGGCGATGTTTGCCTTTGCCAAGGAATGCGCCGACCATCTGCGTATTGACACGCACGAGGACAACTTGCCCATGCAGGGCGCCATCGCCAAGGCGGGGTTCGAGCGTGTCGGTATCGTCTATGTGTCCGACGGCACGGCGCGTGTCGCGTTTGATTGGCTGCGCGAGGCGTAGGAGCCAAGGCACGTATCATCACCCAGCTCAAAATAAAAAATGGCCCCGAGTGGGGCCATTTTTGGTAAAACGCGTCGTTGTGGGACTCGCATTGTTACCGCCCCAGATGAACCCGGGCAGACAAAAAGGGGAGGTGCCGGCTTTCGCAAGGCGCGAACCTACGAAAATCGCCGCGCGGCAACGCGGGGCGATGAGCTCGGTCGGGGGATAGGGCCCGCTTCGCCCACCGGCCCGTAAATTGTATCATCCAGTGTGGAGCGTGAACGCCCGTTGCCGCGTGCGATGGGCTTGCAATAAGAGGAGAGCCATGTCGAAGCAAGCGGTCGTTGGAATCTTGGCGCATGTCGATGCCGGCAAGACCACGTTGGCCGAGGCCATGCTGTTCAACGCGGGCCGCATTCGCAAGCGTGGCCGCGTGGACGATGGCGATTCGCATCTGGACACTAACACGATCGAGCGCGAGCGCGGCATCACGATTTTCTCGTCGCAGGCCGTGCTCGACCACGGCGATACCCACGTCATGCTCGTGGATGCTCCCGGCCATGTCGATTTTTCTGCCGAGGCGGAGCGCACACTGCGTGCCCTGGACTACGCGATTCTGGTGGTGGGCGCCAACGATGGCGTGCAGGGGCACACCGAAACCCTGTGGCGCCTGCTTGCACGCTATGACATCCCGACGTTCATCTTCATCAACAAGATCGATTTGGAGAATCCCGGCCGCGATGTTTTGCTGGCACAACTCGAGCAGCGTCTTTCCGAGGGCTGCCTGGATGCCAACGAGCTGCTGGCGGGCGGCGCCGTTCAGGAGGACGCTGCTGCGTTGGACGAAGCGGCGCTCGAGGAGTTTCTTGAAGCGGGTGAGCTTTCTGTCGCAACGCTGTCGCGCATGGTTGCCGAGCGCAAGCTCTTTCCCTGCTTTGCCGGCTCGGCGCTCAAGGACCAAGGCGTTGACGAGCTACTGGATGGTATATGCGCGCTGATGCGTGAGCAGGCGTGGCTCCCGGAGTTTGCCGCGCGCGTCTATCGTGTCAGCCGCGGGGATCGTGGCGAGCGCTTGGCTTGGGTTAAAGTGACCGGCGGCACGCTGCGCGCAAAACAGATGATCAGCGGGCATTCCAGTGCCGAGGCGTGGGAACAGAAGGTCGATCAGGTGCGTATCTATAACGGCGAGAAGTATGAGCTTGCCCAAGAAGTTGCTGCTGGCGGTATTTGCGCCGTGACGGGTCTTGCGCACGTTCGCCCAGGGGACGCCCTGGGCACGGAGCCCGCGGGCGATGCGCCCGTCATCGCTCCGGTCCTCACCTATACGGTGCTGCCGGGCGAACACGACGTTCATGCGGTGTTTAAAGCGCTGAGTGAGTTGGCGGACGAAGATCCCATGCTCGGCGTAAGCTGGAATACGCATCTTGAGCAGATCCGTTTGCAGTTGATGGGCGCCGTGCAACTCGAGGTCGTGCAGCGGGTGTTGGCCGATCGCTTTGGCCTTTCGGTTGCGTTTGAGCCCGGCGGCATTCTCTATAAGGAGACTATTTCGCGGCCGGTCGAGGGCGTGGGCCACTTTGAGCCGCTGCGTCACTATGCCGAGGTGCATCTGCGCCTGGAGCCGTTGCCGGCGGGTTCGGGTGTGCAGTTTGGCACCGTGACCTCGACCGACGAGCTCGATCTTAACTGGCAGCGTTTGGCACTCACCAACGCTATGGAGCGCGACCACCTGGGCGTGCTGACGGGCTCGCCCATCACCGATGTGCGCATTACGCTCACGGGCGGCCGCGCGCATACCAAACACACCGAGGGCGGCGATTTTCGCCAGGCCACGTATCGCGCGATTCGCCAGGGTTTGATGCAGGCGCGCGAGGTCGGCGCAGACGTGTTGCTGGAGCCGTGGTACCACTTTGAGCTCGAGGTGCCGGGGGAGGGCGTGGGCCGGGCGTTGTCAGATGCCACACGCATGGGTGCCGAGTACGAGCCGCCGACGATGGCGGGAGACCGAGCGAAGCTTGTGGGTCGCGTGCCGGCATCCGAGGTGCAGGATTACGCGCTGGAGGTGGCTGCCTACACGAGCGGGCGCGGTCATCTGTACCTGGAGTTCGCCGGTTATGCGGCTTGCCATGATGCCGAGCGCGTAATCGAGACGGCCGCCTACGAGCCCGAGGCCGATCTGCCCAACACGCCCGACTCGGTCTTTTGCTCTCACGGCGCCGGCTACACGGTCAAATGGTATGACGTGCCCGCCGCAGCGCACGTAAAGATCGATCCCGCCACCTTCCGTCCCTGGCGAGCAGCAGACGCCGAGTTTTTCGGCCACATGTGACAAAGGGACAGCCCCTTTGTCACATGCTATTGGTATAACTCAGTATAAGTTGGTATAACTGTTACCAGGGTTTGCCAATCCGAGGAGGCCGACATGCATCCAAATCCCTTTAAGCCAACGGCTGGTAAGCGACCTCCGGTGCTCATCGGTCGCGAGTCGGTCATCGAAGATTTCGAGGAAGGGCTCGATAACGGCGCCGGGGCGCCGGGCAGGCTCATGCTTATTACGGGAAACCGCGGCTGTGGCAAAACAGTTCTCCTGCGGGAGCTGCAACGTCTGGCCAGCGAGCGCGGATGGGCGGTTGTCTCCGATTCCGCCTCGCTTGGTTTATGCGACCGCTTGGCCGACGCGCTCCGCTCGAATAAACCCGTTGTGACGTCAATGGAGTTTGGGCCGTCATTTGGCCGAATGTCGGTCGAGGCAGCGCGGGTAAAAGGCGAGACGTTGCGGGGGCTGGTCAACGCACGTCTCAAGAAGCTCGGTCCAAGCAAGGGCATCCTGTTTGCGATTGACGAGGCGCAATCTGCGTCTATCGAGGAGCTGGCGGCTCTTGCCGTTCTCTATCAGCAGGTGCTCGGAGACCAGGATGCCACGGGCTTGTCCGATAGCGACCAGCGTGGTCTTGCGCTGGTGTTCGCCGGCTTACCCAGTATGGTTGACGATCTGCTCGAAGAGCCGAGCGTGACGTTTTTGCGGCGTGCCCAGCAGCGTACGCTGGGGGCGATATCTTTGCCCCAGGTGCGCGATTCATATATCCAGACGGTCGAATGTGCTGGTCTTTACGTTGATGCGGAGACCGCGGACCTTGCGGCGCACGCGAGCATGGGGCATCCCTATATGGTTCAGCTGGTGGGATATTACATGTGGCGCTCTGCCGTCCGGCGCAACTCGCAGGTCATTGAAAGGTACGATGTCGAGGCTGGCCATGCGGATGCCGTCTCCGAGTTCTACGAAGCGGTTGACGCGCCCCTGTATTACGGGCTGCGCAGTCCACAGCGCCTTTTTATCGAGGCCATGGCGGTTGACGAGGGTAAACCGACTCGCATGGCGGATATCATTGAGCGCTGCGATCGCACTCAGAGCTGGGCGAGTAAATATCGCGCAAGCCTGATTCGCGAGCGCGTCATCGAGGCTGCCGGATACGGCCTCGTCCGGTTTACCGTGCCCATGCTGGGCGAGTACATTCGAGATTGTGTTATATGGCACGAGTAATGTGACAAAGGGACTGTCCCTTTGTCACATTCGATCAACAGGAAGGGAAGCGATGGCGGTGTTGCAACAACCAAGTGCTATCGAGGTGCGCGGTGCACGTGTCCATAACCTCAAGAACATCGATATCGACATTCCGTTGGGAAGGCTCGTGGGCATTGCCGGTGTGTCGGGTTCGGGCAAGAGTTCGCTGGCACTGGGAGTTCTTTATGCCGAGGGCTCGCGCCGTTACCTGGAGGCGCTCAGCACCTATACCCGCCGTCGTCTGACGCAGGCGGAACACGCCCAAGTGGACGAGGTGCTGCACGTGCCGGCGGCGCTCGCGCTGCATCAGCGCCCCAGCGTGCCAGGCGTGCGCTCGACCTTTGGCACCATGACCGAGCTCAACAACAGCCTTCGCCTGCTCTTTAGCCGCTGCGCCCATCACGTTTGCCCGCGCTGCGGGGCGCGCGTGGAGCCGAGCCTTAACGTGGCCGCGGGCCTGTCGCTCACATGCCCCGCATGCGGGCGCGAGTTCTATGCGCCGGGTGCCGAGGACCTTGCCTTTAACAGTGGCGGCGCGTGCCCTACCTGCGGCGGTACCGGCGTTATGCGCGAAGTGGACGAGGCGAGCCTGGTGCCCGACGAGTCAAAGACCATCGACGAGGGCGCGGTGCTTCCCTGGGGCACGCTCATGTGGGATCTGATGAAGCAGGTGGCCGGCGAGATGGGTGTGCGCACCGACGTGCCGTTTAACCAGCTCACGCCCCAAGAGCGCGATATCGTGTTCCATGGCCCGGCGGTTAAGAAGCACATTCTCTACGTTCCCAAAAACGGCGAGGGCGCCACGCCGCTCGACTTTACCTATTACAACGCCGTCTATACTGTCAAGAATGCGCTCGCCAAGGTTAAGGACGATAAGGGGCTCAAGCGCGTTGCACGCTTTTTGCGCGAAGGGCCGTGTCGTGACTGCGGAGGCACGCGTCTTGCCGAGGCCGCGCGCCAGCCCCAGGTGCGCGGCATCAATCTGGCGCAGGCGGCGGCCATGACACTGGGCGAGGCGATTGAGTGGGTGCGCGGGGTGCCCGCATCCTTGCCGACCGAGATGCGGCCCATGGCGACGGACATCTGCGATTCGTTTTTGAGCACGGCCCGCCGCCTGGTCGACCTAGGCCTCGATTACCTTTCACTCGACCGCGCCGGTGCCACGCTGTCGACGGGCGAGCGCCAGCGCGTGCAGCTTGCCCGCGTGGTGCGCAACCGATCGACGGGCGTGCTGTATGTGCTGGACGAGCCTTCGATCGGCTTGCATCCTGCCAATGTCGATGGCCTGGTGGGCGTGATGCGCGATCTGGTGGATGACGGCAACACCGTGGTTGTTGTCGACCACGACACGCGCGTGCTGGCAGAAGCCGACTATCTGGTCGAGATGGGCCCCGTTGCGGGAGCGGGCGGCGGTAACGTCATCGCTGCCGGTACGGTGGACGAGGTCGAACAATCGCAGGGTAGCCGCATCGCGCCGTTTTTGCGCTCGGACCCCAAGCGCCTGCGCCCGCAGGTGGCTGACGACGAAATGTTCGACCTAGGCCATATCCGCATGGCGACCGATGCCATCCATACCGTCAAACCGCTCGAAGTCGATATCCCGCGCGGCCGCCTTGTCGCGGTAACGGGTGTTTCAGGTTCGGGCAAGACGACATTGGTGCTCGAGACGCTCATCCCGGCGCTCAAGGCGCAAGCGGCTGGCGAGCGCCTGCCGAGGCACGTGCGTTGGGTCGATGCCGAGGGCATCGCGCGCGCCAACCTGATTGACGCCACGCCCATTGGCGCCAACGTACGCTCGACGGTGGCGACCTATGCCGACATCCATGATGAGCTGCGCCGCGCCTTCGCCCGCACGCCCGAGGCCAAAGCGGCAGGGTATAAGGCGGGTGCCTTTAGCTACAACACCGGCGCCTTGCGCTGCCCCACATGCGATGGCACGGGCTCGATATCGCTTGACGTGCAGTTTTTGCCCGATGTCGAGATCGTCTGCCCTGCATGCCGTGGCTCGCGTTATGCAGACGCGGCTTCGCATATTCATCGCGAGGGCAAGGACGGCAGCCTGCTTACGTTGCCGCAACTTATGGATATGAGCGTGGATGAGGCCCTCGACGCGACCGTCGGACTCAAGAAGGTTCAGGTGCGTTTACAGACCTTGCACGACCTGGGCTTGGGTTATCTCACGCTTGGTGAGCCCACGCCGGCGCTTTCGGGCGGCGAGGCGCAGCGCCTTAAGCTTGCGAGCGAGATGGGCCGCGTGCAGGACGATGCCGTATTCGTATTCGACGAGCCCACGATTGGCCTGCATCCGCTCGATGTTCAGGTGTTGCTGAGTGTGTTTGATGGCCTTGTTGCCAAGGGCGCCACGGTTATCGTGATCGAGCACGACCTCGACCTTATCCGTAACGCCGATTACGTGATCGACATGGGCCCGGGCGGTGGCGACGCGGGCGGGCAAATCGTTTGCGCCGGCACGCCGGGCGACATCGCGGCCTGCTCCACAAGCATCACCGGTCGCTACCTATAACCGGATGTGACAAAGGGACAGTTCCTTTGTCACATCCGATGCCTATTTCACGCATTGAGCTGCGAGATAGTCGCGGAAGAACGGTAATTCAAAAGCGACGATTCCGCGCCCGCGTTCTCCAATGATGCCGGCGTCTATCATGCGGCGTCGGTAGCGGGAGACCTGCTGCGGCGAACGCTTAAGGCGCTCGACAAGGTCAGCGGTGGTGGACTCTTCTTCGTCATCGAGCATGGCGATGAGAAATCGCTTGTCCTCTGCAGTGAGTTCCCGGTAAGTCGCTGCGAGGATCCGGTCGTCCATTTCATCGCGTGCGATTTTGATTCCCTGGTCAAAGTCGCGTGACGAGATTTCCTTCGAATTGCTTGTGAGATCCCAGGCACGGTAGCCTACGAGTTGCAATAGGAAAGGAAAGCCCGAAATCGAGCGAACGGCCTTATCGATTCCCTCGGCATCCGCCAAACGGTCGTTTTCCTGGATCGTTCGGATCAAGGCCTCGCGTACATCGTAGTCGGCGATACGCCCCAGATGATATTGCTGGGCGCGACGAAGGAACGAGACCGTCTTGTGGTTCAGCAACGTCGAGACGTTGTTAGGAAGTCCCGCCATGAGTAGGGCGACGCGTTTCCCATCGGTCACAAAGTGCTGATACGTGGCTGCGAGCTGAATCATCTCGTCGAGCGTCGGGTCGACCTCATCAACCGTAACGAGCAGGCCGGTGCCCGTTTCGTTGAGTTGGTCGATGATGTCGCTCATGCGATAACGCCAAGTCGAGGCATCGTGAACGCGATTGACCTCGATACTGCCGAGCGGCGCGATTCCGAGGCCGGTGAGTTCGAAGTTGTTAGACGGGTCGATGAGATGGCCTGCAGCACGTTTCGCCCCGAGCTCGATTTCCTCAAGCATTCCCGGGAGCGCGGTCGTCTTTACCGCTATCCAGCCGTGGGATTCCGCCCTTGTCGCGAGCGACGACATGAGAGCGGTTTTACCGGTTCCACGCGCGCCTGAGAAGATCGAGGTCAATTCCGGGCGTCTACGCTGACTCAGGAAGGCACGGTCCAAATCCCGAATAATCTGTTGTCTGCCGGCGAGATGGGCAGGAACCTCACCAAAACTGGGAGTAAATGGGTTCTCGAGATATTCCACAAGGCTCTCCTTTCGCATCGCCGTTTAACTTCATTTTATTCTAGTAAATTCTGATTAAAAGCGATGGCTCGATATTTGGTGTATCAATGTGACAAAGGGACAGTTCCTTTGTCACATTCCGGGAAAGCCTGTCTGCCGCAAGGCCTCGTAGAGGACGATGGCGGCGCTGTTGGAGAGGTTGAGTGCGCTGATGCGGTAGTCGTCGGGGTTAACGAAGTTGCCGCAGATATCCTGCCGAAGGATGGCCTCGTGGCTGTCCTCGGTATGTCCGAGGGATTCCTCGTGGGCCTCCCAAGCCTCGGCGTTATCGAGTGAGTCGCAATCGCGCAGCATCGGGATGCGCTCGCAGCGCTCGGGTGCCGCGGCAAGCAGTGGCTCGGGAATCCCTGAGCTCTCGCTGCCAAAGACCAAGTAGTCGCCATCGCGGTAGGTACTCCGCGCATAGGTGCGGCGTGCCTTTTTGGTCAGCAGATGCAGGCGCTCGTCGGCAGGGGAGAGGCCGTTGCGCGCAAGGAAATCCTCCCAGCCGGCATAGGTCATCACGTCCAAGTTTTGCCAGTAGCCCAGGCCGGCGCGACGTACCGTCTTGTCGTCGAGCGAAAACCCCAGCGGCTCCACCAGATGCAGGCGGGTACCGGTAACCACGCAGGTACGGCCGATATTGCCCGTATTGGCCGGAATCTCGGGCGCATACAGCACGATATTGAACATGAATCTCCTTGGCTCAGAATGAAAAACCACCACGAAGGGGACAGGCACCTTCGTGGTGGTTTGGCGGTTACGTGGGCGGAAAACGCCCGCTTCGATAGCCTAGGCGCGGCGCCAGTCGGTCAGGCAGGCATCGAGGGCGGCGATGAGCGCGTCCTTGTCCATGTGACGGCCGATGATGCACAGGCTCGTCATGCGGTCGCCCGTCTCGTCGTCCCAAATCTGCATGATCTCGGGGTTCTCGTCGATGATCTTCTGCTTTTCGCCCTCGGGCGCAGAGTCGACAAACAGACCGTTCTCCATCAGGCGCATCTGGTGGCCGGCCTGCTCAAACATGTAGCACATGTCCGGATCGCCGGTCTGCCACAGCGGACCCTTGACGCGAATGACCTCGTCGGGCCACTCCTGCTCGACAAAATCGGTGAACTTTTGCAGGTCAAACGGCTTGCGGCGCGAGTACACAAAGGTCTCGATGTCGTACTCGAGCACCTCGGGGTCGTCGTGCTCCTCGGGATGCTCCATGGCCTCGATCCAAGCGGCGGAGTTGTAGGCGCGCATAAAGTCGAAGCGGTCGGTGTCGAGCAGCTCCTCCATGGGGACCTCGCCGTTTTGGGCCTCGACAATCACGGCATCCTTCTGCAGGCTGCGCACAATGGCCTTGAGCTCGGCGATCTGCTCGGGCGTGACGGTATCGGTCTTGTTGAGGATCAGCGTGGAGCAAAACTCGATCTGCTGGATGAGCAGGCTCTCGATGTCATCCTCGTCAATGTCCTCGGCCAGCAGGTCGCGACCGCCGTTGAACTCGTCGTACATGCGGGCGCAGTCGACCACGGCCACGATGTTGTCGAGCGCGAGCTTGGGCTCGCCGCCCACCTTGGCCTCGTCGCAGAAGCTCGAGATGGTGTAGGCGATGGGGATAGGCTCGCAAATACCCGAGGCCTCGATGATGATGTAGTCGAACTTGCCCGAATCGGCGATGCCCTGCAGCTGGTTGGCCAGGTCGTCCGAAAGCGTGCAGCAGATGCAGCCGTTGGTGAGCGGGATGAGGTCGTCGGTCTCGGAAAGGCCGCCGTCGGCGATAAGGCTAGCGTCGACGTTGATCTCGCCGATATCGTTGACGATCACGGCGGCGCGGATGCCGCCGTCGTTGGCGAGGATGTGGTTGAGCAGCGTGGTCTTGCCGGCACCGAGGTATCCGGTAAGCATGATGATCTTCACGGGTTTGTTGGGCATGTGCCCTCCTTTGTTAGATATGGCTTACAGTTGAATCTTATGCCAAACGCGTGCTCTTATGCCCACGCACGGGCAAATAACACAGGCTACTCCCAGGCTCCCCATACGTCGGGACAATAGCCGACGGTGGCCTTTTTGCCGTTGCGCACGATGGGTTCTGCCAGAACCTGCTGGTTCTCGAGCAGCTTGTCGAAGCGCTGGCTGGGGGTGAGGTGCTGGATGAGCGCGAGCGTCTCCTCGTCCTTGGCTTTGGGGTTGAGCAGCTTGTCGATGCCGCCGACCGCCTGCATCACGCTCGTGAGCTCGCCCTTGCTCATCTCCTTTTCCTTAAGGTCGATAAACTGCACCTTAATGCGGCGCTCCTTAAAATAGCGCTGGGCCTTCTTGGTATCGAAGGACTTTTTGGTACCGAAGATCTGAATATTCATATTATGTTCCGCCGTTCTAACGAACGGCGGTCACATCGACGCTGCAAAGCCATCTGATGGGCAATCTGCCTTTCAATCGTCGGGCGCGGGCAAAAGCCCAGCGCCCTCCTCTTTCAAGGCACCTTGCCTCATCAGCTGGCTTTTCGCTGACATTGATAGAGCATCGAGGTGACCACCGCTGGACTTATCGAATAAAGTTGGTCCTAGCGCGATCGGCCTCGGGAGCTTCGATGCCGGCGACCTTTCCCGCCTCGATGCAACGTAGGAGCCAAGCCATGTTTTTGCCGATGTTTCGCATGGTGGCAAGGCCCTCGGCGTCCTGGGCGGCCTCGCCCGGCATGGCACCAAAGACGTTGTTCCAGTAGGTGGATGCTACCACGGGCATCTGGTTGATGGTGAAGTACTTGTTGAGCACGTCGAAGGTGGTCGACGTGCCGCCGCGGCGGGCAACGGCGACAGCGGCGCCCGGCTTGTGCGCAAAGGCCTTGCTGCCTGCATAGAATGCGCGGTCGAGTGCCGAGAGGATGCGTCCGCTGGGGTGCGCATAGTAGACGGGCGAGCCAAAGACAAAGCCGTCTGCCTGCTCGGCAGCGGCAATCAGCTCGTTGACTACATCGTCGTCAAAGGTGCAACGGCAATCGAGCTTGCCGCACTGGCCGCAACCGATGCAATCGCGAATAGGCTTGGCGCCCAGCTGAAACATCTCGGCATCGATGCCTTCGGCGTTGAGCTGCTCGGCGACCTCGGCGAGTGCGCGGGCCGTGTTGCCGTTTGCCTTGGGGCTGCCATTGACCAAAAGAACCTTCATCACAAACTCCCTCTGCTGTCGGTGACTTCTGCGGAGGATTATCGCACGAGAGGACTGATGGCGTGGGGCGCGATGCGAAACGGCCTGTGTTTCACATCGCGCCCCATAACGCTAGTCCAGCTTGGTGCCCGGTACCTGCGGCGCCTCTTTAATCAGCGCATTAAGTTCGTTCAAAATAGAAACGGGCTGTCGGTCGACGGCGTCCAGATGAAGCGTCGCCACGTGAAGGGGTGGTTGATATTCAAATGAGCCGAGGAGCACGGGCGACCCCAAGAACCGCTCGATTTCGTCTGCAACCGCGTCGGTCTCTTCGGGATCAAGCTCGTCAAAGAGCGCCACGAACATCGGCCCCGTCGAGCGGAACAGACGACCCTTGCCGCGCGAGCATTCCATGAGGCAGGCGGCAGTTTCTGCCAAAACGCGATCGCCTGCATCAAAGCCATAACGGGCATTGACCTGGGCGATATCGTCGATTTTAATGGCGATCAAGCCTGCCTTGCGCGCCACGCGACGCATTTCGCCAATGGCGTTGACCAGGGCGTGGATATCGCCCAGGCCGGTCACGGAATCGGTCGTATCTGCCAAGCTTCGGTTGACGACAATGCCCACATACATGTTGGGCTCGGTATCGGTGCCGTCCAGGCGGTAGCCCGTGCAGTCGCAAAGCGCGTATTTTCCGGCGGTATTCATGACGCGATACTGCATGCAGTGGAAGTGCCACGTGCCGTTTACCACCATATCGAGCTCGGCACGTACGTTGTCGCGGTCCTCGGGGTGAACATGGGCAAGCCATATATCGAGCGAGTTGTAGGGATGCTGGGAGGGTAGGTCAAAATCGCGCACGGCATTAACCGACCATTGCGATTCGCCGGTGTCGAGGTTAATGATGAACGGATAGCGTGTCTCGGAGCTCATGGAGATCGCTTGGAACACTCGGTCGTTGCAGGGGGGGGGTTGTTCGGTGACCGGGCGTTGCGGCGCATCGCCTTCTTCCGGTTGTTGCACACGGTACATGAGCTTGTAGCGATACATTTTGCGGTCGGCGTCCTTTGTCATCTGGCGACGCGTATCGCCTGCAAGCGGGTCGACGCGCGAGCAGCCAAAACTAAAGCTGGCGATCATGGGCGCCTTGCCGTCCGATGTTGCCTCGATAAGATTGGCACGCGTCCGCTCCAGGCGCTGCTCGAGCTCGGCTTCGTCTGTCGTGGGGGATATAAGTACAAATTCGTCTCCACCGATACGGAACAGCAACTCATCGGGCTCCATTGTCTCGGTGAGTGCACGGCAGATGTTCAGGATGTAGCGATTACCCTCGGTGTGGCCAAACTTATCGTTGCAATGCTTAAGGCGGTCGATATCGATATAGGCGCAGGTGAAGGGGGTGCCTTTGTGCCAAAGCAGCTCGGCATAACGGTGGAGTCCAGCACGGTTGCCAAGATTGGTGAGCGAATCGATATAGGCGCCGCGCTCAAGCAGCTCGCGTTCTTGCTGCAGGATGGCAAATGTCTTCTGTAGCTGCTCGCCGATGGCGCACAGCTCCGTGGGCAGCGCGGCAACATCGAGCTCGGCGGTCGAGACCCCGTTCGCAAGTCGCTGAAGATAAGCAATGATCGATTGCTCGCCCAGGCGATACGACTCGTTCATGATGGATAACCTCCTTGGGCACAACAGTGGTTTGCATCATATCCCCAATTCGGTTTGGATTGGGGGCATAAGTTAGCCAATGGGGACAAGCGCCCCTTCGGCGGTATCGTTTTGCGCGCGAGCGTATCAGTTTTTGTTACCGCCATCGAGCAATGCCTCAAAATCCTTTGCCTGCATGGGGCGGTAGTAGAGGAAGCCCTGAGCGTAGTGGGCACCCATTTGGAGCAGCATGTTCGCCTGCTCGTTTGTCTCGACGCCTTCGATTACAACGGGCAGATGGAGCGATTGCGCCATCTCGAGCATTGATGAAACGATTTGCGCGCTACGGCTTTGATCGCGGTCGGTGGGCACAAACGTGCGATCAAGCTTGATGACGTCGACGTTGACGTTCTTGAGCATCGCGAGCGTAGACTGGCCGGTGCCAAAATCGTCCATGTAGGTCGAGAAACCGCGAGTGTGTAGGTCGGCCGTCAGCTTATCCACGGCCTCGGACTCTCCCGTATAAGCCGTCTCGGTGATCTCAATGCGCATGAGCTCGGGCGGTAGGTTGTATTGGGCGGCAAGCGCCCCCATATGCTCGGCGACGTCGCAGGCAAGGATATCCACGCGCGACACATTGAGCGAGATCGGAACTACGCGCAGCCCTCGATCGATGCACTCACGCAGCCACGAGGCGACGCCCTGCCAAACATATTTGTCGAGCGTCACCACAAAACCGCTTTCCTCGAGAGCGGGGATAAAGGTGGTAGGTGAAATGAGGGAGCCATCCTTGTCAATCCAGCGTGTGAGCGCCTCGGCGCCAACGATCTCGCCGGTTTCCATGTCGACCTGGGGCTGCAAGTAGTAGGTAATGCGGCCGTTTGAGAGCGCATACTGGAATTCGGTCAGCGTGCGGTGGAACGCGATTTCGTGTTCGTATTCCTCGGGGCGGAAAATGGCAATGCGCTCCTTAAAGTCGTTTTTTGCGCGCCGATTGGTAAACATGGCCTTGGCCTGCGCATCGATGGTGATTTCCTCGTTGGAGTCGATGGGGTAGACGCCCATGGACGGCCAGAAGCCCACGCCGTCATCATGCTTGGCCACGGCCTGGCGAATGCGGCTATAGATCTGATGGACGGTGTCGTGTTCAAAGGGGATGAGTACGCAAAAATCGTCTTGGCCCCAGTACCCTGCGACGCCCATGGCGGCATTCTCGATGTCCTTGAGAAC
Source organism: Collinsella aerofaciens (assembly GCF_964283865.1). Lineage (GTDB taxonomy): Bacteria > Actinomycetota > Coriobacteriia > Coriobacteriales > Coriobacteriaceae > Collinsella. The sequence continues at coordinate 82,167 of NZ_CAXYLS010000005.1, read as the reverse complement.
CGTGCCCACATCGGCGAGTACGCGGTCGCCCTCGGCCTGTCCGTGCCATTCGTTGAACAGTCGCATGTGCCCCATATCGACGGTGGCGATACACCAGGCGCCGTTGCGCCTTGTCTCGAGAAATTCGTTGGCGCGGCGCATAAACTCGCTGGGTCGATAGAGACCCGTGAGCGGATCGATGCGTTCGGCGATGGCGCTTTTGCGCTCCACCTCGGGTATGGGGAGGCTGTCGTTGGGAACAAGCCCGCCGGCCGTGCGAATGCGACGGTCGAGTTCGCCTAAAACGGCGGCCGTTTGATTGGTCAGGTGCTCGTAAAAGGCCGGAACGACAAGACAGACGGGGGTAATAGTGTCGCCCGCGATTCGAACGGGAGCGAAAACGGCCTCTTTGAGATGTTGGATCAGTTGCTCGAATGCTTCGTGATCCAAATTGTTGCTAAGCACGACGAACTGGGCGTTGCGTGAACGGAAGACGCGACTCCTGCCGCGAGTAATCGACAGCATGCGGCCTGCGTATTCGGCGAGCATGTTGTCGACGGCCTCGGCCCCGTAGAGCTCGTTGAGCTTTGCCGTGCCGCGAACGCGCACTGCTATAAGCCCCGTCTCGCAACGGTCGTGACGGCAGGCATCGATAGCGTTGATCAGCGTGCGCTGTGTTCCGAGACCCGTGGCGGCGTCGACGGTCTCGGCAAGCGAGTGGTTGACGAGCTCGCCGACATAGAGCGAGGGGACATTTCCGTCGCCGTCGATACGAAACCCGCGAGCACGGCCGAGGATGTAATCGCCGGCGGCATTGCGCACGCGGTACTGCATGACGTGACGATGTTTGGAGCCGTCATAGATTTGGTCGATGTCGTTGGTATAGGCCTCAAGGTCATCGGGATGGACACGCGTTTTCCAGTAATCGTGGCAGTTGTCTATATGCTCCGAAGGAAGACCAAGATCGCGCAAGGCGCCTTGTGACCAAAGGGTTCGATGTTTGTCCAAGTTCTCGATAAAGAAATATCGGCCTTCGTTGAGCATCGAAAGGGCGTCGAAAATGCGATCGCTTATTTCGAAGTCGTCGGTGTGGGCTTGTGCGATATTGCGTCGATCAAGGTGCACGGCATGACGTAGCTTGTAGTCGTACATGCGATGATCGGCATCGTTCGTCAAGCGATTGGGGGCTTCGCCCAGGGCGGGGTCGGCGTGTGCCACTCCGTAGCTAAACGAGTGAGGCATCTTGGAAGCGTTGTTTTCGAGCAGTACCGTTCGGCAGTGTTCCAGACGTTCGGCAAGGTCGTCCTCGGTCGCAATCGTAGACAGGATGGCGAACTCGTCGCCCCCCAGACGAAATGCCGCCTCGTCCACCTTCATATACAGTTTGAGATAGAGGCTCACCTGCAAGATATAGCGGTTGCCCTCGTCATGTCCAAAGATGTCGTTGCAGTGCTTAAGGTTATCGATGTCGATAAACGCCATGGTCACGGGCAGTTCCTGCTCCCAGAGTTCCTCTAAGGAACGGGTAAAGCCGCCGCGGTTGCCAAGTCCGGTGAGCTCGTCGGTAAAGGCGGTCCTGATCAGATCGTCCTGACGCTCCAGAAGGTCACGGATGGTCTTTTCGAGCGTTTCGGTATTATTGCTGGCGTTATCCATACTGTAAGCGGCTTTCTGAGGTCGGGGCGGATTGCGTCGGGCGAGCTCGTTGTGCACATGCGTTGCTGCTCAACGCCTTGCGTGTTTCCAAGCCCCCGCCTTGCTGCGTCGTTGGGTTTATTTGTCGGTTCGTGCTCTCGGCTGATAACTACTGAGTAGTATAAACAAGTGTATGGAATTATGCAGGGGTGCCCATGTTGCGGGCGGCCATTATTCGCCAAACGGTAACGCGACGATGTTCGATGAAAATGCGACTGAGACGATATTTGTTGATGGGTATACTTGTTCCGTTTTAAAACGCAGGAACGGAGATGGTCGCATGGCACAGTCAAATATGACGCGCACGGTGGGGCTGGCGCTCGAGGGAGGCGGCTACCGCGGTATGTATACGGCGGGCGTGCTCGACGTTTGGATGGAGCACGGTTTGACCTGCGACCATATGGTGGGCGTCTCGGCGGGCGCGGCATTTGGCTACAACTTTAAATCGCGCCAGATCGGCCGCGCCATTCGCTATAACAAGGCCTATTGCGCCGACAAACGCTATGCGAGCGTGACCAGCTGGCTGCGAACCGGCGATATGTTCAATGCCGATTTTGCCTACCACGAGGTGCCCATCGAGCGCGATCCCATCGACCTGGAGGCGTATCGCGCCTGCCCCATGCGGTTTACGTGCGTGTGCACCGATATCGAGACGGGCAAGGCCGTCTACCACGACCTGCCCTATGGCGACGAGCGGGATATCGAGTGGATCCGGGCATCGTCGGCGATTCCTGTGGCGACGCGTCCCGTTGCTAAAGACGGGCATAAGTATCTGGATGGCGGCGTGGCTGATTCTATTCCCAGCGCATGGCTGTTTGCGCAGGGGTATGACCGCAATATCGTGGTACTCACGCAGCCGGCGGGCTTTGTGAAGCAGCCCAACAGCGTGATGCCCATGCTGCGGCGCGTGTTCCGTCACTATCCGGAGTTTGTTGCAGCGCTTGAGCATCGGCATGAGGTCTACAATGCCACGCTCGATGACCTGGCACGTCGAGAGGCTGCCGGGGAAATCTTTGTGGTGCGGCCGAGCGAATCGGTGAAGGTGCCGTCGCTGTGCCGCGAACCGGATGAGCTCGAGCGCATCTACCAGGTCGGCCGCCACGATGCAGAGGCGACTTTGCCGGCGTTGGAAGCGTATCTGGCGGGGTAAGGGTCGCATACGGAAAGCGCATCCCGGAATGGAGGCCCAAACTGGGATGCGCTTTCCATTGCTGAAGATATGAGGCTGCGAATCAGCTGTTCGGCCTATGCCTATGCCTGCTGCCAGGTGTCGACAAGCTCCTTGGCCGCGGCGTAGGGATCGTCGGCGCTGCAGACGGCGCTCACCACAAAGAAGCCGTCGACGCCGGTTGCCTTAAGCTGCGGCAAGTCGGCCGTCTTAACGCCGCCGCCCACCACGATGGGCACGGGGCTTGCCGCGTGGAGTGCGGCCAGGTCCTCAAAGCTCTTGGTGATGATGGAGCCATCGGCTGCGCGTCCGCAGTCGCGCTTGGTCTCGGTCTCGTGGAGCGGGCCGATGCCCAGGTAGTCGACCAGACTCATGTCGGCGGTCTTGACGTACTCGAGCATTTCCTCGCAACGGGCCGAAAGGCCCACGATGGCGTCGGGGCCCAGCAGCTTGCGACAGACCTCGACGGGAATATCGCTCTGGCCCACGTGCACGCCGTCGACCGCAATGCCCTGCTCGCGTGCGGCGAGTACGCAGTCAAGGCGGTCATCGATCAGCAAGGCGACCTGACCGGTCTTGCCGGCCTGTGCGATTGCCTGCGCGGCGTCGCCGGTCAGCGCAATGATCTCGCGGGCGCTTGCCACCTTGGAGCGCACCTGAATGCAGGTAAAGCCGGCGTCGAGCGCCTGGGCCACCACATCGCCCACGGGGCGTCCGAGGGTGTTTTCGGGGCCGAGCACCAGATAGGCCGAGATATCAAGGTTGTCGCGGATGCTCATCGTGCTTCCTCCTGCTTTTTGATCTGCGCTTCCATGCGCTCGAGTTTGCCGGTCATGGTGTCGGTAAATCCAGGTCGAATATCGGCTTTGAGCACGACTTCGGTTCGGATGCCCTTGTTCGCTAACACAAAGGTCGCGTCGCGCACGACCTGCATGACCTCGTCCCAGTCGCCCTCGACCTCGGTGAACATCGAGGTGGTGCGGTTGGGAAGGCCGCTCTCGCGAATGACGCGCACGACCTCGGCGACCTCGGCGGACAGTTCATCGCCGGTGCCGCACGGGGCGATGGCCACAGCGACGAGCGTGTTCATGCCGGCATTGGTTGCGGGCTCGGACATGGCTTATGCCTCCTCGAGCTCGAGTCGGTTATCGGCGATGTCTTGGGCGGTTGCGCGGTAGAGCTCGTCGATAAAGGCGACCTTAAAGCTTGCCGGGGCATCGGCGACGGCGGCGGCACGCGTGCCGGCGACGTTGTAGACGGCGGTACCGCAGACGGCTGCCGTAAACGGATCGGCAGCGCAGGCGTACACGGCCAGCACGCCGCCCTGCGAGCAACCGCAGCCGGTAATCTTGGACATGAGCGGGCTGCCGCCGTGGGATTTGGCCACGGTCGTGCCGTCGGTAATCAGGTCGACTTCGCCCGAGACCACAACGGCGCCGCCGGTGTAGCGAGCGAGCGCCACGGCGGCATCGCGGGCGGCGTCGACCGTGTCGGTGGTATCGACACCACGTACGCGGCTCAGATCGGCCGACTCGCCCTCAAGACCCCACAGGCCGGAGAGTGCGATGATCTCGGAGGCGTTGCCGCGTACGATGGCGGGCTTGTACTGCTTGAGCTCGTTTACCAGCTGGGTGCGCAGGCTACCGATGCCCAGACCCACCGGATCGAGCACCCAGGGCTTGCCGGCGTCGTGTGCCGCCTTGGCCGCGCGGGGAATCGTCTGCTCGTAGATGGGGAAGAGCGTGCCCATGTTGAGATAGATGGCGGCGCCGCCGGCAACGAGCGCCTCGCCCTCGTCGGGCAGATAGACCATGGCGGCCGAACCGCCCACGGCGAGCTGCGCGTTGGCGACAAAGTCGATCGTCACCGTGTTGGTGATGGAGCCGGCCATCGGATTGGTGGCTCGAATCTCCTCTACGGCCTTGACCATATGTTGCTTAAGCTGTTCCGAATCAATCACTGCACATGCCTCCTTGGCATAGAAAAGGGGCGCTGTGCATAGACAGCGCCCCTGTAAAGGCGGCATGCTCCCTACGCCAGCATTAACTGACAGGTTCAAAGGATTGGGCCCTATGCCCTCTCAGCCTTGTGGTTTGCACCGCCGGCACTCCCGCATCGAATCTGTTGTTCCCTATACTAGCGCACCTGCCAATATGGGACAGGTTTATTTTGGCAGGTGGCAACAGGGGCGCTGCATTTTCCCAGATAAAACCTGCCAAGATAAACCTGTCCCTTATTGGCAGGTCGTTACAATAGACGGGATAAAGAATGACCGAGGGGACCTTATGATCAAACTTGTTCTGACCGATATGGACGATACGCTGATTCCTGCTGGACACGATGGCGCCAGCGACTGCGCCATCGAGGGCATTCATGCCATGCAGGCGGCGGGCCTGCATTTTGGCCCGGTTTCGGGTCGCCAGCCGTCCGCGATGAGCTGGATGTTCCGCAATCGCTCCGAGTGCTTCTCGACCGGTGCGTTTTGCAACGGCCAGGTGATGTTTGTCGATGGCGAGGCGGTTGCCTCGCGCGCAACTGATAACGATGCCCTTATGCGCCTGGCCGACTACCTGGAGCAAGAGACCGACGATACCTATTTGAAGGTCTACCGTCTGGGTGATGACTTTTGGGACAACGACGCCTATTGCGTGACAAGCGATCCCGAGCGTGTGCGTCGCGCCATGGAGTCAGGCGGCAACGCGTGGCTCAAGGGCGAAGAGGCTCCCTGTCGCCCTGTCGTTGACGATGCCCCGGTATACAAGGCGAATATCTGGAGTGCCCGTTCGCGCGAGGAGCTCGCCGAGCTGCGCGAGCGTGTTGCCGCCGAGGTGCCGGAGCTCTCGCTCGTGTTTCCCAACAACCGCGTGCGCCTGTTCGACGTTCTTCCGACCGGCTGGGACAAGGGCTGTGCTGCGCTGGAGCTGGCGCGCGCTTTGGGCCTGACGCCCGACGAGGTGGCCGTATTCGGCGATTCCGATAACGATTTGCCCATGATCGATGCCGTTCCCAATTCCGTTGCAGTCGCCAATGCCAACGAGGCCGTCACGGCTGCCGCGCGCTGGCATATCGGCGCTGCGGCAGATGATGCGGTTGCCGGGGCTCTGCATCAGATTGCCGCCTGCGCCGCGACGGGGGAGATGCCGTCGTTTATGCGTCAGATGGACGCGACGGGTTTCGACGTCACGAACGTCTAGGGAGAAAGCCATGAAGCTCCAGCAGCTCAGATATGTCGTCAAAGTTGCCGAATGCGGCAGCATCACCGAGGCCTCGCGCCGGCTCTTTGTGTCGCAGCCTTCGATTACCGCGTCAATTCGCGATCTCGAAAACGAGATGGGTGTACACATCTTTGAGCGCACCAACAAGGGCGTCATTGTGTCCGAGGAAGGCGAGACCTTCTTGGGCTACGCGCGCCAGGTGCTCGACCAGGCCGACCTGCTCGAGGGCAAGTACAAAGGCACGTCCGAGCAGGTGCCGCACTTTAGTGTGAGCTGCCAGCATTATTCCTTTGCCGTTAATGCATTTGTCGATGTGATCCGCGAGTTCGATGCCGCGCGCTACGACTTTACCCTGCGCGAGGAGCAGACCCACGAGATTATCGAGGACGTCGCGCATATGAAAAGCGAGCTCGGCATCCTGTATCTGTCGGAGCACAATCGCGAGGTCATCGAGCGCATGCTGGCGGCCAACGAGCTCGTATTCGAAGGACTCTTCTGCGCTACGCCGCATGTCTTTGTGTGCTCCGACCATCCGCTGGCGGGTCGCTCGAGTGTGACGCTCGAGGACTTGGAAGACTACCCGTTCCTGTCCTATGAGCAGGGCAGCTACAACTCGTTTTACTATTCCGAGGAGCTGACCTCGACCTTTGAGCGCCGCAAGAATATCCGCGTGCGCGACCGTGCGACGCTGTTCAACCTAGCTATGGGCCTTAACGGTTACACGGTGTGTTCGGGCGTGATCAGCCATGAACTTAACGGCCCCGGCATTATCTCCATTCCGCTCGATGTAGACGAGTACATGGAGATCGGCATCATCACGCGCAAGAACACGACACTTACGCGCTACGGGCAGGCCTATATCGAAGCGATTCGTCAGCACATCTAGACTGCTGCGTTCTGCACGGGTCAAATCTCTTTATGGCAGTCCCAACTAATATAGGAAGCATCTATATCAAACTGTTATAAACGCATATTTTACGATGTCCATATGAGCGCTCATACTCTGTCCCAGTAAAGCAACCAATGCAAAGGGAGATATCTATGAGCACTTCGATTCAACCGAACGCGCCGTTTCGTGCCGATATCGTCGGCAGTTTTCTTCGTCCGCAGGCTGTAAAGGACGCCCGTGCCGCCTATGTCGCGGGTAAACTCGACGCTTCCGGCCTTAAGGCCGTCGAGGACGAGGCCATCCGCGACTTAGTGGCCAAGCAGAAGGCTGCCGGCCTGCAGGTGATTACCGATGGCGAGTTCCGCCGCAGCTACTGGCACCTCGATTTTATGTGGGGCCTCAACGGCATTGAGCGCCGCGCCTCGCGCACGGGCTACATGTTCCACGATGAGGAGACTACCGCCGACACCGCCGTGGTAACCGGTCCCATTAGCGGTGAGAATCATCCGTTCGTCGAGCACTTCAAATTTATCAAGTCGCTCGAGGGAGAGGGCCAGGTCGCGCGCCAGACCATTCCGGCGCCGATCCAGACGTTCTCCGAAGTCACACTCGACCGCTGCGATGGCCAGCAGGAGAGTCTGCACGCCGTCTACAAGACCGACGAAGAACTCGTCGATGCCATTGCCGCAGCATACCGCACCGTGATTGCTGACCTGTATGCCGCGGGCTGCCGCAACATCCAGTTTGATGACTGCACCTGGGGCATCTACTGCGATACCGACTTTGTGTCCAAGACTGGCATGAGCCCGGTTGACCTGCAAAGGGTGAGCGAGCTGGGCGTGGCGCTCAACAACGCCGCCATCGAGGACAAGCCCGACGACCTCGTCATTAACACGCACGTGTGCCGCGGCAACTACCACTCTACCTATGCTTTCGAGGGCGGCTATGACCCCATCGCGCCGTACCTGTTCGCACATGAGGATGTCGACGCATTCTACCTGGAGTTCGATACGCCGCGCGCCGGCGGTTTTGAGCCGCTCAGCTACGTTGCCCCGGGCAAGAAGGTCGTGCTGGGCTTGGTGACCACCAAGGCCGCAGAGCTCGAGAACGAGGATGTTATCGTCGAGCGCATCCGCGAAGCCGCAAAGTACGTGCCGCTCGAGAACCTGTATCTGTCTCCCCAGTGCGGCTTTGCCAGCTGCGAGATTGGCAACAAGCTGACCGAGGACGAGCAGTGGGCAAAGATCGCCCTGGTCAAACGCATCGCCGAGCGCATCTGGAAGTAGTGCTGCCGTTCGCAGGGGCGTCGTGGTCGGAGCGGCATGCATCGCGTACAATGGTTCGGATCGTATCGTTCGGGCAGGTAATCCGATATGCCCGAGCGCCCTTCCATTATGAAAGGACATCCATGTCCCAATCCTCGACGCCCGCCGTCGCCGATGCCATCTACGATGCGTCGTCGCTCGGTCGCCCGCGCATGTTCCTACTCGGTCTGCAGCATCTATTCGCGATGTTCGGTGCCACGGTGCTCGTACCCGTGCTCACCGGTCTCTCGGTGTCGGCGACCCTTTTGTTTGCCGGCCTGGGCACGCTGCTCTTCCACTTCCTATCGCGCGGCAAGGTGCCAGCGTTTTTGGGATCTTCGTTTGCCTTTATCGCGGGCTATGCCGCCATCGCGCCCAACGGCGAGGCCGAGCTTTTGCCCTACGCCTGCCTAGGTGTAGCCTGTGCCGGCCTGCTCTATCCGGTGCTGGCGGCCCTGTTTCGCGCGTTTGGTGCCAAGCGCGTTATGCGCTTCTTCCCGCCGGTAGTGACTGGCCCCATCGTCATTTCCATCGGCCTGATCTTGGCAAGCTCTGCCATCGCCAACTGCCAGACCAATTGGCTTGTTGCCGTTGTCGCTGTGGCGGTGATCGTCATCTGCAACATCTGGGGCCGTGGCATGGTCAAGATCGTGCCGATTCCGCTGGGCGTTGTGGTGAGCTATGCCGTTGCGACTGCGCTCGGCGAGGTTGATTTCTCGGGCGTCGCAGCCGCTCCCTGGGTTGGCTTGCCCGTCGTGTGGGATAACACCGTGTTTGCGCTCTTTGGCCCGCAGTTCGATAGCGGTCTTGCCGCGACGGCCATCATCACCATTATGCCGCTGGCCTTTGCGACCATGATCGAGCATATCGGTGACATCTCGGCTATCGGCTCCACTTGCGAGCGTAACTACATCGCCGATCCTGGCCTGCATCGCACGCTGCTTGGCGACGGCCTGGCGACCATTCTCGCATCGCTCTTTGGCGCTCCGGCTAACACCACCTATGGCGAGAATACCGGTGTGCTTGCCCTAACGCGTGTGTTTGACCCGCGCGTGATTCGCATTGCCGCATGTTGTGCCATTGTGCTCTCGTTCTGCCCCAAGTTCGCGGCTGTCATTGCGGCCATGCCGGCGTGTGTAATCGGCGGCGTGTCGCTCGTGCTCTATGGCATGATCAGCGCCGTGGGCGTCCGCAACCTCATCGAGAACCAGGTCGATTTCCAAAACAACCGCAACGTGCTGGTGGCCGCCCTGGTGCTCGTGCTTTCGCTCGGCATTGCGTACAGCACCGCCGGCGCCATCGTGCTTGAGCTGGGCGGCGTGACGATTTCGCTTTCCGGCCTTGCCGTGGGCTCGCTGGTGGGCATCGTGCTCAACGCCATCCTGCCGGGTAACGACTTTGAGTTTGACGTCTCCGAGCTTGAGGAGGCTGCTGAGTAACAACTGCGTCCAGCTAAAACAAGATATGGTGCCCATGCGTATATGCGCGTGGGCACCATTTTTAATGCGTCAGTATCCAGTGGATGCCGCGGGCCATGCGCAAGTCGGTCTGGGAAAAGTGATTGCCGGGGTTGAGCTCCAGCGTCGTGGGAATACCACGTTCGCCGAGCAGCTTTTCCATTGCGCGCGTATCGTCGAGTACGTGCCGCATCATGCGGTTGGGAGTCTTGGTCTCCTTTTTACCGAGCGACAGATAGACAGCCTGCGGGCTGCCGGCAAATGGCGCCGTGCTGGCGCGATCGACAAAGTCGGGAAACCATAGCGACCCCGATGCGCTCGCGGCGCGGTCAAATGCGTCGGTTTGCCAGAGGGACCAGAGTGCGAAGAGGCCCGCGAGCGAGTAACCGGCAATGCCACGCCAGGTGGGCGGCTGAGGAAGCGATGACTCGACCTGGGGGATTATCTGATTCAGCAGCTCATCAAGAAAACCGGCAGCTTGGCCGCCGAAAGGCTCGGCATCGCGTACGGTCCCGTCGCATGCCCAGGGGCTCAGCTCGCGATTCCAATCGAGCCCGCCAATGGTGACGAGGGCGAATGGCGGACAGTCGAGCTCTCGGCAACACTTATAAACCTCGCTGCCGTCGCCCACGACCACAGGAAGGTAGATGACAGGCGCGCTTTCCGTATGATTCGAATAAACGGTTATCTGCTTTTGATGCGCTTCCATGACGGGCTTCTCTCAGTGTTGTGATATCGGCAGCCCCAATTGTCGCACGCCAGCGTATGCCGGTTGGGCTAGACCAAAGACAATCTCGTGCATCCCCTGCGGACGCATATGGAAAACGCCACCGCCGGAGGGGAGCTCGGCGGTGGCGTTGTTAAACGGTGCTGGGGCTCGGGGCCTTCGCGGGAGCTGCCATGTGCGCAGAGGCGTCTAAGAGCGCTTACGGCTCGCCATGGTGCCTGCGGCGATAGCGGCTGTTCCCGCAAGGACGGTTGCCACGATGGCCGCACCCGAGGTGTCGCCGGTTGCCGCGAGCACGCCGGTAGTCTTGGCTTTCGTGGTTGAAGCCGCAACGGCCTTGGTCGGCTTTGAGCCCTCAGGCTTGGGGTTCTGCTTGGTCTCGTCGGGCTTGGGGTCTTCCGGCTTGGCTACCTCGGGAGGTGCGATGGTCGTGCTTTTGGCGACTGCTTTGATATAGAGGGAGTCGACCGTGGCGTCGCCCGTGCCGATGGCTTGGCCTGCCTCGTAGATGCCGTCACGGAGCTTGCGATAGTCAATGACCTTGCCGCCTTCGGGCGTCTGGATGGCGGCGTTCTCAATCTTGATGGTGCCGATTGTCTTGCCGTCAGCGCTCATGGCACGGGCAAAGATTGCCGCTGTATCTCCTTCGACCGTTACCTTGCTGCGGATGATCGAGATGACTGCGGGTGTGACGCCCTCGCTGGTCTGGGCGATGATGCCGATGTTCTCGCCTTGGGGTTCGCGCCTCGTCTCGCCATCTTGGTTTTCGCTGTAGGGGATGGGGCCGTCGCCGTTCTCGACATAGCGGGCTATGGCCTTGACAACGGAGTCGCTGATGTAGATGTGGCCACCCTTCTCGTTGGGTCGATCGTTTCTGGTGGAGAATGCAGCCGAAACCTCGCCTTCCGCAAACGCGTCCACGGTGGAGCCGTTCTTGACGACGATGTCGTCCTGGTAGGTGAAGAGGGCGATGGCGCCACCGTATCTGCCTTTACTTGCACGGACCGTCACGTTTGCATGATCGAGGGTGATGCCCTTGTGGGCATAGACGCCATATTCAACACCGTTTACGTTGAGGGAGGCGTTTGTGGCTGCGAGGCTGCCCTTGGCCTCGATGGCAGCGTCTTTCTCGGAGCTTGCCTTGACCTGGCTGCCGTCCGAGATGTTGATATTGCCGCCGCTCCAAAGGGCCTCACCATCGGCTGAGCTTGCCTCGACTGCCCCGCCACCCTTTATGGTGAGGTTCTTGTCGGTTCCAATACCCTTGTCCTTGGTAGCCCTGGCGGTGACGGCTCCGCTGTCGTCAATCGTGATATTGCCGTTTGCCCTGATGCCATCCGATGCGCCCGTGGCGTTGACGTTGCCCGAACCTTTGATAGCGAGATCACCCCGGCATTGATGGCATCAAACCCAGTGCTCGTGGCGTTGACGGATCCGGCTCCGTCGATTTTGATATTACCCGTGGAGAGGATAGCGTCCTCAGTAGATGTCACGCTGAGCGTGCCGCCCTCGTCGCCTTGGATATTGAGCTCGGCATTCTCGTTAGTGCCATGAGAAACGTTGATGCTTTCGATCCATTCGGCAGTGACGATGTTGGTTCCCGAGTAATTCACGTTGAGCTTGCCTGCGGCCTGGATCTCGCCGCCGTTATAGTTGCTGAGCTTCAAGTCGTCGGCGCCGTCCCACGACCAGGTACCGGCCTCGTCGCTCGCCGCGGTGTTGTACTTGTTGCCGCCGACCTTGACCCATTCCGCTGCGAGCGAGACGCTCGGCATGAGCAGCGAGCTTACCGTGAGCGCGCATACGGCTCCCACGACGATGCGGCGCGTCACGCGGCGCCAGCTGCCGTGCGCGAGTCCTATGCGACGGCGAACGTCGGGTTCGGCAACATGGGTTCCGGCGGTAGTGTCATTGCGTTTGGGGGTCGTGAACAAGGCTGCCATGGTTGCTCCCGTTCTCATAGGGCCTATACGACTAGATTCAGCGTATCTGCTGGATGTTGCCGGCGGTAGTGCCGTATGGAGGGCAAAATGGCCAAAATGGGGGAGAAATAGGCCGCACGCCGGTGCAGGGACCGGCGCTAAAAGAAAAGCGCGGGGCCGCATGGCGACTCCGCGCTTTATTGTTCAGCTTTTGTAGCCTTGCCCTTACGCTACGAAGAAGTAGACGAGGAAGGCAAGGGCCGCGATGCACCCGTCCTGTGCGAAAAAGTGTTTACGAGCGTTTGCGACTCGCCAGGGCGCCTGTGACGATGGTGGCCGTTCCTGCAAGGGCGGTCGCTATGATGGCCGCGCTCGAGGTGTCGCCGGTTGCTGCGAGTTTGCCGGCGATCTTGGCTCCCGTGGCTGCAACTGCAACGGTCTTGGTCGTCTTTGCGCCCTCGGGCTTGGAACCCTCGGGCTTGGTCTCGCCGGACTTTTCCTCGGGTTTGATCTTCTCGGGAGGTACGGTGAGCGTGCTCTTGGCGACAGCGGCGTCATAGGGAGAGTCGATCACGTCGTCGCCCGTGCCGATGGTTTGACCCGCCTCGCAGAGGATGCCGCCGCTGAGTTCTTCCTTGTTGCGATAGTCAATGACCTTGCCGCCTTCAGGCGTCTGGATGGTGGCTCCTTCGATCTCGATGGTGCCGATCGCCTTGCCATCCTCGCTTATGGCAAGAGCGAAGATTGCCGCCGTGTCTCCCTCGGCCGTGAGCTTGCTGCGGACGATCGAGATACTCGCGGGCGTGATGCCCTCGTAGGTCTGGGCGAAGATACCGATGTTCAGACCCCTAGGCTCAGGGATGACCTCGCCGCTTTGGTCGTTGCTGTAGTGATCGGGGCCATCGCCACCGGTCTCGACATAGCGGGCTATAGCCTTAACAACGGAGTCGCTGATGTAGATGTGGCCGCCAGCGACGTTTGGCTGGTGGTTTCTGGTAGAGATTGCAACCGAGAATTTGCCTTCTGCGAACGCGTCCACGATGGAACCATTCTTGATGACGATGTCGTCCCCATCAGTGATGAGGGCGATGGCCTGGCCGCCGCTCGCGCTTGTGCGGACCGTCACGGTCGCATGATCGAGCGTAACGCCCTTGTAGGCATAGACACCATATTCAACACCGCTTGCGTCAAGGGAGGCGTTCGTGACCGCGAGACTACCCTCAGCGTCGACGGCAAGATCTCCCTGGGAGCTTGCCTTGACCTGGCTGCCGCCCGAGATGTCGATGTTGCCGTCAGCCCAAATCGCCGCTTCTTCTATCGAGCTTGCTTCTACCTTGCCACCGCCTTTGATGATCAGGTCACTGCCCGCGGCGACGCCGTAACCTTCGCCTCCTTTAGCGATCACTGTGCCAGAGGAATCGATGGTGGTCTTGCCCTTGGATTGGATGCCTTCGGTACCGCCCGTTGCATTCACGGTGCCCGAGCCCGTGATAGAGAGATCGCCCTTTGCCTCAATTCCGTCGGAAGCAGTGCTTGTGGTGTTCACAGTGCCTGGGCAAGAAATGGAGAGGTCGCCTGTTGATTTAATTGCATCGGCCTCGGCTGTCACATTGAGCTCATCCGTGCTATTCGAGCTCGTTATGTTCAACTCTGCTTTCTGGCTAGTGCCGTCCTGCGCCTTGATGGCGGCTCCGGTGTAATCAGGCTCGGTTTTCACGGTGTTCTTGCCCTCATAGACAATGTTGAGCTTGCCTGCAGCCTTGATCTCACCGCCGTTATAGTTGATGAGCTTCATGTCGTCGGCGCCGTCCCAGCTCCAGGTGCCGGCGGCGTCGCCCGCCGCGGTGCCGGCGTTGTATTGGGTGCCGCCGACGTCCACCCACTCGGCCGCGAGCGAGACGCTCGGCATGAGCAGCGAACTTACCGTGAGCGCGCATACGGCGCCTACAACGATGCGGCGTGTCACGCGGCGCCAGCTGCCGTGTGCGAGCAGCGTGCGACGGCGCACGTCGGGCTCGACAAAATGGGCTCCAGAGGTTTTGTCATTGCGCTTGGGGGTCGTGAACAAGGCGGCCATGGTTACTCCCATCCTCATAGGGCCTATGCGATTACGCCCAGCATATCTGCAGGATGTAGCCGGCGGTAGTGCCGTTTGGAGAGCAAAACGTCCAAAACTTGCGAAGCAATACATCGCGCGTCCGTGTGGCGCCTGGCTTTAAAAGCAAAGCGCGGAGCCGCTCGATGCGACTCCGCGCTTTGCTGTTTGGTATTGCGAATCTTGCGCCTACGCTACAAAGAAGTAGACGAGGAAGGCGAGGGCTGCGATCCACATGAGCGGCTTGATCTTGGAGGCCTCGCCCTTAAAGAGCGCGACGATCACGTAGGCGATAAAGCCCAGGCCAATGCCGGCAGAGATGGAGTAGGTGAAGGGCACGCCGGCGACAATCATGAACGCCGGGAAACCCTGCGACACGTCGGACCAGTCGATCTCGGAGGCCTCGCTCATCATGAGGTAACCGACGTAGACCAGAGCACCGCAGGTGGCGGCGCTGGAAACGATGGTGACGATGGGGGAGAAGAACGCGGCGAGAATGAACAGCACGCCGGTGGTGACGGAGGTGAGGCCCGTGCGGCCACCGTCGGCAGCGCCAGAGGTGGACTCGACGAAGGTGGTGATGGAGGAGACGCCCATAAAGCCACCGGCAGCAGCGGCCACGGAGTCGACGACCAGGATGGGACGGATGTCCTCGACATTGCCGTCCTCGGTCAAGAACTCGCCCTGCTTGGCGACGGCCATCGCGGTGCCCATGGTGTCGAAGAAGTCGCTCATGAGCAGCGAGAAGGCAACGACGAGCAGCATCGGGTCGGTCAGGACCTTCACGATGGCAAGGTTGCCGTCGGCAGTGCTGGCAAACGGGGCGCCGAAGGTCGAGAAGTCGAGCGGTGCGATGAGGCCCTCGGGCGCATGGGTGACGCCCAGCGGGATGCCGGCGATAACGGCGACGATGATACCGATGAGCAGCGAGCCCGGCACGTTGCGGGAGGCCAGGGCAACCGTCACGACGATGGAGATGATGCCGACGATAAAGGTGGGGGAGGTGATGTCGCCCAGACCGACGAGTGTACCGGCGCCAGCGGTGATAATGCCGGCGTCGCACAGGCCGATCATGGCGATGAACAGACCCAGGCCCACCGAGATAGCGTGGCGCAGAACCACGGGGATGGCGTCCATAATGGCCTCGCGCAGGCCGCAAAGGACGAGCAGCAAGATGACGACACCCTCGAGGAAGATGACGCTCATGGCCACGTGCCAGTCACCGCCGCACATGGTGGTGGTGATGCCCGCAATCATGGCGTTGATGCCCAGGCCCGACGCGCATGCGAGCGGACGGTTGGCGAAGATGCCCATGCAGATGGTCATGATGCCGGCGCCCAGGCAAGTGGCGCAGGCGAGCGCTCCCGCATCGATGCCGGCGCCCGAGAGCACTGCGGGGTTGACGGCGATGATGTAGGCCATCGCCAGGAATGTTGTCAGTCCAGCGCGAAGTTCGGTCCCGATTGTGGACTTGCGCTCACTGACGTGAAAAAGTTCGTCCATGCATACCCTTTCCTTGTTCGGCCCCGAGTTTAGGCCGATTGACACGAACTCATTTACTATATCGCCTTTACAACCTTGCTGTTCCTCGCATGTTGATGTTCGGCGCTTTGTAACAGACGGACGGTATTTATCGCATGAAAATGTGTGGGTACCGTATACTTAAGCGGTTACAACGACCCCTATGGAGGAACGTATGATTAAAGAGCTTTGCCACGACGAGGCTATCCTGTCCCAGCGTTGCGAGGTTGCGACCGTCGAGGACGAGTCGGTTGCTCAGGACCTGATCGATACCATCAAGTCGCTCGATGATGCCGGCTGCTTGGCCGCCAACCAGATCGGCGTTACCAAGAAGGTCTGCGTCTACCTGGACGACGCCGGCGAGCCCCACGTGCTCTACAACCCCCGTCTGGTGTTTGGCCTGGGCGCCAGCAAGATGGAGGAGAGCTGCCTGACGCACGAGGAGGTCACCAAGTCCACGCGCTATATCAAGTGCAAGGTTGCCTTTGACCAGATCGTCGATGGCAAGATGCGCGAGCGCAAGCAGGACTTTGTGGGCTTCGAGGCGCAGATGGTCCAGCATATGATCGACCACTGTCTTGGAAAGTTGGTCTAAGGGGACCAAAGCACCGCACTTCGTCTCTTTTGGTCCGGGCGTGACATTGTTGTCATGTCCGGGCTTTTGTGTTTAGCGCCTTTTTGTTTGGTGACAATAACCTTAGCAGGACCGTAAAGCTAGGAGGCGCTATGTGCACGAGCATTCGATTTACCGATAATTCTGGCCACATGTATCTGGGCCGCAACCTCGACTGGAGCTTTGACTACGGCCAACAGGTTCGCGTGATGCCGTGCGGGTTCCACATTCCGTATTCGTTTATCGACGATGCGTCGGCGGCACACGCGGTAATCGGCATGTGCATCGATTACAAGAACTATCCCATGTTTTTCGACTGTGGTAACGATGCGGGTCTGGCTGTGGCGGGGCTCAACTTTCCCGGCTATGCCGAGTATGCCGAGGGCCCTGTCGACGGCAAGAACAATATCGCGGCCTATGAGTTTCCCCTGTGGGTGGCAGCGACGTTCTCGACGGTCGATGAGGTCGAGGCCGCGCTGCGCGACACGGTGATTGTCGCCAAATCTGCCGGAGAGGGGCTGGGCGTGTCGCTGCTCCATTGGATTATCGGCGACAGCCAGCGCAGCATCGTGGTCGAGATGATGGCTGACGGCCTGCATGTATACGACGATCCGGTCGACACCCTTGCCAACCAGCCGACCTTCCCGTGGCACATGGAAAACCTGCGCACCTATATCACCGCCACAAGCGATTTTCCGCAGACGGCGACATGGCGTGGCGCCGAGCTTAAGCCCTATGGAGCCGGTGCCGGCATGCGCGGCATTCCGGGCGATTGCTATTCGCCGAGCCGTTTTGTAAAGGCGGCGTACCTCAATGCCAATTACCCGCAAAAGGAGAGCGAGACCGAAAACGTCGTTCGCATGTTCCGCTCGCTCGAGGGCGTGGTGATGATCGAGGGAGCGTCCAGGATGGGCGATGGCAAGTTCGAGAAGACTATCTATACCGGATGCTTTAGCGCGCGCACGGGCAATTATTACTACGCGATGTATGGGGATCCGTCGATTCGCTACGTGAGCCTGATGGATGCCGAGGGCGCGAGCCCCGATAGGCTCGTGGTTCCCGAGCCGCGTCGTTCGTAGCTCACTGGTTCGTTGCGACATAAAACGGCCTCGCACCTCTTATGAGATGCGAGGCCGTTGTCGCCAATGGCTGGTGGCGTGTTAGAAGTTGGCGTCGTTGAACTGGTTGCTCTCGAGTCCGTCGAGTTGCTGTTCGGGCGTATCGGCGACGCTCTCGAGCAGCTCGGTGGGATCGACGTTCATGCTCTTGCCGGCCTCGTTGCCGTTGACCAAGTCGTCCGAGAAGATGTCGACCTCCATTTCCTCGGCCTCTTCGATCTGAACCTCGAGCGGCACCTGGGTGCGCACAAGTTTGACGGCCGGGCGCATGCGAGCAAAGAGCGGTACGTACTCAATGATGATGGCCGCGTTCTCGAGACCGTACCAGCGTGCCGGGCTTCCGCAGGCGCGGCGGACGGCGTACTTGATGGCCATCACGCGGTGGTCATTGCGGTTGATGTCCGTTTCGGGGGCAAGCATCTTGCGCAGCATGCAAAAGCGGAAGTCACCTACGTTGCCGCGCGTCTCGTAGATGGAGTAGGTGTGATGTTGCGGCGGCAGCTCGCCCGATGCCATCAGGTCGCCGACGATCTGACGCAGATAGGCGTTGACGCGCTGGTTGACCTTAAAGCCCAGGTCCAGGCGCACGCGGAACAAAAAGTCCGTGCCAAAGGTCTCGACGGAATACTCGTGCGTATAGGGTTCGTCGGTAACGTGCACGTTGATGAACCAATATGCCTTGGCGCGCTTGGGGTGCTTGTCCAGGATGGAATAGAGCACGTCGCGGTCGAGTGTGAGCGGGTCGGGGCTGTTGGTGAGAAATACCAGATTGTCGGCGAGCACGGGATAGGTCTCGTCATTGCGCAGGCGATTGAGCTGGTCGATGTACTTGGAGACGGGCAGCAGGATCGTCTGCGTGCGCTCGATGGCGGTGCCGCGACGCCACACATACATAAGGCCAAACAGCAGTGCGGCCAAGAAGATCATCACATAGCCGCCGTCAAAGAACATGGTGAGGCACGAGGCGAAAAAGCACAGCTCAATGGCGCCGAAGAGCAGGGCGAAGACGCAGGCGCCCAGCTTGTGCTTGAGAATGCCGGCGATATAGCTCGTCAAAAGCGTGGTGGTCATAAGCATGGTCACGGTAATGGCGAGGCCGTAGGCACTCTCCATGCGCTCGGAGTTTTGGAACAGCAGCACGATGAAGATGCAGCCGACCCACATGATGTTATTGACGAGTGGAATATAGAGCTGGCCCTTGGTGTCGCTGGGGTAGTGGATGCGCAGGTGCGGCATAAGGTTGAGGCGCGTTGCCTCGGATACCAGCGAGAACGAGCCGGTGATGAGCGCCTGTGAGGCGATGATGGCCGCCACGGCCGAAAGCACGATGGCAAAGGGGCGCAGGGGCTCGGGGAGCATCATATAGAACGGGTTGACGATATCCATCGCGAGCATCTGGGGGTTGGAGTTATTGGCGAGTAGCCAAGCTCCCTGACCCAGATAGTTGAGGATAAGGGCCGCCTTAACAAATGGCCAGGATGCATAGATGTTTGCCTTGCCCACGTGGCCCATGTCCGAGTAGAGTGCCTCGGCACCGGTTGTCGACAGGAAGACAAAGCCGAGCACCATAATGCCCGAATGGTTGATGGGCGAGAACAGGAACATAATGCCGCGGATGGGGTTGAGCGCGCGCAAGATGGACAGGTTGCCGAGCATGTTGAACAGACCGGCGCCTGCCAGGAACAGGAACCACAGCGTCATGAGCGGGCCGAACAGCTTGCCGATTGACGAGGTGCCGGCGCGCTGCATGGCAAATAGGCCGCAGATAATGATGATGGTGATGATGATGACGTTGGTCTGCCCGTCGCCCAGCAGCGCATGGCCCCATTCGATGGTGCGCAGACCCTCGATGGCTGTGGTGACCGTGACGGCGGGGGTGAGGATGCCGTCGGCAAGCAGTGCCGCACCGCCGATCATGGCGGGCAGAATCAGCCATGGTGCCACCTTGCGTACGAGGCTGAACAGGGCGAAGATGCCGCCTTCGTTGTGGTTGTCGGCCTTCATGGCGATTACCACGTACTTGACCGTGGTCACGAGCGTCATGGTCCAGATGACGAGCGAAAGCGCGCCCAGGATCATGTCCTCGCTGACGGTACCGATGCCGCCGTTGTTGGCGACGATTGATTTCATGGTGTACATGGGGCTCGTGCCGATGTCGCCATAGACGACGCCGAGCGTTACGAGCAGCATGCCAGCGGAGAGGGGGATGGCTCCGTGCCCGCCTTGCCCGCGCTGGTCTTGGAGGTTTGCCTCCAGTTTGTTGTGTGCCACGAGGACTCCCTTAGACATCCGGTTATCTGTCTAGGACAAAAAACTTTATGCCGTCTTTATACATACAAGAGCAGTTTGGCACATCGGGTTATTTTAGACAATAATCCTCAGCTGGGGATTATTTATCTACGCAGGTAGCATTTCAAAGCAGGGGCTTTTAAGCACGTGCTATCTGGGCGATGCCAGCCTTGGCGTTTGCGCGTTTGCCGGCGAGTTCGCAAAAAATCGCGCCGCCGATGATAAGCGCGGCGCCCATCAGGCGGACCGGTGTTATGGCTTCACCCAAAAGGGCGGCTGAGAACACGACCGCCGAAAGCGGCTCGAGGTAGCCGACGACGGCGACGGTCTGAACGGGCAGCTTGGCGACGGCGCTAAAGTAGAGCAGGCAACCAATGCCGGTGTTGACGACGCCGAGCATAGCGACGGCGCGCCAATCAATGCTGGCGGCGACGCCGGCGGACAGGAACGAGGGAGCGCCCTGCGTGATGAGCGTGAGGGCCAGTGCGGTCACAAAGGCGGCGCTCACTTGGAGTGCGGAGTTCTCGAGGCCCTCGATGTGAGGCGCACCCTTGCTGGCGATGACCATCAATGCATAGCAGAAGGCCGAGGCGATTCCACAGACGATGCCCGCAATGGGCATATTGCCGCCTAGACCTTGCGCTGCAATGAGAAAAGCACCGCAGGCGACGGCGATAAAGCCGGCGATTTTGCTGCCGGTCAGCTTTTCGCCAAAAATGAGCGGGGAGAGGGCCATAACGATGATGGGGCCGCAGTAGTACAGCAGCGAGGATACGCCGACGCCGATCGTCTGGTAGGCGCGGAACAGAAAAATCCAGCTGGCGCCCAGCGCGGCGCCCGAGACGATGAGCGCTGCGGCCTCGCGGGGGCGAGACGGAGCCTGCAGGTTATGGCGCTTGGTTATGAAGAGGACGGCGGCAAGGGTGAGAGCGCCCAAAAACGTGCGCAACAGTACGATATCGGAGCTCGGCAGCGCGATGGCAGCGGCGATGATGCCGTTGGAGCCAAACAATAGCAATGCTGCTAAGTACGTAAACAATCCGTTGTTCATGTGCTGACATCCCCTCTATATCCGAGCATGTTCACTATGGGT
Source organism: Collinsella aerofaciens (assembly GCF_964283865.1). Taxonomy (GTDB): domain Bacteria; phylum Actinomycetota; class Coriobacteriia; order Coriobacteriales; family Coriobacteriaceae; genus Collinsella. Next base: position 61,082 of record NZ_CAXYLS010000005.1, on the reverse strand, counting down.
GAACTGGCTTTAGAAGAAAAGCGAATATAATGCATGGATAACATGACAAAAACTCATGTAAAGGTGGAGGGGTGCCGTGGAAACGAATATTCAAAAGATGCAGGTGCTGCTCGAGACGGTGCGGGCCGGCAGTTTTACGCGCGCCGCCGAGCGGCTGAGCTATTCGCAGTCGGGCGTGAGCCGCATGGTGGGCGACCTTGAGACCGATTGGGGTTTTAAGGTGCTCGACCGCAGCCGCGAGGGTGTGGTGCTTTCTGCCGATGGGCGGCAGATCATGCCGGCGGTTGAGGCGCTCTGCGAGGAGTTTGGCCGCCTGCAGCGACATGTGGACGAGATGCGTGGGCTCATGCGCGGCAAGATCTGCATTGGTACGTTTTCGAGTGTGGCGACCCATGTACTGCCGCCGGTGATTGCGCGCTTTCGCGCCGATCATCCGGATGTCGATTACGAGCTGCTGATGGGTGATTACTCCGAGATTGAGCAATGGGTGGTGGAAGGCCGCTGCGACCTGGGCTTTATTCCGCGCGAGCCACGTGGCGCCGGCATGGCGTCGCGACCGTTGGTGCAAGACGAGTTGATGGCCGTGGTGCCAGCGGACTCCTCGCTTGCCACGGCGGAGGTCGTTTCTCTTGCCGATTTAGCCAACGAGCAGTTTATTCTGCTGGAACGGGGTACCGATGATGAGATTACGCCGCTATTCCGTCGGGCGGGGCTGTCAGTGCGCTCAAAACTGTCGACTTGGGATGACTATGCGATTATGGCTATGGTCGAGGATGGCTTGGGCGTGAGCATTCTTCCCGCGCTCATCTTGCGTCGCTGCCAGTTTGATGTTGCTGTGCGTCCGCTCGAAGGGCATCCCCATCGGCAGATCAACGCCATATATCGAACGGCCGATGTTTCGCTTGCCGCCGCTCGTTTCCTCGAATACCTCTAAATGCGTGCACGTCGTTATCGCCTTGGGATAAATTTCGAGGTCTTGCTCATTTTATTTTTAAAATTGAACTTTTCGAAATAGCACGGCGTTATACTGCTGCCTAAATTGAACTCAGGTTCAATTCGTGTTGTATAAATTGAACTTTGCCAGCAAGGAGGTTCTAGTGGCCCAAGAGACGTTTAGCGATCGTCTGCGACAGGCTATGTCCGATCGCGACGTTCGCCAGTCGGACGTGATCCGCGCATCGGAGATGCTCGGCAAAAAACTCGGCAAGAGCCAGATGAGCCAATATGTGAGCGGCAAGACGATTCCGCGGCGCGATGTGGCAGAGCTGCTCGCCCGTATTTTGGAGGTCGATGTTACCTGGCTGCTCGCCGGTGACGCCGACCAAGGCGAGGAATCATCTCCCCGCAACGATTCCAGGCCCGAATCCCATCCCTCAGCTCAAATTGCAAGGAGCACCACCATGCGTACTTTTTCTAAATCCGCCAAGCTCGATAACGTCCTGTATGACGTGCGCGGTCCCGTCGTCGACGAGGCCGCCCGTATGGAGGACGAGGGCGAGCGCATCCTCAAGCTCAATATCGGCAACCCGGCGCCCTTCGGTTTCCGCACGCCCGATGAGGTCATCAAGGACATGCGCCAGCAGCTGCCCGACTGCGAAGGCTATTCCAACTCGCGTGGCCTGTTCTCCGCGCGCAAGGCGATCATGCAGTATTCGCAGATCAAGGGCTTGCCCAACGTTCAGATGGAGCATATCTACACGGGCAACGGCGTGTCCGAGCTCATTCAGCTTTCGATGAACGCGCTGCTCGACAATGGCGACGAGATTCTGATCCCCAGCCCCGACTATCCGCTCTGGACGGCGTGCGCAACCCTTGCCGGCGGTCATCCCGTGCACTATCTGTGCGATGAGCAGGCGGATTGGTATCCCGACCTGGAGGATATGGAGTCCAAGATCACGAGCGCGACCAAAGCCCTCGTCATCATCAACCCCAACAACCCCACGGGTTCCGTCTATCCACGCGAGGTGCTCGAGGGCATCGTCGAGGTTGCACGCAGGCATCAGCTGATGATCTTTGCTGATGAGATCTACGACCGCCTGTGCATGGACGGCTACGAGCACGTCTCGATTGCCTCGCTCGCTCCCGATCTGCCCTGCGTCACCTTTAGCGGTCTGTCCAAGTCGCACATGATCGCGGGCTATCGTATTGGCTGGATGGTGCTTTCGGGCAACCAGCGCTGCATGAGCGACTTCATCATGGGCATCAACATGCTCTCCAACATGCGTCTGTGCTCCAACGTGCCGGCTCAGTCGATCGTCCAGACGGCGCTCGGCGGCCATCAGTCGGTCAACGACTATATCCGCCCGGGCGGTCGTGTCTACGAGCAGCGCAACTTTGTGTATGAGGCGCTCAACAAGATTGACGGCATCTCGGTGGTTAAGCCGCGTGCGGCGTTCTACATCTTCCCCAAGATGGATGTGAAGAAGTTCAACATTACCGATGACGAGCAGTTCGCCCTTGACCTGCTGCACGAGAAGAAGATCCTGATCACGCGCGGCGGCGGCTTCAACTGGGCTGAGCCCGACCACTTCCGTATCGTGTACCTGCCGCGCATGGAAGTACTCAAAGAGTCCCTCGAAGACCTCGCCGACTTCTTCGACCATTACCGTCAGAGCTAATTAGTTCCGCCGTTCTACCGAACGGCGGACCACTTGACGCTGCGCGAGCCGCATTCACGCCAATCTGACGTTCAATTTCGAGGGCGCGACCAGAAGGTCAGCGCCCTCTCATTTCACGTCACCTTGGCGCAAATGCGGCTCGCTTGCTGTCGTGTGCTCAACCTGCATCGTTACCCTGGCTGTCTAAATAACAATCCCGTTGCAGTGGTCGATTTCGTGTTGGATGATCTCGGCGGTGTAGCCCGAGAAGTTTTTGATGCGGTGGACGAAGTTCTCGTCCAGATACTCCACCTTAATGCGGCGATAACGGGTACAGGGGCGCTCTCCAACCAGCGAAAGGCATCCTTCGCTCGTCTGATAGGCATTGACCTGCTCAAGAATTTGAGGGTTGTACATCAGGAGCGCCCTGTTGCCGTCCTTTACGCAGATGATGCGTTTGCGCACGCCAATCATATTGGCGGCGAGGCCCACGCACTCGTGCTCATGCTCATGGAGCGTATCCAGGAGGTCCTGCCCGGTCACGGCGTCATCGGGGGCCGCGTCTTCGGAAGGCAGGCGCAAAAAGAACTCGGATTTCATGATGGGTTTGATCATGGCGGGCTCCTCATGTCTCATGCTTTCGTGGACTTTTAATAATAGCGCGGAAGGAAAGCTGCGCGTCCGCGTTACAATCTTTCGACGTTGGACCATGTTGCCAGACTCGTCGCGTGCGGCGTCTGGCGTAAGTCTAGGGCTCATTCTCGCCCTGGACTGTTCCTCTGGGGCGATGTGACTGTCGTTCCAAGAGGAAGGAAATGCATGGGAAGCAAATCTCAGCAACAAGTTCAGACAACGCCATCGGCCACTTCGGCGTTTCTCGCCGTAATGTATATCGCAGCCTTTGTTGCCGCCTTTAACGAGAACATCATTAACGTGGCGTTGCACGACATTATGGCGGCCTTTTCGGTGAGTGCCACCACGGCGCAGTGGCTTGTTTCGGGCTACATGATCGTGACGTCGATCTTTACGGCCGTCATGGCCTTTCTTTCCGGTCGTTTCTCGACGCGCAAGCTGCTGTTTTTCGCATGCGGATGCACGGTCGCCGGAGAAGTCCTGTGCCTGGTCGCCCCGTCGTTTACTGTTTTGCTGCCAAGTCGTATTTTGCAGGCTGCGGGATCGGGCATCTTGTTTCCGCTCATGATGAACGTGGTGCTGTCTTGCGCCCCGCGTGAGAAGCTCGGTCTGTACCTGAGTCTGGGCGGTGCCTGCATTACGCTAGGGCCGGCGTTTGGACCTGTGATCAGCGGTCTTATGTGCACGTTGTTTGGCTGGAGAGCGGTGTTCGTAGTGCCGTTGGTGGGCGGCATTGCGGTCGCTGCGGCGGGCGTAAAGCTTGTTCAGAATGTCGGAGAGCGCTCGAACACCACGCTTGATATTCTGTCGGTTGTTTTGCTCGCTGCCAGCATTACGGCATTTGTGTATTCCGTAGGCGAGTTCTCGACCAATCTGATTTCCGGCATCGTGACACTCTTCGCCGCCCTTGTGCTGCTCGGCTTGTTTGCGGCCCGTCAGCTCAAGCTCGAGCATCCGGTGCTTAACGTGCGTCCCGTGGCGAGCGTTCGTTTTTGGCCTGCGTGCCTGCTTGTGGTGGTGTCGATGATGACAACGTTCTCGATGAGTGTTTTGTTGCCGCTCTATTTTGAGGGCGCATACGGCATGACCGCACTTGTTGCGGGCTTGCTCATTTTGCCGGCGATTGCCTGCAACGCCGTGACCTCGATTGTGGGCGGACGTGTGATGGACGCCCGTGGCGCATGGCCCCTGCTGCCGGTCGGCTTTGCCCTGATTGCCGTGGGGCAGACTGCCATCTCGATGACGGCGGCAAGCATGAACATCGGCGTCGTCGTGGCGCTGACCGTTGTGGTGTATGCCGGAGTCGGTTTGGTGCTGAGCCCCTCGCAAACGGCCGGCTTGGAGACGCTGCCTGCCGCTGAACATCCTCACGGAACGGCATTGCTTAACACGTGGAACATGATTGCCGCATCGTTTGGCCCGTCGCTGTTTATCGGTCTGCTCTCGAGTTCTGCGGTGGCTGCTGGCGCCGCGGGCGTTGCGTCGGACGTTGCCCAGGCGATAGGATTTGCAGCCGCCGTGCGCGTGGCGGCCGTGATTGCCGTTGTCGGGTTCGCGGTGTCGCTGGTGTACGCTCGCCGCGAGTCGCACATGTCGCATTAATGTGTGCACATAGATTCTGCAGCTAGATTGGATGGCGACACCATAAACTAATGGACGTTTTGCCGAGAGGCATGAATGTATAAAGCGCAAAGAGTGCGCGACGGGCCCCGCGAATGGGGCGATGATGCCCGAGAGGGCCAAGAAGGAGTCTCATGTCTGAGAACGAAGAGATCATGAACGAGACCGAGAACGAGACCATGGCTGCCGAGGTTGAGGCAGTCGAGACCGTGGAGACCGAAGCTGCTGAGGTTGAGGCTGCTGACGAGGTTTCCGCCGAGGAGGAGGCCGAGGTTGTCGAGGCCGCCGCTGATTACGATGACGAAGAGCTGATGGACAAGATGCAGAAGGCCGCTCGCCTGCTGCGTAGCCGTCGCTTTGCTATTTCCAAGGAGGAGGAGGCCAAGGCCGAGCGCATGGCGAACATCGAGCGCGCCATTAAGCTCCTTGACCTCAAGCCCAAGATGGAGCAGAAGGAAATGTCCGACCTGCTGGGCATGCGCCTTCGTGAGCTCGATGGTCTGATGGCCGAGGCCGAGGCTGCCGATCTGGTCGGCCGCATCGACGACGCCGAGGGCGATATGCGCAAGATCGTTGTCTTCGCTGCCGAGGATGCCGCTGAGGGCCTGGTCGAGCTTGCCAACAAGAAGGAGAAGCTCCTGCCCGAGCTTTCTTACGAGGAGGCCACCGAGCTGATGGCCGCTCTCGATAAGGTCATCGCTCCGCTCGTCGCCATGGGCCTGGACGAGGACCGCGGTCCTCGCGGCGGCCGTGACGAGCGCGGTGGCCGTGGCGGCGACCGTGGCGGTCGCGGCGGCTTTGGCGATCGCGGTGGCCGTGGCGGTGACCGCGGCGGTCGCGGTGGCGATCGCGGTGGCCGTGGCGGCTTTGGTGACCGTGGCGGCGACCGTGGCGGTCGCGGCGGCTTTGGTGGCAACCGTGGTGGCTATGGCGATCGCGGTGGCAACCGTGGTGGCTTCGGCGGCAACCGTGGTAACGACCGCGGCGGTCGCGGTGGCGACCGTGGCGGCCGCAACGGTGGCGGCTTCCGCGGCAACCGTTTCTAGGGGTTACGCGGTTCTACGAACCGCGTAACTAGTTGACGCTGCAAACCCGCGAGAGCGGCAATCTGCCTTTCAACTTCGGCGGCATGACCAGAAGGTCAATGCCGCCTCGTTTCAAGGCACCTTGCTCGCTCTGGCGGGTTTTCGCTGTCGGTGCCAAAACATCGGCGTTGCCTTGATTCAAACCTGCCAAAAAGGGACAGGTTTATTTTGGTCGGTATTATCTGGGCAAACGTGGCCGTCTATCGCGATGTAGTCGTTGGGGACGTTCTTGTTTGACTAGTCGTTTAAGAACGTCCCCAACGACTACATGGCATGAGAGTGGATAATCTCCCGGTTTGAGCCTGCATTCAAGCTCAAAGTGGGAGATTATCCACTCTCATTTGTTCTGTGTCCGGAAATCCACGCTCGTTTCTACTCTGCCTACATTTGCAGGAACAGTTCGTGGAGGCGGGTGTCTTCGTCGAGTTCGGGGTGGAAGGTTACGCCGAGCTGGTTGCCCTGGCGGGCGGCGACGATGCGACCGTCGACTTCGGCTAGGGCCTCAGTGTCGCCGTGCACTTCGACGATGCGGGGCGCGCGGATAAACGTCAGCGGCACTTCACCGTCGATGCCGGCTACCTGCCCCTTGGCTCGAAAGCTGCCGAGTTGCCTGCCGTAGGCATTGCGCTCGACGAGTACATCCATGGTTGCCAAACGCGACGTGCCCTTATCGTCATGAGCGGCAAGGTCGTGAGCCAGCAGAATCAGGCCGGCGCAGGTGCCCAGGACGGGCATGCCTTCAGCGATACGGGTACGAAGCTCCTCGAGCATGCCCAACTCATCAAGCAGTTTCCCTTGAACGGTAGACTCGCCGCCGGGAAGTACCAGACGGTCAAAGTTCTGCTTCAAATCAGCCGCCTGCCTCAGCTCAATACAGCGTGCGCCCAGCTCGGACAGTCTTGCCTCGTGCTCGGCAAAAGCGCCCTGGACCGCCAGCACGGCGACCGTTTGGTCTGCATAATCGCTCATGTGCGATCCTTTCTGCTGGACTAGCGCCCGCGCTCCTCCATGATGATCTCGATTTCGTCGGCGTTGATGCCCACCATGGCCTCGCCCAGGTCCTCCGAAAGCTCGGCGATGAGCTTGGCGTCGGTGAAGTTTGCCACGGCCTTGACGATGGCGGCGGCGCGCTTGGCGGGGTCGCCGCTCTTAAAGATGCCCGAGCCGACAAAGACGCCCTCGGCGCCCAGCTGCATCATCAGCGCGGCGTCGGCGGGGGTCGCGACTCCGCCGGCGGCAAAGTTTACGACGGGGAGCTTGCCCGTGGCATGGACCTCGCGCACCAGCTCGACCGGAACCTGCAGCTGCTTGGCTGCCTCAAAGAGCTCGTCGTCGCGCAGAGCAACAACGTCGCGGATCTGCTTTTGGATCTTGCGCATGTGACGCACGGCCTGAACGACGTCGCCCGTGCCCGGCTCGCCCTTGGTACGAATCATCGTGGCGCCCTCAGCAACACGGCGCAACGCCTCGCCCAGATCGCGGGCGCCGCAGACAAACGGCACGTCAAACTGGGTCTTGTCGATGTGATAGACATCATCGGCGGGGGAGAGGACCTCGGACTCATCGATGTAATCGATCTCGATGGCCTGCAGGACCTGCGCCTCGACAATGTGACCGATGCGACACTTGGCCATAACGGGGATGGAGACGGCCTCCTGGATGCCCTTGATCATCTTGGGATCACTCATGCGCGAGACGCCGCCTGCGGCGCGGATGTCGGCCGGGATACGCTCGAGCGCCATGACGGCGCAGGCGCCCGCCTCCTCGGCGATGCGTGCTTGCTCGGGCGTGGTGACGTCCATGATGACGCCGCCCTTGAGCATCTGCGCGAGTTCGCGATTGAGTTTGACGCGATCGGCCTTGCTGGTCTGTTCTGCCATGGTTGCTCCCTTGGTTGGCATGTACATTGCTTGACGGAACATCCTATCGGGGAGCTGGGTATGGCGAAATACTCAGTTTTCGAGATAATAACAAGGTCAGACTAATGCCAGATTGAATGATTCGATAAGGTCAGGTGATAGACCCATGCTTGACTACAATTTGGAAAATCGCGGCGAAGCATCGCTTTATGAGTATGTTTACCAGCAAATTCGCGATGATATTGTTGCTGGCCGTATTGCGGCGGGGGAGCATCTGCCGTCTAAGCGCGCCTTTGCGAGTCATTTGGGTATCAGTGTCATTACCATCGAGAATGCATATAGCCAGTTGCTTGCCGAGGGCTATATTTGCTCGATGCCGCGTCGTGGCTACTACGCGTGCGAGCTTCCGGATGCGCCGGTTTTGGCTTTTGCTGCGGGGGATATCGACCGAGATGCTGTCCCTGTTGGTCCCAGCGCGCATGATGCCATGGGGCAGGCAGAGCGATTCGACGCACTTTCTCCTTCCGCTTTGGAGGCGGCGCGGCTTTGGCAAAGTGCGCTACGGGCGACGCTGACGTCCGAAGACGAACGTGAAATCTTTTCGCCCGCACCGGCGCAGGGCACCGCTCGACTGCGACGTGCGATTGCGCACCATCTGCGCGGGACAAGGGGCATGAATGTCGACCCCGACAACATCGTTATCGGTGCGGGCGCCCAGCTGCTCGATACCATGTTGGTTCAGTTGCTTGGCGCGGACAAGGTGTATGCCGTCGAGGATCCAGGCTATTTGCGCTTGACGCGCATCTATCAGGCCATGGGTTGCGAAGTGCGGCATATCCCGTTGGATGCTGAGGGCGTGGACTTGAGCGCGCTGCAGAAAACCGGGACCGATGTCCTTCACCTGATGCCGTCTCATCAGTATCCGACCGGTCTTGTGACGAGCATTGCACGTCGCTATGCGTTGCTGAGCTGGGCCGCCGAGCGGCCAGGTCGGTATCTCATCGAAGACGACTTTGATTGTGAGTTTCGCCTTGCCGGCAAGCCGATTCCCGCGCTCGCGTCGATCGATGCCGCCCAGTCGGTTATCTACACCAACACGTTTTCGAAGAGCCTTTCATCGGCGTTGCGTTTGGCGTACATGGTGCTGCCCGATGAACTAATGGAGAGGTTTAAACGCAACCTTGGTTTCTACGCCTCGTCGGTAAGTTCTGTTGATCAGGTTGCCTTGGCGCGTTTGCTGGAATCGGGTGATTACGAGCGACATGTGAACCGCGTGCGCGTTCGTGCTCGTGGGGCGCGTGATGGCCTGGCGGCGCTTGTACGGAAAACGTTTCCGGCAGGGGAAGTCTCGATCGAGTACGCGGACGCCGGCCTTTACTGCGTCGTGGCCGTGGAGTGTGACGCGGGCGGAAGCTCTTTTGCACGGGCCCTCACGCGCTCGAGCATCCCTTTTATCGATATCGGTGACTGTTTTTGGTGTGCCGATGGCGCATCTGTCCCTGAAAACTCAACTCAAATTCTTGTTCAGTATGACGATCTGAGTCCAAAAGTACTAACTACCTTGGAATTGCAGCTAATGGGGGGGGCACTCTGCAACCTAAGTGAGTAGACTTTTAGCACTTTGGCGACCAGGCAGTTTTGTAACAAGCTATCTACCTGCGGTTTTGAAAAGCAGGATGACCGGCCTGCTCGGGATGTTCAAAAAAGTCTACTCACTTGCCGCGCAAAGCTCCTGCATGAGAAAAAATGGGGTTTTCAACAGGGCTTCGTCCAGCTCTCGGCAAGCTTTTGGCCAGTTGGGGAGGGCTGTTGAAAACTTGGCAGTCCGTTCGGCGCCATTTTTGGTGCGTTCGCGCCAATGCGTGACTGACTGGGTTGAAATTCGTGTTTTCCTGTGCCTATGAAGGATCTACTTTGTGACATATCAGCTTTTAGGTACTGGCGTTTGCCTCCTCAAGTCCGCGCTTTGTGTCCGCCGCTTCCACGACCGGAAGAAGACCGGCAGCGATATGATCTCGCCCGCAACCCGACGGCTGCGGTCGCGCTCGGTTTTCCGTTGTATACATTGGTTCGGTCGAGAAACAAACGGACTTGTCCTGCCAGCATTAGGCAGCGGCTGTTTCTTGGTGAGCTTCCCAGGGAATCCGTGCTGGGAACGGAGCATGGGGTTTTGATTACGTCTCCTCTACTGACGGCATTCATCATGTTGCGGCATCTGACGGATCTTCAGCTTCTTTTGGTATTGGCGGAGATGTGTGGCTTGTTTGCGGTGTGTGCCCTGCCGGCGGCACTTGAGGCGGAGCTTTCGCGTGCAATTGATTCGGGCGCGATTTCGACAACGTTCGGTTGGGTGCGCTGCCCGTCCGAGGACGGCACCGCCTCAAATTTATGGCGTCGAGACGCTTTGGTTTTGGGCGGAGACCTTGACCGTTTTTGTTCAGATGTTTGCGGGATGCGTTACGGCAATAGATTTATAGCGGTATCGCAACTCGTTCCATTGGGCGCCGCGTCGCCTTTTGAGGTCGAGGCGTATTTGCTACTTGCACTGCCGCGATCCCTGGGAGGCGAAGGTTTTTGCGGCATAGAGCTTAATGTTGAAGTGATGCTAAGCACAAGTGCTCGAGCGATTGTGGGAAAGTCCCGTGTATATATCGACCTACTTCTTTCTTCGCCGGACGGCAGGCGACAGGTGGCCATTGAATGTCAGGGAAAGGCCTCGCACGGACGCGCAGGGGATGGCTTGCGTGACGCTGACCGCATGACGGCCCTTCAGGCCATGGGCTACGATGTACTTCTCCTGACACACAGACAGATATCCGATGAGGATAGATTCCGCGCGATCGTTAAGGCCATATGCAGGATGCTCGATGCTGAATATCGTGATAAAAGCTCAGATGAGCAAAGGGCTGAGACATTACTCCGGTCTGAACTATTCGTTGACTGGACAAAATTGGGAGTAATCGACGGAAAGATGCCCGTTAGACGCAAAACAGCTCGATCGTGGACGGCTGCGGTTCTAAGTGAGTAGGCTTTTGGCACTTTGGCGACCAGGCCGTTTTGAAACAAGTCATTTACCTGCGACTTTATAAAGCAATACGGATGGTCTGCTCGGCAAGTTTCGAAAAGTCTACTCACTTAGTTTTTGACGAGAGACCGATGCCGAAGATAGCTCTATTTCAGGGCGTTAACGAGTCCTCGAGACACAAAAAGGCCCGAACCAATACGGTCCGGGCCTTCTTCGAGCTAGAGGTTATGTCTCAGGCAGTTGGCTTAGCCAAAGTAGCGCTTGAGCAGGCCAGCGAAAGCCTTGCCGTGGCGGGCCTCGTCGCGAGCCATCTCGTGCACGGTGTCGTGGATGGCATCGAGGCCAGCGGCCTTGGCGCGCTTGGCAAGATCGGTCTTGCCGGCGGTGGCGCCATTCTCGGCCTCAACGCGCATCTCGAGGTTCTTCTTGGTGGAATCGGTCACGACCTCGCCCAGGAGCTCGGCGAACTTGGCGGCATGCTCGGCCTCCTCGTGGGCAGCCTTCTCCCAGTACAGGCCGATCTCGGGATAACCCTCGCGATGAGCAACGCGAGCCATGGCCAGGTACATACCGACCTCGGAGCACTCGCCCTCAAAGTTGGCGCGCAGATCGGCAACGATGTCCTCGGAGACGCCCTCCATCTTGGCGACGCCCACGACGTGCTCGGCAGCCCACTCGAGCTGGCCCTCCTCCTGCTTCAGGAAGCGAGAGCCGGGAACGCCGCACTGGGGGCACTTGAAATCCTCGGGCAGCTGGTCGCCGTCGAACTCTTCCACATAACCGCAAACGGGGCAAACAAACTTCATGATTCGATCCTTTCGATCGATGGCGATGGTGCGCTCGTCCGGTCCCGTAAGGGCCCTCTCCGGACGTGCGTCTTGACGAGTTCTATTATCCATAAATGAGACCGAATGTGAAGCCTATTAGGAATGATTTTTAATAAAACAATTTAAGCATGTGTAGATGTTGATTGATTAACGATTGCTAGACCTCGTGCGACCTCCGATGAGTACAATCGGTCGAGCAAATGTTGACCAATCAACAAATGAAGGAGCTTCCTTTATGCATCTAGCCCGCCGCGCCTGGTGCCGAACGTATCAAACGGTTTTTCGCATCGCATTGCCGGTGCTGCCCTATACCGAGCCACGCATTTTAGAGCACGCTGAGGAAGTGCCCGCAGTGCTTCAAAAGCGTTCAATACACCATGTTCTTATCGTGACAGATCCCGGCATTGCCCGTCTGGGGCTCACGGCACCGCTCGAGACAGCGCTCGCGTCCAAGGGAATTAGCGCTGCGGTCTATGCCGAAACATGTGCGAACCCCACGGTCTCAAACGTGGAGGAAGCGGCATCTCTGTATCGAGAGAGCGCCTGCCAGGCCATTATCGGCTTTGGCGGCGGTTCGGCCATGGACTGCGCCAAGGGCGTGGGCGCGCGCATCGCGCAGCCAAAGAAGCCCATCAACAAGATGCGCGGCCTGTTGCGTATCCATCGTCGCCTGCCGCTGCTCATCGCCGTTCCCACCACGGCGGGCACGGGAAGCGAGGTCACGCTTGCAGCGGTAATTACCGACGACGAGACGCACTACAAGTATCCCATTAACGACTTTGTGCTGATCCCGCGCTTTGCGGTGCACGACCCCGAGTTTACGCGCGGCCTGCCCGCCTCCATTACGGGGCAAACGGGCATGGACGCCCTGACACATGCCGTCGAGGCCTTTATCGGGCGCAGCACCACGCCCTATACGCGCAAGATGGCGCGCCAGGCGGTGCAGCTCATCCACGACAATTTGCTCGAGGCCTATGAGTGCGGTGGCAACATGCGTGCGCGCCGCAATATGCTTTCGGCGGCGTATAAAGCGGGCGTTGCCTTTACGCGCTCTTATGTTGGATACGTCCATGCCATCGCGCACAGCCTGGGCGGGCGTTACGGGATTCCCCACGGCTTGGCCAACGCCATCATCCTGCCGCACATGCTTCGCGCCTATGGCGAAGCTGCTGCTCCCAAGCTCGCCGATCTCGCCCGCATGGCCGGCATTGCGCCGGCTAATGCGCTGGACAACGTGGCTGCTGAGGCCTTTATCGATTGGGTCGACCGCATGAACGCCGCCTTGGGCATACCCAAATATGTGACGGGCATTCGCCGCTCCGACATTCCTGAGATGGCGGCGCATGCCGATGCCGAGGCCAATCCCCTGTACCCCGTTCCGCTTTTAATGGACCGTTTGGAGCTCGAGCATATGTACGAGGTCGTTGCGGGTGGTATGTTTGAAGACGAGAACTAGGAGGGCCCATGAACACCGAGGAAATCGCGCGCATCGTTGCCGATCAGCGCGCCTATTTTAAGACGCACGCCACGTTTGATGTCGATGCTCGACGTCGTGCGCTCGTGAGTTTACGCGATGCGGTGCGGGCCCACGAGGCCGATATTGCCCATGCGCTCAAGACCGATTTGGGAAAGTCGCATGACGAGGCGTATATGTGCGAGATCGGCACCTCGCTTTCCGAGATTCGTTATCAGATTGCGCATGTGGCTCGATGGAGTCGCTCGCGCCTGCGTCCGTGTGACCTCGCCAACGCCGTGAGTGTGTGCAAGACGCAGTCCGTGCCCTATGGCGTCACACTCATCATGGCTCCGTGGAACTACCCGTTTTTACTGACGCTCGAGCCACTCGCCGGCGCCCTTGCCGCGGGCAATACCGTGGTCATCAAGCCGAGCGCCTATGCTCCGGCATCGAGCGCGGTGCTCAAGCAAATCTGTGAAGAGGCATTTGATCCGCGCTTGGTGACGGTCGTCGAAGGCGGGCGTGCCGAAAACGAAGCGTTGCTCGATGAGTGCTGGGACAAGATCTTCTTTACCGGTAGCGTTCCGGTCGGCAAGCTCGTCATGGAGCGTGCAAGTAAAAACCTCACACCCGTGACGCTTGAGCTGGGCGGAAAGAGTCCCTGCATCGTGGATGCGACGGCTAACTTGAAGGTCGCGGCACGCCGTATCGCCTTTGGTAAATGGCTCAACGTGGGGCAGACCTGCGTGGCGCCCGACTACCTGCTGGTCGATGCGCGCGTGCACGACGAGCTGCTGGACCTCATCAAGGAGGAGGCCCGCCGCATGTTTGGCGAGCATCCGCTCGACAATGAGAATTACGGTCATATTGTCAACGCCAAGCATTTCGCGCGCGTACGCGGGCTGATCGACCCCGACAAGGTTGTGCTGGGAGGTACCGCGCGCGAGTCGTCGCTCAAGATTGAACCGACGATTTTGGACGGCGTGGCGCCTGAGGACGCCGTAATGCAGGAGGAGATTTTCGGCCCCATCTTGCCGGTGCTGTCGTTTGAGAGCCTAGACGAGGCCGAGACGTTTATTACGGATCGTCCGACGCCGCTGGCCCTGTATATCTTTAGCCAAGACCGTGAGGTTCAGCAGCGCTTTGTGCGTTACGTGCCCTTTGGTGGTGGCTGTGTTAATGACACCATTATGCATTTGGCCACGAGCCATATGGGCTTTGGCGGCATGGGGGCGAGCGGTATGGGACAGTACCATGGACGCGAGAGCTTCGATACGTTTAGCCACAAGAAGAGCATCGTGAACAAGGCAACGTGGCTGGACGTGCCGTTCCGCTATGCCCCTTACGCAAGCTGGAAGCGCAAGTTCGTGCGCATGTTTGTGCATTAGAATCAGATGACATAGGGATAAACAAAGTGGCCGCCCCCGCGTAAGCGAAGACGGCCATTTCTCACGATGAAAACGTGTATCGGAGTTGGCAAGACCCGCTGCCACGGGTGCCATCCGTGTTCCCATCTTATCTGCAGGCGTTCCGTTGCGCAAGCGTTGCGGCAAACGATTGAAAGACGCAGACAGGATGAATTTGTGTCCGCACGGGCCCGTAGACTTCTCAACTACGTTGTGGATGCTCGCTAATCGGTAATGGAGGCGCACGTGTTTGATGACGATGACCTGTTCGATCTGACAGACGATCCGTTTGAGTGGGATATGCTACTCGATGACGATGAGTTGGAGCAGGACCGTAAGAAGCGGCAGGGCAAGAAGACGCGGGATGACGCTTCGAAAAAGCAGGACAAGCGTCGCCGAGGTCTGTTCGGCGGGCTCTTTGGGTGACTGTCTCATCGCCGCGTCTGTATACTAAACAGGTCTTATACGCGTTGCGAAATGAGGACAGAGACGATGATGTGGTTTACCGCCGACCTGCACCTGGGCGATACGAATATCTTGCACGACATGGATCGACCGTTTGATTCGGTCGAGGAGATGAACCGCAAGGTCATCGATGCCATCAATGAGTGCGTGGCTGTGGACGACCGCCTCTATATCTTGGGAGACTTTACCTATCGTTTGCCCCTGGCGGAGGCGGTGCGCCTGCGCGAGCGCATCGAATGTCAGAACGTAACGCTCATCCGCGGTAACCATGACGGCGACTGGGAAGATCCAGACGCGCCGCACATTTGGGATGAGGTGCGCGATTATCTGGAGGTCGCCCCCGGTTACGCGAAGGGCCATCGCCTGGTAATGAGCCATTACCCCATGCTCAGCTGGAACGGCAAGGCGCGTGGCGCCATCATGTTGCACGGGCATATCCACAGCAGGGGAGACCGCACCAACGCGCGCAACCGCGATCGCGAGCGCCCGGTTCTGCGCTACGACGTTGGCCTCGATGCCAACAACTACAAGCCCGTAAGCCGTGACCAAATCCTAGGCTTCTTTGGACTGTAGCTGTAAGTGCAGGTAGAATGAACGCGCCGCGCGGATGGTCTGTGCGGCGCGTTTCAGTAGGAGCGATGAATCCATGAGGGCTATCCAGCGCATTAACCATAACGCTGCCATCTGCGAAGACGGCGCGGGGTGTCAGCTTATCGCGCTGGGTCGCGGTATCGGCTTTGGCGATATGCCGCATGAGGTCGACCTGGATGTCATCACGCGTACCTTTTACGGCATTGATTCAAAGTACCTGGCGTTTATTGATGAGGTCGACCCCGAGGTGCTGGAGTTTTCTGCTCAGCTGGCTGATATCGCAACCGGACAGCTTTCGTACGAATTGAGCCCTAACCTCCCCATTACACTGGCGGACCATATCCAGTTTGCCATTAAGCGCGCCCGCGAACACATGGTGGTGTCGTTGCCGCTCGAGCGCGATCTGGAGCAGCTGCATCCCATCGAATACCGCTTGGGCGAGCTGGCTGTTCGCGGCATCCAGAAAAGCTTCCGTGTGCGTATGCCCCGAAGCGAGGCCGCGGGCATTGCCATGT
The DNA here is from genome assembly GCF_964283865.1 of Collinsella aerofaciens. Classification (GTDB taxonomy): domain Bacteria; phylum Actinomycetota; class Coriobacteriia; order Coriobacteriales; family Coriobacteriaceae; genus Collinsella. The sequence goes on along the minus strand of NZ_CAXYLS010000005.1, from coordinate 45,003 downwards.
CGATTGTCAACGCATCGGTTAAGCCGAGCGAGCGGCGCGTGCTTGCCGAGCAGCACGAGGAGCGACTGCTCGATATGACGGTCGCGATTATTCAAGAAGAGTTGGGTGTGACGGTCGATCGCTCGTCGTTCGCCTTTGCCCGCTTTGCCACTCATGTGCGCTATCTGCTCGACCGCGTGGCAAAGAAAGAGCCGATCGATACCGAGAACTCCGGTCTTTACGACGTGCTCGTGGAGCAGTATCCGGCGGCATCGCGTTGCGCTCACCGTGTCGACGATCTGATTCAAGAGACCTTTGGCGAGCCATTGGCCCAAGAGGAGCTCGTCTATCTGATCATGCATGTGAATCGCGTGGCTTCTGTCCACTCGGATAAATAGGCTCTCTGGTATTTCCTTTCCGTCATGGCGACCGTTCGCGGGTCGTTTGCTACCGTTCGTCGGTAATCTGAGCCGCAACGAACGCATCTGCCGCATATACTCGCCGTGTGTTGGGTGTTACTCACGGCGCAGCTCCGAGAGGCACTACCGATTCTGCCAAGACCATAATTGGGTCTCTGTCGGTTGTGCGCGGGGCTTTTTTCATGTCGATCCACCCGGGAATCACATGCAAATCAATCTCTTGCCAACTGGTATCGCGCGCTGCGCAGGCGCGAGCGGAATCGTGCGTCTTGGTGCCGTGAAGTCCCACGGCCTTTAGTTGGAAGAGAAGGGATTCGACATGGCTGTCGATAACAAGAAGATTGCCGAGGACGTGCTCGCTGCCGTCGGCGGCGCCTCCAATGTGACGAACGCGACGCACTGCATGACCCGCTTGCGTCTGAACCTCAAAGATCAGTCCATTCCCAATGATAATGAAGTTAAGAAGATCAAGGGTGTGCTGGGCGCACAGTGGTCTGGCGGCCAGTATCAGGTCATCATTGGCCAGAACGTGCCGAAGGTCTATGACGCCGCCATTGCGCTGGGCGTCAAGGGCGAAGGCTCCATTGACGAGAACCTCGATGACGGCACCAAGGAGCCACTGACGGTCAAGACTGCGGGCAAGAAGGCCCTTAACTACCTGTCCAAGACAATGTGCATGACGATCCCCATTATCATGGGCGCCGCCATGTTCCGCACACTTGCCGTACTTTGCGGCGACGGCATGCTCGGTATCTGGTCTGCCGATTCTGACATCTACAACTTCTTCTACAACTGGATTTACAACGCCGGCTATTATTTCCTCCCTGTCTATCTGGGTTGGGCTGCCGCAAAGCAGCTCGGCTGCAGCCAGCCGCTCGGCATGATGCTCGGCGGCGTGCTCATTGCCCCCGAGTTCATGACGTTGGTCAACGCCGCTGCGGATTCTGGTGCTACGACCACGATGGTTTACGGCGTGCTCCCGGCTCAGCTGAACAACTATTCTGCGACCGTGCTCCCCATGCTGCTGTCTATGCCGGTGCTGATGGTCGTCGAGAAGTTCATGAAGAAGATCATCCCCGACATGCTCTCCACGGTGTTTGTGCCCGTGTGCACCATGGCTGTGATGACCCCCGTTTCCCTGTGCGCCCTAGCTCCGATTGGTTCCATTCTGGGCGACCTGGTCGGCAACTTTATGTTCGGCCTCGGAAACGCTGGCGGCATCGTCACAATCCTCTCCCTCGTCGCCATTGCCGCGCTTTGGGAGTTCCTGGTTATGACCGGTATGCACCAGGTTCTGATTGCCCTCGGCATTGTGCAGGTGCTCACCTCAGGGTCTGACTCCTGCGTTATGGTCGCGGGTGCTATCGCTCAGTTCGCCACGTGGGGCATGGCCTTCGGTGCCTTCCTGCGCCTTAAGGAGGTCGACGAAAAGGGCGCTATGCTTGGTTTCTCGCTCTCCGGCATTGTCGGTGGCGTGACGGAGCCCGCGCTGTATGGCTGCGGCTTTAAGTATACTCGCTGCCTGGGTGCCATGGTCGCGGGCGGCGCTATCGGCGGCCTGATCGCGGCTCTCACTAATGTGACCACGTATGTTTTGGGCGCAACTAATATCCTTGGTATTACAGGTTATGTTGCAGGCGGAACTGCTAATCTCGTATGGGGCTGCGTTGCATCGGGCACTGCATTTGTTGCCGCCGCTGCCATCGCCTACTTCTTTGGCTTTACCAAGGAGCAGCTCGACGAAGACGCTGCTGCCGCCAAAGCCTAAAGCATCCGTTCGGTAGGACAATTATCTGGGGCACTTGGCTGCGCTTCAAGTGTCCCTTTCCGTAGATGGGGGTCAATATGAAGCAATTGCTCATTCGTGCCGATGATATCGGTTATTCGTATGCCGTTAACCTGGGGATTGCCCGCAGTATCAATGAGGGCCTGGTGCGCTCGGCGGGACTTATGCCCAATATGCCCGAGGCCGAGCGTGGCTGGTCGCTCGTGGCGGATGCCGGCATTGCGGTGGGTCAGCATACCAACGTGTGCCTGGGCAAGCCGTGTGCCGACCCGGCGCTCATTCCGAGCATGCTCAACGAGAATGATGAGTTCCATAGCAGCCGTACCTTCCGCGATCATTTTAAGCGCGGCGAGGAGTTGATAGACTTCGACGAGGCCTGCATCGAGATCCGCGCGCAGCATGACCGCTTTGTCGAGATCGTGGGCCGCGAGCCCGATTACTTTGAGGCCCATGCCGTCATGAGCAAAAACCTTAACCGAGCGATCTCGGCGGTTGCTCAGGAGCTGGGCCTTAAGGAGCAAAAGGCGAGCTTCGACCCCGCGGCTGTGGTGCATTGCGGAGATACTGATCTGCGCATGGTGATGCGCTCGATGGAGCCGGGCTACGAGCCCAAAGAGGCAATCATGCAGACGGTTCGCGGGATGGTGGACGGCGAGACGGTCGTCTTTGTGTGCCATCCGGGTTATCTCGATCGTTTTATCCTGGAGAACAGCTCGCTCACGACCGATCGTACCAAGGAAGTCGATGCACTGATCGACCCCGAGCTTCGCGCTTGGCTCGAGTCTCAATCCGATCTTCGCCTGATCGACTACCGCGACCTGTAAGGACCCAAGTCACCACAAAGGGGACAGTCGCCTTTGTGGTGGTTCTGGCGCCGTTGCCATTATGGCAGCGGCGCCTTTTTTGTCCGTGCGGCGCGGTAGAGTGTAGGCGGTTGAAATTTGCGTCCATCGAGGAGCTGCTATGAACGAGATCAAGTGCCCGCATTGTGGCGAAGTTTTTAAGGTCGATGCGTCCGGCTATGCGGATATCGTCAAGCAGGTGCGCGATGCCGAGTTCTCGCGCGACCTGGATGAGCGCGTGAAGGCGGTCCAGCGCGAGGGCGAGCAGGCACTGGAGCTTGAGCGCTCGCGCTCGACGGCTGCTTTGCAAAAGGCAGAGTCTCAGCGCGACGCTCAGCTTGTCGAGCAGAAGAACGCTGCAGCTCAGCAGCTGGCACAAGAGGTTGCCAAGCGCGACGCTGAGCTTGCCGAGCTGCGCGCCAAGCTCGAAGGCGCTGCCGCAGAGCGCGAGAGTGCAAGTCAGCGCGCGGCGGTTGAGGCTCGTTCCGATGCTCAAAAGGAGAATGCCGAGCTTCAGCGCGAGATCGACAATTTACGTGCGCAGTTGGAGCGCAAAGATGATGAAGCCAGGCTTGCCGAGGCGGCGGCACGCAATGCTGCTCAAAACGACCTGTCCGCGCGCGACGCTCAGATTGCCGAGCTGCAGGCCAGGATCGCCGCGGCGGACAAGGCCCAGGAGATGGCGCTTGCCGCTGCCGCGGCAGAGTCGCAGCGTGAGCTCGATGCCGCTCGCAGCGAGGCCGAGCGCGCGCTTACTGACTATCGCGCGAAGGTGCAAGAGAAGTTTTCCGCCGCAAAGGCTCAGTCCGAGCAAGAGGCCGAGGGCCTGCGTGCCCAGCTGCGCGAGCAGGAACTGATGGCAAAAATGAACCTGTCAGAGGCGGTCGCCGCGGCGGAGCGAGAGCGCGATGAGGCACGTGCCAAACTGACGAGCGAGCTGGCGGTGCGCGATTCTCGCGAGGAGCAAGCCAAGGCGGCACACGAGCTCGAGCTTGCGCAGGCCAAGCGCGCGAGCGATGACCTGATTCGCTACAAGGATGAAGAGATTGAGCGCCTTAAGGACATGAAGGTTCGCCTGTCCACCAAGATGGTGGGCGAGTCGCTCGAGCAGCACTGCGAGACCGAGTTTAACCGTCTGCGCATGACGGCGTTTCCCAATGCGTACTTCGAGAAAGATAACGATGCATCCGAGGGCACCAAGGGAGACTTCATTTTCCGTGAGCGCGACGCGAGCGGCAACGAGGTCATTTCGATTATGTTCGAGATGAAAAACGAGAACGACGAGACCGCGACCAAGCATAAAAACGAGGACTTCTTTAAGAAACTCGATCACGATCGTCGCCAGAAAGGCTGTGAGTACGCGGTGCTCTGCACGCTGCTCGAGCCCGAGAGCGAGCTTTACAACGCGGGAATCGTGGACGTGAGCTATCGCTACGAGAAGATGTATGTGATCCGCCCGCAGTTCTTCATTCCCATCATTACGCTGCTACGCAATGCCGCCATGGGTTCGCTTCGCTATAAGCAGGAGCTGGCGGAGTACAAGCAGCAGAATATCGATGTCACGAACTTCGAAGCCAAGATGGAGAAGTTCAAGAACGATTTCGGCCGCAACTACGAGATCGCGAGCCGCAAGTTCCAAACGGCAATCGATGAGATCGACAAGACGATTAGCCATCTGCAGAAAACCAAGGAGGCGTTGCTGTCCTCCGAGAACAATCTGCGCCTTGCCAACAAGAAAGCCGACGATCTTACCATTCGCAAGCTCACGTGGGGCAACAAGACCATGAAAGCAGCGTTTGACGAGGCGCGCGGGGCCGCGACAGAGACGAACGATGAGCCAGCCGAGGCGGATTCGTATGAGGTCGAGGATGCCGAGTAGGGGATAGCGTATCGCGCAAAAAGCGGGGCCGCTGGCGATGTTGCCAGCGACCCCGCTTTGTTTCGTCCCATTGCGCCCGGCTAGTCCTCGAGCAGGTCCTCGATAAAGCCGACACGGTAGTTCTTGAAGATTACCTCGCCGCCGTCTTGCGTGGCGTCCAGATCGACATCGCCCATGATGCCAAAATCGTGGTCGCCATCCTCGTCAGCAAAGATCTGGTGCACGTGCCATACGTGCGCGGTCTTCTCGTCGGACTCGTCGATGGAAAACATCGCGGCGCTGCGGGCATCTCCGTCGGTGAGGATTTCCTCGTGCTGCTCGTGGTAAGCGTCGAGTGCTTTTTGCCAGCGGATCTCGCTCATGCCCCAGTCGTCGTCGAGCTCGCCCAGGTCGCGAACGTGCTCGCGGGCGGCAAGGGTCACGCGGCGGAAGAGCGCGTTGCGCACCAACAGCGTGCAGCCGCGGCGGTCCGCCACGACCTCGTCGATGCCCTGCGGCGGCGCAGCATCGAGGGCTGCCGGGTTGCCGGCGTTCTCCCACTCGTCCACCAGGCTCGAGTCCACCGAGCGCACCACAAAGCCGAGCCACGAGATAATGTCGCGCAGACGCTCGTCGCGCTTCTCGATGGGCACGGTGCGGTCGAGCGAACGGTAGGCCTCTGCCAGGTAACGCAGCAAAATGCCCTCGGAACGGGCGATGCCGAGCTTTTGAATGTAACCCTTAAAATCGCTCGCGCTTTCCAGCATATCGCGCAGGACGCTTTTGGGAGAGAGCTGGTAGTCGTTTGCCCAGGGCACTTCCTGGCAGTACTTGTCGAAGGCGGCGTCGAGCAAGTCCTCGAGCGGTTTTTCGTAGGTGACATCCTGGATGCGCTCCAGGCGTTCCTCATATTCGACGCCGTCAGCCTTCATTTCGGCCATCGCGCGGTCGCGCGCTGCGCGCTCCTGAGCGCGCAGCACCTGCTTGGGATCCTCGAGCGTTGCCTCGACCATCGAGATCAGGTCCATGGTATAGGTCTCGCTCTCGGGATCGAGCAGCTCCAACGCGGCAAGCAAAAACGGCGAGAGCGGCTGGTCGAGCGCAAAGTCCTCGGGCAGGTCGACCGTCAGTGCGTAGTCGATGTCCGGCGCGGCGTCAGCCGGAGCGTCGGGTGCGGGCGGCACCTCGGTGCGCACGACGACGCCGGAATCGATGAGCGTGGCGAAGATCTCGTCGGCACGAACCTCGAGCTTAGCCTTTTCCTCGGGGGTCTGCAGGCTCGTCTCGATGAGGTCGTGTACGCGGGCTCGGGCATCGCCACCCTGCTCGACCACGCTAATCACCATGGAGTGCGTGATGCGCAGGCGCGGCTTGAGTGTCTCGGGCTGCGTCTCGATCAGGCGCTCGAACGTCTGCTTGTTCCAGGTGACAAAGCCCTCGGGGGCCTTCTTTTTTTTAATCTTGCGGAGCTTTTTGGGGTCGTCGCCCGCCTTGGCCATAAGCTTGGCATTCTCGATCTCGTGCTCGGGTGCCTCGGCGATGACCATGCCCTCGGTATCGAAGCCCGAGCGGCCGGCACGACCGGCAATCTGATGGAACTCGCGGGCGCGCAGACGACGCATCTTATAGCCATCGAACTTGGTGAGCGCGGTGAGCACCACGGTGTGGATGGGCACGTTGATACCGACGCCGAGCGTATCGGTGCCGCAGATGACGGGTAGCAGGCCCTGCTGCGCCAAGCGCTCGACCAGCAGGCGGTAGCGCGGCAACATGCCAGCATGGTGCACGCCGACGCCGCATCCGAGCAAGCGCTTGAGGATTTTGCCGAAGGCCGTCGAGAAGCTCGTGCCCTTGGCCGCCTCCTTGATGGCCTCGCGCTGCTCCTTGTTGGCAATGCCAAAATTGGCGAGCGACTGTGCCGTCGCAAGTGCGGCATCCTGGCTAAAGTGCACGATATAGAGTGGGGCCTCGTCGCGGCGCATGGCGAGCTCGACCGTGCCCTCGAGGGAGGTCGTCACATAGTCGTAACTCAGCGGAACAGGACGCGGGGCGTCGACGACCAAGTCGCAAGCAGCGCCGGTGTGCTCCTCGAGTGAGGCGGCGATGGCAGTGACATCGCCGAGCGTGGCGCTCATGAGCATGAATTGCGTGTGAGGCAGGGTGAGCAGCGGCACCTGCCAGGCCCAACCGCGATCGGGGTCGGCAAAGTAGTGGAACTCGTCCATGGCGACGCAGCCAACATCGGCATCTTCGCCCTCGCGTAGTGCGTCGTTGGCGAGGATTTCTGCCGTACAGCAGATGACGGGCGCCTTGGTGTTGATATGCGTGTCGCCGGTGATCATACCGACGTTATCGCGGCCGAGCACCTGCACAAGGTCGAAAAACTTCTCGCTGACCAGAGCCTTGATGGGGGCCGTGTAATAGCAGCGTTTGCCCTGTGCCATGCCCATAAAGAGCATGCCCAGCGCGACAAGCGACTTGCCCGATCCGGTCGGCGTGCCCAGAATGACGTGATCGCCGGCGGCTAGATCCATGAGGGCCTCTTCCTGGTGGTCCCACAGCTCAATACCGCGATCGCTCGTCCATTCAAAGAAGCGCTCGAAGGCCTGGTCGGGCGTGAGCCACGGTTCGGGCTCGCTGCCGTCCTCGGGCTCCCACCAGGTGGGGGAGAGCGCACCGAGTGAGCCGAATTCGGCTTCGGTTCCCGTGCCGCCCGAGAATGAACTGGCGGCTCCGGCACCGGGGACGGTGCTGGCGGCGATATCTGTCGTGGTCTGTGCCATGTGTTTGCTTTCTCTCGCGATTGTCCGCCAACTATTATGGCGTAGCGTCGCATCGATGCGTTCGCAGGCAAGAAAATGCAGGAAATGGGCGTTCTGCCCAGCCGTTTAGTGTAGTCGCTAGCCAAGTGAGTAGACTTTTTGCGATATTGCGAGCACATGACTTTTGCGCAAGGGTTCTACCTGCGGTTTTATGTTTCGCTATGCGGGCTGTGCCTGGCTATTGCAAAAAAGTCTACTCACTTAGGTTTGAGGGCCGTTCGCTGGCGCCAATTTGCGCTTGTTTGCCGACGCCGCGACCATCAGAAGCCCCTAGGACTCTTGCGGCAGGCGCTTCTTGCCTTTGCGGGCGCGGTTTCTAAAGTTCTCGACGGCCTCTTCCATGCCCAGAGGTACATAGGTGAGCTCATCGAGGTTTTCGGGCAGGTAGCAGGCAAGGCTTTGCTCCTGCGCGCGGCCCGCCGCGAGCTGTTCATTGCTGGGCTGCGCGCCGGGTGTGGCGCAAATGCCATAGACGACGGCACCCATCTCGCGCGTGCGGCATTCGTACTCGGTCTCGGGATGCTCGGGATGGTCGCGGCGGACGTCGTCGCTTACCCAAAGCGTGTCGTAGCCGGCCGCGGCAAACTGCCCCAGGGCGTAGTCGCGCAATGGCTTACTGTCGGTTCGCAGTGTGACGGTGGCGCCGGCTGAAAAGAGCGGGCGGTAGAGCATCAGATGGTCGACATGGACGAGTCGTTTTTTGGCGTACTTGGCCTTGGGCTGCGGCGTGGGAAAGTTAATGGTAATGGCATCGAGCTCGCCTGCGGCAAACAGCTGCGGCAGCGATGCGGCGCCTCGGGGCAGGACGAGTGCGTTGGACAGCTCCTGCTCGCAGATTTTCTGTGCGGCATAGGCGATGCAGATGGGCTCCTGGTCCATACCGATAAAGAGGGTGTTTGGCTCGTGGGCCGCGCGCTCTACAAGGTACGTTCCCTTGCCACAGCCAAGATCCAGGTGAAGGTGTTCGAAGGGCTTGCTGCCAACTGGCGCGCAAGCCTCGCGCCAATCTCCGGCATAGGCCTCGGGGTTCGTCTCAATCGCATCGGCGTAGCGCTCCAGGCGCTCCTCGAGCACAAAGTTCTTAGGCGTGCGAACGTGGACGGCTCCCATGAGGCTCCTTGATCATGAGTATGGAACGCATGGCAGCACGTTCCATCAATGGGTTGAAAAGGGTGGGGCATAGCTTGCCCGAAAGTTGCGGTGCGGCTCGGCGGCAAGTCGCCGATGCCTACAGGCGCTTGAGAATCACGTAACGGTTGAGCTCGCCGCTGCGACCGTCGGCATGGAAGCGCTCAAGCTCGCGCACGGGGACCTCGCCGCTCTTGTAGAATGTGCGCACGCCGCGCACCAGGTCGGTGATCTGCTGATCGTCAAAGTGATGGCAATAGCGGTAGGCGTGGCGGTCGTTTTGCCAGCCAATGAGGTGGTCGCCGGCTTCAAACTGCGCGGAATCGTAACTTTCAAACGGCGGGGTGAGCTCGGCGCGGGCTTCGGCGCGAACGGCCTTGCGCGCCATGCGCTCGTCGTTCATAAACTCCCAAAAGCTGATGGCGATGATGCCGCCTGGGCGCGTCTGGCGCACCAGGGCGTCGAGCACGCGTACGCGGTACTCGCACGACGGCACGTGGTGCATAAAGCCAAAGCAGACCGAGATGTCGGCGAGCGGGGCGTCGAAAAGCACGTCGGGTGTCTCGGCGGGGTTGAGCTTCATGAGGGCATCGAGTACGTCGAGTTCCTGGAAGTGCAGGTTGGGAATGCGCAGGGCGTGACCGTGCGCATCGATAGCCAAATCCTGACACGAGTCAACACCATAGAACTCAAACGGGCAACTGGCGTCTGCCGAGGGGTTTGCGCCGTCGACGCCCTTGGCGGAAAGTGCGCCGCCGGCGGCAAAGTTCTCGAATCGCATGTTGCCGCAGGCAAGATCGAAGACGCGGACGGGATGCTCGATCGTGGCGACGTCGAGCTGCTCGAGCGCTATGTCCATGGTGCGTACCCAGCCGGGCCACGGTGCCTGGCGCGTATCGGAGAAGGAGGCGGAGTGCTCGCGATAGAACGTATTGTTGAGCTGAATGAGCGATGAGGCGAAATCGCGGTTCACGGCGCGGAACTCCCTCCGTTGGCGGTGCGGAATAAACAGTACGACCATACTACCGTTAACGCCGCAACGGGGACAACCGAGCTGCGGGTCATTGCTTTGTTTGGACACATTTCCGCAGCTCATATATGCCCGCAACCGCCGGTTGTCAAAAATCTCACTAGAATAGGTGGCATGCTTTTGGCGGTGGCGGATAGATTTTTAACTGTGCAAGGCGCCTTAAGAACAAAAACGGTCCGGCGGCACGGCTGGCATCGCATAGGAGGAACCATGAATGTAGAAACTGCGCAGCGGCTCGCCGACCTTCGTCGCAGCAAGGGTTTTAGCCAAGAAGGGCTGGCGCGAAAGCTGGGGCTGTCGCGCCAGGCGGTCAGTAAATGGGAGCGTGCGGAGAGCTCGCCCGATACCGAGAACCTGATCTCGCTCGCAAAACTCTATGGCGTGAGTTTGGATGAGCTCCTTAATCCGAGCGATGAGATCGAGGACGATATCGAGTTTGAGAACGAGGACCGCGCCCGTCAGCGCGAGGCCGAGGCAGCGGAGCGCGCCCGTACCCATGAGGCAGCGGCACGTGCTACCGAGGCGGCAACACAGGCGAGTGATGCCGCCGCCAAGGCGGCGCAAGCGGCAAGCTGGAGCGCGCAGGCCGCCAATGCCGCTACGGCGCAGGTGACGAGTGGCGGCGCAGCTGGCTCGACTCCGGTGAAAGGTCCGTTCCAGTCGTTTCCGTATTGGGCCGTGTGCTGGCTGCTGTTCTTTTTGCTGATGTTCCTGTTTGGTGGCTCCTTTGCCGCGCTGATCTTCTTTACAATCCCCATCTATCACTGGGTGGCGCGTGCGCTCGATGGCGATTGGGCACGCGGGGATATTCAGGTTGGTCCGGCGCCGGAGGCGGCTAAGGCTCAGGATGTTTCCGCTGCGGTTGATACTGACGTGGCTTCCTCGACCGCCGCTGAGCCGAGCGCCAAAGAAGGTGATGAATGATGAAGCTCTCGCATGAGTCCAAGGTCCGCCTGGGCGTCGGTATCGGAGCGTTCGTGCTCATCATCGGGCTTATCTTTGGCACTTCGCGGATATTGTTTCATTTTGATGGCCCGTGGGATCTCGGCGATATTGCATCCGGTTTGTCCGGTATGGACGATGTGGTTGACGGGGACGATTCTTTGGATGGCGGTAACTATTCCGCTCAGTCTCGGCAGCTTTCGAGCGAAACGTTTGATGCCGACTCATTCCAGTCCCTTGACCTGGATGTGACATCGGGTGAGGTTGAGATCAAGTGCGTTTCCGGCGGGCAGGTGCGTGTCATCGAGAGCGGTCGTGTTGCAAAGGGGGTAGCTACCTACGATGCTGCCACTCAGAATCTGGCCGAGGTTAAGGGTTCTGCGCTCAAGATTCGCCAGTTCGATTGCGATGACGAGCGCGCCATTGACCGCACGGTTACCGTCGAACTGCCGCGCGAAGTTGCCGATAACATGGTGGGCATTACAGCGAATGTAGGATCGGGCGATCTGACGGTCACGGACATTGCGTGTCATGACCTCAACTTGACTTTGGACTCGGGAGACATCGAGTTTGCGGGCACCGTAACCGACACCTTGGATGCCGAGGTCGGTTCGGGCGATGTGGCGTTCGAGCTCTACCAGGCCCCCGCGAAGTCGATGGACGTAAGCGTGGGCTCGGGCGATGTGGAGATATCGGTTCCGAACTCTACGGGCTTTAAGGCGAGCCTCACCGTGGGCAGCGGTGACTTTGAGAGCGATTTCCTTCCGCTTGGCTACGATGGCGAGACCATATTGAATGCTGAATTCGACAACGGTGACAAGTCTGCAACGTATCGTTTTAAGGTCGGTTCGGGCGACATGTCGTTCGAATCGGTGTGACATGCGGTTTTCGGAGATCGGTGCATATAGGCATGCTCTTTGATGGAGGCGCCGGGGCCGTGACTGGCTCCGGCGCCTTTGCCTTTACAATGGGGGCATGGAACAGATTATTTTGAACATACTCGAGGCTCTGCGTCGCGGCGAGACCGTGGACGACAAGGCACTCGTCAAGCTGATACATGCCGAGGCGCGCCGTGAGGGCGCCGACAAACGCGATTTGGCCAAGCGCCGCCTGCTGCCGTTTTACCAGCGGGTGAAGCGCGAGGAGCCGGCTCGTTGGGCTGGATGGAATGTCGATGCCGATCTGGAACGCCAACTGCTGCAGGTGCTGCGTATGAAGCCGCGCCGAACGGCCTCGGGCGTGGCGACCATTACCGTCATCACCAAGCCCTGGCCATGCTCGGGCGATTGCCTGTTTTGCCCCAACGATCTGCGCATGCCCAAAAGCTACCTGCACGCCGAGCCGGCGTGCGCCCGTGCGGAGCAAAACTGCTTCGATCCGTATCTGCAGGTGAGCGCCCGTTTGACGGCGCTTTCGCAGATGGGGCATGCGACCGACAAGATCGAGCTCATCGTGCTCGGCGGTACCTGGAGCGACTATTCGCAAGGGTATCAGGCATGGTTTATGTCGGAGCTCTTCCGTGCGCTCAATGATGATGCGGTGGCGGGCGTGGCGGCAAACCCCATGTTGGCGCGTCCGGGCATCAGCCGTGCCGAGGCGGGGCGCCTGCTCGATGACGCTCCCGCCGATGCCCTGCCGCCGGTGGTAACAGAGCGCCGCGAGCGCTATCGGGCTGCCGGCATTGCGACAGACGAGGCCAAGCTCGCTGCCGGCGTTGCCGACGAGCAGGAGCGTGTGGATGTTGCCGTGGGCGGCTATAACCGCGCGGTGCGTCGTCTGTACGGCCCCGGTACGCCGTGGGGCGAGGTCACCGAGTGGCAGACGGCAACGATGGAGGAGCTCGAGCGTCAGCAGCGCATCAACGAGACGGCGAAGCATCGCGTGGTGGGACTCGTTATCGAGACGCGCCCCGATGCCGTAACGCCGCAGGCCCTCACGCTTATCCGCCGTCTGGGCTGCACCAAGATTCAGATGGGTATCCAGAGCCTCGACCAGCATTTGCTCGATATCAACGAGCGTCGCATTTCGGTGGCGCAGATCGAGCGGGCGTTTTCGCTTGCGCGCCTGTTTGGCTTTAAGATCCACGCGCATTTTATGCTCAACTTGCTGGGCGCCACGCCCGAGGGGGACAAGCGCGACTACGAGCGCTTTATGACCGAAGGGGCCTTTATGCCCGACGAGGTCAAGGTTTACCCGTGTGCGCTCATCGAGGGCTCGCGTCTGGTGGGCTGCTATGAGCGTGGCGAGTGGCGCCCCTATACCGAGGAAGAGCTGCTCGATGTGCTGGCCGACGACATCGTGGTGACGCCGGCGTTCTGCCGCATCAGCCGTATGATTCGCGACTTTAGCTCCGACGACATCATGGTGGGCAACAAGAAGCCCAACCTACGTCAGCTCGTCGAGAACCGCCTGGCTGCTCGGGGTGACGGTGCGACGGTGCGTGAGATTCGCTATCGCGAGATCAGCACGGCGGGTGCCGACCTGGACGAGTTGACCCTTGATGAGGAAGTGGCGTACGAGACGCCGGTGACTTACGAGCACTTTTTGCAATGGGTGACGCCGCGGGGCAAGATCGCGGGCTTTTTGCGGTTGTCGCTGCCCGATCGCGCTTTTGTTGCCGCGCATGTGGACGAGCTGCCGACGACGCCGGACGAGGCGATGATTCGCGAGGTGCACGTGTACGGTATGGCGGCGCGCGTGGGCGACCAGGGTCAGGCGGCGCAGCACCATGGATTGGGACGTTTGCTCGTGGAGCGTGCGTGCCAGATAGCTCGGGATGCCGGTTATACGCACATCAACGTGATCAGCGCGATTGGTACGCGCGAGTACTATCGCCATCTTGGGTTTTATGACCATGGACTCTATCTGCAGAAGGAGCTCTAGATGAACAAGCCAAGTGTTTCTGCCGGCGTCATTGCCGGCGTTGCCCTGGGAGCCGCGGCGCTTGGTGCGGCCGCCGTCGCTGTTCGCGCTGCCTGTTTGCAGGTCGCGAGGACCCGCAACGGGCTGGCGCGGGTGAAGCGCATGCACAATGAGGGCGGTGACGAGGTCCGTGTGCTCGTGCAGGGCGGCGTCTACCAAAGCGCGAGCTATGTTGGCGATCGTTGGGCGGAGCCGGCCTTTGCGTACTATCGTGCATTTGACGATGTGTTTGAGGCCGAGGATGCAATGCGCGACGCTTATGGTCACGGCATCGACCGCATGCTTATGCTCGGCGGCGGTGGGTTTTCCTATCCCAAGTTTGCACTGTTGTCGCATGAGGGCTTGCGTATGGACGTCATCGAGTATGACGGAGAGATAACGCGCTTGGCGCGCCGTTGGTTCTATCTGGATGAACTGGAGCACACGGTGGGCGATCGCCTGCGGGTGATTACCGCCGAGGCTCGCTCGTATCTGGGTGTGACGAGCGTGGGCCATCGTCGCTACGACGTCGTTGTGAGCGACTGCTTTGGCGGTGCCGAGCCTGTGCGCGAGCTGGCGACCGTTGAGGCGCTGCGCCTGGTGCGGGGCAGCCTGAATGCCGGCGGCATCTACGTTGCCAATATCGTGAGCGCAAACGAGGGGAGCGATGTGACGTTCCTGCGCGATTGCGTTGCCACGGCACTTGAGGTGTTCAACCGCGCTTGGGTGGCGCCTTGTGGCGATACGGAGTTCGGCGGCGAGGAGAACTACCTGCTCATCGCCAGCGACGGCGACTACGCCTTTGCCGAAGCCGTGCCCTTCGACACCGACTTCCTCGGCACCGTCCTTCACGACAAGTAAGTCTCCCCGTCCCAAAAAAGACTGGTCTTAGGCGTGGTCGCGCCAGCCGAGAACGCGCTGCTTCATACCCTCGATGTCGAGCACGCCTTCGGCAAAGCCCTTGCGCACGAGCTCTTCGGGAACAAACTCGTCGTAGCGGTCAAAGTAAGGCACCTCGCCAGGATAGACGAGCTCGATGGGATCGAAGTCCTTTTCGGCCTCGGCGGCGAGCACCTCAAAGAACGTCTCCTCGTCGGCCTTCATCTTAAACTGCATAAAGTACGGGCGTGACGGATCGAGCCCGCGAAGGCCCAGCTCCGCGGCACATTTAATCTTGAGCATGCGCTCGAGCGCCAAAAAGGCGTAGCTGCCCAGCCAGGGGAAGAGCACCCAGGTATCGCCGCCCAGGTTAATGAGCGGCTTGGTTCCCGCCCCCGAAATCTCGGCGGTATGACGAGCCTGCGCCAAGCGGGCCCGTGCGTTACCCATAAGGTACGGATATGTCGCGTGCTCGTTGAGCGCCTTGCGCATGCGCTCGAGCACATGCGTGTTAATGTCGCCGGGGCAGTCGCCAAAGTAGGCCGGCACCCGGCCCTTGACCTGCGTGGCAAAGACAGTGTGGCGCTTCCAGTCCACTTCCTCGACAATCCAACAGTGTCCGGCGATGGCGATGCGCTCACCGGGCGGGGGCGGATTAACGATCGTGCCCAGCTCGGCCGATTCGCTCCGGACGGTAAACTCCTCGTTTTCCTGGAACACGGCGTAGAACTTAAAGTTGTTGATGATGCGCTCGCCCGCGAGACCCACGATGAGCCCGCCACCTTCGGTGACCTGGATATGGTCGATCTTAATGAGGTGACGTAGCAGCACGCGGTAATCGTCTGCCGAGACACGGTGGAAATAGCTGAGCGTGAGCACGCGCTGGGCAAGTTCGGCCGGCGTGAGCTCGCCGGTGCTGGTGAGGGTCGACATAGTCTGGTGATAGAGCAGGCTGTAGGGGAGACGATCGAGCTTGGGTGGCTCGACCCACTTTTCCTCGCGATAGAGTTGTACGAGCGCGATACCCTGCAGGAGCTTCCAGGGAATGGTTTCGGGCATCATCGTGCGCGGCTCGGGCTCTTCCTCGCGCATGACAAACCACATCTCGGGCGGAAGATCGCGACGGCCCGTGCGCCCCATGCGCTGCAAAAAGGAGCTAACGGTAAACGGCGCGTCAATCTGGAAGGCGCGCTCCAGGCGGCCGATATCGATACCGAGCTCCAACGTAGAGGTGGTGACGGTTGTCTGCGTCTGCTCCTCGTCGCGCATGAGCTCCTCGGCCGTCTCGCGTAGCGATGCCGAAAGATTGCCGTGATGGATGAGAAAACGGTCGGGCTCGTGCCGGCTCTCGCAGTAGCTGCGCAGCATGGAGCACACGGCCTCTGCCTCCTCGCGCGAGTTGGCAAAGACCAGGCATTTGCGGCCGCGCGTATGCTCAAAGATATAGCCCATGCCGGGGTCGGCGTTGTCGGGCGCCGTGTCGGTGGGGTTGAGAAGCGCCTGCTCGGTCGCTCGTGGGATGTCGACTTCGCCCTCGGGGGCCGAGGAAGTGCGACGGTCTTTGGGAGCGGCCTTGCCCCGCGCCTGCTCACGACGTTGACGGTGTTCTTCCTGTGTAAGCTGTCCGCTGTGGCACATGTCTTGTCCGGATGCGGGCAGCGCCGCGGGCGCCGCCGTCTCAATACGCTCGCAAGCAAGCACCTCGGCTTCTTGTGGACCTGTGCCTACGAATCCTCGTTGCTGAGCCTGGGGGCCCGAGTTGTAGAAGTGCTCCATGGAGATGCGCCACACGCGGTGCGGTTCCTCAAAGCGGGGGATAACGCAGTCGCGCCCCGTTCCCTGCGAGAGAAAGGCGCCCGTGCGCTCGGGGTCGCCGATGGTGGCCGAAAGGCCAATGCGGCGGGGCTGCACGCCTGCCATGCGCGAGAGGCGCTCGATAAGACAGAGCGTCTGCCCGCCGCGGTCGCCGCGCATGAGCGAATGGACTTCGTCGATAACCACATAGCGCAGGTCGCAAAACATGCGCGGGATCGCCATGTGCTTATGGATCAGGAGCGCCTCGAGCGACTCGGGCGTAATCTGTAGGATGCCGCTCGGTTTTTTGATGAGTTTGGCCTTGTGTGATTGCGAGACATCGCCATGCCAGTGCCAGACGGGGATATCGGCTTCTTCGCACAGGTCGTTGAGGCGGACGAATTGGTCGTTGATGAGCGCCTTGAGGGGGCCAATGTAGAGGGCGCCCACGCTTGCGGGCGGGTTCTCCCAAAACTCGGTCAGGATGGGAAAGAAGGCTGCCTCGGTTTTGCCGGAAGCCGTGGATGCCGTCAGGAGCACATTATCTTGCGTGTTAAAGATGGCATCAGCTGCTGCAACCTGGATAGAGCGTAGGCTCTCCCAATCGTGGGAGTAGATGAAGTCTTGGATAAACGGGGCGTAGCGGTCAAAGGCGTTCACGGGGCCTCCTTTCAACAACGAATCTCTCAACGCGGCTGGCAACGGCTTGCTGCATTACTGCTTCAACGTTTGCCCAGATAAAACCTGCCAAAATAAACCTGTCCCTTTTTGGTAGGTTAGATGGTGAACTCGGCGAAGTTACGGTCGCCGCCTGCGGTGCCGGTGTCGCCTGTTGCGGCTGCCGGCGCCAGCGCGTCGCCGCCGACGCTTTGCAGCAGCTCGGCCACATTTGCATCGGGGTTCTGACACAGGATATCGAGCAGCTCGATAAAGTCACGGATAACCTCACGCGGCGTCAAGTGCGTATCGGTTCCCACGCGGCCGAACTCAATCTTGAGAAAGTCCACCAAGTCGTTTTCGGCAAGCGTGGGCGTCCAGCCAAAGTAGCCGGCATGGATCTGCATGAGTTTTTCGATGAGCACCAGTAGCTCCTCGTAGGTGAGTGGCTGCAGGCGGATGATGGGCGCGAGCATGTCCTTAAGGTCTTCGCGCGCAAAGCGGCCCTGAGCGAGTCGGCTGCGCAGGGCCTCGTAGGAGAACACGCCGCGGCGGCGGTCTTCGATGGAGGTTGGCGTGCCGCCCATGATCATGCCCAGGTACTGCGCCTTGCCCTGGAGCGTGTCGTTGTACATAGTCAGGATCTTCTCGTAGTTGTATTGGCGCGTGATGGCGTTGGGAATCTTATACAGATTCACGAGCTCGTCGATGAGCACCAGCATGCCCTTGTAGCCACTGCAAACCAAAAAGCGCGCAATGAGCTTAACGTAGTCGTACCAGTCGTCATCGCTGATGATGGTCGAGGAGCCCAGCTCGGCGCGTGCCTCGCTCTTGGTGCGGTATTCGCCGCGAATCCATTTGGTCACGCGGCTCATGGTCTCTTCGTCGCCCCCGGATGCGGCCATGCGATAGCGGCGGAGCATGCGGGTGAAGTCGAAGCCGTGGACCATCTCCTCGAGCGGGGCCAGTTGGGCATTGACGACCGACTCGTCGACGTCGGCACACGAGGCGACCCAGCGATCCAGAATAAGGTTGAGCGCACCGCCCTCGGGGCGCGTCTTGGTCGATATATTGCGGATGAGCTCGCGGTAGGTGGCAAGGCCCTGTCCCTGACCGCCCTGCAGGCGGCGCTCGGGCGACAGGTCGGCATCAGCGACGACGAACCCCTCGCCCATGGCGTGCGTGCGGATAGTCTGGAGCAAAAAGCTCTTGCCGGCGCCGTAACGACCGACCAGAAAGCGGAAGCTCGCGCCACCGTCGGCGATGAGACTCAGATCGGTGAGCAGGGCGCGGATCTCGACCTCGCGCCCTACGGTGATGTAAGGAAGGCCGATGCGCGGGACCACGCCGCCCTTGAGCGAGTTGAGAATGACGGCAGCGACGCGCTTGGGCACGCGAGGTGCTGCGGATGCGGTATCACTCATGGTCTAGGTATCCTCTCACGTCTGCTTCGTAGTCCTCGATAATCTGCGGCCCTGCTGCGCTAAATTCAATTACGGTGTCGCCCACCAGGTCAAAGAGCGCCTCGTTGATGGTATCGACGAGCATGTCCTCGCTCTGCTCCGATTGCACTACCGCCGATTCCGCCTGTACTGCGTTGTGCTCGAGCAGAGCGCGGAGATAGGCGTTTGCGGCGGGCGCGAGTTCGTTTGTGGCGTCAGCGGGCGTAGCAGCTGCGAACGTGGGCGTCGGCGCGAGAAGCGGTGCCACGACACCAAACTGTTCGGTGGATATGGTCGGCTCGTCGGACTCGTCCTGCCCTGCAGCCGCCGCGACCGCCTCGACCATCGCGTCGGCTACGGGCTCGGCTTCCGGTTGCCCTGAGTCCGCTGCCTCGGCTTCTGCGGACGAGCCGTCCTCGCGTTCCTCGTCGATCAAAAGCGCCTCGCGCGTTTGTGCGGCGGCGCTCCGAATATGCCCCAGCTGACTCAGATCGATATCGATCTTGACGGGCTGGTGTGCGGCGTCCCACGAAAGCCATGCCACAATCTCGTCATCGATAATCTTGGCCAGATATTTGGGGACCTTTTCTTCCTTAAGGGGATGGGCAGGGTCCAGCGCCAGGCGCAGGCGTTGGTCGCAGGCGCGCATCATTTCACCGAGCTTGCTGCTCTTTTGCCTACTACCGTGGATACGCATGCATTCCCAAAAGCCGTTTTGGCAACGGTAGATATGGATGGGGTCCAGACGGTATTCGCAGTCCTCGTGGCGCTCGGGCGCAAAGAATACGGCCGAGGCAAACATGGTGTAGGGCATTGCCGTCTCCTCCCCAAATAAACTTGCCACGATGCCGGTCTTTCGGTGCGTGTCATAGTAGCGCGCCATGCGGACATACACGGCGCACGCCACGTGGCGCAGATCGCGGTGGTGGCTGCGGTCGAGCCGCGAGCTACTTAGGTTGTACGTGGAGAGGGCGTTGATGGCGGCCATGAGTCGCTCCTCGCGCACCTCATCGGGCGGAAGGGGGAGCGTGGGCTCGGAGGTTTTGCGACGCTTAGGGGTCTGGCCGGACGGTGCCGGTACAAGGTCTCGTGCCGCGCGCCGCAGTTCGATAAGGGCGTTATCGAACATGACGGTTTTAGAGTCGCGAAGCAGCTTGGGGTCGAGCCCGTGGAACACGGCGTAATCTTGCAGCCACACGCGCGCAAACCGGTCGATGCCGGGCTCGAAGGCGCGATAGACATCCCAAAAAGCCCTGATCTTGTTAAAACCATCGAGTGGATCATCTACGCCAATGCCGCAGATCAGCTCATAGAGATACAGAAAGGCAAAGGACGTAGACGTTTCCTCGACGGTTCCGCGGCGCACTTGGGCACGCCAGGTAAAGTAGCCGCGCAGCTGCCGGTCGCTCATGGCGTTGTAGGTGGGAAAGTACGACTTAAAGGTGCCGTTGTAGGGACAGTCGTCCTCAAAGTCGGCCATCAGCAGGCCCTGGCGGTAAAAAAGCTCGGCTTCCGAAAGCCAGCGGCCCGCACCGCCCTTGGGGTCATCCTGCCAGCGCGATATCTCGCGCATTTTACGGTACTGGTCGGGGAGGAAATTCTGCATCTGTCGGCCGGTTTTGAGAATCGGCTCGTCTGCGTAGGTTTCGCTTGAGAAGCGGGCGGACTGATGGGTCCGGGCCTCGGCCATGATGCGCTCGATGAGCATCTTGATGTCCTGGTCGGCCACCGCTCCTCCTCTCGAACACAGCTACGGTGACCTCATATCATAGCACAGCATCAAACAGATGTTCGAGATGCCGCTGCGTTGATAGATTTAGAACAGGAGGGCGTAGATGACGGCGATGACGACGGAGGGAAGCATATTGGCCGTGCGGAAGGTCTGAGGACGGATGAGGTTGACGCCGACACAGAAGATGAGCATGGAACCTACGAGCGAAAGGCTGTTGAGGGCAGCTGTGGTCATGATGGGGGAGAGCGCGCCGGCAAACAACGTGATCGTCCCCTGGAACACGGCGACGGGCAGGGCCGAGAAGATGCAGCCGCGGCCAAGCGAGGCCGTCATGGTGCAGACGATGATGCAGTCCAGTGCGCCCTTGAGGGCAAGCGTTGACCAGTCGCCGAGCAGACCGTCCTGGATCGATCCCACAATGGCCATGGCGCCAATGCACACGGTGAGTGAAGTCGAGACAAAAGCGTTGGTGAACTCGTTATCGCCCTCACTGCCAGTCTTGCGCTTGAGCCATTCGCCAAGGTTCTCGATGGCGGCTTCCAAGTTGACGGCCTCGCCGATGAGCGAGCCGAGCGCAAATGAGACGATGAGCATGGTGGTACCGGTGGTCGCTAGCGCCTTTCCATCGATGATGAGCATCTTTTGCATGGTGCCGCCCAGGCCGATAAACAGGACGCACAGCCCCGATGCTTTCATGAGCGTGTCTTGGATGCGCGGTGTAATGAAGCGGCCGCCCGCTAATCCCAAAAGACCGCCCGCAACTAAAAGCGCAACGTTGATGATTGTTCCCAAGCCCGGCATGAGCCCTCCTGTATTGATGCCAACGTGGCAATCGTAGCAGAACGAAATGCGAGGCACATCGCGACTCATCTAATACGTTATATAAGTGGTATTAGGAATGATGCGCAGCATTTAAGCCTCAGGTGGTTGTCGGGACATAGGGGTAGTAGTCAAAGCGCAGTGTCATAAGCCGCTGCGGGGATTCAATAGCCGCGGCGATGATATTGGCATCGCGGGCACGATCAAACCCTTCGAGTTCGATCTGATACGAGACGTCTTGCATAATGTCCAGACGTCGCCAGGCTAGAAGTGTGTCGCCATCGAATTCCAAGGTCTTGCCTCCGTCTGGGGCAACGGCGTATAGACGCAGTTTAGCGGTGGTTGCAGGGTCGACAACCGTGACCTTTTTAATTTCGTTTCGAGTATTCTTGGCGCCCAACAAGGTGAGCAGTGTTGGGGCCACGACCTCGCCCGATGGCAAAAAGACGACTTCGATGGATTCGGGAAATGCGATGATGGCCGACTTGCGGACGGGCTGATTGGCGGCGGCAACTTCGATGTTTGCAGCATCGATGACCTCTGTGTGGTCGAGGGCGGCAAGCACGCAGCAGTTACCTTCATCGATCTCCTGAGGATCAGCAAGCCCCAGACTGTCCGCGAGCTCGGGATCGTTTGGACCGGTAGCGGGCTCATTCGGTGCTTCGAAAGAAGCTGGGACGCTGTTTGTCGGCGACGGCGTGTCGCCCGCACCTGCTTCTTTGTCCGTGCTCTCTTCTTGTATGGTTGCGTTGATGGGTTCGTCGTTTGAGGGGAGCGTCTTGGCGTCAAGCGCGGAGGGGACAATCCCGACGGCTCCGGATCCGTTCCACTCCATCTCGAGAAGCGCCGGGTCGGCAAGAATGCGTTGCCTGCCTAGCGTGTGGGTATCGATCGCAATAGGGCCTGCCTCCGTCCCGCGCGTAAGGCTGAGCGATCCGGCTGGCTTCTCGAAATGAATGTCTGTGTCTTCGGTGCTGGCGGCGTAGAACAGCAGGGATGCTTCTCCCGCCGCGATGGCATCGGTGCCCGCCTTGGTCAGCCGCAGCGATGCCGTGAATGAGAGGGTGGGCTGCACATCGTCTGCATTCGCGGCGGCGCAGCCCAGACATATACCGCCTCCTTTCTCGAAAAACGCACCGTCGAAGGCGACCTTCGCTCCGTTCGCCGAGTCATCGACCGAAGCGATATCGATGCGCAACCCCAAATCGCACGGATCGCCATCTGCATCGAGCACAATCGAGCGCCACGTGCAGACGGCGCACCCCGCCTGGGAGCCGTTTGCCTTGTTCGAACGATTGATATCCACGACTATCGAGCCGTCCGTATTACGACGAAGGCATCCCGAGGTTGAGATTGCGGCCTGTGCGAACGAAAAACGCTTGCACGCAATGGCGCTCGACGGATTTGGTGCGGAGCTTAGGGCTGCTGGTAAGGAGTCTGCCATGACGGGAGTCGCCCAAGCGGCGACAGGCGTTCCGGTTGCGAGCGCGCCGCAGAGTGCGACGACGGGCAAAAGGTTCTTCGATGCCATGGGGTCTCCTTAGCTAATTTAGTGCGGCCTGTCCGTGTTTCGTTTCTGGCTGCGTTTGATGTGCAGACCGAGGCCGGCGGTTCCCGCGCCTGCTGTCGTGGCGCCTGCTGCCAAGAGCCATCGTCTGTCGTCTGTCTGTGCCAACGGTTCCTTGCAGTTGCCGCGGTCGAGCTCCGAGAGGTCGACCGTCACCTGCGTGGCGGCCTGCGCCTGTTCTTGCTGGGCAAAGGCCATGGCTGGCCCAAACGCTAGGATACTGACGGCGGTGGCCAGGGCGACGGCCTTATGCCGTGTGCGCACCGGGCTCGACCGTCCAGGTGATCGTTGCAACTTGATCGCCTTCGCCGGTTACGCGGAAGATGTCGCGCGTGACGCGGGCGACGTTTCCGCTTGTCTTGAGCTTAATTTTGTCCGTGCCGCCGGCAATGCCCTGGTAGCCCATGTCGAAGGCTGCATTCTTGGAAAGATCGAGGCCCGTCTCCTGCATTGCGGCGCTGGCGTTCTGGAGTGCGCCGTTGGGGCCGACCTTAAAGTCGATGGAATTCTGCGCGGTTCCGGCCTTGGCGTCGGCGGCAATGGTCCAGGTGTTCATGGCGTCGATCTTCATGTTGGTGACATGGATGCCGTAGGCCGAATGATTGTCGATGGTGGTCGCGTCTTCTGAGGGGCCCTGAAGCGTGCCGTCGGCCTTGGCGACGAAGGGAATAACCGTCGGAACTTTGAACTCTACGTTGTCGATCTCGGTCCTGACCATTACTTTTGTGGTTCCAACGCGCCCGGCTGCCAGAGCTGGCGTCGGGGCGGCGCCCATTGCGAGCGAGAGCGCGAGCCCTGCGCCCACGACGAGCGCTCTGGCTCCGTTCATGTTCCTGGTGATGTCCATGGTCGTTCCTTTCTATTCGCCGCGGGCCGTCCCCGCGATGATTGGACGAATGCTGGTGAATTGCGTGCGGTGCCGCGTCGGTCGAAAAAGCTAGTTCTCGGCTTGCTCAACCCGTACCTTGACACGTGTCGGATTGCCGTGGCTGTCGAGGGTCTTGGCATCGAGTGCCTGGATCTCGATGTATGCCTCGCCTTCTTTGATGTCGCCGGCGGGGCACGTCTCGATTGTCTTGCCGGTCTCGACCACACCGGATTCGTACATGGTCTCGTCGTTTTGGATGACGCGGAATCGCTGGGGAAATTTATTGTCTTGGACGTTTTGCACGTTGACGCGCAGCTTGCCGTCCTCCTGTAGCTGAGCGACCGGCGCGACCGAAATCGTCATCATGTTGTCGCGGACGATGGCATCGAGCTCATCTTGGATTTCTTGTCGCGATTTACCCTCTGCCGTCGTGACTGAGGCGCCCGCTTCGGGCACGGGCTGCGACTGCCAGGCGTATAGTCCTACGGCGACAAGGGCGCAGACGATAGCCAGACAGACAACGACGAGTTTCTTGCGACGCCCCAGTCCTGCGAGGCGGGGCGGCTTCTTCGCACTCATGCGGCGTCCTTGGTGGTGTAGACACGTGCGAACGTGGACGGGTCCGCTCCAAAGAGCATGTGAAGCATCAGGCGGCGCGAGTAGATGAGCTCGTCAAAGTCGTGAGGGAGCTCGATGTCGTGGATACGCGCGATGTGGTGGGCGAGCGCCGAGAACGACTCGGGGTCGCAGATAACATCGGTGGTGACGTGGTAGACCGCCGTTTCGGGGAACGCCTCTTCGTCGAAAGGCAGGAGATAGGGATCGTCGTCGACCTCGATGGCGACGCCGTACTGGGGCCAGTAATATGCCATGGGAACCTCCCTGCTTCTGGGGCCAAAACTTCTATCGGTTTTGGCTGTCGACGCCGACCGTATCAGCCGCTACTTGACCAATTTCTGACCAAATGCTTGACGGATTGACATCTCCGCAGGTAAAAGATGGAAATAATTACTTCAACTTTTTTCGAGCGACAATCGAGCGGTCGGCGACGGCGGGGCGATATTTGTCAAAAGCATCGTCTGCCGAGGAAATCCAGCCGCTCGCCGAATTGCGCAAACGTAAAAATCGCCAATTATGGAGACGGTTTCGAACACGTCGACGAAACGATGCGGTAACATCTCCCTGCAAACACTGTAGTTAGATAAAGGGGGAGTTCGCGTGTCTGCAACCATCAAACCCTTCACCGACGAGTTCGAAGAGTATGGCCGCGACGAATCTCGCGCATCGGGCGAAGCATCGAGCATCTCGTTTCCGACAACGGAAGACGAGGTCCGTGCCATTTTGGAAACGCTCCATGCCGAGCGTGTCCCGGTAACGGTTCAGGGCGCCCGAACCGGCCTTGCCGCCGGTGCCGTGCCCCACGGTGGGCATATCCTCAATACTTCCCGTATGAATCGCTACTTGGGCCTTCGCCGCGATGAACAAGGCCAATTTCTGCTGCGCGTGGAGCCGGGCGTTGTGCTCTCGGAGCTGCGTAAGCAGCTGAGCAAGAAGGTACTGCCGACCGCTGGTTGGGACCAGGCATCGCTTGAGGCCTACGAGGAGTTCCAAGAGTCCCCCGAGCAGTTCTTTCCCACCGATCCCACCGAGGCATCTGCCTGTCTGGGCGGCATGGCGGCATGCAACGCCTCAGGCGCCCGCAGCTACGCTTACGGTCCCATGCGCCCGCATATCACGGGACTCCACGTCGCGCTGGCTGATGGCGATTTGCTTGAGCTTCAGCGCGGCGAGGCTTTTGCCCAGGACCGCCACCTGTCGCTCGTGACGGCAGCGGGCCGTACGCTCGAGCTCGATCTTCCCGGCTATACCATGCCCGAGACAAAAAATGCCTCAGGCTATTTCGTTGCGGACGATATGGACGCCATCGACCTCTTTATCGGCGCGTGCGGCACGCTCGGCGTCATTACCGAGCTCGAGATCGCCCTGCAGGCGGCACCTTCGGTCGTATGGGGTGTGAGTTGCTTTTTCGATAGCGAGGACAAGGCGGTGTCCTTTACCGATTCCGTGCGCCCTGTCCTGTCCCATGCGGCTGCCATCGAGTACTTCGATGCTGGCGCCCTGGATATTCTACGTCGCCAGCGCGAGCAGTCGACGGCGTTTGCCTCGCTGCCGGCGCTCGACGACGAGGCAAAGGTCTGTGTCTACGTGGAGCTCGACTGCGACGACGAGGCGCAGGCGACCGAGGAGCTGTACCACCTGGGATGGGTGCTGGAGCTTGCGGGCGGCCGCGACGATGCGACATGGGTCGCCCGCACCGAAGTCGATCGCGAGTGCCAGCGGTTCTTCCGCCACGCGGTGCCTGAGAGCGTCAACATGCTTATCGACGAGCGCCGCCGCACGGATCCCACTATCACCAAGTTGGGCTCGGACATGTCGGTGCCCAATGCATGCCTTGCCGATGTCATGGCCCTCTATCGCCGCACGCTGGCCGAAAGCGGGCTTGAGTCTGCTGCCTGGGGACACATCGGGAACAACCATCTGCATGTGAACATCCTGCCGCGCGATGCGCAAGACTACCGTCGTGGTGGAGAACTCTTTGCCCAGTGGGCTTCCGAGGTCACGGCCATGGGCGGTGCCGTTTCTGCCGAACACGGCGTCGGCAAGATCAAGGCGGGCTTCTTGGAGACGATGTACGGCCACGAGGCCATGGTCGAGTCGGCGCGTCTCAAACTCCAGCTCGATCCTGCCGGCCAGCTGGGTCGCGGCAACCTGTTTACGGAGAAGCTCTTGGATGAACTCGTTCAGAAAGGGGGCGCGTGAAGATGAGTGATTTCCATATGGTGGTGTGCGTCAAGGCGGTGCCCGGAAGCACCGAGGTCAAGATGGACCCCAAGACCAATACTATCGTGCGTGATGGCAAGCAGGCGGTCATTAATCCCTTCGATGCAAGTGCCCTCGAATGTGCGCTAGCGCTGAAGGACGACTTTATCGGCTTTGGCATGGACGTGCGTGTGACGGTGGTGTCGATGGGCATCCCCGCGACCGAATCGCTGCTGCGCGACTGCATCGCCCGCGGTGCCGACGACGCGCTGCTGCTGACCGACCGAGCCTTTGCGGGCGCCGATACCCTAGCCACCACCTATGCCCTCAAATGCGGCATCGAGGCACTCGATGAGGATTTTGACCTGCTCATCTGCGGCAAGATGGCAGTGGACGGCGATACGGCCCAGATCGGCCCCGAGCTGGCCGGCGCCTTTGGGGTCCCCTGCGTGACCGACGTGAGCTGTGTGCAGAGCGCGGGATTTACGACGTGTGGCTCGCTGGCGCTCGTTCACGGCTGCGATGCCGGCGAGGAGACGGTGTACCTGGAGATGCCGTGTGCGATGACGACTGCCAAGGAGATTGGCCAGCTGCGCATGCCGAGTATTGCCGGTATTCGCGCGGCCGAGGATGCAGACGTGCGCGTGGCCAGCGCTGCCGACGTAAACGCCGACCCCTCGCGTTGCGGCCTTGCCGGATCACCGACGCAGGTCGTGCGCTCGTTTGTGCCCGACCGTGACCAAACGTGCGAGGCCGTCGAGGGAACGGCGTCCGGGCAGGCGGTAAAACTTGCCAAGATTATTGAGGGGATGGCATAGATGAGCGGGCTGATTATCGATAGCGAAGCCTGTATCGGCTGCGGTCGCTGCGTTCGCGCCTGCGCCTCGGGCGGCATTGTGGTGGAGGGCGAGCGCCCCAATCGCTGTGCCCGCGTAACCGACGGCTGTATCCTGTGCGGCGGGTGCGTCGACGCCTGCCCCGTCAACGCCATCTCGATCGAGCGCGACGAGGCCGCCGGCGCGGTAGACCTTGACGCATATCGAGACATTTGGGTCTTCGTGCAAACTGACAAGCACGATGCCGTGGCATCCGTGGCCTTCGAGCTCATGGGCAAGGGACGCGAGCTTGCTGATGCCCGCGGCTGTCGCCTGGTGGCACTGGTCGGCATGAGCCCCGAGGGCTCGCTCGAGGACCTCGAACACCTGGTTTGTGCCGGCGCGGACGAAGTTCTGGTCTGTCGTGACGAGCGCCTGCGTCAGAACGACGCGGAGGTCTATGCTCGCCTGATCTACGATTTGGTGGCCGAGCGCAAGCCCGAGGCCATTCTGTACGGCGCGACCGCGTTTGGCCGCGAACTGGCACCCGGCGTTGCCGTGCGCCTGCAGACGGGCCTTACGGCTGATTGCACGGTGCTTTCGGTGGATACGGAGACGGGTCTGCTGCAGCAGACGCGCCCGGCGTTTGGCGGCAACCTGATGGCCACCATTATCTGCCCCAACCACCGTCCTCAGATGGCAACGGTGCGCCCCGGCATCTTTAAGGCGCCCGAGTTTGACTATAGCCGCTCCGGCACGATTACCCAGGTAGTGCTTGCGGATGACGTTAAGGCCCGCGTCGAGATCTCGATTCCCGCCGAGGAGTGGGGACAGCAGGCCTCAATTGCCGATGCCGAGCGTCTGGTCGTGGTGGGCCGCGGCATCGGCTCCAAGAAGAATCTGCCCCTGATGCGAAAGCTCGCCGATGCCCTGGGTGCCGAGCTTGGTTGCACGCGTCCCATTGTGGAGGCAGGCTGGTTGGAGTATCGCCACCAAATTGGCCAGACGGGTGTATCGGTCTCGCCCAAGCTCCTCGTGAGCATCGGTGTCTCGGGTGCTATCCAGCATCTCGCCGGCATCGGTGGGGCGGAGTGCATTGTTGCCATCAATGAGGACCCGGATGCCCCCATCTTCGGTGCCGCCCAGTACAAGGTCGTCGGCGATGCCGTTGAGATCGTTGAGGAACTGCTGGCTCAGCTCGAGTGCTAAGCGCTTGCCAGCCAGCGGCGCAGCTCGTCCTTAAGGCGGCTCCAGGTTGCCTGCGCGGCGGGGTCGGTAAAGGGTCGCGTAATGCCAAAGGGCGCGTCGAGCAGGCGATAGATATCGCCTTGCTCGCGCGCCAGTGCACGGCTTGCCGGATGGACGAGCTCAAACATAAAGCAGATGAGCCCCACCAGGTAGTCCGCCGGCTCGTTGCGCTCGTCACGCGCGACGCAGCGATGCTCGTCAAAGGCGGTAAGCGCCGGTGTCGAGAAGTGGCTGGCGAGAAACGTGTCCTCATCCACCTTGAGGATGGTGTCGACGGTGCTGTCGGCGATGGTGCGCATAATGTCAATCTTGTCGCCATCGCGCACGATCTCGCAGAAGCTCCGTGTACGGGTGTCGAGTTCCGTGGGCAGGCGAAAATCACTGTGGTGGGCGATGCTCGCGCGGATCAGTTCGTCCTCTGCCGGGTCATCGATAAAGTCGCGGATGCTCGTTACGGCGGGTGCATCGGCGGGATTCTCGCCAAAGAGGACCTCGATGCCCAGCGCTGCATGGCTCATGCTCTCGGCGTCCTTAAAGGTGTCCCAGCGCCGCAACTGCTCAAAGCGGCCCATATCGTGTAGCAGGCCGCAAAGCCATGCCAGGTCAATATCTTCTGACGACCAGCCCTGCTCGCGCGCTACGGCATCGCATGCCTCGGCCACGTGGTACGTATGCTCGATTTTGAGCGCGATGCGTGGGTTGGTGGCGTCGTAGGCATCGGTGTAGCTTTTGAAGGCCGCGCGCGCCCGGTCTCGATCGATAACTGTCATAATGACTTCCTAAAAAGTTGTGTCTTTCGATCCGGTGGCAATTGTAGGTGAACTTTATTGCCACCGGTTGATATTTCTGCTGCGTTGCAAGGCGCGCTGCAGACGACTTACCAGAATGGGAGTGGCATGGTCCTTAGGATCTTTAAAATCGTCTGGCCAGTGATGCTTACCTATGTTGCAATAGGCGCGCCGTGCGGAATGATCATGGGGCAGACGGGAATGGAGCCCTGGATGGTCTTTGCTCTGAGCAGCACGTTTGTGACGGGCAGCGGCCAGTTTATGATCTGCAACCTGTGGCTGGCGGGCGTGCCTGCAGCATCGATCGTCGCGAGCGTCGCCGCCATCTCCTCGCGCTTTGCGCTTTACTCGGCATCGATCGCACCCCATCTGGCGGGCGCCTCGAAGCGTCAGACGCTGGCTGTTGCCGCGACACTTACCGAGGAGGCATATGGCATCTCGCTTGCCAAGTTGGTTGAAGGGGAGGATTGGGGCCCGCGCGAGTCCTTTGTGCTCAACGTGATCCTTATCGCAACATGGGGCGTATCGTGTACGACGGGCGCCATCGTCGGCGCCGTTGTCGATGTTCCCACCGCTATTGCGAGTTTCGTCTGCACGTCGCTCTTTATCTGTCTACTCTTTTCGCAGCGGTTGTCGCGCGGCAACGTTGTCGCGGCGGTTTCGGGCGCGGTGTCCGTCGCCGTATGCAAGTTCTTGGGCCTCATGAATATTACCGTGCCGGCAAGCGTCGTGGTCGGCATTGCCATTGCGCTGGCGTGCGATGCTGTATTTGACGGAAGAGGTGCCCGCGATGCCCGTTAACGAGTTCTTGGTTCTGTGGCTGTCGTCGTGGGCTGCTATCGCGTTCTTTCGCATCGCGCCGGCGTTCGCCTTGCGCGGGCGGACCCTGTCGCCCCGTATTACCGAGGCCCTGGGCTATATCCCGCCCGCTGCCTTTGCCGCGCTGGTCGCCAACGACTTGGTGAGTCCCGGCGCGTTCGACGCGGGGCTCTGGCCTGCCTTGGTTCCCTGGATTGCGGCCGCCGGCGTCGTGGTCGTGGCGGTCAAGACAAAATCGATGCTGTGGTGCTGCGTCTCGGGCATCGTACTCTATATCGTCTTGAGCCTTATATAGGGGTGGCGTCGCGGGCGCCGAATCTCGTTCCATCCCAACTTGTCGAGTTTTTCACCGAGCTGGTCTATTTCTTCTGGTACCATGGTCAAACTTTACTGTAGCAAAGCGTGACGTGGGCTTTTGTATCCCGTCAGCGGAAATGGGGGTTTCATGGCACAGGAAGCAACCACCAACGAGCAAAAGAAATTCAAGGTCCCGCGCATCCCGGGCGACATCATGATTTATCCGATGATCGTCGGTCTTTTGCTCAACACCTTCTGCCCGCAGGTTTTTGAGATCGGCGGATTCTTTACGGCTGCCTGCCGCGGTGGCTCCAATACCATTGTCGCCGCGATCCTGCTGTTTGTGGGCGCCGGCATCAGCTTTAAGTCCACGCCGGGTGCCATCAAGACCGGTATCGTCGTGCTGATCCCCAAGCTGGTCGTCGCAGCGGCTCTCGGCCTGGGCGTGGCATATTTCTTTAACGACAACTTCCTGGGTCTGAGCTCCGTGTCTATCATCGGCGGCATCACGTTTTGCAACATGGCGCTCTATACGGGCATCATGGGCGAGTTCGGCGATGAGTCCGAGCAGGGCGCCGTCGGTATCCTGTTCTTTACGGCTGGCCCCGCCGTCACGATGATCATCCTCGGTGTTTCCGGCCTCGCCAACATTCCCATTGGCACCATTATCGGCTCCATCTTGCCACTCGTTATTGGCATGGTTCTGGGCAACCTGTTCCCGTTTATCAAGAACCTGCTGGTTCCCGGTGCCAATCCCGCGATTGCCGTCATCGGATTTCAGCTCGGTGCGTCCATGAGCCTGTCGAGCTTTATCACCGGCGGTATTTCCGGCATTCTGTTGGGCCTCATCACCCTCTTTATCGTTGGCCCCATCACCTTTGCCTTCGAGCGCTTGTGCGGCGGCAACGGCAAGGCCGCCGTTGCTTGCTCCACCATCGCCGGCACGGCTATGACCACGCCGGTTGCTCTTGCTGAGGTCGCGCCGCGCTATGCCGAGCTTGCGCCCACCGCGTATGCGCAGATCGCCACCGCCGTCATCATCACGGCCATCATGGCCCCGATTCTGACCGGCTGGGTCGATAAGAAGTTCTGCCACGGCGAAGAGGATCTGTCGGTCGAAGGCGTCGAGGCTATTGAGGAGGCCGTCGCGACCGACATCGACGGCGAGTAATCGTCGACGCGAGTCAATCAAGCCGGCGTGTGCAATTCGCGCCGTATGGGCGCCCGAACGAGAGCTGTCTTGCAGTGACGTTCGGGCGCTCTGCTATTATTCCCTATACCCCTGCGGAGTAGGGGTGTTTATTGCCCAGGCACGAATCGGGCGATTCTGACCACTTGGATATTGAAGGGATGGCGTCTAGTGGTTAAGGCACTCAAGATCGAGATATTCCTGCTATGCATGATTGTTCTTATCGGGCTTGCCGCGCGAAGTCGCCACTCCTTGTTCTCGAGTACCCAGCAGTTATTGTTTAGTACGCTCGGCTACACCTCTGCCGCGTACATGTTATTCGATATAATCTGGACGCTTTCGGACGGTGTGGGCGGCACGCTGGGCATTGCTGCCAACTGGATTTCCAACGCGGTTTCGTTTTCGCTCTTTGCCGCCGCGTGCCTTATTTGGTTTATCTATTCCGAGACGGTGCAGGGTTCTCGCCTTTTGACCGCGCGCTCTAGAGTGGCGCTTGTAACGCTGCCTGCGGCGCTGGTAGTCGTACTGGCGTTTTCGAGCTACTGGACGCATGCCCTGTTCTATATCGATGCGCAGGGCGCGTATCGTCGTGGTTTTGTCTATATGATCCAGCCCATCGTCAGCTACTGCTACGTTATATATACGTCCCTGCATGCGTTTATACAATCTTGCAAGGTCGAGAGCCTACAAAAGAAGGCCATCTATCAAACCTTGGCATTTTTCGCCATTCCGGCCCTGGTAGCTGGTGTCTTTCAGGTCTTTTATTCGGGTCCTTGCCTTAGTGTCGGCATCATGTTAAGTATGTTGCAGCTCTACATTGTTTGCCAGGAGCAGATGATCTCGACCGACCCGTTGACCGGTCTCAACAATCGCAACCGCTTTGAGACCTATATGCTGTCGCTCTTCTCGAATATGGATCAGGCCGAAGATGTGTATCTGCTCATGATGGACGCTGACGGCTTTAAGCAGATTAACGATCGCTATGGACATGTGGAGGGCGACCATGCCCTCCAGGTCGTATCTGCTACGCTCAAAGAGGTCTGCTCAGCGTCTGGTGGCTTTATCGCACGTTATGGCGGCGATGAGTTCGTGGTGCTTCAAAAGGCAGCGGCGGAGCAGGACATCATGGACCTGTGTTCGGCGATTAACGACGAGCTCGCTCGTGCCGAGGTGCCGTATGCATTGCGGATGTCCATTGGTTACGCGCGGGTCGGCGATAGTGTTGATACCTGGCAAGACTTACTTCGCGCTGCCGATGCGGAGCTCTACCGCGTCAAGGCCGAGAAAAAGAAAGCCGGCGTTCAGATACGCTAGAAAAAGGGGCGCACGCTTGCGTGCGTGGCGGCCCTCAGCTCACCGATGTACTCCAATAAGCTAAAGTGTGCGAACAACCTCTCAAAAAAGTGAGCTCGCTAGGCCTTTTTGGGTTTGTTGACGATGATGATGCCGCCGCAGACCAACAGCAGGGCAACGATGACGGTAACGGGGCTCGTGCCAGCGCCCTCGCCGAGCAGCAGCGCGCTCAGCAGCACGCCAAAGACTGGGTTCATAAAGCCAAAGACCGAAACGCGGCTTACGGGGTTGACGGCAAGCAGGCGCGACCACAGCGAGTACGCGACCGCGGAGATAAGCGCCATGTAGATGATGAGCGCGATGGCGGGGGCAATCGCTGTGGGGGAGAGCGTGCCGCCCATCAAAAAGCCGATGGCGGTGAGGACCAGGCCGCCGACCAAGAACTGCCACCCGGCAAGCAAGACGCCGTCGTGCTCGCGCGAGAAGATGCCGATCAGGCAGGTCGAAAGGGCACCCGCGACGGTGGAGGCCAGGATAAAGCCCTCGCCGTCGAGCGTAAAGCCAAAGGTACCGTCCGCGCCCGAAAGGTTGACGAGCGCGACGCCGGCAAAGCCCAGTACGCAGCCGAGCACCTTGGCCGCATCGAGCTTTTCGGTGTGAAACGCCAGGGCGGCAAAGAGGATGGCCAAGAAGTTGGCGCTGGCCTCGATGATGGAGCTCGACATGGCGCTGGCGCGCGAGAGTCCCAGGTAGAAAAAGAAGTACTGCCCGATAGTCTGGAAGAGCGACAACGTGAGGATAGACTTGATATCGCGCGCTTGCGGAACGAGCGGGCGGCGCTGGGCCACGCTCATGCCGACAATGACCAGCATGCCGGCAAGGGTGAAGCGCAGACCCGCGAAGAGCAGCTGCGAGGCGCTGTCGTGCGCGGGAATGCCAAAGAGGCCGTAGCCGATCTTGATGCAGGGAAAAGCCGACCCCCAGAGCGCGCAGCAGACGAGGCAGCCCAGGATGAGCCCGGGCAGGGTGGCGAGATACGGCTTGCGGCTTTCCATGATGTCCTTCCTGTATGCGCGAAGCAAAAAAGAACCCGCCACCGGGCGTGCCGGTGGCGGGTGTTGTTACCCGAGGGGATTGTACCCGATGGGATAGCTTTAAGCGAAGTAGGCCACGCCGCTCTCAAAGATCGGCATGAACTTATCGCCGGGGACATGCTCGGGCACGTTGCGGTACAGGTTGTCGCCGCGGCGCTCGGCATGACCCATCTTGCCCAAGACGCGGCCGTCGGGGCTCGTGATGCCCTCGATGGCGAGTGCGGAGCCGTTGGGGTTGACGGAAAGGTCCATGCTCGGCTTGCCGTCCTCGCCCACGTACTGCGTGGCGACCTGGCCGTTGGCGATCAGCTGGGCGAGCACCTCGTCGTTGGCGACAAAGCGGCCCTCGCCGTGGCTGATGGCGACGGTGTAGGGGTCGTCGAGGCTGCACTGCGACAGCCACGGGGACAGGTTGGACGAGATGCGGGTGCGCACCAGGCGGCTCTGATGGCGACCGATGGTGTTGAACGTCAGCGTGGGTGCATCCGGCGTGGCGTCGACGATGTCACCGTAGGGCACCAGGCCGAGCTTGATCAGGGCCTGGAAGCCGTTGCAGATGCCCAGCATCAGGCCGTCACGGGCCTTGAGCAGGTCGCGGACTGCCTCGGTGACCTCGGGAGCGCGGAAGAACGCCGTGATGAACTTGGCGGAGCCGTCGGGCTCGTCACCGCCCGAGAAGCCGCCGGGGATCATGACAATCTGGCTTGCACGGATGCGGCGGGCAAGCTCGTGGGTGCTCTCGGCGACGGCCTCGGGCGTGAGGTTGTTGATCACGAAGGTGTCGGCCTCGGCACCGGCTGCGCGGAAGGCACGGGCGCTATCGTACTCGCAGTTGTTGCCGGGGAACACGGGGATAACCACGCGCGGGCGGGCGATTTTGGCGCCGCCGTACACGTGGATGTCCTTGGCGCGGAAGTCGATGGTCTCGACCTCGGGGGTCTCGCCGGCGCTGCGGTAGGCGAAGACGCCCTCGATGCCGCTCTCCCAGGCCTCCTGGAGCTCGGAGAGCTCGATGACCTCGGAGCCGGTGTCGATGACATAGCCCTCGACGGTGGTACCCAGGGGCTCCACGACAACGCCGTCGGCGACCTCGGGCAGCTCGGCGTCCTCGGCGAGCTCGACGATAAAGCTGCCGTAGAGCGGGGTGAAGAGGCTCTCCACGTCCACGTCCTCGGCAAGTTCGATGCCGATCTGGTTGCCGACACACATCTTAAAGAGGCTCTCGGCGCCGCAGCCGTAGCCGGGCGTAGAGACGGCCAGGGCGTCACCGGTGGCGGTGAGCGCCTCGACGGCGTCAAACGCGGCGAGCAGCTGCTGGGCGTCGGGGCGGTAGTCCTCGCCATAGGTGGCGGGGGTGATGCGGACGACGCGGTGCGTGAGGCCCTTGAACTCGGGCGAGACGGCGCGGGCCGCCTTGCCCACGGCGACAGCGAAGCTGATCAGGGTCGGAGGAACGTTGAGCTCGCCGGCTTCGTCCTCAAAAGAGCCGCTCATGGAGTCCTTGCCGCCGATGGCGCCGGCACCCAGGTCGACCTGGGCCATAAGGGCGCCCAGGACGGCTGCCATGGGCTTGCCCCAACGCTCGGCCTCGGTACGCAGGCGCTCGAAGTACTCCTGGAAGGAGAGGTAGGCGCGCTTGTGCTCAAAGCCGGCGGCCACGAGCTTGGCGATGGACTCGACCACGGATAGGTAGGCGCCGGCAAACTGGTCGGCCTCCATCAGGTAGGGGTTGAAGCCCCATGCCATGGCGCTTGCCGTGGTGGTCTCGCCGTCCACGGGGAACTTGGCGACCATGGCAGAGCTCGGAGTGAGCTGCGTCTTGCCGCCAAAGGGCATGAGCACGGTCGCGGCACCGATGGTGGAGTCGAAGCGCTCGGAAAGGCCCTTGTTGGAGGCGACGTTGAGGTCAGTGACAAGCGAGGTCATGCGCTCGGCAAGCGTGGCGCCGGCCCAGCTGGGCTGCCACACGCTGCGGGCACAGACGTGGGCGACCTGGTGCTTGGGCGCGCCGTTGGAGTTGAGGAACTCACGGGACAGGTCGACGATGGCGACACCGTTCCAGGCCATGCGCATGCGCGGCTCGGCGGTAACCTCGGCGATAACGGTCGCCTCGAGGTTCTCCTCGGCGGCGTAGCCCATGAACTCCTCGACGTCACCGTCGGCGACGGCGCAGGCCATGCGCTCCTGGGACTCGGAAATGGCGAGCTCGGTGCCGTCCAGGCCGTCGTACTTCTTGGTCACGGTGTCCAGGTCGACATACAGGCCGTCGGCAAGCTCGCCCACGGCGACCGAGACGCCGCCGGCGCCAAAGTCGTTGCAGCGCTTGATCAGGCGGCAGGCGTCGCCGCGGCGGAACAGACGCTGCAGCTTGCGCTCGACCGGGGCGTTGCCCTTCTGGACCTCGGCACCCGAGGTCTCGATGGACTCGGTGTTCTGGGTCTTGGAGGAGCCAGTGGCGCCGCCGATGCCGTCACGGCCGGTGCGGCCACCCAAAAGGATGATCTTGTCGGTGGGGGCGGGGCACTCGCGACGCACGTGGTTTGCCGGGGTAGCGCCCACGACGGCGCCGACCTCCATGCGCTTGGCCACGTAGCCGGGGTGATAGAGCTCGTTGACCTGACCGGTGGCAAGGCCGATCTGGTTGCCGTAGCTGGAGTAGCCGGCGGCGGCGGTGGTCACGAGCTTGCGCTGCGGAAGCTTGCCCTCGAGCGTCTCGGAGACGGGGACCGTGGGGTCGCCGGCGCCGGTGACGCGCATGGCCTGATAGACATAGCTGCGGCCCGAGAGCGGGTCGCGGATAGCGCCGCCCACGCAGGTGGCGGCACCGCCGAAGGGCTCGATCTCGGTCGGGTGGTTGTGGGTCTCGTTCTTAAAGAGGAACAGCCAGTCCTGGTCCTCGCCATCGACATCGACCTTCACCTTGACGGTGCAGGCGTTGATCTCCTCGGACTCATCGACATCAGTCATGACGCCGGTCTTCTTAAGGTACTTGGCGCCGATGGTGCCCATGTCCATGAGGCAGACGGGCTTGGCGTCGCGACCGAGCTCGTGGCGCATCTCCATGTAGCGGTCGAAGGCCTGCTGCACCACGGCGTCGTCGATCGTCACGTCATCCAGGACGGTGCCGAAGGTGGTGTGGCGGCAATGGTCGGACCAGTACGTGTCGATCACGCGGATCTCGGTGATGGTGGGGTCGCGATTCTCATCGCGGAAGTACTGCTGGCAGAAGGCGATGTCCGCCTCGTCCATGGCAAGACCGCGCTCGGAAATAAAGGCGGCAAGGCCGGCCTCATCGAGCTCGCGGAAGCCGTCGAGCACTTCGACGGGCTGAGGCTCGGGGGTCTCCATGTACAGCGTCTCGGGCAGGTCGAGCGAGGCGATGCGCGCCTCGACGGGGTTCACCACGTAGTGCTTGATGGCCTCGATGGCGGCTTCGTCCAGGGCGCCCGAGATCATATAGACCTTGGCGGAGCGCACGGCGGGGCGCTCGCCCTGGCTGATGAGCTGCACGCACTCGCTGGCGGAGTCGGCACGCTGGTCAAACTGGCCAGGCAGGAATTCGACGGCAAAGACGGCGCCGTCGCTTGCGGGGAGCTCGTCGTAGGTCACATCGACCTGGGGCTCGCTAAAGACGGTCGGCACGCAGGAGCGGAAAAGCTCCTCGTCGATGCCCTCGACGTCGTAGCGGTTGATGATCCTCAGGGCCTCGATGCCCTTGATGCCGAGAATCTCGGTCAGCTCGCCCTTGAGCTGCTGAGCCTCGACGTCGAACCCGGGTTTCTTCTCCACGTAGATACGAGAGACCATTGGTTCCTGCCTTCCTGATCGGTTGGGCGTACGGTACGGTATGCGGCAGCGGTCGGTTTGCGGGGCCTGCCCTGCGGTCGCCTTGAGCCACATGTTTGTAAACCTCACTATGATACGACAGCTCGCGGCGCGTAGAGGACGGCGAGGGTGCTACAGTGAAGCGCAAACAAGAGAAAGGCATCACATGGCATTCGTTTCGCTCGCCATCATCGCACTCGTGGCCTTTGCAAGCCCCTTCATCGCTTCGGCGATTCCTGGAAAACCCGTTCCCGAAACGGTCTTTTTGCTCGTGTTCGGCGCGGTGTTGGGACCTCATATGCTTGGCGTCATCCATGTGGATGCCGAGGTCTCGCTTGTGTCAGAGCTCGGTCTGGCATTTTTGTTCCTGCTTGCCGGCTTTGAGATCGACCCAAAGAACATCACGGGCGTCGAGGGGCGCTACGGTATGGCCACGTGGGTTGTCACATTTTGTATCGCCTGGCTTGCCGTGCGCTTTACCCCGTGGTTCTCGGTCAGCCATTTCGACGGTATCGCCGTGACGCTCGCCTTGACCTCGACGGCGCTTGGAGCGCTCATGCCCATCTTGCGCGAGCGGTTGCTTGCCGGAACGCGCGTCGGTGATTCGATTCTCGCCTATGGTACGTGGGGCGAGCTCGGCCCCGTGCTCGCCATGTCGGTACTGCTGTCTGCCCGCACGGGTATCGAGACGCTGCTGATCTTGGGCCTGTTCGCCGTGGTGTGCGTGCTGCTTGCCGTGGTCCCCAGCCGCTCCAAACGCGTCGGCAGCCGCTTCTTTGCGTTTGTCGAGGAGCGCGCCGATACCACGTCGCAGACCTTCGTGCGCCTGACGGTGCTTATTTTGGTCACGCTCGTGGCGTTCTCGGCCATCTTTAGCCTCGATATCGTGTTGGGCGCTTTTGCCGCCGGCTTCGTCCTGCGCTATATCATCCCCGAGGGCAACCATACGCTTGAGACCAAGCTCGACGGCCTGGCCTACGGCTTTTTGATCCCGGTGTTCTTTACCGTGTCGGGCGCAAAGATCGATCTGACGGCCGTGGTGTCGCGCCCCGGGCTGCTCGTGGGCTTTATCGTGGCGTTGTTGATTATTCGTGCCGTACCCATTCTTATTTCTATGAGCATTTGTCCTGCGACGCGCGATGTGTCGGCGTATGGTCGCATTACCGTGGCCCTGTACTGCACCACGGCGCTGCCGATCATCGTTGCCGTGACGAGCGTGGCCGTCAACGCGGGCGCGCTGTCGCAAGATATTGCGTCGGTCATGGTTGCCGCCGGTGCCATCACGGTGTTCTTGATGCCGCTGCTCGCGCAGCTCTTCTACCGCGTGGTCGATGCCGCGCCGGTCGCCGCCGTGGCAGAGGTTGCCGAGCATCCTGCCGAGGCACTCGATATCCTGCGTGCCCATCACGATTTGGCGAGTCTGCTCGCACGAGAGCACGAGCTGCTGACCTCGCATGGCCATGGTCGCGTATTCGAGGGCCTGCCTACGCTCGATACGATTGCCGAGCGTCTTTCCGCCGAGGCGGCGAGCGGCCACATCGATGCCCGCATCGTGGACGCGGCGCATCTTCTTGCCGATAAGACCTATGGCGACGAGATAGATCCGTCCGAGCTCACCCCGCGTGAGCGTCGCCGCCTAGAGCGCGCCAAGCTCGCTGTGCGCGAATACCGCCGCCGCATGCTGGAGCTCTATGCGCGCGAAGAAGCCGAAGACGACGACGGTAAGTAGTCGATACTTTCTCGGGGAAGCCGCGTCCCGCTTTGAAGGCTCGGAACGGGATGTGGTTTCCGAAACGGGGGCCGTTGGGAAGCTGTGTCCCGGAATGGGCGCTCAGAGTGGGATGCAGTTTCCGCGAGAGGCTCGTTAGGGAAAGCGCATCCCATTCTGAGCCGGAATTATGGGACGCAGTTTCCTTTTCGAATAGAAGGAGGTGCGCTGCCTGCGGTTGATGCAGACAGCGTGCCTTCTTGCATAAGGCTCTGCTGAGGTTTGAAATTAGCTCGCTATGTAAAAAAGAACCCTTAATTCCCAATACTTCAAATTCTGAAATTAGACAATGCATTTCTTGAGTCTTAATTGCAAATATCGGATATATTCGAAATAATGAAAGACGATTAAGCTATTTGATTTCAAAGGAGCGATGAAGCGATGGCGTACAAGACGCTCGAAAAACTCTTTTATGCAGATCCAAGCTCCGATCGTTATGCTTGCCATGACGAGCTGCTGCGCGAGCGCCTTACTGCCGACGGCACGGTGCGGACTGGAATTCACCTTGAGCATGGTGAACTGTTCGCTTGTGTTCCTTTGAACCTGTCCGTTGCTAGCGAGCGGATCCTCAGAAAAGAGCGAAAGATTTCCAACCTGTGGAACAGCTTGCCTTATGTGGCTTTGGGGGCCTCGATTCGTTCGCTGGTGCTTGAGGAGGTTGTTTTCAGCAACGAGATGGAGGGTGTGCACAGCACGCGGCGCCAGATTGAAGCGGCGCTGGAGTCTGCGGAGGATGCTGCGGCCGAACTTTGCGGTGCCGCCGAAAAGGAGCACACTCCTTTTATTGAATTCGCTCGCCTCTACCTTCAGCTGGTGGATGGTTCAAGTCGTCCCGGCAAACCCGAGGATATTCGCGAGATTTTCGATGCCGTCACTAAGGGCGTGCTTGACCCGAAGGACCGTCCGGATGGCAAGATGTTCCGTTTGGGTCCCGTTGTGATTGAGAACAGTCGGGGCAAGATTCTCCATCAGGGTGTTTCCTCGGAGCCCGAAATCATTGACCTCCTTGGCAAGATGATAGAGTTGGGCAATCGCGAAGATGTCCCAAGCCTCTATGCAGCCTCAATCTGCCATTTTCTCTTTGAGTATATTCACCCCTTCTATGACGGTAACGGGAGAACGGGGAGGTATCTTCTCGCGTTGAGCCTGAACGAGACGTTGTCGCAGCCTACGGTGTTGTCGCTCTCTAGGACGATTGCTGAGAATAAAACCGCATATTACAAGGCGTTTGACGTGGTGGAGAGGCCCCTTAACGGTAGCGAGGCTACTCCGTTTGTTGCAATGATGCTTGATTTGGTCGAGCAAGCGCAAGATGCCGTTCTGAGCGATTTGGCCGAAAAGCGCGTACAACTCGATGATCTCAAGCGGGCGATCGATGAACTCGACGATACGTTTACCGAAAGGGCAAAAGATATTCTGTTTTATGCGGCACAGATGCATATCTTCGGTGCCTTTGGTGAATCTACGCTTGATGGTGTGTCGGGCTATCTCGATGTGACAAAGCCGACAGCGAGTAGGTCATTGTCGAGCCTAATCGCTGCCGGATATTTAGAAAAGGTGTCCGCAAGGCCGCTCGTGTGCAAGATGACGGTGGCGGGACTTAATCTGCTCGGGCTAGAGTGAACATCGGTTATCAGACAAATGAACACTCCGAGCGTTTGCCCGCCATTCCTCCATGGTGTGAAATCGCTCTTATCCCATTGAGGCGCCTTTGAGGTCGCCAATGGACTGTTGCGGCAAGCGGTGAAAGCTATGATTCAATTTCGTTCGACACGTACGCCATGAGTTCATCGTCTAAGGCCTTCAAAGAGTCTTTGATTTCCCGCCTGCGCGCGCGGGCCTGTTCTATTTTTGTGTCACATTCTCGTTTCGCTTTGAATTCGAATGGACTGAAGAAAGAACGTCTGCTCTTAAGCTCTCGAAGTTCGTTCCCCAAACGGTCAAATTCATCTTCGAGCGCTTGTTTTTGCGACTTTTTAACAGGATTATCTAACCAATATTTGGCTTGGAGCTCTGCTTCTTTTTCAGCGCGCTCACGTTCCTTCTTCTTCTCGGGGTCGTATTCGTCACGCTTTGCCATGTCCTTTTCTAACTGTTCTCTCCGAAGCTGCTTTGCCTCATCGCTAAGGAAAAAGCCGTCGTTTGTTATTTGTTCGCTGGAGTGTCCGTAGTATCCGTAGTATCGGCGATTTGTTCGAACTTTGATACATAGCTCCTCGAGACTGCACAATATGCCCCAGCATCTTAAGAGCATCTCGTCTGTGGCAGTACCTTGTTTAGTGACTTTATTGTCAAAGAGGTCGATAGCTAAGCGAGTCGCTTTTATGCAACTATCGTACGCATCTATGCATAGATCAAAAGCTTCTTTTTCGTTGTCATAGTCGAAATCATCTGTCGCGTAGTAATCAAATACACGGACCTTGTTCCACCGTTCCGACCATGTGGAGCAGCCATTGACCGCAGACTTTAGGATCGTGATTGCAGCATTGTAATACATTGATGAAATGTTGCGCGCTGCAAGACCGGAAAGGTCTTCGGTAAGGGCGCCGAGGAGATCTTCGATATTCTCGGGTATCTTGGCACTCTCCCCCTGCTCTTTGCTGAGCCTCTTTACGGCAGCCGTTTGTAATTCGCACACGGCCTCTATATTTTTCCATTGGAGTTCACGCGACTGTAGGTGACGAATGAGCCCCGATTGAATTAACTCTAGATTCTTCGCATTCGGTAGATTTGCAAGTTCCTGGCAGAAATAGTCTATCTCAGAGTTTGCGATAGCTCGCAAATGCTCAATGAAACCT
This sequence comes from Collinsella aerofaciens, assembly GCF_964283865.1. Taxonomy (GTDB): domain Bacteria; phylum Actinomycetota; class Coriobacteriia; order Coriobacteriales; family Coriobacteriaceae; genus Collinsella. The sequence goes on along the minus strand of NZ_CAXYLS010000005.1, from coordinate 2,784 downwards.
ATCGCTATGTTTAGCGCGGTGTTTATCTCATCAAAATCTGATGGGGCTCGATTTAGCAGCTTTAGCATATTAATGCATGCTGCATTTGATTCCGACAAGCGATCGTTGTCAAACGTGAGCTGCCAGTCTATCGCTTTTGCCTTTATTGACCATGCCTCGGCGTTCTTAAGATCAATCTCGAGGGCCATGGAGGCATATTTCTCAGCATCAGCGTTGTTACCGGCTTTTTGAGCGGTTCTGGCCAAGGCGAGATATCGATCGACATCTTCAGTGCGGTCTGTTTTCACTGTGCCTTCGACTTGGACAACACCTTCGACCATCATTTTCTTTGCGGTTTCAAGCGTATATTTCATTCCACAGCTTTGACAGACGAAAAAGTCTCCATCCTTGATAATCTCTGTGCTACCGCAGAGCTCGCATTGTAGCGCTTTCATTTCGATTGCTCCATTTCATACCCCTTGCTGTTCATTTCCCGTATTAGTTTCTGCTTTATCTCAAAAACGTCTTCCTTGTAAGGGAGATATAAGATGCCGTTTATATCGGACGGTTTTTCTATTGGTGGGTCGGCTTCTTTGAGAAGGATCGCGGTCCTAGACCTGCCGAATTTCATCAGTAGCATCCCAAGCTCCAAAACTACGTTCTGGCGAGCTCTTGGCTGCGGTCGATCCTGTTTATTCTTTGGATAGCCTATGTCGTCCGGGGTCATAAGTACTATCCCGAAATTAGCGCAAGGGATGTATTCCATTAGTTGTTCGATTACTGTTCGGCCCCCTATAGGCTGATTATCGAGAAAAATAGGCTCGAGATTTAACTCTTCGAGAAGACGTTGGAGTTGGTTTCGTGCGGTTTTATCGTGGCCGTAAACAACGAAAACTTTGTTGTTTGGTTCATCAATGATTTCATCTTCGATGGCTTTTCGGACCTGATCAGCGTTATTTCCTTGACAAAAGAAGCCGCCGCTGTCGTAGACATATACGGCTGTTCCACTCTCGAGCTTTATTCGATAGCCAATAGTTTTGTATCTCCGGGTCGTTTTTACTGGAATTTCTTTTGAAATAAGAAGCGAGATTAATTTATCCTTATCGATCATTAGCTGTCCTTGCTTGCTTTAACCAGTGCTGCTCTTTGCCTTATCAATGAAGTCATGCGCAATATTTTCGAGTTCGCGCCTTCGATATCGTTTGATTCGATTGATTGCGATAGATCACGAAGTGCGCTCGATATTTCGTCTTCAACTTGAGCGCTTGCTTCACAACTGGCGGGGTCGGCAAGGCTTGAAGTTTCCAAGAAGCTGGTCATTGATGCGCGCAACTCTGAAGGTGATTCATCTAGAAGCAGTCTTAGCTGAAGTTCAAGGTTCTGCATGGATTGCGATTTGCTTGAAATTTGGTTTTCAATGGTAGATGCGTGAGATTCGGAAGCGCCTGTTGCGAAGAGCGTGGCTGTCGCAGCGCTTGCTAGCAGAAAACTGAGAATTGGAATTGCTGGAAGCGCCTCTGTTTTTAACGCGGACCCTAGTATGCCTAGCAACAATTGGACTGCAAACGATACGCCAATAACAAGTATCTTTGAGATACCAAATATCTTAAGATTCTTTTGGGGTCCAAATAACAAGGTTGAAACCACCAGGGCGAGCATGACCAAAGAGAATGCGCTCTCAATCCAAAAAGTGGTTGAGGGTCCAAATAAAAGTATTGTCACGCTTTCGATAGCTATGAAGAGGGCTACGGGGATTGCTGCAATATATGCCTGTGTGTTCTTCATTATGACCTCCGTGCTCCGCACTCGGGACAGAACTTCTCGGTTCCAGAGAAGCGATATCCACATTCGGAACAGAACTTTGCAGCACTTTGCTGCGAATTGGTATCCGCAGGGATGGGCTGCGTCGCGGACGTGCCGGTGGCTTGTGAGAGTGCATCGGTCATAACTGACCCCATGGTCCCGCCGACACCGGCCATTACGCCCAGACCAATTCCCATGTTTGCGTATTCGCCAGTCGCTTCGTTTTGGGCCATCTTTTCGGCAACATCGAAGCTGCGTTCCTGTTGATAGGTATAGCCTTCGATTTGCCGTTTTTCTGCGCGCGCTTTTGCGGAGATTACGGTGCGCTGCGCCGCAGTTTCTTGTTCGATAATGCTGACCTGTTGTTTTATCTGTGCTTCGCGTACGTCGGCATATTGCTTGAAATGGAGGTCCTTAAACTTCTCGTATACCGGATCACCTTCGGGTTTGACGATGGCGGTGACCAGCATTTGCGTTAATGAGAGGCCGTATGCGGCAAAGTCGGGAAGCAGCTTGTTCTTAAGCGAGTCGGATAACTCTTCAAGGTGTGCATCAAGTTCGAAAATGGAGAGTTTTTGTTCGGTAAGGGGGTGCGGACAGAAAGTTGGACCGCGGGGCGGTCCGGACTGGAGGTTCGCATGTACAGCAGGGAGAAGGTCGAGCTCTTCCTCCTGGCGACGGAGGACGGCATGGGGCCGACCGCCGCCGCGAAGTTCGCGGGGGTCTCGGTGGGCGCGGCCAAGAAGTGGGCGACGGGGCACCTCCCGCACAGCTACACCGGGGCGCGCTGTAGAATCGGGGCGAGGAAACCGCCACGGAAGGAGGCCAGCTTGGGCCCCGACAAGTCGATCTACGCCCCGCCGGCGACCGGCCCGCTCGCCGGGCTCAACGAGGACCAGATAGAGAACCTGCTGCTCAGGGCGGTGTTGGCCGACCTAAAAGCGGAAGGGTGGGACCCGGCTTCGATCTCGAACAGGAGCAAGTGCGAGCTCGGCGAGAGAT
>NZ_CAXYLS010000004.1:0-204921 GCF_964283865.1 Collinsella aerofaciens | reverse complement strand
GGGTGGGGGAAGGGGTGGGGAAAGGTGTTGAAAAATGGGGCGGTTCCCCATATTATTAATGACGTCGACAGGCGGGGTGGTTCCCCGCGTACGTGCCATCTGAGTAACCGAGGGGAGGGCGCACATGGGAATGACTGGTGCATACGAGCGCAATCTCGATGCAAAAGGTCGTCTGTCCCTGCCTGCACCCCTTCGCGAGGAGCTTGGAGAGCACGTTCGCGTGTTCAAAGCCCTGGATGTCGATGCTCTGTACGTGTTCTCTGCCGAGGCCTTCGATAAGTGGGTCGAAGGACTCTTCGCGGGTCGTGAGGGCCACGAGGGTTTTAACCCGCGTGACATTAATGACCAGAAGCTCATGAGGGCGATCAACAAGCGCACCACGTCGATGGACGTGGACAGCGCCGGTCGTATCGGTCTTTCCGAGTCTCTCCGCAAGCAGGCGAACCTCGACCGCGAGGTCACGGTTGTGGGCAACTACGACCACCTTGAGGTTTGGGATCGCGCCGCGGCCGATGAGGACGATGACGATGAGGCCCTGCTGGACCTCTTCTTCTCGTAAGGGCAAGGCACGGGTAACGGATGGAGCGTGGGATCTTGACACAAGAATATCGGCATGAACCTGTCATGCTCGGCGAAGTGCTTGAGTCGCTGCGGCTAAAGAGCGGCTCCGTTGTCTGCGATTGCACCCTTGGCGGTGCCGGCCATTCGGTAAAGATGGCTGCGCAGGTGGGGGAGACGGGTCTTTTGCTCGGCGTCGATCAGGACGACATGGCCCTCGAGGCCGCTGGCGCCCGTCTGGACCGCGAGGTTCCCGGCGTTCCGCACCAGCTGCTGAAGGGCAACTTCGGCGACTTGGACGAGCTGCTTTGCTCGGCCGAGGTGCCCGGGGTCGATGGCTTCCTGTTCGATTTGGGCGTTTCGTCACCGCAACTCGATATCCCTGGAAGGGGCTTTTCGTATAACGAGGACGCCCTATTGGACATGCGGATGGATCCGGGTAATAACACCTTAAACGCAGCTGAGGTCATCAACACCTATAACGAACACGACCTCGCTCGGATTCTACGCGTCTACGGCGAAGAGAAGTTCGCCTCGCAGATCGCGCGCGAGATCGTGCGCCGCCGCGAGCAAGAACCGATCGAAACCACCGGCCAATTTGTCGAGATCATCAAGGCGGGTATCCCGGCTGCCGCTCGTCGGCATGGCGGACACCCGGCCAAGAAAAGTTTCCAGGCCATTCGCATCGAGGTCAATCACGAGCTCGATGTGCTCGAACGAGGGCTTGATGCCGCCACCAGGTGGCTCAACCCGGGCGGACGTATCTGCGTCATCTCATATCACTCGCTCGAGGACCGTATCGTAAAGAACCACTTTAAGGAGATGAGCCAGGGGTGCACGTGTCCGCCGGAGATTCCGGTGTGCGTGTGCGGCAACGTGCCGATACTCAAGGTCATCACCCGCAAACCCTTGGTTGCACAGCCTGATGAGGTTGAGCGCAACCCTCGGGCGAGATCAGCCAAAATCCGCGTGGCGCAGCGTCTGTAGGCGCGACCGCGTGATATTGGACCTCCCGCTCGCACCATAAACGAAGCTTAAACACACTACCAACGTACTCGGGATGGGAGGCGGCATATCATGGGCTACAACACTTCAAGCGCAGCACTCGCCTATGATATGAACGCCATGCCCGCCTATCGTGAGACGCCGCAGGCCCCCGTTGCTCCCCGTGAGCAGCGCACGCCGCGCTTTGATGTCTACACGGGCGCGGGCCGTCAGGCAAACCAGGCGGTAAGCCCGGTTTTCATGAGCGTTCTTAAAACGTTTTGCATCATTGCGGCTATCTTCATGACGATCGGCGTCGCCCGCGTGGCGCTCGCCGGTGTTACGGCCCAGGTGCTCAACAGCAACGCCGAGCTTACCAATACGCTCGAAAAGGCGACCGATGAGAGCTCCGACCTGGAGGTCATGCATTCGGTCTATGGCGCCGACACGCGCATTCGCGACCTTGCGGGCGCTTATGGCATGGTGGAGCCCAGCGAGAGCGTTACACTTGACTTTTCGCAGGATGCAGCCGCGGGCGCCAACGCGACCGCGACCGCTCAGTAGCAAGACGGTAGCTGAGTATGACAAATGACTATCGCCGCGGTTCCGATGGGGGCCGCGGTTCTGGACGTCCCTCGTCGCGGGGACGTTCTGGTTATCAAGGAACGGGTCGGCAATCTTACAACGCCGGGCAGTCCCGTGGCAACGACCCGGCGTCGCGACTTCGCGGCTCGGGCGGCCCTCAAGTGCATAACACCAGGTCGCGCAAGAGTTCGTCGACCGAATGGCTCACGGGCACGCCTCTGCCTCGCCGCAAAGCCGTCATGGGCTTCATTGGGCTTGGCTTGGGCTTGGGCGTCTTTCGCCTTGGCGACTATCAAATTGTCGAAGCCGATAAACTGCGCGAGCGTGCCGATGCGCGCCGCCTGCTTGCGCAGACCCTCTATGCCAAACGTGGCACCATCTACGACCGCAACGGTAACGTGCTGGCGTCGTCGGCCGAATGTCGCAACATCGCCGTGAACCCCCAGCTTGTCGAGGATGTTGACAAGACGGTGTCGGCGCTGGTCAAGGCAACTGGAATCGATAAAAAGACCTGCCGCAAGCTCGTTGAGTCCGATGGAACCTGGGTGTATATCAAGCGCCAGGTGGACGAAGACGACGCTGCGGCGCTGGAGAAGAAGAACCTGCCCGGCGTGCTTTTTGAGCAGGCCATGAAGCGCGTATATCCATACGGCAATCTGGCATCGCAGGTGCTGGGTGTAGTGAATGTAGACAACGACGGCTTGACGGGTCTCGAAAAGCAATACAACAAGCTTCTGACCGGCACGAACGGTTCTCTCGTACGCGAGCGCGCGAGGGACGGCAGCTATATCGCGGGCGGTGCCTATAAAAAGGTGGCTGCGGTCGACGGCGTTGATATCGTGACGACGCTCGACGTCAATATCCAGCGTGCGGCCGAGGATGCCCTGGCAGAGGCTGTCGAGAAGACAAAGGCCAAGAACGGCTCGGCGCTGGTCACCGATCCTACGACAGGCGAGATCTTGGCAGCCTGCTCGTATCCGACCTACGACCAGACCAATTTGGAAAACGCCAAGACCGAGGATATGAACCTGCGCCTGGTCACCGACGCCTACGAGCCCGGCTCGGTCTTTAAGACGCTCGTGGCGGGCGCCGGCTTCGACTTGGGCGTCGTGCGGTCGAGTACGTCGTTTGAGGTGCCGGCGAGCATCAAGGTGGGCGACGATACCGTCACCGATGCCGACAAGCGCGACTACGCCATGACCATGGATGTGCGCGAGATGATGCGCCGTTCGTCCAACGTGGGATTTGTCCTGGTGGGGCGCAAGATCGGTGCCGACGACTTTGCCGCCTATGTGGACAAGTGGGGCATCGGTCACAGCTCGGGTGTCGATTTTCCGGGCGAGAGTCTGGGCATCGTCAAGGAGCGTGACCAGTATGACGGCGCCACGCTGGGCTCGATGAGCTTTGGACAGGCGCTGTCTGTCTCGCCGATTGAGATCGCACGTGCCGTGGGCGGCATCGCCAACGGCGGCGTGATGATGACCCCGCACTTCTATAAGTCCAGCAAAGGCGACGAGAAGGACTGGGGCGAAGGCGAGCGCGCGATTTCGGAGGATGCCGCATCCCAGGTGACATCGTGCATGCAGACGGTCGTGTCGGAGGGAACGGGCGTTGGCGGCGCGGTTGACGGCTATGACGTGGCGGGTAAGACCGGTACGGCCGAACGCGCCGACGAGAACGGCGGCTACCTCAAGGAGAACTACATGTCGTCCTTTATGGGCTTTGCACCGGCACAATCGCCCAAGGTGCTGTGTTATATCACGCTCGACGGAACGCCGAGCGGCTCAGATGCCGCTGCGGTGCCGTTCCAGTCCATTATGGCCAACGCGCTCGACGTGCTGGGTATCCCGCACACGAAGTAGGGGGTTACAATCTTTGGGGCGTGGTTTGTTGTCCCATATGAGGGGTGTTCACATGCCCTGCACCACGCATGCGCGGCGCTGGGATACAATACGCCGATAGCATTATTTAGGTTTACAGGGGAGCTGCAATGATAGAGATCGCCGTCAACAACCTCGCGGCCGCAACAGGGGCCCGAACCGTGACGGGAGAAGTCGATCGGGTATGCCGCGGGTGCGTTATCGACTCGCGCCAGGTCGAGGAAGGGACGATTTTCGTCGCCTTTCCCGGTGAAAACGTCGACGGCAATGATTTTGCTTCCCGTGCGGTCCAGTCGGGTGCCGGCGCCGTCGTGATGACGCGTGAGCCCGAGGCCGAGCTGGTCTCGCTGGCGCAGGACAAGGGCTGTGCCATCTTGCTGACCGATGATCCCGAGGAGTTTCTGCTGCGTTTGGCGCATGCGTATCGCCTGGAGCTTGGCTGCCTGGTCGTTGGCATTACCGGCTCTATCGGCAAGACAACGACCAAGGACGTGCTCGCCGCGGTGCTCGCCAAGCGCTATCGCGTTTGGGCAACCAAGGGTAACTACAACAACCTGATCGGTATGCCGCTCACGGTGCTGGCGGCCCCTGCCGACACCGAGGTTCTGGTGCTCGAGATGGGCATGAACCATTTCCACGAGATTGAGCGCATGTCTCAGTCCGCCAATCCCAACCTTGCCATCGTGAGCAAGATCGGCACCTCTCATATCGGCATTTTGGGCAGCCGCGAGAACATCGCCCGCGCTAAGGCCGAGATTGTACAGGGCATGTGCGCCGCCGGCGACTATTTGCCGCTGCTGGTTTTGGGCGGCGAGGACGATTTTACGCCGTTCATTCGCGATACGTTCGCCCAGCCTGCTGGTATCGACGTGATGCTGGCCGGTGTCTCTGACGATGATGAGGTCCGCGCCCGCGACGTTCGCGTTGATGACGAGGGCCGTCCGGTCTTTACGCTCGATTTTGGTCAGGGCGAGACAATCGATACCATGCTTGCCATCCCCGGCGTGCAGTCCGTTCCTAATGCCGTTAAGGCCGCCGCGGTTGCCTATCGCCTGGGCGTGACGCCCGAGCAGATCGATGCTGCCTTTAGGGGCCTCACGATCACCGGTCACCGCCAGGAGATCAAGCGCGCCAAGAGCGGTGCCCGCGTCATCGATGACTCCTATAACGCCAGCGCCGAATCGATGGCAGCCGGTCTCGACCTGCTGCGCTCGCTTTCGTGCACGGGGTCTCGCATGGCGATCCTGGGCGAGATGGGCGAGATGGGCGATGAGGCTCCTCGCATGCATGAGCTCGTGGGCGCTTATGCCGCCGCCAAGAAGCTCGACATGCTGGCGTGCGTGGGTGGTGAGCTGGCCCAGCTTATGGCCGATGCCGCACGCATGATGGGCATGGACGAGGACCGCATCCAGGTGTTCTCCGATTATCAGCAGGTGCTCGACCGCATGGGCGGCGCGCTTGAAAAACATGATGTTGTACTGGTCAAGGGTTCCCGCTTTGTTGAGCTCGACCGCTTTGTGGAAGGTGTGTGCTAGCCCATGTTCGGCAATCCCTCGTATCCAACGTATCAGGCTTTTTTGGGGCTTGGCATCGCCGCAGCCATCGCGCTGCTGCTCATGCCGTGGTGGATCAAGCTGCTCAAGGTCGAGGGTATCGGCCAACAGGTTCGTGCCGACGGCCCCAAGCGTCATTTGGTTAAGCAGGGAACGCCCACCATGGGTGGCGTTGTCATCCTCGTCGCGATCTCGCTGACCTGCCTGCTGATGGGCAAGCTCACCACCGAGCTCGTACTCGTGCTGCTCGCCACGCTGGCGACCGGCGTGCTGGGCCTGATCGACGACCTGACCTCCGTTACGCATGGGCGCTCGCTCGGTCTGACGCCCCATGCCAAGATGATCGGCCTAACCATTATCTGTGTCACCTTTACGGTACTTGCCGTCAACTGGTGCGGCGTCGCCCCCGAGATTCGTTTTCCCGGTGGGTTGACGATCGACCTTGGCGTGCTTTCGACCACCATCTGCGGCTATTCGTTCCCGTGGCTCTATATTGTCTTTTGCTGGTTGATGATTGCCGGTCTTTCTAATGCCGTGAACCTGACCGATGGCCTTGACGGTCTTGCTGGCGGCACCTCCATGATCGCCATGCTCGCCATGGCTGCCATGGCGTTTCTGCACGGAGACGTGAACCTGTCCATCTTCTGCACCGCGTGTGCCGGTGCCTGCTTGGGCTTTCTGTGGTTCAACTGCTATCCGGCGAGCATCTTTATGGGTGATACCGGCTCGCTTGCTCTGGGTGCCGCGTTTGCCTGTACGTCCATCATGACTAACACCGAGGTCGTCTCCCTCATCATCGGCGGCCTGTTTATCGTTGAGACCCTGTCGGTCATGATTCAGGTTGTCTACTTCCACTTTACGCACAAGCGCGTCTTCCTTATGGCGCCCATCCATCATCATTTCGAAAAGAAGGGTTGGGCCGAGACCAAGGTCGTCATCCGTTTTTGGATTATCGCTGCGGCATTTGGTGCCGTTGGCCTTGCTCTGTTCTTCCAGTTGGGATAGTGGTCTTTCATGCCTCTTGCTGAAGTCTTTAGCCTGCTCGTTTTGGGTCAGGGCAAATCCGGTCTCGATGTCGCCCGCTGGGCGCTGGCACATCCCGAGCGCGTAAGCGCCGTTACCGTGTATGGCGGCGGCACCTCTGAGCCCAATGACGCCACGCGTGCGCTCGAGGCTGCTGGTGCGTCGTTTGTCTATGGGACCGAACAGGTCGAGGGCGCCTATGACGCATGCGTGACGTGCCCGGGCATCTCGGAGTTCTCGGGCTTCTTTAAGGCCGGGCGCGAACATGCCGCCCAGATTATGGGTGAGCCAGAGTTTGCCTATCGCCTGTCGCCCGATAACTGGATTGCCATCACGGGCACCAACGGCAAGACGACCACCACGTCGCTGACCGATTATCTGCTCAAGGCTGCCGGCGAGGCCAGCGTAGCTGTCGGCAACATCGGCGAGCCGCCGGTCAACGAGATTGACGGCCGAGCCCGCAACGAGTGGTTTGTGGCTGAGCTCTCGAGCTATCAGATTGCTACGACCACCGAGCTCCACCCTCGTGTGGCGGTGCTGCTCAACATCACTCCCGACCACTTGGGCTGGCATAAGAGCCATAAGAACTATGCGCTTGCCAAGATCAAGCTGTTTGACAATATGGTCGATGACGATCTGGTGGTTGTCGACGTCGAAGACGCCGGCATTCACGAGTTCGATGAGTACATCTATACGCCGGGTCGCCGCATCTGCAAGGTCGCTTTTGACGAGCCCGAGGGTGCAGACGCCGCCTTTGTGCGCGACGGCAAAATGGTCGTGCGCCTGAAGGGCGTCGAGACTCAGCTTGTCGCCACGTCCGAACTCAAGATCTCGGGCCATCACAATGTTATCAATGCCCTGTGCGCTGCCACGGCTGCCCTGGCAGTCGGTGCCGATGTCAATGGTGTCTGCCGCGGTCTGGCCTCGTTCCAGCCGCTCGAGCACCGCGTGGAGCCGTGTGGCGAGATTGACGGCGTGCGCTACGTCAACGATTCCAAGGCGACCAACACCGATGCGGTCGAGAAGGCGCTGACGGCATTTCCCGATGACGACGTGATCTTGCTGCTCGGCGGCCACGATAAGGGCACGCCGCTCACGGACTTCGCGCGCGTTGTTATGGATAACGTACGCTCGGTCGTCTGCTTTGGCGATGCGCGCGAGCGCTTTACCGCCGCTATGGACGAGGCCGATGTCGATGGCGATGTGGATATTGCCCAGGCGGATGACCTGCGCGATGCCGTGGACGTCGCCCGTTCGCTGTCGAGCCGTGGCGACGTGATCTTACTTTCTCCTGCCTGCTCTTCGTTCGATGAGTTCTCGGGCTATGAGGAGCGCGGCCGCGTGTTTAAGGACTATGTGGCGCAGCTTGCCGCTGCGGCGAAATCGCAAATGGAATAGGGGTTGCCGGTGAGAGAGGAGAGCCCCCGACAAGGTATGAGGAGGCCCGACTCGGACCGTGCTTCCTCGCGGCGTAGCACACCGCGTTCCGGTCGCGGCGGGCAGTCGTTTAGCGAACGCTATATTGCCGGCGTTCCCGCCCGCATCATGCGCCCCCGTCTGATATTTATGGCCTGCCTGTTTACTTTGGTGTGCTTTGGTCTGCTGATGGTGTACTCGGCGTCTTCGGTCGAGGCGCTGCACGAGAATGGCTCGGCGACGTTTTTCCTGGGTCGACAGGCCGCGTTTGCCGTGGTTGGTGTTCTGGCGCTGATTGCCATCGTGCGCGTTTTGCCGGACAGCTGGTTTGGGGAGGATGTGCTTAGGATCTTCCTTATCGGCATGATAGGGCTACTGTTTCTGGTGTTCTTGGTGGGCAGCGGCAGCCGTGGCGCCACGCGCTGGCTCAACATCGCCGGTATTCAGTTCCAGCCTTCCGAGTTTTTAAAGCCATTTGCCATTGCGTATTCGGCCATCATGCTTGATCGCTTCTTTTCGCCCGGTGGCAACATAAACGAATTCCTTCGCAAGATGGGCATCTACCTGGGTATTTCGCTCTTTCTGATCTTTATCCAGCCCGATTTCGGTACTGTCCTGATCATCCTGTTGACCCTCATGTGCATGGCGTTGTTTGCGGGTCTCGACCCGAGATTTATCATCGGCGTGCTAATCTTCGGCATTCTCGTGATCGTGATTGCACTTGTCGCAGAGCCGTACCGTATGGTGCGTATTCAGGTTGCCTTGAACCCTTGGGCTGACGAGTATGGTGACGGCTATCAGGCCACGCTTGCCATCATGGCCTTTGCCTCGGGCGGTCTGTTCGGCCGTGGCATCGGCAACTCAACCATGAAGTACTCGTATCTGCCCGAGGCGCACAATGACTACATCCTGGCCATCATTGGCGAGGAAGTCGGCTTTGTCGGAACCGTGCTGTTCTTCTTGGTGTTTGCGATGCTGATCTACTCGGCGTTTCGCATTGCCGAGCAGGCGACCGATCGTCGGGGCGCGCTTATGGCGTCTGGCTCCGCGGTCATTCTCGCGGTGCAGTTTTTGATTAACGCGCTGGGCATCCTCAACGTGTTTCCCATGACGGGCAAACCGTTGCCGTTTATTAGCTACGGCGGTTCGTCGATTATTGTGTCGCTTATGCTTGCCGGGTTGATCCTGCGCGTTTCGTACGAGAGCGCCCGCCGCGATGAGTATGACCGCCGCCGTGAGAGCTTTGCCGTTATGGACGAGAGCACCGCCGGCGTGGCCCATGTGCGCGGTGAACGACCTTCGCGTAGCGGCTTTACCGTTCTGGATGGTTCTGCATCCGAGCCGGCAGCTCGTCCACGCTCGCGAACGGCTCCGCAAGGTCGTCCGCAGCGCCCCAGCCCTCGCAACGCGGGCGGCGGATATAATCGAATCGATTTGAACTCGGACCCGTCGGCGCGTCTGCGCACCGACGACCAGGGACCGCGTGTACGAAGGGACTACCATGACCGATAAAATGACCGTTGCTATTGCAGCCGGCGGCACGGCAGGACACATCAACCCCGCGCTCGCCTTGGCCGAAGAACTGCGTGACCGTGGCCACCACGTTGTGTTCGTGGGCCAGTCGCGCAAGCTCGAGGGTCGTTTGGTCCCCGAGGCTGGGTTTGATTTTGTGCCCATTACGGTCACGGGCTTCGACCGCTCCCGTCCTTGGACGGCGCTGACCTCGCTGTGGCGTGTCAATAAGGCCAAGCGTGCGCTCGCCAATCATTTCTCAAAGGTCGGCAAGCCCGATGCCGCCATCGGTTTTGGTGCCTATGTCGAGGTTCCGCTGTTGGGGTGGTGCAAGGGCGCAGGCGTTCCGTATCTGCTGCATGAGCAGAACTCTGTTCCGGGCCTGGCCAACAAGATGATGAACTCCCACGCCGCCCGCGTGTGCATCTCGGTGCCGGCAGCGCGTTCGGTCTTTGAGCGCGAAGGTGACCCTGACCACGTGCTCATGACCGGCAACCCCGTACGTCGCTCGGTGATCGAGGGCGATCGCGATCGTGGCCGCAAGGCACTTGGCGTTCCCGAGGACGCTACGCTGCTGCTCGTCTTTGGCGGTTCACTTGGCGCCCAGCACCTCAACGAGCGCGTGACTTCGCTCAAAAACGAGCTGCTTTCGCGCAAGAACCTCTATGTGTTGCATTCGACGGGTGCCGACGGCTTTGAGGAGACCGAGCGCGCTTTGGCGCTGACGCCCGAGGAGGCGAAGCGTTACCGCGTCCAGCCTTACATCGACAACATGGGCGATATGCTGGCTGCTGCCGATTTGGTGCTCTCGCGTTCGGGTGCATCGAGCGTGGCCGAGATCGCTGCGCTCGCCGTGCCCTCGGTGCTCGTGCCGTATCCGCATGCGACGGCCGACCACCAAACCACCAATGCTCGTTATCTGGTCGACGCCGGGGCCGGCGTGCTCTGCGCCGATGCCGATATCGACGGTTCTGCCTTTGCCGATGAGCTGCTGCACCTGGTCGATGACGCGGCGGCGCGCGACGCCATGCGTCAGGCGGCGCGTGGTCTGGCTCAGGATAGAGCCGCCGCTCTTCTGGCGGATGCGGTAGAGGGTTTGCGTTAGTTAGACGGGATATCTTCGGTCGCCCTCGCGCTGATGCGGTAGGTGCGGTACAGTTAACGGGTTACAGGCAGTGTTTACGCAAGGAGTACACGAGCACATGGCTGATTCCCAGACTGCAACCTCCGCGCCCGAGTTTAAGAGCGCCCACTTTATCGGTATCGGCGGCGCCGGCATGAGCGGCATCGCCCTCGTTCTGCACGAGCGCGGTTATGCCGTTACCGGCTCCGACCTTAAGACGTCACGTTATATCCGCCAGCTTACCCGCGCTGGTGTGAAGGTGCATGTGGGCCATGAGGCCGCCACGATCGACGAGGTCAAGCCCGACGTGGTTGTTGTCTCCACCGCTATTCCGGAGTCCAACCCTGAACTCGTGCGTGCTCGCGAGCTTGGTATTCCCGTGTGGCCCCGTGCCAAGATGCTCTCTGCTTTGGGCCACGGCTACACCACCGTCGCTGTTGCCGGCACGCATGGCAAGACCACCACGTCTTCGATGTGTGCCACCATGCTCGACCGCATGGGTCTGGATCCGAGCTTCCTGATCGGTGGCATCGTTGAGGGCTATGACACGAACGGCAAGAACGGCTCGGGCGACTACTTTGTCGCCGAGGCCGACGAGTCCGACAGCTCCTTCCTGTTCCTGAACCCCAACGTAGTCATTGTGACCAACGTCGAGGCCGACCACCTCGATCACTACTCGGGTATCGAGGAGATCGAGGCAACTTTCGCCAAATTCATGAGCCTGGTGGGCGAGGACGGCACCGTCATCGTCTGCGGTGAGGACCCGCATCTGGTCGAGCTCGCCAAGTCGACGGGCCGTCACGTGCTTTCCTACGGCTTTGCCGAGAGCAACGACATCGTCTGCATGCACCCGGATGTCAAGGGCATCCAGAGTGACTTTATCGTTCGCTTTGAGGACGGCACTGAGCGCGCTGTGGAGATCAAGAGCAATCCCGGTCGCCACAACATGCTCAACGCCACGGCGGTGCTCACCGTCGCCCATGTCCTGGGCCTTGACATCGACGCCGCCGCCAAGGCGCTCTCGAGCTTTGAGGGCGTCCGCCGTCGCTTTACCCACGTGGGCGATATCGATGGCATCACCGTGGTCGATGATTACGGCCATCACCCCACCGAGATCAAGGCGACGCTTGCTGCCGCTTCGTCGCTGGGTTACAAGCACGTCGACGTCGTGTTCCAGCCGCACCGCTATTCGCGCCTGCAGGCCCTGTGCGACGACTTTGCCGATGCATTTGCCAATGCCGATAAACTGCTGCTGATTGATGTGTTCTCGGCTGGCGAGATGCCCATTCCGGGTGTCACCTCTAAGATGCTCGCCGATACCGTGCGCGCCAAGCATCCTGGCAAGGAGGTCGTGTACTGCTCCAGCCGTCTTGAGCTCAATCAGGAGCTCGAGCAGATGGTGGGCGAGGGCGACCTGCTGCTCACCATGGGTGCCGGCGACGTTACGACCGTCGGTCCCGAGTTCATTGAGTATCTGACTGCCAAGAAAGACGCTTAAGTCTAATGGGTCTGTTTAACGCCGTCATGGCGCTCTCGGGCATGATCGACACGGATGTGATCGAGGACGAGCGCCTTGCGCGTCATACGAGCTATCGTATCGGCGGCAAGGCCGACCTCTTTGTGACGTGCCATAGCTATCATGCCCTCCGCCGCGCCGTGGCGGTGCTCGATCGCGAGCAGGTGCCGTGGGTCATCATCGGCAAGGGCTCCAATCTGCTGGTTGCCGATGGCGGTTATCGCGGTGCCGTCATTTCGCTCGGACGTGAGTTCCAGCGCACGGTTGTTGCCGATGACGGTTGTACGCTGACGGTCGGTGCGGGCGTGATGTTTGCGCGCCTGGTCAACGATGCCCTGTCGCGTAGCCTCTCGGGCCTTGAGTTTGCCGTTGGCATTCCCGGTTCGGTCGGCGGTGCGATATCTATGAATGCCGGCACGCGGACCGAGTGGATTGGCTCGCTGGTTGAGGATGTCGTAACGTTTGACCCGGCATCCGGTATCAAGCATTATGCGGGGTCCGAGATCTCTTGGGGCTACCGCGAATGTAGCCTTCCCCGCAATGAGATCATCCTCGAGTGCGTGCTCAAGCTTAAACCGGCGCCCAAGGCCGACATTCGCGAGCGCATGGAGCGGTACCTTACAAGGCGCAAGCGTACGCAGCCCATGGGTCGCGCATCCTGCGGGTCTGTCTTTCGCAACCCGCCCGATGCGAGTGTGGGCAAGCTTATCGAGGATTGTGGATTAAAGGGTTTTTCGATTGGCGGCGCGGAAGTTTCGCCCGTTCACGCTAATTTTATCGTTAATAACGGAACTGCCTCGGCCGATGACGTTGCCGCGGTTATCAGACATGTGCACGGAAAGGTGAGGGAGGCGTATGGCATCGAGCTCAGACCGGAAGTTAAATTCCTCGGCTTCTAGAGCATCGAAACCCACCTTCCGCCGCGCCGGAGGGCGTTCCGGCGCGCCTGCCAAACCTCAACGCAATACCGTCGCGCACTCTAAGTCTGTCGGGCATGCTCGACAGACCAGTCGTCCGGTCGTCGGCTCGCAGCTCGGTAATCGTCCGGCCGCAAAAAAGTCCTCGCGTCCCTCGGTGACGTCAAAGCCTGTTATGGGCGCCAAGCCTGCCCGTCCCATGGCAGCTCCCAAGCCCTCGACGGGAACTAAAGCGGCGCGTCCAGGTCTCACGCTGGGCGCATTGAAACCGCGCTCGCTGACATCGGTGCCGGCTACCGCCAAGAAGCCTTCGAGTAAAAAAGGTTTCAACCCGTTATCTTCACTTGGAGCGATGGCAAATAAAACATCAGACGCCGCTTCTGTCGTTACAGGCAAAGGCAAAATCGTGGGCGGCGTTCTGGCCGTCTTGGCCGTGCTCGTCGTCGTTGCCATCGTGGTGATCAACTCTGGACTGTTTACTGCCACTGATATTCAGATTCAAGGCAGCGAGCATGTGACGAAGCACGATGCTATCCAGCTGATCGACTTGCCCGAGGGAACGTCGCTTTTTAACGTCGATCCCGACCAGATTACCGAGGATCTCAAGCAGAACCCGTGGGTTTCGGGCGTGGATGTCCAGCGCCAGTTTCCCCATACGCTTATCATCACGCCGACGGAGCGTAAAGTTATCGCCATTGCGTATATCAGCTCCGACGACCTTGCCTGGGCTATCGGAGACGATGACACCTGGATCGCCCCGCTGTCGACGTCGGTCGAAGTGGACGACCAGGGCAACGTCATCACGACAGGGCAGGGCTCAAATACCTTGACCGGAATCGATGCCGCGCTGGCGCTCGCCAAGCATTATGGCGCGGTGTTGTTGACTGATGTCTCGGCGGATGTCGCTCCGGTTTCCGGCCAGGCGGTGAACTCCAAAGCCGTTAAGGCCGGCCTGGATTATGTGCGTGGTTTTTCGAGCGAGTTCTTGGGACAAGTCAAGGATATTTCCACGCCTTCGGTCGAAGCCATCTCGGCAAACCTCAATAACGGCATTGAGGTGTCGCTGGGCGATTCGGACGATATCGCCAAGAAGGAACGCGTAGTCACCAAGTTGCTTTCGCAGGTAGAGGGCGTAACGTATATCAATGTGCGCTCTCCGGGCAACTACACATTTAGGAATGCTCCGACCTCGTAGCGCTGGTTGATGCTTTGTTGAGGGGCCATACCACGCCGTTTATCTGGTTTGTTTGGTTTTCACGGTCAATTATTTGACTGATACGTTCATAATGTGCAAACATAATACGGTTTACCTTTGCATTTACTTTCAACCTGAAGGTTAATGTGCGCAGGGGTCGACCCATGCTATGGCTATAACCTTTGTTCGGAGGACCGACATGCACGAGACAGAGATCAACAACTACCTTGCCGTCATTAAGGTGGTCGGCGTCGGCGGCGGCGGTACCAACGCGGTCAATCGAATGATCGAAGAGGGCATCCGCGGCGTCGAGTTTGTTGCCATCAACACCGATGCTCAGGCACTCGCGATCTCTGATGCCGATATCAAGGTGCACATCGGCACCGACCTTACCCGCGGTCTGGGCGCCGGCGCCAATCCCGAGGTTGGCCGCAAGGCTGCCGATGAGTCCCGCGACGACATCGCCGAGGCGCTCGCTGGCGCCGACATGGTGTTTATCACCTGCGGCGAGGGCGGCGGCACCGGTACCGGCGCTGCTCCCATCGTTGCCGATATCGCGATGAACGAG
Source organism: Collinsella aerofaciens (assembly GCF_964283865.1). GTDB lineage: Bacteria > Actinomycetota > Coriobacteriia > Coriobacteriales > Coriobacteriaceae > Collinsella. The sequence continues at coordinate 190,091 of NZ_CAXYLS010000004.1, read as the reverse complement.
GTCGGCGCACTGACCGTCGCCGTCGTGACCAAGCCCTTCACCTTCGAGGGCCGCAAGCGTAAGAAGAGCGCTGAGGAGGGCATCAAGACCCTCTCCGATTGCGTCGACACCATGATCGTCATTCCTAACGATAAGCTGCTCGACATCGCCGAGAAGAAGACCACCATGCTCGAGGCCTTCGCGATTGCCGATGGCGTCCTTTCCCAGGGCACCCAGGGCATCACCGACCTCATCACCGTCCCCGGTATCATCAACCTGGACTTCGCCGATGTTAAGACCATCATGAAGCAGGCCGGTACCGCCATGATGGGTATCGGTACCTCTTCTGGGGATACTCGTGCCGTCGACGCTGCCCAGCAGGCCATCTCCAGCCCGCTGCTCGAGAGCTCCATCGATGGTGCCACGCGCGTGCTGCTCTCCATCGCCGGTTCCAAGGACCTGGGCATCCAGGAGATCAGCGACGCCGCCGACGTTGTCGCCAACGCCGTCGACCCCGAGGCCAACATCATCTTCGGTACCGTTGTCGACGAGTCCCTGGGCGATCAGGTGCGTATCACCGTCATCGCTACGGGCTTCTCCGACTCCAACGTCAACCGTCAGGATGAGCTCTTTGCTGCTCAGCAGTCTCAGAGCAAGGCCGCTGCCTCCGCTGAGCCGCAGCGCACCGCTCCGGCTGCCAGCCCGGCTCAGGCCGCTCCGACCCGCAACGTCGGTGGTACCGAGCTGCCCAACTTTGGCAACGACCAGTTCGAGCTTCCCGACTTCCTGAAGCGCGGTAGCTTCTAGTTCGTTTTTCTCAACGACCTGCACGGGGTGTGTCCATTTGGATGCACCCCGTTTTGTTTCTCGTTTGTAAACGAAAGCCTCCAATCTCCTTACGTTCCCTTTACGTTTGGTCCCTACCGCTGCGGGTATCCTTTTAAGGAAGTATGACAGCCGTATAAACGCGGACTGCGCGGCGACGCCGCGGTACTTGTGTTATTAGGAGGCTTTAGTATGGCAGCACGTGCGGACAACGTTTCGCGTGTCGACCATGATGGAGTTACGTTGGTGGAGGGCGCGACATCCGATGTCCGCTTTGCCTTTACCGAGCGCACCGGTGGCGTTTCTGAAGATGCGTACTCCTCGCTCAACCTGGGCTCGCATGTAGGCGATGACCCCTTTGCTGTTCAAGAAAATCGTCGTCGAGCGCTCGAAGCTATGGGCGCCACTGAGTGCGAGCATAATCTGCTCGTGCCCAATCAGGTACATGGTGACCATATCGTTACGGTGACTTCGAACGGCGCCGACGATCTTGAGGCTGTTCGCGAGCAGATTGCCGAGGGCTGCGATGCCATCGTCTGTACGGCCCATGACGTGCCCGTGCTGCTCTGCTTTGCCGACTGCGTTCCCGTGGTGCTGGTGGCCCCTGGCGGATTTGCCGTGGTGCACTCCGGTTGGAAGGGCACGATTGCACGTATTTCTGCCAAGGCGTGCCAGGCGCTTTGCGATGCTGCCGGCTGCGATGCGAGCGACGTTTCCGCCTATATCGGCCCCCATATCTTGGCTGACGAATATGAGGTATCCCAGGAACTCATGGATCGCTTTGCCGTCGAGTTCTCTTGCATCGATGCGAGTGCCTCTCGCATGCTCGATCTTTCCGCTGCCATTTGTGAGGCGCTGGTAGATGCCGGTGTGGACGCGGATAATATCGTGGATACCCAGCTTTCGACTGTGCGTCAGAACGACCGCTTTTATTCCTACCGTAACGAGGACGGCACCTGTGGGCGCCATGCTGCGATCGGCGTGATGCTATGAGAAAGATCGTATCGGTCCTGAGCGCCGCTGTGCTTACGCTTACGCTGTGCGCCTGTTCTTCGGGATCTTCTACCTCTTCCATTACCGTGGCCGGCTCCACGACCTGCCTTCCTATCGCCGAAATTGCGGCAGAGGGCTTTAAGGAGGAGACCGGCATCGACGTGCTCGTTTCCGGTTTGGGCTCTTCCGCTGGCATCGAAGCCGTCAGCGCTGGCACGGCCGATATCGCCAGCTCCTCCCGTGGACTCAATGCCGACGAGCAGGATCTGGGCCTGACTCCCATCGTCATTGCCCACGACGGTATCGCGGTCATCGTGAACGAAGACAACCCCGTCGATAACCTCTCGACCGAGCAGCTCCGCGATATCTATGCCGGCAAGATCACCAACTGGAAAGAAGTCGGTGGCGAGGACCTGAGGATTCAGGTTATCAACCGAGATGAGGCGTCTGGCACGCGTGAAGCCTTCCGCACCATCGTGATGGACGGCACCCCGTTCGATCGCCGCTCCGCCGTTCTTTCGGGCACGGGCCAGGTGCGCGACGTGGTATCTCGTTCGCGCGGGGCTATCGGCTACATTTCGCTGGGCTTCGTCGATAGCCTCAACGCCAAGACCTCGGTCAAGGCCGTCTCGGTCAATCATGTTGAGGCGTCCGAGAAGACGGTTGCGAGTGGCGGCTATCCCATCTCGCGCGACCTTTACTTCTTTGTGAAGGGTGCGCCTTCGCAGCAGGCGCAGGATTACATCGACTACGTGACGTCCGAAAAGATGGACAAGCAGATTCGCGAGGCGGGCTTTATTCCCGTCACCAACGACGAGAAGGGGAGTGAGTAGCATGGAAGCACAGGAAAACTCCCAGACTGAGCAGAATGCTCAGGCGCCCAAGAAGCGCGAGCTGGCGCTCGTATCGCGCAGCACCTATATCAAGGAGAAGGCGCTGCAGTGGATTTTCTTTGCCTGCGCGTTCTTGGCGGTTGTTACCGTCATCCTGATTTTTGTCTTTACCACGTACTCGGCGCTGCCCGTCTTTACCGACATCGGTCTGGCGGACTTCTTTAGCTTTACGTGGGCGCCCTCTGAGGGCCACTACGGCATCGTGTCGCTGCTTGCCGGCTCGGGTCTGGTGACCGTCGGTGCGCTCGCCATGGGTGTGCCCCTAGGCGTGGGCACGGCCGTGTATCTGGTCGAGATCGCCAGCAAGCGCGTGCGCAAGCTCATCAGCCCTGCCGTTGACCTGTTGGCCGGCATCCCTTCTATCATCTATGGCTTCTTTGGCATGATCATCATCCGTCCGTTTATCGCGCAACTGACCGGTGGTCTTGGTTTTGGTGCGCTGACGGCGTGGTTCGTGCTTGCCATCATGATCGTCCCTACCATCACCACGCTCACCATCGATGCCCTCAATTCCATTCCCATGGGTATTCGCGAGGCATCGTATGCCATGGGTGCTACTAAGTGGCAGACCATCTATAAGGTCGTGCTACCTGCCGCCAAGCTGGGTATCGTGGATGCCATCGTGCTGGGTATGGGCCGTGCCATCGGCGAGACCATGGCCGTGCTCATGGTCGTGGGTAACGCCCCGGTTATTCCCGACAGCATTGCGAGCCCCATCTCGACGCTCACGAGCCAGATCGCGCTCGACATGAGCTATTCCTCGGGTCTGCACCGCTCGGCGCTGTTCGGCATGGGCGTGGTCCTGTTTATCATCTCCGCCACGCTGGTGGGCGTCGTCCGTCTGATTTCCAAGAAGAAGAGGGGGTAGGCTATGTCCGATTCCGTTGACACGACGGTCGATACGACCTCGTCGCGCGAGCGCATCAAGCGTGCCCTTTCCCATGGCAAGAAGGGCCGCATCAACAAGGACCTGTCCAACAAGATCATGCTTGGCGTGTTCCGTGCCGCGGCATACATCACCACGCTGGTGCTTGTCGCTATCATTGCCTATGTGGTCATTAACGGCCTGCCGCATATCTCGCTCGACTTTATCTTCGGTTGGCCCCAGGGCGTCAACGCCGAGGGCGGAATTTGGCCCACGATCGTCTCGACCGTCTATGTGACGGCGCTCGCCATGCTTATCTGCACGCCGATTGCTGTGCTGGCAGCCGTCTATCTGGCCGAGTACGCCAAGCAGGGCAAGGTCGTCGAGCTCATTCGCTACGCTGCTGACGCTTTGGCCTCGGTGCCCTCCATCGTTATGGGCCTGTTTGGCTACGCCTTGTTTGTCGAGGCCATGGGCCTGGGCCTTTCGATGGTCTCGGCCGCTCTGGCGCTCGCGCTCTTGATGCTTCCCATTGTCATGCGCACCACCGAAGAGGCCATTCGCGCCGTCCCGCGCTATATCCGTTGGGGCGCGTACGGCCTGGGCGCCACCAAGTGGCAGGTTGTCTCCAAGATTGTGCTTCCTTCTGCCTTTGGCCGTATTGCCACGGGCATCGTCCTCGCCATCGGCCGCGCCATTGGCGAGACCGCGGTGGTGCTCTACACCATGGGCCAAGCCATCAATCTGCCTATTTCGCCGCTCGATTCCGGCCGCCCCATGACGGTTCACCTGTACCTGCTTGCCAACGACGGCATCAACATGAACGCAGCCTACGGCACCGCGCTCTTGCTGATGGTGATCATTCTGGCCTTCAACCTGTTTGCGCGCTTCCTGTCGCGCAAGCGTCGCTAGTTAAGGAGTCCCATGTCCGTTTATCAGTCCGCTCCCACGCTGGAGCAAGCGGCCATTACGGCCAAGGATTTCAACTTTTGGTACGGTGACTTTCATGCGCTGACGGGGCTTGACCTCAACATCGCCAAAAACGCCATCACTGCCTTCATTGGCCCTTCGGGCTGCGGCAAGTCGACGTTTTTGCGCTGCATCAACCGCATGAATGATCTGATCGAGGGTACGCGCGTCGAGGGCACCATGACGCTCGACGGCAATGATATCTATGCCGAGGGCGTCGACCCGGTCGACCTCCGTCGTCGCGTGGGCATGATCTTTCAGCAGCCCAACCCGTTTCCCAAATCCATCTACGAGAATGTCGCCTTTGGCCCTCGTCTACAGGGTGTGACTAGCAAAAGCGACCTCGATGACATCGTGGAAGAATCGCTCAAGCGCGCCAACCTCTGGAAAGAGGTATCCAATCAGCTCAACAAGGATGGTTTGGCGCTCTCGGGCGGTCAGCAGCAGCGTCTGTGCATCGCGCGCGTGCTTGCGGTGCAACCCGATGTTCTCCTGATGGACGAGCCCTGCTCCGCCATCGACCCCACGTCCGTCTCTAAGGTCGAGGATCTGATGGCCGAGCTGGCGCCCGAGATGACGATCATCATCGTCACGCATTCAATGCAGCAGGCAGCTCGTATCAGCGACTACACCGCATTCTTCTTGCAGGAAGTTGCCGGCGAGCCCGCCACGCTCATCGAGTATGGTCAAACCGACGCGATCTTCACCAGCCCGGTGGACTCGCGGACGGAAGACTATATCACCGGCCGCTTTGGCTGATCGGTGCGACTAGTCCCAAGCCGATCGGACCTAGTCCGGTGCGTATTCACTGTGCGGGCGGCATGACCGCACCCAACTGATTGGAGTGAACCATGCGCAAACTGTTTTCCCGTCAGCTCGTCGAGGCCCGTCACGAGATGCTGAGCATCTATGAGGCCGTCGATCTGGCCCTCCACGATGCCGTGAAGGCCTATGTGACCGACGACCGCAAGCTCGCCACCAAGACCAAGAAGCGCACGCTTTCGATTGACGCGCGCTGCGCCAACCTGGAGGCCGTCTGCTACAACCTGATCGCCACGCAGTCACCGGTCGCCTCCGACTTCCGCCTGCTTCAGACGATCATCTACGTCGACTTTAACCTGCAGCGCATGACCGATAAGGTCCGTCAGATCTGCCGTGCCACGCGTCATATGATCAAGGCCGACATCTCGCTGCCCAAGGAGCTTGTCGGCACGGTTGAGGCCGAGGCTGAGGCCGTCTACCAGGTGCTAGGCTCGTCGCTTTCTGCGCTCGTCACCAACGACATGTCCATCATTTGCAACCTGGCCGTCGAGGACGAGCCGGTGCACGCCGCCTACGAGAAGTTCTTCCGCACCTTTAACCGTATGGATACGGGCGACTTTATGGACGACGACAGCAACTATGACGACCTGCGCCGCGCCATCATGGTTTCGCGCTACCTCGATCGCATCGCTTCCATTTCCATCGATGCCGCTTGCCGTCTGACCTTCCTGTTGACTGGTCAGCGTATGAACGCCGGCGATATCGCCCGTGTGGACGAGGATGAGCTCGAGAGCATGCGCGTGCCTTCGGGCGAGGGTGTTATCATGAGGCCCGCCGTCGACGCGCGTTACGTTGCCAAGGTGCCCGCCAACGAGGTCAGCGAGGGTCTTCGCTACCTGCTCGATCATCTTGAGGACGAGGACGATGGCGAGGACGACGAGGAGTAAGTAGCCCCGTTCGTCGAAAGATTGTAAATACCTAAGTGAGCGCGGCCTTGCACATGCGGGGCCGCGCTCTTGCGTTAGCATGGGACTACTTGTTTGGCTGTCAGCGGAGGCGATTGGCAATGGATAACTATTTGGATTTGATGCGCGCTCGCCGCGAGCAGATTCTGGAACGTTTTTATGCGGCGCTCGATCGCGCGGGCCGCCCCCACGACGCCGCGCGCCTCATTGCCGTGTCCAAGACCGTTGGTGTCGATGAGACTGTTGCTGCCATCCAGGCGGGGTATCGCCATTTTGCCGAGAACCGCCCGCAGGAGCTGGTTCGCAAGCTCACGGGTCTGGCGGAGCATCAGGAGCTGCCCGAGGTGCGCTTCGATATGATCGGCAACCTGCAGACCAATAAGATCAATGCGGTGCTGGGCTCAGCCGAGCTGATTCACTCGGTGGGTTCGCTGCATCTGGCACAGGCGATCTCGAGCCGTGCTGTCCGCAAGATTGAGGCAGGCGAGCTCGCCGGCCCCCAGCGTGTGCTCATCGAGGTCAATGTGAGTGGTGAGGAGTCGAAGGGAGGCTTTTCGCCCGATGAGATTCGCGCCGCCGCGGGTGAGCTTGCGGAACTTGAGGGAATTTGCGTACAGGGGCTTATGACTATGGCGCCCCGGGGGAATAAGGATGTGGCACGCCGCACCTTTGCGGGGCTTCGTGAGCTGAGGGATGAGCTGGAGGCGGCGCATCCCGATTTGAACCTGCCTGAGCTTTCCTGCGGCATGAGCGAGGACTTTGAGCCTGCCCTTGAGGAGGGCTCTACGCTCGTTCGCCTGGGCAGGGTAGTATTTAGCCCGGAGTTTGCAGTAAAATAAGGCTCTGAAGTGCGCACTGATTATCGGGGCGCCTGCACTAAACCGCGAGAGGACACAACCATGGGCTTCCTTGACGAGATTAAAAATAAGATGCACCTGGGCGGCCAGCAGGGTTACGACCAGGGTTATGGCCAGGACGACGACTACGGCTACGATGACGGCTATGACGATAGTTATCAGGGCAACGGCTACAGCGGTGCTTCGGGCGAGGGCTTCTACACCCAAGACGAGCCGAGCAACGGCCTGCTTGGTCAGACGCGCCGCGGTGAAGCTGAGTCGGTTGCCGTGTATACGCGCTCCGGTCAGCTGGTCGGCGATGACTCCCGCCATGCCACGACGTATAACCCGCCTTCGCGCTCGCAGGACAGCGTTGCGAGCGGTTATCGTCCTGGTGCCTATGACACGCCGTCGAGCTACGCCGAGAACACCCGCGCCCGTGCCGCCGCTGCACCCGCGCCTGCACCGAGCGATGCCTCGGCCTATGCGAGCAATATCATCAACGCCACGCCGCAGCTGCCGGCCTATGTCCTGCGCCCCGAGAGCTATGACGACGTGGAGACCGTGGTGCGCCGCGTTCGCACCAAGCAGCCTGTCGCACTGATTTTTGTTGGCGTTCGCACCGAGGTCGCCAAGCGCGTCCTGGACTTTAGCTATGGCTTTGCCTGTGGCCTGGGCGCCACGGTCAAAGAAGTGGGCGATCGCGTATTCATGGTGCTGCCCGCCGGCTGCGAGGTTAAGGATTCGGACCTCAAGAAGCTTCGTGCCGACGGCTACCTTAAGTAAACCCAAGACGAGGAGATTCTCATCAACATCTACACCATTGTCCAGCTGGTCAACACGCTGTTCAACTTCTACTCCACGCTCATCGTGGTCTATTGCTTTATGACGTGGATTCCCATGAAGCAGGGCGGCCTGCTGCAGGATATCGCTGCAGTGCTCGATAGCGTCTGCGGCCCGTGGCTCAACCTCTTTCGTCGGTTTATCCCGCCGATGGGCGGCGTTGATTTTTCGCCGGTCGTTGCGATTATTGCGTTGCAGTTGGTGCAGAGGCTGATTCTGCAGCTTCTTATAGGTATACTCGTATAGAACTGACTTAGTAACTTACGTCGGGCGTGTAGCGCCGAGGCGATGAAAAAGGAGACTTGTTATGGCTATTACCCCTGCAGACATCCAGGCTCAGACTTTCTCTGAGGCCAAGCGTGGCTACGATCCTGCCGAGGTCGACGTCTTCTTGGAGACGCTGTCCTCCGAGGTTGACGCTATGCTTGCCAAGATCGTTGATCTTAAGGGTCGCCTGACCGCCACCGAGCAGCAGCTTGCCGACGCGCAGGCTCAGCTTGCCCAGGCTCAGGATGCCACCGCCCAGGCCGTTCCTGCCGCCCCCGTGGCTGCTCCCGCCCCTGACTTCTCCGCTCAGGAGCGTCAGATTTCCGCTGCTCTGATCGCTGCCCAGCAGACCGCTGAGACCATCGTCAACGATGCCAACGAGAATGCTGAGCGTATCCGCAACGAGGCTGACGCCAAGGCCCGCGAGGTTATCCGCCAGGCCCTGACCGAAAAACAGGCCGAGCTCGAGGAAATCGATCGTCTTAAGGCTTCCCGCGAGGAGTTCAAGGCCGAGTACCTCAAGCTCATCCAGCACTTCATGGATGATGCCCAGAACTCCTTCCCGGCCGACCTCATGGCCTCCACGCCGGTCGGTTCTGCCGCTTCTCCTGCGGTGACTGTTCCCGCCGAGCCGCTGCCCGTCGCTGACCCGGTTGTCCCCGTGGCCGATCCTTTCGCCCCGATCGACAACTTTGCCGCCGACGACCTGGACTAACATTCGGCCTACAATTTAGTGCCTAGAAAGGACCCGCAGCTTGCGGGTCCTTTTTTATGACTGTGCCGGGGTGCGTAACATAAAAAACCGAGCCCTGCACATAGTGGCGCAGAACTCGGCGAACGGGTGAGCGGTCAAGGGTAGGTTTTAAGGCATGTCCCAATAATCTACTTGAGGAGGAAGTTGGAGAGGGGAATGGTGCGGGCCTCGCGATGCTCGGGATCGGCGATGTGGTCGGCGGGATAGCCACAGACGAGCATGTGATAGGGATAGACGCCCTCGGGCAGGTTGAACTGCTCGCGGGCTAGCTCGGGCTTAAAATGGCATACCCAGCACGTTCCCAGACCTTGCTCCTCGGCCTCCATCATCATCTGATCGCAAACAATCGAGGTGTCGATGGCACTCGAGTTCATCTGGTCATAGGGGCGAACCCAAGCGTCGCCGGTAACGCTGCAAATAAGGAAGACAAGCGGAGCCCCAAAGATGGACCCATCACGAGCAAACCGAGGCTGACAAGCAGCAGCCTTCTCCAACAGCTCAGGCGTATCCAGCACCATCACACGGGCTGGATGATTATTACAAGCAGAAGGAGCAATACGCCCAGCCTCAACAATGGCATCCACAACAGTTTGCTCAACAGAACGATTCTCAAACTCGCGACAAGAATACCGAGACCGAGCCAGATCCAAATAAGACATACAAGCCCTCCAACAATTAAAAATCAAACAAACCCAAAGTAACCCAAACAGTACCCAAAGCAGCAATCAGCCAAACGCTCATCAAGGGCCAAAGTGTCCGAACGGGTACCAAAGGTCCCTTCAGCCAAACCCCCGTCGCGCTAAATCTATCAGCCAAAGTTCCCAATGGTGGTGCATAAGGGAGCGGGCCCGGCCACTAATAACCTTTTGAACGACTCTGCTTGCAGCCGGAGTGAAAAAGGTTATTAGTGGCCGGGCCCGCGACCGGTGGGACATGTACCCCCAATTAACTGTTCTTCATGACAATCGAATCCACGACATCGGCCACATTCTCGCAGCAGTCGGCGCAGTACTCCAGAAAGGCGTACACGTCACGCCAAGCGATGACCTCGAGCGGGTCCTTGCCGTTAACGTGCAGGTTACGCATGGCGTTGATGTAGAGTTCGTCTGCCTCGGACTCGATGGTGTTGATCTGGATGACGAGCTCGCGCAGCGTTTTGGACTTGCGGTAGTTGGGAAGCTCGACCATAAGGTCCTTCATGGCGCGGCAGGCATCGGTTACCTTGTGGGCGATGACGATGGCGTCGGGATGGATGCTCTGAATGTTGGTGAAGTAGACGCGCTGCACGACGCCCTCGATGCGGTCGAGCACGGTGTCGAGTGAGCAGCTCATCAGATCCAGATCCTCGCGTTCGAGCGGGGTGATAAAGGCGGTGAGCAAGGCGTCTTCGAGCTCATGGTGCTTCTTGTCTGCCGCATGCTCAATCGCGTGCATCTCCTCGAGCATGTCGTGGATCTGCGCGGGGTCAAAGTTCTCAAAAATCTTGGTGAGCAGCTCGGCGGCCTGGACGGCAAGGTCGGCGCAGGCGACGTAGTTGTCAAAGTAGAACGAATCGGGTTTCTTTGCCATGAGTGGGTCCTTTCGAGGCGAAGACGGGTGGGCGAAGTTTTGCGGTCCGGATGGACGCTCGGTGTGGCTAGAGGAACATCATGAACAGCTTGGCCATGACAAAGCTGATGAGTCCGCAGGCGGGGAAGGTGAAGAACCAGGTGAACATCATGTCCTTGACCACGCCGAAGTTGATAGCCGAAAGGCGCTTGACGGCACCGACGCCCATGATGGCGCAGGTCTTGATGTGGGTGGAGGACACGGGGATGCCGGTAAGGGTGGCAAGCAGCAGGTTTGCGGCGCCCGCGAGGTCGGCGGAGAAGCCCTGGTACTTTTCGAGCTTGACCATGCTCTGGCCGACGGACTTGATGATGCGCTCGCCGCCCACACTGGTGCCGATGCCCATGGTGGCCGAGCACAGCAGCATGATCCAGATGGGGATGCCGGCGTCGCCGACGCTAGTCTGGCCGTTGGCGAAGGCGACACCTAAAAAGAGCACGCCGATGAACTTCTGTCCATCCTGCGCGCCGTGCATAAAGCTCATGGCCGCAGCACTCGCGATCTGAGCGTATTTAAAGAAGACATTGGCACGTCGCCTGTTGGCGGCGGCGAAAAGAATCGAGACGAGTTTGCACAGGATCCAGCCCATGACAAAGCCCAGACCGATGGAGAGCGCCAGGCCGTAGATGACCTTCATCCACTCGTGGACGTTGACGCTGTTCGCGCCGCCGAGGGCGATGGCAGCACCGGTCAGGCCGGCGATAAGGCTGTGGCTTTGCGAGGTGGGGATGCCAAAACGCGACGCTGTGGCGCCGTAGACGACGATGGAGAAGAGCGCCGCGCAGAGGCACGCGAGTGCCATGGTGCTGTTTCCGCCAAAGTCGACGATATGTGAGATGGTGTTGGCGACGCTCGCGTTAAAGTGCGTCATGATGAGCACGCCCAAGAAGTTGAATGCGGCGCTCATGAGGATGGCGGCGCGGGCGGGCATGCAGCGCGTGGTGACGCAGGTCGCGATGGCGTTGGGCGCGTCGGTCCATCCGTTGACGAAGATGGCGCCGAGCGCGAGGATCACGGTGACGGCAAGGACTGGGTTCGACACAAGCTGGCCGAGGAAGGTTGAGAACGTTACGTCCATATATGGGCTTTCTCGATATTTGCAGACTCGTTACAAAAACATGATAAATCGTATCACCTCCTGCGGGTTTCTTTACGGAGTTCTGATGGGAGAAGTGAATTTTTTGGTACTAACATTGAATATTAGCCCTGTTGACCGTGGTCGTTCTTTTTGCTAACACGCCATACGGACGCGTGCGTTCGCTCCGACACTCCAAAACCACAGTCTGTTCGCTTTACAACATGCAAACATGCGTTCGATAATAGGGCCATGGAATATCGACAGACAGACGGCAAAACTCGGCGCGTGCACAAGCAGTATGTGGACGTCGTGGCTCGCATTCTCGCGGGCGGACAGGTTGTGCCGGTTACCGTCTGCTGGGTTGACGGTCGCTGCTTTACGATTGACGAGATTGTCTCGTCCACCGGTTTTGGCCTGACGGTTCACGGCATTCGTACGGCAACCTATAAGGTACGTTTTGGCGGACATGCGACCGAGTTGTATCTAGAGGACCAAACGCGTGAGCGGGCGGACGGCTCGCAGGCGCACGTGATGCGTTGGTGGGTCTGGGCTTTTGATCGTACGCTCGAGGGCGAGCGCCGCAGGTAAGAGCGCGCGGCATTCGGGTACAATGGCAGGAATCTTGTCACCTACGGCGCTGTTGTGGCGCTTTTTGAAAGGACGAAGTATGAACGATATCCAGGGCTATCAGAACGGCCCCGTCGAGACCGGCGCAAGTCGCGCCAAGGAGATGTCGCCGCGCGCGTACAATCTCGCCATATCTGCCCTGATCTTCTTGGGCTTTTGCGCCATGGGTGCCGGCGCCTACTTTACGAGCACCATGTCGTTTGCGCGCATGATGATGAGCGGCGCCGCCCTGCCACTGGTCTTTGGCTCGTTTATTTTAACCATCGTCGGCATGGTCATGATGTCGGCTGCTGCGGGCAAGCAGTCCGTGGGTCTGTCCCTTGTGGGCTACGTAATCTTTGCGAGTACCTTTGGCCTGACGGCGTCGTTTGGTCTTGCCAACTACGACCTGCCTACCATTAACACCGCCTTTATCGCCACGGCCGCCATCACCTTTGTCTTTGGTGCGCTGGGCGTGACGTTCCCCAAGTTTTTCCAGCGCGTATATGGCATCGGCTTTGGCGTTCTGCTCGCCACTATTCTGGTTGAGATCGTGCTGATGTTCATGGGCGTCTCGCAGACCATCACCGACCTGATCGTGATCGTGGTGTTCGCCGGCTTCATCGGCTACGACACCTATGTGGCAACGACGGTGCCGCCCACGCTGCCCAACGCCGTGCTCATGGCATCCAACCTGTTCGTGGACATCATCAACGTGTTCCTGCGCATTCTGAACATCCTCGGCCGTCGCGATTAAAGCGCGGCATTGCGATGCTTCCTGCTGGACACGGTAAAACGATGCGAAAGGCGGTCCTTCGGGGCCGTCTTTTTTGTGCGCGGCGGGGTATCATGGATGGGAAAAGCCGATAGCGGCAGCGACAGGAAAGGTGGCCACGTATGGCAGACGTCGACAACAGGAACCGTAACCGCAGGTCCAACCGAGCGGGTCAGCCCAATCCCAAGCGCGAGGCCCGTGCCAAGGCCGCCGAGCGTCACGTGGCAACTGTGTCCGAAGCGTGCGCCAAGGATATCGAGCGTTCGCTTGCCGGTGTTCGCGAGTTTGACGGTATGCCTGCCGGCTTTGTCGCGGCGATGAAGGCCAAGGTTCAGAGTGCTGTGGCTCCCGAAGAGCAGGTCGCCGAGGACGTCGAGAACGCGGAGACTGCCGAGGTCGAGGCGGCGCCCGAGACCGAGGCGGCGCCCGAGCCCGTCGAGGAGCCTGCCGAGGAAATCGCCGAAGCTGAGTCCGCGCCTGCTGAGGAGCCCGCTCCGGTCCTGCCCGAGGTCACTGTGCTTGATGCCTCCGCCACGCAGGCAATCCTCGATAACGGTCGCGGCTATGCGCAGTTCTGCGACATGGCCGTGCTCGCCTTTGCCTCGTTTACCAATCCGGGCGGTGGATATATTCAGGGTTATCTGGGCCAGGAGGCCACGCTGTGCGCCGATTCGTATCTGTACAACGTTCTCGATAGGCAGCGTAAGTGGTACGGCGAGAACCGTCGCCGCAACATCAACTGCGAGCTCTATCGTAACCGTGCCCTAGTGGTGCCTGCGGTGCGCTTCGACCGCAACCACGTGCATGCATACGCCGACGTGATCGTGGCCGCCGCGCCCAACGTTAAGCGCGCCCGCCAGGAGTATCGCGTGAGCGACGATGCTCTGCTGGATGCCCTGCGCGACCGCATTCGCTTTGTGCTCGCCATCTGCGACGAGTTGGGTCGCGAGAAGCTCGTGCTGGGCGCATGGGGCTGCGACAACAACGGCTTTGATGCCGAGGCCGTGGCCGAGCTCTTCCGCAAGGAGCTCGCATCGGGCGACTTCAAGGTCAAGCAGGTCTTCTTTGCCGTGCCCTCTACGCGCTGGGACGAGGACTTCGCCAAATTCGAGCACGTGCTGGCAAACTTCCCCGAGCGAAACGAGGAGTCCTATGCTCAGGTTGCCGCCCGCGCCGCAGCCGCCCGTGCCGCCGAGCAGGCTCAGGCCGCTGCCGAGGATGACGAGGATGACGACGACTGGCGCAAGTACCTGTAAACGGTGCTCGTGATGCGATATACCGAGCCGACGGGAGAGGCTGCTCCTGTCGGCTTTTTATTGAGTGGGGAGCTTACGATGAAAAACGTTCTGTGCTTTGGTGACAGCAACACCTATGGTTACGATCCGACGGGCATGCGCGACGGTACCGCGGTGCGCTATGCGCAGGATGTGCGCTGGTGTGGCGTGGTCCAACGTGACTTAGGCGAGGGCTGGCATGTAATTGAAGAAGGCCTCAACGGCCGCACGACGGTACGCGACGACATGTGCCATCTGGACACTAACCTCAACGGCATTCGCGCGCTTCCGATGCTGCTCGAGGCTCATAAGCCGCTGGACGCCATTGTGATCATGCTGGGCACCAACGACTGTAAGACGGTCTTTAACGTGACAGCTTCCGATATCGCCCGTGGCGCCATGGCGCTGATTCGCGCCGTCCGCGCGTTTCCGTGGACCGACGCTGCGCCTTGCCCGCGCATCCTGCTGATGGCTCCTATCAAGATCAAGCCGCAGATCGCCGATGTATATATGACCGATTTTGACGAGCGTTCCGTCGAGGCATCTGAACATTTTGGCGAGTACTATGCGCACGTGGCCGAGCAGTTTGGCTGCGACTTTTTGAATGCCGCCGAGTTTGCCGAGCCGGGCGATATCGACTATCTGCATATGATGCCCGAAAGCCACGAGAGCTTGGGACATGCCGTGGCAGCCAAGCTCAAAGAGATGCTCGGTGAGTAGCACGGCCCCAAACCACCACAGAGTTCCCCTTGCGGGGGCTTGTTTCGTTTGTTTGTCTTGATCTGTAACAGTTCCAAGGCCGAAAACGGGCTAGATGTTACAGATTAAGATTATTTAGGTCGATATCGATTGTTTGTCTTGATCTGTAACATCTAGGGTCGATTTTGCCGAGTTACTGTTACAGATCGAGATGTTTGTGGGAGCCACCGCAAAGGTGCCTGTCCCCTTTGCGGCGGTTTTGGGCTGCGAATCTTAATATTGCCACATGTGGTTGACGGGGCCGGAGCCTTTGCCCATGTTCAGGCCGGCGGCCAGAGCGCCTGTCAGGTATGCCTTGCCGGCGTTGACGGCATCGGCAAGATCCATGCCCTGGGCCAGCGCGCAGGCGATGGCGGACGAAAGCGTGCAGCCGGTGCCGTGTGTGTTGTCGGTCTCGATGCGCTTGTGGCGGAACCACGTGGTGAGCGGATCGCCCAGATGGTTGCCCTCGTCATCGAGTGGCGCGGGTTCGGCCAATACATCGTTGGCCTCGTTGACAAGATGCCCACCCTTAACGAGGGATGCGCAACCAAAGCGGCGGGTGAGGAGCATGGCAGCATTTTGCTGTGTGCGCTCGGAGTCGACCTCGTAGTCAAGCAGGGCCATGGCCTCGGGAATATTGGGCGTGATGACGGTTGCTAGTGGGAACAGGCGGCGGGTGAGCGCCTCGGCGGCATCTTCGGCAATCAGCCGTGCGCCCGAGGTGGCTACCATGACGGGGTCGACGACCACGTTTGTCGCGTTCCAGGCGCTCAGGCGGTCGGCGATAACCTCGATAATTTCGGCAGAGGAAACCATGCCGATCTTGACGGCGCTGGGGCGGATATCGTCAAATACGGCGTCGATCTGCGCAGCGACGATATCAGGGGAGATATTCTGCACGGCGGTGACACCGAGCGTGTTTTGTGCGGTGATGGCGGTGATGGCCGTCTCGGCATACAGGCGGTGCGCCGTGATGGTCTTGATGTCGGCCTGAATGCCGGCGCCGCCGCTGGAATCGGATCCTGCGATGGATAGAACGGCAGGTACCTTACTGCGATCCATGTTCGCTCCCTTGTTCGGTCGGAATCAAATGGGTCTTTAAGCCAGCATTATAAAGATGCCCGGGCCGGCTCTATGACGAACCCGGGCGAGCGATGCAATCTTTACGCAAATGTAAGCAAATGTTCACACGTCAACAATTGACGAACACCATGTTACCGATTGTGGCTCCGGTGACGAGTTAGTCCTCCATGCCGAGGTCGATCGTCGTGCCTTCGAACACCTTGTTAACGGTGCGGACGGCGCACATCTTGCCGCACATGGTGCAGGTGCCCTCGGTGGCGGCGGGGGATTCTTCGTAGCGTTTCTTGCCGGTGACCGGGTCGAGAGCACACTTCCACATGGCATCCCAGTCGAGCTTGCGGCGTGCCTGGCCCATCTTGTCGTCCATGTCGCGGGCGTGCGGCACCTTCTTGGCGATATCGGCGGCGTGCGCGGCGATCTTGGTGGCCATGAGGCCGTCGAGCACGTCCTTGGCGTCGGGCAGGCACAGGTGCTCGGCGGGCGTCACGTAGCACAGGAAGTCGGCACCGGAGCTGGCGGAGATGGCGCCGCCGATGGCGGCGGTGATGTGGTCGTAACCCACGCCGATATCGGTCACCAGCGGCCCGAGCACATAGAACGGGGCATTGTGGCACAGGCGCTTCTGCAGTTTCATGTTGGCGGCGATCTCGTCGAGCGCCATGTGACCCGGGCCCTCGACCATGACCTGGACGCCGGCGGCCCAAGCGCGCTTGCACAGCTTGCCCAGCTCGATCATCTCGGCGGTCTCGGTGGCATCGTTGGAGTCGTAGAGGCAGCCCGGGCGGCAGGAGTCGCCGAGCGAAATCGTCACGTCGTACTCGTGGCAAATCTCGAGCAGCTCGTCAAAGTACTCGTAGAAGGGGTTTTCGTTGCCGGTGACCTCCATCCAGCCAAACAGCAGCGAGCCGCCGCGGCTCACGATGTTCATCAAGCGGCCGGTCTCCTTAAAGGTCTTGGTGACCGACTTGTTGATGCCGCAGTGGATGGTCATAAAGTCCACGCCGTCCTCGGCGTGCGCGCGCACGACCTCGAACAGGTCATCCTTGGTCAGCTTGACCAGCGGCTTTTCCATATAGCCGATGGCGTCGTACATGGGGACGGTGCCCACCATGAGCGGTGTCTCGTCGATGAGCTGCTGGCGGAACTGGCGCGTCTTGCCCGAGTTGGAAAGGTCCATGATGGCGTCGGCGCCAAAGTCCTCGGCGATCTTGACCTTCTTCCATTCCTCGGCGGCATCGGCCTTGTCGCCCGAGATGCCCAGGTTGACGTTGACCTTGGTGGACAGACCCTCGCCGACACCAAAGGCGCGCATGCCCTTTTTGATATGCACGATGTTGGCGGGAATGGCGATGCGGCCGTCGGCCACGCGCTCGCGGATGTACTCGGGGTCGCGATGCTCGCGCTCGGCAACCTCCTTCATCTGCGGTGTGATCTGCCCGGCGCGGGCGAAGTCGATTTGCGTGACGAGCTTGGGCTCGGTCTGTGTGCTCATTGGCACGGCTCCCTTCGTTGGCATTACCCATATCAGGTTTGCGGGTCAGGGCGGGCGCGCCCAATCTCAGCCTGCCGTCTTGTCCTGCAAGCTCCCCGTTTATGTAATGGGCTCAAGTATAGCTCGAATGGGTACGATTGGCCTAACGAGCGTGCCTGTGGGGAGGCGAACATGGAAGACAAGCATCTATATCGAGAGACGCAATGGGATGTATCGGCCGAGGAAAGCCGTGCGCACCATGGCCTTGTCGCGATTGGTTTTGCGGTGCTTGCCGTGCTGGTGATTGCCTTTTGTATCTGGACGTTTGGCGGTCACGGCGGCGCTGCATGGGAGTTCGAGGCCGACGATGCCCTGCCGATCATGACAGTGAAGGTTACGGGCGGCAATACCGTTGCCGCGCCGGGCGACTATTGGTATTCGCGCGATGGATTTGTCCAGCTTCAGCTGAGCGGTGGGTCTATTCCTGGTGAGGAAATCGAACGCGTGACGTATGATGCGGCGCTCAAAACGCTGACGGTGAAGCTCAAGAATCAGGGCGACGTGCCTACGACTATGGATATCGCGCTGACGGAATGGCGCTTGGAGCCCCCATCGGGTGTTGCGGTGTCCGAGGTAGAGCACGTTAAGATTACCTACCAAGATGGCTCGACAAACGAAGTTGCCAAAGCCGACGGCTTGGCGGAATAGACGCCGTGCCTAGGCAGCACATTCAAAAGTAGCGGTGGTCCTACAAGGTCTGTTCGTTCAGGAAGACCAAAGTGTTCTTATTTGAAAGCTCGGGAAAGTGACGATAACCAACGTCAAACGCGGTGAGCCCGCTTACATCCTCGAGCTTGTTTTCTGCCATCCAGCGCACCATGGAACCACGTGCCTTTTTGCTGGCGGTCGAGCGCTGGATGGGCTTGCCGTTGCGGATGCCTTCGCCAAAGAGGCACGTGACGACCGTGGCGTCGCCCGCGAGATGGGGCAGAACGGCTTTGGCGTACTCTACGCTGGCGAGGTTGACGATCGTGGTGTTTGAGCCTGCCGGGGCGATAGCCCGCGCGAGCTTGTCGCTCCAAAACGCATAGAGGTCTCGGGCATCGTCAACGGCGAGCTTCGCGCCCATCTCCAGCCGATATGGTTCGACGGCATGAAAGGGGCGAACGCACCCGTAGAGGCCAGAGAGGATCCACAGGTGGCTTTGCAGCCATGCGAGCTGCGCGGAATCCATCACCTCGGGCGCCATGCTCTGGTATTGAATGCCGTGGTAGGACATGACGGCAGGGGAGAGGTGACAGGCGAGTGCGGGATTGTCGAGATCGCCGTTTTTCAGGATGGGCCCGAACTCATGCAGGGTGTTGAGGCAAGGCCCCAGCAGTTTGTCACTCACGTTCCATAGCGCCTGCAGGCTGTCGCTGCCTTCATTCCGCTCGATATCTAGCAGTGCGCGGTGGAGGCGAGCCGTCTCGCGCGCAAAGGGTGGAATGCCCAGGACTTCAAAAGCATCTTGGGCCGCGCGCATCTGCTTGGCGGGCGAAATGACGACCTGCAGCATGGACTCTCCTCTGCCAAAAAGGAAGTTGCGGTGGAATCGGTCTGTTTTGGCCGTTTATGGGCCAGTTTAGTCTGTATTTCACCGCAACTGATGAAGGGTTGGTTACGCGCGCTCGATGAAGGCCTTGTAGCCGCGATAGGCCTCGTAGATATCGGCCTTGTTAGCGACCTCCCACAGGGCGTGCATGGACAGGACGGCAACGCCAGAGTCGATGACGTTCATGCCGTACTTAGCCATGATGTATGCGATGGTGCCGCCGCCGCCCGCGTTGACGCGACCAAGCTCGCAGGTCTGGAAGTCCACGCCGGCCTCGTCCATGATGTCGCGGATGAGGGCCACATACTCGGCGTCGGCGTCGTTAGAGCCGCCCTTGCCGCGGCTGCCCGTGTACTTGTTAAAGCACAGGCCGCGACCCATAAAGGCTGCGTTCTTGGTTTCGAACTTGCCGGCGTAGCCCGGGTCGAAGCCGGCGGACACGTCGGAGGAGAGCATGCGGCTGCGGGCGAGCGCGCGGCGCAGGGCCAGCGGGCTATCCTCGCCGGCGAGCGTCATGATCTCGGCGACGGTGTTCTCGAAGAAGCGGCTCGTCATGCCGGTGGCACCTACGGAACCGATCTCCTCCTTGTCGACGATGAGTGTGATGCTCGTGCGCTCCACGTTGGCGACGTTGATCTGGGCGAGCATGGACGGATAGGCGCAGACACGGTCGTCGTGGCCATAGCCCAGAATCATGGAGCGGTCGAGGCCCATGTCACGGGCGGGGCCGGCGGGCACGACCTCGATCTCGGCGGAGAGGAAGTCCTCCTCCTCGACGTCGTACTGCTCCTTGAGGATATCCAGGAACATCTGCTTGACGGGCTCCTTGGGGGCATCCTTGTCGTCCTCGTCAAACTTGACGGGGCGGCCGCCCACGATCACGTCGAGGATCTCGGCGTCGACGGCGTCCTTGGCGGGCTTGGCCATCTGCTCGCTCGAGAGGTGGATCAGCAGGTCGGAGATGGTAAAGACCGGGTCGTCGGCCTTGTCACCGATGTTGATGTCGACGGTGGTGCCGTCCTTTTTGCAGATGACGCCCACGAGTGCGAGCGGGGAAGCGACCCAGTGGTAGCTCTTGACGCCGCCATAGTAGTGCGTGTCGAGATAAGCCATGTCGCCGGCCTCGAAGGCGGGGTTCTGCTTGAGGTCCAGGCGCGGCGAGTCCACGTGGGCGCCCAGGATGTTAAAGCCCTGCTCGAGCGGGGCGGTGCCCAGGTTGACGAGCATGAGGTCCTTGCCGTGGTTGGCGGCGTACACCTTGTCGCCGGCCTTGAGCGCGCGGCCCTCGGCGATCACGGTCTCCAGATTGACGTAGCCCGCCTCCTCGGCCATCTTGATACCGGCCTTGACGCACAGGCGCTCGGTCTTGTTCTCACTCAAAAACTGCTTATAGCCGCGGCAAAGCTCCTCGAGCTCCTCGATCTGCTGTGGCGTGTACTTTTTCCATGCGCTGGGACGCTCCATGACGCAGGCTCCTTTCGGATCGATCGTGCTGGTTGATGTACCGTGAGCCATCGTATCACGCGCGGGCCCGCGGCGGCAGGGAAGCCTGATGTGCGGTGGCCGCGGGGCGGGGAGCGTGTAAACTGGTGTGAGCAAACCGTGCCCAGCCCAAAGCGAGGTATTCAATATGTCTGAAAAGCGCCGTACCTTTGCCGTCATCGACGGCAACTCGCTCATGCATCGCGCCTTCCACGCCGTGCCGCCGACCATGAACGCGCCGGACGGTCGCCCCACCAACGCGATCTTTGGTTTTCTGAACATGTTCCTCAAGATGATCGATGCCTTTAATCCCGACGGCGTTGTCGTGGCGTTTGACAAGGGCAAGCCGCGCGTGCGTATGGAGATGCTGCCGCAGTACAAGGCGCAGCGCCCGCCCATGGACCCCGACCTGCACGCGCAGTTCCCCATGATTAAAGATCTGCTTGCCGCGCTCAACGTGCCCATTTTGCAGTCCGAGGGCTGGGAAGGCGACGATATCCTGGGAACCATGGCGCGCCTGGGCGAGGAGGCCGGCTGCGACATGCTGCTGGTGACCGGCGACCGCGACATGTATCAGCTCGTGACCGAGCACGTCAACGTGGTCTCGACTCGCAAGGGCCTGTCCGACGTGGCGATCATGACGCCCGAGAGCGTGGACGACCTGTATCACGGCATCACGCCGGCGCTCGTGCCCGATTTTTACGGTCTGAAGGGCGATACGTCGGACAACATTCCCGGCGTACCGGGCATCGGCCCCAAAAAGGCGAGTGCGCTCATCGCGCAGTACGGCAGCCTTGACGAGGTCATCGCGCATGCTGACGAGGTCAAGGGCAAGATGGGAGAAAACCTGCGCGCACACATCGACGACGCGCTGCTGAGCCGTAAGGTGGCGACCATCCGCACCGATGCGCCCGTCGAGCTCGACTTTGACGAAACATCCTTCCCAGCGTTTTCTGCCGATGAGGTTTCCGCGGCGCTGGGTACGCTTGGTATCACCGCCATGCAGAACCGTTTCTTGGCGCTGATCGGCGGCGAGGGTGGCGCTGCTGCCAGCACGTTTGAGATTCCCGCCGTTTTGCGCGCAGCCGCCGGCGATGCTGGCGCGCTTGGTGCCGTTGCGGCTGAGGTCTCCCGCGTGATTGATGCCGGCGAGTGGGTCGCCGCCGTGGTGGACGATGACAAGGAAGAGGGCGCGCTCTTTGGGCTGACGCGCACGCTGTGGTTGGCGACGTCCAAGGGCCTGTTTGCGCTCGAGGAGGGCGACAGCGGTGCGGCGGCTGAGGTTGAGGGCTTCAACTTCGCCCACGGCGTGATTGCCGGCGTGCTCGCGCGTCTGTTTATGGAAGGCCGTGTGGCGAGCCCGGATATGAAGGCGCTTTTGCATGAGCTTTCGCCCATCGATTCTTCTGAGCTCGAGCTCATGGATCCGCTGGCAGTCGATTCCACGCGCATCTTCGATACCGTTGTTGCCGCCTACCTGTTGGATTCCGACCGCTCCGAGTTTGACGAGGTGTATCTGGCCGATACGTATCTGCAGATGGCGCTGCCTGCGGCGCGCGGCGCAGAGGGTGCTGGCGAGGACGCTCCTGCGCCCGCCGCTCGCACGGCGGCCTTGACGCTGGCGCTGGTTGCACCGCTGCGTGACCGCATGGCCCGCGAGAACGCCGCCAACGTGTTCGATGGGATCGAGATGCCGCTCGTGCCGGTGCTTGCCAAGATGGAGCGCGCGGGCATGCTCGTGGACCCCGACCGCCTGCACAGTCTGTCCGAGGGCCTGGCGACCCAGATTGCCGATGTCGAGCGCAGCATTCGCGACCTGGCCGGCGACGAGACCTTTAACATCGGCAGCCCCATGCAACTCTCGCACGTGCTGTTTGATGTTATGGGACTTCCGACCAAGGGCCTCAAAAAGACCAAGCGCGGCTACTATTCGACCAACGCCAAGGTGCTGAGCGACCTTGCCCACGACCACGAGATCGTGCGCCTGATTTTGGACTGGCGTGAGAAGTCCAAGATTAAGTCGACCTATCTGGACACGCTGGGCCCGCTGCGCCGTGGTGACGGGCGTGTGCACACCACGTACAACCAGACCATCACCGCGACGGGGCGTTTGTCTTCGAGCGACCCCAATCTGCAAAACATTCCGACGCGCTCGGAGCTGGGGCGTACCGTCAAGACAGCGTTCTCGGCGGGCGAGGGCAGCGTCTTTTTGGCGGTGGACTACTCGCAGATCGAGCTGCGCCTGCTCGCGCATCTTTCGGGTGACGAGCACCTGGTGCGCGCCTTCAACGAGGGCGAGGACTTCCATGCCGAGACGGCCGCGCGCGTATTTGGCGTGCCGGTGTCCGAGGTGACACCCGACCTGCGTAGCCGCGCCAAGGCCGTGAACTTTGGCATCGTGTACGGCCAGCAGGCCTATGGACTGTCGCAGTCGCTGCACATCTCGATGGCCGAGGCGCGCGATATGATCGATCGCTACTACGAGGCCTACCCGGGCGTGCGCACGTTCCTCGACAATGTGGTGGCGCGAGCCAAGCAGACGGGCTATGCCGAGACCATGTATGGCCGCAGACGCCATATTCCCGAGCTCAAGGCCAAAAACCCACAGCTCCGCGGCTTTGGCGAGCGCACGGCCATGAACCACCCCATGCAGGGCACCGCCGCCGACATCATCAAGATCGCCATGGCCCGCGTAAGCCGTCGCTTGGAAGAAGAAGGCTTTGCCGCCCACATGATCCTGCAGGTACACGACGAACTGGACTTTGAGTGCCCCGTCGACGAAGTCGAGCGCCTCACCGCCATGGTCCGCGACGTCATGGAACACGTAGTAGACCTCCGCGTACCGTTGATCGCCGAAGCCAGCACCGGCATAACCTGGGCCGACGCGAAATAGGGAAGCACTCCGTAAGGCAAGCTCGCCCAAGACGCAAGCCCCCACATACTTAAGATTTGGGACAAACACTACTGATTAATTTGTCCCACAGTAACCAAAACAGAGGGGAGCCCCTCCCAACAAGGAGCTCCCCTCTGCTCAAATCATTTCAGCTAAGTATCTAGACACTCAAGACGCCATCTTGGCGCCCGGCCGGGTCCGACGAGCCCCGTTAACGAGCCGCCAAGATGGCGTCGATGAGCGTCAGTACGCCCCCGTCGTTGTTGCTCGGAATGCGCCATTTGGCATGCGCGTTCATGTGCTCCTCGGCATTGTCCACGATAAAGCTATGCCCGACGCGCTCCAGCATGGGGATGTCGTTGTACGTATCGCCCACGGCAGCGGCGTCGGCGATATCGATGCCCAGGCGCTCGCAGAGATGTGCTACGCCCGACCCCTTGTCGACGCCCAGGTTCATGAAGTCGATCCACTCGCGCCCGGCGTTCGTGACGTAGAGCTTGTCCGAGAACTCGGGGCTGTAGTCCTCGCGAAACGCTGGCTCGGCATCGTAGGCGGGGAAGAAGATCGAAATCTTGTTGGACTCGATATCAAGGCCCTCAAAGCTATCGACGTAGTTGATCGTGTTGTAGTACACGCTGATCTCGTCGTGGTACTGATGGTCGCGGGCGAGCACATAGAACTCGTCGTAGCAGCACAAGACGGGAACGGCACGCGGGTCCTCCGAGGCACGGGCGAGCACCTGCTGATACAGCGCCACATCGATGTTGCTCTTATAGATATAGCTGCCGCGATAGATGACGCAGGCTCCGTTGTCGGGACAAAAAGCAAGGCGGTTCTTAATGCTCTCGAACATTTCCTCGAGTTTGGGGGCGGGGCGTCCGCTGGCGGGGCAGAATACAATGCCTGCGTCGGCGAGCTTGTCCAGGCGCTCATCAAGACCCTGCGGCAACACGCGCTTGTCGGTGAGCAGCGTCTTGTCCATGTCGACGGCGAGAATCTTAATGCTTCCGATATTGGTGTCCGATTCGTAAGTTTGCATAAAAGCGCGCCTTTCGTTTCGAAATTGTTTCAGACGTTATAACCATCAACCAGTAACTGAGCGTATTGTCGCAGGAACGGAGCGTATTTGCACCACGCTTCACAAAGTAATGAAAAAACTTTTCAGAAATTTGAATTTGTCGCTTGTGCTGCGGGCACTTTAGCGTAATATAGCGACCATCGAAAACGGAGACGGAAATACAACCGCTTACCGAAGAAAAGGTACCGTTTACGATATTAGAATTGCGCCCGGCGATAGGTGAAAGGAGAGGCAGATGCAGTTCGTAAAGATCATCACCACTGCAGATAATGCCATCCGACGCCAGCGCGCAATTTCCCGACGACGATAACAATCGTCTCTGTCCGCATGGGGCGAATTGCCTCAACAGAGTCATTTTGAGGTCGTTGGGTTTTAGCACGATATAAACGCATGTTTCTAGGGCATGCTGTGCTGCTTTTTGCTATTTAACCTGATATTGCACGGTTTTTTGACCTCGAAATGACTTGCAACTGACCGATGTTCTAACTAGCTACCAAGGGCGAAAGGAAACAGCCATGAGCAAGAAAAAAGTCGTTCTCGCATATTCCGGTGGTCTTGATACATCCGTATGTGTCAAGTGGCTCCAGGACGAGAAGAATCTCGATGTCGTTTGCGTCTGCGGCAACGTGGGCCAGGAGGAGACCGGCTTGGATGCCAAGAAGCAGAAGGCGCTTGACCTGGGCGTTCTCGATTGCCAGGTGCTCGACCTGCGCGACGAGTTCTCCGATGAGTTCCTGACTAAGGCCATCGCCGCAAACTCCATGTACGAGAACAAGTACCCGCTGCTCTCCGCGCTGTCTCGCCCGCTGCTCGCCAAGAAGCTTGTCGAGGTCGCTCACGAGTTTGGCGCGACCTACGTCGCCCACGGCTGCACCGGCAAGGGTAACGACCAGGTTCGTTTTGAGGCTGCCGTCAAGGCCCTCGACCCCGAGCTTAAGGTTATCGCCCCGGTTCGCGAGTGGGATCTGAAGTGCCGTCCCGATGAGGTTGCCTATGCTCACGCCCACAACGTGCCGGTTCCCGAGGGCGCCAACGACAACCCCTATTCCATCGACGACAACCTGTGGGGTCGCGCCATCGAGTGCGGTCACCTGGAGGATCCCTGGAACGAGCCGCTCGACGACGCCTGGGTTATGACCAAGAACCCCGAGGACACGCCGGACACCCCGACCTACACCGAGATTGAGTTTGAGGCGGGCAAGCCCGTCGCCGTCGATGGCAAGAAGATGAAACTCTCCGAGATCGTCATCGCCCTCAACAAGATTTCAGGTGACAACGGCTTTGGCCGTCTCGACCTGGTCGAGGATCGTCTGGTGGGCCTCAAGAGTCGCGAGTGCTACGAGGTTCCTGGCGCCCTGACGCTCATCACCGCCCACAAGGCGCTCGAGGACATCTGCGTCGAGGGCGACCTGCTCAAGACCAAGATTAAGCTCGAGCAGGATTGGGCCACCGCCGTGTACAACGGCCAGTGGTACAGCCCGCTCAAAAACGCGCTCGATGCCTTTATGGCCGACACCCAGAAGTGCGTGACCGGCACCGTCCGTCTGAAGTTCTTTAAGGGCAACTGCCATGTCGTCGGCCGCAAGAGCCCGTTTAGCCTGTATGACTACGGTCTGGCTACCTACGACCGCGACACTACGTTTGACGAGAAGGCCAGCGCCGGCTTTATCGAGATCGATACGCTGTCGCTCAAGACGTGGGCCAAGGTCCAGGGCCCCAGCTCTGCTGCCGCCCAGGCCTAGCGCCTCCTTCCTTTGGTATCCGCGCGGCCCATCCGCGTGATACATAACGGGCGCATGGGGTCCCTGCCTTTCGTTATGCTTGCTGACACTTCTTAACATCGGTGGCCCCTACGTTCCGCCCGCATATATGATGCCGCGTCTGCGGCTGAGTCCGAGCCCCGCCGGGGTTGTCCGGCGGGGCTCCTCCTATCAATTTGACGGCCCTGCGCCTATATATATGGGGAGTATCCATTATGTTCGATGCTATCGCGCATGCTTTACTTGCCCTCGCGCCCGAGTTCGATGCTGCAAAGGTCGAGGACGTTCCTATGAGCCTAAAGGCCTGGATCGATGGTTCGCAGGGCAACATTCGGAGGGAGACGTTGGGCGCCAAGTGCATGGCGCGTCACTTCTTTGCAAATTAGCTATAGGGCCTCGCACATGGTGGGGAATATGCAAAACTAGCGGTTGAGAAATCGCTTCAGCGACAGGGCGCATTGCTTTGGGCGCTTGTTTTGGGATTTGATGAAAGGGGACGGTTCCATGGCTCTTTGGGGCGGTCGTTTTGAGGCGGGCGTGGCCGAGGTCACGCAGGAGTTTGGCGCGTCGTTGCCGGTTGACAAACATCTCTATAAGCAGGATATCGCCGGATCTAAGGCACATGCCAAGATGCTGGCGGCCCAGGGCATTATCAGCACCGAGGACGAGCAGGCGATTGCCGAGGGCCTGACCGGAATCGAACAGGATATCGATGCCGGCAACTTCACCTTTGATATCAACGACGAGGACATTCATATGTCCATCGAAAGCGAGCTGACGCGTCGTATCGGCGAGGCTGGCAAGCGCTTGCATACTGGGCGTTCGCGCAACGACCAGGTGGCGACCGATACGCGCCTGGGCGTCAAGGCGCTGGCCAAGGAGCTCATGGAGGTCAATCTTGAGCTGCGCCATGTGCTGGTGGATGCGGCCAAGAAGTACGACAAGGTGATTCTGCCGGGCTACACGCATATGCAGCACGCTCAGCCCGTGCTGCTCTCGCATCATCTGCTGGCGTATTCCTGGATGTTCGCGCGCGACTTTACGCGCCTGAAGGCCGCCTTTGACGCCGCCGACAACTGCCCGCTGGGTGCTGCAGCGCTTGCCGGTACGAGCTATCCGCTCGATCGCCAGATGACGGCTGCCGAACTTGGCTTTGCGGGCGTGATTCCCAACTCGCTCGATGCGGTTTCCGACCGTGATTTCCTGCTCGATCTGCATTACGCCGGATCCGTCATGGCGATGCACCTGTCGCGTCTTTCCGAGGAGATCGTGCTGTGGTCGAGCTCCGAATTTGGCTTTATCACGCTTTCAGACTCCTACTCCACCGGCTCGTCTATCATGCCGCAGAAGAAGAATCCCGACTTTGCCGAGCTTATCCGCGGTAAGAGCGGTCGCGTGTACGGCAACCTGGTGCAGCTGCTGGTAACCATGAAGGGCCTGCCGCTCGCTTATAACAAGGACTTGCAGGAGGACAAGGAGGGCGCGCTCGATACCGCTCACACGCTCATGCAGTGCCTGTCCGTTATGGCCGGAATGATTTCGACCTGGACCGTCAACGAGGATGCCATGGCGCGCGAGTGCGGCGTGGGGCATCTTGCCGCCACCGATGTTGCCGATTACCTGGCTAAGCGTGGTCTGCCGTTCCGTGAGGCACATGCCGTGGTGGGCCATCTGGTCCTGATGTGTGAGAAGCGCGGCTGCAATCTTGAGGACCTGCCGTTTGAGGTGTTCCAGGAGGCAAGCCCGCTCTTTGAGCGCGACATTACCGAGGCGCTCGACATCCCGTCGATTATCGCCGCACGCACGACCGAGGGCGGTACCGCCCCTGCCGCCGTTGCCGTGCAGCTGCAGCGTGCCGAAGCGCAGCTCGTGGGCGACGAAGGCGTGTTTGGATCGCTAACCAAGGTTGTCGAGATGGGTCACGGGGCAAAGTAGAGGTTTGGCTGAAGACGTATTGTCCATTTATTGATAAATCGTTTTTGCTTTACGGGCGTCTGCTGATGCGGGCGCCCCTATTTTGCTGCTATGGGGGAGGGGCTTGTCGAGAACTTCTGTAGGACCTTTGGGCAGGTTGTGAAGGGGGTACGTTCGCGGGTGGCAACCGACCGCCCGCTCTGTTCGATGTGGTTGATGAGCGGGCGGATGGTACTCTAATCGGGCTTCGAAACAGAAGTGACACATATGGAGCGCTTTAATAAATTGCAGCGTTTCAATAAACAGCTTTTTGTTTAACTGCAGCTAAAACTCTGTTACGATGCAGTCCAGGCGGGTGCCGGAATGGGACTTGGGCACGCGCGAACCTACTTGAAAGGCTACCTTATGGCTATCGAGAAGACCTTCATCATGATTAAGCCCGACGCTGTGCGCGACCGCAAGATCGGCGAGATCGTTGCTCGTATTGAGCGCAGCGGCCTTGTCATCGAGCGCATGGAGATGACCACGCTCGAGCGCGCTACCGTCGAGGAGCACTACGCCCATCTGGCCGACAAGCCCTTCTTTGGCGGTCTCTGCGACTTTATGACGAGCGGTCCGGTCGTCAAGATGGTCGTTTCCGGCCTCTCCGCTGTTTCCAAGATGCGCACCCTTATGGGCGCTACCAACCCGCTTGATGCTGCTCCTGGCACCATCCGCGGCGACTTCGCTGTCGATGTCAACGCCAACGTGATCCACGGCTCCGACTGCCTGGAGAACGCCGAGATCGAGATCAAGCGCTTCTTTGGCTAAACCAGCTTTGACTCCTTAAAGCTGTTAGCGTGTGGCTTGGGCGCCGCGGAATTCCAACCGCGGCGCCCTTTTATTCCGGTAGATTTTTAGTAAACGCATAGAAAACTACTAAAGAGCCCCCGTCCGGATGTTTCTTCCGGGCGGGGGCTGGCGCTAGCGTATGGCTTTGTAAGTCTTTAGGCCTCGTCGACAATCTTTAGTCCGCGGGTCTGGTCGATCTCGTTGAGGAGATTGACGCGACGCTCGTGGCGGCCGCCCTCAAACTCGGCGTCGAGCCATTCGTCGACAATCATCTTGGCGAGCTCGGAGCCCACGACGCGGGCGCCAAAGGCCAGCACGTTGGTGTTGTTGTGCATACGGGAGAGCTTGGCGCTGAAGGGCTCGGAGCACACGACGGCTCGTACGCCCTCGACCTTATTGGCGGCCAGGCTGATGCCGACGCCGGTACCGCAGATCAGGATACCCAGGTCGACGTCACCGTTGGCCACGGCCTTGCCCACCTTGTAACCGGCGATGGGGTAGTCGAAGCTCTCGGGGGTGTCGGTGCCATAGTTCACGACCTCGCAGCCGCGCTCCTTCAGGTGCTCGGAAATGATGTTCTTGAGCTCGACGGCGGCGTGGTCGTTACCGATACCGATCTTCATGAGTGGTTCCTCTCTGGTCCGTGCGGCGGAATTGCTAAAGGTTTTACCGCGTTCGACTGCATGATAACGCGACTTTTGTGTAAACGCTCGGGCGTTTTTTGGTCAAACGCTTTAGCATGCAACAAGACCTGCTTTTCATGAATGAATGCCGCCAGTTTGTGCTTGAGCGCCGTCCGCCGGAACCATGGTTGCGGTTTTTGATGCATTGTTATCAAATAAAAGGGCTAATTATTTTCGAGAGCCCAGCCCGTTATGCAAGCAGGAGATACCTATGCCTACCGATTCCATCCGTGATGCCGCGTTTTGCGATGTTTTGAACCGCGAGCTTGTCTGTGCACTCGGCTGCACCGAGCCCATTGCCGTTGCCTATGCAGCGGCGCTGGCGAGCCAGACGCTCGGTTGCGAACCCGATCATATGGATGTTGCCTGCTCGGGTAACATAATCAAGAACGTTAAGAGCGTGACCGTGCCCAACTCGGGCGGTATGCACGGTATTGAGGCCGCGGCCGTGCTGGGTGCCGTGGGCGGCGACGCTAAGAGCGCGCTTGAGGTGCTCGAGAGCGTTAACGATGAAGACCGCGCTCGTGTGGCCGAGCTCCTCGCCGACGCTGGCTACTGCGATGTGTCGCTTGTCGAGGGTGTGCCCAACCTCTACATCAAGGTGACTGCGACGGCCGGGGGCCATACCGCGGTCGTCGAGATTACCGATCACCACACTAATGTCACGTGCCATACGCTCGATGGTATTCCGGTATGCGGCAAATCGGCGGGGGAGTGCGCCGCCTGCGCCGAGCGCGTGGTGGCCGAGCGTGCGGCAGATAACGCCGATACGCCCATGTCCATTGATTCCATCATCGACTTTATCGAGGACGGTGACATTGAGGGCGCCCGCGCTGCCGTTGAGCGTCAGATTGAGCTGAATGGCGCAATCAGTGCCGAGGGCCTTGCGCACGCTTGGGGTGCCGAGGTTGGCCGTACGCTGCTGGGTGCTCGTGCCGATGACGTTGCCTGCCGGGCCCGTGCCCGTGCGGCCGCCGGGTCCGACGCCCGCATGAACGGCTGTGCGCTGCCGGTCGCCATTGTGTGCGGCTCTGGCAATCAGGGCATTACCTGCGCACTGCCCGTCATGGAGTATGCCGAATACCTGCGCTGCGACCACGAGCGCCTGGTGCGCGCCGTGATGCTGTCCGATCTTATCGCCGTGCATATCAAGAGCTATATTGGTGCGCTCTCGGCGTTTTGCGGTGCTATTTGCGCTGCGTGCGGTGCCGGTGCTGCGATTACCTGGCTGTGCGGTGGCACGCGCGAGCAGATTGGCGCGACGGTTTCGAACACGCTCGGTAACGTTGGCGGCATCGTGTGCGATGGCGCCAAGGCGAGCTGTGCCGCCAAGATTTCCGCTGCCGTCGATGCGGCGATTCTGGGCCACGATATGGCCATGCAGGGCCGCGGCTTCCGCGCCGGCGAGGGTCTGATCCAGGATACCGTCGAGGAGACGATCGCGAGCATGGGCTATGTGGGCCGTGTGGGCATGAAGGATACCGATGTCGAGATTCTCAACATCATGATCGGCAAGACCATCGTCGACTGCTAGGGGCTCTGGGGCACTGCATCTTGTTGTTGAAACTATCGCGCTTGTGGCTGTAAAGCACCTGTCTGCATTGCGGACAGCGAGGATCTCGCGGTATGTCACCAGGTCGTTCTCGTGCTTGATGCGCTCGAGGACGGTTGCGACAACAAGCGCCGCTATCGCCGGCAGGAACGCCGCAGCCGCGGCGACGCCGGCGCCCCAGGTGCCCTCCATCCACTTAAACGCCGGCGACAGTATCAGTGCGAACGCCACCGCCAGCAACGCGAGCATCAGCACGGCCAGCCATAGCATCCGCGTTCCCATGCGCTTGCGATCTCTTTCGACTGCCTCTTCCATAACGGTCACGTCTCCCTTCACGAGCGTGTCTATGGAGGTGCCGAATAGGATGCTCAGCATGAGCAGGCTCTGGACGTCCGGATACGTCTTGTCCCGCTCCCAGTTCGAGATCGTCTGACGCGACACGTAGAGTTTCTCGGCGAGCTGTTCTTGGGAGAGCCCCATCGCCTCGCGCCTCGTCTTTGCTCACCGGCACGTCGAGCGTCTCACCGAGGGCGACGAGCATCTCCGCGTCGGGCACCGAGAGCCCGCGTTCCCATTTGGAAACCGTCTGCCTCACCACGTTCGGCTTGAGCGCGAGCTCCTCCTGCGATAGCCCTTTCGATTTCCTGAGGGCCTGGATGTTCTCGTTCAGCATGGTGGATCCTTTCTCTCGCCCGGTTCCTACGTTACCGCAATGCTGCCCGCAGATGGTCCGTTGCCGCAAGCAACGGGTCGTAACATCGGCGGGGATTGTTTGAGTTCACAGGGGATGCAAGCTCCTTATAATATGACGTCCATTTAATCTACCTGCGGTTTGCAACCATAGGGTGCCTGCAGGTTGCGTAAAATGAAGCCTCAAGTTGGTGGTTTCCGCCATGTGGCTACCGTAGTGTGTAAGTCGCCGGCAGGAAAGCACCGAACGCTGGGATGCCGCGCCCGCGCCGTCGCCGTGAGCCAAGATCATGACGCCCGAGCGGTCGCTCCCAGCCAACGAGAGGACCTACTATGAGCTTCCGTACCAACCTTCAGTATCTGCGCGCCGAGCGCCATATGACCCAGGAGCAGCTCGCCATGCTGCTTGGGGTGTCCCGCCAGTCCGTCACCAAGTGGGAGGCCGAGAAGTCCTACCCGGAGATGGATAAGCTCATCAAAATGTGCCAGATTTTCGAGTGCTCGCTCGATGACCTGGTGCAGGGTGACCTTACCGATCGCGCTCCGGCACCCGCCGTCGCTACCGTGCCGCCCGGTCCCGCGACGGATGTGTGTGGCTATGACGACCACATGCGCTCGTTTGCCAAGCGAGTTCCCACGGGTGTCGCCGCGTTTATCCTGGGCGTTGTGGGGCTCGTGCTTTTTGAGGAAGGGACGGCTCTGCGCGGCCTGTTCAATAGCAGTATGGCTGCAAGTTGGGGCGAGCTTCTGGGGCTGGCCGCCCTGTTCTCCGGCGTGCTTGTGGGCATTGGCATCTTGGTTTCTGCTGGCATGGAGCACTCTGCTTTTGTGAAGGCGCATCCCTTTATCGAGGATTTTTATACTGACGATGATCGTCTTCAGGCGCGCCAGGTGCTGGTACGCGGGTTGGTTACCGGGCTCATGCTCATCATGATGGGGGTTCTGCTGGGCAACTTCATCGAGCATGAGTCTGGCGCGGAGGCTCCTGCGGGCGCTGCGCTGCTCGCCCTGGTCGCGGTGGGCGTATGGCTGATTGTCCATGCGGGCATGATGTACGGTCGCGTGGATATCGATGAGTACAACCGCGATGCGGTCGAGGAACTCGAGGTTGAGGACATCGCCCGCATCGATGTTCCTGAAGCGGTGCGCAACGAGCTGCGCTCCGCAAAGCGCACGCACGAGAAGATCGAGGCTGCTTGCGGTGTCATCATGCTCGTTTCCACCATCGTTGCGCTGAGTTGGCTGTTTTTGGGTCCTTCGTTCGCTGGGACCACATGGGACGCCATCGGTAGTGGGCGTCAGGCGGCCGATTCCATCGTCGGCTACTTTTGGCTGCCTTGGCCAATTGGAGGCATTCTCTGCGGCATCGTCAGCATTCTCATGAAGGCCTTCGGAAGGGACCGTTGAGTAGCTGGAATTTTACTAGTGCTTGCAGTCAATTTGAAGTCTTCGGCTGCGGGCACCTTCGAGTCCGCATCACGAGCGCACACCGCCGCCCAAAAGCGCTGATTCTTGACGCGCGTGATGCGGACTTCGGCAGATGCTGCCTCTAGTTCAGCAACCCCCACACGGCAAAGCCGAGTGCTCCGCCGATGGCGGCCGCGGCGATGAAAGTCAGCAAGTCGTACGCCAGTCGATGCTTCGTCGGCCACGCGCGGCGGGGGAGTGCCCGCGGATCGCGCTCGATGTTCGCCTCGCCGTTCATGAAGGCGAGGATCTCGCGGTATGTCACCAGGTCGTTCTCGCGCTTGATGCGCTCGAGGACGGTTGCGACAACAAGCGCCGCTATCGCCGGCAGGAACGCCGCAGCCGCGGCGACGCCGGCGCCCCAGGTGCCCTCCATCCAGTTAAACGCCGGCGACAGTATCAGTGCGAACGCCACCGCCAGCAACGCGAGCATCAGCACGGCCAGCCATAGCATCCGCGTTCCCATGCGCTTGCGATCTCTTTCGACTGCCTCTTCCATAACGGTCACGTCTCCCTTCACGAGCGTGTCTATGGAGGTGCCGAATAGGATGCTCAGCATGAGCAGGCTCTGGACGTCCGGATACGTCTTGTCCCGCTCCCAGTTCGAGATCGTCTGACGCGACACGTAGAGTTTCTCGGCGAGCTGTTCTTGGGAGAGCCCCATCGCCTCGCGCCTCGTCTTTATCTGGTTGCTGATGTCCATCGTCACCTCCCGGTCGTGAAGGAGCGTCCCGCGAACACATCGGGTGCGCTATCGAATCTGTTGTACATCATATGCGGCAAGGCTTGCCGGGCGCTGCAAAAATTGTTTTGCATGGGGTTTACCTGCATGATTGTTGCTGCGATGCGTGCCATCGCCGCGGGGAGATCTGGCTTGTGGAGGCTTGCGGGGCGATGGCTTAGCGATGTTGTCGAGCAGTCGTCCAGGTGCGCAGGCCCATGGCGGCGTAGCCGATTGCGGTATAGGCAACCCCATGGAACGCAAGGTCCTGGCTGCCCTCGACCGCGAGGGGAAACAGGAGCGCGGGTCCGATTCCGAGCGCTGCGGGTACCCAGAAGAGCGTCCTCGCGGAGTTCGCGGCGAGCAGACCGAGGGTGATTGCAGTTGCGGGGAGCACGGGGTAGATCAGCGCCATCATGGCGATCATGCCGGCATCGGATGGGACGACGCTCACCAGGAGGACGGGGATTGCCCAGCAGACGCCAACGATTGCGATCAATGCGATGAGGGACGCGCGTACGGTGACGTTCATGGGGCACCTCCTAACGGGAATCGCCCCCCATTCTGGCATACATCTTCAGAATGGGGGGGCTAAGGGGGATACCATTTCGGGGAACGGGTGCGTACCCGCGCTTTTAACTCAGCATCTTGGCGAGCATGCCGATGCCGACGCCCACCAGTCCGCCGGCGATGGCGCCGATGATGATCTGCACCGCGTTGCGCGTGCCCTTGACCCAAGGGTTCATCTCGCGCTCACGGCGCCCCTCGAGCGTGTCGCGATCGACCTGCTCGCCGCGGCTAAACGCCAACACCTCGCGGTACGTGACGAGGTCGTGCTGCTTCTTCATGCGTTCCATATACACGAACGCCACGAGCATCACGACGAGCGCCACGGCGGCAAACGCCGCGGTGGGCGCGATGTGCATGCCCCAGCCCCATTCGAACTGGAACGCCGCCCACGCGCTCAGCACCAAAAACACGACCGCGCTCACGACCGTGATTGTGGAGAGGGCGTTGTACTTCTTGGCCGCTTCGTTCATTACCTGTGCCATGGTTTCCACATCTCCTTTGATGAGGGAGTCCACGGTCACCCCGAACACGTTGGAAAGCAGCAGCAGGCTCTGGACATCCGGATACGTACGGCCGCACTCCCAGTTGCTGATGGTCTGGCGCGACACGTAGATGCGCTCCGCCAGATCGTCTTGGGACAGTCCGAGCTCCGTGCGATGCTCCTTGATGTGCGAGCCCAGCTCCATGCGTTTGCTCCCTAGAGGGTCGGGGTGACCCCTGTCGAGAGCCACCATGTCATTGACGCGAGCATCGTACCATCAAAGGTCTTTATATTTGACCCCCACGGGGCAAAATCGAGCTGTCAAAAGGCTTTATATACGACATCTAGCTGGGAAAAGAACGGTCTCCAAAGGCGGGTGCCTCCGGGGACCGGTTGGTGCGTATAGAGGGGGCGAGCTTGCTTTGGGTTGGTGTTGGCCCCGCCGCTCGGCTCGACTTTGGAGCGGCGGGGCTCAACTCTGCCTCGGCGCTGGCGAGGCAGAGCGCGGCTTTGCCCCGACGTCGGCCGCGCCCGAGCCCTGTCTTCCCGGCTTAGCCCTCCTCGCCTTTGGGCGTGCCCTTGAACGAGGGCTCTTTCTTTGGCAGCCTTCCCGCGCGTTTGAGGGCGTCTCGCAAGATCCATTCCACCTGACCGTTGGCGCTGCGCATCTACGAGTACCAGCGCCCGCTTGAGGGGACGAGCAGAACCCCCCAGCTCCTTCATGCGCTTGAGCGCGCGGATGTTCGCCTCGGGGATGGCGTGATTGGAGTCGAGGAAGGTCTCGTCCATATCGCCTGCAACAAGGCGGTACATGCTAGTACACCATGCCCATGGCCTCGCGCACCTCGGCGAGCGTGGCCTCGGCGACCTCGTTAGCGCGGCGGTTGCCCTCGTGCAGGACGTCCTTGACGTAGTCCATATCCTGCACGAGCTCCTCGCGGCGCGCGCGGATGGGGGCGAAGTGCTCGTTGACGGCCTCGGTCACGCACTTCTTGAGCTGGCCGGAGCCGCCCATGCCGATCTCCTCGGCAATCTCGACCTCGGAACGACCGGTGCAGATGGCGGCCGTCGAAAGCAGACCGGACACGCCGGGGCGGTTCTCGGGATCGAATGTGATCATGCGCTCGGAGTCGGTCTGGCTCTTCTTGATGCGCTTGGCCGTCTCCTCGGCGGTCATCGAGATGTTGATGGCGTTGCCGTAGCTCTTGCTCATCTTGCGACCGTCCAGGCCCGGCAGCAGCGGGGTCTCGGAAAGCAGCGCTTCGACCTCGGGGAACACCTTGCCGTAGCGGTTGTTAAAGCGGCGGGCGATGGTGCGGGTGAGCTCGATGTGCGGCAGCTGGTCGCGGCCGACGGCACGACGTTGCCCTTGCAGAACAGGATGTCGCAGGCCTGGTGCACCGGGTAGGTGAGCAGAAGGCCGGTGAGCTCATGGCCCGAGGCCTTCATCTCGGCCTTGACCGTGGGGTTGCGAGCCAGCTCGGCCTCGGACACCAGCGACAGGAACGGCAGCATGAGCTGGTTGGCGGCGGGCACGGCGGAGTGCGCGTAGATCATGGTCTTGTCGGGGTCGATGCCGCAGGCAAGGTAGTCCATGACCATGTTGTACACGTTGTCCTGGATGTGCTCGGTCGTGTCGCGGTCAGTGATGACCTGGTAGTCGGCGATGAGCACGTTGGTGTGCACGGCCATGTCCTGCAGCTCGACACGGCTCTTGAGCGTGCCGAAGTAGTGGCCGAGGTGCAGGCGGCCGGTGGGGCGGTCGCCGGTGAGCATGGTGTACTTCTCGGGGTGCTGCGGCAGGTCGGCGCGGATCTGGTTGCTGCGCTCGAGGCTGACCTCATAGCTGAGCTCGTTGGGCATGCTGTCTCCTTTTGGGTTGAGTGCCCGGCCGGCATTGTCGGTCTTGGTTGAAGATGAAGCTACCAGAGAAACGGCGTCTCTTGCCGGAATCAACGATGGTTTTCGCCTTGTCGTCCCGCAGGGTCGTTTCCCTTCTTGGGAAGGAGCCCCTCGATATGCTCGAGCCGCTCCTCATGGGCCACGTGCGCCGCGCGCTCCTCGGCGGCGAAAGCGGGGTCTTCGGGCGTGACGGTCTCATCTCGCTGAGTCTTGGGATTGTAGTGGTGACGCAGTACTGGCTCAAACAGGTGCAGGCGCGCGGCGAATAGCGCCGAGCACGCGAACAGCAAGAGGAAGATCACCACGCGGGCTCCCACGGGGACCTGGTTGATCACCATGGCGCCGAGGGAGAGCAGTAGACACCATGCGTAGATGAGCAGGACCGCCTGGCGCTGGTCGTAGCCCTCCTGGATCAGGCGATGGTGGATGTGGCCCTTGTCGGCCTCACCCATGTGGACCTTAATTACCCTGAGCACGTGGTGGGCATCCCCGCCGAGGAGATGAAGGCCAAGCTCGACGCACACGACCTTAAGCTCAACGGCACGGCTCTTCGCTTTCGCAGCGATTTTATCAATGGGGACCTGGGCAACCAGGATCCCGCGCTCGCTGGAGAGGCGCTTAAGCTCTGCTATGAGGCCTGCGATTACTGTCGCACCTGCGGCGGCGATACCGTGACGATCTGGCTCGGCCACGATGGCTTCGACTACAGCTTCCAGATCGACTACACCCACGTGTTTGACAACCTCGTTAAGGCGTTCCAGGCGGTCTGCGACTATGCGCCCGACCTGCATATCTTCATCGAGTACAAGCCCTATGAGGAGCGCAGCTACGCCTATATCGATACGATGGGCCTCACCGGCATGATCCTCAACGCGGCGGACCGCGA
The DNA here is from genome assembly GCF_964283865.1 of Collinsella aerofaciens. Taxonomy (GTDB): domain Bacteria; phylum Actinomycetota; class Coriobacteriia; order Coriobacteriales; family Coriobacteriaceae; genus Collinsella. Next base: position 152,000 of record NZ_CAXYLS010000004.1, on the reverse strand, counting down.
GAATCTGGGTGTCACGCTCGATTACTGTCACATGCTCATGAAGCACGAGAACCCCGCGATGGCTACCGATATCTTCGGCCGTGCCGGCAAGCTCTACGGCATTCACCTCAACGATGGTTACGGCGTGATGGACGACGGACTCATGATTGGCATGGCTACGCCTGTCAAGATGCTCGAAATGCTCTTCTATCTCAAGAAGTACGCCTTTGACCGCGCCGTCTACTTCGATACGTTCCCGATTATCGAGGATGCGGAAGGGGAGTGCGCTCATAACCTCGTTATGATGAAGCTTATGAATGACGCCCTGGAAAGCGTGGGCCAGGAAAAGATTCAGTCCGTGATCGATGCAAACGATGCGCTTGCAGCGGCCGCGCTCGTGCGCGAGCCCTTCTGCACGATGGGGGGTAATCATTATATGAAACGCGATTGGGAAGCTACTGCCAAGGGCATTCTTGCCGCCGTGGGCGGCCCCGAGAACATCTCGGGCATGACGCACTGCGCCACTCGTCTTCGCCTGAACCTACGCGACGATTCCAAGTGTGACGACGCGGCCGTCAAGGAGGTCGACGGCGTGGTCAACACCGTCAACTCGGCCGGCCAGTATCAAGTGCTGATCGGCACCGAGGTGCCCAAGCTCTATGAGAAGTTCGAGCCGCTCGTCAAGGGCTCGGGCGCCGAGGTCTCCACGAGCACCTCCTCCGATGAGGGTATCGTCTCCAGGATCTTCTCTGCTATCTCGGGCGTCTTTGCTCCGCTGCTGCCCGCCATGGCCGGCTCCGGTATCCTCCGTGGCCTGCTAATCCTTGCGGTTCAGCTTGGCCTTATCACCGAGGGCACGGGTACCTACACCATCCTCTACACCCTCTCGATGAGCGTGTTCTACTTCCTGCCGGTGCTTCTAGGCTTCTCCTCGGGCAAACGCTTCGGTGCGAGCCCGTACCTGTCGGCTCTGATCTGCGCCTGTTTGCTCTATCCCGATTTTATCGGCTTGATGGGCGATGCGGGCAACGGCGCCATGAGCGAGTTCTTCGGCATCCCCGTGGTGCTCATGAGCTACAACTCCACCGTTATCCCGGCCATCATCGCCATCTGGGTTTACTCGTTCCTCTATAAGTTCCTGGATGAGCATGTGCCCGAGACTCTCAGGCTCGTCGTGCTCCCCGCGGTCTCGCTGATCATCATGGTTCCCGCCACTATGCTCGTGATTGGTCCCTTGGGCGTCTATGCCGGCGAGGGCATTGCCTTCGTGGTCAACTGGCTCATCGCCCGCTCCAACGTACTTGCTGGCATCCTGGTGGGCGGCGGCTGGTCCGTGCTCGTCTCGATGGGTATTCACTGGGCCGTCAACCCTATCATGATCAACAACATCGCTTCCAACGGCTTCGACTACATTTGCCCGGCCACCTTTGCCTGCAACTTTGCCGTTATCGGCTGCGCCCTCGGCGTCTTCCTCAAGGCCCGCGACCAGAAGCTCAAGAGCTTTGCTATGACCGGCGCCGTGACCATCTGCCTCTCTGCCATCATCGAGCCCACGCTCTTTGGCATGCTCCTCAAGAATAAGAAGCTCTTCCTGGCTCAGATTATCGGCGGTGCCTGCGGTGGCGCGTTCCTCGGCGTTTTCAAGGTTGTCACCACTGCCTTTGTCTTTGGCTCCGTCACCACGTTCCCGGCCTTCGTCTCCTCCGATCCGATGAACTTCGCCTTCGCCATGATCGGTATGGTTATCTCGGCTGTTGTCGTCGGCGTGCTCGGCTACATCTTCACCGGTAAGGACGATCAGCTCGCCTAGTCTTGCTTTGAGGCCCCACACCATGTGTCCAAGGCTAAGACCGACTTCCATCTAATAAAGGGTCGCTGTTTATATCGCAGCGGCCCTTTTTTGCTTTTGATTGACATGATTGGAGTAAACTTTGAAAACAGATGAAAAGGACGGAACGCCGATGATTCCGTATGAGCGCATGAACTGATTCTCAATAAGCTTAAGGAGGTCGATCTGCTCAAGATCGACGAGCTCGCGGCCTTTATGCCCGATGTGTCGATGTCTACGCTTCGCCGTGACCTCAAAGAACTTGAGAAGCGGGGGAGCATCGAGTATCTGACCGGCGGCGCGGTTAAGTTGCATTCCGCGGCTCACGAGGCGAGCGTTTTTGAGAAGGGTGCGCAGCGGAGCAGCGAGAAGGACCTGATCGCGCGTTGTGCGGCGGCGGAGGTCGAGGACGGTGAGACGGTCTATGTCGACTCCGGTACCACCGCGATGGCGCTCCTGAGCCTGCTCGTCGACAAGCCGGTGACTATCTACACCACCAACGGCTATGCATGTTGGTTTACGGGCGAGCTTGCTGCTAAGGTGGTGGTAATTGGCGGCGACTTCAACCCCGTTACCTGCTCGCTCACCGGTCCTATGGTTGAGAGCGCGCTGCGCGAGCTGTACTTTGACCGGGCGTTTATAGGTGTCAACGCGGTGGACGAGGACCGCGGCATCATGACGCCAGGTTATCCCGAGGCTATCAAAAAACGTATCGTGATGCAGAATTCCCAGGCGAGTTACGTGCTCGCCGATAGCTCCAAGTTCCACGTGTTTTCAAATGTAAAGGTGTGCGACCTGGAGGGCTTTACTGTTATTTCCGACAAGCGCGACGCCAAAATCGGCGAACGCGTCAAAATGATCACGGCCTAGGACACTGGGGCATCGCATCTTGCCCTCAAGCCGTTGCCCACGTAACGAAGCGTGAGGCAAACGTGCGCCCCATTCCTGATTTGGGGACTAGCTTAGTTCGTCGGCTACTTGGTGCTCGTAGAAGGCTTCGACTACGGCGTTAAAGTCGCGGGCGAAGTCTTCCATGGTTCCGCGCCAGGTGGCGAGTCCCGGCTTTCCCTGGCCAACATAGGCAGTTTGGATACCGCAGGCGGGACTGGGGAAGTCGCGCTTGGGGTCGTTGCCTACCATAAGGACCTCGTGCGGCTCGAGCCCCATTGCCTGCAACTGCTCGAGGTAATAGGTGGCATCGGGCTTGCAGCGGGTGGCATTTCCCATGTGCGTCACGAGCTCAAAGGGGGCGTCGGCCAGGTCGCCCCAGCCCATACGGCACTCAATAGCCCCCTGGGGAAAGCTGGGGTTGGTGAAGAGTGCACAGCGCAGCCCTGCGTCCTGTACGGCCTGGAGTGCGGCGTGTGCGCCCGGCATGGCATGGGCGTTGATGACGTCGTCATTCTTGTACGGAAGAATCTCACGGTCGTAGTAGGTAAACGCCTCGTAGATGAGGGGGTCGGAGAGGCATATGCCACACCTGCGCTCGACCTCGGTCTGGTAAAACTCAAGATTGGTGCGATTGTCCGCACCGCTGCGGCGATTGGCGTTGAGATCGACTAGGATAGTGCCCAGGCGCGCCATCGTACCGCCGCGGCTGCGACGTCCGATGTTCGCGAGCATCGACGATACATCCTTAAAATAGCGAAGGATGAATGCGTTGAGGTTGATGCTAAGAAGCGTCTCGTCCATATCGAAAACGACTGCTTTGAGCACGCGGGCGCCTTTCTCGAAAAATCGTTCCAGAATCGTATGTCTGGGATACTTTACCCCAAAGCCGTATATCTAACTGTTTATCGTCAACTTGTGGAGACAGCCGTCCATAAGATTGCGAAAAAGTCTCCATACGGGTAAAAAATCGCAGTTCACGCTTGAAATCGAAGTGATTTCCCCGTAACCTATACGAACGTGATTGCATAAGCGTCACATTAGTATCTGTCGGCTCCCGAGTGTTCCTAAACGTTGTGTGCTTGTCGCACCCTTCTGTAGGTCCTAGCAATCGGGGCCCCGTAGTTCGAAAGGGGTCCACCTTTGAGTGAGATTCAGAACTCGTCCATTTTCTCTCTTGACGATGTCAACGAGGAGGAGATGAACAACCTCATCGACGGTACGATTACCGACTTTGATGAGGGCGATCTCGTTAACGGCACTGTCGTTAAGATCGAGCATGACGAGGTGCTCGTTGACATCGGATTCAAGTCCGAGGGCGTTATCCCGGTCCGCGAGCTGTCCATCCGCAAGGACGCTAACCCTGCAGACATCGTTGCACTCGGTGATCCCATCGAGGCCCTGGTTCTCCAGAAGGAGGACAAGGACGGTCGTCTGGTCCTGTCCAAGAAGCGTGCCGAGTACGAGCGTGCTTGGAACCGCATCGAGGAGAAGTTCAACTCCGGCGAGAACGTCGAGGGCGAGGTTATCGAGGTTGTCAAGGGCGGCCTCATCCTCGACATCGGCCTGCGTGGCTTCCTGCCCGCTTCCCTCGTCGACCTCCGTCGCGTCAAGGACCTCACCTCCTACATGGGCACCCGCATCGAGGCCCGCGTCATCGAGATGGACCGCAACCGCAACAACGTCGTCCTCTCCCGTCGCGTCGTGCTCGAGGAGTCCCGTAAGGCCGAGCGCTCCGAGATCCTGTCCAAGCTCAAGCCTGGCATGCGTCTCCAGGGCACCGTTTCCTCCATCGTCGACTTCGGCGCCTTCGTCGACCTCGGCGGTATCGACGGCCTCATCCACATCTCCGAGCTTTCCTGGAACCACGTCAACCATCCTTCCGAGGTTGTCAAGGTCGGCCAGGAGGTCGAGGTCGAGGTTCTCGACGTCGATCTCAACCGCGAGCGCATCTCCCTGGGTCTCAAGCAGACCACCGAGGATCCGTGGCGCGCACTGGTCAAGAAGTACCCCGTCGGCGCTATCGTCGAGGGCACTGTGACCAAGCTTGTCCCGTTCGGCGCTTTCGTCGACCTGGGCGAGGGCATCGAGGGCCTGGTGCACATCTCCGAGATGGCCAACAAGCACGTGGACCAGCCTTCTCAGGTCACCCACGTTGGCGACAAGGTTCAGGTCAAGGTCATGGAGATCGACCTCGACCGTCGTCGTATCTCCCTGTCCATGAAGTCTGCTGCTGAGACTCTGGGCGTCGAGATCGAGGTTACCCCGCTGCCTTCCGAGAAGAAGGACGAGGAGACCGACGCCGAGTAAATCGGTTTGACGATCACTTGTTTTAAGGGATCCGTCCGTAATGGACGGGTCCCTTTTTGCATTTGGCACCGAGATGCGCAATGCTGCCGGGCTGTCCACAGGCTATTGGATTGTCGGTGCATGAAAAAAGCCGACATCCCGCCTCGGGGAGGAGGCGGGAACACACCGAGTAGACGGAGGGGTGCGGAGCGCGGTCGCGTCTCGACTGACGACGTTGCCCATCGACAGGATCATTGTAACGCATGGCGGTTCTTGGTTTATCGTGTCGAGCGTTTGCGTTGTGCCATTGCCTGCGGTAACGGTGTGTTACACTCTTGCACTGCTGAGTGGGCCAGACGGTCGCGCGATGTGCTGCTTGCAGTACGCGTGAGGAAAGTCCGGGCTCCAGAGGGCGGGATGCCGGCTAACGGCCGGGCGGAGTGATCCGACGGAAAGCGCCGCAGAAAAGAAGACTCCCACCTGCGCCGCAAGGCGTAAAGGGAAAAGCTGAAACGGTGGTGTAAGAGACCACCAGCGTCGTGGCAACACGGCGGCTTGGCAAGCCCCATCCGGAGCAAGCGCGAATAGGAACGCTATGGGCCGGCCCGGTCCGCGTTCGGGTAGCGTGCGTGGAGCTGCATGGTAACGTGCAGACAAGATAAATGACCGTTCACGACAGAACCCGGCTTATCGGCCCACTCAGCTTTTTTGTTGACGCTGCGAACCCGTCAGCGCGGCAATCTGCCTTTCAAGCCTTCGGGCATGACCATAAGGTCAATGCCCTCGGCTTTCAAGGCACCTTGCTCGCGCTGACGGGTTCTCGCTTTCGTTGACGGAATCATCGGCGTTGTCATTCTTTTTACTAGGGTTATCGTATTATTGAGGCTGTTTGTTGCTTTGCTTGTTGTTGAGGGGCTTTGTTGGACAGCTTTTTTACTCTGCAATCGAATATTGAGGCTTCGGGCGAGTTTGTGGACCGCAAGAGCAGGTTTATTGCCCAGCTGGTCCATATTGAGTCCGAGGACGAGGCGAATGCCTTTATCGAGATGGTTCGCAAGCGTCATTACGACGCTCGACACAATGTTTCCGCGTGGATTTTGGTCGATGGACGCGAGCGCCAGAGCGATGATGGTGAGCCGAGCCACACGAGCGGTATGCCGACGCTCGAGGTGTTGCGCGGTGCGGAGCTCAAAAATGTTTGCTGCGTAGTGACGCGCTATTTTGGCGGCACGCTGTTGGGGCCGGGCGGCCTGGTTCGCGCCTATACTGCGGCGACGCAAGCGGCGGTGGCCGCGGCTCAGGAGGCCGGGCAGATCGTCGAGATGACGAGTGTCGTGCCTGTTGACGTGCATGTGGCCTATCCGCAGTATGAGCAGGTGCTTCGCTTGGCCCAGGATTCCGGTGCCAAGGTTTCGGATACCGAGTACGCGGATGCCGTGACACTTCATTTGGTGTTTAAGGCGGGGGAGCAGGGGTCGTTTTGCGCTAAGATGCGCGAGCTTATGGCGGGGCGCGAGGAGATTGAGGTCAGCACTCCCGAATTTGCCGAGTTCTAACGGCGACGGTCGGCGTGCTTTTGGACGGATCCCAAGCACACCGACCGTCGTTTTATGTCGCTGCCGTTTACTCGGCGAGCTGCTTTAGTACATCACAGGCGATTTCGACGGCATCGTCGATGCAACCGGGACAGCTGCGGAGCGGACCCTTGTCCGATCCGATGCCCTTGAGCGTGCCGCAGACGGTCGTCGTGTTCTTCTCGCCAAAGCGCTTGGCAATCTCGCGCGACAGTTTGTAGGTCTGGCCCTTGGTCTTGGGGTTTTCCATGCCATCGCTCATTACAAAGCTCATGATGGCCACGGCGCCCGAGATGGCACCGCAAGTTTCGGTCATGCCGCCCATGCCGGCGCCAAAGCCCTCGGTGAGGGTAAAGGCGACCTGGGGGTCGAGCCCGACGGCGGGCGCGAGCGTGCAGGCGACGGCCTGCGCGCAGTTAAAGCCGCGGGCGTGGTATTCGGCAGCCTGAGCCTGGCAGGTGGCAGTGTTGAGCTGAGTGGTATCAATCTGCTTCATCGGTGTCTCCTTGATTGCGGTGTACCCGCCTATGGTACCCTTGCTGGCGCATTCGCTTATCGAGACCGCAGTGCATATCTCATTGTTTTTCGCCATCGAACACTTTCTTAAGATTTGGGACAAATAAACCTGATTAATTTGTCCCAATTAATTTGTCCCATAACCTATCGGCGGGATGGGTTGAGAGGGGTGCGGGGTAGCGGTATTGTGAACCGAATAAAACAAAACCCAAGTAAGGGAGTTGGATATGTGCGAGCAGACTATCGGTACCACGTGCGTTCAGGGCGGCTATCATCCGGGCGATGCGGAGCCGCGCCAGGTGCCCATCTACCAGTCCACCACGTGGAAGTACGACACGTCCGAGCACATGGGCAAGCTGTTTGACCTAGAGGAGTCGGGCTACTTCTACAGCCGTTTGCAGAACCCCACGTGCGATCTGGTTGCCGCCAAGATCTGCGAGATGGAGGGCGGCACCGCTGCGATGCTCACGAGCTCGGGCATGGCTGCGAATTTCCTCGCGATCTTTAACGTGGTCGGTGCCGGCGATCATGTGGTCGCGAGCTCTGCCATTTACGGCGGTACGTATAACCTGCTCGCCCACACCATGGGCCGCATGGGCGTGACCTGCACGTTCGTCGCCCCCGACTGCACAGATGAGGAGCTCGAGGCAGCCTTTGAGCCCAATACCAAGCTCGTCTTTGGCGAGACGATCGCAAACCCCGCCCTTGCCGTGCTCGATATTGAGCGCTTTGCCAAGGCCGCGCATGACCACGGCGTGCCGCTGATGGTCGACAACACCTTCCCGACGCCCGTGATGTGCCGTCCCTTCGAGTGGGGCGCCGACATCGTTACGCACTCCACCACCAAGTACATGGATGGACATGCTGCCTACCTGGGCGGCGTGATCGTTGACCACGGCCAGTTTGACTGGATGGCCCATGCGGATAAGTTCCCGGGTCTCACCACGCCCGACGAGAGCTACCACGGCGTGACGTATGCCGAGAAGTTCGGTCGCGAGGGTGCCTTCATTACCAAGGCCACCGCGCAGCTCATGCGCGACCTCGGCCCCATGCAGAACCCGCAGGCGGCCTTCTTCCTGAACAGCTCGCTCGAGAGCCTGCATGTACGCATGCCGCGTCATTGTGAGAACGGCCTGGCCGTTGCCAAGTTCCTGCAGAGCCATCCCAAGGTACGCTTCGTGAGCTATCCGGGCCTGGAGGGCGATAAGTACTATGACATCGCTCAGAAGTACATGCCCAACGGTACCTGCGGCGTTGTGAGCTTTGGCTTTAACGGTGGTCGCGCGGCGGCCGAGACCTTTATGAAGAGCCTCAAGCTCGCCCAGATCGCCACGCACGTGGCCGACGCCCGCACTTGCTGCCTGCATCCCGCTAATGCCACGCATCGCCAGATGAACGATGAGGAGCTCATCGCCTGTGGCATCTCCGCCGACATGGTGCGCCTGTCGTGCGGCCTCGAGGATACGGCCGATCTGATTGCCGACCTTGAGCAGGCACTCGAGCAGTGCTAGGCTAGCGTTCGCATAAGGCGCCGATGCTGGCAGAAAGCTTCGGCGACCTTTCGTTCCGATTCCGTAGGCGGGACCCCAATCGCGACTGTTTGTAGGCGATTGGGGCCCCGTTTTTGCGTTGCGCCACTCGAAAGGATGGATATGGAGAAAACCGCAGAGCAGCTGCGCCGCGAGCACATTGCCCTTGAGGGCGAAACCCATGGCAAGAACAAATGGGCGATTCTGTTTACCGTGCTCATCATGACGTTTATGTCGTGTCTGGATTCGACCGTCGTGACCGTGGCGTTGCCCGTGATGCAAAAGGAGCTGGGCGTGGGCCTCGACCGCATCCAGCTGGTGAGCTCGGTGTACCTGCTTGCGACATGCGTGGCTATGCTGCCGTTTGGCCGCTTGGGCGACGTGCGCGGCAAGGTGGGCGTATTCCAGCTGGGCGTCATCGTTTTTACGGCCGGCTCGCTGCTTTGCGGCCTTTCGAGTTCGCTCGAAGTTCTTATTCTGGCACGCATTGTGCAGGGCGTCGGCTGCGCGGCGGCCATGGCTAACAACATGGGTATCATCACCGAGTCGTTTCCGGCGCGCGAGCGCGGTCGTGCCATGGGTATTCTCGCGACCTTCGTGGCCCTCGGCATGATGTGTGGCCCCGTGCTGGGCGGCATGCTGGTGGCAAGCTTTCCCTGGGAGAGCATCTTCCTCATCAACCTGCCCATTGGCGTCATCTCGTTTATCGTGGGGCTCTATACGCTGCCGCATGTTAAGCCGGAGGCTGGCGAGCGCCCCATGTCCCTGATCGAGGCTGCTCGTCGCTGCTTTGCAAATTCGGCCTTCACCATCAACCTCGCCTGCATGCTCATCGTGTTCGTTGGTATTGGCGCATCAGAGTTTATCCTGCCGTTCTATTTTCAGGACGCCCACGGCTTTGGTTCCGACATCTCTGGACTACTCTTTTTGGCGTTGCCGATGGTGAATGCCTTTATCGGCCCGCTTTCGGGTACGGTTTCGGACCGTGTTGGCTGCGAGGGCCCTACGGCGGTCGGCCTAGGCGTGTACGTATGCGGTCTCTTTGCGGTAAGCACGCTCGACGAGCACTCTTCTATCCCTGTGATCGTGTGTTGCGTCGCGTTTATGTCGTGTGGCACGTCGATTTTCCAGAGTCCCAACAACTCGCTGTACATGGGTTCGGCCCCGCGCGAGGCGCTCGGTTTTGCGGGCAGCCTGGGTAGTCTGGCGCGCTATGCGGGTATGGCAGTGGGCATTACAGCGGCGTCGCATATCCTGTATGGGCAGATGAGCGTGGCGATGGGTGAGGCCGTGACCAGTATTGTTGCAGGCCGTCCGGATGTGTTCCTGTTTGGTTTTCGTTCGGTGTTCTATGTGTTGATGGCTGTGGCCGCTGTGGGCTTTGCGTTCGCCATGGTGCGTTTTGTGAGGATGCGCGCCCGCCATTAGCGTGTTGGGAGGCTGTCTGCCACGATTCGCGCCGTCTCAAAAAGACTCGTTTGTGGTGCGATGCGGCTTGTGGGGCGGGCGGGGGTCGGTCCGTGGTAGACTATCGAACAACGTTTATTAATCGCGCGGTATCGTTGCCGCGAGAAGGGGTTGCGCCATGCAGGAGCTTGAGGATCGTATTCGCCATGACGGCATCGTAAAGGCCGGTAACGTCCTTAAGGTTGATGCCTTCCTCAACCACCAGTGCGACGTTGAGCTGTTCGACCACATGGGCGCCGAGTGGGCCCGTCTGTTCAAGGATGTCGAGATCAACAAGATCCTGACGATTGAGGCTTCGGGCATTGGTATGGCTTGCATCGCGGCTCAGCATTTTGGCGGCGTGCCGGTGGTTTTTGCCAAGAAGGCACAGTCCATCAACCTCGACGGCGAGCAGTATGCCACGACCATCTACTCCTTTACCAAGCAGAAGGAGTACCCGGTCATCGTCGGCAAGCGCTTCCTGTCCGAGGGCGACAAGGTCCTGATTATCGACGACTTCCTGGCCAACGGCTGCGCACTCGAGGGCCTTATCAAGATCTGCGAGGCTGCGGGTGCCGAGGTTGCCGGCATTGGCATCGCGGTGGAGAAGGGCTTCCAAGGCGGTGGCGATAAGCTCCGCGAGCGCGGCTTCCGCGTCGAGAGCCTGGCCCGTATCGCCGATATGGACTGCGACACCGGCGAGATCACCTTCGCTTAAGCGCGTAACACAAGCGATTGGTATGCGATGTGACAAAGGGACTTTCCCTTTGTCACATTTTTTGTATGAGGGGAGGTTTTGTATGAGGGGAGGTGTTGATATGGATGAGAACAAGATGGGATGGCGCGAGTATGCGCGCTATGCCGAGATGTCGGTCGAGAGGTTGGCACGCGACTGCGAGGTTCAGGTGTTTCGCGCGACAGGTCCGGGCGGACAGGGCGTGAACACGACGGACTCGGCGGTGCGTATGAAGCATGGGCCCACGGGGATTGTTGTGACGGCGCGCGAGAGCCGTAGTCAGTTTCAGAATCGCGCGAGCTGCCTGCGTAAGCTGCGCGCAGAGCTTGAGCGTCGTGGCCGTCCGCCGCGCCGTCGCGTCAAGACCAAAGTGCCCCAGCGATCGCGCCAGCGCAGGCTCAACGACAAGCACTTCAATGCGATTAAAAAGGCTAACCGTCGCAAGCCGGGCGGGGAGGAATGATCTTCTCAATAAGTTGCGGTGAAATAGGGGCTGTTTCGCGGCTTTAACTGCATAAACAGTCCCTATTTCACCGCAACTTAGGTGGGGTTAGCGGGTTGGGTGCCAGACTTGGAGGGCGCCGGGTAGGATGTCCACCTCGATGCGCGAGGCGATAATGGGCTCGCCGTCGGCCTGGATGGGGTAGTTGGGCTCCTCAAAGGTAAGCTCAGCATGGCGACAGCGGCGCATGCGAACCGGTGGCAGCTTGGTGTGGTGGCCGTCTTTGGCCGAAAGGAACATAGGTAGGGCTACCGCGCGAGGGACGGGGCCGCAGGCGTAGCAGACGTCGAATATACCGTCACAGGGGTCGGCGTCGGGACAGATGCGATAACCCGATCCATAGGTAGGGCCCAGCTGAATCGCCATGATGATCGCCCTCACGCGCTCGGCAGGCGTCCCGTCAAAGCTGACTGTCATGGGGTAGTTGCGATAGCGTAGGCCAAACTGCTCAAGTCCCGAGAGGGTGTAGAGCGGCGCGCCTGTCAAGCCGGTCTTTTTGCGCAGCTCGGTGGTGCCCAGGCCAATAGCGGCATCGATGCCGACCGAGAGCGTCTGGTCGTAGTACTCAACGGTAGCCTCGCCGCTGCCGCTTGCAGGGCTCCACGAGCGAATGCGCCCGACGTCCTGACGCTGCAGCTCGCAGGTGAGCAGCGCGCCAAAATCCTTGCCGGAGAAATCGTCGATGTCGAGCGTCTGGGCAAAATCGTTGCCGGAGCCCACGGGCAGGACGGCAAGAGCGGGGCGGGCGTCCTCCTCTTGCGTCATAAGCCCGTTGACGACCTCGTGGATCATGCCATCGCCGCCAAGGGCGATAACGGTGCGATAGCCCTGAGCCTGTGCGGCAAGTCCCTTGGCATGTCCCATGCGCTCGGTTAGCATCAGGTCAAACTGGGATGCGCGTGCAGTCATGTCCAAAAAGCGCTGCAGGCGCTCGGCAACTTCATGCGCCGCACCCGACTGGGCGGCTGGGTTGGCGATGATGAGCGTGCGACCAAAATCAGTTGCGTGCATGGGGTGACTCCCGGCGTATGACGTGACGGTGCGGTCGCGCTCAGGTCGAATTGCCCCCGATTGTGGCTGCACGGCGAATATTTACGTCTACTCTATCAGGTCGTTGTGGCGCTCGATAGCATCCGCTACCGTACCGCCCTCATCCACAATAAGCGAACGGCGCTTGGGTGAGATGATGCGCTGGGCGGGGTACACGCCGCGGTGTCCGCCGGTTAGGTAGCTGATAAAGGCCACGATGACAAAGAACCCGGCGGCCGTGCCGTGGAACAGGTCGATGGCCATCATGCAGGTGGTGATGGGCACGTTGAGGCCGGCGCAGAACACGCCGAGCATGCCGAGAGCCGCCAGAAAACTGGGGTCAAGCCCGGTAAGGCAACCGATCCAGCCACCGAGTGCCGCACCGATGCCAAACAGGGGCGTGACCTCGCCGCCTTGGAAGCCCGCGCCCAGGGTAAGCGCTGTGACGACCAACTTGATGGCTGCGTCCGCCAGGGTGGTGTTGCCTGCAAATCCGGCGCCGGAAAGCCACGTGGAAAGGCCGGCGTAGTTCCAGGCGTCGAGGAGGGCATAGGCGGCCAAAACCACGAGTGCGCCTATGAGTGCGCGGACGAGGTAATTGGTGATAAAGCGACTGTACAGGCTTTTGACGGTTCGAACCGACCACGCAAAGAGGCGTGCCGTCAGGCCGAAGATAATGGCGCTGATAACAACGATGACAACCGTCCGTGGTGTCATGTTGGGAACGCTGGCGATGACATTCGCCTCGTACTCGGTTCCCAAGGCAAGCGACGTAAAGTAGCCGGTAAACGAGGCGACCAGGCAGTAGATGCCCGCGGTGTAGTCGATCTTGCCGATAAAGCACATCTCCATGCCAAAGAAAGCTCCAGCAAGGGGCGAACCGAATACGGCGCCAAAGGCCGACGAGATGCCGGCGAGCATGAGGTCGTGGTGGTCATGCTTTTTGAGGTGGGCGAGGCTCGAGATGTTGCTGGCGATGGTGCCGCCAATCTGCACCGCGGCTCCCTCGCGACCGGCCGATCCACCCGTTAGGTGCGTGAGCGTGGAGCAGACGAAGGTGAGGACGGCCATGCGCATATGGATGAGGCGTGTGCCCAGAGCGGAGTCGATGACCAGGTTGTTGCCTCGTTTGGCAGCAAGGCCGTGGTTTTTGTACACCCATGCGGTGGCAATGCCCACAACGGGAAGCAATGCGTAGACCCACGCGTGGTGCTCGCGATAGTCGGTCGCGATATTCAGCGAGGCCAAAAACGCCCAAGCGGCAACGCCCATGGCGAGCGAGACGATGACGACGAGCGCGAGCAACTTGGCGCTCGCGAGTAGGTTGCGGGCGTTGCGGCGCGTGTCGGCAGCCAAGAGATGCTCGGAGCGGGTGAGCTGTTGCCTGCCTGCCATGATGACGTCATTAAGGGAGAAAAAGCCGCCGTCGTCGAGCGACTGGGAATGATCCTGCGCCTCGTTTGCGCTTTCGGGTTTGTCGTTATGAGCCATACGTTCCTCTTTTAGGTTGCAACACGAGCATTATAGAACGTGCCATACGTGACAAACCGGCAGGTTGGTTTTGGTTTTGTTTCGCGGCTTGCGGCCGACAGATGTATTCGCGGCCGCGGGCCAGGTCTTGAGCAGGCGGCGAGGGATTATACTGAGATAAACATAAAGAATCGGCGCTTTTGTTGCGCGCCGCAGCATGCTAGAGGTGCATATGGCTGAGAAACTCATTCCGTTGGAGGACGCACAGGCGATCGTCTTGTCGCACGTGAATCGCACCGAAGTTGTCGAGATTCCCGTGTGGCAGGCCGTCGGTCTTCCCTTGGCCGAGGACGCGGTGGCCGATATCGACATCTCGCCGTTTTCCAACAGCGCTATGGACGGATATGCCGTGCGCTCGTCGGACTTGGCGCAGGCATCTGGCGAGGCGCCGGTGACGCTCGACGTTATCGGACACGAGGCCGCGGGCCATGTGTTTGAGGGCGCAATCGGCGCGGGTGAGACGGTCCGCATCATGACGGGCGCGCCGGTACCCGAAGGTGCCGATGCCGTGGTGAAGTACGAGATCGTCGATGTGCTCGATGGCGACGGCAACGAGGGCTCGCGTGTGAGGTTCTCGGCGCCTGCCAAGGTGGGGGAGAACGTTCGCTCTGCCGCCGAGGAGGCGCATGCCGGCGATATCGTGATGCGTGTCGGCGAGGTTGTGGCACCGGCGGGCGCCGGCTTGCTGGCGAGCGCCGGGTATGCGAGCGTGAAGGTGCATGCCGCTCCGCGCGTGGGCATTATCTCGCTGGGGACGGAACTGGTCACGCCGAGTAAGGTACCGGCGCGCGGTCAGATTCGCGATTCCAACTCGTCGGCGTTGATGGCCGAGGCGCTCGATGCAGGAGCCGAGCCCGTGTTCTACGGCATTGCGCCCGATGATGAGCAGGCGATTGCCGAGCTGGTGCATCGTGCCGTGCAGGAGTGCGATTTTGTCATTACGAGCGGTGGCGCCTCGGCGGGCGATTACGATTTCGTGACGGCGCTCGTCCGGCGCGAGGGCGAGGTGCTGTTTGACCGCATTTCGATGCGTCCGGGCAAGGCCATCACGTTTGGCTTGCTCGGCGGCAAGCCGTATCTGGGGCTTTCGGGCAATCCCGCGGCGGCGTATGTGGGCTTTGAGATGCTCGCGCGCCCGGCGATTCGCAAGATGCGCGGTTTTGCCGAGGGGGCGCGTCCCGTGCAGCAGGCGACGCTCACGCACGGCGTGAAAAAGCGACAGCATCGCCGCTTCTTCGATCGCGCCACGGTTTTGCGCGACTCCGAGACCGGTGAGCTGTTGGTGACCGAGGCCAAGACGCAGAATTCGGCGTTGCTCGGCACGATGCAGCGGGCCAACTGCCTGTTGCGTATTGACGAAGGTCCGTGCGAGCTCAAGGCGGGCGACGTCGTGGACGTTGTTCGCGTCGACCTGCCCGAGGGCGCCGTGTTGTAGGAGGAATGCTATGGAGCTGAAGATATCGATCGTGACGTGCTCGGATACGCGCGATCTAGCCCAGGACGAGGCTGGAGCCGCACTCGAGGAACTTATCGAGGCGCAGGGCTGGACGGTCGTCTCACATGTGGTCGTGCGCGACGACGTCAGCGAGATCGGTGATGCTATTGTGGAAGCCGCCGATGAGTGCCACGCCAATGTCGTGCTCACCTGCGGCGGCACGGGGCTTTCGATGCGCGATGTGACGCCCGAGGCGACGCGTGCCGTCTGCGATCGCGAGGTGCCGGGTATTGCCGAGGCGATCCGTGCGTACTCGATGACCAAGACGCGCCGCGCCATGCTCTCGCGCGCTATTTGCATGCAACGAGGTCATACACTTGTCGTAAACTTTCCCGGTTCTACGAAGGCCGCTCGCGAAAGCTGGGAGGCCATAGCGGACCAGCTGGAGCATGCGGCTCAGATGACAGCGGGCGGCGGACATACCAACTAAGCGATTTACCTGCGGCGGAGCGACCTGAACGGCTGCTCCGCTTTTTATTTGCGCCCAAGAGGACGGCATTCTGTAGGCATGCCTGAAACTATATTCTCAGAAGAGAATAATTTCTCATAATCATTATTCGCACCGAAGTATAATCTAATTACAGAATAAAGCCCGCGGTCGGGTACCCGGGCACAAGGTCCGAAAGGGTTGAATATGTTCGATATGGTTTCTCGCCGCGGATTCGTCTCGCTTTCTGCTGTCGCCGCTGCCGGCCTTGGCCTTGCCGGCTGCTCCGGCAACAAGACGTCTGGGCCGACTGGCTCCGATGCAGGTTCTGCTAGGGCATCTTCCAAGAAAGCTGTCGAGCTGCAGGTCTTTGCCGCCAACTCGCTCGAGAAGGCTCTGCCCAAGGTCCAGGAGCTCTACACCGAGCAGTTCGGCGCCACATTTGCAGACACGCAGTTTAAGGCTTCTGGCGACCTCGTTGAGCAGATGCGTGCCGGCGCCACGGTCGACGTGCTTATCACCGCTTCCAAGGGCACCATGGATGACGCCGAGGCCGCCGAGCTCGTCGATGCCGGCACACGTGAGGATATGTTCGTCAACGACCTTGTGATCATTCGTGCTGAGGGTTCCGACACCAAGATCGAGGCCATCGCCGACGTCGCGAATCTGGACGGCAAGATCGCCATTGGCGACGCCAAGACCGTCCCCGCTGGCAAGTACGCCAACCAGGCACTGGCTTCTGTGGGCCTCTACACCGGTACCGAGGGCGACGACGGCGAGTATGCTCCCGAGATCGCCGACAAGGTAGCGCTGGCCGACAAAGTTGGTACCGCTGCGGCCTACGTCTCTACGGGCGACTGCGTGGCAGGTTTTGTCTGCAGCTCTGATATCTTCCGCTATGACGGCATCGAGGAGGCCTTCGTGTGCCCCGAGGACTCGCATAAGCCCATCGTGTATCCGGGTGCCGTTGCCGAGATCTCCGAGCATGCCGACGAGGCCAAGGCGTTCATCGACTTCTGCCTGTCCAGCAAGTCCGCCCAGAAGATTTGGGCTAAGTACGGCTTTGAGCTTTCCGCGTAGTGCGGCTTGGCGCGATAATTCCATCGTTTTGTGTTTCACTCCGTCCTTGTATTCGCTTGGAGCTTTTCGTGCTTAATAGATTTCGCATGCTTGTCGCCTGTGCTTTGACCTTCGCGCTTTGCTGGGTGCCGGGATTTGCGCTTGCTGGGGACGCTGAGGACGGGGCCCAGGTTGCTGCGACCACTCATGGGCTTTCCTATGGGATCGAGGGTTTTGAGCGGTTGGCCAAGGGGACCACTCGTGCCATGGAGGGCCAGCCTGAGGGCTACCGGTTTCCCGTTGACGAGGACGTGGACCTTGTAGTGGCGCCTGCTGCCGATCGCGTTGTGGTGTGGATATCGCCCAAGGCGGTCGAGAAGTATGGATTGGATCCGCAGGACAACGAGTGCGTATCGGGTCTCAAGGCCCTCGTCTGTAAGCTCGACAGCGCAAACTCCATGGGAGGTGCGCAGCTAGGGGACGTGGATCTTCCTTGGTATGTCACGGCGGAAACAACGTTTGATACCGGCGGGTATACCTATGGCTTTGACGAGCGCGGTGCGGATGGGGACCGCTATGTGGTGATTGCATCAGCCTCGGGTGATGCCAAGGGCGGCGCGCGTTGGCTTGATAGCGCTCAAATGGTAGAAGCATCGTCTGTCGTGTTGCGGGATGAGCAGGGGCCCTTGGCCTCTCTGGCCTCCTTTTTGGGCGACATCGACTATCGCCCGTTTTGGGTGTCCATTAAAACGAGCGGCCTTGCCCTGCTGATCTCCTTTGCGCTGGGCCTGTTCGCCGCGTGGAAGACTATGGGTACCTCGAGTCGCATCAAGGGCCTGCTCGATTCGGTCTTTACGATTCCTATGGTGCTGCCGCCCACGGTCTGCGGCTTTCTGCTCCTCATGCTGTTTGGCCGCTCGACCGGGGTGGGCCAGTGGCTCATCGAGCGCGGCATCTCGATCGTCTTTACCTGGCCCGCGGCGGTCATTTCGGCCGTCGTTGTGTCGTTTCCGCTGGTCTACCGCACGGCGCTCGGAGCCTTCGAGAGCCTCGACACGCAGATGCTCGATGCCGCGCGAACCTTGGGATGGTCCGAACGTCGCATCTTTGCCAAGCTCATGATGCCGCTCGGCTGGCCCTCAATCGCGGCGGGCACGGTGCTCGCCTTCGCTCGCGCGATGGGCGAGTTTGGCTGCACCCTGTTCTTTGCGGGCAACTACGCCGGCATTACCCAGACCATCCCCATCGCCATCTATTTTGAGTGGATGGGCGGCAATACGTCGGTGGCCCTCTTTTGGGTCGCCGTCGTGATCGTGTTCAGTTTCCTGGTCATTCTGTTCATCAATATGTACACGGCGCATTCGCAAAAGTACCGCGAGCGCGGCCTGTCCCGCGCGGAGCGCAAGCAGATCAAGCAGCTGGGCGACCAGACCGATTCGCTCGACCCAGTCGGCGGCGATGCGCTGCGTATCGATCGCGAGGCGCTGGCCGAGCTCATGCGCGATGACACGGTCGCAAAGGGAGGTCGTTAAGCTATGTCGTTCGTTTTGGATATTAAGAAACGTTATCCCGGGTTTGTTCTCGACATGCAGCTTGAGGCCGGCGAGGAGTGCGTGGCGCTGCTCGGCGCCTCCGGATGCGGCAAGAGCTGCACCTTGCGCTGTATTGCCGGCGTGGAGACGCCCGACGAGGGCAAGATCGTCGCCAACGGCGTAACCTTCTTTGACTCGGTGGCGGGCATCAATCTGTCGCCCCAGGAGCGCAAATGCGCCCTGCTGTTCCAAAACTATCAGTTGTTTCCCAACATGACGGTGGCCGATAACGTATGCGCCGGTGTAAAGGACGCGGGCGACGCCGCCGCGCGCAAAAAGCTTGCAGAGCACTATCTGGGCATTTTCGGTCTGGCTGATTTTGCCGACCGCTATCCCGCGCGACTCTCGGGCGGCCAGCAACAACGCGTGGCGCTTGCGCGCATGGTGGCGGCGCATCCAGGCATTTTTATGTTCGACGAGCCCATGAGTGCGCTCGATTCCTATCTTAAGAGCGCGCTCGAGCAGAACATGCTCGACCTGTTCGATGTGTGCAACCGCACCGTGCTCTACGTGAGCCACGACATCGACGAAGCGTGTCGCCTGTGCCAGCGCATCTGCGTGATGCATAACGGGCATGTGGAGGAGATCGGCTCCGTCGAAGATGTAGTCCGCCGGCCGCAAACCTTGGCCGCGCTGCGCTTGACGGGCTGCAAGAACACAAGCCGGGCGCGCAAGATCGGACCCCAGGAGGTCGAGGCCCTCGATTGGGGCATGACCTTTAATGTAGGTCGTGAGGTGCCCGACGACGTGGCGTACCTGGGCATTCGCGCGAGCTACTTCCATGTTGACAATCGCGCCGAGCGGGGCCGCAACAGCTATGATTTGCACGTGGCCCGTGTGAGCGATTCGCGCTTTGAGCGGCTGGTGCTGCTGGACGCGCCGCGTGCCGATGCGCTCACGCGTCTGCAGTGGAAGGTCAACAAAGTGGGCATGCCTGTCGATGAGCTGCCGCAAGCAGGCGAGACGCTGCGCATGCATTTTGATGCCAGCAGGATCCATTTGGTTTGTCGATAGCGCCGGGTAGTGCCGTCGGGGGATATAAGCCTCGGCGGCTTTGTTTTGCCGTTTGTCGAATGAGGAATGACAAATTCTTATCAATTAAGATAATTATTTATTAATCGACGGCACACGACACTGTCGTACGAATGTCAACGGTGTTCGCATGGTCGATGACCGTTGATATAGTTGACCTTATCTTGTAAAGGAGGGTGCGCACATGCCGCAGACGACATACATTCGCCGCGTTGCCGCGCGTGCCCTATATATGGCTCGGAGTCGCATATGAGCAGGTATGTTCACGGCTCCGGGAGAGACGACGCACAACTAAATAATCGACCGCAAAGCAGGTTCCCTAAAATTCCGGGTTTGAGCACGGCCGGGCTATCGCCGTCCGTCGTGCATCGATACCGTTGTTATCCGTTTTTGGTTCGAGAGGGGAACCGTCATGGCTGAAGAATTTGATTTCCATCCGATGTGGGAGAGCCTCGGCATGAATCTTGCCGACCACGATATGCTGCTGGGTGCCGTGGGCCAGATGTACGGGGACATGTTCCTGTCACAGAACAACCGCCCTAAGTCAACGTCCTACCTGGACTTTGTAGCCACCAACATCCATAGCGGCCGTATTAAGGAGATGCTCGACAAGAAGGAGGCCGGCGAGGCCACCAAAATCGTGGGCTCGTTCTGCGTGTACGTGCCCGAGGAGATCGTGCTTGCCTGTGACGGCATTCCCGTTGGTCTGTGCTCGGGTGCCGATTGGGCAACGGACAAGGTTGAGGAGCACTTGCCGCGCAACACTTGTCCGCTTATCAAGAGCTTTGCCGGCTTTAAGCTGGGTGAGGTCTGCCCCTACATCGAGTCGAGTGACTTGGTGGTAGGCGAGAACACCTGCGATGGCAAGAAGAAGGCCTACGAGTTTTTTGCCACGCAAAAGAACATGTACGTCATGGATATTCCCAACGTGCACGACGAGTCGACGCTCGTGACCTGGAAGGCCGAGGTTAAAAAGCTCGCCGCCACGATTGAGGAAGAGTGCGGCGTCACGATTACGCCAGAGCGTCTGAAGGCCGCCATCCACGCCGTCAATGAGAAGCGCCGCGCCCTGCAGCGCCTCGCTGCCACGCGCGCTGCCGACCCTGCGCCCATCAGCGGTCTCGACAGCCTACTGACCGTTCAGGCCGCCTTTATGGACGACACGCCGCGTCTGACCGGAGCTATTAACGATATGGCGGCTGAGTGCGAGCAGCGTGTCGAGGTCGGCGAGGGCGTGGCGCCCAAGGGGACCAAGCGCATCCTGTACACCGGCACGCCCATGGCCGTGCCCAACTGGAAGCTGTTCAACCTCATCGAGAAAGCCGGCGGCGTTGTGGTAGGAGAGGAGTCCTGCACGGGTTCGCGCTATTACAAGGACCTGGTCGACGAGTCCGGCGAGACGGTCGACGAGATGCTCGACGCCATCGCCGAGCGCTACTTTAAGATCAACTGCGCTGTCTTTACGCCCAACGACCAGCGTATGAAGGACATTGTCCAGATGGCCAAGGACCTGCATGCCGACGGCATTGTCGACGTGGCCCTGCAGTTCTGCACGCTCTACGAGATGGAGTCGTTTGCCGTGGAGAAGGCCGCCGAGGAAGCCGGCATTCCGTTTATGCACATCACGACCGACTACGCCGGCGAGGACGCAGGCCAACTGCAAACCAGGATCGAGGCTTTCTTGGAAACCATTTAGGATTATCCGTCCCGGTGGCTTCCCCAGGCACCCGATCTTGCCGTTCAAACCGTCGCTTGCGTACCAGAAGTACGTGGCGCTCCTCTTTCACGGCAACCTCGGGCACCTGGGAAAGCCGTTTCCTTGGTTGGTTAAAAGGTTTGTTAAGGAGTTATATGTCGGAATATATTGAGCAGCCGTTGCCGTCCACGTTTGAGGAGTTCAACGAGCAGCGCAAGGCGGCGTTTATTCGCGTCAAGGATTATAAGCAGGCGGGTAATCGCCTGGTCGGCTTTTTGTGCAGCTATACGCCGCTCGAGATTATCGATGCCGCGGGGGCTGCGAGCGTGGCTCTGTGCGGTACGTCCGATGAGGTGATTCCCGAGGCCGAGATGGTGCTGCCGGCAAACCTGTGCCCGCTCATCAAGTCGACCTACGGTTTTGCCTACTCGCAAAAGTGCCCGTTTACGTACTTTAGCGACATGATCATCGGCGAGACCACCTGCGACGGCAAGAAGAAGATGTACGAGCTGCTCAACGAGCTCAAGCGCACGCACATTCTGCATCTTCCGCAGGGTCGCGATCGTGCCTACGAGCGTGAAGGCTGGTACGAGGAGTGCCGCTTGCTCAAGGAGGAGCTCGAGGGCTTCTACGGCATCACGATTACCGACGATGACCTGCGCGCTGCCGTCCGTCGCCGCAACCGCTTGCGTGCGGCCCAGCTCGAGATGTTTGCACTGCAGGCTAACCAGCCGGCGGCCATGAGCGGCGTCGACCTGATGAGCACCATGTTTGCCGGTACGTTCAGCTTTGATATCGAGGCCTATACGCAGCAGCTGGAGCAAAAGGTTGGCAAGCTGCGCGAGGCCTATGACGCGGGCGAGCGCCCGGTTGCGGCAGATGCCAAGCGCATTCTGATCACCGGCTGCCCGGTGGGCGGCGTGATCAACAAGATAGGCCGTACTATCGAGTCCAACGGCGGTGTGGTCGTGTGCATGGACGACTGCTCGGGCGAGCGCACGGCGGCCATGATGATCGACCCGGAGGCTCCCGATATCCTGCGCGCCATCGCCGACCGCTACCTGGATATCAACTGCTCGGTCATGACGCCCAACGACGGTCGTATGGAAAACACGCTGGCCATGTGCGAGAAGTATCATGTCGATGGCGTGGTAGAGAGCGTGCTGCAGGCCTGCCACACCTTTAACGTGGAGAGTGCGCGCATGCAGGAGGCTGTCGAGGATGCGGGTATTCCGTATATGAAGATCGAGACCGACTACAGCAACGGTGACATGGGCCAGATCGAGACGCGCATCGCCGCCTTCATCGAAACCCTGTAGGACAAATGCGGCAAAGGGATAGCTGCTTTGCCGCATAGAAGGAGGATGCCGTGGTTGGCATTGGTATCGACATAGGCTCGACGGCCGCGAAGGCTGCGGTGGTGGAGACGGACAGCGCCATTGCGTTGACCTGCGTCATGCCGACGGGGTATTCGTCGGTCGATGCGGCCGAGCGCCTACGCGGTGAACTTGCCGCAGCCGGCTATGACGTGACGGGCGACGATGTTCGCGTGGTCGCGACTGGCTACGGCCGTGTCGCGGTGCCCTATGCCAACAAGGTGGTGACCGAGATCACCTGCCATGGTGCCGGTGCGGTCCGCCTGTTTGGCGAGCAGGGCACGGTGATCGACGTGGGCGGCCAGGATACCAAGGTCATCCAGCTCAAGGGCGGTCGCGTGGCCAAGTTCGCCATGAACGACAAGTGCGCCGCCGGCACGGGGCGTTTTCTGGAGATCATGGCCGACCGCTTGGGCATTACCCAGCAGCAGATGGCAGACCTCGCCCGCACCGGCGAGCCTACCAAGATTTCCAGCATGTGCACGGTGTTTGCCGAAAGCGAGGTTATCAGCCTGATCGGTCGCGGTGAGCCGCGCGAGAACATTGCGCGTGGCGTGATCGACAGCGTGGTCTCGCGCGTGGCGACCATGGCCGGACAGGCCGCGGGCGCCCCGTACTACCTGACCGGTGGCCTGTGCGAGAACGCCTTCGTGGTGGAGCGGTTGGGCGAGCTACTGGGGTCGCCGGTGACCACCTCGCCCCAGGCTCGCTTTGCCGGAGCGATCGGCGCGGCGATTCGCGCACAGGCGCTCAATTAATGCATCCGCCTTGGGCTCGCATTCATGCGTATACTGGGAGGAACTGATTGACCTATGAGAGGAGGAATCGATGGCTGACGATATCATGAAGCTCACGCAGATGACCGCCGCGAGCGGTTGAGCCGCTAAGTTGGCTCCTGGAGCCCTCGCCCAGGTCCTGGGCGACTTACCCAATGTGCATAACGACAACCTGCTCGTGGGGTTCGATACCTCCGACGATGCGAGCGTCTTCCGCGTAGGGGAGAACCTGGGGCTCGTGCAGTCCATCGACTTCTTCCCGCCGATGGTCGACGACCCGTTCCTGTTTGGCCAGATCGCCGCGGCCAACTCGCTGTCGGACATCTACGCCATGGGCGGGCGGCCGAGCCATGCCATGAACCTGCTCTGCATACCCAGTTGCCTGGGTGTTGAGGTTGCCGGCCAGATTCTGGCGGGCGGCGCCGACAAGTGCGTCGAGGCGGGCTGCTCCATCGCGGGCGGTCACACCATCAACGACGACGAGCCCAAGTACGGCCTGTCCGTGAGCGGCTTTGTCGCGCTCGACCGCATGCTCGCCAACAGCGGCGCGCGCGCTGGCGATGTCCTGTTGCTGACCAAGGCGATCGGCTCTGGCATCATCACCACGGCCATTAAGGGCGAGCTCATCGAGCAGGACGAGGCCGCAGCCATGTTTGACTCGATGCGCACCCTCAACGAGGCGCCGATTCGTCTGGCCGAGGGACTTGAGCTTCACGGCTGCACCGATGTCACGGGCTTTGGCCTGATCGGGCACGCGTGCGAGATGGCCGAGGGCTCAGGTGTGCAGATTGAGCTTGTGTCGGGGGCGGTGCCGCTCTTTGACCAGGTGCTCGACATGGCACGTCTGGGCATTATCCCCGCGGGCTCCTACCGCAACCAGGACTTCTTTGGCCCGCGTGTGACCGCCGACGAGGACCTGGAGCCGGGCATGCTCGACGCGCTGTACGATCCGCAGACGTCTGGTGGCCTGCTTATCGCGGCGCCCGCGGCGGATGTGGATGAGCTTGCGCGTCGTTTACATGCCGAGGATTGCATCGCCGCCGTTATCGGTCGCGTGTGCGAGGCGGTGCCGGGCGGTCCTGCTGTTCGCGTTGTGCATTAAAGAAAACCGTTTATGCGACCGCCTACTGTTCTGGGCGGTCCCTTTTGAAAGGATGTAGCTATGTCTACTAAGATTGAAGTCAATGCCATGGGCGATGCCTGCCCGCTGCCCGTCGTCAAGACGCTTAAGGCGCTCAAACAGCTTGACGGCGAGGGTGCCGTGGTGACCTCGGTCGATAACGAGACCGCCGTCAAGAACATCTCCAAGATGGCGCAGGAGAAGGGCTGCACGGCCTCGGTCGAGAAGGTTTCTGACGCCGAGTGGCACGTGACCGTGGCGACCTCTGGCGCCATTGCCATGGCCGATCCCGAGCAGGATGGCGCTGCCTTCTGTGATGCCAGCGCCGGCAAGGGCAGGCTCGTCATTTCCGTCTACACCGACTGCATGGGCCGTGGCGACGACGAGCTGGGCCACAAGCTCATGAAAGCGTTTATCTTTGCCGTGACGCAGCAGGAGGAGCTGCCCGCGACCATGCTGTTCTACAACGGCGGCGCCAAGCTCACCGTTGAGGGCTCGCCGGTGCTCGACGACCTGAAGGGCCTGGCCGAGCAGGGTGTCGAGATTCTCACCTGTGGTACCTGCCTCGACCACTATGGCATTAAAGACCAGCTTGCGGTGGGCGAGGTCACCAACATGTACGTGATCGTGGAGAAGATGGAGCAGGCCGTGCGCGTCGTGCGCCCGTAGCGTATTGGTTGGAGTTGCCATGAGGGAGAAGCGCCCGGCGCTTGTCATCACGTTTCCCACCACGGCGGCCGCCATGGGCTGCGAGTCCCTGTGCATCGAGCGCGGCCTTCCCGGGCGAACGATTCCCGTGCCCGGGGAGGTCGCTGCCGGCTGTGGTCTGGCGTGGAAGGCGTTGCCTGCCGATGAGGAGCTGCTGCGCGGCGAACTCGCCGCGGCGGGCGTTCCCACCGAGGGCTATACCGTGATTGATATGTGGGAGGTCGTGCGATGATCTACCTGGATAACGCGGCGACGACCATGCACAAGCCGCAGACGGTCATCGATGCCGTGACGCAGGCGATGTGCTCGCTCGGCAATGCCGGGCGCGGCGCCACGTCGGGTGCCCTCGATGCCGCTCGTACGATTCACGGTTGCCGTGCCAAGCTCGCGCGCCTTTTAGGTTGCCCGAGGGCGGACCATGTGTGCTTTACGCCCAACTCTACGGCGGCGCTCAACACCGCCATCTGTGGCGTGGTGCGCCCCGGCGACCGCGTGGTCACGACGGTGCTCGAGCACAACTCCGTGCTGCGTCCGCTCAACCGCCTGGCAGCGGAGCGGGGTGTGACCGTTGAGCATGCGGGCTGTGACGCGAACGGCGTGCTCGACTATGACGAGCTCGAGCGGCTGGTCACGCCCGGTACGCGTGCCGTGGTGGTGACGCATGCCTCTAATGTGACCGGCAACGCGGTCGACATTGCGCGCGTGGCGGCCTTGGCACATGCCGCGGGTGCGCTTGTGATCGTCGATGCCTCGCAGTCTGCCGGTACGGCGCATATCGATATGCAGGCCATGGGGCTCGACGTGGTGTGCTTTACCGGCCACAAGGGGCTCATGGGTCCGCAGGGGACCGGCGGCCTGGCCGTGGCGGAGGGCATTGACGTGGCCCCCTGGGCCATGGGCGGTACGGGCGTGCACAGCTTTGATCCGCTGCAGCCGCTTGAGTGGCCCACGCGCCTGGAGGCGGGCACGCTCAACGGCCACGGTGTCGCCGGCCTTTCTGTCGGCCTCGACTTTATCGAGGCCCAAGGTGGGGTCGAGGCGATTGCGGCGCATGAGCGAGCACTGGCGGATCGCTTTCTCGCTGGCGTGCGCGAAATCCCGGAGATCAAGCTCTACGGTGCCTTTGACCAGCCCGTGCGCTCGGCGATCGTTTCACTCAACGTGGGCGATATCGATTCGGCCGAGATTTCGGACGCGCTCATGCAAGGGTGGGGGATTGCGACGCGCCCCGGCGCCCACTGCGCTCCGCTCATGCACCGCGCGTTGGGGACCGAGCGCCAGGGTGTCGTTCGCTTCTCGTTTGGGTATTTCAACACGGACGAGGAAGTTGACGCCGCGATTGAAGCTTTGCGCGATTTAGCTTGCTAAAGCGTATATACTTGCGGGATGGGCCTTTTGCCCGTCCCGTTTTTGTTTCGACCCGAAAGGTGGTCCCATGGCCTCATCCGCGCCGCGCGGCCTGCGCTCCGACCATGTCGTTACCGTCGGTATCGCCCTGTTCTCGATGCTCTTTGGCGCCGGCAACCTTATTATTCCGCCGCTGCTGGCGCTGCAGGCAGGTTCTGCCACGCCGGTCGCCATGCTCGGCTTTCTCATTGCCGCCATCGGCCTGCCCGTCATGGGCTTTATCGCCGTGGCACTTGCCGGAACGGCGCGCGAGCTTGCCGGCCGTGTGCATCCCAAGTTCGGCGAGTTCTTTGTCGCGGCGGTGTATCTGGCTATCGGCCCGTGCCTGGCCATTCCGCGCACGAGCTCCACGGCCTTCGAGATGCTGGTGCCGCTGTTGCCCGAGGGCGTCTCGCTCGGCACGGCGCGCCTGGTGTTTGCCGTCGGCTTCTTTGTCGTCGCGTTTGCGCTCACGCTGCGCCCGGGCGTCATCACACGCGTGCTCGGCCGCATTACGGGCCCCGCGCTCATTGCGCTCATCGTGCTGGTCGTTGGTGCTGCCGTGATCTCGCCGCTGGGTCCCGCTGCCGCGCCGCAGGCCCCCTACGATGCTGGCGCTGCCGTGCAGGGCTTTCTGACTGGCTATCAGACCATGGACCTGCTCGCGTCGCTCGCCTTTGGCATCATCATCGCCGAGACTATCCACGAGCTGGGGGTTACCGATGACAAGCGCGTTGCCTTCGAGATTTCGCGCTCCGGCGTGATCGCCGGTGTGCTCATGGCCATCATCTACTGCGGCCTAGCACTTGCCGGCGCGCAGCTCGGCACCGTGATGCCCGATGCCACCAACGGTGCCGCCATCCTCGCCCGTTCCGCCTCCATGCACTTTGGTCTTGCCGGCACGGTCGTGGTCTTTGCGATCTTTTTCCTCGCCTGCATGAACGTGTGCATCGGCCTTATCAGCTGCTGCTCGCGTTACTTCTGCGAGACGTATGTGGTTAAAGGGGGAGCGGAGGCTTCCGAGGAGGCCATGCGCCGTCCCTTTGCGGTTCTCGCCTTTGTGTTCGCGACGTTTTCGTGCGTGCTCTCCAACGTGGGTCTCGACGTGATCCTCATGTTCTCGGTTCCCATGCTCAACGCCCTGTACCCCGTCGCCATCGTGCTGGTGCTTATGGGTCTGGTACACGGTTTTTGCGACGCGCATCCGCAGGTGTGGGTCTGGGTCGGCGGCGTTGTCGCTGTCCAGAGCGTGATCACCTCGGTTCGTGATGCGTTCTTTGCTGGCGCGTGGCTGCCGTTTGATGCACTGCCGCTGGCAGACATTGGAGCCGCGTGGGCGCCGGTTGCCATGGTGGCGTTTGCGATCGGCCTGCTCCACAGCCGGTTTGTCGCACATTCGAGGAGCTAGGGTATCGTCGCTTGCACAGGCGGGGAGTCTCCCCTATAATTTCCTTCGCTTTGGGACACGCAAGGTTTAGACCTTAGCTGCTCAACACCTTCGGGACGTGGCGCAGTTTGGTAGCGCGCCTGCTTTGGGAGCAGGATGTCGCAGGTTCAAATCCTGTCGTCCCGACCATATCTTGCGGGCGTAGTTCAATGGTAGAACCCCAGCCTTCCAAGCTGATGACGCGGGTTCGATTCCCGTCGCCCGCTCCATAAGAATTGTTTTAACGGCTTTGGTTTCCTTTGGGAATCAGAGCTGTTTTCGTTTACGCGCCGGGCGACGGGAATCGAACCCGTCAGGGTGCAGAGCTGAGAAAATGCGTGAGCATTTTCCAGCGCAGCACGCAAGGGCCGAAGGCCCGCAGCGAAACAAGGATTTGCGAAGCAAATCCTTGGACTTTCCGTCGCCCGCTCCAAGCTATATAATCGCAGGCCAATATGCTAATTTGGCTCGCGTTTATTTTTATACCGTCCGACCTCGCGGGGCAAATGAACCAGGAGCGTTTGTCCCAAATCGTATGAAAGTAGTGATTGCCATGGCACAGAGTAAGGCAGAATATCCCACCTCCGATTGCCTGGCGCCCGCCGCGATCGAGGCCAAGACTGAGGCCGCCGGCGTTACCAAGGCTAACCTGCCGGTCTCTAAGGCCTTTTTGCTCGCTATGTTCGCTGGTGCGTTCATCGCCTTCGGCGGCCTGTTCTTTACGGTCTTTCTGAGCGATCCCACGCTTGGCTGGGGCGCCCAGCGCTTCGTGGGCGGTCTTGCTTTTTGCCTGGGACTGGTGCTCGTGCTCATTTGCGGCGCGGAACTGTTTACCGGCAACTCGCTTATGGTCTGCGCGCTTAAGAGCAAAAAGATCACGCTCGTCCAGATGCTCAAGGCTTGGGCTATTGTGTGGATCGGCAACTTTGCCGGTGCCCTGTTGGTCGTCTTTTTGGTTTACATGGCGGCCATTTACAAGCTCAACGGCGAGGCCGTCGCCAACGCCATGGTGAGCGTCGCCGCCGGTAAGGTCACGATCGATGCCGTCACCATCTTCTTCCGTGGCATTCTGTGCAACATCTTTGTGTGCTTGGCCGTGTGGATCGGTACCGCCGGCAAGACCGTGGTCGATAAGGTCGTGGGTATTTTGCTGCCCATTGCCGCCTTTGTGGCCTGCGGTTTTGAGCACTGCGTTGCCAACATGTACTTTTTGCCCATGGGCATTTTGATGCACTCCTGCGGCTATGGAGCCGATATCGCCGGCGCCGATGCCCTTAACGCCGCCGGGCTGGCGCTCAACCTTTCCGTTGCCACGCTGGGCAATATCGTGGGTGGCGCCCTGATCGTGGCGCTGGGCTACTGGTTTATCTACGCCAACAAGCAGGCCTAACCGATCAAAAAGGGACAGGTTTATTTTGGCAGGTTTTGGACGAGGCGCTGCGCCGTCTTGTCGCGAGCTGCCATAATGGACCTGTCCCTTTTGTATGCGCGTCGCCACTTTTTGGCCGATGACGACCAAGGGGGACCTGCTTTTTATTGAATATGTCGAAAGGCTTTCCATGAGCGACTGCGAATCCATGCCTGCCGAGGTGCGCGACCGCCTGCGCTCCATTCCCGCCGTTCACGAGCTGCTGGTCGAGTGGCCGGTCATGAAGGCTGCCGGCGATGCGGGCGACACGATTGCGCGCGAGGCGATCGACGCCGAGCTCGATGCCGAGCGCGCGGCGATTCGCTCTGGCGCTCCTGCTAGGAACAAGCGCGAGCTTGCCTTGGCCATCGAGCGGCGGTGCCACCGACTGTCGCTGCCGACCCTGCGCCCTGCTGTCAACGCGACGGGCGTTGTGATTCACACCAATCTGGGTCGTGCCCCGCTCGCTCCCGCAGCGGTGCAGGCGGTGACCGATGTCGCCCGCGGCTACAGCACGCTTGAGTATGACGTCGCGACCTGTGCCCGTGGGGGTCGCAAAGAGCATGCCGCGCGTCTGCTGCGCACGCTCACGGGGGCGCAGGACGCCCTGGTTGTCAACAACAACGCCGCGGCGGTGCTGCTGGTGCTTGCCGCGCATGCGTGCGGCAAAGAGGTCATCGTGAGCCGTGGCGAGCTTGTCGAGGTGGGCGGCAGCTTCCGCATTCCCGATATCATGGCGGCTTCGGGTGCCAAGCTTGTCGAGGTGGGCTCCACCAACCGCACGCATCTGGATGATTACCGAAGCGCCATTACGCCCAATACGGCGATGATCTTGAAAGTTCATCCTTCTAACTACCGTATCGAGGGTTTCCACGAGGAGGTTTCCGCGGCGGAGCTTTCTGCGCTGGCGCATGAGCACGGGCTGTTACTGTACGAGGACCAGGGCTCGGGCGCTTTGCTTACAGATGAGGTGCTCGTCGATGCTGGGGAGAAGCCCACGTCCGCCTCGCTTTGCGCCGGCGTTGACGTCGTCTCGTGCTCGGGCGACAAGCTGCTCGGCGCCTCGCAAGCGGGCATTATTCTCGGTAGCGCCCAGGTAATCGCCGCCTGTGCCTCGCATCCGCTTATGCGCGCGCTTCGCCCCGGCAAGCTCACGCTCGCGGCGCTCGAGGCCACTTTGCGCCTGTATGTGACCGGATCCGATACAGCGCATCGGGAGATCCCGGTGCTCAACATGCTTTCCGGCGCGCCGGCTCCGCTCGAGCGTCAGGCCAAGCGCCTGCATGACCGCATGCTGCGCAAGCTTCGCGAGTCTCAGTGTGAGGAGGCGGTGGAGCTGCAGGTTGTCGAGGGCGTGTCTGCTCCGGGCGGCGGTTCGCTGCCGACCGTCGAGCTCCCAACTTTTTGCGTTGCCGTCTGTCCCGTCGATGGGCGTCTATCCGCCGATGGCCTAAAGCGCGCTATGGTACAGGAGCCCGATACGCCGGTTGTGACGCGCGTGCGGCACGACCAGGTGCTTTTTGACGTTCGCACGCTTTTGCGCGACACCGACCTTGACCTGTGTGCGTCTGCGTTGGCGGATGCCGTGCGGGCAGGTTTGCGTCGATGACCGCGCGCGAGCTTGTCGAATGTCCCGTTATCGTCGGAACGGCAGGACACGTCGACCACGGAAAGTCGGCCCTTATCGAGGCGCTGACCGGCAAAAATCCCGACCGTCTGGAGGTCGAACGGCGCCGAGGCATGACCACTGAGCTCGGCTTTGGCGAGCTCGAGCTTCCCAGCGGCAAGCTTGTCGGCCTGGTCGACGTGCCCGGGCATGCGCACTACCTGCGCGCGATGGTACAGGGTGCCACCGGCGTGGACGTTGCGTTGCTGGCGGTTTCGGCCGTTGAGGGCGTGATGCCGCAGACCCGCGAGCACGTTCGGGTTCTGAAGCTGTTGGGTGTGACGCGCATGGTCGTCGCACTCACGATGCGCGATTTGGCCGACCACGAGATTGCCGCGCTGGCGGAGCTCGATGTCGAGGCGTTTCTGGACGGGACCGTGTTTGCGGGTGCCTCTATAGTGCCGGTGTCCTCCAAGACGAGCGAGGGCCTGGACGAGCTGCTTACGACGCTCGATAACACGGTTTGTTCGTGCTGGTCGGAGCATCTGGAGGCGACCGCTGGCTCGGGCGCCGCGCCCCGTCTTCCCATCGACCGTTGCTTTAGCATCCGCGGCACCGGAACCGTCGTGACGGGTACGCTGCACGACGGTCCCGTTTCGGTTGGCGATGAGCTCGTTGCGCTGCCGTCGCAAACGCGCTGTCGCGTGCGCGGGGTGCAGGTTCACGGGGATACCCAGTGCGCGGTTCCCGGCCAGCGCGTCGCCCTGAACCTGGTGGGCGATGGCGTGGCGGGCCTCAAGCGCGGCGAGATGCTCGGCGTCGAGGGTCGCGTGGGCCAGACGCTGCGCTTTTTGATGCAACTGACATATGTGGGGCGCGATGGCGTGCGAGCCGGCGTTCTTGCTTCGGGTACACGCGTGCACGTTATGGCGGGCACGGCTGAGGTGCTCGGCCGCATTATGCTTTTAGACGACGAGCCGCCTATTGCGGTCGGCGAGACGCGTGTGGTGCAGGTGCGCCTGGAACGGCCGCTGCCGTTGCGCGCCGGCGATCATGCCGTCATTCTGTCGTATTCGCCGATTTCGCTGCTTGGCGGCGGACGCGTCCTGCTATCGCGCTGTCGCCGCGCGCGGGTCCTGTCGGCGGGGGAGCGCGCGTTGTATGCGGCGCTTGAGTCCGGAGATGTCGCGGACGGCGTACACGCGTGGCTGGCGCTGCAAACGCTGCCTGTTGCTGCTGCCGGTGTTGCCGCAGCGCTCGATCTTGTTACCGGCGAGGTCGAGATCGTTTTGCGTGGGCTTGTGGACCAGGCTGCCGTGTGCGAGCTTGCTGCGGGCGGTGCGGTGCTCTACGCAGATGCCTCGGCTCTCGATGCTGCAATGGATGTGCTGGCTGCGGCCTTGTCCTCCATGCACGCGGCGGCTCCCAAGGAGATCGGCTTTACGTCCGGTGCGGTCGCGCACGCGGCTTGGCCGGGCGCCGGTAACGATGTCGCGATGGCACTTATTGCCGAGGGCTGTGCACGTGGCGTGTGCGCCGTCGACGGTGCCGAGGTGTTCGACCCGCATTCCGCCGCCGCGGCGATACGCGTGGTGCGCGAGGCTGGCCAGCGTATCGTGGCCCTGCTGGATGAGGCCGGTCTTAATGCGCCGACGCTTCCCGAGGTGAGCGAACAGTTGCAGCTCGATCGCGACACCATGACGCGTGCACTGCGCGAGCTTTCGCTCAACCACTCGATCGTTAAGGTCGAGCGCGACGTTGCCTTGTCCGCCGCTGCCGAGGCCCATGCGCGTGAGGTTGTTGCGACGGCTATCGAGGCTGCTGGCGGCGCCGCCACCACGAGTGTGCTGCGCGAAGCCCTGGGCGTGTCGCGCAAACGAACCATTAGCATCTTGGAGCACCTGGATGCCGTGCGCTTTACAGTACTCGACAAGGAGTCCGGCGGTCTGAGATCGCTGCGTTAGCGGTTTCCGCATCGCTCTTTTCGGTTGTGGTCTGTTGGGTTTGGTAAAATACCGCCACGTTTGGGAGCGGATGGGCTCCGGTGGGCCCCGCGGTCTTCAAAACCGTTGTGAGGCGTGCAAAACGTCTTGGATGTGTTCGATTCACATCCGTTCCCGCCAACGCATCTCGCCAAAACCACCACAAAGGTGCCTGTCCCCTTTGTGGTGGTTTCGAAACGTGCGGGAAACAGCTTCGAAACACGCGATTTGCTCGCCATGCGGTCAAAAAGCTATCTACCTGCATCGTAATCAAAATGAAACATCCGCTCGTTGCCTTATTCGTAACTTTGTAGCAACAGTGCGATATTATCCATACTCGATAAAGCTCACGGCGCATGGGGCGCCGCGAACGACACCTTTCTTTTCCATCAATTGGAGGAAGCATGAGCTACACGCAGAAAGTTCTCGACGAGCTCAAGGCCCGCTATCCCGAGCAGCCTGAGTTCATCCAGGCCGCGACCGAGATCCTCGGCACCATCCAGCCGGCGCTCGACGCCCACCCCGAGTACGAGGAGGCCGCCCTGCTGGAGCGCCTCGTCGAGCCCGAGCGCATCGTCATGTTCCGTGTTCCCTGGGTCGACGACCAGGGCAAGGTTCAGGTCAACCGCGGTTACCGCGTCGAGTTCAACTCTGCCATTGGACCCTACAAGGGCGGCCTGCGCTTTAACCCGACGGTCACCCTGGGTATGCTCAAGTTCCTGGGTCTGGAGCAGATCCTCAAGAACAGCCTGACCACCCTTCCCATGGGCGGCGGCAAGGGTGGCTCCGACTTTGACCCCAAGGGCAAGTCCAACAACGAGATCATGCACTTCTGCCAGTCCTTCATGACCGAGCTCTATCGTCACATCGGTCCCAACACCGACGTTCCCGCCGGCGACCTGGGCGTTGGCGGCCGCGAGGTTGCCTACATGTTCGGTCAGTACAAGCGCCTGACCAACGAGTGGACCGGCGTCCTCACCGGCAAGGGCCTCTCCTTTGGCGGTTCGCTCGCCCGTACCGAGGCCACCGGCTACGGTCTGGTCTACTTTGTGGACGAGTACCTCAAGAGCCGCGGCGACTCCTTCGAGGGCAAGAACGTCGTCGTTCACGGTTCCGGTAACGTCGCCATCTACGCGGTCCAGAAAGTCGCCCAGCTCGGCGGCAAGGTGCTCGCCTGCTCCGACACCCATGGCTGGGTCGAGGATCCCGACGGCATCGACTACACCGTGCTCGAGCATGTCTACAACAAGAAGCGCTCTGGCCACGACAAGGGCGTCACGCTCGCTATGTACGTTGACGAGAAGCCCAACGCCGTGTGGCACGAAGGCGACGGCCGCGGCGTGTGGCAGCTGCCCTGCGATATCGCGCTGCCCTGCGCTCGCGAGAACACGCTGCTGCTCGAGGACGCCCAGGCGCTCGTCGCCAACGGCTGCAAGGTGGTCGGCGAGGGCGCGAACATGCCCACGACCATCGAGGCCACGACCTACTTCCAGGAGAACGGCGTCGCCTTTATGCCCGGTAAGGCTGCCAACGCCGGCGGCGTGCTCGTGTCCGGCCTGGAGATGAGCCAGAACGCCGAGCATCTGTCCTGGACCTTCGAGGAGGTCGACGGTAAGCTCGAGCAGCTCATGCGCGGCATGTTCCACAACGTGGACGACACCGCCAAGGAGTATGGCCAGGAGGGCAACTTCGTCATGGGTGCCAACATCGCCGGCTTCCTGAAGGTCGCCGACGCCATGCTCGCCCAGGGCGTCTGCTAAATCCTGCTCAACATAGCTCCACACAGCACCAGCTGATGCGTCTAAGGCTCTCGGCAATTCCTGCCGGGAGCCTTTTTCTATGGTGGCGAGGGCCGTGCGCCCTCGTTTGGTACACTTAGAGGTACTGGACAAGTAAAGAGATGGGGGAGAACGTGCTCAAGTTCGGTACCTACGTCCGTGTTGGAAACGCGGCCGAAGCCTATGAGCTCTTGCAGAAGAACCGCAACAACAAGATTGTGGGCGGCGGCATCTGGATGCGCCTGGGATCGCGCCGCGTGGCGACGGCGATCGACCTTTCGGCCTGCGGACTCGATCAGATCGAGGAGACCGAGACCGAGTTTCGTATCGGTGCCATGTGCACCCTGCGCCAGCTCGAGCGCCATGCCGAGCTCAACGCGCTCGTCAACAACGTATTTGAGTTTGCCGTCCACGATATCGTGGGCGTGCAGCTGCGCAATACCGCCACGGTGGGTGGCAGCATCTACGGCCGCTTTGGTTTTTCGGACGTGCTCTCGGCCTTTTTGGCGCTCGACTCGTACGTTGAGCTGACGGGTGCCGGCCGCGTGCCGCTCGCCGAGTTCGTGGATATGGGCTACGTGCGCGACGTGATCGAGCACGTCGTGGTCGTTAAGCACGATTACCGCGCAAGCTACGAGGCCGTGCGCAAGGCCGCGACCGATTTCCCCTCCTTAAACGTTACCGCCGCCTGGTGGGATAACAGCTGGCATGTCACCGTGGGCGCCCGTCCGCTGCGCGCGACCCTGCTGCAGGGCGGGGCATGTGGCCTGGTGAACGAGCAGCCTTCCGAGGACGAGCTGCGCGCCCTGGCCGCGTCCGTGCGCGCGCTGAGCTATGGCACCAGCATGTGGGGCTCGGCCGAGTACCGCCGCCGCATCTCGGCCCCGCTTGCCGTCCAGGCCGTGCGCCGTGCCGCCGGTATCGAGCTTTCGGCCGCGCTTGCCCGCGAGCTCGAGACCGTTCAGGTCCCTAAATATGCCACGGACGAGTATTCTTGCCGCCGCGTGCCCGGCGTCGATTCTAGCGAGGTGCGCTAATGGCTGCCAAACTCATCGATCTTTCCTTTACGCTCAACGGCCGTAAGGTCAAGGTTCAGATTGCCCCCGACGCCATGCTCTTTTCGCTTTTGCGCGAGCAGGGTTGCGCGTCGGTGCGCTGCGCCTGCGAGACCACCAACTGCGGCCTGTGCACGGTGTGGCTCGACGGCGATCCGGTGCTGAGCTGCTCGGTTCCCGCCGCGCGCGTCGAGGGCCGCTCCATTACCACGCTCGAGGGCCTCAAGGCCGAGTCCGAGGCGCTCGCCCGTGCGATGGCTGCCGAGGGTGCCGAGCAGTGCGGTTTTTGCGCCCCCGGCCTTATCATGAACGTGCTGGCGCTTGCCCGCGCCGCCAAGGAGGACCCGAGCCTCGTCGCCACGCGCGAGGAGCTCTCGCGCCAGCTCGCCGGCAACCTCTGTCGTTGCAGCGGCTACGAGAGCCAACTGCGCGCCATCGTCCGCTTCCTTAACGAGTCCGGCGTACAGGTGGGCTTTGAGATGCCCGAGCTGCCGGTCAACGATACCAGCTCTGACGGCGTCTCGTACAAGCAGATCACCCACAAGCAGCCCAAGAAGGACTCGAAGGCTCTGCTCGAGGGCCGTCCCGTCTACACGGGCGACATGGTGCCCGCCGGCGCGCTCATCGTCAAACTCAAGCGCAGCCCCTATGCCCGCGCCAAGATCCGCTCCATCGATACGTCGCGCGCCCTGAAGGTGCCCGGCGTCGTGGGCGTCTACACCTACGAGGACGTGCCCAAGCGCCGCTTTACCATCGCCGGTCAGAGCTATCCGCAGCCTTCGCCCTATGACCGCCTGATTCTCGAGAACCTCGTCCGTTACCAAAACGAGGAGGTGGCGATCGTCGCCGCCGAGACCGAGGAGGCCGCCGACAAGGCACTCAAGCTCATCAAGGTCGACTACGAGGTGCTTGAGCCCCTGCTCGACTTTACCCAGGCGCTCGATAATGACATCGTGGTTCATCCCGAGGGTGACGTGACCTTTATGTTCCCGCAGGGCGGCGACGTTGCTCGCAACCTGGTGTGCAGCGGTACCAGCGACTTTGGCGACTTGGATGAGGCCTTCGCCCAGAGCGACATCGTCTTTGAGCGCACCTACACCAGCCAGGCCACGCAGACCGCGCCCATGGAAACCTTCCGCGCCTTCGCGACGACCGACGCGTTCGGCCGCATCTCGGTGATCACCTCTACGCAGGTGCCCTTCCACGTGCGCCGCATGGTCGCGCAGTCGCTCGACATCCCGCAGTCGCAGGTGCAGGTTATTAAGCCGCGCATCGGCGGCGGCTTTGGCTCCAAGCAGACGGGCTGCTGCGAGATCTTCGTGGCGTTCGTCACCCAGCAGACCGGCCGTCCGAGCTATTGCTGCTACACCCGCGAGGAGACCATCACCGCGGGTAACTCGCGCCACCAGATGCAGATGACCGTCAAGCTGGGCGCCATGAACGACGGCACCATCACAGCTATCGATCTGCACACGCTGTCCAACGCCGGCGCGTACGGCGAGCACGCCACCACGACGATCGGCCTTTCGGGCCACAAGAGCCTGCCCATCTACAACCACGTGAAGGCGAGCCGCTTTAGCTGGGACGCCGTCTACACCAACACCAACCGCGGCGGCGCGTATCGCGGCTACGGTGCCACCCAGGGCCAGTTTGCCGTGGAGAGTGCCGTCAACGAGCTCGCCGACATGCTGCACATGGACCCCGCCGACCTGCGCCTTAAGAACATCGTGCGCGAGGGCGAGACCATGCCGCAGTACTACAACGAGAAGCTCAACGCCTGCGCACTCGATCGCTGCCTGCTGCGCGCGATGGACATGATCGGTTGGCGCGACAAGCCGCTGGCCGTGGACCTGGGCGACCGCGTGCGCGCCCTGGGTTGCGCGCTCACCATGCAGGGCTCGGGCATCTCCAACGTGGACATCGCCGGCATCGACATGCGCCTGGAAGAGGACGGCTTCATTACCATCGGCACCGGCGCCACCGATAACGGTATGGGCGTCGACACGATCCTGGCGCAGATTGCCGCCGAGGAGCTGGGCGTGGAGAGCTCGCTGATCGTGGTGCGCGGCGTGGACACCGACGTGTCGCCGTTCGACGCCGGCTCGTACGCGAGCTCGGGTACGTACGTGACGGGCCTGGCAGCCAAGAACGCCGCGACCGAGCTGCGCCAGAAGATTTGCGCCAAGGCCGCCCAGATGTGGGACGTGGACGCCGCCGACGTGGTCTTCGACGGCCAGTACGTGCGCCTGTCCGATGAGCGTGCCGCGCGCGAGCAGAACCGCTACCTCACGCTGCGCGACTTTGCCAACCTGTGCGTCAAGAACATCGCGGGCGGCGACGCACTGACCTCGCACGCCTCTGCCTGTCTGCCCGTTTCACCTCCGCCGTTTATGGCCGGCATTGCCGAGGTCGAGGTCGACAAGGCCACCGGCAAGGTAACCGTGGTGGACTATGCGGCGGCTGTGGACTGCGGCACCGTGATCAACGAGGCGCTCGCGCGCGTCCAGGCCGAGGGCGGCATTGCCCAGGGCATCGGCCACGCGCTCTACGAGATCGTCGAGCACGATGAGCGCGGCCGTCTGCGCACCGGCAACTTCATGAGCTACAAGCTGCCCACGCGCTTGGATATCGGTAGCATTCGCGTGGCCTTTGAGCCGAGCTACGAGCCGACGGGTCCGTTTGGCGCCAAGTCGATCGGCGAGGTCGTCATCAACACGCCGCTCGCCGCCGTGGCCTCGGCCGTGGCACACGCCACCGGACATCAGGTTCGCTCGCTGCCGATTACGCCCGAGAAGGCCCTGCTGGGGGAGTAGCGGGTCAGCGAACAAATCGTAATTGGCGGGGCGGGGCAACTCGCCCCGCCTTTTGCACTCGTGGTGAGGTCGTGAGCCTGTAAAAGGTGTGCGTGCGCTTGCCGCTCGTATCTGCTATCATTCCTAGTCTGTGCGCTCATGCGGGCGTGGCGGAATTGGTAGACGCGCCAGATTTAGGTTCTGGTGGGATTCCCGTGAAGGTTCGAGTCCTTTCGCCCGCACCAACGCACCCGCGTCGGCTTTTGCCCTCGCGACGCTTGTTGCATAAAGGTACCAGCACCTCAGATAAGCTGGGCAGTATGAGGAGGAACGTGTTGAACATCACCGCTTCTGACGTCAAGGACGCCAAGCTCACCGCTACGGTCACCATCCCGGCCGCCGACGTCGACGCCGCGATCAAGAAGGCCTACAAGGAGACCGCCAAGAAGTACCGTTTCCCGGGCTTCCGCGCCGGCAAGGCCCCCCGTCCGGTCATCGACTCCGCTCTTGGCGCCGAGGCTACCCTCGCTCAGGCCACCAACGACCTGATCGCCGCCAACGAGCCCGTCGTCCTCAACGAGCTGGACATCGTCCCCACCAAGAACGGTGACTACAAGGAGCTCGACCTCGCCAAGGATCACGAGGACTACACCTACACCGTCGAGTTCTCCCTGCGTCCTGCTGCCGAGCTCTCCTCCTTCGACGCCGTCGAGATCGAGATGCCCCCTGCGGAGGTCACCGAGTCCGAGATCAACAACCAGGTCGAGATGCTCCTCAACTACCGCGCTACCTTCGAGGACGTCGAGGGCCGCGCTGTCGAGGCTGACGACTACGTGACCGTTGACCTCAAGGCCGTTGAGAACGCCGACAACTTCGCCGCCGAGGGCCGCATGCTCATCGCCGGTAGCGACAGCAACCCCGCCGAGTTCAACGAGGCCCTGATCGGCGCCAACGTTGACGACGTCAAGACCGTCACCTGGACCGACGAGGTCGAGGAGGGCGAGGAGGCCGAGACCCACACCGTCGAGGTCACCGTCAAGGGCATCAAGGTCCGCAACACCCCCGAGCTCACCGACGAGCTCGTCAAGTCCGACTTTGGCTTCGACAGCATCGACGCCATGCGCGACGCCATCAAGATCGAGATCGAGCAGGACAAGGCTTCCCGCCTCCCGGCCGAGAAGGAGAACCGTTGCGTCTCCGCTCTCGCTGAGCGTCTGCAGCTCGACGAGATGGACGCCGACTACGAGCAGTCCGTCTTTGAGGAGCTTGGCCAGAACTTCCTGTCCAACCTCGCTGCCCGTGGCATGACCCTCGACACCTGGCTGCCCGCTTCCGGTCTGACCATGGAGCAGTTCATCGGCGACCTGCACAAGCAGGCCAACGACGTTGCCCGTGAGTCCCTGGCGCTCGACGCCCTCGCCCGTGAGCTCAAGATCGAGGTCACCGAGGACGACATTAACGCCGAGTTCGAGAAGGCCGGCGTCAAGGACGTCGAGGCTTCCAAGGCCGAGTTCATCGCCGATGGCCGCATGCCTGCCGTCCGCGAGTCCATCCGTCGCTCCAAGGCCGTCGACCACCTGGTCGAGAACGCCAAGGTGACCGAGGTCGACGAGACCGCCAAGGACGCCGAGTAATTCTCGCCACCTTGCCCACGAGCGCATGCGTGCGCCCGTGATGGGGTAAAGTTATACACCGGTTATCCGGTAGCTTCGTACGGTGCCAGCCAATGCATAGCATGCGGGCACCGTACGTTTATCTAGAACCAATTTGGTCCGCAAGAGAGAAATGGAGATGCGTATGATCGCTAAGTTCGATTCCGCCCTCGTGCCATACGTTATCGAGCAGACGCCGCGCGGCGAGCGCAGCTACGATATCTATTCGCGCCTGCTCAACGACCGCATCATTTTCTTGGGCGAGGAGATCAACTCCGTCAGCGCCAACCTGGTCGTTGCCCAGCTGCTGCATCTTGAGAGCCAAGATGCCGAGAAGGATATCTCGCTCTACATCAATTCGCCCGGTGGCGAGGTCTACTCCGGCCTGGCAATTCTAGACACCATGAACTTCATTAAGCCGCAGGTCTCCACCATCTGCGTCGGTATGGCCGCGTCTATGGCCGCCGTGCTGCTTTCGGCCGGTGCCAAGGGCAAGCGCTTCTGCCTGCCGCACTCCAAGGTCATGATTCACCAGCCCAGCGGCGGTGCTCAGGGTCAGCAGACCGAGATCGAGATCGTGGCCGAGGAGATCAAGAAGACCCGTCGCGAGCTCAACCAGATCCTGTCCGACGCCTCGGGCCAGCCCATCGAGAAGGTCCAGGCCGATACCGAGCGCGATAACTACCTGACTGCTGCCGAGGCCCTCGACTACGGCCTGATCGACCGTATCGTCACCTCGCGCGACCTCGCCGCGAAGGACGCCTAGGATGGCCGGTAACATGCAGGACAATTTCGACGAGAACGGCAACCCCATCCGCTGCTCCTTCTGCGGAAAAGAGCAGGGACAGGTCCGTCGTCTCGTAAAGGGTCCGACCAACATCTTTATCTGCGACGAGTGCGTTGCCGCCTGCTCCGAGATCTTGGAGGAGTCGCTGGCTTCGGACTTTATGGATGCTGCCCGCAATGGCAAGCTGCCGGGCTTCCTCAACGATCACGGCCAGGCTGCATCCCAGCCCGCCGTGGACCCCGAGGCCGAGGGCTTTGAGCTCGAGGACGACGCCCGTCAGGTCATTACGCACGTGCCGACGCCGCACGAGATCTATGACGAGCTTTCGGCCTATGTTATGGGCCAGGAGGACGCCAAGCGTGCCATGTCGGTTGCCGTGTACAACCATTACCGCCGCGTGATCGAGGGCGGTGCTGCGCTTTCGGCCTTTGACGACGGTTTGGACTCGCAGCTCGACGATGATATGGACGAGGTGGAGCTCGCCAAGTCCAACATTTTGCTGCTCGGTCCCACCGGTACCGGTAAGACCCTGCTCGCCCAGACGCTCGCGCGCATCCTCGAGGTGCCGTTTGCCATAGCCGACGCTACCGCGCTCACTGAGGCCGGTTATGTGGGCGAGGACGTGGAGAACATCCTGCTCAAGCTCATCAATGCCGCCGATGGCGATATTGAGCGCGCGCAGGTTGGCATTATCTACGTGGACGAGATCGACAAGATCGCCCGCAAGGCAGAGAACCTGTCCATCACCCGCGATGTCTCGGGCGAGGGCGTTCAGCAGGCACTGCTTAAGATTCTTGAGGGCACGGTGGCAAGCGTTCCGCCCACCGGCGGCCGCAAGCATCCCCAGCAGGAGCTGCTGCAGATCGATACGACCAACATCCTGTTTATCTGCGGTGGTGCCTTTGTGGGTCTGGACAAGATCATCGCCGACCGCGTGGGCAATAAGGGCGTGGGCTTTAACTCTGAGATCGCCGGCCCCACCTCGGTCGACGAGAACGACCTGCTGCGTCAGGTGCTTCCGCAGGACCTCAACGCCTTTGGCATGATCCCCGAGTTTGTGGGACGTACGCCCGTCGTCACGCAGACGCAGGCGCTCGACGAGGACGACCTGGTGTCGATTCTGACCGAGCCCAAGAACGCCGTGGTGCGCCAGTACCGCAAGATGTTCCAGCTCGAGGACGTTGAGCTTGAGTTTGAGGACGCGGCCCTGCACGAGATCGCCCGCATGGCACTTGCCCGCAAGACCGGCGCCCGCGGCCTGCGCTCCATCTGCGAGGACGTACTGCAGCAGACGATGTTCGACCTGCCCAGCGAGGAAGGCGTTGCCAAGGTCGTCGTAACCGAAGCCTCCGTAAAGGGCGAAGAGCAGCCCCAACGTATCTACGGCTAGACTTGCCTAAAACGTGCTTGCAAATAGCCTCCGACCACCCGCGGTCGGAGGCTATTTTATATATACGCAATAACCCCAACTACCTGTGTTATTCTGTGTGTTTGTTTAAGCAAAAGCGAAGTCAATTCAGACTGAAGTAATCGATACCTAAGGGGAGGAATGTAGGCCCGATTTTCGTAGATTCCGCACGAGCCGAAGAACACTTAATGTGTTCTTCGTGCGAGCCAGGACTTGACCGAGCGAAAATCGGGCCTACATTCCTCCCCGATGGGCAAGGGAGAGATATATGGAAGAAATGCCCAAGAACTACGATCCGTCGACCAACGAGCCGGCGATCCTGCAGAAGTGGCTCGATGGCGGCTACTACAAGCGCCGCGAGGGCGTGGGCGACTGCACCGTTACCATTCCGCCTCCCAACGTGACCGGCAAGCTCCACATGGGTCACGCCACCGACGACTCCATCCAGGACGCCATCATCCGTATGGCTCGCATGCGCGGCAAGTCTACGCGCTGGGTGCTCGGTACCGATCACGCCGGTATCGCCACGCAGACCAAGGTCGACAAAAAGCTCAAGAGCGAGGGCATCAGCCGCCTGGAGATTGGCCGCGACAAGTTTGTCGACGCCTGCTGGGACTGGACTCACGAGTACGGCGGCATCATCGTCGAGCAGATCAAGCGCATGGGCTGCTCCGTCGACTTCGACAACGAGCGCTTTACCATGGACGAGGACTACGCCCAGGCTGTGCGTAAGGTCTTCTGCGACTGGTACCACGATGGCCTGATCTACCGCGGCAAGCGCATCGTCAACTGGTGCCCCAACTGCACCACCGCTATCTCGGACGACGAGGCCGAGTACAAGGACGAGAAGGGCCACCTGTGGCACCTGCGCTACCCGCTGACCGAGCCGGTCAACGGCCAGGACTACATCGTCGTCGCCACCACGCGCCCCGAGACCATGCTCGGCGACACGGGCGTCGCCGTCTCCCCGAAGGATCCCGAGAA
Organism: Collinsella aerofaciens; assembly: GCF_964283865.1. Taxonomy (GTDB): domain Bacteria; phylum Actinomycetota; class Coriobacteriia; order Coriobacteriales; family Coriobacteriaceae; genus Collinsella. The sequence continues at coordinate 108,609 of NZ_CAXYLS010000004.1, read as the reverse complement.
GGCCGCCTTCGTGGGTAAGACCGTCAAGCTCCCCATCGTCGACCGCGAGATTCCCATCTTTGAGGATTGGCATGTCGACGCCAACTTTGGTTCCGGTTTTGTCAAGGTCACCCCGGCCCACGACCCCAACGATTACGCCATGGGTCAGGCTCACGACCTGCCGCAGATCAATATCTTTGATGAGCACGCGGTGGTCGTCGAGGGCTACGGCGAGTTTACCGGCATGAACCGCGACGAGTGCCGCGAGGCCGTCATCAAGTGGTTTGAGGAGCACGGCCTGCTCGATCACGTCGACGAACTCGATCACTCCGTCATGCATTGCTACCGTTGCGACTCCGCGCTGGAGCCGTGGCTGTCCGAGCAGTGGTTCGTCGCCGTCGATAAGCTCAAGGGGCCGGCGCTCGACGCCGTCAACTCCGGTAAGGTCACTTTCCACCCCGCGCGCTGGACGCAGACCTACACCACCTGGATGGAGAACCTTAAGGACTGGTGCATCAGCCGCCAGCTTTGGTGGGGCCACCGCATCCCCGTGTTCTACTGCGAGGACTGCGGCTGGGAGGACGCCCTCACCGAGGACACCGACGTGTGCCCTAAGTGCGGCGGCCATCACGTGCACCAGGACGAGAACGTGCTGGACACGTGGTTTAGCTCGCAGCTGTGGACCTTCGCCACGCAGGGCTGGCCGCAAAAGCCGGAGCTGCTCGAGGGCCATCACCCCACGACGGCGCTCGTCACCGCGCGCGACATCATCGCGCTGTGGGTCGCCCGCATGGTCATGAGCTCGCTGTACTTCCTGGACGAGGTGCCGTTTAAGGACGTCGTCATCTACCCGACGATCCTGGCCAAGGACGGCAGCCGCATGTCCAAGTCCAAGGGCAACGGCGTTGACCCCATGGACCTCATCGGCATGTACGGCGCCGACGCCATGCGCTTCAACCTGCTGACGCTCTGCACCAACAACCAGGACGTCAAGTTCGACGCGAACATCGACAAGAAGACCAAGAAGCTCATCGATAGCCCGCGCACCGAGCAGGCCAAGTCGTTTGTGACCAAGATCTGGAACGCCAGCCGCTTCCTGCTTATGAACATGGAGGGCTACACGCCCGGCGAGCCCGTCGTGGAGACGCCTGCCGACGCGTGGATGTTCAGCCGCCTGGCCAAGGCCGTGAAGATGGTCACCGAGGGCATCGAGCAGTACACCTTTGGCGACATGGCCCGCGGCGTGCAGCAGTTCTTCTGGAACGAGGTCTGCGATTGGTATGTCGAGGTCACCAAGGCCCGCCTGAAGGGCGAGGGCCGTCTGCAGGCGCAGCGCAACCTGATCTTTGTGCTCGACACCTCCATTCGCCTGATGCACCCGCTCATGCCGTTTGTCACCGAGGAGATCTGGGACAACATGCCGGCGAGCGTGCTCGACCTGGACGCCGAGGGCAACGTTGACCGCGCCGAGGCGCTCATGATCGCCAAGTGGCCCGAGCCCGCCGACTACGCCAAGTACGTCGACGAGGACGCCGAGCGCGCGTTTGAGCTGTGCCGCACCGTCGTGTCTGCCGCCCGCGCCACGCGTTCGCGCTATCGCTTGAGCCCCAAGGCCGAGCTCGACGCTGTCGTGCGCGCCGGTGCCGAGGACGTCGAGAAGCTCGAGAGCCTGCGCTCCACGATTGAGCCGCTGGCCAACACGGCTTCGCTGGTTATGGGTACCGACGTCGAGAAGCCGGCTGCGAGCATTGCCGTGGTCGACAGCGGCGTCGAGGTCTTTGTGGTGCTCGAGGGCAAGGTTGACCTTTCGGCCGAGAAGGCACGCCTGGAGAAGGAGATCGCCGCGGCCCAGAAGGAGCTCGCCGGCTGCGAGAAGACCCTCGCCAACGAGGGCTTTGTGGCTAAGGCCGCGCCTGCGGTGGTCCAGAAGAAGAGGGACCGTGCAGCTGAGCTCAAGGAGATCCTGGCGGCGCTGACTGCTCAGGTTGCTGACTTCTCGTAAGGTTCACTCGGGGGCGCGTCCCGATGCTTTGCTCTCCGCTGCGGACAGTCCTGCGCAAGACGGACAGCACATTAAGTGCTGTCCTTTGCGTGCGGAACTTGCGGCGAGCAAAGCATCGGGCCGCTCCTAGTTCGTTTACGTTGTTGTTTGCATCTGGCGTGTTAGGGCCACTGGGTTGTGGCCTTGATCTCGCTGCAAGCGGGTAAAGGCTGATATTGTCAACGTGAGGGGCTCATTCTTTTTGATGGGCCTCTTTTTCTGTTATGGGGGACTTTGGGTTATGGCTAAGCGTTCGGGGTCGTATGTCGTTCCTTTCTCGTTTGAGCTGCTTTCGTTTGATGAGGCTGTGGGACTTGCTGCTGATACGGGGCGGATTTCTGGGGATGCTGGTCCTCTGCTCGAGACGGTTGTCGATATGCTCGATGAGCTGGGACGTCCGGATGAGTATTTCGATTGCATTCAGGTTGCCGGTACCAATGGCAAGACTTCGACCACGCGTTTTTCGGCTGCTATCTTGCGTGGTGAGGGGTTAAAGACCGCGCTGTATACGTCGCCGCAGCTGGTGCGCTATCCCGAGCGCATGGAGGTCGATGGGCGCGTCGTGAGCGATGAGGCCTTTGCCCGTGGCGTTTCCGCCGCTGTTGAGGCGGGACATCGCGTGAATGCCCGTCGTGTGGCGGCGGGGGAGCGTGCCTATGCCATCACGCCGTTTGATCTGCTGACGGCTGCCGCACTTGTCGTGTTTGCCGAGGCCGCGGTGGATGTTGCTGTGCTCGAGGTCGGCATGGGCGGACGCTGGGACGCCACGAGTGCGACCGATCCCGTCGCCGTTGCCATTACGGGCATCGGGCTCGACCATACACGCATTCTGGGAGATACGCTCGAGGCCATTGCGGTGGAGAAGGCTGCGGTTATTAAGCCTGGGCGCCTGGTTGTTTTGGGCGAGGGTACGCATGAGGCAAGTGTTCAGCGCGTGATGGATGCACGTTGTCGCGAGTGCGGCATTGTGCCGCTCGTAGTGAACCATGCCACGACCAAAGTGCCGGAGCACGTGGGCAATACGGTTGAGTTTAGCTGCACCACGCCGCGTGCGATCTATACGTCGAGCATGGTCAAGCCGGCCTATCAGCCGCAGAATGCCGCGTGCGCGATTATGCTGTGCGAGGGGTATCTGGGTCGCGAGCTCGATCATGACAAGCTCGATGCGTCGCTTATGGGCTGCCCCACGCCGGGCCGATTTGATGTGCTGGGAACTGATCCGCTTAAGCTGATTGACGCCTGCCATAACCCTCAGAGCTGCGAGAACTTTGTGAGCGCGCTGGACGAGATCGATCCGTGCGTGGAGAACCGCCCCACGTTGCTGTGTGCCGCGCTGGCCGACAAGGACGTGGCTGGCATCGTCGACGTGCTGATTCCGGCCTTCCCCCGTGTGGTCGTGACGCAGACCGATTCCGATCGCGCCCTGCCGGCAGAGGAGCTCGCCGCCCTTGTGGACGCTGACAAGCTCGCGGGCGTGTACCCCAGCGTATCCGAGGCCCTCGCAGCTTTCGAGGCCGCGGGCGAGCCCTTCGTAGCAGCCGGCACCATTACCCTAGCCGGCGAAGTGGCAGGCTTGCTGCGCTAACCCATCCCCTCATCAGTTGCGGTGAAATAGGGACTGTTTTATGGGCTAGAAGCCTTAAACAGTCCGTATTCCACCGCAACTTCTAGGGGAGCTTTGGTGGCGTGCCTAGTCTAGGCGGACCGGATCGTGGGGGTAGGCGTTGAGAATCTCGACGCCGTTCTCGGTCACCAGGGCCAGGTCCTCGATGCGGACACCGGTGCGGCTGGGGAGGTAGATGCCCGGTTCGATGGAGAACGTCATGCCCGGCTCCACGACCTGCTCGTTGACGAGCGAGACGTCGCCTGGCTCGTGGTCCTGCAGGCCGATCGAGTGTCCCAGGCGATGCGTAAAGTATTCGCCGTAGCCCGCGTCCTCAATCACGTCGCGCGCGGCACGGTCCAGATCGCACATGCGCACGCCCGGCGCGATGAGCGCCTCGGCGGCCTCGTTGGCGCGGCGCACGATATCGTAGATGCGCTCCGTCTCCTCGTCCGGCTCGCCCCAAAAGAATGTACGCGTCATGTCCGAGCAGTAGTTGCAGCGGCGTCCGCCAATGTCGAACAGCACCACGTCGCCACGCTTGAGTACGGTGTCGTCGGGCTCGTGATGCGGATCGCCGGCGTTGGCGCCAAAGCTCACGATGGGCGGAAAGCTAAAGCCCTCGCAGTCGTGCTTGCGGTACAGGCCGAGCATCTGGTCGGCAATTTCGCGCTCCGTTACGCCCTCGTGAACGAGCTTGATGGCGTCGACCATCACGGCGTCGTTGGCGGCCGAGGACATGCGCATGAGCTCCTGCTCGGCGGCATCCTTGTGGGTGCGTGAAGCGGTGACGGCAAAATCGCCTAGGAAAAACTCGCTCGCGGTATGGCGCTCCATAAGGGGCATCAAAAAGCCGGAACGCATGACGGTGTCGATGCCAAGCGGCTTGGTCGGATCGACCTCGCGAGCGATAGCGTCTGTCACGACTTCGGTGTCGGTGTGATAGGCGACGCGGGCATTGTCGTACTCCGGCAACTGATGCAGCGCGTTGACCAAGATCACGGGCTCGTCATCGCGCGCGAGCAGCACACCGCAAAAACGCTCGAACATATCGGCATAAAAGCCGGTCAGATAGTAAATCGACCACGGGTCGTTTACGAGCAGCTGCGCACCGGGGTGCTGAGCCTCGAGCGCATCGAGCACGCGCGCCACGCGCTGGTCATCGACATGTGCCATGAAACATCCTTTCGCTAGGCTGCCACCATGGTATCCCAAGCCCGGCACATAGGGACGTTCCTTTTATGCCGGCACTTCGGGACACTCCTTTGCATCCCATGCGCGCCCTCATAAGTTGCGGTGAAATACGGACTGTTTAGCGGCCTGAAGCCATAAAACAGTCCGTATTTCACCGCAACTGCGGAGGAGGACCGGGTGGATGGCGGGGTAGCTAAAAGAGCTCCGTCCCTAATTAGCTAAAGAGCCCCGTCCCCAATTAGCTAAAGAGCCCCGTCCCCAATTAGCTACTTAGGCTCGGTCGATGTCCATGCTGGCGATGAGGTCGATGTTGGTGTTGAGGAGGTTCTCCAGCACGACGTCGCCCATGCGGATGGGGGCGTTGACGACTAGGCCACGGATGAGGTTCATGGCTTGGGCGTGGAGTGCCAGCGGGATGGCATCGGCGGTGCGCACGGGCAGCAGAGCCTCATCGCCGCCGGATACGGCAACGGTGGTGGTGAGCACGCGCATGGGACAGGTGAGCTCCTGATGCGCGAATTTATCACCGCGCGGGCAGTTGTTGCCGGTTACGGAGCGCACTTCCACCACGGCGCCATTGGCGTCGCGCTCCACCTTTACGGTCAGGAGGCATTCGGATGGGCAGGTCGTGCAGTTGAACTGCAGCGTTTCGATTGCGTTATCGCTCATAGTCTATGCCTCCTCGACGGGATCGACGGACAGGACAATTTCGCTAGCACCCAGGTCGAGCGCTTGTTTGATGACCTTTGCCGGCAGCGGGAAGCTTTCCATGACGCTCGGTTTAAACGCGCGTCCCTTGCCCGCAAACAGTTCCTCGTCGCCTGCCAGAATGCGCACGCGGGCGGCGTCGACGGGCCGGCGCACGCGGAAGTTCAGCTTGGTGAGTGCCACAGTCGTAATGCGTCCCGGCAGCGCGTAGCCCGCGATGCCGGCAGGGGAGACCGAGAGCTCGCAGTCCGGAACGGCGCCCGCGCCGGTCCCCAGCGTGTACGCGGCCGCAGCTGCGCCAGCGCGCTCGGACTCAGTCGTCACGTTGTCGGCCAGGTCGTGCACGTGCAGAACGTTGCCGCAAGCAAAGATGCCTGGTATGCCCGTCTGCAGGCTCTGGTCCACCACGGCGCCGCGTGTGCGTGGGTCAAGCTCTACGCCTGCGGCAACCGAAAGCTCGTTCTCGGGAATCAGGCCCACCGAAAGCAGCAGCGTGTCGCACGGAACAATGCGCTCGGTACCCGGAATGGGCGCCAGGTGCTCGTCGACCTGACTCACCTCGACGGCCTCCACGCGATCGTGCCCGATCACGCGCGTCACGGTAGTGGACAGGTGCAGCGGAATACCAAAATCGTCCAGGCAGTTCTTCACATTGCGGCGCAGACCGTTGGCGTACGGCATGAGCTCGTACACGCCCTCGACCGAAATCCCTTCGAGCGTGCAGCGACGTGCCATGATGAGCCCGATATCGCCCGAACCCAAAATGACGGCGCGCGAGCCGGGTTTGAGATTTTCGATATTGATGTATCGCTGCGCCAGGCCGGCCGTAAACACGCCGGCGGGACGGCTACCGGGAATCTTGATCTCGCTGCGGGTGCGCTCGCGGCATCCCATGGCAAGGACGACCGCGCGTCCGGTGAGCCGCATCATGCCGGTGGGGCTCATGAGCGTGACGGTATGGACCGCGGTGTCTTCCGCAGGCTCGCCTGTATCAATCCCAATCACCATGCTGTTCAGGAACAGCGCAATGTCGGTTGCGTGCACCTGGTCGATGAAGCGCTGCGCGTACTCGGGACCGGTGAGCTCCTGTTTAAAGTGCGACAGGCCAAAGCCGGGGTGGATGCATTGGCGGAGGATGCCGCCCAGGTGCTGCTCGCGCTCCACGATGGCCACGCGCGCTCCGGCCTTATGCGCGGCCAGCGCGGCCGCTATGCCGGCGGGGCCGCCGCCGATAACGACCACGTCGAAGGCTTGCGTTTGTACGGCTTCTACGACGCCGCAATCAATCGCGCTCGATTTGAATTTCGCCATCCTAACGCACCCCCTTCAGCGGTCCCTCAACCAGCCAAGATCCGGCGTCCTCCAGTAATACCTCGCTGGGGTCGCAGTCCAGCTCTCGGGCAAGAATCGCCACCACACGGCTCTGGCAAAAGCCACTTTGGCACCGACCCATGCCGGCGCGGCAGCGGCGCTTGACGCCCTCCACCGAAACCGCGCCCGGCTGGCGTCGGATCGCGGCCACGATCTCGGCTTCGGGCACCTTCTCGCAGCGGCAGACGATCTGTCCCCACGCGGGATCGGACTCGATCAGCTCCTCCTTGCGCGCCAGCGGTGCGCGGCCAAAGTCGTCCGGCGCGCGGCGAATTGAGTTCCAGTCCGCCCGCTCGTGCAGCTCCACGCCCGCCTCACGCATCACAAGCTCCATGCGCTCGGCAATGGCCGGCGCGCTTGCCACGCCCGGCGACTGAATGCCCGCCGCCTGGAACAGCCCCGGCACCACGGCCGACTGTCCAATAAAGAAGTCGTTCGTTCCCTGAATGACCGGACGCCCGCCGGCAAATGCACGCACCACGCGACGCGTATCCAGATCGGGCACCAGCTTGTGCGCACCGGTCAGGAGTGCGTTGACATCGGCAGCGTAGGTCTGCGTGTCGCCCGGCTCGCGCACAGCGGCGGTCGCGGTAATCACGGTGTTGCCGTGCACGGTACCCGTTACGATAACGCCCTTGGACACCGGCGTCGGCACGGGGTAGAGCGGCATGAGCGTGCGCGGCTCCTTTTCCAGCACCACGATGTTGCCCTGACGCCAGACCATCTGGAACTCCTCGGCGCCTGCCATATGCGAGATGTCTGCGGCGCCGTTGCCCGCGGCGTTGATCAGGTAGCGGCAGCGCACGTTGCTAGCGGGGGTCGCCAGCGTAAAGCGCGCGTCGTCGCCCGAGCCCGCGACTTCAATCGCTTCCACCGGCGCAGACCGCATAAACGTCACCCCGTTGGCCACGGCGTTCTCCAGTGCGGCGATGGCAACCTCAAACGGGTCGACAAAACCGGTCGAAGGGCACCACAACGCGCATGTTGCATCGGCACTGGCGCGCGGCTCCAGCTCGTGGATGCGGTCGGGTCCGACAATCGACAGTTCGGGTACGCCGTTGACAAGGCCGTTGCTGCGCAGCTGCTCCAGATGCGCGCGGTCCTCGTCGTTAAAGCCCAACACCATCGACCCGGTGCGGCGGAACAAAAATCCCAGCTCCTGGGCCCACGTGCCATATAGCTCGCAGCCGCGGGCGTTGACCTGCGCCTTTACGGTTCCCGGAGCCGGATCGTAGCCGGCGTGAACCAGGCCGCCGTTGGCCTTCGAGGCGCCCAGCGCAATGTCGTTGGCCGCCTCGACCACGCATATGGACAGGTCATAGCGCGCGAGCTGCCGCGCGATGGCGCACCCGGTGATGCCGGCGCCCACAATCGCGATATCAAACGTTTCTGCCACGGTGCCTCCCAGACGAGTTGACAGGCTGTCAATAAGACTATCCTACGGTCTGCACACTCCCAGCGCGGCGGCAATGCGGTGAACAGCCCCGCAACACCCGCCAACGGCAGAAAAGGGGAGACGTGGCAACGTCGACAACCTCGTCCGCCGACAACTACGGCAACCTTTCGTCTCAATCTGTAACAGCTAGCTGACGATTTTGGTTCTAGATGCTACAGATCAAGACAAACCTTCAGGCGGATTTTGAATGTCTCGATCTGTAACAGTAAGAGGGGTTTTGGGGCCCAAGATGTTACAGATCGAGATTGAAGTCGGGGAGGGGCCCTGTGTCTCAATCTGTAACACCTAGACCCGGATTTCGCCTCCACCTGTTACAGATTGAGATGTTTGTGTCCGCGCCAGCCCCGTACCCAGCCGTGGTCCCATATAAACAAACCCCGTGGTAAACTTGACCGGACTGTTAATATTCCGAAAGGTACCCGTAATGTCCAAGTACATCTCCGAGCTCATGTCGCCGCAGCTTATGGGCGTCGTCTATGCCTTTGTTGGCTTTATCATCGCCCTGTATGTGCTGTCGGTCGTCTATGTGTTCATCGATGCTCGCCGCCGCGGCGCCAGCGCCTACGTGGCATGGGGCATCATCGCCCTCATCCCGTTTGTGGGTCTCATTGCCTACCTGGTTCTGCGCCCGCACTCCTACGCATCCGACCGCGAGGAGCAGGAGCTGGACATGGCCCTGCGCGAGCGTCAGCTTGCCCAGTACGGCACCTGCCCGCAGTGCGGCGCGCCCATCGAGAAGGACTTCGTCGTCTGCCCGGTGTGCGATACCCAGGTTCGCAACGTGTGTCCCAGCTGCCATCGCCCGCTCGATGCGCACTGGAAGGTCTGCCCCTACTGCCGAACTCGCATCCAGTAACGCATCCATCGCCGGGCCTGCCGCAAGCCACGGGCACCGTGCGTCCCGCGTAAGCCACGCGCGCAACCCGCCCCACACGATGAAGCATGCGTAGAAAATCGCCCGCCGTGCCATTAAGGTGCGGCGGGCGCTTGTATACCAAGGCAACCTGCCTATAATGATGCAAGTTAAAACGCCGAGCGCATCGCACGCACTTGCATCAGGCATCCGAGAGGAGAAAACATACCCATGAAGGCACTCTACAATGACGGTTCGGTGGCCGAGCTCCCGCAGGACGAGGTCACGCACGTCATCCGCCACTCTGCCGCGCATATCATGGCGCAGGCCATCAAGCGCCTGTACCCCGAGGCCGACTTTGCCTACGGTCCCGCGACCGACAACGGCTTCTACTACGACGTCGACCTGCCCGAGGGCGTCAAGATCAGCGAGGACGACTTCCCCGCGATCGAGGCCGAGATGAAAAAGATCGTCAAGGAGAACCTCAAGTTCACCGTCTTTGAGAAGCCCCGCGCCGAGGCCATCGCCCTTATGGAGGAGCGCGGCGAGAAGTACAAGGTCGAGCACATCGGCGACCTGGACGACGACGCCCGTATCACCTTCTACCAGCAGGGCGACTACATCGACATGTGCGTCGGCCCCCATATCTGCTACACCAAGGCGCTGAAGGCCTTTAAGCTTACCGGCGTCTCGGGCGCTTACTGGAAGGGCGACAAGGACAACAAGATGCTCACCCGCATCAACGGTGTCGCCTTTGCCACCAAGGAAGAGCTCGACGAGCACATGCACATGCTGGAGGAGGCCAAGAAGCGCGACCACCGCAAGATCGGCCGCGAGATGGACCTCTTTATGATGCGCGACGAGGCCCCCGGCTTCCCGTTCTTCCTGCCCAACGGCATGATCCTTAAGAACACGCTGCTGGACTACTGGCGCGAGATTCACCACAAGGCCGGCTACGTGGAGATCTCCACGCCGCTCATCATGAACAAGCAGCTGTGGAAGACCTCGGGCCACTGGGACCACTACAAGGACAACATGTACTCCACCGCCATCGACGACGAAGAGTACTGCATTAAGCCCATGAACTGCCCTGGCGGTGTGCTGGTGTACGCCTCCAAGCCGCACTCCTACCGCGAGCTGCCCATCCGCGCCGGCGAGATTGGCCTGGTGCACCGCCACGAGCTGCGCGGCGCCCTGCACGGCCTGTTCCGCGTGCGCTGCTTTAACCAGGACGACGCTCACCTGTTTGTGCGTCCCGACCAGCTGACCGACGAGATCGTGGGCGTGGTTAACCTCATCGACTCCGTGTACCAGAAGTTTGGCTTTAAGTACCACGTTGAGCTTTCCACCCGCCCCGAGGACTCCATGGGCTCGGACGAGGACTGGGCGCGCGCCGAGGAGGGCCTGCGCACCGCTCTGGAGAAGCTCGGCATGGATTACGAGGTCAACGAGGGCGACGGCGCCTTCTACGGCCCCAAGATCGACTTCCACCTGGAGGACTCGCTCGGCCGTACCTGGCAGTGCGGTACCGTGCAGCTCGACTTCCAGATGCCGCTCAACTTTGATCTGGAGTACGTGGACGCCGACGGCACCAAGAAGCGCCCTATCATGCTGCACCGCGTATGCTTTGGCTCCATCGAGCGCTTCATCGGTATTCTGATTGAGCACTTTGCGGGCAAGTTCCCCACCTGGCTGGCTCCCGTGCAGGTCAAGGCACTTCCGGTCTCTGAGAAGAGCCGCGACTACGCCCACGAGGTCTGCGCCAAGCTTGAGGAGGCCGGCATTCGCGTGGTCTGCGACGACCGCGACGAGAAGATCGGCTACAAGATCCGCGAGGCTCGCAGCATCGACCGCGTGCCCTACATGCTCATCCTGGGCGAGAAGGAGGTCGAGGCCGGCAACATCTCCGTCCGCGACCGCTCCAACGAGACCGTTCAGATGAGCGTTGACGAGTTTGTGGCCAAGGTGCTCGAGGAGATCAAGACCCGCGCTTAAGGTAAACTTCACAACAATTTACAAAGGCGACCGTCCACATAGGGCGGTCGCCTTTTTTCATGCCCAAATAAGAAAAGCCGCTGGTCGAGCGGCTTTTTTTGTTGCACAAAAAGGTACGCAATATCGCTTCGTCGCCCTCGACGATCCCTGTCCCGTACGAAGCACTTGATCATCTTGCTGAAACCATCGGCAGGAAGGTCCTTAGAAACGAGCTGGGCGCGGTGATCGACGTGAGTGACCATCCGGCCCTGTTTGACTATCTTGATTTGCTAGCAATAAAGAACGGGCCCGACAAGGAGGAGCTCGACGAAATTCTCGCAAGACTCGATGACGGCAGAACGCATCTCTGCTTGGAAGATTTGGAGATAGTCGAGCCAAAGCATCCTGGCTATATCCTCAAATATGCTTCTTGGCTTTCCGAACATATACACAATGATGGGGTTTGGCGGTTTTTCGGCAACTGCGGAGACGAAAAGCGCGTCTCCGCTCTAGATTCGTACTTCGAATCCAATCCCTCACCGGCCGTCAACCTGTATTTTCTCGCACTTGAAGGATATCCTACTTTCGACTATAACCTCGCTTTCCTACGCTGCCTTTTACGCCTTGACAGCTCAATGATTGACCGTTTTTTGGAGTACGTTGCCAACCTCGACTACCGACAAAGGCACGATCTCCTGCGAAGAATCAGCTCGTTTTGGACCGTCCAGGATGATCATGCCTGGAATCTGCTGAAAGCAATGATCGATGAAGCGCTGAGCGAACCACTCGGCAGGCTTGAAATAGCCGTTTTGTTTCCCGTTCATGACGCAAATGCGCTCTCGAGCGATATTTTTTGGGAGCGCTTGGAATATACCATCCGCGAAAGGATCGCCGACGCAAATAGCCTCGATAGAATTAGCTGGGCCTTGTCCGATTGCAATGACGAGACGAGGATTAGGGCTATCACCCTCATTCTGACGCTCGATAAAGACGGGATATCGATCAACCATTTGGATCTCCGTCGATCTTCAATGAGCGGGTCCCCTGAAAAAGGCTTTATTCCAGCAAAGCTCAAGGAGATTGAGGCGATTGACTCGATTGCTGCTCAGCTGCCCGCAGGTGTTGCATATTTAAAACACAGAGAATGGCTGTCAAAAGTGAAGTCATCAATTGAAAGAGACATCGAAGACGAAAAGTGGAGGCTATTCCACGGCAGGCAGTAATCGACTTTAACACCTAGAATTAGGAAAAGCCTCGGGGCTCCTGCCTAGCCCTTCGACCTGCACTGCGTGCAGAAGACGGTCGAGGGCGAACCGTGGTGCAGCTCCATGAGCTCGAGCTGCATCGCCCTGAACAGGTCCTCGGGCTTGTTCAGCAGCCGCTCGTCGATGTTTGTGTCAACGGCCTACTGAATACTGTTCAGTTTTACGCTACCACTGACAGCGAGGTCGAAGTGGCTCGTTGCTATTTCGAAGCCGCGCGCGCGGCGCGGAAGGGCGGCGTGGACCCCGAGGCCACTGCCTACAAGCTCGACAAGATGATTTGGTTGCTCTGCACAAGCGACTTTTACCTCGAAGGGGGTCTAAAGCTCTTTTCAACCAATGCACTTGTTGAATCGAACCTGAGCGCTTATTCGGGGGATGGCATTTAAATCGGAGCCACTTTCAGAAAAGCGGCGCTGCAAACGCATGCCAAAACTGGCAAATTATTATGAAAGGTAATCTTATGGCAAACGCAGAGGAATCAACTAAGGCCGGTCTATCGCGCTTGCAAGACGACGCAAGGCCGACTATTTGCAGCGACTCTCTCGAACTTATTTCGAATATCGCAGAGGTTGGCCTGGACGAAATTCTCCAAAACGAGTTCTTGAAGGACATCCCCGTCATCTCAAGCCTAGTGAGCATCTACAAAATCGGAAACAATATCCACAATGCGCATCTGCTGAAGAAGTATGCGTGTTTCCTCGATGAGTTCAACCGCGACTCTTTTGAAAATGGCTCATGGAACAAGTACAAGCAATACTTTGAAGAGTCAAATAGGAAGCGCGATATTGAGTACCTGCTTATCCTGCTCGAAAGATACATTGAGGAGGACAAAGCGCGGCGACTAGCAAAGATTTATGAGGCCTACCTAGATAAAGAAATTAGCTGGGACGATCTTCGTTTGTTTGCAGAGACTTTGGACAGATTTCTACCTGGAGACTACGAAATGCTTCGAGAAAAGGAAACTTTTCAGACGCTCAGAGGCAGAGATGCAGAAGTTCTTCTTCGATTAACCGGACTGGGATTGCTGATTGAGGATATCCATCGGCAGCAGTGGGACGTAGTAGATACGACGCTCATCTTCGACGATCCCGACGAAATTGAGAAAGAAGAAAGGGTTTATCGTAGGACCGAATTTGGAAACAGGATGGTATCTATACTTGGCTAGCTACTGCAGACAGCAATCTGAGCGCGCTCTTGTCGTCTTGGTTAAACTGCTCGGATCTACCAGTGATTTTTACTGCATTAGGCATTCGTAAAGGGAATCGGTTCTTCACGATTCGCATCCTTTCTAGTGCTGCCTTTATTTAATGATCGAGATATGCTCGGCGACTGCGGTGTTCTGCCCCTTAGGTTACAGACGGTTGTTTCTATTGAGCTTCCAGAGGAAATACATGGGGTTCTCTTTTGCCTTGGCTTCTCGCAAGAAATCTGCGGATTGAGATGCAACGGCCCCTATGCCGGCAGCCCCGAGGAAGGCCATGGCATCAGAAGGTGATGCGATTCCGTATTGCCCCAATGTAAAGCTCGCAATTCCGATAGCGGCTTCAATGCCTGCGGAGGTGACTAATCGGGATCGCTCGTTTTTCATCACTAAAGATATCTTGTGAAGCTCGGGCTCAATTAGGTTGTTCTTCAGGTCAGCTAATGTCGAGGTGTCGATGGGCCTTTCGCTCAGGCCTTTGGACAAGGTATCCCTAAACACAAGAAACGACTCTTCGTTTCTAATGCGGCAATCAAGGATGCTACGCAACGTTGCATTTTCAGCAATGGGGAGGGGGCAAGATAACCGGCGAATGGGTATGGTCTGATCTTTTCGAGGATAAAGGGTGGAAGTTGCGGACTCGAGGAACTCAATCTGAGCTGGACGAGTGGTTAAATACGAGCTATTCGAAAAATAGGGATTGACGAGGGCTTGAAAGCAATCGTCCAACAATGGCAGTAGGATAGTCAAGATGCTGCCTTTCTCCAGCATGTCTCTATCCAATCGCGTTTCGCCTTGGCTTGCATAGAGCGATTCGTATTCAGACGGGATTACCAGGAAATCGACATCCATCTCATCATGGGACCCATATGCATCCATTCCCTCAATCGCTACATACAGATTCCCATCTGGTGCTTGTTTTAAAGTGCACGAGGTAGAGGAACAGAATTGTCGTACGAGTTCATCCCAATAACTCGATATCAATCCTTTTGCTTTTGATTCTCTTTCGATTTGTCGCGCTAGGCAATCTTTGCAAAGAGGAATGTAATTGCTCGAAAATCCGAGTATTCCAGCTTTGACTATGTCTTCGACTCGCATGGTCAAATAGATCCCGAATGCAAGTTCATCGACTGAGACATAATCATCGTGCCCCATTTCGAATGCCGATTCTATAGGGCAATGAATCAGTGTTTTATCTGCATACAATGCTGAGAACTTTGCCAAATGGTAAATGTTTTGCTCTCGACAGGCATAGTCAGTGCAGGGGAATTTGCCTCCTTCAAGGGTGGAGTCAACAGAAAAATTGAACAGGGATTGATTTTCGATTTTTTCGATTGGGATAAGGGGTGCAAGGCCCCTAATAAAGGCGTCGAACCTCCTTTGCCCCAGTTCTTCTAGGTACGCAATTATTTCGGCAAGAGAGCTGTTCTTGAATGCGGCTAGATAAGAATAAAGGTCATCGTATGCATGAGTCGCCATTTCGCTCACCTACACTTTCGGAAAGAGTTTTGCGTCGTTATTTCCGAGGCGTCGTTGGGCTCGCAATCGACTCTAGTGTGCAGCTGCTTCTCGACGTACTCCCTCATGTTCTGCCTCCACATGTAACTAATTGATTTGCTATGTGCCATTATGAATGGTATATAGCAAATCAATTAGTTACATTTAATGGAGCATTGCGAGCGTGGCGCGCGCAAAGAAGAGTCGTTGTATGGAGGCTTCCGGCAACGGCCTTTTGTACGTCCGTGACTGTTGGGTGCTATCGCGGATGACGTCATTGTTGCCTGCACTCTCGATCCAAGGATGTAATTACGGAAGTGCGGGGAAAATCGAGAACCTTCGAGCACAACGCGATTTTTAGCACCAAAACCGCAGTTCGCGGAAGCGAAAACTGGGGCCTGGTTAGCATTTCTTCGATTTTCCCCGCACTTCCGAATTTGACCCCTTGCCGCACCTTGATCACGTCTTCAAGTGGCTGGTTCATCGCTAATGGAGTTTTCTGCGGTGCTTGAATTGCGGTGTTGTGATTAGGGCAAAAGGCTCTTGGCTCCGGGGAGGCTCATCGCACGAAAATTCAAGTTGCTGCTGAAGTAGGGCTTGCTTCGGCAGCGCTAACAATAAGGGCGGCTCTGCTAGTCTCGGGAGACCGCGGCATTCGGCGGGCCTGCCGAATGCCGCGATCAGTAGCGGTCAGTAGCGGTCAGTATATTCTTCGGAGCCGTTTCTCTGGGCTTCGGCGGACTTGCCAACTCGCGCTTGGGCACTACTCAGTAGATTACTCAGCAGTGCCCAGTAGATTACTCAGTAGTGCCCAGCAGGGGGAGGGCAGCAAACGCAATGGGCCTGTTTCCCGGCTAGGACCTGCAGCCTCAAACTTCGCTTGGCATCCTGTAGAACTGGTGCGGGTCTTTCGGGCTTTTCCCTACCCATTCCAACAGGCCTCGCCCGGCAAGGTCTTTCAGAGTCTTCGAGGCCGTTTTCCTACCGACATTGGACTCCCGCGCGAGGTCGGAGGTCGTGATTTTCCCCTGAGCGGCGGCAATTGCCATCGCTGCTCGTTCGCGCTCGCTGAGGAGCGGTCGGTTGTCGGCCGCGGTTCTCCTGAAGGCCGCTTTCTGTAACCCAGGACGCTCGAAGACGACGACGGTGCTGTTGACGGTCTGCTCGAAGCGGAACCTCACGCCGGCTGCCTCGCAGGCCTCCTTGATGCGCGGTATGCCCGTGCCGTACTGCTCGATGACGCCGGCGCGGAACAGGGTGCGCGCGATCGCGGGGTTTCGGAGGCCGAACTCGCTCGCGGTACCGTCTAGGTGCTCTTGCGGCGAGTCGCCCTCGGGGAACAGGCCCGGGCTCACGATCTGGACGGTGTCCATGAACACGTTGACCTCGACGGCGGTGCCGGTGGTGTAGTCGCGGTGGCACAGCGCGTTGGCAACCGCCTCGCGGATGGCCTCGGCCGGGATCTCGGGGATCTCCTTGCGGTACATGCCCGTCTCGCCGATGACGAACTCGCGCCTGATGTTCGACGTCACGAAGTACTCGGCGAAGTCGAGCAGCTTGAGCATGGTGCCGCACTCGCGGCGCAGGTCGAGGATCTTGGCCTTGGTGTTGCCGCCCAGAAGCCCCAGCTTCATCCTGGGGTAGGTGTCGGATCCCTCGCAGAACAGCTCCACCGCGGCGTTTCTTAGGCTGCCGTCGGGCGCGACGAGGTCGAGCCTTGCCAAGGTGTCCTCCACGCCGGCGAACCCGCCGCCCACGCGTCCGGCCCTGCCGCCGCGCGCGACGAAGTCACGCACCGCCTGCTCGTCGGCGTCGGAGACGGGCCTGCCGGACGGCAGCGAGTCCCACGGGCTACGGGCGCGCTCACGCTTGACGACCATGGCGCTCAGCTCCGAGGCCGACAGCGCTTTGTTCGAAGTCCCCACGCGGGTGAAGTAGCGTCCGTCGGCGGAGTAGGGGGCGTCGGCACCTGAGAAGGCAATTTTGATGTATCGCAGCCCATCATCGGCGTCGAGGCACTCGACCGTCGGGAACACCGCGGGCTCGATCTTGTCGGACACCCACGACGTCACCTGGCGCAGCGTTGCGTCGCTGACATCCTGGCCGATGACATCGCCGTTGTCCTTCACGCCGAAGTAGAGCTCGCCGCGGCCGTGCTTGTTCAGCATGGCGCTGATGGCTTGCAGTGCTTCTTTATGCTCGCCAGTGGACTTCTTGAACTCGACGGTCTCGCTCTCGCTGCCCAGGTTCATCCGCGCTGCCTTTCCCGTTCGTTGCTTGTCTCGTTGGATTATACCGTGGTCACCATGGGCGAAAACGTGGAAGCGCGCTTGCTTGCCTCTACCATGTTCTCATGCGCCTTAATGCCCTTTGTGAAGAATCGTCCCATTGGGAAACGGGTCCCTATGGAACGATTTTGGTATCAGGCATAGGGGGGCGCTATCGTGGATGTCGTCACCATTGCCTGCGCCCTCGATCCAGAGATGTAATTACAGAAGTGCGGGGAAAAATCGAAAACCTTCGAGCACAACGCGGTTTTTTTGTATCAAAACCGCAGGTCGCGGAAGCCTAAAACGGGGGTCTGGTCAGCATTCCTTTGGTTTTCCCCGCACTTCCGAATTTGGCCTCTCGCCACATCCCGATTACGTCTTAAAGTGGCGCAAAAAGCCGTGTGCTCTGCTTGATTTTGCTCAGGAATTATGCCTGAGGGGTAGTGGATTCGCCTTTCTCCGCCGTGCAGCGGCACGTGTAGGGCTCTCTGGCTCAGGCGCGAGTCGCTTCCCGTCTGAAAAAGTTCTTAAAACAGCTTTAAAGTTGCCTTTGGCCTACATTGACAGCGTACAATACGCATGTTTACCATGGCAAAAGCTAAATTTGGGGAGGGGGAGCGCACGGTGGAAGTGCTGGTTGTTGGCAATACCGCGTATGTCGATGACGACTTTTGTGCCAAGGCGTTTCCCGGTGACCATGTTCAGGTCGTGGCGGCCAACGAGGCGCGCCGCGACGGGTCGTCGCTCCATGCGTCTTGGAAAGAGCTGCTGCAGCACCTGGACCAGGCTTACGAATTCGACCGTGTGGTCTACCTCTCTACCTATCTCACGCCGCATACCGAGACCGTTGGCGACATCGAGCTGCTGCGCTCCGTCTTTCGAGCTTGCATGGGTCGCCAGATTCAGCTGCTGTTTGTGACTGGTCCCATGGGAGCGGACGGTGCGGTGGACGTTGCGGGGCAAAACGGCAAGGGCATCATTGCCCGTGCGGCCAACGACCTGTGCCGCTACTATGCGGTCCGCGACGGCATTCAGGCCAAGATCTTGCGCGTGCCGTATCTGTACACCGCCTCGCCCACGCTGGAAGACCCGATTTTGACCCCGCTGTTCGAGGCGTGCTCGCAAGGCTCTGCTGTCATGAGGGCTGGGGCGGACTCACCGCTCGGTGCCCTCTGCGCCGAGGAGCTGGCCGTTCTGGTGCGTCGCATCTTCGACAGCTGGGATGCCACATTCGAGGAACTCGAGGTTCCGGATAACTTTGCCCACACCGTGGGAGACCTGGGCGAGGCGCTCAAGGGCTTGTTCCCGGGGCTCGACATTACCTACGACGGGGACGCCGTCGTCTCCATTGCTCCGAGCGATACCGTCCGCACGCGCTACGGGTGGTTCCAGCGCTATGACGTGCTGCGCGATCTTTCGACCATACACGCCCGCTGGGAGCAGACCCTCGCGGGCAAGCGCCATCCGCTGCGTGCCGCCATCGACCGCATGCGCGGGCGGACACTGCCCATCAAATGCCTGGAGACCGCGCTGGCCTGGGTGCTCTTTGAGGGCCTGGAGCTGGTGTTTTCGCAGTCTGCTCAGCTTAACGTGCTCGACTACCGCCTGCTGTACGTGGTACTGATCGGCACGCTGTATGGGCTCGATTTTGGCCTGGTTGCGGCGCTGCTGGCGTCGGTGGGTTTGGCCGCGAGCTACTTTACTCAGTACGGTTATACCTTCCAGGGTCTCTTTTACGAGCCGTCCAACTGGCTGCCGTTTATTGCGTACTTTGTGGTGGGTGCCGTGTGCGGCTATGTGCAGCTGCGCAACAGCGAAGCCATTAGGGCGGAGCGCGATCAAAACGAGCTCGTGCGTAATCGCAATACGTTCCTCACACAGCTTTACCACGACGCGATCGAGGACAAGCGCGCGTACAGGCGCCAGATTGTGGGTCGCCACGACAGCTTTGGCAAGATCTTTGCCGTGACGCAGGAGCTCGACGTACTCAACCCACGCGACATCTATCGCAAGTGCTGCGAGCTTCTGGGCGAGATCCTCGAGAACGATTCGGTGGCGATCTACCATGTTTCGGGCGGGGCATTTGCACGCCTGGTGGCAGCAAGTCCCGCGATTGCCGAAAATGCCGCACGCTCGCTCACGCTTGAGCAGCTTGCACCTCTTTTGGGCGACGGGGGTCGTTCGAACCTGTGGGTGAACCGTGAGCTGACGCCGGGGTTTCCCATGTTTGGATACGCGATCGAGCGCGACGGGGCACCCGCCGTGTTGATCTTTGTGCGTAGTGCGGCCGAAAACCAAATGACCCTCTATTATCAAAACCTGTTCCGCATCTTGTGCGGGCTGGTCGAAAGCGCGCTGGGCCGTGCCTTTGACTATGAGGCGGTGGCGCAGGATAAACGCTGCGTTGACGGCACTTGCGTGCTCAAGCAGGCGGCCTTTGGCCAAGAGCTCGCGGCGGAGCAGGCGCTGGCAGATAGCAAGATGGGGAGTTTTTTGCTCCTGCGCGTGGTACCGGGCATGGAGCCTGTCGGCGAGCTGGTGGGCGCAATTGGGTCGGCAATCCGCGAGATCGACGCGGCGGGCTTGGTCGACGGCAACGTGCTCTACCTGCTTATGCGCCAGGCAAAGGCGTGCGATCTTCCCATTATCCGTAAGCGCCTGAGCGCAAAGCATATTGCGGTGGAGCCCGTCGACGGCGAGGGCATCGTGGCGCTGTTGCAGCGCATCGCTTACACCGGTGACGGTGAGGGGGGTGCCGCTTGATCTCGCTTGTCGTTGCTGCCGTCTTGCTGCTGATTCATTCGCTGGTTTGCCTGATGCTGTGGACGCTCATGAAGCTGGGCCTGCTGCCGGTGCGCGGGCACATGCTGGCTGTAATAGTGCTGGTGCCGCTGTGGGGCCCGTTGCTGGTGGTTTTGCTATCGGTGCGCAGCGCGGTGCTTGGCGAGTGGCTGAAAGAGTCTGCGCTGGAGTCGCTGCGCTTCAACGACGACCTGCATCGTAGTATGTCGGTACCGAGCGGTGAGGACGATGCAGGCGTAGTGCCGCTCGAGGAGGCGCTTATCGTCAACGACCCGGCATACCGGCGCCGCCTAATGCTCTCCATGCTCACCGAGGAGCCCGACGCGTACCTGGCGCAGCTGCAGGCGGCTAAGCTTAACGACGACGTTGAGGTGGCGCACTATGCCGCGACGGCGGTGGCGCAGATCTCCAAGGAGTCCGACCTTAAACTGCAGCAGCTGGAGCGTGCCTTTAAGACGGACCCGAGCGCGCAAAACCTCAACGAATACTGTGATTTTCTTGGTGAATACTTGGGCTCGGGCTTGGCTGAGGGGCGCGTTGCTCAGATTCAGCGCCAACAGTACGCGCGCCTGCTTGCGCGTCGCTGCGAGCGCGAGGATACCCTTGAGCTGCGCATTCGATACGCGACGGCGCTGGCCGATGTCGGACAGATCGACGAGGCGCAGGCCGTGACCGACCAGCTGGTACTCGACGTGCCCGAGGAGCAGGAGGTTTGGATGCTTTGCCTGCGCCTGGCCGTGATGCGCCGCGACGGTGACGAGGTCCACTGTGTGATCGATGCGATTGACAAGCAACATGTGTATTTGAGCGCCGACAACCGCGAAAAGTTGGCGTTTTGGCGCGATGGGGAGGAGGCCCGATGAGCGTGGCGCAACATATCCGAGACCGTGTGGGCCGCTTTCGTTGGATGGGACTCCTCGTGGTGTGGGCGGTCTTTATTGCCATGGCCGCCGTGCTGCTGGTGGAGCGTGCCGGCGTGCAGTACAGTGCGGGCCAGCATAGGCTGGGGATGCTTGCCGCCAACGACGCGGTGCCGGCCTCCTCGGCAATCTTTGGCCAAAAGCCCACGTGCCTGGTCATTACAGACTCGGACCAAGATGGCGTCGACGACGTCAAAGACCAGTTCGACCAGATTTTGCTGGACATGAAGATCGCCCATCGCGACGTGGATCTTGCCCTGGATGGTGCGGATGCCATTCCCTCGCTGACCTCCTTCGATCGCGTGATTTTGCTCATGCCGTCGCTCGATGGGCTCGGTACGCACCTGAGCGACATTATGAGTTGGGTGAGTGCCGGCGGTTCGCTTATGCTCGCCATGCCGCCGGATAACTCGAGCTATCTGCAAGTGATTGCCTCCAAGCTTGGCATTGAATCGGCCGGATATGACTATGTAAAAGCCGAAAGCATTGTGCCGAGTGAGGACTTTATGCTGGGCGGGGGAGAGCGCTACGAGCTCTCGGACCCCTTTGATTCGTCGCTTTCAGTATCGCTGCGCGAGACGGCGCGTGAGTGGGCTAAGACTGGCGATGCGGGCGCCCCGCTCATTTGGTCTAATGACTGCGGTAGCGGGCGCACCGTGGTGTGCAATATCGGTATCTACGACAAGGTCATGCGCGGCTTTTTCGCCGCGGCGATCAGTCTGCTGGGCGATGCTACGGCCTATCCGGTCATCAACAGCGCCGTGTTCTATTTGGACGACTTTCCTAGCCCCGTGCCCTCGGGCGATGGTACTTATATCAAGCGTGACTACGGCCTTTCCATTGCGGATTTTTACACCAAGGTCTGGTGGCGCGATCTGCAAAAGCTCGCGCAAAAATATGGCATTCGCTATACCGGCGTGATGATCGAAAACTACGAGGACGCGGTCAACCAGACCGAGCCCGCGCGCCAACCCGATACCACGCAGTTTCGATATTTTGGCGGCATGCTGCTGCAGATGGGCGGCGAGCTGGGCTTTCACGGCTACAACCATCAGCCGCTCGCGCTCTGGGACACCGACTACGGCACGCTGTACGTCTACAAGACCTGGAAGAACAAAGAGACGCTCGTCGCTTCGCTCAACGAACTTATCGCGTTTCAGGACGAGGTTCTGCCCAACGCTCATGGCTCGGTTTACGTACCGCCGTCGAATATCCTTTCGGCCCGAGCGCGCAAGCTCATCGGCACCGACGTTCCGCGCATTAAGACCATCGCCAGCACGTATTTTGAGGATGGCACCGACCTGCCCTACGTGCAGGAGTTTGGCGTGGCGAGCGACGGCATTGTGGAGCAGCCACGTATTGTCTCGGGCGGCATGGTCGACGATTCCTATATGCGCCTGGCAGCCGTGTCCGAGCTCAACATGCACTACGTGAGCACGCATTTTATGCACCCGGACGACTTGCTCGATCCCGATCGTGGTGCCAAGGAGGGCTGGGAGGTCTACAAGGGCGGCCTGGTCGACTACCTGGAGTGGCTTACCAAATCCGCGCCCGACCTGCGGCACCAGACGGCGTCGGAGTGCTCCGGTGCCATCCAGCGCTTTTCGTCCGTGACGGTGAGCGTGGATACCAGCGCGGATGCCTGGACGCTCAGCCTGGGCAATTTCCACGACGAGGCGTGGCTCATGTTCCGCGCCAATAATGGCGAGCCGGGTGCGGTGACGGGTGGCGAACTGACGCACCTTACGGGCAATCTGTATCTGCTCAAGGCAAATGATAAGACCGTGACGATCGAGCGCAAGGAGGGTGGCGATAAATGAGAATCTGCTTGGTACTCGAGGGTTGCTACCCCTATGTGCACGGCGGCGTATCTACCTGGATGCATGGCTACATTACGGCCATGCCCGAGCACGAGTTTGTGCTGTGGGTGATCGGCGCGCATGCTGCCGACCGTGGCAAGTTTGTCTACGAGCTGCCCGGCAACGTGGTCGAGGTGCACGAGGTGTTCCTGGACGATGCCCTGCGGCTTTCGGGTGAGCAACATGAAGCCAGTTTTAACGACCGTGAGCGCGAGGCGTTACGCCGTCTGGTGTCGCTCTCCAATCCGGACTGGGACGTGTTATTCGATATCTTCTACCGCCGTCGCGTGCATCCGCTCTCGTTTTTGCAGAGCCGCACGTTTATGGATATCTTTCGCGACGTGTGCCTGGCCGAGTATCCCTACACGCCCTTTGCCGATGCATTCCACA
This sequence comes from Collinsella aerofaciens, assembly GCF_964283865.1. Taxonomy (GTDB): domain Bacteria; phylum Actinomycetota; class Coriobacteriia; order Coriobacteriales; family Coriobacteriaceae; genus Collinsella. The sequence goes on along the minus strand of NZ_CAXYLS010000004.1, from coordinate 85,226 downwards.
CCATGCGCTCCATGTTGCTGCCCGTGCTCTACCTGTTGGGCAGCGAGGTGCCGGTGGCCGATGTGTACCATGCCATCTCGACCGGCTACGGTGGTCTGCTCGCCTGCCTGGGCTCAAGCGTTCACCATGCGCCGGTGCTGTTGACCGAGCATGGCATCTACACCCGCGAGCGCGAGGAAGAGATCATTCGCGCCGATTGGGTGGTGCCGTCGTTCAAGGACCGCTGGATCCGCTTTTTCTACCTGCTTTCGGAGGAAATCTACCGCCGCGCCTTCCGCGTGACGAGTTTGTTCCATAACGCCCGCAAGACGCAGGTCTATATGGGCTGCGATGCGGACAAATGCCTGGTTATCCCCAACGGCATCCAGTTCGACCGCTTTAAGGATATTCCCTTAAAGCCCGATGACGGCTGGGTGGACATTGGCGCGGTGGTGCGCTTGGCGCCCATCAAGGACGTCAAGACAATGATTTATGCCTTCTTTGAGCTGCACGAGCGCCTGCCCAAGGTGCGCCTGCACATTATGGGCGGCGTGGACGACGAGGAGTACGGCGCCGAGTGCCACGCGCTGGTCGATACCCTAGGCGTGCGCGACCTGATCTTTACCGGCCGCGTCAACGTGGTCGAGTACATGGAAAAGCTCGACTTTACCATTTTGACGAGCATCTCCGAGGGCCAGCCGCTCAGCGTGCTGGAGTCGCTTGCAGCGCGCCGTCCCTGCGTGACGACCGAGGTGGGCTGCTGCCGCGAGTTGCTCGAAGGCGCCCCGGGCGACGACTTTGGCGTGGCGGGTTTTGTGACGCCGCCCATGTATCGCAAGGGCTTGGCCGATGCCATGGAGCGCATGTGCGTGAGCCGCGCCCGTCGCATTGAGATGGGGGAGCGCGGGCAGCGTCGCGTTGCCACGTACTTTTTGCACGAGCAGATGCTCGCCAACTATCGCGCGCTGTACGACGAGACGGCGCGTGCGTTTGACCTGCCCAGAGAGGGGGAGTAGCCGGTGGCCGGAATCGGTTTTGAGCTTAAGCGCCTGTTTAGGCGCAAGGGCCTTTTTGCCACGATGCGCGCTTACGGCTACGCCGGCATTGTGTGCACGGGTCCCATGCTGTTGGGCGTGCTGCTCCAGGTGGGTATCTTGGTGCTGTGCGGTCTGTGGGGCGTAGGGCGTGCCAACCAGGATCTGCTGGTGTGCATGGTGACCTACACACTGCTGGCCTCGCTTTTGCTCACGAGCTTTTTCTCCATGCCGGTCACGCGCTTTTTGGCCGATATGTTGTTTGCCGAGCGCGAGGATGAGATACTGCCTTCGTTTTGGGGCTCCAACGCCATCATGCTCGTTGCGGGCACGGTGCTCTACGGCGTCTTTTTGCTGTTCTCGGGCGCCACGCTGCTGCAGGGGCTGCTGTGCCTGTGGCTGTTCAACATTATGATCGTCAACTGGAACGGCATGAGTTACCTCACGGCCATCAAAGACTACCGCGGCATCCTGTGCAGCTTTGCGGCCGCCATTGGCGTGGCGTGCCTGTGCGCCCTGGCCGCGCTGGCGCTGGGGCTGCCGCCGGTCGAGGGCCTGTTGGCATCAATTGCTCTGGGCTACGGCGTTATGCTCGCCTGGGACGTGGTGCTGCTATACCGGTATTTTCCTCAGAGCGACCGCAGCCCCTGGCTCTTTTTGCAGTGGCTCGATCAGTTTATGCCGCTGGCGCTTACGGGCCTGTTCACCAACCTGGGCCTCTTTGCGCATTTGGTGATAATTTGGGCCGGTCCCATTGGCGTGCAGGTCAAGGGCTTGTTTTATGGTGCGCCCTACCACGATGTGCCGGCGCTTATCGCGTTTTTGACAATCCTGGTCACGTCCGTCAACTTTGTGGTCTCGGTCGAGGTCAATTTCTATCCGCGCTACCGCGACTACTACAGCCTGTTCAACGACGGTGGCGTGGTGGGCGACATTGTGGTGGCCGAGGAGGAAATGCTCTCCACGCTCAACCGAGAACTGCGGTTTTGTGCGCTCAAACAGTTGTTTGTGACCGCGGCGGTCATTTCGCTCGAGACCACGGTGCTCTCGGCCCTACCGTTGGGCTTTAATAACCTGATGCACGGGTATTTTCGCACGCTGTGCGTGGGCTATGGCCTGTATGCCGTGGGCAATACGGTGTTGCTCATCTTGCTGTACTTTACCGACTACAAGGGGGCCGTGCTGGCCTCGGGGCTGTTTGCTGGTGTGGCCGGGCTAGCGAATGCCGTTTCTCTGCTCTTGCCGCAGCAGTTTTACGGCTTTGGCTTTTTGTTGGGTGCAGCGGTGTTTTTTATCGTGGCGCTGCTGCGGCTCGATACCTATACCGCCAACTTGCCGTATCGTATCCTGAGCCAGCAGCCCATGGTGGCGACTGACAAGACGGGCTGGTTTACCGAACTTGGCCGGGTGCTCGACCGTGTTGAGCAACGCTACGAGGCCAAGCGCGTGGGCGGTGAGCCGCGCAGTGCGTTTGAACGTATGGTGGTTCGCCTGTACCAAAAACATTGGGGAGGTTCTGATGATCGATAAGTTGATGTCTCGCCGCTGCCTGATCGAGGCGGCTGCCGGTGCGCTGTTGCTTTCGGGCTGCTCGTCTCAGGACGAATCCTCGACCAAAAAGGTCAAAAAGCAGGACAAGATTAAAAAGGCTGAGGCCTCGGGCGAGACCAAGCACCTTCGCGATAAGGACGAGCTGTACGAGGTCTACGACGACTCGGGCATTGTGACCATGTACCTGACGGTCTCGCGCGGTAACAGCTCCGAGAACACCGATCATAGCTGGGCCGAGATCAATACGTACTCGGTGTATGACTACGCCGACATGGGCGTGACGCGCTATCAGGTAATGGGGCTTTTGCAGGCGGGCGACGAAGACGGCCCGGTGGCCGGCGAGGTTGGTTATGGCGAGGAAGCGCCCAATGCTACCGTGCAGGTGCGCGGCCAGACGTCGAGCATGAACTCGCAAAAGAATTACAAGGTGGAGCTCAAAAAGGGCAAGGGTACCTGGCGCCAACAGCGCGCGATTGCGCTCAACAAGCACATGGGCGAGGGTATGCGTTTTCGCAACAAGATGGCCTATGACCTTATCCGCGGGATTCCCCAGATGATGGGCCTGCGCACGCAGTTTGTGCATCTGTGGGTGTGCGACCAGACCGAAAAGTCCAACGATACCTTTGAGGACTACGGCCTGTTTACGCAGGTGGAGCAGCTCAATAAGACGGCGCTTAAGGCGCACGGCTTGGATAAGAGCGGGCACCTGTACAAGGTGAACAGCTTTGATTTCCATCGCTACAAGGACACCATTAAGCTTGCCGATGATCCCGACTATAACCAGGCAAACTTTGAGGGCATGCTCGAGATTAAGGGCGATACGGACCACACCAAGCTCATCGAGATGCTCGATGCGCTCAACGACGAATCGCAAAAGATAGATAACGTGCTCGACACCTACTTTGATACCGAGAACCTGGTCTATTGGCTGGCGTTTCAGATCCTTACGGGCAACTGCGATACGCAGAACCGCAACTGTTATCTGTACAGCCCGCTCAACTCAAATACCTGGTACTTTTTGGATTGGGACAACGACGGCATGCTGCGCAAGCTGGAACTTTCTCTTACCGGGTTTTCGGACTACGCGAGCTGGGAGCGCGGCGCAAGCAACTACTGGGGCAACGTGCTGTTTAACCGCGCGTTGCGCAGCAAGGCGTTCCGCGGTGAGCTCGATCGCGCCGTCAAGGACCTGCGTACGTATTTGACCGAGACGCGCCTGACCAAGATGATCAAGCATTATCGCGAGGTTACCGAATCGCTAGTCTTTGCTTCGCCCGATATCGATAATCTGCCTGTCACCAAGGACCAATATGAGCAGATCGCCGCGGCGATTCCCTCCGAGATCGAGGAGAACTACAAGAGCTTTCGCGAGAGTTTTAAAAAGCCCATGCCTTTCTACATCGGCGTGCCGCAGATCGATAACGGCAAGCTGCGCATTAACTGGGATGCGTCCTACGATTTTGAGGCGCGCGACATTCGCTACACCGTTGAGCTTGCGCGCGACTATGCCATAAGCGACGTGGTCTTTAAGGCCGAGGATGTGCTGCTTCCCGAGGTGACCTGCGATGCGCCCGATACCGGCCAGTATTTTGTGCGCGTGCGTGCCACCAACTCCGACGGCTATACGCAAGATGCGTTTGACTACTATGTGACCGACGACGGCAAGCACTACGGCATGAAGTGTTTTTACGTGCAAGACGGCGGTAAGGTCGTGGAGGATACGTATGAGGAGGGCTAGCGCGCTGCTTGAGCGCCTGGCGGCACCGCCTGTGCGTGCCACGCAGGAGCGTTACCGCCACGAGCTCAAATATCTCATTAACGAGGGCGAGCACGCCGCGCTTGCCTGTCGCATGGCGCCTGTATTTAAGCTAGACAAACATGCGCGGGCGGGCGGTTACACCATTCGCAGCCTGTATTTTGACGACTACTGCAACTCGGCCTACGAGGAAAAAGACGCCGGCATTCTCATGCGCAAAAAGTATCGCGTACGCATCTATAACGGCAGCGACAAGGTGATTAAGCTCGAGCGCAAAAAGAAGTACGGTAGCTGGATCTATAAGGAGGACGCGCCGCTCACACGTGGCGAGTTTGAGCAGATTCTGGCTGGCGACTACGGCTTTTTGCTGAGGAGCCCTTATCCGCTCTGTCGCGAGTTCTACATCGAGTGCATCTGCAACATGATGCGCCCACGGACCATTGTGGACTACGAGCGCGAGCCGTGGGTGATGGACGAGGGCACCGTGCGCATTACGTTTGACATGAATGTGCGTGCCGCGGTGGGAAGCTTCGATATCTTTGACGTGACGCTGCCCGCGTTGCCGGTCCTGGAGCCCGGTAAGCTGGTGATGGAGGTCAAGTTTACGGAGTTTTGCCCGCAGCTGGTGCGCGATATGGTGCCGCCGGGCGCGGCCGAACTCACGGCGGTCTCTAAGTACTGCCTGTGTTATGACAAGACCGCCTACCTGCGCGGATTTAATTACTGGGAATCGGATTTTGGGAACCGAGGGGATATTTAGACCATGAGCACCAGGGACTTTTTTAAGAACTCCGTCTTGGAGGCGTTCGGTCAGGTCGACCCTGCCAAGATTGGCCTTTCGCTGCTCGTGGCGCTCGCCATGGGCATCCTGATCTATTACGTGTACAAGCGCTTTTTTACCGGCGTGGTGTATTCGCGTAGCTTTGCCGTGACGCTCGTGGGCATGTGCGTGCTCACCTGCATGGTCACGCTCGCGATCTCGACCAACGTGGTCATCTCGCTCGGTATGGTCGGTGCTCTGTCCATCGTCCGCTACCGTACGGCGGTCAAGGACCCGCTCGACCTGCTGTATCTGTTTTGGGCCATTACCACGGGCATTACGGCAGGCGCCGGCATGTATGCGCTCGTGGGGCTTACGGCAGTGGTGATCGTGGTGATGATCGCCGGCTTTGCGAGCCACCAGGACAAGGCGCGCGTGTACATGATGGTCATCCACTACACGGGCCAGACCACCGGCGACGATATCGTGCGCGCGTTTGGGCGCACCAAGTTCACCGTCAAGTCTAAGACGATGCGCGGCGACAAAGTCGAGATGGCCGTCGAGCTCTTCTCGGACGGCGTTGACATGCCCTATGCGGACGCTATTCGCGCGCTTGACGGCGTGGAGGACCTCACACTCATCCAGTACAACGGCGAATACCACGGCTAATTATGTTCCGGTGTTCTAACGAACGCCGGACCGCTCGACGCTGCGCGGGCATCTGCCGGGCGATCTGCCGCTCAAACCGTCGCTCGCGTACATGAAGTACGCTTCGCTCCTCTTTCGCGGCACCTCGCCACGGCAGCTGCCCGCTCGCTGACGTTTGCTCGACCTGGGTGATATTGATTTATCCGAAGCGCCGTCACGGGTATCATGGTGAAAGCGATTTCAATGACAGGGGTGCTCGTGGTAAAGATGAAAGATGTGGCCGAGTTGGCTGGCGTTTCGAGCGCCGCGGTCTCGCGCTACCTCAACGGTGGATATATCTCGGCGGACAAGGCCGAGCGCATTAAGCAGGCGATTGAGCTGACCGGATACGTGCGATCTAGTCAGGCTCGCGCGCTGCGCACCGGTTCCACCAAGCTCATCGGCGTCATCGTGCCTAAGATTAACTCGGAATCCGTGAGCCGCATTACCGCCGGTATTGGCCAGGTGCTCGGTCGCCGTGGCTACCAGATGCTGCTCGCGAATACTGATAACGTGGCCGAGCGTGAGCTCGAGTATCTCGACCTGTTCCAGAACCACCCGGTCGATGGCATCGTGCTCGTGGCGACCATGATCACCGACGAACATCGTGCGGCCATTGCGTCTTGCCGTGTGCCCATTGTGCTGATCGGTCAAAACGTCGAGGGCGCGGCTTGCGTCTACCATGACGATTACGAGGCCGCCTTTGAGCTGGGCCAGGCGCTCGCGAAGCATGTTGAGGGCAAGATTGCCTATATCGGTGTTACCGAGGAAGACCGTGCCGCCGGTTACGACCGTCGTCGTGGTTTTGAAGCGGGCTTACGCGCCGCGGGTGTTGCGCTCGATCCCGAGCTGATTCGCCGCGGGTCCTTTACCCTCGATTCCGGCTATCGTGCGTCGCGCGAGCTGCTGGGCGAAGTGCCCGATGTTTCGTTTATCGCCTGCGCGACCGACACCATGGCGGCGGGCGCCTTGCGCGCGCTTGACGAGGTGCGCGGTATGGGCGAGGGCGTGCACCGCGTGAGCGGTTTTGGCGACAACGCATTTTTGAGCGCGCTGACGGGCGGCATTCCCACCGTGCATTACGGCTACCTGACCAGCGGCGTCGAGGCGACCAATATGCTGCTCGACGCACTCGATGGCGAGGAGGGGGAGAGCGGTCTCAAGACGCTCAAACTTGGGCATCAGCTCATGAATGTCTAGGCCTTGGACGCGTCTGCCTGCCTTTGAGCCCCTGTTTTTTGTCCTAAAACTACCATTCGCCGGCTTATTTCTACCGTTCACCCTACTGTGAAAACGATTACAGACATATGAGACTGAAAACGATTACAGTGTAAGTGTCAAAGATGGCCGGGTGCAGATGCGCCCGTTGGAGGAAAGGGAAGTCATGGACTACCGCAAATCAGCCCAAGAGGTGCTCGACAACATCGGTGGCGCCGGCAACGTTGTTTCGGCCGCACACTGCGCCACGCGTCTGCGCCTTGTGATTGCCGATAACGCCAAGGTCGACAAGGAGGCCCTCGAGAATATCGACGGCGCCAAGGGCGTCTTTGAGGCCCAGGGCCAGCTCCAGATTATTTTTGGCACTGGCACCGTCAACAAGGTCTACGACGAGTTCATTGCGCTCAGCGGCGTCGAGGCTGCCACCAAGGCCGAGGTCAAGGAGGCAGCGGCGCAGCAGCAGAACATCTTTATGCGTGCCATTAAGGTGCTCGGCGACGTCTTTGTCCCCATCATCCCCGCCATCGTGGCTTCGGGCCTGCTGCTGGGCATTATGAGCGCCCTCAACTTTATGGCCTCCAACGGCTTTATCGCGCTCGACACCAATAACTTTATTTATAAGATTGCCGACCTGGTCTCGGGCACGTCCTTTGGCATTCTGCAGATCCTGATCGGTTACTCCGCGGCTAAGGCCTTTGGCGTCAACCCGTACCTGGGCGCCGTCGTCGGTGGTGCATTCATCAACTCCTCGCTGCAGAGCGCCTATACGGTTGCCTCCGAGGGCGTGCAGACCATGGTCAACGTCATCCCCGGCGTGTACAGCTTTGAGTGGGTCGGCTATCAGGGTCATGTGATCCCCATCGTCATCGCCTGTGCCATTCTCGCCTTCCTCGAGAAGCGCCTGCACAAGATCGTTCCCGAGATGTTCGATCTCTTTGTGACTCCGCTTGTCTCGGTGTTCGTGACCGTGCTCGTGACTCTTGTTGCCGTCGGCCCCATCTTTGTCTGGGCCGAGAACGCCATCCTCGGTCTGATCCAGACCCTGCTGACCCTGCCCTTCGGCATCGGTTCCTTTATCGTCGGCCTGTTCTATGCCCCCACGGTCGTTACCGGTATCCACCAGATGTACACCGCCATCGACCTGGGCCAGCTCGCCCAGTACGGCGTGACCTATTGGCTGCCCATCGCCAGCGCTGCCAATATCGCCCAGGGTGGCGCCGCACTTGCCGTTGCCTTTAAGACCCGCGATGCCAAGATCAAGGGCCTGGCGCTTCCTTCCGCTCTGTCCGCCTTCATGGGCATTACCGAGCCGGCCATCTTTGGTGTGAACCTGCGCTTCTTTAAGCCTTTCATCGCCGGCTGCATCGGCGGCGGTTGCGGTGCCCTGGTCTGCGCTCTCACCTCGCTTGCCGCTTCCGGCACCGGCGTTACCGGCATCTTCGGTATCCTGCTGTGCCTGGCACAGCCCGTGCAGTACGCGATCATGTTTGCGGTCGCCGCGGTCGTGTCCTTTGCCATCTCGTTTGTCCTGTACAAGGATGAGCCCAAGGCTTCCGAGCAGGCCTAAGAGTTTTTGATTGAGGGGTGCCCGCGGGTTGTATGCTCGCGGGCGTTTCCCGTATCTGGTGCCGATCTCTGGCGCCTTGTAACTTTCGATCCGTTAGGACTTTGATATGTCTAATGCACTTGGCCGCGACCTTGCAAAGTTGGTTGCCGCTGTTGACGCCGCCGCCTCTGAGTGCGGTCATGGCGTGTATGGCCAGCGCTTCCATATTATGCCGCCGGCTGGCTGGCTCAACGACCCCAACGGTCTTTGCCAGGCGGGCGGCGTGTTCCATGCCTATTTTCAGTATGCGCCGTTTGATGTCGAGGGTGGCGTTAAGGCTTGGGGTCATGCGACGAGTCGCGACCTTATGACGTGGGACTACGTTGGCGCTCCACTGCTGCCCGACGAGCCGTTCGATTGCCATGGCGTGTATTCGGGCTCCGCGCTTGCCGAAGACGGTCGCATTCGCGTACTGTACACGGGCAACGTGAAGCTTTCCGATGCGGACGGCACGTACGACTACGTCAATACCGGCCGCCGCGCCGATACTGTTTATGTCGAGAGCGTTGATGGTCTTGCCGGTCGGGAGTTCAGCCAAAAGCGCGTGGTGTTGGCGTCCGAGGATTATCCCGAGGATTTGACCTGCCACGTGCGTGACCCCAAGGTGTGGCGCGATGATGATGGGCGTAATCACATGGTGCTGGGCGCGCGTCGTCGCGTGGACGGGCCGCATGTCGAGAGCCGTTTTTGTGCGATGCACGGCGAGGGTGCCGGGCGCGATGTGGGCGAGATCCTGGTGTATGGCTCGCCCGATATGCTGAGCTGGGAGCTCGAGAGCCGTGTTTCTACGTCCGAGCGCTTTGGCTTTATGTGGGAGTGCCCGGGGTATCTGGAGCTTGAGGCGGATGGTGGTGTGCCGGCGAAGTGGCTGTCCTTCTCTCCCCAGGGGCTTGAGGGCGGCCGTTGGGACCGCGGCAACGTATACGCTGCTGGCTACATGCCTGTAACGGGCGACATTACCGGTGGCAATGACGCTTATGAGCTGGGCGAGTTCCGCCTGTGGGACGCCGGTTTTGACTTCTATGCTCCGCAGGAGTTTACGTCCGAGGATGGTCGCCACATTTTGATCGGCTGGATGGGCATGCCCGATGAGCCGACCTATGACAATGCGCCCACCGTGGCGTGCGGCTGGCAGCACTGCATGACAGTGCCGCGCGAGCTTACGGCCGGTGACGGCGGCGTGGTGCTGCAGCAGCCGGCGCGCGAGATCGAGCTCCATTATGCCTCGGTGCGTGTGGGGGAGGGCTCTTTGGAGGTTGCCGGCGATACCTGCTTTGACGTTGTTGTTGACGGTGTCGACGGCGCGTTTACCGCGACCGTTGATGGCGAGCTAAAGCTGGTGCTTGTTCCCGCCGAGGGCGAACTGCCCTCGCGCTTTGAGATGCGATTTACCGATGAGAGTCGCGCTTCTGCCGGCTGCGGTCGTGCCGTGCGTTGGGAGTCCGTCGACGAGGTTAGTAACGTGCGCATTGTTGGCGATGTTTCCTCGGTCGAGGTGTTTGTGAACGATGGTGCGCTCGTGTTCTCGACGCGCATCTATCCCGAGGCCTATGGCGTGACCGTTGACGCTCCGGGCGCGAATGTGACCTACCACGCGCTCAACATCTAAGCGATTCGTCGCATATCGGCGCTATACTGCAGCCGTAGCCCACGATGCGGGAAACATCCGCATCGTGGGTTTTTGTTATGGAGGGAAGGTGCCGTATGGGCGTACAGCAGCTAGAAGAGGCCTGGGCTTTGAGGGCCAGCGCGCGTGAGGCGCGGTTGCTTGCGGCGTCGCATGTGCCGGCAGCGCTGTCGTTGCTGGGGATTGTACGGCCCGGCGATCGTCTGGTGGCCTTTGCGGATGACTTTGCCGATGCGTTTGCGAGCGGCTTTGATGACTGCGATGTTGTGCTCGTGGGCTCGCCGTCCGCCGAGGCGTTTGCCGCCGCATCCGAGGGCTTTGATGCTTCGTTTGATGCCGAGGGTCCGCACCTGTGGTGGTTCGTCAACTCCATCGGCGGGTTTGGTCTGCGTGTGCCCGATCTGCGTGCGCTGGGTCGGGCGGCGCGTGAGGCCCATGCGCTGCTGGTTGTTGACAACACCGTGGCGTCGGCTTTTGGCTGCGATCCGCTGCGGCTGGGTGCTGCGCTGTCGTTCGAAGCGCTTGACCGTGTGTGCGCCGGTGAGGCTCCACGCAAGCTCGTTGCTGCTTCGGTGGCGCGCTCGCAGCTCAAGCGCCATCGTGTGGATGCCGCTGCCGAGTGCGCGCACGTATTGTTTGCAGGCTGCGGTGCGTCGGCGCTCGACCTTTCTGCCGAGGAGACCGACGTGCTGGAGCGTGGGCTTTCCTCGCTTAACGTCCGCATGCAGGCGCATTTCGACCGCGCCCGTGCGCTGGCCGAGTATCTGGCCGCCAACGAGATGGTGCGCAACGTTCGCTATCCCGGGCTGAGTTCGCATCCCGACCATGCGGCTGCAACGGGAATCCTCGAGCACGGCTTTGGACCGGCAGTTGAGTTTGATCTTATCGAACGTAGCGCGGGCGAGCTGTTCGATGCTTTGCCCGGGGAGTTTCGCACATCGCCCGCCGGCGGCGCAACGACGCGCCTTTCGGCCCCACGCGGCAAGCAGGGGAGCACCATCCGCCTCTTCGCCGGTACCGACGACCCCTTGATCGTGGCCGCCACCCTAGACAATGCCCTCCGATGATTATTCTGGGACGGGGATTAAAAAATCATTGTGTACCTAATGATTTTTTAATCCCCGTCCCAGAATAATCATCTATGGTGACCGACCAGCTAAAAAAGCCCCGTCCCAAATTGGCTACTCTTTGATGCTGGCGATGAGGGCGTTGGCTTTGGTGGCGATGACGTTGTTAATGTCGGCCTGCAGCTCTTCGTAGACCGCTATGGCTCGCTCGCCGGCGGGGGTGAGGGTGGATCCGCGGGCGCCGTCGCGCTCGATGAGCTTGCAGCCCAGCTGACCTTCGGCCTCGTTTACAATGCGCCAGGCCTTGGAATACGCCATGCCCATGCTCTTGGCGGCGCGGTTGAGCGAGTGCTCGCGGGCAATACCCTGCAGCAGCAAGACGCAGCCGTGGCCGAACACGCCCGGCAGATCCTTGTCGCACGCTTGAATGACCAACTTTGCCGTCGTCTTGTACTCCATGTGCTCCACGTCTCCCCGCTAAAGTGTTTGCTGGGCAAACGCATAGCCTGCGTCAAACCCTCGTGTGCTCTTCTTAAATCATGCATTGTAGCAGTCAAAGTGCGTTAAGATACTTCCCCAGTATTGGGCGCCCAAGGTTGGGCTGGGTCCTACGAGGCCTGCAGCCGACCGGTCGCATGGAAAAAGGAGAAACATGGCTACGTTCTTTCCCGGTGAGTCCCACACGTTTTCGGAGTATCTGCTGGTTCCTGGTTACTCGTCCTCGCAGTGCATCCCCAACAACGTCTCTCTTAAGACGCCGCTAACCCGCTTTAAGCGCGGTGAGAAGCCGGCAATCACCCTGAACATCCCCATGGTTTCCGCCATCATGCAGTCCGTCTCGGGCGTCGATATGGGTGTCGCGCTCGCTACCGAGGGTGGCCTGTCCTTCATTTACGGTTCCCAGAGCGCCGAGTCCGAGGCCGCTATGGTCAAGGCCGTCAAGGATCACAAGGCCGGCTTCGTTCAGTCCGATTCTACGCTGACCCCCGACATGACCATGGAGCAGGTCATCGAGCTCAAGGAGAAGACCGGTCACTCCACTATGCCGGTCACCGACGACGGCACTCCCAAGGGTAAGCTCCTGGGCATCGTCACCAGCCGTGACTATCGCCCCAGCCGCGATGACCACCAGACGAAGGTCTCCGAGTTCATGACCCCGCGTGAGCAGCTCATCGTGGGCGACAAGAACATCAGCCTCAAGGTTGCCAACGACGTCATCTGGGACAACAAGCTCAACGCCCTGCCGATCGTCGACGACAACGATCACCTGATGGGTATTGTCTTCCGCAAGGACTACGACAGCCACAAGACCAACCCCAACGAGCTGCTCGATGGCGACAAGCGCTACATGGTCGGCGCCGGTATCAACACCCGCGACTATGCCGAGCGCGTGCCGCTGCTCATCGAGGCCGGTGCCGACGTTCTGTGCATCGACTCCTCCGAGGGCTTCAGCGAGTGGCAGAAGCGCACCATCGAGTGGATCCGCGCCAACTATGGCGAGGACGTTAAGGTCGGCGCCGGTAACGTCGTCGACGCCGAGGGCTTCCGCTTCCTTGCCGACTGCGGTGCCGACTTCATCAAGGTCGGTATCGGCGGCGGCTCCATCTGCATTACCCGCGAGACCAAGGGCATTGGCCGCGGCCAGGCCACCGCGCTGATCGACGTCTGCCGCGCTCGTGACGAGTACTACGAGGAGACCGGTGTCTACGTGCCCGTGTGCTCCGACGGCGGCATCGTCTACGACTACCACATGACGCTCGCCCTTGCCATGGGTGCCGACTTCATGATGCTGGGCCGCTACTTCGCCCGCTTCGATGAGAGCCCGACCGAGCGCGTCAACGTGAACGGCCAGTACATGAAGGAGTACTGGGGCGAGGGTTCTGCGCGTGCCCGCAACTGGCAGCGCTACGACCTGGGCGGCGCCGCGAAGCTCAGCTTCGTCGAGGGCGTCGACTCCTACGTTCCCTACGCCGGTTCCCTCAAGGACGGCGTGGGCGGCACGCTCTACAAGGTTAAGTCCACGATGTGCAACTGCGGTGCTCTCTCGATCCCCGAGCTCCAGGAAAAGGCACGTCTAACGCTGGTCAGCTCCACCTCCATCGTCGAAGGCGGCGCCCACGACGTAGTCGTCAAGGACTCCCAGCAAAGCGTCAGCTACCGCTAAGCGGCTTTCCCAAGCACCGCACCTTGCCGTTCAAACCGTCGCTCGCGTACCAAAGTACGCGTCGCTCCTCTTTCATGGCAATCTGCGGCACTTGGAAAACCCGACCATGCTTGGGCGGGTAACAATTAGTGGTTGATTCAAAACCACGTTATTTAGATAAAGCGAGATGCGTGCAAGTCGCAGGCATCTCGCTTGTCGTATTTGCTATCATCAGTCAAGTTAACCTTAGGGTCGGTCGGCTTAGCTTTGTTCGCTACAAGTTCCGCACGCAAAGAAGAGCACTAAATGTGCTCTTCGTCTTGCGCAGGACTGTCCGCAGTAGCGAACAAAGCTAAGCCGACCGACCCCAGCTAAGATTAAAGGAGCTGATATGTGCGATTGCACAGATCATAAGGACGAGATTCCTGCCTACGACGCGCAGGCCATCGAGTCCCGGTGGATGAAGGCCTGGGAGGATTCCAACCTCTTTGCCGTCGACACCGACGACAGCAAGCCCAAGAAGTACGTGCTCGAGATGTTCCCGTATCCGTCGGGCGACCTGCACATGGGCCACGCGCGCAACTACACCATCGGCGATGCCATGGCCCGTCAGGCTCGTATGCGCGGCTTTGACGTGCTGCACCCCATCGGCTTTGACGCCTTTGGCCTGCCCGCCGAGAACGCTGCCATCAAGCACAACACACAGGCTGCCGCCTGGACGTATAAGAACATGGACCAGGCGCTCGCCACGATGAAGCGCATGGGCTTCTCCTACGATCTGGATCGCATGGTCAAGACCTGCAGCCCCGACTACTACCGCTGGGGCCAGTGGATCTTTGAGAAGATGTGGGAAAAGGGCCTGGTCTACCGTAAGAAGAACCCGGTCAACTGGTGCCCCACCTGCAAGACCGTTCTGGCCAACGAGCAGGTTACCGAGGGCAAGTGCTGGCGCTGCGGCACCGAGCCCGAGAAGCGCGACCTGGAGCAGTGGTACTACAAGATTACCGAGTACTCTCAGGAGCTGCTCGACGACCTGGAGAAGCTCCCCGGCTGGCCCGAGCGCGTCAAGCAGATGCAGGCTAACTGGATCGGTCGCTCCGAGGGCGCCGAGGTCGACTTTACCCTTTGCGACCAGGATGGCGAGCCCATCGAGGGCGACGAGGGCAAGATCACCGTCTTCACCACGCGTGCCGATACGCTCTTCGGTGTCTCCTTCTTTGTCCTGGCTCCCGAGTACGCGCGTCTGCACGAGCTCGTCGAGGGTACGGAGTACGAGGAGGCCGTGACCAAGATCGTCGAGGACTCCAAGCATATCTCCGCCGTCGAGCGTGCCCAGGGCACCCTCGAGAAGCACGGTGCCTTTACCGGCCGCTACGTGGTGAACCCGGTCAACGGCGAGAAGGTCCCCGTGTGGGTTGCCGACTACGTTGTTGCCGACTACGGCACCGGCGCCGTCATGGCCGTTCCCTGCGGCGACCAGCGCGACTTTGAGTTCGCCCGCAAGTACGACCTGCCGATCGTGCCGATCATCCTGGACGATGACGACCGCGCAGCCGTCGAGGCTAACGGTGAGACCATCGATACCTTCCATGCCGAGACCGTCGACTGGGATTGCGCCCACGCTGCCGAGGGCACGCTCGTCCAGTCCGGCAAGTACACCGGCATGCGCGGCGGCAAGCACTCCGAGGGCGAGGCTGCGATCGTGGCCGACCTCGAGGCCATGGGCTGCGGTCGTCGCAAGGTCGAGTTCCGTCTGCGCGATTGGCTCATTTCCCGTCAGCGCTATTGGGGCAACCCCATCCCGGCCATCCACTGCGAGCACTGCGGCATCGTCCCCGTACCCGAGGACCAGCTGCCGGTGACGCTGCCCGAGAACCTGGACCTGGGCGCCGGCGAGACCCTCGCCGAGTGCAAGGAGTTCTACGAGACCACCTGCCCGGTCTGCGGCCGCCCGGCCAAGCGCGAGACCGATACCATGGACACCTTCACCTGCTCCAGCTGGTATTACCTGCGCTATACCGACCCGCACAACACCGAGCTGCCCTTCTCCCGCGAGGCTGCCGACCGTTGGATGCCCGTCGATAACTACGTTGGTGGCATCGAGCACGCCATTCTGCACCTGCTCTACAGCCGCTTCTTTACCAAGGCACTGCGCGACCTGGGCCTGCTGAGCGTGGACGAGCCCTTCACCAACCTGCTGTGTCAGGGCATGGTCAAGGACGAGAACGGCGATACCATGTCCAAGTCCAAGGGCAACGTCGTTCCCCCGAGCTCGGTCATCGAGCCCTATGGTGCCGACACCATGCGTCTGGCGATCCTGTTTATCGCCCCGCCCGAGAAGGACTTCGACTGGGACCCCAAGGCCGTCGAGGGCGCCAACCGCTTCATCAAGCGCGCCTGGCGTATCGTTTGGCAGCTCGTCCAGTCCGGCGACGCCAGCGTGGCTTTCGACAAGTCAGCGCTCGACGAGGTTGCGATGAAGCTCTATCGCGAGCGTCACCGCACCATCGCCAAGTGCACCGAGGACTTCGATCGCGGCCAGTTCAACACCGCCATCTCGGCCGTCATGGAGCTCGTCAACGCGGCGAGCGCCTACCTCAACGCCACTGAGGTCGCTTTCCGTGACAAGGCGCTGTGCTACGGCGTGGCTAAGGATATCGTGAGCGTCCTTGCCCCCATCTGCCCGTTCTGGGCCGACGAGCTGTGGCATGAGGCGCTCGGCTGCGAGGGCAATGCCTACACCGCCGCCTGGCCCGAGTTCGACTTGGCCGAGTC
Source organism: Collinsella aerofaciens (assembly GCF_964283865.1). Classification (GTDB taxonomy): domain Bacteria; phylum Actinomycetota; class Coriobacteriia; order Coriobacteriales; family Coriobacteriaceae; genus Collinsella. Next base: position 69,023 of record NZ_CAXYLS010000004.1, on the reverse strand, counting down.
CATCGAGGACACGGTGCAGATCGTCGTCCAGGTGCTCGGCAAGGTCCGTGGCCGCATCGACGTCGCCCGCGACGCCTCCAACGAGGAGATGCAGGCTGCCGCCGAGGCCGCCGTCGCCAAGTGGCTCGAGGGCAAGACGGTCGTCAAGGCCATCTGCGTGCCCGGCAAGCTGGTCAACCTGGTGGTCAAGTAAGCACTGCGCGCTTAACTGACGCATAAAAGACGAGGGGCGATCCGGTTGGGTCGTCCCTCGTTTTGTGTTGTATGACCTGCTTAGTCAGTGCGTCGCACCGTCTTCTACGGGATGTGTACCAGGTCCCTAAAGTAAACGTTGCCCGTTGCCTCTTCGAACATCCAAATGTTGAGGTAGATGTCGTTGAGGTCGTTGTTCACATCAAAGTCCGGGTCGTCGAAGGTGCCCACAAAGGTGAGCATGGCGCGCGTTTCCTCGCCCGCTGCGACCTGCTGGCGCATGCGCACATCGCGGGCCACGCCGTTGACGTAGGCATAGGAGTCCACATCGCCAAACATCATGTCGACACCGGTGTTGTTGGTTACCGTAAAGACGAGCGCGGCGTCGCCGTAGCCGTCGGTGTCCTTGCCCACGCAGGTAACATGGAAGTTCTCGTCTGCCTCAAGGTCGATGGGGAACTGTTCTTGGGGGTCGGCACCCAAGCCCTGGGGATCGATTAGGTCTTCGTCTATTTTGTCGAAGCTCTCCGATGGCGTCGTTTTCTCGATGGCTTTGGTGCTGCCAGGGTTCGGTTCGCATGTTCCGGTTTTGCCATTGATGTTGTTGCAGCCTAAGAGGGCCAACGAGCACGTTGCGATGGCGAGCGCAGTTATGCAGGGGGTGCCTAGACGTTTCATGTGTGCCTCCTTGCCGTAGAGGATTTGGAATGGTTTGTCGTTGCGCGACTTGCTGGCTGGCTTGTTGCAGAATGCCCCTTAGCGTAAGTCTGATCGATAGGGGCTCGGGGAGGAATGCCCTTGGGGTCCGAACGGGCCTGTGGAATGGGACGCATGGCCCGTTTTGGGGCTGTTGAGGGTGCGCCGCATGGGGTTCCTCGACCAATTGTCCTATTCTTGTGGAGAAGCTGTGCGCACGCTGACCTGCAGATTCGTACTGTGCTTGCACGTTTCCGCAGCTATTGGTATAGTTTGCTTGCAAATGAAGTTGTAATTGAAAGAAGTGGGGTTTCGGCCCCGCTTCTTTTTTGTATGGATGGAGGTGCCGCAATGGTCAAGACCAAGACCGAGCAGGCGATCATCGACGCGCTCGAGGCCGTCGCTCCCCAGCACGATGTCGACATCGTCGACGTCGAGCTCGTGGGCGCCACCAAGGCCCCCTGCGTGCGCGTGCGTATCGAGGGTGCCGAGGGTCAGAGCCTGTCTCTCAACGACGTCACGGCCAACACCAAGTGGGTCGGCGATGTGATTGAGGAGCTCGACCCTATCTCTTCGAGCTATACGCTCGAGGTGTCGAGCCCTGGTATGGCGCGTCCGCTGCGCCGCCCGAGTGACTTTGCCCGCTTTGTGGGCGAGAACTGCGAGCTCACCTCTACAGCCACCGAGGGCCGTCGCAAGTACGCCGGCAAGATTGCCGCTGCGACCGAGACCGAGGTGACCCTCGAGCTCGAGGACGGCGAGTCCGTTACCCTCGATTTCTCTGATGTTAAAAAGTGCAAGTTGAAGCCCACCTATGACTTCAAGCCCGCGAAGGAAGGAAAGTAAGATGGCAGCATCCGACATGATGTCCGCCCTGATGGAGCTTTGCCAGGAGAAGCACATCGACCAGCTCTACCTGATCGACCGCCTGGAGCAGTCGCTCGCCAAGAGCTATGCCGAGATCCTGCATCTTGAGTGGGGCGCCAAGGTGACAATCGACCGCACCACCGGCAAGATCTACGTCTACCGCCTGGAGCCGATTGACGATTCCATGGACGAGGAGGGCAACTTCACCGAGTTCGAGGAGATCGACGTCACCCCCAAGAACACGAGCCGCATCGCCGCCCAGCACGCCAAGGCCGAGATCAACGCCATCGTGCGCAACTCCGCCCGCGAGCAGATCTACGAGGAGTTCTCCGGCCGCATCGGTGACCTCATCAGCGGCACCGTGCTGCAGTCCACGCCCGACTTCACGATCGTCAAGATCCGCGAGGGCGTCGAGGCCGAGCTGCCGCACTTCGACCAGCGCCGTTACGAGAACGAGCGCAACGAGCGCCCGATGGGCGAGCGCTACCTGCACAACCAGCACATCAAGGCCGTGATCATCGACGTACGCGACCCCAACTCCAACCTGCAACCGGTTCGCGGCGAGCACAGCCGTCCGCCGATTGTCATCTCCCGCACCCACCCCGAGCTCATGCGTCGTCTGTTTGAGCAGGAGGTGCCCGAGATCTATGAGGGCACCGTCCAGATCAAGTCGATCGCCCGCGAGCCCGGCCAGCGTTCCAAGGTAGCCGTCCACTCGCTCGACGACCGTCTGGATCCCGTGGGCGCCTGCGTCGGCCCCAAGGGCAGCCGTGTTCGCGCTGTCGTGGGCGAGCTCCGTGGCGAGCGCGTCGACGTCATCCTGTGGGATGCCGATCCTGCCGTCTACGTCGCCAACGCCCTGTCTCCTGCCAAGGTCACCCGCGTCCTCATCGACGAGGAGAAGGCCTACGCCGGCGTCATCGTGCCCGACGACCAGCTGTCCCTCGCCATCGGCAAGGAGGGCCAGAACGCCCGCCTCGCCGCGCGCCTGACCGGCTGGCACATCGACATCAAGTCCGAGACGCTTGCCGCCGACATCCTCAAGAACGTTCCCGTTCACGAGGAGCCCGCCGCCGACCTGATCGGTGACGAGGAGGACGAGGACGTCCGTCGCTGCGAGTACGTGTCCGAGGACGGCGTCCAGTGCCGCAACCAGGCTCGTCCCGGCTCCCGTTTCTGCGGTGTCCACGACACCGACGCCTTCGATGATGCGGAGGACCTGATCTAGCGCGCGGTCGCGCCGGGCAGGTCCCGGCGTGTCTCTCACGCTCGTTCAGTCTCTAGGCACCCAAGGTGCCAGAAAGGGTAGGTGAAGTCATATGGCAAAAGTCCGTGTGTCCACCCTGGCCAAAGAGTTCGGCATGACCTCCAAGGAACTGATGGGTCATCTCGCTGATATGAAGATTCCCGCTAAGTCCGCTTCCTCCACTCTGGAGGACGCCTATGTCGCCATGGTCCGCAAACAACTCGCCTCGGTGATCGAGGCCCGCGCTCAGGAAGTCGAGGCCGCCAAGAAGGCCGAGGAGCAGGCAGCTGCCGCCGAGGAGGCCGCACGCGCCGCCGAGGCCGAGCGCGAGCGCATCGCTGCCGAGAAGGCACGCGAGGAGGAGCGCCGCCAGTTTGCCGCAGCTCAGGCTGCCGAGGAGGCCGCCCGTGCCGAGGCTGAGGCCAAGAAGAAGGCCGAGCAGGAGCGCCTTGCCCGCGAGAAGGAGGAGGCTGCCCGCGAGGCTCAGCGCCGCGCCGTTCCCGCTTCCGACTCCGGTTCGCGCTTCCGTTCGCTGCTCGACCAGATCGCCGCACAGGAGACCGTGCTCAAGGAGAAGAAGGACGCCGAGGACAAGGCCAAGGCCGAGCGCGCCGCCGAGCGCGGTAACCGTCGTGGCGGCAACAACGACCGCCGCGGTGGCCGTCGTAACGATCGCAACGCCTCCGACAGCAACTCCGAGCGCAACGCCTCCGAGAGCCGTCCGCACAGCCATCGCACCAACGCCAGCAACAACGTCGCTGCTGGCATGGACTTCCCCAACCCCGACAAGCAGGGCAAGGGCAAGAAGCGCAAGGGCGGTCACAACAACGAAGAGGACCACTACAGCCGTATGGCTCGCGAGGCCGAGGAGTACAGTCGCGAGAAGGTACTCGAGGAGGCTCGTGCTGCCGTCGAGGAGGCCTCTCGCGAGTCCACCGGTCGCCGCAAGAAGCGCAAGGAGAAGCGCGAGCGCGAGGCTGCCAAGGCTCAGGAGGAGCGCAAGATAGAGGAGGCGTTGGCCCAGGGCGTGAACCCCGAGGAGCTCGACGCCATCAAGGTTTCCCAGGGCGTTACCGTCCAGGAGCTCGCCGAGGCGCTCGACGTTCCGGCCAACGACATCATCAAGCGCCTGTTCCTGCTGGGCACGCCGCTCACCATGACGCAGTCCATGTCTGACGACCTCGTCGAGCTCGTTGCCGACGACCTGGGCCGTCAGATCAAGATCATCACCCCCGAGGAGGAGAACACCTTCTCGTTCTACGACGATCCCGCCGACCTTAAGCCGCGCGCACCGGTCGTCACCGTCATGGGCCACGTCGACCACGGCAAGACGAGCCTCCTCGACGCCATCCGTCACACCGGCGTCGCTGCCGGCGAGGCGGGCGGCATCACGCAGGCCATCGGTGCTTCGCAGGTTATGATCAACGATCGCAAGATCACCTTCATCGATACCCCGGGTCACGCCACCTTTACGGCTATGCGTGCCCGTGGCGCCAAGGTGACCGACATCGTCATTCTGATCGTGGCTGCCGACGACGGCGTCATGCCTCAGACCGTCGAGTCGATCAACCACGCCAAGGCCGCCGGCGTACCCATCGTCGTCGCCGTTAACAAGATCGATAAGCCGGGTGCCAACCCCGACCGCGTGCGCCAGGAGCTCACCGAGTACGGTGTCATCCCCGAGGAGTGGGGCGGACAGAACATGTTCGTCAACATCTCGGCGAAGCAGAAGATTGGTATCGACGACCTTCTGGAGACCGTGCTGCTCCAGGCAGACGTGCTCGAGCTCAAGGCCAACCCGGACACCTTTGCCTCCGGCAACGTCCTCGAGGCCAAGCTCGACAAGGGCCGCGGCTCGGTCGCTACCGTGCTCGTGACCCGCGGTACCCTGCACGTGGGCGATACGCTGGTCGCCGGCCTCACCTACGGCCGCGTCCGCGCCATGCTCGACCCCAAGGGCCGCGCCGTCACCGAGGCCGGTCCCTCCGACGCCGTCGAGATCCTGGGCCTGCAGTCCGTGCCCAACGCCGGTGACGAGTTCCGCGTGTTCGAGGACGAGCGCGAGGCTCGTGCCCTTGCCGACGAGCGTTCGCTCAAGGCCCGTATCGAGGAGCAGAGCCGCGTCAAGCACGTCACGCTCGAGAACCTCTTCGAGACCATTGCCGACGCCGAGGTCAAGGAGCTCAACCTGATCATCAAGGCCGACGTCCAGGGTTCCATCGAGGCCCTTCAGGATTCGCTCGACAAGATGGATCAGTCCGAGGTTCGCATCAACACGATCCACTCCGCCGTTGGCGCCATCAACGAGACCGACGTCGTCCTGGCCGACGCCTCCAACGCCATCATCATCGGCTTTGGTGTGCGTCCCGACGGCAAGGCTCGCTCCGCTGCCGAGCGCGAGGGCGTCGAGATCCGTTGCTACGACGTCATCTACAAGTGCCTTGAGGAGCTCGACGCTGCCCGTATCGGTATGCTCAAGCCCACCGAGGTCGAGGTCTCCACGGGTACCGCGACCGTCCTGGACACCTTCAAGGTGCCCAAAGTCGGTATCGCCGCCGGTGTCCGCGTCGAAGAGGGCGAGATCGCCGCGACCGATTCCGTGCGTCTGGTGCGCGACGGCATCGTGGTCTTCAACGGCAAGATCGCCTCGATGCGCCACTACAAGGACGAGGCCAAGAGCCTCAAGAGCGGTTCCGAGGGCGGCATTGGCCTGGAGAACTTCCAGGACATCAAGCCCGGCGACCAGATCGAGGGTTACCGCATCGACCAGGTTGCCCGTACCGAGTAGGGGGTAGCGCTATGAAGCAAACGCAGGCAACCCGCCGTCTGGGCGAGCAGCTTCGCGAGAAGCTCGGTTATATCCTGCTCTTTGAGGTTTCCGATCCGCGTCTCGACCTGGTTACTTTGACCGCGGTCGAGGTCGCGGTGGACCGTTCGTTCGCGCGCGTGTACGTATCGTGCGATGCGAGCCGCTACGACGAGGTCATGGAGGCGCTCGCAAGCGCCAAGGGCCGTATTCGCAGCCTGTTGGCTCGCTCGCTCGATTGGCGTGTCACGCCCGAGCTCGATTTTCGCATCGATCGCTCGACCGATGAGGCCGAGCGCATCACGCGTGCGCTGGAAAACGTTCCCGCCACGCTTGCGATCGAAAAGGACGAGGACGGCTATCCGATAGCGGATGCCGCCCAGGAGGCAGCTTTAGATGACTAATTCCGCCGACCTCGCCTCGTGCGAGTCTGCAGATATTCAGCGACGCATCCTCGAGCTCATCGAGGGTGCGTCCTCCATTGCGATTTCGGGACATACTTCTCCCGATGGCGATGCCTTGGGCTCCGTGTTGGGTCTGGGCCTTTCGCTCATGAAGTTTTTCCCCAACAAGGACATTGCGCTGCTGCTGGCAGACGATGATCCGGTTCCGCGCATCTACCGCTTTATGGAAGGCTCCGATCGCCTGGTACCGGCATCTGCGTATACCGGCAATCCGGACCTGTTCATCTCGGTGGACGTGCCGGTCGTCGAGCGTCTCAATAATTCCGCCGAGGTGCTTCGTCGCTCCAAGCATGTGGTGTGCTTCGATCACCATCCGGCGCGCGAGGAGTTTGCCGAGCTCAGCCTGAGGCGCGTCGAAGCTGCAGCCTGCGCCATGATCATCGACCGCTTCTTGGACAATTGCGGCATTGTCGCACGTGATGGCGTTGCAACCTGCCTGCTGTGTGGCTTGGTTACCGATACCGGCCGTTTTCAGTACCAAAACGCCGACGCCGCCGCGTTCCATGCAGCCTCGCGTCTGGTTGCCCACGGTGCCGATCCGGCGCGTGTGGCACTCGAGGTCTACCAGAGCATGCGCGTTGAGTTTTTGCACCTCAAGTCCATCGTTATGGGCCGCATTAAGACGGTGGCCCACGGGCGCGTCGCGTATAGCTACGCGTACCAGAGTGACCTTGAGGCCTGCGGTGTCACCTCGGATGAGTGCGACGGTCTGGTTGACGTGGTGCGCTCGGTGATGGGCGTCGAGGTCTGCCTGTTCCTGAAGGGCATTGAGGGCGATACCAAGGTGCGCGGCAACCTGCGCTCCAAGGGTGACCTCAACGTGTCCGAGATCGCTGCTGCCTTTGGCGGAGGCGGACATCCTGCTGCCGCCGGTTTCTCCAACAACGGAACGATTCTCGAGACGCTCACCGTGGCACTTCCCATGCTGGCCGAACTGGTAGGGGAGGATCTCGCTTCGGTGACCGTCGAGCTTTAACTTTTTGGATGGTACATGGCTCGTCGTACGCCTTCTCAACTGAATATGCTGCTTGCCGTCGATAAGCCGGTGGGCTGCACGTCCCACGATGTGGTTTCGCAATGCCGGCGTGCCCTCCATGAGCGGCGCGTCGGTCATGCCGGCACGCTCGACCCCATGGCATCGGGTGTCATGGTGGTGGGTGTAGGCCAAGCCACCCGTTTGCTGGGCATGCTAACCCTCGATACCAAAAGCTACGTCGCCGACATCTCGTTTGGTGCCGAGACCAATACCGATGATGCGGAGGGCGAGGCGGTCCGCACGGTGGCTATTGCCAACGAGTTGCGCGATCCTGCCTATGCCCGTGAGCGCTTGGCGGCCATGCTGGGTCCGCAGATGCAGGTGCCGCCGGCGTTTTCGGCTATCTCGGTCAATGGCGTTCGCGCCTACAAGTCTGCTCGCGAGGGCAATGCGGTGGACCTACCTCCGCGCCCCGTCGAGGTCTATGCCGCCGACCTGATCGCCGTGGGCGGCGAAGGTGATACGTGTGTGTGGACCGTGGTGTTTTCGGTGAGCAAGGGCACCTATATCCGTGCGCTCGCTCGCGACTTGGGCCGCGCCTGCGAGAGCGCCGCGCACATTTCCGCGCTGCGCCGCACGGCTTCCGGTGTTGTTTCCATTGGCGCTTGTCATGCGGTCGAGGAGCTTTCTCCCGAGTCCGCGGCTGGCTTTGCCCTGGATCCCATTGCGGCCCTGGGCGCCACGCGTGTTGACTTGCCGGGCAATCTTGCCGAAGACCTGCTCTGCGGCCGACGCATTCCCGTTGAGCGTGCGCTTGCCGATTTTGATGCCTCGAAGGCGCCTTTTGCGTTGGTGCTCGATGGGGGACTCAAGGCGCTCGCCCGCATTGAGAGTGGCCGCTTTGTCATGGAGCATGTTTTCCCGCAGGCAATCGGCGGTGTTCGATGATGTTATCCGCTCGCGAGCTCGCGCGTATCTTTTTCGAAGGCGAGTCGGACGAGGCTCGCATCGTTACTGCCGATGCGTTTGATGAGTGCGAGCACTTGGGTGCTGCCTCGATCGCCATTGGCGTGTTCGATGGCGTTCACCGTGGACACCAGGAACTCATCGAAGCGCTTGTCCGTGATGCCCGTGCCCATGGCTGCAAGGCGGTCGTGGTCACTTTCGATCCCGATCCGGACGTTGTGGTGAGCCCATCGCCCGCTCAAAAATTGATGACGACGGCCGACCGTCTACATGCCCTGGCACTAACCGGGGTCGATGCGGTCGTGGCCGTTCCCTTTACGCCCGCGGTGGCGGCACTCGACCACGTCGGTTTTCTCGCACTGTTGTCACGCGTTGTCGACATTCGTTCGATTCGCGTTGGCAGCGACTTTAGGCTGGGTCGCGGCGGTGCTTCTGGTGTTGCCGAGATGCGCGCCTGGGGTGCCACGCGCGGTGTTGACGTTTATGGTCACGACCTGCTTTGCGAGGGCGGCGAGGCCATTTGCGCCACCCGCATTCGTCGCGAGTTGGGACAGGGCCATGTGGGGCTTGCTGCTGGGTTACTCGGCCGCCCGTATATGGTGCGTGGCGGTGTTATTCGCGGCCGTCACGAGGGTTCTGGCATGGGCTTTCCCACGGCAAACCTGCAGGTTCCCGACGGCATTCAGGTGCCTGCCGATGGCGTGTATGAGGGCCTGGTGCTCGTCGATGACACCGTATGGCCTGCTGCCGTTAACGTCGGCCTGCCGCCGACGTATGCCGACGATGCCGCTTCATCGCATCTCGAGGCTAACTTAATTGGTTATACGGGCGACCTGTACGGCGCTTCCGTTTCGCTGGCGTTTACGCGCTGGCTGCGTCCCTCGCGTGTTTTCGAATCGCTGGACGAGTTGATCTCGACCGTCGAGGGTAATATCGAGGACATTCGTCACAACTTGGGCGAGCAGGGGGTGAGCATCCGTGATTAGCGATGAGGAAAAAGACCAGGTACGCGCTGCGTCCGACCTAGTTGCCATCGTGCAGGAAACGGTTGAGCTCAAGCCCCGCGGCCATGAGTTTTGGGGCTGCTGCCCCTTTCATGGCGAAAAGACGCCGTCCTTCCATATTATCCCCGCTACGCAGGTCTGGCACTGCTTTGGCTGCGGCGAAGGCGGCGACGTCTTCACCTATATCATGAAGCGCGAAAACCTGAGCTTTCCCGAGTCAATCCGCTATTTGGCCGATCGTGCGGGTATTGAGCTGCATGACACCGGAGATCGTCGCGAGCGCGGTACCAAGCGTGCCCGCATCTACGATCTGTGTGCCGAGACCGCCCAGTTCTACCACACCATGCTTATGCGCGGTAAGGACGGCCGTCCACGCGAGTACTTTGCCAGCCGTGGTATGGGTGGCGACGTCTGCCGCCGCTACTGCCTGGGCTTTGCACCGGGCCGCAACGCGCTGGTGTCGCACCTGTCCCAGGCGGGTTTTACCCCGCAGGAGATGATCGACGCCAACGTTGCCGTGAGCCGCGGGCGCGGGCAGCTTGTCGACCGCTTCTACGACCGCGTGATGTTTCCCATCTTTGACGAGCAGGGTCACAACATTGCCTTTGGCGGGCGCATCATGGGTGACGGCCAACCCAAGTACCTCAACACCGCCGAGACGAGCGTGTTCCATAAAAAGCGAAACCTCTATGGCTTTAACTGGGCCAAGGAGTTTATCGTCGCGCAGGATACGGCCATCGTGGTGGAGGGCTATACCGATTGTATCGCCTGCTGGGAGGCGGGGATCAAAAACGTTGTCGCCACGCTGGGCACCGCGCTCACGGAGCATCACGTCAAGACGCTCACCCGCTTTGCCAAGCGTATCGTGTATATGTTCGATGGCGATGCCGCGGGCCAGAAGGCCGCCCGTCGCGCGATTCAATTTATCGAGCAGGATTCGATGGACCTGCGCTGCGTGGTGCTGCCCGACGGCAACGACCCCATGGAGTTCATCACAGCGCATGGTGGACAGGAGCTTCAGGCGCGCATCGACGCTGCCGAGCCGCTCATGGACTTTGTCTACCGTTCGCTGCAGGAGTCGAGTGACATCACCACGCCGGGCGGTCGTGCCAAGGCGCTGGAAGATGCGCTGACGCTTATCTATCCGCTGCGCGATAGCTATATGATCGACACATACTTTATCCAGATTGCCGATCTGCTGGGTTTGGATCTGGAGACGGTTCGCGCGAGTTCGGGTCGCGTGTTTCGCGATGTCGCCAAGCGCGAAGATGCGGAACGACGTCGTGAGCAGAACTATGAACGCCAGCGGGCGCAAGCCGAGCGCTCTGTTAGCGCGGGCGGTCGGACGTCTGGTTCGCTGGGGGCATCTCGCGGTGCTTGGGCATCGGGCGCGACGCCGCCGGTGTCCGCGCCGGTCGAAGAAGAGCCGTATGACTACGTCCCGCTCGATGCCTACGGTGCCGCGCCCGTGGAGGTCGTCGACGACCTGCCGCCGATCGATGTGCCTGATGGTATAGGCTCTGCGCCCGCCGATGGCCCGGCAGACGCCTCGGCCCCTATGGTCCTGACCGATTTGGAACGCAAGTCCTTGGCAGGGGAGCGCGAGCTGTTGACGATGCTCACGAGCTACCCCGACCTGTTCCGCACGTATGCCGACCGCATCTGCTCTATCGAGTGGGTTGACCCTCGTCACGAGTCCATCGCATGGGCCGTTCTGGCAACGCCGCCGGGAACCGATCCTGCGGCCTGCATGGATGCGGCGCGCTCGGTGTGTCCCGAGGCGGCAACGCTTGTGAGTGCCGGGCGCATCTCGGCGACGAGCAAGCATCCCACCGAGACGAACATCGTGTTTATGCTCGATACGCTCGAGCTCTACACCATCAAGCGCCGCATGCGTGCCGCACAGGCCAAGCTGCGCCAGGACCGTTCGCTCGATGATGAGGCCCGTCGCGCGCTGACCGTGCAGGCCGCGCAGGATTCGCAGCGTCAACGCGAACTGCAAAAGTCGATCGGCGGCGTGGCGGACCCGTTCCGTTTGATTGGTCTGGAGGCCGCAGGCACCGAACAGGCCTAGATGTTGTGGTCAACCAGCGTATTCTCGCCTATATCCAGTCCTCTTTTTGGGTATAGACGTCTATGTGTGTGCTAAAGTATTGAGTCCTGTGGACTATGAAGGGAGAATCTGTGCCAAAAAAGACTGAGAGCACGGGTACTGGGCTGGAATCCTACGTTGCAAAGCTCATGGGCAACGGCTCAAACAGGACTTCGGTAACCGAGGACGAGATTCAGGTCGCCCTGAAGGATATCGATGTTTCTGACGAGCAGCTCACCGCGGTGTATTCCGCGCTGCGCAACAGCGGCATCCAGATTATCTCCGCGAGCGGTAACGACGACGCCCCCATGGACGTCGACGATGACGATAACGATACCGATACCGACGATTTCGATGACGACGACGAGCACGATTCCGGCTCGCTCGACGATCATGAGCTCAAGATGGCCCGTCAGGCCGACGCCGAGATGGGTTCTTCCAAGAGCAAGAAGAAGCGCACCGTGCGCACGTCCCGTTCACGCTCGCGCGTGCGTGGCATCGATGCCTCCACGGTGATGCTGACCGGCGATCCGGTTCGTATGTACCTCAAGGAGATCGGCAAGGTCGACCTGCTGACCGCCTCCGAAGAGGTCGATCTGGCTATGAAGATCGAGGCCGGTCTTGAGGCCACCGAGAAGCTCGAGGCTGCCGATGCCGGTGAGCTCGAGCTCACGCGTGCCGAGATGCGTCGTCTTACGCGCATTGAGAACGTCGGCCTCGAAGCCAAGCAGGCACTCATCAGCGCAAACCTGCGTCTGGTTGTCTCCATTGCCAAGCGCTATGTCGGCCGCGGCATGCTGTTCCTTGACCTGATCCAGGAGGGCAACCTCGGTCTGATTCGCGCCGTCGAGAAGTTCGACTACCAGAAGGGTTTCAAGTTCTCCACGTACGCCACGTGGTGGATCCGTCAGGCCATTACGCGCGCCATTGCCGACCAGGCCCGTACCATCCGTATTCCCGTACACATGGTCGAGACCATCAACAAGCTCGTCCGCGTGCAGCGCCAGCTCCTTCAGGACCTGGGCCGCGACCCGACCCCCGAGGAGATCGGTGCCGAGATGGACATGAGCGCCGATCGCGTCCGCGAGATCCAGAAGATCTCGCAGGAGCCCGTGTCGCTCGAGACCCCCATCGGCGAGGAAGAGGATTCCCAGCTGGGCGACTTCATCGAGGACTCCCAGGCAATCGTTCCTCCCGATGCCGCCAGCTTCTCCATGCTGCAGGAGCAGCTCACTCAGGTGCTCGACTCGCTTGCCGATCGTGAGCGCAAGGTTATCGAGCTGCGCTTTGGCCTTGTCGACGGGCATCCCCGTACGCTCGAGGAAGTCGGCCGCGAGTTTGGCGTCACGCGCGAGCGTATCCGCCAGATCGAGTCCAAGACCCTGGCCAAGCTCCGCCACCCGAGCCGCAGCAGCAAGCTGAAGGACTACATCGAGTCATAACCTCGCAAGCAAGAAGCGCCCTCAAGCACATCCGCTTGGGGGCGCTTTCATGTGGTCATTGGGGACGTCTCCAATGACTAGGTCGGAAAAATTCTTAAAAAAGTTCTTGCCCTGAGCTGATTCGTCCGTATAATAAACTTCGTTGCTTGAGAGCACGCACCTATTCCTCGGTAGCTCAATGGTAGAGCACGCGGCTGTTAACCGCGCTGTTGTAGGTTCGAGTCCTACCCGGGGAGCCAGGTTGTAAAACCCGTCGCTTATGCGGCGGGTTTTTTCATGCCGCGACCACTTGACTCGAACGTTGCCATATCAACATTTCGTGTCGAGGATGTAATCCCGCGACCCACCACCTCAACATGGCGCGGTCGTTGTAGAATATTGCAATGATTGCTCCCACGACATGGTGCCGCGAGCACCAGATAAGGAGATTCTTGTGTCTGAGACCATTAACGGCAGCCTGAGCGTCTCGAACGACGTTATTGCCGATATTGCCGGTTATGCCGCGATGACGTGCTATGGCGTCGTCGGTATGGCTGAGCAGCTCCAAGGCGCCGAGAGCGTGCGCCTGCTTGCCGGTCAGCGCCTCCGCAAGGGCGTGCTTGTCTCCGCCGACGAGAACGGCCTTACGGTCGATCTTCACGTCGTGCTCGAGAACGGCGTCAACATGAAGTCCGTCTGCCACAATCTTTCGAGCTCCGTTGCCTTCACCCTGCAGGAGATCGCCCAGATCGATCCCGCCAGCCTTAAGATCGGCATCCATATCGACGCGCTCAAGAGCCGTCTGAACTAGCATCCGAAAACGGAGATTCAAATACCCATGATTGCAAAGACCATTCGCACCTGTTTTCCGATCGCTGCGGCTGCCGTTTCCGACAAGGCCGAGGAGATCAACAAGCTCAACGTCTTCCCCGTGCCCGACGGTGACACCGGCACCAACATGTCGCTCACGCTCGCCTCGGTGACCAAGGAGCTCTCCGCTCTTCCCGCCGACGCCGACATGGAGGCCATCGCCGGCGCCATCACCCACGGCTCCCTGATGGGCGCCCGCGGCAACTCCGGTGTCATCACCTCGCAGATCCTGCGCGGCGTGGCCGAGGGCCTTGTCTCCGCCGACGAGCCCATTACGTCCGCCAACATCGCCTTCGCTTTCCGTCGTGCCGTCAAGGTTGCCTTCCAGGCCGTCCGTAAGCCCATCGAGGGTACGATCCTCACGGTGCTGCGCGATGTCTCAACCAAGGCCGACGAGTGCGAAAAGAAGAAGTTCTCGGCTGAGGACGCGCTCGACGCCATCGTCGTCGAGGCCTACCAGTCCGTCGCCCGCACGCCCGACCTGCTGCCCGTTCTGAAGGAGAACGGCGTGGTCGACTCCGGCGCCTTCGGCTTTGCTATTTTCCTTGAGAACTTTGTTGCCGCCGCTCTTGGCCGCAGCACCGTGGTCGAGGATTTCTCCGCCACGTTTGATTCCGCCGGCTCTGCCCGCGACGCGGCCCTTGGTCGTGTTGAGATCGAGGCCAACGACGACTGGGAGGGCTCGGAGTTCCGCTACTGCAACGAGTTCCTCTTTAAGGCCGACGCTCCCTTTGACGAGGACGAGTGCCTCAGGTTCCTGGGCTCCATGGGCGACTGCGAGCTGCTTGTGGGCGCTTACCCCGATTACAAGATCCACGTGCACTCCAACACCCCCAACCTGGTGCTCGAGCACATGCTGCAGCTTGGTCAGATCTACGAAGTCTTTATCCACAACATGGAGATGGAGGCCCACGACCGTACCGCCAAGATCCACGAGGACCAGGAAAAGGCCGCCGAGCCCGCCAAGGCCCTGGGCTTTGTCGCCGTTGCCGCTGGTTCCGGCGAGGCCGACATCCTCAAGTCCCTCGGCGTCGACGTGATCGTGTCCGGTGGTCAGACCATGAACCCCTCGACTGCAGACCTGCTGGGCGCCGTCGACCAGGTCAACGCGACCTCGGTCATCATCCTGCCCAATAACGGCAACATCCGCATGGCCGCCGAGGCCGCTGCCTCTGCCTGTACCGACAAGAAGGTCGCCGTCGTTCCCACCAAGACCGTTCCGCAGGCCTTCTCTGCGCTGTTCGCGGTCCTGCCCGATTCCGAGCTCGAGGATGCCGTCGCCGCTATGGTCGACGCCATCAGTGAGGTTCGTGATGGCGAGGTCACCCGTGCCGTGCGCGATTCCAGCGCGTCCGACGGCTCGCCGATTCACTCCGGTGACGTCATGGGTATCATTGCCGGCTCCATTGACGTGGTCGGCTCCGATGTGAAGCAGGTCACGCTCGATTGCATCAACCGCATGCAGGAGGAAGAGGAGGGCGATGCGCTGACGATTCTGGCCGGCGAGGAACTGTCCGATGAGGCCTTCCAGGAGATCGTCGACGCCATTGAGGAGGCTCAGCCCGATCTGGAGATTGACGCCCATCGTGGCGAGCAGCCGCTCTATCCCGTGATCTTCTCGATCGAGTAGGCATCTGCCCATGTCCGAGCTGTGCTCCGTGCCGCGCGTCTCGGAGCGCTTTGCCCAGAGCAATGCGCTCGACGAGGATATCGCGCGACTCAAATATGTTTCGGGTAAACGTGAGGAGGCCCTTCGCCGTCTGGGAATTCGGACGGTGGGGGACCTCCTTCTCCATATCCCTCATCGATACCTGGACTTTACGCGCTCCTGGTCCATCGAGATGGCGCCCATCGGTACCGTGTGCACCATCATCGCCACGGTCGACCGTATCGTCCAAAAGCAGCCGCGTCCGCGCATGCAGGTGACCGAGGTCTCACTCGTTGACGAGACGGGCGTGCTGCAGGTCGCCTTTTTCCGCCAGCCCTGGATTGCCCAGCAGCTTAAGCAGGGCGACCGCCTGGCCGTGATGGGTAAGGTCGAGTTTGCCTACGGCTTTAAGCAGATGGCCTCGCCGCACTTTGAAAAGCTCGATGACGGGCGTGCTGCGGGCACCATTTTGCCGGTCCATTATGTGAGTGACGGCGTGAGCCAGGCATGGATGCGCCGCATCGTAAGCGGCGCGCTCGAGGTCGTCGGCAATCCCTTTGATCCCATTCCGGCACGCTTACGCGTTAAACGTCGCCTGATGAGCCATGCCCGTGCGCTCCGATCGATCCACTTTCCCTCGAGCATGGCCGAGCGCGATATCGCGCGCGCACGGCTTGCCTACGAGGAGTGCCTCTACCTGCAGTTGGCGCTGCGCCTGCGCAACGACGGCGGCCTGGTCGATGTAGTGCCCTACGCCCACGCCGCGGGCGAGCACCTGGCCGCGCTCAAGCAGGCCCTGCCGTTTTCGCTGAGCGACGAGCAACAGGCCGCGTTCCAAGACATCCTGCGCGATATGTGCGATGGCGGGCGCGTGATGAACCGCCTGCTGCTGGGCGATGTCGGTACCGGCAAGACCGCTGTTGCCGCCTGCGCGCTGGCTGTGGCTGCCGATAGCGGCACGCAGGCCTGCGTTATGGCGCCCACGGGCGTGCTGGCGCGTCAATATGCCGATAAGACCGGCCCTCTGCTCTCGCAGGCTGGCATGACCTGGGCGCTCCTGACGGGCGCCACGCCGGCGGCCGAGCGCGAACGGATCCATGCCCAGCTGGAATCGGGCGAGCTCGATGTCCTCTTTGGCACCCACGCGGTGCTTTCGGATAACGTTGCGTTCAAGCATCTGTCGCTCGTGGTCATCGATGAGCAGCACCGGTTTGGCGTCGGCCAACGCAACGCCCTGCGTGCGAAGGGCCCTGGTGCCGATCTGCTCGTTATGACGGCAACGCCCATCCCGCGTACGCTGGCGCTTTCAGTCTACGGCGATCTGGACACGAGCATCATCCGCCATCGGCCCGTCCCTGGCGCTGGCGTGACGACGCGCGTTCTCACCGAGTCGAGCCGTGACCTCGCCTATGGCGCCATCCGTAAGGCGCATGAAAAGGGTCAGCAGGCCTACGTGATTTGCCCGCTCGTGGAGCCGAGCGACTCGGCCGATGAGTTGGAGGACGTGCCCGGTATCGCCCGTGACGATGAGGGCCGCGTGACGGTCCCCGTGCCGCTGCACGATACGGCGACCGAACTCGATCGCCTGCGTCTGGCGTTGCCGGGTCTTGCCATCGATCGCCTTCACGGCCGCATGCCAGCGGGGGAGAAGGACCAGGTTATCGATGCCTTCAAGCGCGGCGAGATCGACGTGCTCGTCTCGACTACGGTGGTCGAGGTGGGCGTCGACGTGCCCAACGCCACCGTCATGGTCATCGAGAACGGCGAGCGCTTTGGTTTGGCGGCCCTGCACCAGCTACGCGGCCGCGTGGGCCGCGGCAGCGTGTCGGGCACCTGCCTGGTCATGACGCACTCCAAGGGCAACGGCGGCGCTTCGGCAGCACAAGATCGCCTGCAATCGCTCGAGAAGACCTCGGATGGCTTTACGCTCGCGCAGATGGACCTGCGTCTGCGCCACGAGGGCGAAATCCTGGGGTACCGCCAGCATGGCGGAGTGACCCTGCGCTTTGTCGACCTGGATGTCGACGAGGAGCTGATCGAGTGGGCCCATTTGGACGCGGTCGAGCTCTTGCGGTATGCTTGCAACCTTGACTCCGTGGCGACGCGCCCCCTGCGCGATGCGGTCGCCATGCGATATCGACACATTTTTAAGGAGGTCAGCGGAGGATGAGAATCATCGGCGGCGAATGGCGCGGTCGTAAGATCGAGGAGCCCCGTGGTCGCGATGTCACCCGCCCCACGACCGATCGCGTGCGCGAGGCATGCGCATCTATGGTCATGTCGGCATTTGACTTCGATCTGGACGAGGTCCGCGTGCTGGACGCCTTTGGCGGCTCCGGCGCTTTGGGTATCGAGATGCTCTCACGTGGTGCCCGCTCGCTCACGACGTTCGAGATCGATCGGAATGCCGCGCGGCTCATTGCCAAGAATATCGAGTCGCTCTGCCGTGACCGTGCGCGTTGGCGCGTGATAACGGGCGACATGCTGGCGAGTGCCTCGCGCGGTCGTGTGCCGGGCGGCCCCTTTGATCTGGTCCTGCTCGACCCGCCCTATGCTTTTGGTGCCGAGCCGGTCGAGGGGCTGCTGCAGAACCTGGCTCAGCAGGGTCTGCTTGCACCTGGCGCTTATACCCTGTTTGAGCATGCCGCCGCCGATGCGGGCGCGCATCCGGCAGGCTTTGAGATCGTGCGCGAGAAGCGCTACGGCATTACCTCGGTCGACCTGCTTCGTTGGGTCGGCGATGACGATGGTGAGGAAGATTGCGCTGGCACCGATGCTCACAACAACGATGCCACGACGTTTCAGGAGGACGCCCATGAATGACACCATCAACCGCGTGATCGTCCCGGGCACCTTCGATCCCATCACGTTTGGCCATATCGACGTCATCCGCCGCGCCCGTCGCATCTTTCCCAGCGTGATCGTCGCTGTTGCCGAGTCGCAGGGTAAAAACGGTGTGGGTACCACGTTTATGCTCGATGAGCGCGTGGCACTGGCCCGCGAGGCGCTCGGTGAAATCGACGGCGTCGAGGTCCTGCCCTTTACCGGCCTCTTGGTCGACTTCGCTCGTGAGCAGGGGGCGGGGGCCGTGGTCAAGGGCCTGCGCGCCATGACCGACTTTGAGTACGAGCTGCAGCAGGCAGATCTCAACTATCGCTTGGATAACGAGCTGGAGTCCATCTTTGTCATGAGTGCGCCGCAGTACGGTTATATCTCGAGCTCGGTCGTTCGCCAGATCGCCTCACTCGGCAGCGATGTATCGACGTTTGTCCCGCCCAACGTGGTCGAAGCGCTCAGACATCGCTTTTCGTGACGTTTTTTATTGCCTGGTGGCATGTGGTAAACTAGCACGATGATATGTTACCTATGAAAGGAGACCGGATGCCGGGCGAGAATTTTCCTGGCGATAGGATCGTCAGCTTGGTCGATGAGCTCGAAGGGCTGATCGAGGAAGCCAAGCCGCCTTTCGGCAAGAACGCTCAGTTCAAGGTCATCGACGCCGACGTGTTCTTCAACATCCTCGACGAGATCCGCATGAGTTATCCCGAGGAGTGGCAGAAGTCCCGCCGTATCCTTAAGGAGCGCGAGGAGCTTATGGCTTCCGCCGCCGCTCAGGCCGATTCCATCATCGCCGACGCTCAGCAGCAGGCCCTCACCATTGCCGGTGAGCAGGAGATCGTCCGCTTGGCACAGCAGCAGGCCGATGACATCCGCGATCGTGCCCAGCAGTACGAGCGCGAGACGCGTTATGCTGCCGAGGACTACGCAGAGCAGGTCTTTACGCACTTGGAGGAGAACCTTAAGAGCCTGACCGGCACCGTTACCCGTTGCCGTCAGCAGCTCAACGAGGGTGCCGCCCAGCAGAATGGTCAGTGGTAATGGCTGAGTTCCCGAGCGTTACCGTCGATCTTTCCGAGCAGCTCGAGTTTCCTGGAGATTCGTATCCGCTGACCGGTAAGGTCGATGTCGCCACCTACACGGTGGGCGAGAAGGAGTACCAGCTACAGGACGGCATCGACTACGACGTTGTCTTTACCAATGCCGGTACCGGTGTTTTGCTTACCGGCATGGTCCGCGCGCACGCCGCCGGCGAGTGCGACCGTTGCCTGGAGTCCGCCTCGTTTGATATCGCCGGCGAGATCGAGGAGTTCTACCTCTTTGAGGAACCCGAGGATCCCGAGGCCTACGAGGATGGCTACGAGCTCCTGGGTGAGGACCGCATCGTGGATCTGGGTGAGCCCATCAACGACGCGGTCGTCATGGACACGCCGTTTGTGGTGCTCTGCAAGCCCGATTGCCGCGGTCTGTGTCCCACTTGCGGTTGCAATCTCAACGTCGAGCAATGCGATTGCGCCGCCCAGGCAGAGGCAGAATGGGCCGCTGCCACGGAAAATCCATTTGCAGCATTGAAGAATCTCAAGCTCGATGAGTAAAACTGTGGTAGTATCGCTACTTGCGCGTAATCGCCACACTGGATAGTTCATAAGGAAGGTCACTATGCCCGTACCTAAACAAAAGCAGGGTCGTATCCGCACTCACACCCGTCGTTCCGCCAACATGAAGATCTCGGCTGCGGCTCAGTCCACGTGCCCCCGTTGCGGCGCTGTCAAGCTTCCGCACCACGTGTGCCCCAGCTGCGGTTTCTACAAGGACCGCGAGGTTATCGTTACCGAGTAACGGTATACTCTGGATGCGATGCCGTTCCAAATGGAACCACAATGGCCGGCTCAATGAGTCGGCCATTTTTGTATAAGGAGCATGTATATGAGTAACGTTCGCGTTTGTGTAGACGTTGTGGGCGGAGACGAGAAACCTCAGGTTGTTCTCGATGGTATCGAGGCTGCGCTTGCAGTCGATCCCGATATCGAGGTCTTGGCAGCTGGCCCCGCTGAAATCGTCAATCCCTTTGCTGCTTCCCATGCACGTGTTGAGGCCCTTGAGGCACCCGACGTTATCGCCATGGATGACGATCCCATTCGCGCCGTGATGACCAAGCGTAAATCGTCGATCGTGCTTGCCTGCCGCGCCATCAAGAAGGGAAATGCGGACGCGTTCTTCTCCGCCGGCTCGACCGGTGCCATGACTGCTGCCGCCACCGCCTATGTGACGCCGTTTAGGTATCAGGCCGAAGGCAAGAAGCAGCCGGTGCGTCCCTGTCTGACCAATGCGCTGCCCAATCGCGCCGGCGGTCTGACGGTGCTGTGCGATATGGGCGCCAACCCCGATGTCGAGGTCGATGACATGGTGCGTTTTGCCCAGATGGGTAGCGCCTATGCCCGCGTCGTCCTGGGCATCGAGCATCCCCGCGTGGGCCTGCTCGCCAATGGCACCGAGGACGAGAAGGGTTCCAACTTTACCAAGGCCTGTTTCCCTGCTATGAAGGCCGCCGTTCCCGGCTTTGTGGGCAACTGCGAAGGCACCGACCTCACCTCGGGCAATTTCGATGTCGTCGTTGCCGATGGCATGTCGGGCAATATTGCGCTCAAGGCCACCGAGGGCGCTGCCAAGTTTTTGCTGCAGGAGCTCAAGGGTGCCTTTATGGCCTCGCTCGGCACCAAGATCGCCGCGCTACTCATTAAAAAGCAGATGCGCGAGATTAAGGCCAAGCTCTCTGGCGATGCCAAGGGCGGCGCCATCCTGCTGGGCCTGCGCGGTGTGGTCTTGATCGGCCATGGCGCTACCTCGGTCGAGGCTGTTAAAAACGGTACGCTCGCGGCGGCCGAAGCCGTGCGCGTCGGGCTGGTCGAGAATGTCGCCAACTCTATGGACGGTATCGTTTTATAAGAGCGAGTTAGAGCGCTGTTATGTGCCTCGCGGCGCACGTCGTGGGGTAGAATCAAAACCGTGTCTTGGTGCCGCCCGCGCGGTGCCAATCTTTTGGTATTCATGCACTATGAGAGGAAGCGCTATGGACCGCTCCGAAATCTTCGACAAGATCGCCGAGGTCGCTGCTGACGTTCTGGGCGTCGATGTTGCCGAAATTAGCGATGAGACCACCTTTGACGACCTCGATGCCAACTCGCTCGAGCGCCTGCAGCTGGTTACGGCTATCGAGGACGAGTTCAATCTCGAGATCGATGATGAGACCTTGCTCTCGCTCAACTCTGTCGCCGACGCCGTCGACGCGATCGAAAACGCCAGGGAGGCTTAGGTCTTGGCTTTATCCGAACGACTTACGCGCGCCCAGGAGATTCTGGGCCACGAGTTCAATGACAAGGTGCTGCTGCGCGCGGCCCTTACGCATCCTTCGGCCGTCGAAGGCCAGCCAGTCTCGGCAAGCTACGAGCGTCTTGAGTTCTTGGGTGATTCCATTTTGGGCGCCGTCGTCGCCCGTTCGCTCTTTGAGTCCTATCCGGAGTTTGACGAGGGCAAGCTCACGCGCCTGAAGGTGTCGCTTGTCTCGGGCGCTACGCTGTCCGAGGTGTCGCATGAGCTGGGCATCGACGACATCATTATCTTTGGTGCCTCCGAGACCGGTACCGGTGCGCGCGGCCTGCACTCGGCGCTCGAGAACGTCTACGAGTCGCTCGTGGGCGCGCTGTACCTGGATGCCGGCTGGGATGTTGCGGCAGACTTTATCCATCGTACGCTCAAGCCGCACCTGGCCTCCGAGCGTGCCGAGCACCCCGCGAACCCCAAGTCGTTCTTGCAGGAGTGCGTGCAGGCAGACGGCCACGAGCCTCCCGCGTATAAGCTGGTCGGCTCCGAGGGCCCCGCGCATGCGCCCACCTTTACCGCTGTGGTGCTCATCGACGGTATTCGCCAGGGCCGCGGCACCGGTTCCTCCAAGAAGGAGGCCGAGGGAGCCGCTGCGCTCGAGGCACTTGACCGCATGGGCTACACCACCAACGGCGTGATTCTCAACAAGAAGCCTGTTTAAGCGAGGAGCCGTGTATCTCAAGTCCCTCACGCTCAAAGGGTTCAAGTCGTTTGCCGACCGCGCCCATATGTCATTTGAGCCGGGCCTGACCGTCATCGTCGGTCCCAACGGCTCGGGAAAATCGAACATCTCCGACTCGATTCTGTGGGTCCTGGGCGAGCAGAGCGCCAAGCAGCTGCGCGGCCAGGCCATGGAGGACGTCATCTTCTCGGGTTCGTCGGCTCGCAAGCCGGTGGGTGTCGCCGAGGTCACGCTGGTGCTCGATAACTCGGACCATGTGCTACCCGTCGATTTTGACGAGGTCGCCATCACTCGGCGCATGTATCGCTCGGGCGAAAGCGAGTACCTCATCAACTCGAGTCCGTGCCGCCTGATGGACATTCAGGACATCCTGCACGATTCTGGCCTGGGTAAGGATACGCATTCCATCATCAGCCAGGGCAAGCTCGATGCCATTTTGCAGAGCCGCCCTGAGGAGCGCCGTGCCCTCATCGAGGAGGCCGCCGGCATCTCCAAGCACAAGCGCCGCAAGGAGCGTGCGCTCAAAAAGATTAAGTCGATGGACGAGCACCTGACGCGTGCCCGCGACATCAATAAGGAAATTGCCCGTCAGCTGCGACCGCTGGAGCGTCAGGTCGATCGTGCGCGCAAGTACAAAGAGCTGTCCTCGCGCGCGAACGAGCTTACGCAGATGCTAGCCGTCGACGAGCTGCGTTCGCTGCAGTCGCAGTGGAACGACCTGGGGAGTCGCTCCAAGGAGGGTGCTGCCGAGCTTGAGCTTGCGCAGTACCGCTTGGGCGAAAAGGAGCGCGAGCTCGAGAAGCTCCAGGTCATGCTTGAGGAAAAGGGCCTGTTTGTGGGCGACCTGGGCGAGCAGCGCCGTCATATGCAAGATGTGGTCGGTCGCATTAACTCCGACATGCGCCTGCTTGAGGAAAAGGGCCACAACATGGTGTCGCGCCTGTCTGACATGCGCGGGCAGATTTCGAGCTCCGAGCATCAGCGTCGTCGCGTGGTCGAGGAGCTCGAGGACGCGCGTGCGCAGCTTGAGGAAGTGACCGGTGCGCATATGCAGGCCCAGGAGGACGTTGACGCCGCCGGACCTGCCGCCGCTGAGCTCCACGAGCGACGCGTGGCTCTCGACAATCAGATTTCGCAGCTTACGCGTGAGCAACGCGATGTGCAGCGTGGGGCCGATAACGCGGCGCTCGAACTCGCCAAGGTGAAGGACTCGCTGAGTAACGCCGAGGTTGAGGACAACATGTACGCCTCGCGCTTGGAGCAGATCGATGAACAGCTCGAGGAGGTCACGGCCTCGCTCGAGAGCCGTCGCGAGCGCGCCGAGGAGCTTGAGGGTGCTCTTGAGGAAGCGCGCCAGGCTCAGGTCGATGCGCGTGAAGCCACCGAGACGGCACGCGCGGCCCTGAAGGACCTGCGTGCCCGCGAGAGCGAGGCACGCAACAAGTTATCCGAGGTGCGCTCGGAGCTTGCCAGCCAAAAGAAGCTCGATGCCCGCATGGCTGACAGCTCGCCGCTGGTGAGCCGTCTGATGGGTGCGCTGGGCGATGATGTCTCGGGTCGTCTGGGTGACGTGCTCGAGGCTCCTCGTGAGCTCGAGGGCCTGGTCGAGCAGCTGCTTGCCGGCGATATCGATGCTCTTTTGTTTGATGACGCCGCCACGCTTGAGCGTGCCGGTCGCGCGGCTCTGGACCAAAAGAAGGCCTCGGGTGAGGCGCTGCTGGTCGCGCGCGGTGTAAGCGCCTCTGCTGCCGCTAAGGGCGCTGCCGGTTCCCGCCTGGTCGATCGTCTGTCCGTGCGCGCAGGCTACGGTCCCGTCGTTGAGGCACTGCTCGGCGGTTATTACGTCGTGGACGATCTTGCTGCCGCGCTGTCGGCGCCGGTCGTTGACGGCGTGACTTACGTGACCCCCGATGGCGCCCGCGTCGCCTGCGGCGGCCTGGTGCGTGTGGGGCTCGACGCGGGCGAGGCTTCGGGTGCCTTGGAGCGCAAGCGTCGCATTCGCGAGCTGGAGGGCCTGGAACCCGATCTGGCTGCCATCTTTGAGCATGCTTCGGACCAAGTCGTTGAGGCCAACGCCGCCGTCGAGGAGGCACGTGCCGCCGAGGGCGATGCCGCCGGTGAGATCGCCCGTCTTGAGGGCGAGCGCCGCTCGCTGCTCTCCGAGATCGGCCGCCTGGAGCAAAGCGCCAACAATGCCGAGGTCGAGCGCGTGCGTATCTCCAAGCGCCGTGAGCAGGCTGCCGAGGCCGTTCGCGCCGCGCGTCCGCGTGTGGACGAGCTCACCCGTTCGCGCGACGAGGCGCGTGCACAGGCAAGCGACCTGGGCCTTCAGATTGCCGAGGCCAACGACGAACTCGACCGCGTTCGCCGTGACGATTCCGAGGCTGCTGGCAAGCTCGCCGACGCCAAGGTTCGCCTGGCCCAGACGAGCGAGCGCCTGCGTTCGCTGAAGGGCCGCGTGCCCGACCTGGAGCATCGTCTTGAGGGTATCGACCGTCGTATCCGCGGAACACGTCAGGCTTCGCGTTCGCTCGAGCTGCTGCGCCTGCGCGTCGATCCCATGCACGAGCGCTATTCGGCCCTGCTGGAGCGCGCGTCAGATTGGGCCGCACGTCTGCGTGACCAGGCCTCTCTGGAGGAGGCGGACTCCGCTTCGCTCAAGAAGACCATCGAGGATGCCAAGGCAGAGGTTGCCCGCGCTAAGGAGCGGGTCGATACCGCCACCGCCACGCAAAACGAGTTCAAGGTCGCACGCGGCAAGCTTGAGGTGCAGGTAGAGGCCGCCATTAAGGCCATTACCGCCGATGGCACCACGGTACTCGAGGAAGCGCTCATGCTTCCGGCGCCCACCGACCGCGATGCCGCCGAGCGCGAGCTCAACCAGCTTGTGCGCCAGATCAACAACCTGGGCCCTGTGAACCAAGTTGCCATGGAGGAGTACGAGCAGCTCAAGCGTCGCGCCGATTACATCGAGGAGCAGCTGGCCGATCTGGAGAGCGCGCGCAAGGCGCTCACCAAGATCACCGTGGCCATCGACCGCAAGATGCGTAAGGCCTTCCTGGTGACCTTTGAGAAGGTCGATGCGAACTTCCGCGAGATCTTCGCCATGCTGTTCCCGGGTGGTCAGGCGCATCTGGAGATGACCGACCCCGAGTATCCGGCCGAGACAGGCATCGAGGTCGTGGCGCAGCCGCGCGGCAAGCGCATCACCAAGATGATGCTCATGTCGGGCGGCGAGAAGAGTCTGACGGCGCTCGCCTTGCTCTTTGCCGTGTATCGCACGCGCACGGTGCCGTTCTATGTGCTGGACGAGGTCGAAGCGGCGCTTGATGACGCCAACCTGTCCAAGCTCATCGGCGCCCTCGATGTGCTGCGTTCCGATACGCAGCTCTTGGTCATTTCGCATCAGCGCCGTACTATGGAGGACGCTGATGTTCTCTATGGCGTCTCGATGCAAGCCGACGGCGTCAGCCGCGTCGTCTCGCAAAAACTCGATCGCGAAACCGGAAAGGTCGTGAATGCATAATGGGATTCTTTGACGCTCTCTCGCGCGGACTTGAGCGCAGCCGCGAGGCCCTCAACGAGGTCTTCTACTTTGGCGGCGAGGTCGACGAGGACTTTTGGGAGGACCTTGAGGACACCCTCGTTATGGGTGACATGGGTGCCGAGGTCGCCATTCAGGTCTCCGATGACCTGCGCGAGACGGCCGCCAAGAAGAACCTCAAGACCGCCCCGCAGCTCCGTCGCGCCCTAGCCGAGCAGCTTGAGCAGCACTTTGTGCCCATCGAGCGCGATCCATTCGCCGACACGCCGAGCTGCGTGCTGTTTGTAGGCATTAACGGTGCCGGCAAGACCACGACGGTCGGTAAGATCGCGAGCGCCATGGCTGCCCGCGGCAAGAATGTCGTGATCGGTTCGGCCGATACCTTCCGCGCTGCCGCCATCGAGCAGCTCGATGTGTGGGGCCAGCGTGCCGGCGTCCCCGTCATCAAGCGCGATCGCGGCTCCGATCCGGCAAGCGTTTGCTACGACGTGCTCGACGAGGCCGATAAACGCGGCAGCGACCTGGTGCTTATCGACACCGCCGGCCGCCTGCACACGAGCCCCGAGCTCATGCGCGAGCTCGCCAAGGTGGTCAACGTGACGCGTAAGCGCGCCGCCAATATGGCCGCCGGCCCCATGCCCGTCTCGGTCGTGCTCGTGATCGATGCCGCCACCGGCCAGAACGGTCTGAACCAGGCGCTCGAGTTTAACGAGGCACTGGGTCTGGACGGTATTATCATGACGAAGCTCGACGGCACGGCAAAGGGCGGTATCGCCATGGCCGTGGCCGAGAAGCTCAAGCTCCCGATCCTGCGCGTGGGCGTGGGCGAGCAGGTCGATGACCTGCAGGAGTTCAATGCCAAAGATTTCTGCCGCGCCCTGGTGGGCGAGTCCAATTAAGGAGTGACTAGTGTTTGATTCCCTGAGCGATCGCCTCAACGACACATTTGACCGCCTGCGCGGCAAGGGCAAGCTGACCGAGGCCGATATCACCTCGGCCATGCGCGACATCCGCATGGCGCTGCTCGAGGCCGACGTCAACTTTAAGGTCGTCAAGGAGTTTGTCGCCAAGACCAAGGAGCGCTGCATGACCGCCGAGGTCATGGAGTCGCTGTCGCCGGCACAAAATGTCGTCAAGATCGTGCTCGACGAGCTCACCGAGATGCTCGGCTCCACCGAGAGCAAGCTCGTCTTTAGCAACCGTATCCCCAACGTCATCATGCTTGTTGGTCTGCAGGGCTCCGGTAAGACCACGGCGGCCGTAAAGCTTGCTTACCTGCTCAAGAAGCAGGGCCGCTCGCCGCTGCTCGCCGCGTGTGACGTCTACCGTCCCGCCGCTGCCGACCAGCTGGCCACGCTTGGCGGAGAGATCGGCGTTCCGGTCTTCCGCGGCGACGGTGCACACCCGGTCGACATCGCCAAGGGCGCCATTCAGGAGGCCGTCGACCACCTGCGCGACGTGGTCATCGTCGATACCGCCGGTCGTTTGCAGATCGACGAACAGATGATGCAGGAAGCCGTGGACATTAAGAAGGCCGTCAAGCCCGATCAGGTGCTGATGGTCGTCGATGCCATGACCGGCCAGGATATCGTCAACGTCGTCTCGACCTTTGCCGAGCGAACCGACTTTGACGGCGTGATCATCTCCAAGCTCGACGGCGATGCCCGTGGCGGCGGCGCGCTTTCCGTGCGCCAGGTGACCGGTAAGCCCATCAAGTTCGTGAGCATGGGCGAGAAACCCGATTCGCTGGAGCCGTTCTATCCCGATCGTATGGCCAAGCGCATTCTGGGCATGGGCGATGTTGTCGGCATCATCGAGAAGGCCCAGGAGGCCGCCGATGCCGAGCAGCTCGAGGCTGCCGAGCGCATGCTGCGCGAGGGCTTCACCATGAACGACATGCTCGACCAGATGAAGGCCGTCAAGAAGATGGGCGGTATGAAGGGCATCCTGGGCATGCTTCCCGGTGGCCAGCGTGCGCTCAACCAGATGGGCGGCAATCTGGACGAGGGCATCTTCGATAAGAACGAAGCCATCATCATGTCGATGACCAAGGAGGAGCGCCTGCGCCCCTCCATCATCAACGGTCAGCGCCGTGCCCGCATTGCCAAGGGTGCTGGTGTGACCCCCACTGAGGTCAACAGCCTTATGAAGCAGTGGGGCGAGATGAACAAGATGATGGGCCGCATGCGCACGATGGCCAATCAGGCACAGGCTGGTGGCAAGAAGGGCAAAAAGGGTAAGAAGGGCAAGAAGATGCGCATGCCCAATATTCCCGGTCTGGATGCCATGGGTCTGGGCGGCATGGGCGGCCTGGGTGGCTTGGGAACGGGCGGTCCCAAGTCCGATATGGACCTGCTGCGTCAGATGGAAGCGCAGATGCGCAATAAAAAGTAATGGCTCTTTTGAGTTGTGTATGACGAAGGCCGCCTGGATCGTATTCCAGGCGGCCTTCGCCGTTCGTTTGCAGGTCGTTGTACGCGTGGGAGCGTGCTGGCGGCAGGGTATTTGCCGCTAGTGGCAGCCGCAACCCTCGTGGCCCTTGTGCTCGTGATGGCCGTGGCAGCCGCAGGACTCGCCATGCTCATGGGCGTGCTCGTGGTCGTGACCATGGCAGTCGCAGGTGGCCTCGCCGGTCTGCGCGAGCGTGCCCGCGATAAGGGCCTCGACGCAGGCGTCGCAGCTGCCCTGGGCGCCCGCGTAGACCGTGATGCCGGCCTGGGTGAGCGCGTTGATGGCGCCGCCGCCGATACCGCCGCAGATGAGCGTGTCGACGCCGCCGTTGGCAAGCAGGCCCGCCAATGCGCCGTGACCGGTGCCGCCGGTGCCCACGACCTGTTCGTTGAGCACCTTGCCATCCTGGATGTCGTAGATCTTGAACTGCTCACTACGGCCAAAGTGCATAAAGATGTTGCCGTTGTCGTACGTCGTTGCCACCCTCATGGCGCCGACCTCCTTTGCTGGCCATGCGGCCGTCGTTGCGGTGATGGGGGAGTATGCGATAGTGCCGCCCTCGATGACGAGCGCCCGCCCGTTGACCAGCGCGTTTGCCACCTTGCGATGTGCGCGGCTGCAGATGGCCGCCACGGTGGCGCGGGCGATGCCCATTTGCTGGGCGACAGCCTCCTGATTGAGGCCTTCCAGGTCGCACAGACGCAGGACTTCGAGCTCATCGACCGTCATGTCGATCGCGTCTCCGCTGGCCAGGCCATCGGGGGTAAAGCCACGATATTCGGGGATGATCCCAACGCGGCGCAATTTTTCGCGTCTTCCTGCCATACACACTCCAAACCTGGCATATGTCAACAATAGAATAGCGCGCATGAGGAACCACGCAAGGTATTTCTGGCATATGTCAGAAAATGAGGGCTTATGTTTGGGCTGTGGGGCCGCGTGCGCCTGGGCTACAATAAAAATCGCTTATAGGCGACTGACAGGAGGGTCAATGAGCAAGGCTGATCAACAGTTTGTATCCATGTGCCGCGATATTCTGGACCATGGCACCACCACCGAGGGCCAAAAGGTCCGTCCGGTGTGGGAAGACGGCACCCCTGCCTATACCATTAAAAACTTTGGCGTTACGGCGCGCTACGACCTGCGCGAGGAGTTCCCCGCGCTTACGCTGCGTCGAACGGCGCTTAAGTCTGCGATGGACGAGATCTTGTGGATCTATCAAAAGAAGTCCAATAACGTCCATGACCTCAACAGCCATATTTGGGATGAGTGGGCCGACGAGACCGGCTCCATCGGCAAGGCCTACGGGTACCAGATTGGCCAGAAGAGCCATTATGCCGAGGGCGATTTCGACCAGATGGACCGCGTGCTGTACGATCTTAATCACACGCCGTATAGTCGCCGCATCATGACCAACACGTATGTGTTTAGCGACCTGTCCGAGATGCACCTGTATCCGTGTGCGTACAGCGTGACCTATAACGTGACGCAGCGCCCGCAGGATGACAAACCGACGCTCAACATGATTCTCAACCAGCGCAGCCAGGACATTTTGGCCGCAAACAACTGGAACGTGTGCCAGTACGCCATTCTGCTCATGATGGTTGCGCAGTCGGTCGATATGATTCCCGGCGAGCTGCTGCACGTGATCGCCGATGCACACATTTACGACCGTCATGTCGATATCGTCCGCGAGCTTATCGAGCGTCCGCAGTTTGCGGCGCCTAAGGTAACGCTTAACCCCGATGTGCATGATTTCTACGCGTTTACGACCGACGACCTGATCGTCGAGGGCTACGAGCACGGCCCGCAGGTCAAGAACATCCCCATTGCGGTATAGGTGGCAGGTATGACGTGTAAGCTTTCTGCCATCGTCGCCGTGTGTGACGACTGGGGCATTGGCTGCGAGGGCGATATGGTCGTGTCCAATCGCGCCGACATGCGTCATTTTGTGGCGTGCACCAAAGGTTGCCCGGTCATTATGGGACGCAAGACACTGCTGAGTTTTCCCGGCGGGCGTCCGCTCAAGAACCGCCGCAACATTGTGCTCACGCGCGATGAGGACTTTGCTCCCGAGGGCGTCGACGTGGTGCATAGCGTCGACGAAGCGCTCGCCGCGGTAGCCGATGAGCCCGTTGCTTGGGTGATCGGTGGTGGCGAGGTGTATCGGCAGTTTTTGCCGTATTGCGCCGAGGCCGAGGTTACGCAAAACCATTGCGTGCATGGCGTGGATACGTACTTTCCCGATCTGGATGCCGATCCCGCGTGGGAGATTGCGCGGCGTTACGGTGTTGCCACGATTGCCTCGGGCGAGGGCGACGAGGGTGTCGATTATGAGTTCATAACGTATCGTCGCGTTGAGGCGTAAATCTCCTATTTGCCCACGGTATTATCGGGTTGGAATGATTGAGGGGCGGCGCCTAGCGTCGCCTCGTTTGATATTGATGCTGCTGTAAGAAGGGTGCGGGCTGGCTGCTATGACTGATGCCGTTGAGGTTCTGCGAATCGATTCGCTCGAGGACGAGCGGCTCGATGCCTACGTGCGACTGACCGAGCGCGAGCTGCGCTGCGTGCTGGAGCCGCAAAAGGGCATCTTTATCGCCGAGAGCGCCAAGGTTATCGAGCGTGCGGTGCGTGCCGGATACCGGCCGGTGAGCTTTCTTTTGGGTGAACGCTGGCTCGACCAGATGATGCCGCTGTTTGAGCGCCTGGTTGTGCGCGAGGGCGCGGGTCCGGTTCCTGTGTTCGTGGCCTCCATGGAGCTCATGGAGCAGTTGACGGGCTTTAACGTGACGCGCGGTGCGCTCGCGGCGTTCCGTCGCCCGCGTCAGATTCCTGTTGATGAGTTCCTGGGCGGCGTTGTCGAGGCGGCGGGGGAGCGCCCGGTGCGCGTATGCGTGCTCGAGGGTATTGTCGACCACACCAACGTCGGCGCGATTTTCCGCTCGGCGGCTGCGCTGAACGTCGATGGCATTTTGGTGAGCCCTACGTGCTGCGATCCGCTGTATCGTCGCTCGGCCCGTGTGAGCATGGGCACCGTGTTTCAGGTGCCGTGGACGCGTATCGGCAGTGAGGCGCGCGTGTGGCCGCATGATGGCCTAGCTGCGCTGCACAATGCCGGTTTTTCCTGTGCCGCCATGGCGTTGACGGATGACTCCGTTTCGCTGGACGATCCTGTGCTGCAGGAGATTGATCGCCTGGCGATCTTTATGGGCACCGAGGGTGCCGGTCTGGGCGCCAAGACCATCGCGGGCTGTGACCGGGCCGTGCGCATCCCGATGGCGCACGGGGTCGATTCGCTCAACGTGGCCGCGGCGAGTGCCGTCGCCTTTTGGCAGCTGTGCCCGCACGTGAGCAACGAGTATCACTACCAGCCGGGTTTGTATCACTAGGCAAATATTTCGCACCGCGCTCTAATTCGGGGTGTTTCGGTTGCCGCCGGCCGGTGCTAATCTGGTTTTGGCTTTGGTTCTAAATCGCTGTTTTGTTGTTTGACGTACGCTTTTGGGGAGGGCGTGTGGCTAAGAAATCTACGGCTATCGATGTAACGCAGGGTGTTATTTGGCAGCAGCTGCTTTCGCTGTGCGTTCCCATCTTTTTTAGTTCGTTTTTTCAGCAGGCTTACACGCTTATCGGCACCTATATCGTCGGTCAGTTTGGCGGCAAGCTTGCGCTTGGCGGCATTCAAGCCACGATGGTGCTCACCGAGCTCTGCATTGGTTTTTGCGTTGGCGTTGGCGCCGGTTGTGCCGTTATCACGGGTCAGTTTTTTGGCCAGCACGATGATGAGCGACTGAGTCGTTCGGTCCATACGGCCATGACGCTCGCGCTGGTGTGCGGTATCGTTTTCTCGATTCTTGGCATAGTGTTCGTTGAGCCCATGCTGGTGCTTATGAACACGCCGCATGAACTATTGGCCGAGGGCGTGGCCTATGCTCGTTGTTATTTTGCCGCCATGGTTGCGGCGCTGCTGCTCAATATGGGAACGGCATTGCTGCGCGCCGTGGGCGACACGCGCGGGCCTGCTGTGATCATCGCTTCCGGCTGCCTTGTTAATGCGGTGCTGGATGTCATCTTCGTTGCCGTGCTTCATATGGAGGCTTTGGGTTGCGGCATCGCGGTGGCGCTGACCATTTGCTCCAACGCCACGATGATCGTGATTCGTATGATGCACGCACCGGGTGCGTGGCGGCTTTCACTGTCCAAACTCGGCATTGAGCCTGGCATTTGTAAGAGCATGATCTCGTGTGGTCTGCCGCTAGGCTTTCAATCTGCTGCGTATTCGATTTCCAACGTTTTGATTCAGGTGTCGGTCAATTCGTTTGGTGCCGATGTCACCACGGCGTGGGGTCTTTCGGGCCGTTTGGATGGCATTGTCTGGATGGTTACCGAGGCGCTTGGCGTTTCGATCACCACGTTCTCGGCGCAGAACTTTGGCGCACGCAACTACGAGCGCATGCGCAAGGGCTACCATACGTCGCTCGTGCTGTCGTTTATGCTCATTGGTGGCCTGTCTGCCGTGCTGCTGGTGTTCTCGGGTCCGTTGTCGCGTCTGTTTGTCGATGATGCTTCGATTTCGGCGTACACCACGACGATTCTTCATTTTATCGCGCCGTTCTACGCGATCTTCTCGATTATCGAAAACGCGTCGGGCTCCATTCGCGGTGCCGGCGTGAGCTTGCAGCCCATGCTGCTCACGATTTTTGGCACTGTCGTGCTCAGGGTGATCTGGGTGTTTGCGATCATGCCGTTCGATCCGTCGCTTGAGCACCTGCTGCTTGTTTACCCCGTAACCTGGCTCATCACGGCCACGATGTTCACCATCTACCACCACAGCGGCAACTGGCTAGGCCGCGCCACCGCCTAATGATCCGTATGAGACGGAGGAAAACGGATCCTTGGCCCGGCGATAAGGCGAAATGATCCGTTTTCCTCCGTTCCCTTCTGATCAATTAGTATTCGATGCCTTGGCGGGCTAGGAGGCCTTCGTCGAAGTAATGTTTGACGGGGCGCATTTCGGTTACTAGGTCCGCGAGATCGGCGAGGGGCAGCAAGCCGCGGCCGGTGAGCACGAGCTCCGTGGTGGTCGGTTTTATCGCGATCAACGCTTCGACATCTTCGCGCGTCGCAAAGCCCCGTCGCATGGCTTCTCCCAGTTCATCTAAGATCAGCACGTCGACCTGGCTAATCTGCTCGCGCGCCAGCTCCATGATCTGTGCGGCACAGGCTTCGGGCGTGACGCGGTCGGCTTGTACGATGCGTAGCCCCAATCGAGGTGCTGCGTCATGTTCGGCGCAGTGCAGCTTCTTGGCAAACTGAAGCATGAGTACGTTAAGTCCATAGCCCGTGGCGCGCAGAGCGAGCCCCAGTGCAGCCGTCGTCTTGCCCTTGCCGTCGCCCGTGTAGATCTGAACCCTGCCGACTTCCAGTGATGCCATATCTGTCCTTTCGTGCCCGGCGTCGGTTTATCGCCGTCCGGGTTGGGTATTCTAGAAAGCATTATCAACCCCAGTAGATGGAGTTCAAGCAGATGGAGATGGATGACAACAAACGTAGACGGAATATGATCCTCTACGTGCTCATCGCCTTCGTCGTCTACCTCGTGCTCTCGACCGTTCTGTTCCCCAACATCGGTCACACGCAGCAGATTACGAAGACCGATTACTCGACGTTTGTCAAAGCGCTCGATAAGAGGAGTGTCGACAAGGTCGAGTACAACACGGACGATTACACGATTTATTACACCAAGAAGGGCGAGGACGAGAACATCGCCTACAAGACGACCGGTGTGCCGAATGATGCGGGTTTTACCGATCGCGTGCTTGAGTCCGGTGCTTCGCTGGAGTCGGTCGTTCCCGATAAAAACTCGGGTTTGATGACCTACTACTTGCTCACGCTCATTCTTCCCATGGCGATTTTCTTCCTGATCGGCTGGTGGCTCAACCGCCGCATGAAGAAGGCCATGGGTGATGACGGTCCGTCGATGAACTTTGGCGGCGGTGGTTTTGGCGGCGGTGGACTGGGTAAGTCCGGCGCGCGCGTGATCGCCTCCAAGGACGTGGGCGTGACCTTTAAGGATGTCGCCGGCCAGGAAGAGGCCAAGGAGTCTCTCAAGGAGGTCGTCGACTTTCTGGAGAAGCCGCAGCGCTACGAGGAGATCGGCGCCAAACTGCCGCGCGGTGCTCTTCTTGTCGGCCCTCCGGGTACCGGTAAGACCCTGCTTGCCAAGGCTGTGGCCGGTGAGGCGGGCGTGCCGTTCTTTAGCATTTCGGGTTCTGAGTTCGTCGAGATGTTTGTCGGCCGCGGCGCCGCCAAGGTACGCGATCTGTTTAAGCAGGCCAAGGAAAAGGCTCCATGCATCGTCTTTATCGATGAGATCGATACCATCGGCAAGAAGCGCGATGGCGGCGGCTTTAGCGGCAACGACGAGCGCGAGCAGACGCTCAACCAGCTGCTGACCGAGATGGACGGCTTCGATAACCACAAGGGTATTGTCGTTCTCGCTGCTACCAACCGGCCCGACAGCCTTGACCCGGCCTTGTTGCGCCCCGGTCGTTTTGACCGCCGTATCCCCGTTGAGCTGCCCGACCTGACCGGCCGTAAGAACATTCTTGAGTTGCATGCCAAGAGCGTGAAGACGCAGCCGCCGATCGACCTGACCGCGATTGCCCGCGCTACGCCCGGTGCCTCGGGCGCCGACCTTGCCAACATCATCAACGAGGGCGCCCTACGTGCCGTTCGCGAGGGTCGCAAGCGCGCCACGCAGGACGATTTTGAGGAGTCGGTGGAGGTTGTCATCGCCGGTCAGCAGCGCAAGTCCACGGTGCTGTCCGACCACGAGAAGCAGGTTGTGTCCTACCACGAGATCGGCCATGCCATTGTTGCCGCTCGCCAGAAGGGCTCTGCGCCGGTCACCAAGATCACCATCGTGCCACGCACGAGTGGTGCTCTGGGCTACACCATGCAGGTCGAGGAGGACGAGCGCTTCCTGACCACGCGCCAGGAGGTCCTGGACAAGCTCGCCGTCTATTGCGGTGGCCGTGCAGCCGAGGAGCTCATCTTTGGCGAGATGACGACCGGTGCCGCCAACGATATCGAGCAAGCCACCAAGCTCGCCCGCAACATGGTGACGCGCTTTGGTATGTCCGACGAGTTTGGCATGATGGCACTCGGTACCGTTCAGAACGCGTACCTCAACCAGGACACGTCGCTTACCTGCGCTCCCGGTACGGCCGAGCGCGTGGACGCAATTGTCGCTAAGCTGATCGAGGACGCGCACGATCGCGCCCTGCAGATCCTCAAGGAGAACAAGTTTAAGCTCCATGAGCTGGCTCGTTATCTGTACAAGAAGGAGACGATCACGGGCGAGGAGTTCATGAATCTCCTCACGCGCGAGAATCCTCTGATGCCAAAGCAGCAGTAATACTAGTCGCGCAGTGTCAATCGCCCCATTTGAGTGTCCATCTCAAATGGGGCGTTTTGCGTGGGGAGAGTTGTATATGAAGATCGTGGTAAGTGCCTGCTTGATGGGCGAGAGCTGCAAGTATAACGGGCTCGACAACTACCATCGCGAGCTGGTCGAGGCTTGCGAGCGCACGGGGACCGAGGTCCTGTTGGTATGCCCTGAGGTTTTTGGTGGCTTGCCTACACCGCGCAAGCCGTCCGAGATTGTGAGCGGCGAGGTCCGTACCTGCGAGGGCGTGTCGGTCGATCGCGAGTTTCGCCTGGGCGCCCAGCGCGCACTCGATATGTGCGAGCAGGCGGGTGGCCCGTCCGAGATCGCCGCGTGCGTCTTGCAGGATCGTAGTCCCTCGTGCGGCGCGGGTCGCATCTACGACGGAACGTTCAGCGGTACGCTCACTGCGGGCAACGGCGTTTTTGTCGATCTGCTGCTGCGTCACGGGTACCGTGTGATTCCGGCTAGCGAGTTCGATCCCAGCATGCTGGAACATTGTCCATAGCACTCGAACCCAACACTTCCTCACGGGTGACCGTTTTGGCATCATCCGTGAAGTTGATATTGAGTACGACCCGGTCATCAAAGACGTAGAACGAGTTCACAGGCGCCGTACCCAGGCAGCCCCTCCCTGCGGCCCTCGCGCAGGAACGCGCACACGGCCTTCCCGTCTCTTGCGGCCCTCCCGGAACTGTCCACATCAGTGTAGCCAATCCAGTCCGCCAAGGGCTGCAGCCCGGACAACGCGGCGATGGAGGGCTTCTTCGGCCTGCTCAAGAAGGAGTTCTGGCACGGCAGGGACTGGTCGGACTGGACCCCCGCCCGCTTCATCGAGGAGCTCGGGGGCTGGATCGGTCGATACAATACGGTGAGGCGCAGCGATGCGCTCGGTGGCCGCACGCCGGCCGAGTTCCGCTCCGCGCTGGGAAGGGCCGCGTAACGGTCCAAGAAATCGTCCGCAGTCCCCATTCTTGCCCCTTTGGGACAGCTTCTTGTTGGGGCGTGCCTGCCCCAAGCCCTGCTAGGAACGAGTACAGCAAACTGGAATTTTTAAATTAGTCTTTGCAAATTACCTTTGAACCTTCACCATCAATTACTATTCCCTGACGGTTGTTAATTGGGTATAGATTCAAATCCGAAAACTCAGTCATTATTTTCTCGGTAACTTTCTTAAATGGTGCCGTAAGATAATGCGGAAGAACATAGAAATCAATCAAATTAAGCCCTGAATCATCTTCTTGTGAGTAGTCCTCCGGCTTTTCATCCATTTGCTCGATATATTGGATGCTTGGAGCGCATACAATCGCACCTGCCGATTCACCAATCATCAGTTTTCCCTTTGCCAATTCTTTCTTCAACAGCTCATCCGTTCCCGTTTTACGGAGCTGGTCTATAAGGAAAAAAGAATTTCCGCCGGTAAAATAGATCACATCCGCATCTTCAAAAAGAGACTGTATCGTTGAATAAGCCTCCGTTGAAATATCAATTTCAGTTACGATTGCTCCCAACTTTTTGAATAATTTTCGAGCCGAGCCGACATAACCGGTGTAGCCTTCACGCAGCGAAGCTGTTGGAATAAATGCGACTTTTTTATTTTCAATTTCTTCCTTTATTTGACTTCCTACACTTGAAAAGTGAGAACATAAAAACAGTTTCATCAATATTCTCCTTTATATATAAATTCTTATTTGTTGAACTAAGCCGTGTATACCATACTCTCCAATGAAAGAACGCCCTGATATAGCGAAATTTTGCCGTTTTCCTGCGCACGTGCGTACACACTCCACAGGAATTCTAAGGGGCCTGCCCCCTTAGCACACGGACTTTGGAACAAAGTCTAGTGTGTTACGCCTTGCCAGAGGTGTACAGGCTCCCGGTATGCACGTACGCAGCAATTGCCATCAATGCGCCATATAAGTGGCGATCAAGTTCGCATAAAGCGACCTTGATCCCGCAAAACAAAAGGCAGGATACCATCACCACGATGATACCCTGCCTCTGTTCGTTCCTGTTTACCGTTCCGAGTAGTCCTTTCGCAGAATTTCCGATAAACAAAAAACGTACCCGAACCCTTTCTCGTAAAGAATCGGGTTCGAGTACGAACTGAATGCCGGAGCAATAAACAACCACCAGAAAGGTGCCTGTCTCCTTTGTGGTTGTTTTGGGCCAGTCCTAGAGCGTGTGGCCGTAAGCGTCGGCGGCCTTGATGGCGGCGGCGAACTTCTCGTCGGTGAAGGGCTCCGGGTTGCCCTGCTTCCATTCGTTGGTGGCGTGCGCGTACTCGCACAGGGCAGGGATATCGGCCTCGGATAGCCCGACCTGCTCAAGCGTCACGGGCAGGCCCATCTGCTTGTTGAAGGCGGCGTAGCGCTTAAGGTTCTCGGTGTCGCCCGTGTAGGCGAACAGCACCAGCACGCCCAGGCTCACGACCTCACCGTGCAGGTAAGAGCCCTCGCGCGGAATGCTGCACGTGGCGTTGTAGAACGCGTGCGCCACGCTCGAGTTGTAGTAGTAATCGTTTTGGTTGGTCAGGTTCGAGACATAGCCCGTGTTGACCACGATGTCGAGCGCGATCTGCTTGACGGCTTCGGTCGACTGGTCCTGGCGCACGTCTTCAAGACCCTGCACGCCATAGGTAAACAGCGGCTCGGAACAGGTGTGCGCGAGTGCCAGGCCAAGACCGGCGGTGTGCTCCAGGTTACCGGCGCTCGTGGCGTACTCGACCTCGGGCTGCTTGGACAGGGCATCGCCCACGCCGGCCCAGAAGTACTCTGCCGGTGCCTCAGCGATGATCTTGGGGTTGATGAAGATGTGCGCGGGGCGGTTGGGGTACGAATAGCCCTCGAGCGAGCCGTCGTCGTTGTAGACGACGGCAATGGCGGTCGCGGCCGAGCAGTTGGAGCAGATCGTCGGCACCGTAAAGACGATCTTCTTGAGCTCGATGGCCGCCGTCTTGACGGTGTCGAGTGCCTTGCCGCCGCCGCAGGCGATGAGTACGTCGGCTTCCTGGCAGGCAGGGGAGTTCACGACCTTGGCGATATTGGCACGTGTACTGTTGGTGCCATAGACGCGCGTCTCCAGAATCTCGACGTCGGTACCTGCCAGCGCAGCTTCGATACCGGGAAGTGCTGCGGCCAGTGCCCGCTTGCCACCGATGATTGCGACCTTGGTCGCTCCGTATTCGGCCAGCGCTCCGGGCAGCTCGTCAAAGCAGTCTTCGCCGACGGTATAGTCGCTCATTCCAATTGTGCGCATAGGTACCTTCTTTCGTTCGATAAAGTGCTTACAGGTATTTTGCTCCAAGAGAAGGTCCACGGCCGCAAGAAATTTTGAACGTATAAAACCAGTGTTGAGGGTTTTTCGCCGGCACGGAACGTGCTAGCATACTCCGCATAAGCGTTGATGGGGACGAGTAGTCGGCCATCCGCATGCTACAGAGAGCGGGGAGTGCTGAGAACCCGCGCATGCGACCGATGAAAATCACCCCGGAGCTGCGGTCCCAACGGACGTGCCGCGCAGGTTCGTCTTAGTAGACATCGCCGAGATGGTCGTCGATACAGGCCAGCCGAGTAACGGATGCGAGCGCGCTATCACGCGGGCGAGGGCATCTAAGCTGGGTGGTTAAGCGAAGAGCTTTTACGGGCATGCAGCCCGTTTTATGGCGCTTCGTCCCAGCTTGTAGGGACGGGCGCTTTTTTGGTGCCCAGAGGGCGTGCGCGCCCACGACATGAAAGGGGTACCGTGGCAAACGAGTACAAGCAGACGATGAATCTGCCCAAAACCGGATTTCCCATGCGTGCCGGTCTTTCCAAGTCCGAGCCCAAGCGACTCAAGGACTGGCAGGACAACAAGGTCTACGAGCAGGTTCTGAAGAAGAACGAGGGTCACAAGAAGTTCGTGCTGCACGACGGCCCTCCGTACGCCAACGGCCCGATCCACATCGGCCACGCCATGAACAAGATCTCCAAGGACATGATCAACCGCTACTGGATGATGCAGGGCTATGAGGTCCCCTACGTCCCCGGTTGGGACTGCCATGGCCAGCCGATCGAGCACAAGGTCGAGGAGAAGCTCGGCACCGAGAAGTTCAACCAGACTTCCACGGCCAAGATCCGTGAGCTCTGCAACGAGTTTGCTGTCGAGAACATCGAGCTGCAGAAGGCCGGCTTCCGTCGTCTGGGCGTGCTCGGCGATTGGGACAACCCCTATCTGACGCTCTATCACCAGCATGACGCCGCCGACATCGAGGTTTTCAAGGCCATGTTCGATAAGGGCATGATTTATCGCGGCCACAAGCCCGTCCACTGGTGCAAGCACTGCCACACCGCGCTCGCCGAGGCCGAGATCGAGTACTCCGACGAGACGAGTCCCTCCATCTTTGTGCGCTTTGAGATGACCTCCAAGCCCGCCGGCCTCGAGAACTTCGACGGCCCGGTCGACTTTATCATCTGGACGACCACGCCGTGGACCATCCCCTCTGACCAGGCCGTTTCCCTTAAGCCCGGTGCCGCCTATGTCGCCGTCGAGCACGATGGCCGCGCCGAGGTCATGCTCGAGGACCTTGCTCCCAAGTGCTGCGAGGAGTTTGGCTGGGAGTACACCCCGGTCATGGTCGACGGCAAGCCCTACGTGGTTCCCGCCGAGACCTTCCACCACATCCACTACAAGCAGCCGATCTTTGACGGCGTTGAGGGCGTGGCGCTGCTGGCCGATTACGTCGGTGTCGATGACGGTACCGGTATCGTCCACAACTCGCCCGGCCACGGCGTCGACGACTACTTCGCCTGCCTCAAGGAGGGCATCACTGACATCTGTATGCCGGTCGATGACGACGGTAAGTTCTACACCGGTGAGGAGTTTGGCACCGGTGGCCCCTTCAGCGGTATGGATACCGATGAGGCCAACCCGCACATCATCGAGTTCCTGCGCGAGCGCGGCACCCTGGTCCTCGAGAAGAAGATCACGCACAGCTATCCGCACTGCTGGCGCTGCAAGCACCCGGTGCTCTTCCGTGCTACCGACCAGTGGTTCGTCTCGATGGACAAGACGGGTCTGCGCGAGCAGGCTGGCAAGGAGGTCCGCGAGAACGTCAAGTGGTATCCGGCACATGCCGCCAACCGCATTGGCGCCATGGTCGAGCAGCGTCCCGACTGGTGCATCAGCCGCCAGCGCAACTGGGGCGTGCCTATCCCCAGCTACACGTGCGCCGACTGCGGCGAGAAGGTCATGAACGACGCCACACTCGACGCCGTCATCAAGCTCTTCCACGAGAAGGGCTCCGACGCCTGGTTCACTGACGCTCCCGAGAGCTA
Source organism: Collinsella aerofaciens (assembly GCF_964283865.1). Classification (GTDB taxonomy): domain Bacteria; phylum Actinomycetota; class Coriobacteriia; order Coriobacteriales; family Coriobacteriaceae; genus Collinsella. Next base: position 28,111 of record NZ_CAXYLS010000004.1, on the reverse strand, counting down.
CCTGGGCGAGGCCTGCGTCTGCCCCAAGTGCGGCGGCCATCACCTCAAGGCCGATAAGGACATCCTCGACGTGTGGTGGGACTCCGGCGTTTCCTGGAAGGCCGTCTGCGAGTATCGCCCCGAGCTTGAGTACCCGGCGGACGTGTATCTCGAGGGCTCCGACCAGCATCGCGGTTGGTTCCAGAGCTCGCTGCTCACCTCGGTGGGCGCCAACGGCCACGCTCCGTACAAGGCGGTCGTCTCGCAGGGCTTCACGCTCGACGGCCAGGGCCGCAAGATGTCCAAGTCGCTCGGCAACGTCATCGACCCCAACAAGGTCTGTGACGAGATGGGCGCCGACATCATCCGCCTGTGGGTTGCCTCCGTCGACACCAGCTCCGACGTGTCCATCGACCACGAGATCCTTGCTCGTACGTCCGATGCCTACCGTCGTTTCCGCAACACGCTGCGCTTCCTGCTCTCCGAGCTCGAGGGTCAGTTTGAGCCCGAGACCGACGGCGTCGCCTTTGCCGACCTGCTGCCGCTCGACAAGCTCATGGTTGCCCGCCTGACCCAGGTTCAGGCCGAGGTCGACGACGCTTACTCTTGCTACGAGTTCCCGCGTGCCTACCGCGCGCTCTACGACTTTGTGGTTACCGAGCTCTCCAACGTGTATCTCGACGCCCTGAAGGACCGCCTGTACTGCGAGAAGCCCGGCTCGCTCGAGCGCCGCAGCGCCCAGACCGTGCTTGCCGAGCTCTTCTCGATGCTCATGCGCGACCTGCAGCCGATCCTGTCCTACACGGTTGACGAGGCCATGGCCTATGCGCCCGCCGGCTGCGTCGATCACCAGAAGTACGCCGCGCTGCTCGATTGGTATAAGTCGCCCATTACGGTCGACGAGGCCAATGAGTTTGAGGGCGTGCTCGAGGCTTCACTCGAGCTCCGTAGCGCCGTGACCAAGGCCCTTGAGGATGCCCGCTCCGCCGGCACCTTCACTAAGAGCCAACAGGTCCGCGTCAAGGCGGTCGTTCCCGCCGAGATGTATGCGCTGCTGACCGGCGACAAGGCCGTCGACCTGGCCGAGTTCTACATCGTCTCCGCTGTTGAACTGACCCAGGGCGAGGAGCTCTCCGTTGCCATCGAGGCTGCCGAGGGCGAGTGCTGCGACCGTTGCTGGAACTACCGCACCACCGTCGGCGAGTACAACGGCCACGCTCACATCTGCGAGAGGTGTGCGAACGCTTTGTAGTTACGCGGTTTTACCAAACCGCGTAACAGGTTGACGCTGCAAACCCGCCAGAGCGGCAATCTGCCTTTCAGCTTCGGCGGCATGACCAGAAGGTCTATGCCGCCTTGCTTCAAGGCACCTTGCTCGCTCTGGCGGGTTTTCGCTGTTGGTAACGAATCATCGGCTATTTCGTTGCTGGTCAATATAAGATATTGATTTGCGTTAAACGTAATTCGATGTTCTTGAGGGTAGGGGATTGATTTGGGTCGTACTGGGGATATGACGCCGCCTTTGCGTTGGCGGTTGGGTGTTGCTGGTGGGATGGCGCTGGTTGTGCTGCTTCTTGACCAGCTGACCAAGTTTGCGGTTCGTGCCGTGGGCGACGCTTTGCATGTGACCGTCATCCCTGGTGTCATCGACTTTATGTTTGTCCGCAATATCGGTGCCGCCTTTAGCATGGGCGAGGGGCATGGCATCGCGTTTGCCGTGCTGGCGTTGGCGGTCATTATCGCTATTTTTGTGTACCTCGTTCGTGCACCCCAGCTTGCCCATCTTGAGGTTGTGGGCATGGCGATGGTTGCGGGCGGTGCTATCGGTAACGCAATCGATCGTTTGGCCTTTGGCTTCGTGACCGATTTTATTGCCACCACCTTCATCGACTTCCCCGTCTTCAATGTGGCCGATGTCGGCATTACGGTCGGTGTGGTGCTTGCCCTCATCGGCTACATGTTCTTGAGTCCTGCGGCCCGTGAGGTCGATGCGACCGCCGAGCTCAACGCCCGTGACGAGGTCCGCGCTAAGCGCAAGGCCCAGCAGCGTGGGGAGCGTGCCCGCAAGATTCGCGAAAGGAGCGAGCGCTAATGGCCGACATCCATATCCTTGTTGCCGACGATGCCGCTGGTCAGCGTCTTGACGCCTATCTGGGCGCTAATGACGGCTGCCCTACGCGCTCTGCCTGCGCGCATCTGATCGAGGGCGGTGCCGTTGCCGTCAACGGCGAGACATGCCTGTCAAAAAAGTATGCCGTGCGCTCCGGCGACCGTATTTCGGTCGATTTGCCCGAGCCGCACGATCCCACCGATGTGATTCCCGAGGCCATTCCCCTCGATATCCGCTACGAGGACGACTACCTCATCGTGCTCTCCAAGCAGCGCGGTCTGGTGTGCCATCCCGCCCATGGCCACGAGAGCGGCACCCTTGCGAACGCCTTGGTCTATCACTGTGGCATTGACCATCTGGGCACCGTGCAGGGCGAGGACCGCCCCGGCATCGTGCATCGCCTGGATCGTGACACCTCGGGCCTTATGCTCGCGGCAAAAGACGACGACACCCAGCGCGCGCTCCAGAATCTCATCCGCACGCGCACGCTCGACCGCCGCTACATTACGCTCGTCCACGGCCACATTGCCATGGACGAGGGCACCATTAACACCGGCATTGCCCGTTCTACGCGCGACCGTGTCAAGATGGCGGTTTCGGACGATCCTTTCGCGCGCCAGGCCATTACGACCTTTAGGGTCCTCGAGCGCTTCGATTCCACGCGTTTTGACGATGGCTATACGCTCGTCGAGTGCCACCTGTTTACGGGTCGCACGCATCAGATTCGCGTGCATATGCGCCATATCAACCACGCCTGCGTGGGCGATCCGCTCTACGGTAAGTGCGATGCGCGTGCCGACCAGGGTTTGACCAGGCAATTCCTCCATTCCTGGCGTGTGGCGTTCGATCATCCCGTGACGGGGGAGCACATTGAGTGCCGCGATGAGCTGCCGTGGGATCTCGCCGCCGTTCTGGATGACCTAGCCCCGCGCTCGCTCGGCCGCACTGCCGCCGGCGACGAAATCGTTCCGCAGCTCGGTCTGCTCGAAGCCTAACCAGTATTAGGTGGTTTCTTGAACTCGGTTAGCCTACGGTAAGATATACGGTTGTTTACGTAACGCGTTCTCGGGAGCCTGCATGCTCGCCTTTTTACAAACCAACACACCCATCGTGATCTTCAACCAGATTGTGGTTACGCTGCTCACGGTCTGCTTTCTGTACCAGGTGGTCTTCTTTGTCATTGGCGCTCTTCGTGGCGAGGTCGCGCCTCCCAAGGCCAAAAAACTCCACCGCTATGCCTTCTTCATTGCGGCGCATAACGAGGAGGCCGTGATCGCCAATCTCGTACGCTCTATCAAGGATCAGGACTATCCGTCCGAGCTCATCGAGGTCTTCGTGGTCGCCGATGCTTGCACCGACAACACGGCGCAGCTCGCGCGCGAGGCCGGTGCCATTGTTTACGAGCGCAATGACCTGGCCCGCAAGGGCAAGAGCTGGGTCATGGATTTTGGCTTCGACCGCATCCTTAACGAGTATCCCGACACCTTCGAAGGTTACTTTATCTTCGATGCAGATAACGTCATCGCCCGCGATTACGTGTCCAAGATGAACGATGCCTTTGACCAGGGCTTCCATGTGGTCACGAGCTATCGTAACTCCAAGAACTTCGGCAGTTCGTGGATTTCCTCTGCCAACGCCACCTGGTATTTGCGTGAGGCCCGCTTCCTCAACAACGCGCGTAATATCTGCAAGACGTCCTGCGCCGTCTCGGGCTCGGGCTACCTTATCTCCGCCAGTGTTATCGAGGGCATGCACGGCTGGCAGTTCCATACACTGACCGAGGACATCCAGTTCACCACGTTCTGCGCCATTCACGGCATCCGCATCGGTTATGCGCCGGCGGAGTTCTTTGACGAGCAGCCGGTGACGTTTAAGGCGTCCTGGAAACAGCGCATGCGCTGGACCAAGGGCTTCTACCAGGTTTTTTTTACCTACGGCAAGCATCTGGTCAAGTCGACGTTCCGCTATCATCGCTTTGCCGCATATGACATGTTTATGACCATCGCTCCGGGCATGCTGCTGTCCCTGATCTCCATGCTCGCCAATGCGACGTTCCTGATCGTGGGTGGCCTTTCGCATGGTTTCTTGGCTACCGAGGTCGAGATGCAGGCTTGTGCCGCCTCGCTTATCATGACGTTCGTGATGATGTACCAGACCTTCTTTATCCTGGCGCTGCTCACGACCATCTTTGAGTACAAGCACATTCATTGCGCTCAAAAGTGGCGCCTGGTGACCAACCTGTTTACCTTCCCGATCTTTATGTTCAGCTATATCCCCATCACGGTTGCCGCGCTGTTCCTGAAGGTCGACTGGGTGCCCACGCAGCACGCCGTTAACGTTACCCTCGACGAGGTCATGCAGGGCGCAAAATAACCACGATCAGAACCACCACAAAGGGGATACACCTTTGTGGTGGTTTTTGCTTTAGAACAGCCGTCCCGGGAGGTGTCCTGTGGTCTATATCCCATTTTGGATCTGCGCCTTTGCCGGCGCGGCGATTGATATCCGCGAGCGGCGGTTTCCCAACGCGCTTGCTGCTGCGTGTGCCGTGGCGGCGTTTGCGGGCGTGTGGCTGGATGGGGGCTTAAACACGGCACTTGACCACGCTGGCCTTGCGGTCATCGTGTACCTTTCTCTTGTGCTGACTGAGTCGCTTTGGCGGCGACATCGCCAGACCCCCGGCATCGGCATGGGAGATGCCAAGGCGCTCTTCGCGCTTTGCACGCTCGACCCTATGGGTGGCTTCGTGGCATTTGCCGCCGCGCTCCTGGCCCTGGCCCTCTCCTGCCTCATCACGAAATCGCGCTCCCTGCCATTGCTCCCGTTTTTGGTGCCGATTTTTGCCATAATCGAGGTTGTGGGCTGCACTTTGTAACCGATTGCGCATCCTTCTTAAGGAGCATGCCATGGCAACTAATCAAGAAACGGCCGTCATTAAGGCGCGCATGGACCGAATTCCTTCGGCGTTGTCGCCCGAACTTTTCGAGCGCATTGCCACCGATCGTGCTTCGGGCTATGTTAACCCGTATCGTTGCAACGACGATCAGGTCATTCGTCGTATTGATCGCGCCTCCGACAAAGGCACGCTTATGCGTCCGGCGTTTATGCGCGATACCGAAAAGATTCTTCATCTTCCGGCGTACACTCGCTATGCCGGCAAAACACAGGTCTTCAGTTTTCGCAGCAACGACGACCTGTCGCGTCGTGGCCTGCACGTGCAGCTTGTTTCGCGCATTGCGCGCGATATCGGTTGCGCCCTGGGGCTCAACTGCGATCTGATCGAGGCGATTGGCTTAGGCCACGACTTGGGCCACACGCCTTTCGGCCATGCCGGTGAGCGTTTTCTCAACGATATCTATCATGAGCGCACGGGTCGCTACTTTTTCCATAACGTGCAGTCGGTCCGCGTGCTCGACGCCCTGTATGGCCGCAACGTGTCGCTCCAGACGCTCGACGGCGTGCTATGCCATAACGGCGAGTACGAGCAACGCGTGTTTGAATTGTCGGATATGGGCTCCTTTGACCAGTTCGATCAGGCGGTCGAGGACTGCATCGCCACGGGCTATGGCGCCATTGGGCACCTGCGTCCCATGACGCTCGAGGGCTGCGTCGTTCGCATCTCGGATATTCTTGCCTACGTCGGTCGTGACCGTCAGGATGCGATCGCGGCGGGTCTGCTTTCGCCCGACGCTTTTGACGATGGTCGGGGCGGCGCCTATAACAGCTGGATCCTCACGCACGCTTCCATCGATATCGTTGAGCATAGCTATGGTAAGCCGCGCATCGAGATGAGCGAGGACCTGTTTGAGGAAATTCGCCGAGCCAAGCGCGAGAACTACGAGAAGATCTATAGCAAGGGCGGTATCGAAGGCGATTCCGAGGAGGAGCTGCGCGAGGCGTTCGGAAAGCTCTACGACCGTTGCCTGCGGGATCTAAACAGTGGCGACGAGTCCTCTTATATCTTTAAGCACCATATTTCGCGCATTGAGCAGCAGCTTTCCTACTACGATCGTACCTATGCCTGGCAGGACGACAAGGATCAAGCCGTGGTGGATTACATCGCGAGCATGACGGACGGCTATTTCTGCGAGCTGACGAGCAAGCTATTCCCTGGTCTGGAGTTTCCGCACCGCACCTATATTAACGAACGGTAGTTCGTATTTATTCGGTATACTGTTTGTGGAAAACGTTTTTGATTGATGCACGGGATGGCTATGGACGACCTTTTTTCTGCTTCGACGCGCGAGCGTTCCTTTCAGAATGCGCCGCTTGCGGTGCGCATGCGCCCCAATTCGCTCGACGATTATGTGGGCCAGCAAAAGGCCGTCGGTAAGGGCTCATGGTTGCGTGCCGCGATCGAGCACGACGTGCTTTCGAGCGTGATTCTGTACGGGCCGGCCGGTACGGGTAAGACGACGCTGGCCCACATTATCGCCAACCATACTAAGAGCGAGTTTGTCGAGGTCAGCGCCGTGACGGGCACCGTAAAGGACTTGCGCCGCGTGATCGATGAGGCCAAGACGCGCCTGAATACGTACGACCGCCGCACCATTCTATTCATCGATGAGATTCACCGCTTCTCTAAGTCGCAGCAGGATGCCCTGCTGCATGCAGTTGAGAACCGTACCGTCATTATGATTGGCGCTACGACGGAGAATCCGTACTTCGAGGTCAACTCGGCGCTGCTCTCACGTGGTCGAGTCGTGGAGCTTGAGCATTTAAAGGACGAGGATATCGCCATGCTTATCGAGCGTGCGCTCGAGGCGCCTCAGGGCCTGAACGGCAAATTCTCGGCCGATGATGATACGGTCAAGACCATTTGCACGCTGGCAGCGGGTGATGCACGCTCGGCCCTGACGACGCTTGAGTTGGCGAGCGAGATTGCCGTCACGCGTCCCGATACCGAGGGGACGCCGGCTCCGGCGGCGGGGGAGCGGTATCCCATCACGGTCGACGATGTGAAGATCGCCAATCCGCGCCGTGGGTTTTCGTATGACAAAAACGGTGACATGCACTACGACATTATCAGTGCGTTCATTAAGTCCATGCGCGGCAGCGACCCCGATGCTACCATTTATTGGCTCGCGCGCATGATCGATGCAGGGGAGGATCCCAAGTTTATTGCACGCCGTATTATGATTCAGGCTTCTGAGGATGTTGGCAACGCCGATCCGCAGGCGCTTTTGGTGGCGCATGCCGCGTTTAAGTCTGCCGAGGTCATTGGCTATCCCGAGTGCCGCATTAACCTGGCTCAGGCTGCACTCTATGTGTGCTTGGCGCCTAAATCCAACGCGTGTGAGGCTTCAATCGATGCGGCGCTGGCCGATATCCATTCTAGTGGGCTTCGTGAGGTGCCGAGCTATCTGCGCGATCGTCATCGTCCGGGCAGCGACGAATACGGTGTGTATAAGTATCCGCACGATTATCCCGAAGGCTGGGTCGACCAGCGCTATTTGCCCGAGGGGCTGGAGCGCGGCGCCTTCTGGCATCCTGCCGGCCGCGGTTGGGAAGAGTGGCGTGTTGAGCAAAGCGAACGCGACCGTAGCGGTAATGCTCCGAAGTAACTGCTGATTATTTTGTCCCAGGATCTCACGCTTGGCATGTTCGGTCCCCTTTGGGGTACCATGAACAGCGTCTGTATTTCGATTCCTTTGGGAGGCTTGTATGAGTCCCATTCAAATCGCCCTGCTGTTGCTCGCCGTTGCCGGCGTGTGGGCTGTTGTCGAGCTCGCGCTCACGCTGCGCAAGACCCGCACCGTCGTTGATTCGCTCGACAAGACGGTGAGTGACCTTAACAATACGCTCGCCGAGGCACAGCCTGTGGTGGCAAAGCTCGACGGCGCTGTCGATGAGCTCACCCCCGCGCTGGCACAGGTTGAGCCGCTCCTCAAGTCGAGCAAGACTGCCGTTGATGCTCTGACGTCTAACCTCGTTGAGGTTGAGGCGGTCGTTCGCGACATCTCCGAGGTCACGGGCAGCGTGGCTGAGGCCAGCAATGCCGTATCGAGCGTAACTGATTCTGCTGCTGGCGCCGTGCAGAAGCTCTTCAATAAGGTGAAGGCTCCTGCAGCCGACGCCGATCGCAAGCTCGCCGCTGCCGCCGCCGAGGCCGAGCAGCCCACTGAGCGCGTTCTGATTGGCGACGACGATGCCGCTGCTGACGACGATGATGTTCAGAAGCCCGCTGCTAAGCCTGCTCAGTATTACACCTATACGCCTGCCGAGACCTCCGAGGAGTCCTGCGATGAGTAGCGAAGCAACCTGCCCCATTACGCTGAGCGTTGCCGGTGATCCGCGTCTCGCGCGCTTGGTGCGCATGACGGCCGCCAACGTCGGCGCCCTGTGCTCTATGTCCGTCGATCGCATCGAGGACATTCGTATGGCTGCCGAAGAAGCCTTCATCTTTGGCTGCACGGCTGTTGATTCCGACGATATCTTGATCAAATTCGATGTCGACGAATCGCATGTGGGCATGACCTTTACCTTTGGCGACCAGGCGACTGTTGATGAGGATGACCAGGCTGCCGTGTATGCCGAGCTCATTTTGGCGAGTGTGTGCGACTCCTACGAAAAGACTACAGCGCCCCTAACGCTTTCCCTCGACCTCAAGGCGGATATCTAATATGACCGAACGCTCCCGGAGCGGCAAGACCGCTTGGGACAAGGAGAAAACCCGCGAGCTGTTTCGTCGTTATAAGGAGACCGGTGATCCGGATGCTCGCGAGCAACTCGTCATGTCCCATATGAACCTGGTAAGGTTTCTTGCCAACAAATTCAAGAACCGCGGCGAGCCGCTCGATGACCTTTTGCAGGTCGGGTACTTGGGCTTGCTCAAGGCTATCGATCGCTTTGATCCCGAGCGTGGACTTGAGTTCACGACGTTTGCCACACCCACCATCTTGGGCGAGATTAAGCGCCACTTCCGCGACAAGGGCTGGAGTGTGCGCGTGCCGCGTCGTCTGCAGGAGCTCTCTGCCAAGGTTAACCAGGCCACCGATAAGCTTACCAACGAGCTTCAGCGCTCGCCCAAGGTTGAGGAAATCGCCGATTACCTTGGCGTGACCGTCGACGAGGTGCTCGAAGCCATGGAATCGTCCTCGGCCTACACCTCGGTGCCCATCGAGGCCCCCGGTGCGTCCGATTCCGATGATGCGCCTTCGATTCTCGATCGCTATGCCGACGACGACAACGAGCTCGACTTTACCGATGACCGCCTGGTAATCGAGGAAGCCATCCGCGATTTCTCGCCGCGCGAGCGCGAGGTTATCGAGCTGCGCTTCGTTAAGGGCATGACCCAGATCGAGATTGCCAAGAAGCTTGGCATCTCGCAGGTGCAGGTCTCGCGCCTGCTGCGCCGTACCCTTAAGAAGATTCAAGATAAGATCGACCCCGACGGAGTGATGGTTCGTTCATGAGTGAGCACCCCCAACAAATCGACCGCACGCTGCGTGATACCCGTATTCTGACGCTGCGCATTTGGGGCGTCGTCGGCTGCATTGTTATCGCTGCCGTCATCTTTAACCTTATGGGCATCCTGGCGCCGGTTATCGAGTTTTTGGCAGTCGGTTCCATCATCGCTTTTGTCATGTCGCCGATCACCAACTGGCTCGAGCATCACGGCGTGAATCGCGGCATCGGTTCGCTTATCGCGCTTATTGTGGTCGTGGCGGTGCTCGTTGGTGTTGTCTGCATCCTCTCGCCTATTTTGCTCGGTCAAATCATGGAAGTCCTGAGCCGCCTGCCCGAGCAGCTTCGTGTTGCGGGTGGCGATCTCAACGAGATGCTCTCGCACGCCAAGACGCTCAACAACACGCCGCTCAAGGAGTATCTGGACGACAATCTTTCTTCGCTGGTTACCGTAGCGTCCAAGTACGTCTCGCAAATCGCTGCCGAGCTCGGTCGCGGTGTATTCCCGCTCATTACCAATACGGCCTCGCAGCTGTTCGTCATCTTCCTGGGCTTGGTGCTTGCCTATTGGTTGGCCTGCGACTATCCCCGTATGCACCACGAGGTCTGCACCATCATCGGACAGGAAAAAGAGACCTCGTACCGCTTTATGGTTGCCATCCTTTCACGCTCGGTCGGCGGCTATATGCGCGGCATGGTCGTGACGTCCATCTGCGGTGGCTTTTTGGCTTTTATCGGCTTTACGCTCATTGGCCATCCATACGCAGCACTTATGGCCATCTTCACCGGCATCATGCACTTGGTTCCGGTTGTCGGTCCCTGGGTGAGCGCGGCGATCGCCACGGTGCTCGGGTTTATGTTCAGCCCTATGCTGGCGTTATGGACGCTTGTCGTGACCATGGTGGCTCAAAACGTCACCGATAATGTCATTTCGCCTAAGGTCATGCAGAGCTCGGTGCAGGTGCATCCCGTTATGAGCCTGACGGCTCTCGTTATCGGTTCGGCACTCATGGGTCCCATCGGCATGGTTATCGCCATTCCGCTGTGCGCGGCCCTCAAGGGCATTTTCGTCTACTACTTTGAGAACGAGACCGGTCGCCAGCTCGTGGCATACGATGGCGCCGTGTTTAAGGGCACGCCGTATCGCGATACCGAGGGCAACCCGGTCGCCGCCTACGACGCGCTCGGCGACGACACCTTCATCTACGAGTCCGAGCTCATCGGCAACGAGACCGCGCCCGAGGCCAAGGCTATGCCCAAGCCCGAGCTCGATAATCCCTGGATCAAGCTCTCGGGTCTTCAGCCCGATGCCACGGGTTTCTTCAAGAATCCCTTCGCCAAGGATGACGATTCCAGCTCTGATGACGATACCAAAACCGGCATCGACGGGTCCATGGACGATTCGGATTCTAAATAGGCCCCATTAACGTTTCTTGAAGTTGTAAATGACAAGAAACGCGAGCAAAGCGATTGATAAGGGACCGGCAACATAGAAAAAGAGAATGTCAATTGCGCGTAAAGTGTAATAAGCCTTATCGCCGGACATTACTGCATACAACACGTAGCCAAATGCTGGTTGGTTTGCGTACCAGCAGGAGAAAGCCAATAGCGTTAAAAGTGCCGCTAACAGAAGTGCATTGAGGAAAAATCGTTTGCTTTTCATTGATCGCTCCTTCCGGGTGACTCTTATATGTAATTCTACAGCAGTCCTTTTTCAAAGGATCGCACAGTACTAAATAACGTGCACTTTCGCTGGAGGGTCGCTGTTTGGCGGCTCTCTTTTTTGCACAGGCGCGGTGGGATGGTAATATCTTTACGTTTGAACTGTTTCGATGTGAAACCGAGGAGACTCCCTCTATGAGTGCTGACTACCCGTCAATGACTACGGCCGAGATTCGCTCTAAGTTCCTCAACTTCTTTGAGGAGCGCGGTCTTAAGCTCTATCCTTCTTCGTCCCTCGTCCCCGACGACCCTTCGCTGCTGCTTGCCAACGCCGGCATGAACCAGTTTAAGGAGTATTACCAGGGCAAGAAGACCATGAAGGAGATCGGCGCGATCTCCTGCCAGAAGTGCGTCCGCACCAACGACATCGACTGCATCGGCGAGGACGGCCGTCACCTGTCCTTCTTCGAGATGCTCGGCGACTTCTCCTTTGGTGGCGTCTCCAAGCAGCAGGCCTGCGCTTGGGCCTTTGAGCTCATCACCAAGGAGTTCAAGCTGCCGCTCGACCGTCTGTACTTCACCGTCTTTACCGAGGACGACGAGACACATGACGTGTGGCGCTCCCTGGGCGTTGCCGAGGATCACATCTCGCGTCTGGGCGAGGACGACAACTTCTGGGCTGCTGGCCCCACCGGCCCCTGCGGTCCGTGCTCCGAGATCTACTTTGACATGGGCGAGGAGGTCGGTTGCGGCAGCCCCGACTGCAAGCCTGGCTGCGACTGCGATCGCTTCCTTGAGTTCTGGAACCTCGTGTTTACCCAGTACGACCGCCAGGAGGATGGCTCCATGCCGGAGCTGCCGCACCGCAACCTCGATACGGGCATGGGTCTGGAGCGCATGGCCGCCATCATGCAGCACAAGACCGCTAACTACGACGGCGATCTGATGCAGCACCTCATCAAGCTGGGCGAGAAGATCAGCGGCAAGACCTATGACGCCGACGATTATTCCGGTGCCAGCCGCTCCCTGCGCATCATCGCGGATCACTCTCGTGCCGTTGACTTTATGATCTCGGACGGCATTCTCCCCGGTAACGAGGGTCGCGAGTATGTTCTTCGCCGCCTGCTCCGCCGCGCCGTGTTCCACGGTCGTCTGCTGGGCATCGAGGGCGCCTTCCTAACCAAGTTTATCGACGAGGTCAACACTCAGATGGGCGAGGCCTATCCCGAGCTGCTCAAGAACGTCGCGCTCGTTAAGGGCATCGTCGCCTCCGAGGAGGAGCGTTTCTCCACGACGCTCGACAACGGCCGCGTCTACCTGGATGAGGCCCTGGCCGCGCTTGCCGAGGGTGCTGTCCTTCCGGGCGACGTCGCCTTTAAGCTGCATGACACCTTTGGTTTCCCCATTGACCTGACCGTCGAGATTGCCGGCGTCGCTGGCCACGACGTCGACATGGACGGCTTTACCGCCTGCATGGAGGACCAGAAGGCCCGCGCTCGCGCCAACGCCAAGGGCGACGCCTGGGGCAGCTTCAACGACGTGTGGGTCGAGCTTTCGGACAAGGTCGCTGCGACCGAGTTCGACGGCTATGACAACGATGTGATCGAGGATGCCAAAGTTGTCGCTATCGTTCGCAACGGCGAGTCCGTCGAGTCCGCCGCTGCGGGCGAGGATGTCGAGGTTGTTCTCGACCGCACCCCGTTCTACGCCGAGATGGGCGGCCAGCAGGGTGACGCCGGCGAGCTTTCCGCCGAGGGCGTTGCGCTGACCGTTTCCGATACCAAGAACCACAACGGCCTGTATGCTCACGTCGCCCACGTCACCGAGGGTACGCTGACCGTCGGTACTACCGTGACCGCCGCGCTCGACGCCGAGCGCCGTGGCTTCCTGCGTCGCAACCACACCGCCACGCACCTGCTCGACGCCGCGCTTAAGCAGGTCCTGGGCAAGCATGTCTCCCAGGCTGGCTCGCTGGTGACGCCCGAGCACCTGCGCTTTGACTTCACGCACTTCGAGGCCCTGTCCTCCGAGCAGCTCAAGGCTGTCGAGGACCTGGTCAACCAGCAGATCTTCGCCTCCAAGCCGGTCGTGACCCGCGTCATGGGCATCGACGAGGCCAAGGCCGCCGGTGCTGTCGCCCTGTTTGGCGAGAAGTATGACGACGTCGTCCGCGTTGTCTCCGTGGGCGCCGAGGACCAGCCGTTCTCCCGTGAGCTTTGCGGTGGCACCCATGCCGCCAACACCGCCGAGATCGGCCTGTTCAAGATCATTTCCGAGTCCTCTACGGGCTCCAACGTCCGCCGCATTGAGGCCGTGACCTCTAAGGGTGCTCTCGACTACATGGCCGACCGTCTGGCGCTCGTCGACGCCGCCGCTGCTGCGCTCAAGTGCCGTGTGGATGAGGTTCCCGCCCGCGTGGAAAACCTGCAGGCTGAGCTGCGCGAGACGTCCAATAAGCTTAAGAAGGCGCTGACCGGTGGCTCCTCCGATGCTATCTCCAGCGCCATCGAGGGCGCCGTCGAGCTCGACGGCTACAAGCTCGTCGTCGCTGAGCTCCAGGGCCTTGAGGCTGCTGACCTGCGCAACGTCTGGGATACCGTGCACCAGAAGGTCGCCGGCCCCGTCGCCTGCGTCGTCGCTAGCGTGACCGAAAAGGGCACCCCGGCCCTGCTCGCTGCCGGCTCCGATGACGCCGTCAAGGCCGGTTTCCACGCCGGTAACGTGATCAAGCAGATCGCGGGCCTGGTCGACGGTCGCGGTGGCGGTCGTCCCAACATGGCCCAGGCTGGCGGCAAGAACGCTGCCGGTATCGCCGATGCCCTCGCGGCTGCCAAGACCGCGCTCGGCGCTTAAGTAGTCGCTGTGGTCGCGCTCGCGCTGGACATAGGGGAGACCCGGATTGGCATTGCCGTCTCGAGCCGTGATGGCAAGATGGCAATGCCCGTCAAGGTGCTCCCGGCTGCCGAGGTCACTGGCATGGCCAAGACGTTCCGATACCTGGTTGAGGACTATGAGCCCGATATCCTGGTAAGCGGACGTCCCTTGACCATGGCCGGTGAGCCCGGCCCCCAGGCCGAGCACGTTGCCGCCGTTGCGCAAAAGATTGCCCAAGAGCTCGATCTTCCGCTTGAGTTTGAGGATGAGCGCCTGTCCTCGCAAGAGGCAAAGCGTATCCTGCGCGAGCAGGGACTCAACGAAAAGCAGATGAGGGGCAAGATTGACATGATCGCCGCCAGCCTGTTCTTGCAGACGTGGCTCGATCGCAAAAACGAGGAGGTTTCGCATGCCTAGCGCTTCCGATCCGCGCCAGCAGAATCGTACACGGCAGCCGGCGTCGCGCCCTGCTCAGCCTGGCCAGCGTCCGGCACAGCCGACGCAGCGCGCAGCTCAGCCTGCCGCGCGCTCGGTGCAGTCCTTCTCTCATTCGGCCCAACCTGTTCAACGGACGGGTCAGCAGCCTTCTGCTCGTTCTGTTCAGCATTCGGCTTCTCACGCGGCTCAGCAGCCCACTGCTCGTACGGCCCAGCCTGCAGGCGGTACCCGCTTTAAGCAGCAGGCACCTACCCAGCGAACTCAGGCCCCTCAATCGCATTCGCATCACACTCGCGGTTCGCATGGCGTTGCTCCGGCGACCCGCTCGAGCTACAACACGCATGCTCGTCGCGGTGCTCAAAAGAAGAGTGCTCCGGTTCCCATGATCATCGGCGTTGTGGTGGCGGTGCTTGCGCTTGCTGCGATCGCTTTCTTTGTCGTGCCGGCCGTCAAGGGCTTCTTCGCCGGTGGGGATACCAAGGTCACGGCTGGTCAGCAGGTTACGGTGACCATTCCCGACGGTGCTTCGGGCGATACTATCGCCTCGATTCTCTCCGAGAACCATATCGTCGAAAATCCCAAGGATTACTATGCGGCGGTGAAAAAGCTCAACGCCGATATGTCGCTCAAGCCTGGCACCTATTCGTTTACCACGCTCATGGATGCGACCAAGGTTGTTCAGCAGCTCATGGAAGGTCCCAACGCGGGCTCCAATGCGCTGACTATCCCTGAGGGCCTAACGGTCGATCAAGTCGCCGACCGTGTGGCCCAGGCCTACGACGGCATCTCTAAGGAAGACTTCCTCAACCAGGCCAAGGCCTCCAACTACGTGGACGACTATAGCTTCCTTAAGGGCGCCGCCAACGACTCGCTTGAGGGTTTCTTGTTCCCCAAGACTTATTCGTTGGGCGATTCGCCGACGGCCGATGACGTGATTCGTGCTATGCTCGATCAGTTTAAGACCGAGTACAAGTCGCTTGACTTTGCGAGCTGCGAAGCCAAGATCAAGGAGCGCTATGGTGTGGAGATGTCCGACTACGACATCGTCAACTTGGCCTCTATCGTTGAGCGCGAGGGCCTCAACGCCGATCAACGTGCGCACGTGGCCTCGGTCTTCTACAACCGCCTTGCCGGCAAGCTCGACGGTCTGCGCTATCTCAACAGCGATGCGACCATGATGTATGTCACCGGTGGCGAGGTTACCGCCGACGACCTGCAGAGCGATAGTCCGTATAACACCTATAAGCACGAGGGCCTGCCGCCCACGCCCATCTGCTCTCCGTCGCTCGAGGCGCTTAAGGCCACGCTTGAGCCGACCGACTCCGATGACCTGTATTTCTACATTACGCAGGACGAGGAGTACTTCTCGCAAACCTACGAAGAGCATCAACAGTCTTGGAATTTGCATGAGGATTTTTAGCCCCAAACGATACGTTGCCTCGGTCGATCGCATCGACCTTGATACCCTGTGGGCCGACGGCAAACGCGCCATTCTGCTCGATCGCGATAACACCCTGGTGCCGCGCGACACCGAGCAGGTTCCCGCCGCGGTTTCCGCTTGGCTCGATGCCGCCCGCGCCAAAGGCTTTAAGCTGTGCATGGTGTCCAACAACTGGCATCGCGACCAGGTCATGAGCTCTGCACGCGAGCTGGGACTCGAGGCCATCAGCCACGCCATGAAGCCGGCGCCGTTTGCCCTCAAGGCGGGTCTTAAGCGCCTCGGCGCCACAGCCGACGAGGCGGTGCTGATCGGTGATCAGCTCTACACTGATGTGTGGAGCGGCAATTTTGCCGGCGTCGATACTATCCTGGTTAAGCCGCAGGCAACCCAGGACCTGTGGTACACGCAGATCTTCCGTATCTTTGAGCGCCGGGCCCTGCGCGACCTTCCCTGCGAGGAATAGGTTTCGCCATGTCTCAGCACATCAAACACGGCTGCGACCATATCTTCTTTATCGGCTTTTTGGGCGCGGGCAAATCGACACTCGCGCGCAACGTCGGCACTATGTTCAAGCGGCGTTTTATCGATACCGACCGCCTGGTCGTGCGCCGTTGCGGCAAGTCGGTAACCGAGATTTTTGAGACCGAGGGCGAGGATCGTTTTCGCGAGCTCGAGACCTCGGCGCTCCGTTCGCTCCAAAGCGAGCGCAGCCTGTTGGTTTCGTGCGGGGGCGGTATCGTCGAGACGCCGGTGAATATTGAGTTGATGCACGAAATGGGTACGTGTGTGTACCTCGAGGGCGACTTCGAGGATTCGATTCGCCAGATTCGTCGGTCCGACACGCGCCCCGATTTCCGCTCGCCCGAGCATGCCGCGCGCCTGTTTGAGCATCGCCGTCCGCTGTATCGACAGGCCGCCGACCTTACCCTTGATATTCGCAACAAGTCCTTCGAGGACGTTTCCTACCTTTGTGCCGAGATGCTTTTGGAGCGTGGACTGCTATGATTCGCCGTCAACTGATCAATTTCCAAAACCGCAGCGTCGATGTCCGTGTCGGATTGGGTGCGTTCGATGAGCTTTCGCGCATGTTTGCCTCGGCCGTGGGCAAGCCTAAGCGCGCGATGGTGGTTTGGAACGACGCCACATCCGAGCGTTTTGGCGAGGTCGTCGAGCATGCGCTGGTCGACGCCGGCTTTGCCGTGTCGCTGCTCGTCTTCGAGGTTTCGCCTGCCGGCGCTACGCTGGCCGATGCCGATACCGTCTTTGGCGCCCTGTCGGCTAACGGCATTACCTGCGACGATTTGGTTGTCGCCGTTGGCGATGCCTCAACCTGCTCGGTTGTTAGCTGGTGCGCCAACCAGTGGTGCGGTCGCACCGAGTGCGCGCTGCTGCCGACGACGTTTGACGCCATGCTCACGGTCGCGACGACCATGAAGCCGCTCGTCGCCTCGTCGGCCAATGCGCTTCCCGCTATCGCGTTTCGTCCCGAACCGGGCTTGGTCGTGTGCGACCTCGACCTTGTTCGCGAGGCGGACCCCGAGGACCTCAAGCTCGGCTATGCGGTACTTGTTGGCACCATGCTTTCGAGCAGCAAGTCCCGCTGGAATCAGTTTACTGAGACCGTCCCCGAGATTCTCGCGGGCGAGGAGGTCGCGCTCGTCAATGCCGTTCAGTGGTCTCAGACTGCCCGTAAGGACGTACTGATGGCCACGAACCCGAGCGCCCGCCATGCGCTCGATTTTGGCAAGATGGGGGAGCGTACCCTGCGCGCCTGCCTGGGTAAAGCCGCGGCGCAGGTTCCTGCCTACCAGCTGCTGTCTGAGGGCATGCGCTTTGAGGCGCGCTTAGCACATGATGCCTGCGACTTTGATATCGATTACGTCTTTGAGGTCGATGACTGCCTGGAGGACTTTGGTATCGAGGAACTTGCCTTCGATCTGGAGCCTGCCGCATATATCGAGGAGTTCCGCAGGCAGCAGTTCGCGCGCTCAAACCGCAGCATGCTGCCGCTGCCCGCGGCACTCGGCGCCATTCGCCTAACGAACGTTGAGGACGAGGTTCTTGAGCGCCATGCTCACGCCTACTTGGCTTCTCGCAAAGAACTTCTCTAAGTTTTATTGACATCCATCGTCTTTCGTATCATGTTGAGGGGCGGGTTTCCAATCGGTTGCGGATCGCATGCGATTCCGTCGTTCGGTTGAGACCCGTCCCGTCTTTTTAGAGACAACAAGAAAGGAATCTGCATGTCTGAGTTTGCTGCCGGTCCCGCCGGTCGTATCGAGCGTGTCCGTGCCCTTATGGCCGAGCGTGGCTACGACGCCATCGTGGTACGCGACGAGGCCAACCTTCGTTGGCTTACGGGCGTGAAAGGCGTCTTCGACTACACCTTCGAGTTTCCGCACGCTGCGTTTATTACGGCCGACCAGTGCCTGTTCCACACCGACTCGCGCTACCTCAACAGCTTTGAGGAGAACACGCCCGCCGGCAGCCCTTGGGTCTACGACATGGACGAGGGCACCATCCCCGGTTGGGTCGCCGGCAAAATCGCGGCCAACAAGTGCCGCGTCTGCGCTGTCGAGGACGACATGCAGATCAACTTCTATCAGGGTATTCAGCGTGGTCTGGAGGATCGTTCCGTCGCCTGCATGCTGCCGCTGATGCATGCCGACATTCGCAAGATGCGCGCCATTAAGGACGCTGAGGAGATCGAGCTCATGCGCCATGCGCAGTCGATCACCGACGCCGCCTTCCAGCACATGCTCGGCTTTATTAAGCCTGGTATGACCGAGAAGCAGGTTCGCAACGAGCTCGAGAACTTTATGTTCGCCAACGGCGCCGATAGCCTTGCCTTCGGCTCCATCGTGGCGAGCGGTCCCAACACCGCCAACCCGCATGCCGTGCCGAGCGACCGCGTGATCGAGAAGGGCGATTTCGTTCTTATGGATTACGGCGCGGGCTACTGTGATTACCGCTCCGACATGACACGCACCGTCGTGATGGGCGAGCCCACGCAGGAGCAAGTCGACCTGTACGCACTCGTGCGCCGCACGCACGAGGAATGCGTCGCCGCCATCCATCCGGGCGTCGAGGGCAACGACATCTTTAAGCTCTCCAAGAAGATCATCGGCGATGCCGGCTATGGCGATTACTATAACCATGGCTTGGGCCACGGCGTCGGTATCGACATCCACGAGCTGCCCAACTTCAACCGCAGCAAGAACACCATCGAGGTCGGCTCGGTTATCACCATGGAGCCCGGCGTCTACCTGCCCGGCGTGGGCGGCGTGCGCCTGGAGGACTACGGCGTGGTCACCGAGAACGGCTACGAGCCCTTCACTAAGACCCCGCATGACCTGCACGTTATCGATTGCTAGTCTACTTCGGTAGATAGTTTGGGGCGGGGCGTTCGGATCGATTCGGACGTCCCGCGTTCTCTTTTTATGCGCTCGCTGCAGGCGCCGTCTGCAAGTGTATAATTTCCATCGTATGTAATTTGGACGCTTGTGCGTTCTGCCCGTAACAAGAAAGGTCGCTATGCCTACCATTTCTACCGCCGACTTCAAGAACGGCCTCGGTCTCCGCATCAAGGACAAGGTCTACACCATTGTCGAGTTCCAGCATGTCAAGCCGGGCAAGGGCGGCGCGTTTGTGCGCTACAAGACCCGCGACATCAAGAGCGGCCGCGTCGTCGAGAACACCTGCAACGCCGGCACCAAGTTCGAGAGCGTCATGCTCACCACCCGTGAGTTCCAGTACCTCTACAACGATGGCACCGACTACATCTTCATGGACAACGAGTCCTATGAGCAGGTTCCCGTTCCCGAGGACATGGTGGGCGAGAACTCCAAGTGGCTGCGCGAGAACGACGTCTGCCAGCTGCTCTTCGCCGACGATGAGCTCATGGGCGTGACCCCGCCGATGTTCATCGAGACTACTATCGTCCAGACCGACCCGGGCTTTAAGGGCGACACCGTCCAGGGTTCCACCAAGCCGGCCACGATCGACACCGGCGCTGTTATCCAGGTCCCCATGTACCTCAATGAGGGCGAGGTCATCAAGGTTGACACCCGCGACGGCAAGTTCGTCTCCCGCGTCTAGCAACCAACTCTTCTAGGAGGATTCATGCTCCAGGAAATCAAGATTGACGGCATCGGCATTTCGCCCGATGTTCTGACCGCCATCGTCTCGCGCGCCGTGTCCGATGTCGAGGGCATCGCCTCCGTTGGCGTCAAGGACCTTGCCACCAACCTTGTCTCCATGATGCTCTCGTCCAAGGCCCCCGCTTCCGAGCCGGCGGTCGAGGCCGAGGTCGTCGGCGACAAGCTCGCACTCACTGTGCGTGTCGTGGTGTTCTTTGGCTATCCGTTCAAGAAACTCGCCGAGGCCGTTCGCGCCGCAGTGGTCGCCGCCATCGATGCCCAGGTTGGCGTTGAGGTCGAGCGCGTTGACGTTTGTATCGACGGCCTCGTTTTCCCCAAGGAGTAACCTTTGAGCCTTAAGGTTTATCGCGGGCGTACTCTTGCCCGCAGTCAGGCGCTTCAGCTTCTGTTCCAGGCCGAGGCCACGGACAGCCCGCTCGAGCGCGTCCTCGAGGGTGATTTCCTGATCTCGAAGGGTCCCCTCGACCCCTATGCGCTGGAGCTGTGCCGCGGTGCCTATGAGCATATCGACCGCATCGACTGTGCTCTGCGCTCTGTTGCCAAGAACTGGGATCTTATGCGCATGCCCGGCGCCGACCGCAACCTGCTGCGTATCGCCGTTTACGAGATGCGTTTCCTCACCGACGAGGAGGTCTCTGACGCCATCGTGATTAACGAGGCCGTCGAGCTTGCCAAGGCCTATGGCACCGACCAGTCCGCGTCGTTCGTCAACGGCGTGCTGGGTAAGATCGCTCGCAGCGAGGAGCTGCCGGGCGAGGACCTATACCAGGAGCTGCTGGCCGAAGATCGCGCTCGCGAGGAGGCACAGGCTGCCGAGGCTGCCGCAAAGGTTGCGGTTGCCCAGGCCGAGACTGGCGTGCTGTCCGAGGACGTGGACGCTGCTGAGGTCGCCGAGGCCGAGACCGGTACCGTCGAGGAGTAGCCATGCCAGAGGGTTCCGTCCGCAACTTCGACGAGATTTCGGACCGCTTGGACCAGATCATAGCTACCGTTCGCTCTAAGGATACGTCCTTGGAGCGTTCGCTCGATCTGTTTGACGAGGCGATTGAGCTGGGCTCCCGTGCGGTCGACATGGTCGACAAGTTTGAGCTGACGCCGCGTGAGGCCGACAAGCTCGAGCAGGAATACGATGAGGATGCGGCAAACGAATCCCAGGATAGCTAGGCCGCATCTCCGGATACGAATGGTTGATGGCATTCATGAAACGCGTGCGTCTTGATGACGAACTGATTTCACAGGGCATCTGCGCCGATCGCGCGGATGCCCTTCGCACTCTTATGGCTGGCTTGGTCTCGAGTGGCGGCGAGCGCTTGACTTCGCCGGGCCTTAAGGTGACCCCGGGCCTGCCGTTGCACGTGAAGGGGCGCATTCCCTATGTTGGCCGCGGCGGTCTTAAGCTCGAAGGCGCGCTTGATACGTTTGGTATCAATCCGACGGGCCTTGCCTGTCTGGATGTGGGCTGCTCTACCGGCGGCTTTACCGATTGCCTGCTCAAGCGCGGAGCTGCGACCGTTGTCTCGGTGGACGTTGGTCGCGCCCAGTTCGATTGGTCGTTACGTCAGGACGATCGCGTGACGCTGCATGAGCGCACAAACGTGACGCAGCTGCCTGAGCTTGGCTATGCCGGCGCCATCGACCTGGCTGTGTGTGATGTCTCGTTTACCAGCATCGCGAACATTATCGATGCGGTGCTGGCGTGCCTGGCGCCTACGGGTGCATTCTGCACGCTTGTAAAGCCGCAGTTTGAGGCTCCGGCGGCGCTGGTGGGTGAGGGCGGCATTGTGACCGATCCCGCCGTGCGCCGCGATACACTCGTTGCGGCAGTTGAACTCTTTGCTGCCAAGGGGCTGTTCCCGGTCGATGTGTGCGTGTCGCCCATTCATGGTGCCAAGGGAAACGTTGAGTTTTTCCTGTACGGCACGAGATTTGACCCCGGCGACCGCACGCAAGACGAGCTGCAATTCCAGGTATCGGTTTTGAGCGAGAAAGCTGCAACGCTATGAAGGTCTTTCTGGTTCCCAATTACTACAAGCAAGAGGCGGTTGAGAGCGGCCTGATGCTCGAGCTTTGGCTGACGCGCCAGGGCTATGAGGTCGCATGGGCTGCCGACCAGCGATCGAAGATTCAAAGCACGCCTGATATTGACGGCTCCGATCTGGTCATTACGCTCGGCGGCGACGGTACGTTGCTGCGCGCTGCCCGCATCCTCAACCATCGCGAGATTCCTATCCTCGGTCTTTCCTATGGTCACCTGGGCTTTTTAACTGCTGCGAGCCCCGAGGAGCGCGACATTCTGCAGGTCGTGAGCGACGCCCTTTCCGGCGAGCTGCACGTGAGCCGTCGCGCCACCATCGCCGCGGATATCGTGTCCGTGCGCGACGATGGCACGAAGGATGTCGTGCGCACGTTCGCCCTCAACGACATGGCGCTCACGCGCGGCCCCCTGTCCGATATGGTTGAGTTCGACATCACGGTGTCGGGCCACCATATCGATCGACTGCGTGGCGACGGCGTGGTCGTGTCCACGGCGACTGGTTCTACGGGGTACGCGCTCAGTGCAGGTGGCCCCATTGTGAGCCCCGACTATACGGGTATGGTCTGCGTACCCATTGCGCCGCACACCATTCAGGCCCGTGCCTTCTTGACTTCGCCGAGTGATGTCGTCGAAATCTTTATGTCCGATGATCGCCCGAGCGTTCCGGCGATCGCTATCGATGGACAGTTTATTACCTGCGACGGCACGGTCGAGAGCGTGGCCGTGCGCCGAGGCCCAGGCGATGTGCTGCTGCTCGACTACGGCCCCGAGAGTTTTTACAACTCGGTGAGCCGCGTATTCTACGGAGTCCGTCATGATCGATGAGCTGCAGGTTTCTAACATTGCACTCATTCGTGAGGCGACGCTGGTGCCGAGTGCCGGCCTGACTGTCCTGACAGGCGAGACCGGCGCCGGCAAGACCGCGCTGCTCTCGGCCCTTAAGCTTATTTTGGGCGAGCGTGCGGATTCGTCGACGGTGCGCGAGGGCGAGGCGCTGGCGAGCGTCGAGGCACGCCTGTTTGACGGCCCGCACGACACGGAGGGCTTCACGGTCCAGCGCAGCCTTTCTGCTGAGGGCCGCAGCCGCGTGAGGATTGACGGCCGCATCGCCAGCGTGCGCGAGCTTTCGGAGCGCGTCGGCGTGATGATGGATCTGTGCGGTCAGCACGAGCACCAGCGCCTCCTCGACCCGGCGCATCACGTTGCCATGGTCGATGCCTGGGCGGGGCGCTCTGCGCTCGAGGCACTCGAGCACTACCGTACTTGCTTTAAAGCCTCGCGCGCGGCTGCCAAGGAGGTCCGTCGCGTTGAGGAGGCCTCGCGTGCGCAGGGGAGTCGTGTCGAGGAGGCGCGCTTTGCCCTCGAGCGCATCGGCGAGGTCGACCCTAAGCCGGGCGAGTATGAGGAACTCGAGGAATTGCTGCCGCGCTCCGAACATGCCGAGGTACTGGTTGCCACAGCTAACGATGCCCATGCATCGCTTGCCGCCGAAGGGGGAGCGCTCGATGCCGTGAACAGCGCCGTGGCAGAGCTTTCCCGAATGGCTACCGTCGATCGCAAACTGGGCGACATTGCCGAGACGCTTTCGGATGCCTGCATCTCGCTTGAGGATTGTGCCAACGAGCTGCGCGCCTATCGCGATGGGGTCGCCTTCGATCCTCGCGAGCTCGCTCGCATGCGCGAGCGGTATTCCGACCTCAAGGGCCTGCTGCGTCAGTGGGGTCCGACCATGGACGATGTTTTTGCCATGCGTGATCGCTCGCAAGAGCTGCTTTCGCTGGTTGATGATGGCGATGAACAGATCAAAATGGCGCGTGAAGCGCTTGGCGCGGCGGAGCACGAACTGTTTGCTGCCGCCAAGGCGCTTAAGCGCGCTCGCAATACGGCGGCCCCGCGCTTCTGTCACGAGGTTGGCCGCCAGATGGCTCGCCTGGAGATGGGTAGTGCCGAGCTCGTCTGGGAGTCGCGCGATCTTCCCCGTGCTGAGTGGACGCCGGTTGGTCCTTCGAGTTACGAGCTGCTATACCGCAGCGGTGCCGGCTTGACGCCACGCCCCCTGCGCCGCATTGCGTCGGGCGGCGAGCTCAGCCGCGTCATGCTGGCAAGCAAGGTTGTCCTCGGTAACGCGGACGGTGTCGATACGCTGGTGTTTGACGAGGTCGATGCTGGTGTCGGTGGCTCCACGGCGCGTGCGCTCGCGGGCGTGCTGGCAGATCTCGCCGCTACGCATCAGGTGATTGTCGTAACCCACTTGGCGCAGGTCGCCGTCATGGCCGACAAGCATTATGTTGTCAGTAAGGAACCGGGCGATGTTCCCCAGACGCATTTGGACGAGGTAACCGGCGAAGCGCGTACCGCCGAGATCGCCCGCATGTTGAGCGGCGATCAGTCCGAGGCAAGCCTGGCGCACGCCAAACAGATGCTTGCGGAGGCGCGTGCCTAGGCCGAGCCGCCACATGTATGTCCAATCCGGCCGCCACGAAACGGGTCCATCTACTACGTTTGGCAGGGCATCGGCAACCACGCCAAGAATTGCAAAAAGAAAACCGCAGGTAGAACGCCTGCGGTTTTCTCTATTTTGGGTGTATGGTTGGCGCTTGAGGTTAAAACGTAGTAGATGGGCGGATTTCGTGGCGAGGGGCGTCTATCGGCTCCCCAATCTACCTACTCAACGACCTTATCCGGCTGGATGAGCTCCTCGTAGTAGCTGATATGCTCACGCGCGTCTTCAATCTCGGGCAGCAGGAAGTTGTAGATGACTTCGATGATCATCGTGGCACTGATCTTGGAGAACGCAAAGTCGCCTGTCGTCAGCAGCGCTTCGTGGTTGACGGTATTAAAAGTGTAGTCTGCCAGGCGCGCGAGTGGGGATTTGCTGTCACTGCTGATGACGACTACGGTTGCGCCGCAGTTGCGAGCCGCTTTTGCCATGCGATTCAATCGGCGCGATTTGCCGGAGTTTGAGATAAGCACGATGACGTCACCCGGGCGTAACGTGAGCGCAAAGCCGATTGATGTCTCGCTAATGGTGCTCGCCATGCAGCGCAGGCCCAGCTGCGAAAACTTAAACGTCGCATCGAGCGCGACCGCGTTCGTATTGCCCACAGCTGCAAACTCAATAACCCCTGCATGCTTAAGGGCATGCACAACAGCCGCCAGCGTATCGTGGTCGATCCCGTCGATGGTCGCATTAAGCTCGCTCACCTTGGCAGCCAGGATATTCTTGAGGCTCTGCTCCATATTGTCGAGCGAGACCTCGTCAGTCAGGCCCTCGTTACGCTGGCTTTCCAAATCCCTCGCCAACGAAAACTGAAAGCTGCGGAAGCTACCAAAGCCAAGCTTGCGGCAGAAGCGCGAAACGGTCGCCTCGGACGTGGCGGCGGCGCGTGAGAGCTGAGCGGCCGTGAGGCGCGGCGCCTCGGACTGGTGCTCCAATATATAGTCGACAATGCGCTGCTCGGACTCGCTGTATCCCTGATGGGTGCTTATGAGGGAAAGTGCGCTCTTGCTACTATCGGTCATGGATGGCTCCTGGTTGGCATGAAAATCCAATTTGATTTGCAATGCCATAGTATACGGGCATTTCCAATTACAAGATACACCTTGCCGTTTCAAGTGTTGATGGTAAACTTTCACCTACCGTTTACGGTTATGAAAGAACCTTTCACCGGAGAATTGCACCTTGCCTCTTCTCACGCGGACGGTAGGTTGGTATCTTTCAGTTGTGGAAAAACGCGCATCGAAGCGCGTGTAGGGGAGCGCCCGCGGGCGCTGTACTCAAGAAGGAGGGACACATGGCTAAGTTTGACATCATCGCCGCCACCGGTTGCCCGACCGGCATTGCGCACACCTTCATGGCGAAGGAAGCGCTGGAGAAGGCAGCTGCCGAGCGCGGTCTGACCATTAAGGTCGAG
Organism: Collinsella aerofaciens; assembly: GCF_964283865.1. Classification (GTDB taxonomy): domain Bacteria; phylum Actinomycetota; class Coriobacteriia; order Coriobacteriales; family Coriobacteriaceae; genus Collinsella. Next base: position 2,091 of record NZ_CAXYLS010000004.1, on the reverse strand, counting down.
ACTCATGGCCAGGTCGGTGTCGAGAACGAGCTCACCAAGAGTGAGATCGCTGGTGCCAAGGCCGTCGTCGTCGCAGCCGACAAGGATGTCCAGGCTGAGCGTTTCGCCGGTAAGCCCATGGTTTCCGTTGGTGTTTCCAAGGCCCTGTCCGTTGAGGCCGCCGGTAAGCTGATTGACCGCGCGCTCGCCGCCAAGGGCGACAGCACGGTTGCAGCCGCTGCCGATGTCGAGGATGAGGTCGAGGAGAAGGAGTCCATCGGCCACGTCATCTACAAGCACCTCATGAACGGCGTCAGCCACATGCTGGTCTTCGTTGTTGCTGGTGGTGTTCTGACCGCTGTCTCGTTCCTGTGGGGCATTACGTCCTTCGATTCGACGGCGTCTGACTACAACAGCTTTGCTGCGATGCTCAAGATCATCGGCGGCATCGCCATGAACCTTATGGTTCCGGTGCTTTCCGCCTACATCGCCGAATCCATCGGCAAGCGCCCGGCGCTCGTCCCCGGCTTTGTTGCCGGTATGATCGCCATCCAGGGCCTGCCTGTTAACGCCGAGACCGGCATGATCGATGCCGGTGGCGCCGGCGTGGGCTTCGGCTTCCTGGGCGGCATCGTCGGCGGCTTCCTTGCCGGCTATGTCATCTTGCTGCTCGAGAAGGTCTTTGCCGGTCTGCCCAAGAATCTGGACGGCCTCAAGGCTATCTTCCTGTACCCGCTGTTCTCGACGGCTATCGTCGGCCTGGTCATGCTCGGCATTTCCGGCCCCATGGCTGCCATCAACACCGCCATGATGGACTTCCTCAAGGGCCTGTCCGCCTCTGGCGCCGTTGTCCTGGGTCTTGCCATTGGCTGCATGTGCGCCTTTGACATGGGCGGCCCGGTCAACAAGGCTGCTTACGTCACCGGTACCGCTATGCTCACCGAGGCTCTGGCCGCCGGTGTTGGCACCGATACCTATAACTTCGGCACCAACTTCATGGCTGCCGTCTCCGCCGCCTGCATCGTTCCGCCGCTGATCACCACCTTTGCCGTCGTTGTCGGCAAGAAGTACTTCAGCCAGGAGGATCACGACGCCGGTGTCGTCAACCTCATCCTTGGTTGCACCCACATCACCGAGGGCGCCATTCCGTTCATGACCAAGAACATCTGGCCCGTCATGCCCATCATGATGCTCGGTTCCTCTATCGCTTCGATCCTGACCATTATGTTCAACGTTCACGATCCGGCGCCTCACGGTGGCTTCCTGGTCCTGCCCGTTGTCGAGAACGGTCCGCTTTGGGTCCTCGCGATCCTCATCGGCGCTGTGGTCGGTGGCATCCTGTTCGTGGCCTTCAAGAAGTACGACTTCGAGAAGAACCAGAAGGCCGCTCCTGTAGCCAAGCCCGTTGAGGCCCCCAAGGCCGCTGCCGTCGAGGCCCCCAAGGCCGAGGCTGCTGACTTCGTGAAGGTCGAGAACGTCTTTGTCGCCGAGGACTTCGCTTCTCGTGACGAGGCTCTGAGCTTCGTTTCCAACCAGGCCGTCAAGGCCGGTATCGCAAGCGACGCCGACGCCGTGATGAACGCCTTCCTGGCCCGCGAGGCCGAGGGCACCACGGGCATGATGGAGGGCTTCGCCATCCCGCATGCCAAGTCCGATGCCATTACCGAGGCTGCCGTTATCGTCGTCAAGGACGAGTCCGGCGTGACCGGTTGGGATACCATGGACGGCGCTCCCGTCAACGTGGCTATCGCCCTGCTCATCCCCGGTGCCCAGGCCGGCACTACGCACCTCAAGATCCTGTCCAAGGTCGCCGAGGCGCTCATGGACGAGGACTTCCGTGCCACCGTCAAGGGTTCCACCGACGCCGCCGAGATCGCCAAGACGATCAACGCCCGTCTGGTCTAATCCCGCAACACGCGAATACCATCGCCCCCTGTAACAAAGGCGAGGACTCCACTCGGAGCCCCCGCCTTTTTTCATTCCCTTCTGTAAGGTGCGGTGAAATAGGGATTGTTTAAACGTTTCAACCGCAAAAGGGGGTGCGGACGATTTCTTGGACCGCGCCTAGGCGTATCCAAGCTTCCTGCGGTACTCCATCGGGCTCAGCCACCC
>NZ_CAXYLS010000003.1:217220-240523 GCF_964283865.1 Collinsella aerofaciens | reverse complement strand
CGCCTTTAGACGCGTGCCGGAAATCCAAGGGTTATACCCTAAGAGCAAACCACCCCTTTTAGGGGTGGTTTTGATTTAAAATACCTGCTCAGTTGTGTGGTTTTGTGCTGGGAGGCATCTGTGGGCAAGGCTAAGGCTAAAGCGAAGAAAAAGACGACGGGGGCGCGGGCTAAGCGCGATCGTCGTCGGAAGCTCGCGACCGAACCCCCTGCATCTGCTGAGGAGTTGCTGGCGAGTGTACCGGGGCTTGACGCGCTGCAGGATGTTCCGGCGTTTGATGACCTGCCGGTCGATGAAGCTCAGCAGGCTGCCTTTGATGATTTCTGCGCACATGCCGAGGAGCCCGAGCAGATGCAACTTGGCGCCGTGGTGCGCTTGGATCGTGGGTTTCCGCTGGTGGCGACTGCCGACGATACCTTCCGCGCCGAGCATGCCGTGGGATTTGCCAAGTCGCGCGGTGGGGACGAGGTCCTGCTGCCTGCCGTGGGCGATCGTGTGGCGGTGCGCCGCGCTCCCGGGCACGATATGGGCGTGATTGAATGCGTGCTGCCGCGCCGTACGAGCTTTGAGCGTTGGCGCGGCCGTGCCCGCGGAGAGCGCCAGGTGCTCTGCTCCAACGTGGATAGCGTGCTAATCGTGCAGGCGCTCGGTGCCGGTGAGGTGCTGCTCGACCGCGTGGCGCGCTCGCTGGTGTTGGCGCTCGACTGCGATGCCGAGCCGGTGGTGGTACTCACCAAAGCTGATCGCTGCGATGCCGAGGAGCTCGAGCGCGATCTGGACCGCGCGCGCCGCCTGGTGGGTCCGGACGTGCGTGTGATCGTGACGTCCTCTGCCGAGGGCCGCGGCCTGGACGAGGTCCGTGCCTGCGTGCCCGCCGGGAGCTGCGCCATGATTCTGGGCGAGTCGGGTGCCGGCAAGTCGACGCTGCTCAATGCGCTGCTGGGCCACGATACGTTGGCGACCGGCGGTGTGCGCGAACGCGACGATCAGGGCCGTCACACTACCGTCGCGCGCGTGATGGTGGCACTGCCGGGCGACGCCGGCGTGATCGCCGATGCCCCGGGCCTGCGCAGCCTGCCGCTCGTGGGTCACGAGCGGGGTCTGGCGCGCGCTTTCCCCGAGATTGTCGAGGCATCGCGCGCGTGCCGGTTTGGCGATTGCACGCATACCCATGAGCCGGGCTGCGCCGTTCGCGAGGCCGAGGACGCCGGGCAGATCGATAGCCTGCGTCTGGAAACGTTCCAAAACCTGGCGTCATCCATGCGCGTGAGCGCTCAAATGCTCGATCCCGATGTCCATCTGTAATTGATTTTTCCTATGACAGCCGTCTCCCAACTGTTCGGGAGACGGCTTTTTTTGCTGCGGAAAAGCTTCGAAACATACAGTTTGCTGACGTGCTGACCAAAACCTTGCCACGAGCTTGACGGGCTGGTCAGCTTTTGGTCAGCGATTGGTTTGACATCGAAAACCAAGATTGCGATTGCGCCGCTTTGCACTCTGACCGCTCAGACAATGGTGGTACGGGCATTCGCCCGGCACTGCCATGAGAGGAGCGGCCGTGAACAAGAGCAAGCGCATCGCCATCAGTCTGGTCGCGGGCGTGCTCGCTGCTCTGCTCTGCATGGTTTACGGCTCGTCGATCCGCTCGCAAGCCGAACAGGTCCAGGCTGAGACCTTGGCCAAGTACGGTGGCGATCGCGTCGAGGTTTGCGTCGCGGCGCGCGATATCGATGTGGGCGAGACCCTCGATGAGACCAATGTCATAACCCAGGAATGGCTGACGAGCCTGCTGCCGCGTGACGCAGCGACCGAGCTGCGCCAGGTGCGCGGCGACGTGACGACTTCGCGTATTCCCAAAAACGCCGTGATCTGCAATGTCTACACCAAGGCCGAGAGCCGCAAGCTCGAGGTGCCTAAGGGCAAGGTTGCCGTTTCGGTGGCGGTCGATGCCGAGCACTCGGTCGGCGGTGCCACGGGCGTGGGCAGCTACGTGGACGTGTACGTGCAAAAGGACGGCGTGACCGATCGGCTGTGCGGCGCGCACGTGATCGATACCAGTGAGGATTCCGGTGCCACGCGCGAGGGCAAGATCGAATGGGTGACGCTGGCGGCTGACCCCGAAGACGTCAAGGAACTGCTGGGAGCCTCGGGCAAGGGAACGGTCAGCTTGACGATTCCCGCCACGGCGCGCGGCAAAAAGAGCGGAGGCGACGAGTGATGAAGGCGATCTGGCTTGCGTGCTGCGCGTGCGGCGATTACGGGCTGTTGCAGCGGGAAGTCGAGGGCCGTGATGTGGGTGCACAGGTGCTTCGCGTGGGTGACCTGGACGGGCTGGTTTCCATGGCGCGGGCGTTTCCGTCGCGCCGCGGGGCTGCCATCATCGCGGCGTCTCTGTTTGATACCGAAGATGTGCGCAAGACTGTTGCGCGCCTGACGGCCGAAGGCCGCGTGAGTCGCGTGGTCGTGTTGATAGAAGCGCTCGATCCGTCGGATATCGAGGGGCTGTTTCGCGCGGGGGCGACCGAGGTCATCGCTGCACACAGTATATGCGGCAACGGGCGCGCGGGCGAGGGAGCGGTTGATTCCGATCGGAGCATGACGATTGAGCCCGATGCTTTTGTTGATAGGGAACCCGGGGCGCCTCGCGCTACAAGAGGCCCGCGTGTTGATGATTATGGAAAAGCGGAAGCCGAGCATGGTCGGCGCCCCCGGAACCCCCTTGTATACGATGACGCTGGAGGGCCGGCGCAGCATGCTGGCGATTCCCCGGCTGTAGATATGGGATACGTGCACGGCGTGAATCTGGCGGATGAACTCGATGAAGTTGAGGGCTTTGCCGGGTGCGGCGAGTTGTCGCTGATGCAGCATGAGCAGATTGCGCAGAACGAGCCTGCCTCGCAGACCGAACAAGCAGCCATGCCGGCTTGGACGCAGCACGTGGTTGCGGCGGGGGAGACGGGGACGCTGTCACCGATGCCCGCCCCGCCGCCTCCGATGCCGCCGGCAGACGCTGCCGCTTCGCCGCATCGAGCTCCGGTCATCTGCGCCATTTCGGGTTCGGGCGGTTGCGGCAAGTCGACGATCGTTGCCACCATGGCACACACATCGTCGCTGTTGGGCTTGCGTGCCGCCGTGCTCGACCTGGACCTGATGTTTGGAAACCTTTACGACTTGTTAGGCGTCGATGCTCCGCGCGATATGGCGGCACTTATCGAGCCGTCGGCGGCGGGCACGCTCACCGAGCCGGATATCGTAGCCACATCGATGCGCGTGGCACCGGGCGTTACGCTCTGGGGTCCCGTCGCAGCGCCCGAGCAAGCCGAGCTCATGGCGCGTCCGGTGGAGCTACTGCTTGATGTTCTGCGTCGCGAATCCGACGTGGTCTTTATCGATACCTCGGTCTTTTGGGGCGACGCCGTGGCGGCTGCGGTGGCGGCGAGCGACCGTTGCCTGGTCGTTGGCGATGCGGCGGTGTCGTCCGCGGCATCGGCATCGCGCGTCATTGAACTGGCAGGTCGAGTAGGTGTGCCGCGCACGCGCATGAGCGCCGTGTTCAACCGGTTCGGTGCGCGCGGGGCAGACGAGGACGTCGCCATGCGCTTTGAGATTGCCTGTGCGTTAAGCTCCAAGATTCGTATCGCCGATGGCGGGCAGGATCTCGCCGCGCTCATGGCGTTTGGGCGCGCTGACGAGGCAGTGGGGCAGACCAGCGCTTTTGCGACTAGCGTGCGCGAGGCCACGCGCGAGATGCTCGTGGAACTGGGGTGCGCCGTCGGCCCTTGGAGCGATATGGTCGCCGACCGTGCAACGCGCACCGAACGCCCGCGTATCCGCCTTCCCTGGTCGCGCGAGGGTGATCAGCGATGAGCCTGCAAACGAGGATTAAGGCTGCCGGCGCTGCGGCGGCGGCAGCGCCTGTAGATGCGGGGCGTCGCCGCGCCGTGAAACGACGCACCAAGCGCGCCGTGATGGACCGCATGGGTTACGACGAAGTGGCGCGTATCAGCGCCTATATCGACCCGGCACTTGCCCGCTCGGAATTGCGTCCTGCGGTGGAGGCGGCGCTCAATGTTGAGGAGCCGACCGATCTCGCGACGCCCGAGCGCGAGACCATCATCGACGAGATTTTGGATGACGTGGTGGGCTTGGGGCCGTTGCAGCCGCTCATCGAGGACGACACCGTTACCGAGATCATGATCAACGGCTGCCGCTCGACTTTCTTTGAACGCGGCGGCGTCTTGTACCCCATCGAGCATGCGTTTGAGGATGATGAGCAGATCCGTGTGCTTATCGACCGCATTATCTCGCCACTTGGTCGCCGTATCGACGAGCGCAGCCCCATCGTCAACGCCCGCCTCAAAACGGGCTATCGCGTCAACGCGGTGATTCCGCCTGTGGCGATTGACGGACCGATTCTCACCATCCGAAAGTTCTCGGACCGTATCTGCTCGCTGGACGAGCTTGTGGGGCTGGGGTCGCTGCCGCTTTGGTATGCGCAGCTGCTGTCGTGTGCGGTGTCGCTGCGACAGGACCTGGCGGTTGCGGGAGGCACGGGATCTGGTAAGACCACCCTGCTCAACGCGTTGTCATGTGAGATTTCCACCGGCGAGCGCATCGTGACGATCGAGGACTCTGCTGAGCTCAAGTTTGCACATCATCCGCACGTGGTGCGCCTAGAGGCGCGCGAGGCTTCAATTGAGGGCGAGGGCGCGGTGACGATCCGCGACCTGGTAACTAATGCCCTGCGCATGCGCCCCGACCGCATCGTGGTGGGCGAGGTGCGCGGTGCCGAGTGCTGCGACATGTTGCAGGCCATGAACACGGGCCACGACGGGTCGCTCACCACACTTCATGCGGGTTCAGAACAGGAGACCGTGGTGCGTCTGACGTTGCTTGCACGTTATGGCATCGATCTGCCGAGCGAGCTCATCGAGGAGCAGATTGCCATGGCGCTCGACGGCATCGTGATGTCCGAGCGTCACGCCGATGGCAGGCGTTTCGTCTCCTCGTATTCGGGGGTGCGACGCGCCGCATCGGGCGGCGTAGAGCTCGAGCGCTATGTGACGTTCGATGCCGCCGAGCGCACCTGGACGCTTGACCGCGAGCCGCCGTTTATCGCAGAAGGCCTGCGGTCGGGGACGCTCACACAAGAGGAGGTGGACGAATGGAGATCACTGTGCCCCTCGTCGTAGGGGGCTTGGCAGGGCTTTCTGTCGCGACGGCGTGCGGGGCGGAACCTCGTGTGCCGCAGGTACCGCCGGCGGAGCTGGCACGTCAGGCGCTCGAGACGGTGGCAGAGAAGCTGCCGCGTGAGCTGGTGGAAAACGATCTGCTGAAAAAGATCGCCCGTTCGTGGGCATCGCTGGCTCCGGCGCATCGCCTTGGCCTCGTGATCGAAGATGCTTCGGGACGTTTGGCGTTTCTGCTGCTATCGAGCGGTCTCTGCTGCGTTTTACTAACGATGGTGTCGTTATCGCCCCTCGGATTTGCCTTGGGACTTGTTGCTCCGTTTGCCGTTGGTGCCGCTCGGGATGGCTTTGAGAGCCGGCGCGAGCAACACGATGCAGAAGAGGCAATGCCCGAGGCGTTTACCGCACTTTCCATGTCGCTTGCCTCGGGACATTCGCTGGCCCAGGGCATGCGCTTTGTGGGCGCTCATGCGCAAGAGCCAGTGCATACCGAGTTTTTGCGGGTGGCGGCGGCGATCGATTGCGGCATCTCGGCGACCGACGCGCTCGATGACTTGCTCGTGCGTATCGACGCCCCCGGTCTTTCGCTTGTGACCTTGGCGCTTAAGGTGTCTCAGCGCACCGGCGCTCCGCTTGCCGACTTACTGTCCGAGGCGTCGAGCATGGTGGGGGAGCGCATTGAGCTCAAGCGCCGCCTGGATGTTAAGACGTCGCAGGCTCGCATGTCTGCGCATATGGTCGCGGCGATGCCGGCGGGCATGTGCGCGGTGTTGGCGCTGCTTTCGGCAGATTTTCGTCGCGGTCTTGCGACGCCTGCCGGCGCGGGCGCTGTGGTGCTGGGTCTTGCCCTCAACGCCGTTGCCCTGGTGGTTATCCGGCGCATTATGCGGGTGGAGCTATGAGCGCCCCGGTTGCAGTTGCGGCTTGCCTGTGCGCCCTGAGTGTATTTGTCGCGACGGGTTTGGATCGGGCGGATGCACGCAAGATCGCAGGGGCCTGCAAGCGCGAGGCGGTGCTGGTCGCTGCCGCGGGTCGCTCGGTGGTCGATGCTCTGACCGCGCGAGTGAAGGGCGCGGTTGGAGCGGGCGGCCCGGCGCGAGTGTCGCTCGGCGAAGTGTCCGAGATGATCGATGTTGTGCGCTTGGGTCTTTCGGCCGGTCTTTCGTTTGATGCGGCGCTTGAGATTTTCTGCGCCAACCGCCGGTCAGTGCTGGCTCTTCGCCTTGAGCGCGCCTGCATGGCGTGGCAGGTGGGCGTGGGCACGCGTGAGGACGAGTTGTTGGCCGCCGCGCGCGACCTGGACGTGCGAGCGCTCGAGACCTTTGCCATCACGGTGGGGCAGGCGCTCGCCCTGGGTGCCCCACTTGCCGAGACGCTGGCCGCTCAAAGTCGCGAGATCCGTGCGGCTCATCGCGCCGCGGTCGAGCGCGAGATCGAGCGTGCACCCGTCAAGCTGCTGATTCCCACCGGCACGCTCATCTTGCCGGCGTTGCTTCTGTCCATATTGGGCCCGCTGCTGGGAGCAGGCGGGATGATGTAGGGAGGAATACATGAACACGATGACTGACGCTGCTGGCAAGGTCCAGGGCTGGGCGTTTTGCCGGGCGGCACATGTTCGTCAGCGCGCCAAGGAACTATTGCAGGAGGAGAGTGCACAGGGTACCACCGAGTATGCCATCTTGGTCGGCGTGCTCGTGGTGATCGCGATTATCGCCATCGTCGCATTTAAGGGCAAGGTCCAAGATCTATGGAACGCTATCAGCGAGGGCATCAACAGCCTGTAGAGGGCGAGCGCCCCATCGGGGTGCTGCTGGTGTTTGCTTGCCTGACCGTGGCGATAGCGGCGGTGCTTTGGGGGCTTAACGCCGCGCGGCAGCAGCGTCCTGGGACCGCCTCCGATTTGGGCTCAGATTCGGCGGTGGCGTCTCAAAAAGATGAGATGCGAGATGCGGACGATTCGGATGTCGCTGTCACGGCGCAAACCTTTCTGCGGACGCTCGACAAGCGGTCTGGCACTGCGACGGATTCGCCTGAGGGCAACGCGATTGCGGTCAGGCTTGCATGGTCCGAGGACCGACCGATGACCGAAGCGGCGGCGGATATGCTGCGTGCCTATCGCGAGGTACCCACGGCGCAACTTGCTCTGAGCGGCTATCTCGACATCAAGGGAAACGTGTGGGGCGCCATCGTGCGCGACGAACGCGGCTGGGTCGATATGGTGACAATTGCCGCGGATGCTGGCGATGCTTCGTGTCGTCTGCGCGCCGTGCGCCTGAGCCCGCAGGCAACGGACTCAAAGGAGGGATCGTGAAATGCATGATGTCCTGCGTGAGGAATCTGCCCAGGCGACGGTCGAATACGCCATCGTCACGGTGGCGCTGTTATCGATCGTGCTGGCGATCGCGGGACTTTGGCGTGCCGGCACCGATGGGCGCTTGGCGGCGCTGGTTGAGCGGGCGGCATCCCATGGCGTTGCCTCGACGTCGGTTATCGACGCCGCTGCGGCCGCTAAGGACATCGCGTTGTATTGATGCCGCGCGCGAGGACCGGGCGCAGTCTACGGTCGAGGCCGCTTTTTTGCTGCCGACGTTTCTGACACTCATCCTTCTCGCGCTGCAACCGGTGTGCCTGCTCTATACGCGCGCGGTCATGGAGTCTGCCGCCGCCGAGACCGCGCGGCTCATGACCACGACGACGGCGGAGGACGACGATCTTAAGGAGTTCACCCGCCGCCGACTTGCCGCAGTGCCCAACGTTTCGATCTTTCATGCCGGCGGGCCGTTGTCGTGGGATATCGAGCTTGGCCGGGCCGGTGCGGGTGGCGTCTCGTCCGTGTCCGTTTCCGGCGAGGTCAAGCCGTTGCCTGTGATCGGTGCGTTTGCGCAGGCTATGGGTGGTACCGCCGAGGGCGGCTACGTTGAGCTCAAGGTCGATGTCTCGTATCAATCGCGTCCCGAATGGCTGGAGGGAGATTATGATTCGTGGATTGCTGCATGGGATTAGGCGCTGCCTGTTGCGGGTGACGCAAGGGTTTGCGGCCCGCCGTCGACCAGGCGCTCTCCGCAAACGAGGCGGCTTTATGGGTCGAGCCGGTGTCGATCTGTTTATCGAAGACGGCGCCTATACCACGCTTTCTTCTGCCGTGGTCATCCTAGTGGTGCTCACATTGTTGTTTTCGTCGACCGCGGCGATATGGAGCATGTCGCGTGCCGGGGATACTCAGGTGGCGGCTGATAGTGGCGCGCTGGCGGGTGCCAACGTAGTGTCGTCCTATCACACGGCTGCCACGGTGGTTGATGCGAGCATCTTGAGTCTGGGGCTGGCGGGGTTTGCCACGATCGGGACGGGCCTGGTCGCCATCCTCATCCCGGGTGCCGAGCCGGTTGCCGGCAATATGGTCGACACCGGGATTGAGATCATTAAAACGCGCAACAAGTTTGCCAAAAGCGCATCGGAAGGCTTACAGAAAATCGAGACGGCTCTGCCGTATCTGATCGCCGCGCGTGCCACGCAGGCGGTGTCGGCGCAGGATACCGATAGTGTGACCTATACCGGTACGGCGCTTGCCGTGCCCAGGACATCCGAGTCTGACTTCGCTGCGCTCGAGGGGTCCGAGATCTCGACCGATGCCATTAAAGACACATCAGATGATTTAGAGTGTGCGGCCGAGGAGCTGCGGAAGGCTTCTGAGGACACGGCGAAGGCTAAAGAGCGTGCTTGGCTGGCGGATTGTGGTGGGTCTGACAAGGGCTCGGTCGGCAGCTGTTCTTGCATGTGGGAGCGTGCGAAAAGCCTAACGGATCTCTCCGGTGTTCAAAATCCGCATTACTCATCGAGCGTTACGTGGGAGCCCCAAGTTGCCCTTGATCGCGCGAAGGACTACTACCATTGGCGTCTGACAAATGAGAAGCCCCACGGCTCGAGTGTCGAGATGAAGGCAGAGTCTGCGGCGCGTAAGGCGTTTTATACCTATGCGAGCGCGGAGGTCGATCGGGCGCATATAACCGAGAACGGAGACAGGGTTTCCTCCTATATTCCGCTGCTGCCGCGCAACTCTGATGAGGTTCGGGCGACGGAACTCTATACCGATGCGGTGTGGCCGACTAGCGTGAACGATGACAAGGCGTATCTGCATTACGGGACGACCTGCCCTAACTATAAGAAAGGGACGCCGAGCGGATTTGCTTCGGTTGCCGATTACGATGGACAGGATAAATGCAGCAAATGCCATTTTGGCGTTTTGTCGCTTGGTGCTGTTGCGGCGCCTTCAACCTCTATCGAAAACGGCTTCGAATATCACTTCGACGAGTTCAAAAAGGCCTTGGAGGAATACGTCAAATGTCGGAACAAAGAGCTTGAGCTCATGCGTCAGACCGAGGATGAGGCCGACCGTGCGAGCAATGCGTTTGACCAGGCCATTAAAGCGCTTTCGGGCGAGCGTCCGCGTATCGCTCCGCCCGGTCGCAACGGCGTGGTTGCCTTTGCGGTTTCGGGTGCCATCTCGAGCCCCGATGAGCTCAACTCTTCGTTTAACACGGCAGTCAGGCTTGGCGATCGCGGTGCCATCTCTGCCGCGGTGCTGGCGCCCGATGAGGCGACGGCGCAAAACAACGTGCTTTCGCGATTTTTCTCGACATTGAAGGAACGCTCGGGTGGCGTTGCCGGCGTACTCGATGGCGTCATGGATGTCTGGGGACGGCTGCTTGTGGGATACGGAGACATCCAAGGTTCGGCCGACGAACTTATGGACGAGATGATTAAAGGCCTAGGAGGGGGCAGCGGCGCGTTGGGCTCCATCGCATCGTGGCTCGGCGATACCGTTTCGGCGTCCGTGGCGGCGCTGGGTTTGGAACCGTGCGACTTGCGCCTGCGAAAGCCGGTGCTGACTGATTCCGCCAACGTCATTAAGAGCCCGGGGTCTGACATTGCTGGTCTCTCTCAAGCGCAAGACAAACTGCGAAGTATTCCGTTGGGCGTGACCGATCCCAAGGCGCTTTGCGAGGCGTTGGAATATCAAGTCGAACGCACCATCAGCGGTACGGTGTTCACGCTTGCGGAGATTCCTCTGCCCGGCGGCGGCTCCATCCCGCTCACCGTCGATGTCGCCACGCTGGTTGGCGCTCTGGGCGGTGGGTCGTAATGAGTATCCGCATGCGTCTGCGCGAGGAGCGCGCCCAAGCGACGGTGGAGATAGCAGTGGTTACGCCCGTTTTGCTGGTGCTGGCACTCATCGTATACAACGTCATGATCTATGCCAGCGCTGTCGCGCGCTTCGACCGCGTGGTGCCCGACATCGTGTTGGCGCACGCCGTGGCGCCGAGCGGGGAGGGCGACGAAAGCTCTGTCGATGCCTCGGCGACGGTCCGGACTCAAATTCTGAATGCCATGGAAGGCTATGACTTGCAGATCGAAGTGTCGAGCGAGCAAGGCGCGGAGGCATCGGATGGTGGCCTGCTCTCCCTATCCGGTACGTTTAGGACCTACACCTGCACCATGCACTATGAGCCGTGGCCGACTTCTCTCAGCATCGCTGGCGTTCCGCTGGGGGCGCCGACAACGTTGTCGCACGAACGCGCGGTGACGGTCGATCCATGGCGTCCGGGGGTGGTCATGTGACCGCGGTCTCGTCCTACATCGCCTACGCGCGGGCACTCAATAGGCTGGGCTGGACGCCGGCCGAGTTTGCGGTGGCGGAGTCGTTTGCCGTGCGCCTGCGCGGCATGCTGGGACGGTGTCCGGTTGCCGCCAACGGTCTGCCGCTCGTCATGGCATTTCCACGCTGCTCTTCGGTCCATACGTGTTTTATGGCCTATCCCATCGATATCGCCTTTATCGATGCACGTGGCTATGTCCTCGTATGCTACGAAAACGTACGTCCCTGGCGTATGTGCTCCTGCCCCGGCGCCTGGGCCGTACTAGAGCGTCCTTCAATCATTGTTTCGACCCCTGCTCTCCAACGCGTGCCGGCTTAAGAATTGGCGACAGCGGACTTTCGTCATACGAAATTTGGTAAGATGGAGGAGAAGATGCATGGATGTTGAGATCCATCCCAACGCTAAAAAGCACCTGACGGAAAAGCAGGTGCTTAGCGCTTGGCTTGCGGTTACTGAGTGCATTCGTCGCGAGCCGAAGGACGAGCCGCCGAGATGGCTTGCGATTGGATGGCTCCCAGACGGACGAAGCGTGGAGCTTGTCGCGGTCGAGCTTGTCCGTGGGGGCTTATCATTCATGCCTTGTCTCCAGTCCAGAAGAAATTTTGGCAGGAGATTGAACGGGCTCGGCAAAGGGGTCGATGATGGGCAAGACGTATACGGCCGCTAATGGTCAGGTTGTAACGGATGAAATGATTGACGCGTGGTGCGAGTCGTACGAGCGCGGAGAGTTTCCGGATGGCGAACACACCGTTGGTGGGATCGTGCATGGACGGCCCCCACTCTCAGGTGAGGGGACGGCAACGCTGTCGGTCAAGATTCCTCTGGGAATGAAGGAGGCCATTCGTCGACGGGCGGCTGCCGAGGGGATGACGCCAAGTGAGTTTGCCCGTGCGGCTCTGAGCGAAAAACTTCTTGCTGCCGGCTGATGCCTCTGACGTGCCGATTTAAAGAACCGAGGCTGTGCTCAAAAACTTTTTTGAAATTCTCGGTTGACCGGAACGCGTCCTTGGTTATACTAATCAAGCCTTGAAACAAGGCACACCTCAAATGGCTGGGTAGCTCAGTTGGTAGAGCAGAGGACTGAAAATCCTCGTGTCAGGGGTTCGATTCCCTTCCCCGCCACCTTGAATTGACTAGGACCTCTGCAAAGGGGTCCTTTTCTTTTATGTAGCCCTCGCACGGAATCGAACCCCGTGAGGGCGCGGAGCTGAGTAAACGCGTAAGCGTTTGCCAGCGCAGCTCGCAAGGCGCGTAAGCGCCGCAGCGGTCCGTCCGCGCAGCGCGCGGACGCGATTCCCTTCCCCGCCACCTTGAATTGACTAGGACCTCTGCAAAGGGGTCCTTTTCTTTTATGTAGGGTTCTGCGGAAACTGCGTCCCAGAATAAGGGCTCAGAACGGGACACACTTTCCGGTGCCTGCCTCCGGCGCGCGTACACACCTCGTCGCACCATTCCGAGTCCGTCTGCTCCCAGACATTCCTCCCACTTTCGCGTCACTTTGCAGACCGTTCGGTCGCCTGTCCGCACACGCGGGTATACTCAAAACGATACTTATCCTACGCAATACGATGCGGGTTCGACCTGCATGATCCGAAGGGGGCAGTGATGGAGAGGATACTCGGCGTTAATCTCTCTGGCTGGTTTATTCCCGAGCCTTGGGTGACCCCGTCGCTGTACGCGGCGACCGGTGCATCCAACGCGGCTGAGCTACAGGAGGCCATGGGTACCGCCGCCTATAACGAGCGCATGCGCCGCCATTACGAGACGTTTGTGAGCGAGGACGATTTTCGCCGCATGGCGCAGATCGGTCTCAATGCCGTGCGTCTGCCGGTGCCCTGGTATGCCTTTGGCTCACAGGAGTCCGATGCCTCCTACATATCGGTTGTCGATTACATCGACCGCGCAATTGAGTGGGCTGCCAAGTACGACATCCGCGTGCTGCTCGATCTGGCAACCGTGCCCGGTGGCCAGGGCGATTCCAACGATTCGCCCACCACGCCGGAGGCTGTTGCCGAGTGGCATTCGTCCACCAACGGCCGTCATGTCGCACTCGACGTGCTCGAGCGCTTGGCCGATCGCTATGGCGAGGCCGAGAGCCTGCTGGGCATTGAGCTGCTGGACACGCCGCAGATGAGCGTTCGCAAGAGCCTCTTCACCATGACGGATGGCATTCCTGCTCACTACCTGCGCAATTTCTATCGCGATGCCTACGAGCTCGTCCGTTCGTATATGCCCGAGGATAAGATCGTCGTCTTCTCGTCGTCGGGGCATCCCAGCGAGTGGAAGCATTTTATGCGCGGCGCCAAGTACAAGAACGTCTACATGGACCTTCACCTGTACCATTACCGCGACGAGTATGCGCTTGACATCACGAGCCCTCGCGGGCTGACGACGGCGATTTCGCGTAACAAGCGCGAGCTTAAAGAAGCGATTTCGACTGGGTTCCCCGTGCTGGTGGGCGAATGGTCGGGCGCGGCGATCTTTGCCAACTCGTCGGTTACGCCCGAGGGCCGCAATGCCTACGAGCGCGTGTTTATCGCCAACCAGCTGGCTTCGTTTGCGCCGGCTGCCGGTTGGTTCTTCCAAACGTGGAAGACCGAGAAGCGCATTGCAGCATGGGACGCCCGCGCGGCGCTCGGTACGCTCGAGCGCGGCATGATTGAATAGGTTGATATGACGCAAAACAGCGCCCATACGGGCAAACTCTATGTGGTCGGCACGCCCATCGGCAACCTGGGTGACCTGTCCCCGCGCGTTGGCGAGGCCTTTGCCGCTGCCGATGTCATCTGCTGCGAAGACACGCGTGTGACGTCAAAGCTGCTGATGCACCTGGGCATTTCCAAGCCGCTTGTCCGTTGCGACGAGAATGTGATCGCTAGCCGCGCTGCCGGCCTGGTCGACCGTCTGCTGGCGGGGGAGACCCTCGCCTTTGCCTCGGACGCCGGCATGCCGAGCGTGTCCGATCCCGGCCAGGCGCTGATCGAGGCGGCGCGTGAGGCCGATGTGCCCGTCGAAGTTATTCCTGGGCCCTCTGCTTGCGTCACGGCGCTTGTTTCGTCCGGCATTCCCTGCGAGCATTTTTTCTTCGAGGGCTTTTTGGGCCGAAAGCACGGCGACCGTGTGCGCCGTTTGCAGCGCCTTGCCGTGGTGCCCGGCGCACTCATCTTCTACGAGTCTCCACATCGCATCGTGGCGACGCTCGAGGCCGTGGCGGAGGTCTTTCCCCAGCGTGAGGTTGCCGTCTGCCGCGAGCTCACCAAGCTGCACGAGGAGGTCTTGCGCGGGCCCGCTGACCAGCTTGCCGAGGAGCTGCGTGCTCGCGGCGAGGTAAGGGGCGAGATTGCGCTGGTCATCGCGCCGCCGAGCGAGGATGAGGAGGCCGGTATCGTGCCGGTTGGCGCCGCGGCAGCGGATCCCGACGAGGCCCTGCGCGAGGATATCCGCGCCGCGCTCGAGGAGGGGGAGCCCGCGTCTGCGGTGGCCAAGCGCCTGTCTCAGAAGTATTCGCGCCGCAAGCGCGATGTCTATGCCATAGTGCTCGATATGCAATAGATGGAGGATATCCAGCCCTTGCGCTAGAATCATCCTCTGTATGCAACGTTTTTCTGGAGGACAAACCCCATGGATCAAAGCAAGCCTTCGTTCTTTATCACGACGCCCATCTACTACGTCAACGCCGATCCGCACCTGGGCACGGCTTATTCCACCATCATCGCCGACGTTCAGGCTCGCTATCGCCGTTCCGCCGGCTATAACGTCAAGTTCCTGACCGGCATGGACGAGCACGGCGAGAAGGTCGCCGAGGCCGCAGCCAAGCATGGCATGACGCCGCAGGAGTGGACCGACAGCCAGGCTCCGCACTTCAAGGAGCTTTGGAGCAAGCTCGAGATCTCCAACGACGACTTCATCCGCACCACCGAGCCGCGCCAGCATCATGCCGTGCAGTACCTGTGGGAGCGCATGAAGGAGTCCGGCTATCTGTATAAGGGCAGCTACGACGGTTGGTATTGCGTGCCTGACGAGACCTACTTCACCGATACGCAGGTCCAGAAGGGCGACGAGGAGTACGGCAGCGTTGGCCAGCACCTGTGCCCCGACTGCCACCGTCCGCTTGAGCGCGTGCAGGAGGAGTCCTACTTCTTTAAGCTTTCCGCCTTCCAGGACAAGCTTCTCAAGCTCTATGACGAGCACCCCGACTTTGTCGAGCCTGCGTTCCGTATGAACGAGGTACGCAGCTTTGTCGAGGGCGGCCTTAACGACCTTTCCGTGAGCCGTACGAGCTTTGACTGGGGCATTCAGGTCCCGTTTGACGAGGGTCACGTGACCTACGTGTGGTTCGATGCGTTGCTCAACTATATGACGGCCGTCGGCTACGGTGTCGACACCGACGAGGCCCGTGCCGAGCTGGCCTATCGCTGGCCCGCGCAGTTCCACATCGTGGGTAAGGACATCATCCGCTTCCACTGCGTCATTTGGCCCGCGATGCTCATGGCCATCGGCGAGGCCCTGCCCGAGCACGTCTTTGCCCACGGCTTCCTGACCGTGCGCAATGCCGAGACCGGTAAGGCCGAGAAGATGTCCAAGAGCCGCGGCAACGCCATCGCTCCGCAGGATGTTATCGACATGCTGGGCGTCGAGGGCTACCGCTATTACTTTATGACCGACGTGGTCCCCGGCACCGACGGCGCCATCAGCTTCGATCGTATGGAGCAGGTCTACAACGCCGATCTGGCCAACAGCTGGGGCAACCTCATTTCGCGCTCGCTCAACATGAGCGCAAAGTACTTTGACGGCTGCGCCCCGGCTAAACCGGCGTCTGCCGACGCGTTCGATAACCCGCTGGCAAAGATCGCCGATGGTCTGGTCGAGCGCTACATGGCCAAGATGGACGTGCTCGATTACGGCGGAGCCAAGGACGAGGTCATGGAGCTCATCCACGCCGCCAACCACTACATTGAGGACTCCGAGCCTTGGGCACTTGCCAAGGACGAGGCCAAGGCTGACGAGCTGGCGTTTGTGATCTACAACCTGCTCGAGGCCATCCGCATTGCCGCTCACCTGCTGATGCCGCTCATGCCTCAGACCTCTGCTGAGGCCCTGCGCCGCCTGTCCTGTGAGGGCGAGGCCGCGAGCGACGACCTCAAGGGCATTTGCACTTGGGGCCTGCTTGCCGGCGGTCAGCCCGTCGAGAAGGGCGATCCGCTGTTCCCGCGTCTGGCGTAGAGACCGCGCGAGCGCCATATCGGCAATTTGCTGTTTAGCTGTAAGGGCATGGCCGCCACGGTCCATGCCCTTTTATTTCAAGACGCCGCCATCATGCTAAGGAGGCAACCATGACAACTTCGCCTTTGGCAAACCCCACGGCCACCAGGGAGCTGCTGGAGGAGTTTGGCCTTGCGACCAAGCATCGCCTGGGCCAGAACTTTCTAATCGACAATCATGTGATCGAACGTATCTGCGAGCTTACCGAGCTTGCAGGTGACGAGCGCGTACTCGAGGTGGGTCCAGGTTGCGGTACGTTGACACTTGCGTTGCTGCAGGAAGCGGCGTGCGTTACGTCCATTGAGGCCGATCCCGAGCTTGAGCCGGTGCTCGATGCCCACGCCGCCGACTATGCCAACTTCCGCTTTATCATGGGCGACGCGCTCAAGGTGACGCCGGAGCAGATTGAGCAGGCTGCGGGCGGTGAGCCGACGGTATTTGTCGCGAACTTGCCCTATAACGTGGCGGCGACGATCATTTTGCAATTTTTCCAGACGATGCCGGCGCTAAAGCGCGCCGTCGTCATGGTGCAAAAGGAGGTTGCCGATCGCATTGCCGCAGTGCCGGGCAACAAGACCTATGGCGGCTATACGGCAAAGCTTGGCCTGTATGCGCAGGTAACGGGTCGCTTTGAGGTGCCGCCGCGTTGCTTTATGCCGGCGCCACACGTGGACTCGGCCGTCGTGCGTATCGACCGTGTTGACGGTGTGGTGCCCGAAGGACTCGATCGCGAATTTGTGGCCCGCGTGATTGACGCTGCATTTGCTCAGCGTCGCAAGACCATCCGCAATTCCATGAGCGCCAACGGCTTTGCCAAGGACGTGCTCGATGCCGCCTTTGAGGCTTGCGGTATCGCACCCACCACGCGCGCCGAGACGCTCGGCGTCGCCGACTTTGTGTGTCTGGCTCGGGAGCTTTCCCATGACGCTTAATGCCGAACGCGTGACGTTTACCAAGAAAAAGAAGACGGTTGCTTGTCCCGTGCCCTTGGCACCGCTTGCCGACACACATGCGCATCTGCTTTCGTTCTGGGGCAAGGATGTGCCCGAGACACTCGTGCGTGCCAAGGCGGCAGGCATCGACCTGTTGGTGACGGTCTTCGACCCCATCGCCGACAAGCGCAGCGTGACGGACTATAGCGACTGGCTCGTGCGCGAAATTCTGCCGATGCAGGATATCCCGCAGATCAAGTATCTTGCCGGCGTGCATCCGTATGGCGCGCCGGACTATACCGACGACATTCACGCGCAGGTTGTTGCTGCGCTTGATGACCCTTTGTGCGCCGGTATTGGCGAAATCGGTCTGGACTACCACATGGGCTATGACGACGATATCGCGCCGGCACCCCATAACGTGCAGATTGACTGCATGGCGCGCCAGCTCGAGCTTGCCGTGCGTCGTAACGTGCCGGTGGAGCTGCATCTGCGTCACGAGGACATGGACCAGGAGCGTACCTCGCACGTGGACGCCTACAACGTGCTTCGTGGGGTGGGCGTGCCCCAGACCGGTTGTGTGCTGCACTGTTTTGGCGAGGACCGCGCCACGATGGAGCGCTTTGTGGAGCTGGGCTGCTATATCGCCTATGGTGGTGCGGCCACCTTTAAGCGCAACGACGACGTGCGCGAGGCATTTGCGGCAACCCCACTCGATCGAATTTTGTTCGAGACGGATTGCCCGTATATGGCTCCGGAGCCCATCCGCGGTCTTGAATGCGAGCCCGCAATGATCTCCATTACGGCAAACGCGCTGGTTAACGACCGTATCGATCGCACTGGTGAGGACGCCGAAACAATCGCGCATGCCGCTTGGGAAAATGCCTGCAAACTTTTTCAAAAATAGTTCTTGCGTTCGCGGTGGCGCTCCGTTATTCTAATTCCTGCACGCGGGCGTGGCGGAATTGGCAGACGCGTACGGTTCAGGTCCGTATGGGGGCAACCCCATGAAGGTTCAAGTCCTTTCGCCCGCACCATTAAATGAAAGAGCTCCCAGCAATGGGAGCTTTTTTGTTATGTGCCCATCGCGGGGACTTGAACCTGCGAAGGAGCGAGCGTCAAGAAAACGCGGAGCGTTTTTAGCGAGCTGGCAAGGACGCCGGCAGGCGGCCGATGCCGGTGCGGATCCGCGAAGCGGATACGCGGACGTCCTTTCGCCCGCACCATTAAATGAAAGAGCTCCCAGCAATGGGGGCTTTTTTGTTATGCACGATCTCCTTGGACGGGTATCCTAATGGCAACGTGTGCCTATCAGAGGAGAGACCATGCTGTTTTCCGGTATCATCGCTGCCCTTACGAGCCTTTTGATTCCCATCATCATCCTGCTGCTGTTGCTTCCCAACGCCTGCTACGTCGTTGAGCAGCAGCACGCTGTGATCATCGAGCGCTTGGGTAAGTTCAATCGTATCGTCAACGCGGGCTTCCACGTGAAGGTGCCCGTGATCGACCGCAAGGCCGCCACGGTGAGCCTGCGCACCATGAAAAACGGTTTTGGCATCGACGTTAAGACCCAGGACAACGTGACCATCGGTCTTGAGGTCTCCGCTCAGTACCACGTGAGCTATGACATGGGCGCCGGCCCGGCAGATTCGGGCATCTACAAGAGCTACTATATGCTGCAGGAGCCCGTCGACCAGATGCGCGACTTCATCACCGACGCCCTGCGCTCCTCCATCCCCGTCTACACACTCGATGAGGTCTTTGCCAAGAAGGATGACATCGCCAAGGATGTCAACGCTACCGTTTCCGAGCAGATGGCCGCCTACGGCTTCACCCTCGTGTCGACGCTCATCACCAAAATCGCACTGCCGACCGAGGTTGAGAACTCCATGAACGACATCAACGCTGCCCAGCGCAAGCGCGCTGCCGCGCAGGAGCTCGCCGAGGCCGACCGCATCAAGCGCGTCACCGAGGCGACCGCCGAGGCCGAGGCTATGGAAAAGGCGGGTGAGGGCATCGCCAACCAGCGCAAGGCCATCGCGCTGGGTATCAAAGATTCGCTCGAGATCATCCAGGAGACGGGTGTCGGCAATGACGAGGCCAACCAACTGTTCATGTTTACGCAGTGGTCCGAGATGATGACGGAGTTCGCTCGCACGGGTAAAACCTCGACGGTCGTGCTGCCGAGCGACTTTTCGCAGTCGGCCTCGATGTTCGAGCAGATGCTGGCCGCCGGCAAAGTTCAAAACGATTCGAAGGAGTAGACGCGCGTGAAATACACCGTCGTTTGCGTCGGTAAGCTCAAGGAGCGCTTTTGGAAGGACGCGTGCGCTGAGTACACCAAGCGCCTAGGTGCCTATGCCAAGGTGGATATCCGCGAGGTGGCCGATATCGACCCGGCTAAGGCGGGCGGCGTGGATGCCGCGCGCGACAAGGAGGGGGCGGCGATTCTTGCCGCCTTGCCATCTCGAGCGCATGTGATCCTGCTGGCTATCGAGGGCAAGGAGCGCTCGAGCGAGGAGTTTTCGGCGAGGCTCGACGATCTTATGCTGCGAGGCAGCAGCGACATTGCCTTTGTAATCGGCGGTTCGGACGGCGTGAGTGATGAGGTGCGCGCCCGCGCCGACGAGATGCTCAGCTTTGGACGCATTACCTTGCCGCATAACCTGGCGCGTGTGGTGCTGCTAGAGCAGATTTACCGTGCCTGCAAGATCAGTCGTGGCGAGCCGTATCACAAGTAGGTCGGCAATACGAAACAATAGCGTGGGACAATGACTTTCGTTTTTGAGGAACGCATCTGAGAGGACTGTGTGATATGAAGATCGGATTTGTCGGTTTTGGCAATATGGCGAGTGCTATGGCCGATGGCTGGATTGCCGCCGGCGTGGCCGCGGGCGACATGTGCGCCTGCGCAGGCCGCTACGATGCTTTGGTCGAGCGTTGCGAGGTGCGCGGCATGGTCGCCTGCCACGATGCCGCCGAGGTTGTCGCCGCATCCGATATCGTGGTCGCTGCGGTCAAACCGTACATGATCGAGAAGGTATTCGCCCCGCTCAAGGATGCTCTTGCCAAAAAGGTCGTTCTGTCGGTTGCCTGGACCTGGGACAGTGCCAAGTGGGAGCAGGTCCTGCCGGGCGTCGCGCATATCTCGACGGTGCCCAACACGCCGGTTTCGGTGGGCGAGGGCGTCATCGCCTGCGAGAAGGCTTCGACGCTTAACGACGAGCAGCGTGCTGTGGTGCTCGACCTGCTCGGTAAGCTTGGCGCTGTCGTCGAGCTCGACACAAGCCTGCTGTTTGTGGGCGGCACGGTGGGTGGTTGCGCTCCGGCGTTTGTCGCCATGGCAATCGAGGCCCTGGGCGATGCGGCGGTCAAGCACGGTATCCCGCGTGCGGATGCTTATCGCATTGTGAGCCAGATGGTGCTGGGTACGGCAAAGCTGCAGCTTGCAACTGGCCAGCATCCTGCGGCGATGAAGGATGCCGTATGCTCGCCCGGCGGTGCCACCATCAAGGGCGTCGTTGCACTCGAGGACGCCGGCATGCGCAGCGCCCTGGTCAAGGCAATCGACGCAACCCTCCAGTAAAACCGACCAAAAAAGGGACAGTTTATTTTGGCAGGTTTTTCCTGCGGTTTTGTCCTTTTAGCGAAAAGTGCCCCGCAACTGGCTCAATTCCAGTTGCGGGGCACTTGCGTTTGCCCAGATAAAACCGACCAAAATAAACCTGTCCCTTTTTGGCAGGTTAGTCCCAGAAGCTGTCTTCTTCGTCCTCGGACTTGGGGCCGCGGTCGACATACATCTTATGGGTGCGCTTCTCCATTACAAAGGCAATAATCGCAAACAGCAGGATGCCGCCGGCGAAAAGGATGGCAAAACCGGTGCGGGTGCCAAACAAAAAGGAAAAAACTGCGTCCATTGGGTGCCTTCTTGCGTAGTTGAGTTGGGTCGTAAACGCTCATAAGTATATACTTGCCCATACATGTACAAGGTTGCAACCTAAATGGAATGTATATCGCCGGAGGATCTAATGCTTGATATCAAGTTTGTTCGCGAGAACCCCGATGCCATCGATGTCGCCATGGCTAACCGCCAGACGTCTTGGGATCGCGAGAAGTTCTTTGAGCTCGACGACGAGCGTCGTGCCGTCATCACTGAGGTTGAGGAACTTCAAGCCACGCGCAATGCCGAGTCCAAGAAGATCGGCGCCCTGATGAAGGAGGGCAAGAAGGACGAGGCCGAGGCCGCCAAAGAGGCCGTGCGCGCCGTCAACGAGAAGATTGACGGTCTGGCCGAGCGCCGCACCGCCCTCGAGCAGGAGCAGTACGACTTCATGGCTCACCTGCCCAACATTCCTTGCGAGGCCACGCCGTACGGCAAGGACGAGGACGAGAACATCGAGCGCCGTCGTTGGGGCACCCCGCGCGAGTTCGACTTCGACTTTAAGCCGCACTGGGATCTGGGCACCGATCTGGACATCCTCGACTTCGAGCGTGGCAACAAGCTCTCCGGCAGCCGCTTCACCGTTCTCGGTGGCGCCGGCGCCCGCCTGGAGCGCGCCCTTATCAACTTCTTCCTGGACACGCACACGAGTCGTGGCTTTAAGGAGTGGTGGCCGCCCATCGTCGTCAAGCGTCAGACCATGTTCGGTACGGGTCAGCTGCCCAAGTTCGAGGACGACGCCTATCACGTCTCGGGCGACAACTTCCTGATCCCCACCGCCGAGGTCGTGCTCACCAACCTGCACGCCGGTGAGGTCCTCGACGCCGATACCCTGCCGCGCCGCTACACCGCCTTCACCCCCTGCTTCCGCGAGGAGGCCGGCTCCGCTGGTCGCGATACCCGCGGCATCATTCGCCAGCACGAGTTCGACAAGGTCGAGATGGTCAAGTTTGCCAAGCCGGAGGAGTCCGACGAGGAGCTCGAGAGCATGACCGCCGAGGCCGAGTTCCTGCTGCAGCAGCTTGGTCTTCCGTATCGCGTGATTAGCCTGTGCACCGGCGACCTGGGCTTCTCCGCCCGTCAGACCTACGACGTCGAGGTCTGGCTGCCGAGCTACAACGCCTACAAGGAGATCAGCTCCTGCTCCAACTGCGGTGACTTCCAGGCCCGTCGCGCCAACATCAAGTATCGCGACCCCGAGAACTTCAAGGGTTCGCGCTACCTGCACACCCTTAACGGTTCCGGCCTGCCGGCCGGCCGCACCATGGCCGCTATTCTGGAGAACTACCAGAACGCCGACGGCACCATCACGATCCCCGAGGTTCTGCGTCCTTACATGGGCGGTCTCGAGAAGATCGAGCCGGTCGCGTAACTTGGCTGCATAGGGGATATGCAAGGGCGCTCCTTCGGGGGCGCCCTATTTTGTGCGTAGGTCCATACCATGCCGTGCGGACAGCTCAATAGAAAACACACGAACATTTGTTCTGTATACAGCCATCTACCTGCTATGCTTTTGCTAAATAAGAGCGAGAGAAAGGGGACGCGATGGAGTTGTTTGATGATCGGGTGGTTTTGTTTGAGAGCGACGAGGGCGGGGAGTACCTGCTTGTAACGTGTGAGCCGTCTGGCATGGGCGGCCTGGTGGTTCGGCAGACGAGTGAGGGTCCGTTGACACAATGGTGCTTTGAGGAGTCGCCGCATGTGGTCGAGACCTTTGTGACGCACGAGGGACTTGTGGCGCTGGAGCACTTCTATGGAGTTGGGACTTCCAACCAGGCCGCGCGCATGCTGAGCATCTCGTTTGCCGATTATGATTGTGCCCAGCGGGTGAGATCGCTCCTGAGGGAACTTGATGCTAAGTTTGACGTGATCGAAAAGCCAATCGATCGTACGGGGAACGTCGGTATATGCGGAGCAGCATGACAAAACTGCGTTCCACAAAAAAGTTTGAGATTGTGCTTGACTCCAATAAGCTAAAGTGGTTTTATATGTCTTGCGCTGCGGCGTTACCTCAGCTGGATAGAGGGTCTGACTACGAATCAGAACGTCATAGGTTCGAATCCTATACGCCGCACCAATCGAACTTAAAGCCTCCGGTAACGGGGGCTTTTCTTTTTCGGAAACCATGCATGGATTCGAACCTCGGTCGAGGCGCGAGCGTCAAGAAAACGCGGAGCGTTTTTAGCGAGCGGGCGAGGACGCCGGCAGGCGGGCGAAGCCGGTGCGGATCCGCGCAGCGGATGCGCGGAATCCTATACGCCGCACCAATCGAACTTAAAGCCTCCGGTAACGGGGGCTTTTCTTTTTCGGAAACCATGCATGGATT
>NZ_CAXYLS010000003.1:216937-217123 GCF_964283865.1 Collinsella aerofaciens | reverse complement strand
ATTCGAACCTCGGTCGAGGCGCGGGCGTCTTAATCATCACTTCGTAAAATTTTTCCAAATTGTCGCTTGACCCATCGAGGGGTCACGTGCATAATAATCCGTGCGTTGCGGCGTTACCTCAGCTGGATAGAGGGTCTGACTACGAATCAGAACGTCATAGGTTCGAATCCTATACGCCGCACCAAT
>NZ_CAXYLS010000003.1:120530-216840 GCF_964283865.1 Collinsella aerofaciens | reverse complement strand
GGCGTTACCTCAGCTGGATAGAGGGTCTGACTACGAATCAGAACGTCATAGGTTCGAATCCTATACGCCGCACCAATTGACTTTAAAGCTCCCGGCAACGGGGGCTTTTCTTATATCGCGATGCGTCGAAGATCGCATCAGGTGGTCAAAATGAGTAAAAATCAAATTTGATAACTTTTTTCGAAAAATGCTTGACCTTTATTCAGTCGATGTGCATAATAATCAACAAGTCGCGGCGTTACCTCAGCTGGATAGAGGGTCTGACTACGAATCAGAACGTCATAGGTTCGAATCCTATACGCCGCACCATTTGAGATTAAAGCTCCCGGCGACGGGGGCTTTTCTTTTACGTAAGCACCGCATGGATTCGAACCTCGGTCGAGGCGCGGGCGTAAAGAAAACGCGGAGCGTTTTTAGCCCGCGGGCGAGCGCGCCGGCAGGCGGGCGAAGCCGGTGCGGATCCGCGCAGCGGATGCGCGGAATCCTATACGCCGCACCATTTGAGATTAAAGCTCCCGGCAACGGGGGCTTTTCTTTTGCGCTAGCTTGAGTGCTTTCGTCCAAAGGGACGATTTCCTGTCGACTCGTGTAAGATTCCGAGTAGATGTCGCGACTTATTCGCGACCACTCCTTCTTCAAGCGACCGATCAGGGTGATATTTCGTGGCAGAGCGTCCGACATACAAGCTCAGGTTTCTCGATCCCAAAAAGCGCTTTCCGGCGATGCCCGAGCAGCCTGCGGGACGCTCATATGGCGTGGTCTGGAAACTCTTTGGCGAGGATCAGCATGAATCTTGTTATGTCGTCGAATTCGTTGGCAAAAGTCATGTGTCGCTTTTGGGCTACGTAAGCGTTTCGGGTGAGGTGTACAAGGTGGACCGCCCCGTCAGCGAGGCTCCGCTGCCCAACGATCCCGACATGGAACTGGTCCTTGACGAGTCCAACCCCAGCATTGGCGAGATTACGGTGAGGGGCAGCGACGGCACCATGCGTCCCCAAGCACGAGTCAACGGCTCTCCCGAAGGTACCATGCGCGAGCAATCCGATCATGAGACGTGGAATTCGACTCGCAGCCTTCGCTACGGCGAGTTTATGGCCTCGATGTTTTTACGCTACGTGATATTTGCCGATTCCGAAAATGTTGCCGCAAGTACGCCAGACGCTGACAGGCTCGACGAAGGAATGAAAAATGCCGTCGACAAAATAAAGCTTGTAAAACTCTCCGAGCCGGTTGAGGTGCTTCTGGGCTTTGACTCCACGCCGCTCCCCGATGCCATCGAGACGTTGCTTTATCGCATCGACCACACAGATAATCCGAGTGGTATCGAGCGCTATGCCGCGGCCTTGATGGGCGAGGTCAACCTGCCGCGCCTGCGCACCATCGCGGCAAAGACCGAAATGAGCCTAGCGCGCATCGACCGCTCAAAGCTGTTCTATCTCAATTTTGATCGTAGCCTGCTGGACCAGGACGAGATTGACACGCTGCTTGCCATCGAGTGCCGTCTCAACCGCCTCTCCGGCATCCTCGAGCGCATCGGAGCTGGATTAGGCCCCGCGGCCTCGTCTCCAAGCCTTGAGGGCTGCGCGCTCTTTGATTTGTGGCTTATCGCCAAGACGACCAACGATGTTCCGCGTCTGCTCGAAACACTGTCGAACGACAACCCGTGGGCAAAACCTGGCACGGTCGCGTGCCAGCCGGGCGGAGAGTGGGACGTGCGTACCCGCTTCGCGCGTATTGTCGAGGCGCTTAACGTGGTCACACGGCTCGACTATACCTATCGGGCAAACGTTGCCGAGGGGATTATGCTCGTTCGGTTTGGGCGCTCTGTTGTGGATGCCATGCCACAACGTGAATACGATGCCCAGGATGACGTCTGGCGCGAGTTGGACGAGGACGTGCGCGCGATTTGGGCCGCCGAGCACGACGCGCGCGTGGCACTCACGCTGGCGGCGGCTTGCTTTGCCGCAGGTGCCTGCATTACGCGCTGCTACGTTCAGATTGCGGCTCCCGACGGCGAGCAGGGCGAGCGCGTTATTGCAACATATTCCTTTGGGCGTGCGGCCTATCTGGCCAATTGCGTGCCTGTCGCCAAGGATCTCGAGAGCATGGATATGGACGATATGCCGTGCAAGCGCATGCTTGAGGCATATGAGTCAGACGCGCCGGATGCGATCGAGCCCGCTGAGGTTCACGCTCGCCCGCGTGACGACCACCGTTCGCTGCCGCCGGCGTTGCGCGACTTGCTGCTTGCCGATACGGCTGATGAGCTTGAGGTCATGGAGAAGGACGATGACCCGTATGTGGCGCGCGTCATTGAGTTGCGCGAGCAGGCAAAAGTCGACCGTACAGGTGCTTTTGAAGGCTTTTCCCGTCTTGTCGAGGAGTTGGAGGCCAAGTGCGCCGTCGCCGAGCTTTTGGCGACAGGTCCGGTTCAAACGCAGTTTTGCGATAACCAGCTGGTGCGCATGGTGCTACCGGTGTTGGAAGAAGACCGCTCTGTGCGAATCCTTCGTGCGCCCGATGCGCTGTACTTTGCCCAGCACGAGATCTGCAGCTTTTACGCCGAGCAAGAGGACTTTGAACGAGCGCTGCCCGAGGTGCGCCATCTTTACGATCTGGCGCGCTCGTCCATGCAATCGCACTTTGCGCTCATTAACGTGCTTGCACGTCTGGAACGCTTTGACGAGATTATCGAGGTGGCGCGCCACGGCCTACGTATTGCCAGCGATCGTTCTGCAATCGGCTACCTGTTCTATCGCCTGGCGTTTGCCTATTGGAATTGCGATCAGCTCGACCTGGCGCTGGCTTGTTACCGTCTGGTGCCGCGCGGTGAGGAATCGGGCAGCAGCGCGCTGGAAGAAATGCAGGGCCTTATGAACGAGATGGGCGTCCGCGAGCCTCCGACGTTCGAGGAAGCGGTCGAGACCATCCGCAAGGCTGGACTCGAGCTGCCGCCAGTGTCCGCCGTGACGAATCAGCTGGCAGATGCCGCTGTGCAACTGGTCGACAACGGCTTCTTTTTCCTGGCACGCGGTTGCATCTTCCAAATGTGGCGCACCATGGGCAACGATGAGCTCGGCTCCCTTAACCGCTCGCTGGGGTAGGCGCGGCATAGAAGGGCTGGACCGCGCTTGTCATCCCATTTGCTCACCATGCCGACAAAACGAAGGGGCTACTGCTACCGGCGGTACCGGGAACATTTGCGTATAGATAAGGTATAACGAATTAAGTCGTAACGAATTAAAGTACGAATTACTGTATCGAGCAGGTTGTCGACAAATTGAATGGAGCTATTTGTATTGGCTCAGGTGGGTGGCTCCAGCAGGACCGGTAAGGTCAAAAGCGGCTAGGTCTGCTAAACCTGTTAAACTCTGCTAAAGTTGCTAAACTTTGTTAAAGTTGTTAAAACTAGCGGAGGAGGGTCGAATGTCGAAAGCCATTAATCCCTTTAAGCCAACGGCGGGCATGAATCCGCCTGAGCTTATCGGACGTGACGCTGTTTTGGATGATTTTGCCGAGGCCCTTGAGAATGGTCCTGGTGCTCCCGATCGACTCATGCGCATCTCGGGCGTCCGAGGCACAGGGAAAACGGTGCTTCTCAATGCATTGGGTGATCTTGCACGAAAAAAAGGATTCGAGGTTGTTGACGTCGCCTCGAATGCCGGTTTCTGCAGTAGAATCCTCGAGGCTCTACAGCGAAATGTTCGTCTTGAGTCAATGTCGATTTCCCCATCAATTCTA
Organism: Collinsella aerofaciens; assembly: GCF_964283865.1. Lineage (GTDB taxonomy): Bacteria > Actinomycetota > Coriobacteriia > Coriobacteriales > Coriobacteriaceae > Collinsella. The sequence goes on along the minus strand of NZ_CAXYLS010000003.1, from coordinate 213,099 downwards.
GGAGTCAGCCTTGGCTCCGTTGAGGTATCGAAGTCGGCATCTCATCTGGGCGAGGCAATGTACGATGCCGCGAAGCGCGGAGGTCTGCTCATTACGCTCGACGAGATTCAGGATGCCTCAACTGAGGAAATGCGCGAGCTGGGCAATGAGATGCAGCTTTTGATTCGCCAAGGGGCGAATGTCGCTTTTGCATTCGCTGGCTTGCCAACATCGGTGGATGGCGTGGTGGTTGATGATACCCTTACGTTCCTTCAGCGGGCAAAACATATCGAACTCACTCGTCTCTCCGATTTTGAAGTCGGCGGATCGTTTGAGGATACAATGAGACGAGCGGGCAAGGAGCTCGATGAAGACGCCGCTGAGCTATTAACAAAGGCTTCAGCAGGCTATCCCTTTATGGTCCAGTTGGTCGGATATTACGCTTGGCAGGTTGCTGCGCGCAGCGGGGCGGAGAGCGTGAACGAAGGGTCTGCGCGTAAGGGTATTCAAGCGGCTCTTGATAGCTTTAATGCTATGGTGATTGCCCCGGCGCTGCGCAGGGTTTCAGAGCGACAGTTTCAGTATCTCGCGGCAATGGCTCAATGTGAGGGCGATGAGATTGCCAACGGTGATATCGCCAAAAAGATGGGGCTGCCGGCGAACAAGGTCGGCTCGTATCGTAAACGTCTCATCGATGCGGGGTTGATTGAGCCTGCGGGCTATGGCTGTGTTTCGTTTGCAATTCCGTATATGCGCGACTATTTGTTGGAGGCGGTGCGGGAAAGGTAAAAATGGAATCGCTCCAAATTCCCCCTTGCCCATCCTCGACTGTTTGGTTACTATAGAACGGCTGTTACGGAGAGCTGACCGAGAGGCCGAAGGTGCTCGCCTGCTAAGCGAGTATGCCCCAAAAGGGCATCTGGGGTTCGAATCCCCAGCTCTCCGCCAGTATGAATTGAAAGAAGGGTCCCATTTGGGGCCCTTTTTTGTGCGGAGAAAGGAGGCTGGGGATTCGAACCCTCAAAAAAAGAGGCATCCTTTCGGACGCCTCCTTTCAGTGGGCTGATTATTCTGCGCTCTACACCTCAGGAGCCTTGGCGACGGTCTCGCTCTCTGCCGCAAGTGGGCGGTTGTCGATGCGGCGGCCCAAGCGGTCGAGCTTCACAAGGAGCCATTCAATGGGATTCGGCCCTGTGCCTTCCTCGTCGGCAACTAGGTCCATGACGGCGATCTTGGTGCCGTCCTGCTTGAGCGTAACGCTGCCCACCTTGTCGCCCACATGCACCGTGCCCGAAAGATCGTCGTAGCTAACCTTTTCGGTCACCTCGCCGGCAAGGGAAAACACGGTCGCTTGCGCCGTAGGATCGGCGAGTGTGGCGTCGATCGTCTTGTCCGTCCAGTCGGTTTGGCTAACGCGCGCCATAAGCGGGTTGCCGTTGGCGGTCTTTTCCTGCGTGTTGGCGATCGCGACCGTGGCCTTGTGGCCGTAGTACCAATTGGCAAGGGTTGCGGTATCGGTAAAGCGCTGGTCGGTGGTGGTGGAGTTCAAAACAACGGTGTAGATCTCGTCGCCATCGCGGTTGTAGGCGCTCGTAAAGCAATAGCCTGCATCGTCGGTGGTGCCGGTCTTGCCACCGATGTTGCCATCTTGGCCCAGCAAATAGTTATGCGTGTCCATGGAATGCGAATGGTCGGTGCCGTCGGCGCCCGTGACCTCGATCCAGGAATCCTCGCTCGCTACGACCTCGCGGATCGTGTCGTTTTTCATGGCCTCCTGCATCATCAGCGCTACGTCGTGTGCGGTTGAGTGCATATCGCCAGCCCACTCATCAAAGTCCAGACCATGCGGGTTTTCAAAAAGCGTGCCGGTGCAGCCGAGTTTCTTGGCACGCTCGTTCATGGCCTTCACAAATGTGGCCTCGGCGTCTTTGGTCTTAGGGTCGATTTTCTTGCCCACATATTCGGCGAGCACGATGGCGGCGTCGTTGCCCGAGGGAATCATCAGGCCGCGCAGTGCCTGCTCCACGGTAAGCTCGTCGCCTTCGAGTAAGCCGGCGGTCGAATTACCCACGGTGGCTGCGGTGTTGCTCACCGTGACCTTCTCGTCCATCTTGCAATTCTCGACGGTTAGGATTGCGGTCATGACCTTGGTGATCGAGGCAATCTTGACCTGCTCATCGGCATCGCGCCCATAGTAGACGGTGCCGTCTTTGCCCATGACGAGGGCATTGGTCGCATCGATATCGGGCAGGTTTTCGGCCGTGATACCGCGCGCATCGGCGGTTTTGCCGCAAACATTGTCGGTCGTGAGCACTTGGGCGCCGGCGACGGTGGGCGCGCCAGCGGCAAGGGCGATAGCGCAGACAAAGCCGGCGGCAAGCTGGGCTGAGCGCTTTGCAAAAGAGGTGAGGGACTTCACGGATTTCGCTTTCGACGGGATGGTCTCTTCTGGAACTAGAGTATATCGTTTGCCGGCGTCGGCGATCATCGCGTGCGTGCGTGGCCCACATCCGCTCCCGAACGGGCACAAGGGTGCTTAAGGCCGACTTAATCACCCACGCTTGTTGTGTGTGGCGTGCGTCGCCTCGGGCATAATGGAGCGCGAGAGGAGCACGCATGAACGAGCGCATACTGGTAGTTGATGACGAGAAGGCCATCGCCGACTTGGTTGGTATCTACCTTACAAAAGAGGGCTTTGATGTCCAGATTGCCTATAGCGGGGCCGATGCCGCCAAGGCAATCTTGGAGCAGGAGTTCGATCTGGCGCTGCTGGATGTCATGCTGCCCGATATCGATGGCTTTGAGCTGCTGCGTACGATCCGTTCCAGCCATACCTATCCTGTGATCATGCTGACGGCGCGCGATGCCCAGCAAGACAAGATCGAGGGCCTTTCGCTTGGCGCGGACGATTACGTGGTTAAGCCGTTCCGTCCGCTGGAGCTCATCGCGCGCGTGCACGCTCAGCTTCGCCGCTACACCAGCTACGGTAGCCGTGCACAGGCGGCCGAGTCGCCGACCATTCAGCTCGACGGCTTGGAGATCAACCGCGACGCTCGTTCCGTGACGGTGGACGGTGCACCGGTACGCCTCACACCCACCGAGTATTCAATCTTGCTGTATCTGGTCGAGCATCGCGGCAGCGTGGTGGCCGTGGAGGACCTGTTCCGCGCGGTGTGGAACGAGGACTTTATGCCCGGCTCCAACAATACGGTGATGGTGCACATTCGCCACTTGCGCGAAAAGATCGGCGACGACGCACAAAAGCCGCGCTTTATCAAAAACGTCTGGGGCGTCGGCTACATAATCGAATAACGCTTTTGATGGTGGGGGAGTAGATATGACAAAAGACGATAGGCGGGCATTCGAGGTACCCGATCGACTCTTTGAATACGTAAGGGCGGTCGTTGACAACCGTGCGTTAGCGACGGTGCTGCTCTTTTTGCTGAGTCTGCTGCTCATCGGCATTGACAATATCGTTGGCATCCTGGCAGTTCTACTCATTGGCTTTTTGCTGATTGATCGATTCGAAATCGTTCGCCGCTGTGTGGTGATCGGCGGCGCCGCGTGGACAATTACGTTGACGATCGGGTCCATGGCGCTTGGCGGTATTGGCGAGCCCGTATTCTTTGACGCCGGCTTTGTGTTCAACATGCTTGGATTTGTGCTGGCGCTTGCCGTGTGCGTCCTGTTCTTCTGCGGACGCGCCCTGTACTACCAGGGTTACGAGCAGGGCGAGCTGCACGCCGACCGCGTGATTGCCGCCCGCATTCAGGACCGTCTGATCGATAACCCCGACACATGGGACAACATTGACGGCGACTTCCTCGAGGTCGAGGGCGCGCTCAACCGGGCGCGCGATTGCGAGCGTAGGGTTCAACAAGCCCTGCGTGACGAATCCCACCGCAAAGATGGCCTGGTGACGTACCTGGCGCACGACCTGCGCACGCCGCTCGCCAGCGTGGTGGGCTACCTTTCGCTCTTGCAGGAGGCCCCCGATTTGCCGCTTGAGCAGCGCACACGTTTTACGGGCGTGGCACTCGACAAGGCCCACCGGCTCGATGCGCTCATCGAGGAGTTCTTCGACATCACGCGCTTTGATTTCCACGATATCGTGCTCACGCGCGGCTATGTTGATCTGGGGTTGCTGCTGGCTCAGGTGGCTGACGAGTTCTATCCCATCCTCAACGAGCAGCATAAGGAAGCCCAGGTTGATATTCGCGAGGACCTGACGGTGCTCGTGGATGGCGATAAGATGGCCCGCGTGTTTAACAACATCATGAAAAACGCCGTCGCCTATAGCTATGAGGGCTCGACTATCACGATTGAGGCCAGGCGCCAAGACGATGGCGGCGTGCGCGTGCGCTTTATCAATCAGGGCGATCCTATCCCTGCGGCTAAGCTCAAGGTGATCTTTGAGAAGTTCTATCGCCTGGATGCGGCGCGTGCGACCAATCGCGGTGGTGCCGGTTTGGGCCTTGCTATTGCCAAGGAGATCATCGCGGCACACGGCGGTACCGTTGCAAGTGAATCGACGCCCGAACACACGATATTCACCATCGAGCTGCCCGCCGCATAGCTAGCGTGCCCTTACAAACACTTGACAATGTGCTCACGTGCGTATGAGCCGCGATTCCTACTATTGATACTGCTGAATTGATATCGATATGGAGGTGTGCGGTATGACGGCTGCTGCGGCTGCGGAGCCCACGGAGCTTGAAGAACTCATGGAAGCGCAGGCCGAGGCCGCGCATGAGCGCGAGGTTGGGGATGCGACTCGCCCCACGGCAGAGGATCTTGCCGCCTCGCCGACGCGCATCGATGTCGAGGGCATCGACCTGTTCTATGGCGATCACCATGCGCTCAAGGACGTGAATATCAAGATCCGCGACAAGCAGATCACTTCGTTCATCGGGCCTTCGGGCTGCGGAAAGTCCACGTTGCTGCGCTGCTTTAACCGCATGAACGACGGCATCAAGGATTGCCGCATCGAGGGCAAGATTGCGCTCGATGGTCAAGATATCCTGGGCGATTACGACATCTGCCGTTTGCGCCAGCGCGTGGGCATGGTGTTCCAGCGCCCCAACCCGTTTCCCATGAGCATCTACGACAACGTCGCCTACGGTCCGCGCGGTATGGGTGTGCGCGACCGCGTCATGCTCGATGAGCTGGTCGAGGACTCCCTTCGTCGCGCTGCGCTATGGGATGAGGTCAAGGACAAGCTCAAAGAGTCGGGCCTGGGTCTTTCGGGTGGACAGCAGCAGCGCCTGTGCATCGCCCGCGCACTTGCCGTGCAGCCCGACATTCTGCTGATGGACGAGCCGACCTCGGCACTCGACCCTGTGTCGACGTTGGTGGTGGAGCAGCTGGCCTGCGAGCTCAAGGAGACCTGCACGCTGGTGGTCGTGACGCACAACATGCAGCAGGCCGCGCGTATTTCCGATTCGGTTGCGTTCTTTTTGCTGGGTGAGCTGGTGGAGCACGCGCCCACCGCGCAACTCTTCAAGAATCCGTCCGATCCGCGCACCGCGGATTATTTGACGGGGCGTTTTGGCTGACGCTGTCTTTTGCAGGTGCCTTTAGGGTTAAGATGCGGTCATATCGGCCGCAAAGGGGTTCAACATGATCTATTACGTCGAGGACGATGACAACATCAGGGATTTGACAGTCTACGCGCTGCGCAAGCAGGGAATCGAGGCCGAGGGCTTTTCGTGCGATGGCGAGTTTAAAGCTGCCGTGGCGCGACGGGTGCCCGATGCTGTGCTGCTCGATATCATGCTGCCCGACACCGATGGCTTGGCGATTATGCGTCGCCTGCGTGCCGATCGCCTGACGGCGACGGTGCCCATCATGATGCTTACCGCCAAGGACACCGAACTCGACAAGGTGATGGCGCTCGATGGCGGTGCCGACGATTACCTGACTAAGCCGTTTTCGCTCATGGAGCTTGCGAGCCGTTGCCGCGCACTGCTGCGTCGCGGCGGCATGGTCAAGCAGGCGAGCGATGTGCTCAGCGTGGGCGATATCGTACTTTCGCCCAGCCACCGCGAAGTGACTGTTGCCGGTGAACCGCTCAAGCTCACGCTGCGCGAATTCGACCTGCTCGAGTACCTCATGCGCAAACCTGGCGTGGTCTTTACCCGCGAGTCGCTGCTGCAGAGCGTATGGGGCTGGGACTTCGACGGCGGTTCGCGCACCGTCGACGTACATGTGCAGACGCTCCGCCAAAAGCTCGGCGAGCATGCGAGCGCCATAGAGACCGTGCGCGGCGTGGGCTATCGTCTGGCCGAGCCTTCGGCCGGTGATGGTGCCGAAGGTGACGACACCGCGTCCACTGCATCGGAGGAGTAACCCGTGGTCTTCGCCCCCCAGGGAAAACAAACGTTGTCGCACCGCGTTTTTGTGACGATCTTTGTTTGCGCCATGGCGGTTATCGTGGCGTTTACGGTGCTGGGTGCGTTCTTTGTGCAAAACACCTTGGCGGATGCCACGAGTGCCAATCTGGCGCAGGAAACCGAGCTCATTGCTGCCGCCCTCGACGAGCAGCAGGAGCCCATCCCGTTCTTGCGTAGCCTCGATCGCGAGGACTTACGCATCACGCTGATTAACAAGGATGGATCGGTTGCCTACGACAACGAGGCGTCGCCTTCCGCACTGCCCAACCATGGTGATCGCCCCGAGGTCATCGAGGCCTTTGAGAGTGGTTTGGGTTCCGCGGAGCGCGCAAGCTCTACGCTCGACGAGATTATGCTGTATCGCGCCGTCACCCTTGATAACGGCCAGGTCGTTCGCTTGGCGCAGGCCCAGCCTGGCGTTGCGGCGATTTTGCTGTCGATGCTGGCGCCGATGCTGCTTATCGCAGCAGCGGGTGCAGTACTCTCGTTTTTTATGGCGCGCCGTGAGTCCCGTGCCATCATCGCGCCGTTGCAAGAGGTGGATTTGGATCACCCGCGTCGTAGCTATGAGCACGCCTATGCCGAGATGGTCCCCATGCTTGAGCGTATCGAGTCGCAGCGCCAGGAACTCAAGCGCCAAATGGCGGTGCTAGCGGACAACGACCGTATGCGCCGCGAGTTCACGGCGAATATCACCCATGAACTCAAGACGCCGCTTACGGCGATTTCGGGCTATGCCGAGCTCATCGCAAACGGCATGGTCGAGGGCGAGGACGACCTACGCAACTTTGGCGGTCGCATCTATCGTGAGGCGGGCCGCTTGGCAGCGCTTGTCAACGATATCCTTACGCTGTCTAACTTGGACGAGGCCGAGCGTGCAACTGAGGGCGAGGCGGTGCCCATTGGGTCCACGGAGCCTATTGAGCTCTCGCGTGCCATCTACACGGTTGAGCAGCGTCTTGAACAGGTCGCCCGTCAGGCGAATGTGACGATAAGTCATGAGACCAAGCCTGTGGTCATCGAAGGCGTGTCGCGCTTGATCGACGAGCTCATCTATAATCTGGCAAGCAACGCCATCCGCTACAATCGACCCGGCGGTACGGTTACGTTGCAGTGCGGCACCAACGACGAAGGCCATCCGTTCCTCGCTGTTGCCGACACGGGAATCGGTATCGCGCCTGAAGAACAGGGCAAGGTATTTGAGCGGTTCTATCGCGTGGACAAGAGTAGGTCTAAGGCACGCGGCGGAACCGGCCTGGGGCTTGCCATTGTCAAACATGCGGCCCTGTATCATCACGCCGCGCTCGATCTGTCGAGCGAGTTGGGCGTGGGAACCACCATTACGGTGACGTTTCCCATACAGCAGGACGAGCCATTCGCATAGCGATACAACATAGATATTGATATAGACGCCGCATTTGACTTTCGGGTGCGGCGTTGTTGTGCAATTTTACGATTGCTTCCGACATTTTTACAGGAGAGCCTGTTTCTTATGTATAGAGTTTGGTCTCGGTAAAAAGATGCGATAACATACGGACAGTTTTGTCAATCCGAACTGGGGAAATGAAAGGCAAGCTGCATGACCCTTCTCGAACTGTTCCAGCTGCTGAAGAAGCACCTCAAGCTGGTCATCACCCTTCCGGTGGTCTGCGCGATCGCCATGGGCATCGTGTCCTTCGTTGCGATGGACAACACCTACACCGCGACGACGAGCATGTACATTCTCGCCAAGACCGACGATAGCGGTCAGATGAGCTACAACGATCTCTCGGCGAGCCAGATGCTTTCCAACGATATCGCCACGCTGCTGGATAGCAATAGCGTTAAGAGCGGCGCCGCCAAAGAACTGGGCCTTACCGATCTGGATGACTACAAGGTGTCTGTTTCCTCCGAGACCACCACGCGTGTCATTACGCTTTCGGTTACCGGCACCGATGCCAAGGAGACGGCTGAGGTCGCAAAGGCCATTGCCAGCTCGGTGAGTACGGTCGCTCAGAACGTCGGCGCTGCCCAGAGCATCAACGTTATCGACGAGGCTAAGACCCCCGAAGCCCCCAGCGGCCCCAAGCGCACGCTGTATATTGCCGTCGCGTTCCTCGCCGGTATCTTTATCGCAGTTGCCTATGTCGTTTTGGCAGACATGCTCAATACCCGCATCCGCGGTGCCGAAGAGGCAGAAGAGCTCCTGGGTATTCCCGTTGTTGGCCGAATTCCGGCTATGAAAGGTGGTAAATAGGCATGGCTAAGGCAAAGAACACCGATAAGCTCGTTGTGCAGAATGCCGCCAAGACCCTTCTGGCCAACATCCGCTTTGCGAGCGTGGATGACCCCATTCGCACCATTACCGTTACCTCCTCGATTCCCAACGAGGGCAAGTCTACGGTTTCCATTAACCTTGCTCAGGCAATCGCCACGAGCGGCAAGAGTGTCCTGCTGGTCGAGGCTGATATGCGTCGCAGGTCCCTTGCCGATATGCTCGGCGTCCGCTCCCGCGGCGGACTCTATGCAGTCCTGTCCGAGCAGGTTTCTATCGACCAGGCGATTGTTGAGACGGGTCAGAAGAACTTCTACTTCCTCGATGCCGAGCCGCACATTCCCAATCCTGCCGACATCATCGTCTCCCATCGCTTTGCCAAGCTGGTAAAGGCACTGTCCGCCAAGTTCCAGTACGTCATCTTCGATGCTCCCCCGGTCGGCACCTTCATCGATGCTGCCGAGATTGCCAGCCTGACCGACGGCGCGCTGTTCGTGGTGCGCGAGAACTTTACCAAGCGCGAAGAGGCGCTCAACGCCATCGGTCAGCTTAAGAAGTCCGAGAAGGTCAAGCTCATCGGTACCGTCATGAATTACTGTGAGACCGAGACCAGCGAGTACTACTATTCTTACTACACCAAGGACGGTAAGAAGGTTAAGAAGGGCTCCGACAATCAGGGGACTTCCAAAAAGGGCATCTTCACCAACCGAGCAAACGTTTAGTTGATTAAGGCTGACCTATGCGTGACATTCATTGCCATATCTTGCCGGGTGTAGACGACGGCGCCGCCGATCTCGATGAGAGCTTGGCGATGCTCGAGGCTGCCAAGCGGGCCGGTGTAACCAGAATCGTTTGCACTCCTCACTGCCGTGATCCCTATTTTGATTACGACAAGATGTGGGATGCCTTTGAGCTGCTGCGTGATAACGCTGACGGTTTTCCGCTCCAGATGGGCTTCGAGGTCAACCATCGAAAGCTCGTTGAGCTTGGTATCGATGCCGCGGAGCACCTGCATTTCGATGGGACCAACGAGTTTCTGCTCGAGTTTTCGACGCATGCCGATGCGTATGCGTTTAGAGAGTACGAGAACACGATTTACGATTTGCAGTGCCGTGGCTACCAGGTGATCATCGCTCATCCTGAGCGCTATCGTGCGGTTCAAAAGGATGTAAGCGTGGCGGAGCGCCTGGTCGATATGGGCTGCAAGCTGCAAGCTTCGGCGGACTTTATTGCCGGCGGTCGCTTTGGTCGCGAGAAAAAGCCGGCACAGCGCCTGTTCGATCAGAACCTGTACAGCTTCATCGCGAGCGATGCCCATAACGTGGGTCATTACGATTGCCTGGCGAAGGCTCGCGCGAAGTTTAGCGTGCGCGGAGCTCATTTTCGCTAAAATCTGTCCCTAACGTTCGCATTGAATGAAAGGGCAGCATGGATATCCAACTTAAGACGGGATGCTTTGATGACGCGGCGTTGGTGCGCCGCGTCGTTTTTATGGACGAGCAGGGCTACGAGAATGAGTTCGACGCTATCGACGAGGATCCGAACTGCATTCATGTGACGCTCTATGTAGACGGCGAGCTTGCCGGTTGCTCGCGCGTGTTTCCCGAAGAGCTTGAGCGCGCGGCTGACGCAGGGGCTCCGGTGTCGCCGGCGTGCGACTTGGACGAAAGCGTCGCGGCGGGGGAGACCTACATTATGGGGCGCGTGGCTGTGCTGCCGAGCATGCGCCGTCGCGGTCTGGCGAGCAAGATTGTCGAGGCCAGTGATACGTGCGCGCGTGATGCCGGCGCCAAGCTCATTAAGCTGCATGCGCAGGAATACGTGCTGCCGCTCTATGCCAAGGCGGGCTACACGCAGATTGCCCCGGTGGACTACGAAGACGAGGGCCAGCCCCATGCTTGGATGGCCAAGCGCGTAGATGGCAGATAGGGACGTTCCTTTCCTGCCGGCAGTCGGGGACACTCCTTGGCAATTGGCGTATCAGAGCGTTTGGACATACAGTTTTTCGATTCCGTATGTATATATGCGCGCTAATGGGTTATAAAATCTAAGTCTGGACATAGCAGGTCTGCGATGCGGCTCGGGCAACCGGGCCGTTTTTGCGGACGGGGGTAGCGCGAAAGGACTGCACATGCGTCAATTTAAGACCGAGAGCAAAAAACTGCTCGACCTCATGATCAACTCCATCTACACCAATAAGGAAATCTTCCTGCGCGAGCTTATCTCCAACGCGAGCGATGCCGTCGACAAGCTCAACTTTAAGAGCCTTCAGGATCCGAGTGTCAAACTCGACCAGGGCGACCTGGCCATTCGTGTCTCCTTTGATAAGGACGCCCGCACCATTACCATCTCGGATAACGGCATTGGCATGACCGCCGAGGAGCTCGAGCGCAATCTGGGCACCATCGCCCATTCCGGCTCCGAGGAGTTTAAGACCGAGAACGCCGAGCAACAGGGCTCCGATGTCGACATCATCGGCCAGTTTGGCGTGGGCTTCTACTCCGCCTTTATGGTCGCCAGCCACGTGAAGGTCGTCAGCCGCGCTTATGGCGAGGACACCGCCCACGTTTGGGAGTCCGACGGTCTTGAGGGCTACACCATCGAGGATGGCGAGCGTGCTGAGCACGGTACCGATGTCATCCTGACGCTGCGCGAGAACGAGAAGCTCGACGCCGACGGCGAGGCCGAGACCTACGATCGCTTCCTGACCGAGTGGGGCCTCAAGAGCCTGATTCAGCAGTACAGCAACTATGTGCGCTACCCGATTCAGATGATGGTGAGCAAGAGCCGCCAGAAACCCAAGCCCGAGGACGCCGGCGACGACTACAAGCCCGAGTACGAGGACTACCAGGAGCTCGAGACCATCAACTCCATGACGCCGATTTGGAAAAAGCGCAGCTCCGACGTTGAGCAGAAGGATTACAACGAGTTCTACAAGTCCACGTTCCACGACTTTGACGATCCCGCGCGCACTATCAGCTTCCATGCCGAGGGTACGCTTGAGTACGATGCGCTGCTGTTTGTGCCGGGCCGCGCCCCGTTCGATCTGTACAGCAAGGACTACAAGAAGGGCCTGGCGCTCTACAGCTCCAACGTGCTGATTATGGAGAAGTGCGACGACCTGCTGCCCGACTACTACAACTTTGTCCGCGGCGTCGTGGATTCTGCCGACGTGTCGCTCAACATCTCGCGTGAGACGCTGCAGCAGAACCGTCAGCTCAAGGCCATCGCCAAGCGCGTGGAGAAGAAGATTACCGCCGATCTTGAGGATATGCGCGACAACGACCGCGAGGCCTACGAGAAGTTCTTTGAGAACTTTGGCCGCGGTCTTAAGTACGGCATCTACTCGAGCTATGGCATGAAGGCCGATGAGCTCGCCGACCTGCTACTGTTCTGGTCTGCCAAGGAGCAGAAGATGATTACCCTGGCCGAGTATGCCAAGGGCATGCCCGGGGATCAGAAGGCCATCTACTACGCCGCCGGCGACTCGCGTGAGCGCTTGGCCAAGATGCCCGTGGTAAAGGGTGTGCTCGACCGCGGCTATGACGTGCTGTTGCTGACGCAGGATGTGGATGAGTTCACGTTCCAGGCTATGCGTGAGTACGTTGCCGCCGATATGCCTAAGATCTACGAGGACGACGCCGCCCGCGAGGCTGCCGAGAAGGCCGTTGCCGACGGTGCCGAGCCCGAGGTCGAGGATCGTCACCTGGAGCTCAAGAACGTCGCGACTGGCGATCTTGATCTGGCGACCGAGGACGAGAAGAAGGAGGCCGAGGACGCCACCAAGGAAAACGAGGACCTCTTTAGCGCTATGAAGGAGGCGCTCGGTGACAAGGTCGAGAAAGTTGCCGTCTCCGCGCGCCTGACCGATGCCCCCGCTTGCATCACCACCGAGGGTCCGCTTTCGCTCGAGATGGAGAAGGTGCTCCAGAAGGGACCCGAGGGCGCGCCCGACGGCATGCCCAAGAGCCAGCGCGTGCTCGAGCTCAACGCCAAGCACCCGGTCTTTGACAAGCTTGTCGCTGCCCAGAAGGCAGGTGACGCCGACAAGATCAAGCAGTACTCCGGCCTGCTCTACGATCAGGCCCTGCTGGTCGAGGGTATCCTCCCCGAGGACCCCGTTGCCTTCGCGGCGGCTGTTTGCAACTTGATGTAGTTAAGTAGTTACGCCTTTGGGTCCGCCGTTCTAACGAACCTATTGGTTCCGTCGTTCTAACGAACGACGGACCGGTCGACGCTGCAAACGCCCCTAAGCGGCAATCTGACGTTCAATCGTCGGTCGCGTACCAAAGTACGCTTCCCTCCTCTTTCACGTCACCTTGCTCGCTCAGGGGCGTTTTCGCTGACTTATGCTCAACCTGCGACGCTTTCGTGGCCCTAAGTAGTCATCGGGGACGTTCTTGTTTGACTAGTCGTTTAAGAACGTTCCCAATGACTATTCGGATTGCTAATTTGTGCGGGCTGTGGTTTTGTGACCTGCTGAAATTAAAGATACTGTACAACTGTACACTAACTCATCTTCGTAGTATATTGCTACCCGCAAAACTCAGCACCATTGTGCCGCGAGGCACTAAAGCGCCTACGTACAATGGTTGTCGATAGTACGATTCGATTCAACGACAGGATGGATGGTCCAAGCGTGAGTCTCGGCAGCAAACTATCCGATGCAAAGGTCTCCTTTGCGATATTCAAGCGCGACATTAAGCGACTGCTTGTGAACCCCGTCGCCTTGGTGGTTACCCTGGGCGTGTGCGTTATCCCCTCGCTGTATGCCTGGTACAACATCGTGGCCAACTGGGATCCGTATGGAAACACCCAGGGCATTAAAATCGCTATCGCCAACAACGATCAGGGCACCCAGAACGACCTAGTGGGCGAGCTTAATGCGGGCGATAAGGTGGTCGATCAGCTCAAGGAAAACGATCAGCTGGGCTGGACCTTCGTCGATTCGGCCGCCGATGCCAAAGAGGGCGTCGAGAGCGGGGAATACTACGCGGCGATCGTAATCCCCAAGAACTTCTCCGACAATCTGGTCTCGATGCTCGACGGCAACTACCATCAGCCGAAGCTCACCTATTACGTCAACGAGAAAAAGAGCGCCATTGCGCCCAAGGTCACCGATACCGGTGCCAACACCATCGAGGAGCAGATCAACTCGGAGTTTGTCTCCACGGTGGGCGAGACCGTAGCGGGCATCGCCAAGGATGCCGGCATCGACCTTAAAGACAAGGCAACCCAGACCCAGGATTCGCTGGCGGACTCGGTGTCCGAGGCGTCTGATACCCTGGGCGAAGTACGTGATTCCATCGGCGACATGAACACCGCCATCGACAAGACAAGCAGCTCGATTGCTTCGGCCGATGCTGCGCTGGCGGGCCTGCAGGGGCAGGCGCCTTCGCTAACGCAGGCAATCGCTCAGGGTAATAATCTGCTGGGCGAGGCTCGCGCCACGGCGGGCAACTCTATCACCTCGCTCTCCAAGGCACTCTCGGAAGGTAGCCTTGCACTCACCAAGACGTCAGCCTCCGCGAACGCTGCGATTGGCAAGCTAACGGGTACGGTCACATCTACGACCACCCGCATCGACAACTCGCTCGAGTCTCTCCAGGCGACGATCGATCACAATAAGGCCGTTATCGGGCACTTGGAGATTCTCGTTAATGACACGTCGACAGGTTCCGAGGAAATTGACGCGCGCATTGTATCGACCATCGATTCGCTTCGCGAGCAAAACCAGAAGCTGCAGAGCATCAAGGATGGCCTTTCTGCACAGTCTAGCGCCATGGCAAACGACGCTACGGCAATCTCGAACGCGAGCAACGCACTCAACGCGGCAATTCAGACCGGTACGGCTAGCCTCGGTCAGGCTCAGACCGATCTGGGTCAGAACGCACTTCCGAAGGCTTCGAGCGCGCTTGACTCCTTTGCCGCCGTTTCGGGCGATTTGACCGGCATTGTGTCGGGTATGACCCCCACGATAGCGAGCGCGCGCGGCACGCTGGCGCAGCTCGACGCCACGCTCAAGCAGGCAAAGACCACGCTGTCCCAAACCGACGCCTCCCTTGCCAAGGTTCAGGACAAGCTCGCGACCGCCGCCAATGACATTGCGGCGCTGCAGACCTCTGAGTCTATGGGCGAGTTAGCCGACCTCATGGACGTCGACGTCAATGACGTGGCAGATTTCATGGCATCTCCGGTTGAGCTGACGTCCAAGTCAATCTATCCGGTCAAGAGCTTTGGCTCGGGCATCGCGCCCTTCTACACCAATCTGGCGCTGTGGGTAGGCGGCTATGTGCTCATCGCTATCTATAAACTCGAGGTCGACCGCGAGGGCATCGGTAGCTTTACGGCGCGTCAGGGCTACTTTGGCCGCTGGCTGCTGCTGGTGATCCTGGGCGCGTTCCAGGCCATTATCGTTACGGTGGGCGACCTGGTCATTGGCGTTCAGTGCGTCAATCCGCTGCTCTTTGTACTGGGCGGCATCGCTATTTCGTTCACCTACGTCAACATCATCTATGCGCTGTCCACCACGTTTAAGCATATCGGTAAAGCCATTGGCGTCATCCTCGTCATTGTGCAGATCCCCGGCTCGTCGGGCATGTATCCCATCGAGATGATGCCCGGCTTCTTCCAATGGCTGCATCCGCTGCTGCCCTTCACTTATGGCATCAACCTGCTGCGCGAGACCGTCGGTGGCATGTATTCGTTCAACTACCTGTTCAACCTGTGCGTCCTGGGCGTGTTCCTTGCCATCGCGCTCTTTATCGGTCTGCAGCTGCGCCCGTTGCTGCTCAACCTCAATCTGCTCTTTGATAAGCAGCTTTCCACGACGGGCCTAATGATCTGCGAGTCCAACGACCTACCGCGCCAGCGCTATTCGCTGCGCACGGCCATGCGCGTCATGCTCGATTCGGATTCGTACCGTCGCGAGCTGCTCGATCATGCCGTGGCGTTTGAGCATCGCTACCCGTACTACATCAAGGGCGGTTTTGCCGCCGTGGTAGGCGTGCAGGTTCTGCTCTTTGTGCTTTCGACGGTGCTCGATATCGACAATAACGGCAAGATCATCCTGCTCGTTATCTGGATCATTTCGGTTATCGCCATCTGCGGCTGGCTCATCAACATCGAATACATCCGTGCGAGCCTCAATACCCAGATGCGTATCTCGGCGCTTTCGGACGAGGACCTTCGCCGCGAGATGCGCGAGCACACGGCGGCGATCCCTGCCGCCCGTTGCATGTTTGGTCTCAACGCCAGCGAGCGTGGCGCCAAGGGAGGCGAACAGCCTACGAGCCGTCTGCCGCATATCGGTGCGCATCGTAAGGCTCAAGATGCCGACGGCGCTGACAACGTAAACGGAAACGACGGGGACACCACCCCGCTTGGCAAGCACTCTAAAGGAGGTGAGGCATAAATGAAAAACATCCTGCACCTGTTTAAGCGCGATGTCCAAAACGTGTCTCGCTCCGTGATCGGCATGGTCGTCGTGATGGGCCTGATCATCGTGCCATGTCTCTATGCATGGTTTAACATCGCCGGAAGCTGGGATCCCTACGGCAATACCGGCAACCTTAAGATTGCAGTGGTCAACACCGATGAGGGTTACGAGAGCGATCTGATTCCCGTCGAGGTCAACGTGGGCGAAAACGTAACCGCCACCCTGCGCGGCAACGAGAACTTCGACTGGGTCGTCCTCAACGACCGCGATAAGGCGATTGAGGGCGTTAAGTCGGGCGCGTACTACGCTGCCGTCGTTATCCCTAAAACGTTTAGCGCCGACATGATGACGCTTTTCTCGACCGAGGTGAAGCACGCCGATATCGAGTTCTATGAGAACCAGAAGGCCAACGCCATCGCACAGATCGTGACTGAAAAGGGTTCGAGCGCCGTCCAGAGTCAGGTCAACGAGACCTTTACCAAGACCATCACGACCATCGGCCTTAAGACCGTGTCCAGCCTGCTCGACTATATGAGTACCGACCAGGTGAGCAACTTTATCGCCAATCTGTCCTCGACGCTGGGCGATTCGGTCGAGGACCTGCAGGACGTTCAGACGAGTGCGACGTCGCTCGCGGGCATTTTGAGCTCCACGTCCGATTCACTGACATCGGCGGGCGGCATGCTCAAGCAGACGGGCACCGTTGATGAGTCGACGAAGCAGCTGATGGAGCACGCCAAGAGCGGCATCAATGATTCCAAGGAAGCGCTCAAGGCCGCCAACGATGCCGTTGACGCGGCGATTGACGGAAGCGCGGGCTCGTTCGACAACGTGTCCGCCGAGCTTGCGAAGGCATTCGATGCCGCGAATCAGCATGTTGACCTTACGGTGTCTCAGCTCAACGAAGCCGCAGCGGCGCTCAATACGCGTGCTGACGATATCGATGCGATGGCCGATCAGCTCCGCAACCTTGCCGACCAGGTGAGTGATGACAAGCTCAAAGACGGTCTCGAGTCCGCTGCGACGTCGCTGGGCAGAATTGCCGTGGAGTACCGCAACAATGCGAAGGACCTGACGGCGACCGCAAAGTCCCTTTCGGACGGCATGGCGGAGGTCAACAACTCGCGTGCCGAGGTCGACCAGGCCATCGCCGATGCCAAGGCGGGTATCTCGGGAGCCAAGTCCGACTACGATTCCACGTTCTCGGTTAAGGCCAAGGAGCTCAAGAAGACCATCTCGGGCGTTCTGGATTCCCTGAACGGTATCTCGGGTGACTTGGATAGCGCCGTGAGCGGTCTGACCGACGCCTCTGGCTCGCTCGCAAAGGGTCTGTCCAAAGCCGCAAAGCTCGTCAACAAGGCTTCTGACCAACTGGGTGAGGCGTCGGACAAGATTAGCGCTTTCAAGGACGAGCTCGACGGTGCTCTTATGTCGGACGATCTGGCCACGATCAAGACGATGATCGGCAACGATCCCGAGGGTCTGGCCGTGTCGCTTTCTGGCCCCGTTGCGCTCGATCGCAAGCCGGTCTATCCGATCCGCAACTACGGTTCGGCCATGGCGCCGTTCTACACGATTTTGTCGCTGTGGGTGGGCTCGATTGTTCTGGCGGCCATGATGAAGGTCTCGGTTGACGATGAGCTTATCAACGAGCTCATCCCCGTACGCCTGCACGAGATCTATCTGGGCCGTTACCTGTTCTTTGGCGGTTTGGCCCTGCTGCAGGCAACGCTCGTGTGCGCGGGCGACATTCTGTTCTTTGGCATTCAGTGCGACAACCCGCTGCAGTTTGTGCTGGCGGGCTGGGTCGCGAGTCTCGTGTTCTCCAATATCGTCTACACGCTCACGGTTTCGTTTGGCGATATCGGCAAGGCGCTCGCTGTCGTGCTGTTGGTCATGCAGGTCGGCGGTTCAGGCGGTACGTTCCCCATCGAGATGACCGGCCCCGTGTTCCAGGCGATTTACCCGTTCCTGCCGTTTACCCACGGCATCAACGCCATGCACGCCGCCATGGCTGGCGCCTACCATATGGAGTACTGGGTTGAGCTGGGTATCTTGGCGAGCTATCTGATTCCGTCGCTGGCCCTGGGCGTCATCTTCCGCCGTCCGGTCATCAAAGCCAACGACTGGATCATCGAAAAGCTGGAATCAACAAAGCTTATCTAGTACAGCAACGTTAACGCCGATGCAGCGCTAATGCCAGCGAGCGAGCCGCATTTGCGCCAAGGTGACGTGAAATGAAAGGGCACTGACCTTCTGGTCGCGCCCTTGAAATTGAACGTTAGATTGGCGTGAATGCGGCTCGCGCAGCGTCGGCCGGTCCGCCGTTCGGTAGAACGGCGGAACAAAATGCTTTAGTGGGCTGGATTGCGATGCAACACCGGTTGTTGCTACAGTAGCGGGGCGTACCGGGGGTCCGGTGCGCCCCGTTTTATTTGACCATGAGGCGGCACGCGGCCATGCACGTGCGGACACCACGCCCAGACTGAGCGCGAGGATGCCCTATGGCCCAGAATGCCGTTGATGAAATCGAAAACATGCCCGATAGCCCTGTAGCGCGCGAAGACCTGGGTGCCGGCGGCACCTCCCGCGGCGCCGGCGCGCGTTCGCCGTTGTTCTGGAAGGTCTTGCTGCTTTCGGTGGCGGTCATCTGGGGCTATTCCTTTACCACCATGAAAGATGCGCTCGATACCGTTCCGGTGTTCGAGCTGGTCTACGTTCGCTTTCTCCCGGCTTCGCTGGTTATGTTCGCCATCTTCCGTAAACGCATCATCGCACACTTTAATGCTCGCAACCTTATCGTCGGGCTGGGCATGGGTGCGCTCATGTGGGGAGCATACGGACTGCAGACGATTGGCCTGGCACAGACCACGGCAGGCAAGAGTGCATTTTTGACGGGCACGTACTGTATCCTTGTGCCGTTTGCCAGCTATGTCCTGAGCGGCGAAAAGCTCACTCGCTATAACCTGGGTGCGGCACTGCTGTGCCTGGCGGGCATTGGCCTGGTGGCACTCGATAGCGTCGAGTTCAATATCGGCGATGCCATTACGCTGGGCGGCGCGGTCTTCTTCGCCATCCAGATGGAGGTGACCGCCAAGTACGGTCGCAAAATGGACATCAACGTCATCACGTTTTGGATGTTTGTGGGCAATGGCATCCTAAGCCTGGTCTCGTCGCTGCTATTCGAGACCCAGGCGCCTCTGTCCGTGTGGACGCCGAATTTTATCTGTGTGATGGCGTTTCTCTCGGTGGGCTGCACATGCGTGGCTCTGCTCATCCAAAACGTCGGCCTGGCGCATGTCCCGGCTTCGACGGGCTCGCTGCTCCTTTCGATGGAATCGCCTTCGGGCGTGTTGTTTTCGGTGCTGCTGATGGGGGAGGCGCTCACCTCGCGCCTGCTCGCCGGCTTTGTGCTTATCTTCCTGTCGATTATCTTGAGCGAGACTCACTTCGATTTTTTGCGTCGAAAGCCGCGCTCGCAATTGTAAACAACTTGTTGCGCCGCCCTCCTGGGGCGGCGTTTTTTATGACTCGCCTTTAAAGTTGTACCTTGCACTTTACGCTATCAAAGTGCTTACTGCAAAAACGTTACTGGAGGGCATTTATGGCACCAGCTCAGTCCGATCTTCAACCGCAATCAGCGCCCAAGGCCACCGCAGCGGCGCAGGCCGCTATCGGTGACGGTCTCGTTGCAGAAGCTCAGGCTTTTGCAGACGAGCTCGCTGCGTGGCGACACGATTTACACCAGATGCCCGAGCTGGGTAATAGCCTCCCACAGACCTCTGCGTATATTCAAGCGCGCCTGACCGAGATGGAAATCCCATTTGCCACGCTCGTCGATGGTTCCTGTGTCGTGGGCCTTGTCGGCGCCGGTGCCGCCGCGGCCCAGGGCAATGGCGTCTGCACGGACGAACAGGCCGGTACGGTCATCATGCTCCGTGGCGACATGGATGCCCTGCCCGTTGCCGAAGAGTCAGGCGAGCCTTTCGCCTCTACGAACGGCTGCATGCACGCATGTGGACACGATATGCACGCGACGGCGTTGCTTGGAGCGGCGCGCCTGCTCAAGGCCCGCGAGTCTGCGCTTGTCGACGCCAACGCCACGGTTAAGTTGCTGTTCCAGCCGGGCGAGGAAACCTTTGAGGGTGCCCGCGCCGCCATCGCCGACGGTCTGCTGCAGAACCCGCGTCCCCAGGCCGCCTTTGCCATGCATGTCAATAGCCAGTCGCCGCTTGGCCTGGTGCTCTACGGCAGCCCGGCGCTCTCGGGCGTGTACGGTTTTCGCATCACGCTTCAGGGCAAGGGCGGCCATGGCTCGAGCCCCGAGATCTGCATCGACCCCATCGCGGCCGGCGTCCATGTGCATCTGGCGCTTCAGGAGCTTATCTCTCGCGAGGTGCCGGCGGCCAAGGAGGTCGCGCTTACCGTTGGCAAGTTCGCCGGCGGTCAGGCCGCAAATGTCATCCCCGACACTTGTGTGCTCGAGGGAACGCTGCGTGGCTTCGACGTCGAGCTCATGGAGCACCTCAAGACCCGCATCGCGGAGGTCGTCAAAGGCGTTGCCACGACCTATCGTACGCCGGCGACTATCGAGACACTCTCGGATGTTCCCCCGCTCGTACTCGACGACGGCATGACGCAGGCGTCGCTTGGCTACGTGGGCGCGGTGCTGCCCAAGTCCGCCTTCCTGCCGCTGTTCCACGCCATGGCGAGCGAGGACTTCGCGTTGATCTCGAGCGAGATCCCGAGCGCGTACTTTACCGTGGGCGCTGCTGTGACTGATACGGACGAGCATTTTGCTCAGCATCATCCCAAGGCGCGCTTTAACGATGCCGAGCTTCCTCTCGGCGCCGCGGCTTATGCCGCCGTCGCTCTCGGATACATTGCGGACCACAAGGAGTAATCCATGTCCCAGCAAAGTAAATTTTTCCCCGGCTGGCTCGTGGTGGCCTCCGGCTTTGTCATCATGGCCACGTGCTACACCATTTTCGTTAACTGCATGACTATTCCTTCCGCACCAAGCCTTCCGAGATTGGCCTGAAGCCGCTCGGCGAGAACCCGGGCGATCCGTCCGTCTCGACGGCTGGCGACAAGGACGAGCGCACGGCGCCCGAGGTTAACGTTGGCTGGTCTCGCATCAAGAAGAGCCCGGCGTTTTGGCTGCTTGTCGTCGCCTTCCTCTTTATGGGGCTTGTCAATGGCGCCATCCTGCCCAACCAAGTTACGAACATGACGAGCGTTACCGTCAACGGCGCCAAGATCGTCACGGGCGGCCACGACCCCATGTGGGCGGGCACCGTGCTTTCGGCCTATATGGTTACGGTCGTTATCGCCAAGATTTCGCTCGGCGCCATCTACGATCGTTTTGGTTTGCGCTTTGGCAACGTGCTGGGTTCCGTTGCGTGTATTGTCGCCTGTGTGGCGCTGTGCTTCCCGACGACGGACCTTAGTCCTATTGTGGCCGCTGCGAGCTTTGGTATCGGAACGTGCATGGGCACCATCACGCCTACCATCGCCGCGTCCAAGCAGTTTGGCATGGCCGACCTCGGCAAGGTCACGGGCACCATTACCTCGCTCGAGATGGTCGGCGGCACCGTGGGCGCCATTGTCTCGGGCGTGCTGTTCGATGCCACGGGCTCCTTTGCGAGCACCTGGATTGTGTGCCTGGCGTGCTCCGTGGTCATGCTCGTGTTCCTGCTGGCATCCGAGCCCATCGCCGCCAAGCTGCGCGCAAGCGTGGCGGGGGAGTAGCGGGTCGCCGCCTATTCCTGTTTGCCTGTTCTGCCCGTGGCTGCCCTGGAAGCCGAATGGATGCTCGTACCGTCATTCGGTTTCCAGGGCAGCCACGGGCCTACGAAATGATCTCTTTTCCTCCGTCCCCAAGGGATCACGTAATCCGAAGGGGACGGAGGAAAAGGGATCACAAACCGCGGCGGCGTGTCTGGCCGAACGAGTCCCCATACCCTCGTTCGGTCAGACACGCCGCCGCGTTGCTGCTTTGTGCCGTATAATGTCCACTACCTATGACGCGATACAAAAGAAAGGTGTTTGCCCATGCAGGCACAGAAGGCGGAGGGAACCCGCGACCTTATCGGCGCTGAGATGCGCGCCTGGCAAAAGATGCAGCAGATTGCTGCCGGCGTGTTCGAGCCGTTTGGCTTTAAGCCCATCGAGACGCCCGCCATCGAGCAGGTGGACGTGTTTGTCCACGGCATCGGCCAGTCGACCGACGTCGTGCGCAAGGAGATGTTCCGCGTGTTTAGCGGCGCCAACCTGGAGCGCGTCTTTACCGAGGGCACCGATACCAAGCTCAAGCCCAAGCAGCGCCTGGCGCTTCGTCCCGAGGGCACGGCTGGCGTGGTGCGCGCCGTCGTGGAGAACAACTTGGTGCCCCAGGGCTCCACGCCGTTTAAGGCTTACTACGCCGAGGCCATGTTCCGTGGCGAGCGTCCCCAGAAGGGCCGCTTGCGCCAGTTCCATCAGGTGGGCATCGAGTGGCTCGGCGCTCCCGATCCGGCGGCAGACGCCGAGTGCATCATCATGCTCATGGAGTTTTACAAGCGCCTGGGCTTCGATCTTTCCAAGCTCCGTCTGCTCATTAACTCGATGGGCGACGCTCGGTGCCGTCCGGCTTACCGCGAGCAGGTCAAGCAGTTTATCCTCGATCACGCTGACGAGATGTGTGACGAGTGCCGCGAGCGCGCCGAGCTCAACCCGCTGCGTGCCTTCGACTGCAAGAACGACCACTGCCGCGAGATCATGGCCGACGCGCCGCTGATGGGCGACAACCTGTGCGACGAGTGCCGCGAGCACTACGAGCAGGTCAAGCGCTATCTGGATGCCGCCGGTATCGAGTATGTCGAGGATCCCACACTGGTGCGTGGTCTGGACTACTACACCCGTACCGTCTTTGAGGTCGAGGCTCCCGGCGCCGGTGTCGGCTCCATTGGTGGCGGCGGTCGCTATGACGGTCTGGTCGAGCTCGAGGGTGGCAAGCCCACGGCGGGCGTCGGCTTCGCTGTCGGTTTTGAGCGCGCCCTGCTGGCCCTGCAGGCCTGTGGTAACGACTTGGGTGCCGAGGAGGCCCCGTGCGTCTACGTCGCCAACGCCGGCAAGGAGCTGCGCCAGAACGTCTTTGCCATCACGCAGGAGCTTCGCGCCGCTGGCATCGTGACCGAGGCCGACTACCAGGGTCGTTCGCTCAAAGCTCAGTTTAAGCAGGCCGACAAGGTTGGCGCCAAGCTCATTTTGGTCCTGGGTGGCGACGAGCTTGCCGCCGGCAAGGTCAAGGTGCGCGACATGGAGAGCCATGAAGAGGTCCTTGCCGATCTGGCCAACGTCGTCGAGGCGGTTCGCGAGCGCCTGTAGCGCATCATTTTGAGCTGCGGGTCCGCTTGAGTGTCTCGTCCATTGCGAGCGATTGTTACGGGGGTGTTTCGCATTTATGCGGAATGCCCCCGTTTGTGTATGCCGTCCACCGAGAAATACGACCATTTAGAGCAAAAACCCTTGCAATGCAGAAAATACTTTTGTGTGGTAAAGCGCAATCAGTGTCGAAAGTATTTCGCAAGCGCCTATAATGAATACCGCATGTTACGTGCATAGAAGGAGGAATGGGAGGAAACGTGGCTGAGAACCTAAGCAACCAGTCTGTACCCGAAGCCGCGGCGCGCGTCGCTGCCGTGGTCAACCGCCTCGTTAACCGAATCGGCTCGAATGCCGAATCCAAGGAGCGTCTCGCTGAGATCGAGATCCCCGAGGAGCTGCGCGACAATCTGGCGCTGTTCTTGCGCCTGGAGCGCCGTGTGCTTAGCGAGTATGATCCCGAGATCGCGGACCTGTTCGACAAGATTTTGACAGCCGAGATTGTGGCCAACGCCGGAAACCCCGGCACCCGTGCTGCCGACGAGTCCGTCGACGAGCAGGGCGTGCCCACTGCCGACGAGCCCACCGCCGTGGCGTTTCGCGAGGTCGTTGATCTGATCGACAGTCTGCCGCTCGATAAGCAGCAGGTTATCGTCCGCGCCTTTACGAGCTTCTTCCATCTGGCAAACCTGTCGGAGGAGAACTACCGCGTGGCGCAGCTGCGCGAGCGCGAGGCAGGTGCGTCGACCGATACCGAGGTCGATCCCGCCAACGAACTCACCGTCGCCTATCACCAGTTGGTAAACGAGATGGGTGTCGAGGGCGCCAACGAGCTGCTCGACAAGCTCGAGTTCCACCCTGTCTTTACCGCACATCCCACCGAGGCCCGTCGTAAGGCCGTCGAGGGCAAGATTCGCCGTATCTCCAACCTGCTGGAGGAGCGTCCGCGCCTGGGCGGCTCCGACCTGGTGGAGAACGAGCGCCATATGCTGCAGGAGATCGACGCTCTGGTGCGTACGAGCCCCATCGCGCTCAAGAAGCCCACGCCGGTCGAAGAAGCCGATACCATCATCGACATCTTCGATAACACGCTGTTCGACGTCATTCCCGTTATCTATCGTCGTTTTGATGACTGGGTGCTGGGCGACAAGGCCGGCACCGTGCCGCCGCTGTGCCCGGCGTTCTTCCACCCCGGCAGCTGGATCGGTTCCGACCGCGACGGCAACCCCAATGTCACCGCCAAGGTGAGCCGCGAGGTTGCTGCCAAGTACTTCACCCATATGGTGCTCAAGCTCGAGGACAAGTGCCGCCGCATCGGCCGTAACCTGACGCTTGAGGCCACCTACAGCAAGCCGTCTGCCGAACTCATCAACCTGTGGAACCATCAGGTCGAGATGAGCACTCAGTACACCGCACGTGCTGAACTGATCTCCGAGCACGAGCCGCATCGCGCCGTTATGCTCGTCATGGCCGACCGTCTGAACGCCACCGTCCGTCGCATCACCGATACCATGTACCACAGCGCCGATGAGTTCCTGGATGACCTGCGCGTCGTCCAGCGCTCCCTGGCCGCCTGCGGTGCCGTCCGTGCCGCCTACGGCCCGGTCCAGACCATCATCTGGCAGGTCGAGTCCTTCGGCTTCCACATGGTCGAGATGGAGTTCCGTCAGCACTCCGTGGTGCACGCCCGCGCCCTCAAGGATATCCACGAGAACGGTATCCATGGCGACCTGCAGCCCATGACGCGCGAGGTCATCGACACCTTCCGTGCCATCGGTTCCATCCAAAAGCGCTACGGCAAGAAGATGGCGCACCGCTACATCATCTCGTTCACCAAGAGCGCCCAGCATGTGGCCGACGTCTTTGAGCTTGCCCACCTGTCCTTTGCACACGAGGAGGATGTCCCCGAGCTCGACGTGATTCCGCTGTTCGAGCAGCTTGAGGACCTCGAGGGCTGTGTCGACGTGCTCGACCAGATGCTCACGCTGCCCGTGGTGCAAAAGCGCCTTGCCCAGACGAACCGACGCATGGAGGTCATGCTGGGCTATTCCGACTCCTCCAAGGATGCCGGTCCTACCACGGCTATGCTCGCGCTGCACTCCGCACAGGAGCGTATTGCCAAGTGGGCCGAGAAGAACGATATCGACCTGGTGCTCATGCACGGTCGCGGCGGTGCCGTGGGCCGTGGCGGCGGCCCGGCCAATAAGGCCGTGCTGGCGCAGCCCAAGGGTTCGGTCAACTGCTTCTTTAAGCTCACCGAGCAGGGCGAGGTCATCTTTGCCCGTTACGGCAACCGCACGCTGGCTCAGCGCCATGTTGAGTCCGTTGCCGCCGCAACGCTTTTGCAGTCGGCCCCGAGTGTCGAGAAGACCAACACCGAGACCACGCAGAAGTTCTGGGATATGGCCGAGAAGCTCAACGCCGCAAGCCACGAGCGCTATCTGGACCTGCTGAACACCGAGGACTTTACACCGTGGTTCTCGACCGTGACGCCGCTGACCGAGGTCGGTCTGCTGCCGATCGGCTCGCGTCCCGCCAAGCGCGGCTTGGGTGCCAAGTCGCTCGACGACCTGCGTACCATTCCGTGGATCTTCAGCTGGAGCCAGGCGCGCATCAATCTGGCCGCTTGGTACGGCCTGGGTACCGCCTGCGAGCAGTTTGGCGATCTGGACCAGCTTAAGGCTGCCTACCAGGAGTGGCCGTTCTTCCGCACCTTTATCGACAACATCGAGATGTCGATCGCCAAGACTGACCAGCGCATCGCCAAGATGTATCTGCACCTGGGCGATCGCCAGGATCTGTCCAAGAAGGTCTTCACCGAGATGCAGCTCACGCGTAAGTGGGTCCTTGCCATCGTCGGTGACGAGTGGCCGCTGCAGCGCCGCCGCGTGCTCGGCTGCGCCGTACGCGTCCGTAACCCCTACGTCGACGCACTGTCCATCGCCCAGGTCCGCGCCCTTCGCGAGGTTCGTATGAACCAGGACGAGATGGCAGAGGAGAAGAAGGCCGAGTACATGAGCCTGATTCTTTCGACTGTGACCGGCGTCTCGGCAGGTTTGCAAAACACGGGGTAATCGATAGCCCTGTAGTCGCTGTCCGGGGCCGCCGTATGTTTGCTTTCCGGCGCGTCCTCGGACATGCAAGAAGCCCTCGCTGCGCACTTTGTGCGGCGAGGGCTTCTTGCGTCCTGCGGAGTGCGCCGGAAAGCAAACATACGGCGGCCCCTGCGATGTCCGGTCTTCGGCGGATTACTGGCTGGGGGAATAATGGTGCGCTTCGCGCGTTTTGGATGGGGTTTGTCCCGGCGGCGCGTTTGGCGCTTCGCGCCACGCGTCTTATCGATCGGGTTTGAGATGCATGTGGCGCTTCTCGACTTATGACTGTAGCGGCCGCGGTCCCGTTTGGGATCGCGGTTGTTTTGTTGTGGGTCAAATATGAACGTTGTGTTAATGAGTCGGTGGACGGTGGTGTTTTTCGGTGAGCGGCGTATCCTTCCAACGGTTTATCTAGTGTGTCAGTTGAAAGGAAGAGGGCGCTCGTCATTGTTTGAATGTGAACTGCCGTTTGACCACAAGACGTTGCATCTGGAACTCGAGGATAAGAACTTCGCGGGTGTGATGGAAGGTCATCAAAACGAGTTTAAGACCACGAAATCGCAGGAAGAGCTGGTGGAGGAGTCGCTTGCCAACCCTTACGGCTCGCCTTCGCTCGAGGAGCTTTGTGCTGGCAAGAAGGATATTGTCATCATTAGCTCAGATCATACGCGTCCCGTTCCCTCGCGTGTGACGATGCCTATTCTGCTGCATCACATCCACTCCGCTGCGCCTGAGGCTCGCGTGCGCATTCTGGTTGCTACGGGTATGCATCGTCCGTCGACGCACGAGGAGCTCGTCAACAAGTACGGCGAGGAGATCGTTGCCAACGAAGAAATCGTTATGCACGTCGCGACTGACGACAGCATGATGAAAAAGATCGGCACCCTGCCTTCTGGTGGCGAGTGCATCATCAACAAGATTGCGGCCGATTGCGATCTGCTGCTTGCCGAGGGCTTCATTGAGCCGCACTTCTTTGCCGGCTTCTCTGGCAGCCGAAAGTCTGTCCTGCCCGGCATCGCCAGCTATAAGACCATCATGTACAACCACAACGGTCAGTTTGTGAACGACTCCCATTCGCGTGCCGGCAACCTGTGCCACAACCACGTGAGCGAGGACATGTTTGCCGCCGCCGAGATGGCTCACCTTGCCTTTGTGCTCAACGTGGTGCTCAACGGCAAGCACGAGGTCATTGGCTCCTTTGCCGGCGACATCCACAAGGCGCACGAGGCTGGCTGCGAGTTCGTGAAGAGCCTTGCCGGCGTTGAGCCCGTCGAGTGCGAGATCGCCATTACCACTAACGGCGGCTACCCCCTCGATCAGAACATCTATCAGGCTGTGAAGGGCATGTGCGCTGCCGAGGCCACGCTTCCCGAGGGCGGTGTGATCATCGACGTCGCCGGTTGTGCCGACGGTCACGGCGGCGAGGGCTTCTATCACAACATCGCCGACAACGATCCGGCAGAGTTTGAGCGCGCCTGCATCGATCGTCCTAAGGACGAGACCCTGCCCGATCAGTGGACGAGCCAGATCTTTGCCCGCATCCTGGCGCATCACCCTGTGATCATGGTCACCGACCTGTGCGATCACCAGATGCTCAAGGATATGCACATGACGCCGGTCAACACTATCGAGGAAGCGCTCAAGCTCGCCTTTGAGATGAAGGGTGCCGATGCCAAGGTCGCCGTCATCCCCGATGGCCTGGGTGTTGTTGTCGCACAGCACTAGTGCGCGGCTTAAACGAATCGTTTATAACCGACAAGAAAGATAAGGTTTTATGCTTACCAAACTCCTCTGCGAATTCGGCGCAACGGCCCTCATGATCGTCTTTGGCGTGGGCGTTCACTGCGATACCGTGCTCAAGGGCACCAAGTATCAGGGCTCCGGCCATATGTTTGCCATCACCACCTGGTCCTTTGGCATCTCGGTCTGCCTGTTTGTCTTTGGTGGCGCTGTGTGCATGAACCCCGCCATGGTGCTTGCCCAGTGCATTGTCGGCCTGGTGCCGTGGGGCAACTGCATCCCCTTCATGCTTGCCGATATGCTCGGCGGCTTTGTGGGTGCCGTGATCGCTTGGTTGATGTATGCCGATGAGTTCAAGGCTTCCGAGGGCGTCGTCGACCCCATTGCCCAGCGCAACATCTTCTCGACCAACCCCACCACCGAGGGTACGAACTATGTCCGTAACTTCTTCTGCGAGGCTATCTGCACTTTTGTGTTCATCAGTGCCATCCTTGCTGCCGCTAGCCGCGCCGGCGAGAACGTTCTGATGCTCGCCATCTGCGTCGGCCTGATCGTTTGGGCTGTTGGCATGGGCATGGGCGGCATCACCGGCTTCGCCATGAACCAGGCTCGTGACCTTGGTCCTCGCATGGCCTATCAGGTGCTGCCGATCAAGAACAAGGCTGACAACAACTGGAAGTACGGCCTGCTTGTTCCTGGCATCGCTCCGTTTGTCGGTGCCGCTCTGGCCGCGCTGTTTGTGCATGGTTTCTTGGGCATGTTCTAGTCCAAGACAATTGATATAACGCCCGGGTCCGGCATAGGTTATCTTTCCGCCGCGTCCTCGGACATGCAAGAAGCTCCCGCTGCGCACTTCGTGCGGCGGGAGCTTCTTGCGTCCTGCGGAGTGCGGCGGAAAGTTAACCTATGCCGGACCCTGCGGGAATCCAGTTGCGTTCGAACAAGCAACCAACATATATATCTGAATTTGGATGTGGTGGGCACTTTGTTGTTAGGCGCTTTGAGGTGCGAGTGACACTTTGGGATGCGTGGCGCCCTAGGTTGGGGTGATGCTTTGGGATGAGCTTCTTACTTAGCTGAAGAGGGGCTGTATGGCTGAGAGGTAGTCTTTGGCTACGTTGGATTTGTTGGCTTGGAAGTTGTGCCAGGCCCACCATTGGACCATTCCTACGAAGCTTGAGGCTATGTGGTGGAGGAGGAAGCTTCGGTCCATGGTGGCGGCGGGGCCGTTTGGGTCGGTGGGGACGGTTTCGGCTGCTCGTGACATGATGGTCTTGCGTAAGCAGTCGGCGAAGACGCGTGAGCCGGCGCCGGCTACGAGGGCTCGAACGCCCTGGCGGCGTTCCCAGAGGTTGTTGAGGATATGCTCGACTTGTACGAGCGGATCATCGAGCGGCGTGCCATCATCGTCGAGGGCGTGGGTGCAGATGTCGCTCACGAGTTCGGACAGTAGGTCATCTTTGCTCTTGAAGAGGCCGTAGAATGTCGCGCGGCCTACGTGGGCGCGCGCGATGATGTCGCCGACGGTGATCTTGCTGTAGTCCTCCTCGCGCAGGAGCTCGGAGAACGCCGCGACGATCGCGGCGCGGCTTTTGGCCTTGCGGGCATCCATGGCTATGCGTCCGCGTGAACGAGCAGACAGCGGAGCGTGCCGGAGCAGCCCTCGTAGGGGCGCTTACCGGCGCCGTAGCCGACGGCCTCGATGCGGTAGCGGGCCGGCAGGTGCTCGGACGTGCGCAGTGCGGCGACGATGGCGGCGCCCGTGGGCGTCACGAGCTCACCGGCGACCGGTGCGGGCGTGAGGGCGATATTGCCCGCTTGGCACAGGTTGACGACAGCGGGGACAGGAATGGGCATAAGGCCGTGGGCACAGCGGATGGTGCCGTGACCCTCGGAGAGCGACTCGACCACGATGTCCTCAATACCTAGGTCATCGAGGCAGATGGCGACAGAGCAGACGTCGACGATGGAGTCGATGGCGCCCACCTCGTGGAACATGACGGTCTCGGTCGTTTTGCCGTGGGCCTTGGCCTCGGCGGCGGCGAGCGCGGTAAAGATGGCGAGCGCGCGACGCTTGGCGCCATCGCTTAGCTGCGAGCCATCGATGATGGCGGTGACGTCCGCCAAAGAACGGTGGTGATGGCCGTGGGCGTGATGGTGACCCTCGTGGTCGTGGTCATGCTCGTGGCAGTGCTCGTGTTCGTGCTCGCCATGATCATGATGGTGGTGCTCATGCTCGTGCGTGTGCTCGGCAGCTGCTTCGTTGCCGTAGAGCCAGACCATATCGTGATCGTGGTTCTCGAGCTCCTCTGCAAGCTGGACGTCGAAATCGCAGGCGTCGATGCCATGCTTGCTTACGTGCGCGACGGCGATCGTAAAGCCGTCGACCGGCAGCGTGGCGAGCTGCTCGCGCAGGTGCTCCTCGCTGGCGCCTAGGTCGAGCAAGGCCGCGACGGTCATATCGCCGCTGATGCCCGAGGTGCCGTCGATGATAAGCGTGTGCTGATGATTGGACATGGAATGCTCCTTAACGGGCGCAGGGCGTGCCGGCGCTCAGATGATTGATAAGACTTGCCTGGTAGGCGGCACCAAAGCCGTTGTCGATGTTGACGACCGAAACGCCGCTGGCGCAGGAGTTGAGCATGGCGAGCAGCGCGGCTACGCCACCAAAGCTCGCGCCGTAACCCACGCTGGTGGGAACGGCTATGACCGGACAGCTTACCAGGCCGCCGACAACGCTCGCCAGTGCGCCCTCCATGCCGGCAATGGCGATGACCACCTGTGCCTGGGCAAGTTCCTCGGCATGCGCGAGCAGACGGTGCAGGCCGGCGACACCCACGTCGTAGAGGCGGTCGACCTCGTTGCCATAGAACTCGGCCGTCAACGCGGCTTCTTCGGCGACGGGCAGGTCGCACGTGCCGGCGCAGGCGACGACGATGCGTCCGTTGCCGGTAGGGAAGGGCTTGCCGCCCACGAGGGCGAGCTGTGCGTCCGGGACATATCCCAGGTCGATGCCGTTGCCAAGAAGCTCAGCGGTGCGCGCGGCTTTTTCGGCATCCAGGCGCGTGACCAGGATGCGCTCCTGGCCGGCATCGCGCAGTGCTTCGATAATGGCGGCAATCTGATCGGCGGTTTTACCGGCCCCGTAGACAACCTCGCCGGCTCCCTGGCGCACCCCGCGCGAAAGATCGAGCTGCGCAAAGCCCAAATCGGCGGTCGGAGCCGTCTGGATGCGCGTGAGGGCGTCGGCAGGGGTGACTGCTCCGCCGGCAACATCGCTCAGCAATTGCTCAAGATCTCGCTTATCCATATATGTTCCCTTCGACGGCGCAAAGTCTAGCACTCAAAGGGTATATTTCCGAACACTAAGACAAAATTGTTCGGAAACTATAGGACAGACTGATTCAATTGTTAGACGGATCGACTAGTCGCGCAGGATGATGTCCATGGCGAGCATCAGGTTGCGCTCGTCGATGGTAAACGGGGCGGCCTCGCGCGTCTTGGGCTTGGCGCAAAACGCGATGCCCGTGCCTGCGGCCTGGATCATGGGGATGTCGTTTGCCCCGTCGCCGATTGCCACGGTGTGTGCCATATCGACGCCGCACTCAACTGCCCAGTCCAGCAGCTGGATGAGCTTGGACTCCTTGGTCACAATGTCGGCAGCCAACTTACCGGTGAGCTTGCCGTCCACGACCTCCAGACGATTGGCCAGGCAAAAATCGATGCCCGTGGCAGCCACGATCTTGTCGGCGACCTCGTGAAAGCCGCCGCTCACCACGCCGACCTTCCAGCCCTTGCTGTGCGCCGAGCGCACAAGCTCCAACGCGCCGGGGGTAAATGTCACGCGCTCAAAGGTGCGCTCGAACACGCTCTCGTCCAGGCCGGCGAGCAGCCCCACGCGCTCCTCGAGCGCCTGCTTAAAGTCAAGCTCGCCGCGCATGGCGCGTTCGGTGATCTGTGCCACCTGCTCGCCCACGCCGGCCTCTTCGCCCAACAGGTCGATGACCTCCTGGTTGATGAGCGTGGAGTCGATATCCATAATGATGAGGCGTGCAGTCATGGCGGGCCTTTCCGAGTGCTGTTTTATTGGGGCATATTGTCGCACGTGACGAGTGCGGGCGGGTGCCGCGGCGTGTCAATTGTTTCGTCTCCGTCAAGTCTTTGGGCAGGAGCTACTTTTCCGCGGCACATCGACACAGGTGCGATAAGATAGAACGTCATGTCTGGCTGCGCGGTTTACGCAGGCCGGGCAAATCTGTACGACGCCGCCCGGAACGACACGGGGCGGCACAGATCCATAAAGGAGGATCACTGGTATGAGCCAGACCCGTCCCATCGACGAGCATTCCATGCACACCCGTACCTGCGGCGAGCTTCGCCGCGAGAACGTGGGCGAAGAGGTCACCCTCACCGGTTGGGTGAGCCGTCGCCGCGACCACGGCGGCCTTATCTTCTGCGACCTTCGCGACCGTGAGGGCATCACGCAGCTCACCTTCGACCCCGAGCACTCCGACGGCGATGCCTTTAAGATCGCCGAGACCATGCGTCCCGAGTGGCCCATCAAGATTCACGGCGTCGTGCGCGCCCGTGGCGAGGAGACCACCAACACCAAGCTCGCGACCGGCGAGATCGAGGTCCTCACCGACCACGCCGAGGTGCTCAACACATCCGTCACCCCGCCGTTCCAGATTGAGGACGGCATCGAGACCAGCGAGGACACCCGTCTGCGCTATCGCTATCTGGACCTTCGTCGTCCCGAGATGATGGCCAACCTCAAGCTGCGCTCCGACTTTACCTTTGCCATTCGCGAGGCGCTGCACAACCGTGAGTTCATGGAGGTCGAGACGCCCTCCCTGTTTAAGTCCACGCCCGAGGGCGCTCGCGACTTCATCGTTCCCAGCCGTATTCAGCCGGGCAACTTCTACGCCCTGCCGCAGTCCCCGCAGCTCCTGAAGCAGCTGCTTATGGTCGGTGGCGTCGAGCGCTACTATCAGGTTGCCAAGTGCTTCCGCGACGAGGACCTGCGTGCCGACCGTCAGCCCGAGTTCACCCAGGTCGATATCGAGATGTCCTTCGTGGACCAGAACGACGTTATGAGCGCGCTCGAAGAGGTCCTGGCCGACGCCTTCGGCCGTATGGGTGTCGAGATGCCCACGCCGCTGCGTCGCATGAACTACTGGGAGGCCATGGACACCTATGGCTCCGACAAGCCCGATACCCGCTATGGCATGCACTTGGTCGACCTGACCGACATCTTCGCCAACTCTAAGTTCAAGGTCTTTGCGACTGCCGCGAACGAGGAGGGCTCTGTCATTAAGGCCATCAACGCCAAGGGCGCCGGTGCCTGGGCTCGCGCCAAGATCGATAAGCTTGCCGGCGTGGCTTCCACGTTTGGCGCCAAGGGCCTGGCCTGGATCGCATTCCGCGAGGACGGCTCCATCAACAGCCCCATCGTCAAGTTCTTCTCGGACGAGGAGATGACCGCCCTGCGCGAGCGCATGGACGTCGAGCCCGGCGACCTTGTGATGTTCGCCGCCGGCCCGCGCCTGCTCTCCGACGAGATCCTGGGCGGCATGCGTTCCCACATGGCTAACGCGCTCGAGATCAAGCGCGAGGGCCACGACTTCCTGTGGGTCGTCAACTTCCCGCTGTTCCACTGGGACGAGGACCGCAAGGCTTACGCTGCCGAGCACCAGCCCTTCACCCTGCCGACCGAGACCGACATCGCCAAGATCGAGGCCAATCCGTTGGCAGCCGGTTCTTGCACCTACGACTTTGTCATGGACGGCTTTGAGGCCGGTGGCGGCGGTATGCGTATCCACAACGCCGAGATGCAGATGTCCATGCTCAAGCTCCTGGGCTTTACCGAAGAGCGCGCTGAGTCTCAGTTTGGCTTCCTCATGGAGGCGCTCAAGTTTGGTGCGCCCCCGATGGGCGGTTTCGCTCTGGGCCTGGACCGCGTGTGCATGCTGCTCACCGGTTCCGACTCCATCCGCGACGTCATGGCGTTCCCCAAGACGGCCAGCGGCTCCGACCTCATGTCGGGCGCCCCGAGTGCCGTTAGCGGCGCCCAGCTCAAGGACGTCAGCCTGCGCCTGATGTAGGCAAGCGGCTACATATTGCCCGTAACGAGGGAAGGACACGTGCCTTCCCTCGTTTTTTATACGCCGAGATTGTGAGGGCATGGGATGACCGGGCGTTGCGGAAAGTACGTCCCGGAATCTGCGTCCAGAACGGGTCGCGCTTTCCCAAAGGGGGTCCTCTGGGAAAGCGCGACCCAGAATTCGGCAAAATAATGGGACACAGTTTTCGCTTGAGCGGTCTAACGGAAACTGTGCCCCAGAATGAGCGCTCAAAACGGGGCAGGCTTTCCGCAACAACTGTCTGGCGAAAAGCCCGGCCCAGTTTCCTACAGCGAGTCTCTCTGAACGAGCTGCATGTGCATCACGGAGGTGGTGGGCTCGGCGCCCTTGATCATGTCGAGCGCAATGTTGGCGGCCATGTGGCCTTCTTCGCGCAGGGGCTGGCGGACGGTCGTGAGTGCGGGGACGCAGCGCGCCGCAATCTCGTGATCGTCGAAGCCGACGACAGAAACGTCCGCCGGAACGGATAGGCCTGCCTCGTTGAGTGCGGTGATGACGCCAGCCGCGATACGGTCCGATCCGCAGAGCACGCCATCGAAAGCAATCTCGCGCGCGAGGATCTGGTGCATGGCCTGATAGCCGTCTCCGCTGTTCCAGCCGGTATAGATAACGTTTGCGCCTGGGAGGTCTTCGCCCAGGACGGTGCGGTAGCCGCGCAGGCGGTCGACAACAGCGGGGTTGTCTTGCGGTCCCAACACGGCGACGATATCTTTGCGCCCGCGATCTTTCATAGCGAGTGCCGCAAAGCGTCCACCCTCTTCGTCGTCAGAGTAGACTGTCGAGAACACATCGCGATAGGGGTGGCCCTCGAGCTGGCCGCACAACACGGTGGGTACGCCCAGCTCGCGCAGCACCTCGAGCAGCTCGCTGCCCTTGTAAGGGGAGACGTCGATCACGGCGTCGAACGAGCGGCGCTCAAAGTGCTCGCGTGCGCGGTTGCGCTCATGCGTAGAAGACGCCTGCAAGATAACGGGCAGATAGGACGACTCCGACAGTTCCTCGGTAATGCCGCTCAAAAATTCGCTATAGGTGGGGTCGCTGAAGAGCTCACTCAGGGGCTCGGTCACGAGCACGGCGATGATTTCCGTGCGCCCGACAGCGAGCGCTCGGCCGCGAGCGTTGGGGACAAAATTGACTTTCTTGGCCGCCGCACGGACGCGCTTTTTGGTTTCCTCGCTAATGCGGGGCGAATCGTTGAGGGCGCGCGATGCCGTGGAGCGCGACACGCCGGCAGCTGCGGCAACCTCGGCAAGCGTAGGTGCGGTGCGAACTGGCTGGGTCATGGCGTCTCCTGGAAAATGCGGTCGATGTTGTCACTGATACGGGCTGGTGCGGATACAGCTTACTATAGTGCACCTGAACAGCGTTCATGATATCCGGTGACAGGTGTCGTTTTGCAACCAAGCCGCAATCGAATACGTCTCGTGTGGGTGAGATATCAGCGGGCGTGGCGGTTGCCTACGAGCTTAAGAACGATGTTTTGCGTTGAGTTTCGATATTCAGGGTGACATAAGTGTCGCGGTTGTACAACCGGTTGCACCGTTAATCCGGCCAAATCGACCGTTCAGCGGACAACCGGTTGCACAGTTTTTTGCATCGCCCGTAAGATAAGGACAACCGGTTGCACAAGAATCACTACGATGACGAAGGAGCATCACCATGGACGCCATTAACGATTGGGAAAACCAAGCGCTCACCCACAGGAACCGCCTGGCACCCCATGCGTACTTTATGGGTTATGAGACCGCCGATCTCGCTGCTACGTACAGCCGCGAGCTGTCGCGCGGGTTTGTCCAGCTGTCTGGCTCGTGGCAGTTCCGCCTCTTTGAGGGGCCTGCTGCCGTCTCCAACGAGGAGCTCTCCACGTACAAGTCTGAGTGGGATCACGTGGAGGTTCCGCACCTGTGGCAGGTAGACGGCTATGGCAACCTTGCCTATACCGACGAGGGTTTCCCGTTTCCGGTGGATCAGCCGTTCGTTCCCTCCGACGACCCCACGGGCGTCTACCAGCGCATCGTCAACCTTCCCGCCGTTCCTGCCGGCGCCCGCGAGATCATTCGCTTCGACGGCATCGAGAGCTATGGCGAGCTGTACGTCAACGGCCAGTTTATCGGCATGACCAAGGGCTCGCGTCTGTCCGCCGAGTTCGACGTGACCGACGCGCTCGTCGAGGGCGACAACCTGTTTGCGGTCAAGGTCCTGCAGTACAGCGATGGCAGCTATATCGAGGATCAGGACATGTGGTGGGCTTCGGGCATCTTCCGCGATGTGTACCTTATGCAGCGTCCCGCCGCGCACCTGGTCGACTTTAGGTTCCGCACGCACCGCGAGGGCGATGCCGCTCTGATCACGCTCGATACGGTGGCCGAGGGCGCTACCCGCGTCGTGTTTACGCTCAGCGATGGCGAGAACGTGGTCGCTACGGGCGAGTGTGTCGACGGCCATGCCGAGTGCAGCGTTGCCGATGCCCACTTCTGGAACCCCGAGGACCCCTTCCTCTATGACCTTACGTTTGAGGTCTACGACGGTGACGAGGTCAGCGAGTACGTTCCGCATCGCCAGGGCCTTGCCGAGGTGACGGTCGAGGGCAATCATATCTACCTCAACGGCACCTACTTTAAGATGCATGGCGTCAACCGCCACGATCACGACGATCACAAGGGCCGCGCCGTGGGCCTCGATCGCATGCGCCGTGACCTGGAGCTCATGAAGCGACACAACATCAACGCGGTGCGCACCTCTCACTATGCCAATGACCCGCGCTTCTACGAGCTGTGCGATGAGTATGGCATCATGCTGGTCGCCGAGACCGATATGGAGAGTCACGGCTTCGAGAATATCGGCAATATCGCCCTGGTCACCGACGACCCGGCATGGGAGGCGGCCTACGTCGACCGCATTGAGCGCCTGGTGATGCAGGAGCGCAACCACGCCTGCATCATTATGTGGTCGATGGGCAACGAGAGCGGCTATGGCTGCAACATCCGCGCGATGTACGCCAAGGCTCACGAGCTCGATGATCGTCCGGTCCATTACGAGGAGGACCGCAACGCCGATACCGTCGACGTCATTTCCACGATGTACTCCCGTGTGTCGCAGATGAACGACTTTGGTGAGCATCCGTTCCCCAAGCCGCGCATCAACTGCGAGTACGGCCACTCCATGGGCAATGGCCCCGGAGGCCTGTCCGAGTACCAGGAGGTCTTCGATCGCTGGGATTGCATCCAAGGCCAGTTTATCTGGGAATGGTGCGACCACGGTTTGGCTGCTGTGACCGAGGACGGCGTTGCTTACGATATGTATGGTGGCGACAACGGCGATTACCCCAACAACAGCAACTTCTGCATCGATGGCATGGTGTTCCCTTGGCAGCAGCCGAGCCCGGGCCTCACTGAGTATGGCCAGGTCATCTGCCCGGTTCGCATGGCTTATGACACCGAGGCGGGCGAGCTGACCGTCACGAACAAGCGCTGGTTTACTACCCTCGAGGATGTCTGCCTGTCGGCGGAGACCCTGGTAGACGGCGATGTAGTGTGCCGCAAGACGCTTATGCCCGGCGCGGTGGCTCCCGGCGAATCCGTCCAGCTGCCACTGGTGATTCGCGAGGCCGCGGTAGGCGAGACCCTGCTGACCGTGTGCGCCTACACCATGGCGGCTCACGCCTGGTGCGAGCCGATGTTCCAGCTGGGCGCAAGCCAGTTTGCCATCGCAAACCATCCGGCGCCGGCCATCGCCGCCCCCGCTCGTCCTGAGCTTACGGTCGAGGAGACCGAGCAGGAGATCCGCATTCACTCCCTCAACGGCGAGCTGACCTTCAGCAAAGTCAACGGTACCGTGAGCGAGTGGAAGGCATCCGGCCGCGACGTAATGGCCTCTGGTCCCCAGGTTGGTTTTTGGCATCCGCTCGTCGACAACCACGCTCAGGAGTATGACTCCCTGTGGAAGGACAACTTCATCGATGTGATGCAGACGTCTACCCGCAAGGTTTCTTGGAAGCAGGACGGCAATGCGGTCGTCGTTACCGTGAGCCAGCGTATCGCTCCTCCCGTCCGCGCGTTCGGCATGCGCGTCGAGCTCGTCTACACCGTGCTTCCGAGCGGTCGCGTCGACCTCAAGGTTTCCGGCGAGCCCTACGGCGATTACTCGGATATCATCCCGCGCATCGGCATCTCCTTCGAGGTCCCCGGTTGCAATCGTGCCGTCGAGTGGTATGGCCACGGCCCGGGCGAGAACTATCCGGACTCGCTGCGCGCCAACCCGGTCGGTCATTACCGCACTACGGTCGACGACATGTTTACGCCCTACGTTATGCCTCAGGACTGCGCCAACCGTGAGGGTACCCGCTGGGTTGCCCTGCGCTCCAGTCACGGTGACGGCGTGTTGGTGACTCGTCCGGCTGATGCCGCCTCCAACCCGTTCTCGTTCTCGGCATGGCCCTATAGCTGCGAGGCAATCGATAACGCCAAGCACGTCTACGACCTTGTCAAGGGCGATACGGTCACGGTCAACATCAACGACCAGCTGCTCGGCCTTGGCTCGAACTCTTGGGGTTCCGAGGTACTCGATTCCTACCGCACCCGTTTTGAGAGCTTCAGCTTTGAGGTGTCCCTGCGACCGCTGACGTCTGCCGATCTGGCTCAGGCGCTGGCACCCATTAAGGAGGCATAAGTCATGCATGTCTTTAACTCGCGCGCCGATTTCGACGCTCAGATGAAGTCTGTCAAGAAGTGGATGCGCACCGGTCAGGCGCTCGATGGCGTTGCCGACCTGCAGCACGACGTGGCGTACTCCATCGGCGACTCGTTGGTGTACTGGTGGGTGAACGCCCACGAGGCGGCTACCGCCGACCTGGTCGGTCACCGTCGCTACCATGCCGTGCTCGCCCCGCTCGACGGCGACCTGACTGTCGAGGTGGCTTCCAAGACGGATCTTACCCGCACGCGCGCCTACAGCGATATCGACGATCGCGAGCGCTTTGAGGGTACGGGGGAGACCGTGACGATTCCCGCCGGCGGCGTTGCCGTCGTCGAGATCGACGAGGCCTACCGTGTCGTGGCCGATGTCGCGGATCCCCGCGTCGTGGTACTGCACGTGACGGTTGAAGGTTATTCCTTCCCCAACAAGTAGTATTCGTCCGTTTGGACGTTTGCTTCGCGCCGTTAAGGGGGATGGCTTTGTTGACTCCCTTTTCCCCATTCCCCTTAGCAGGTGCGTCGTCCACGATTGCGCTTGCAGTCCGGACGGTTTTAGATGAGATATAACGGATGATTGGGAGGGCTTATGAGCTCTGAAAAACGAGGAACGATCGGTTCGTTCGCTCTGCTGGGCATGACGGTCGCCGCCGTGTTCGGTATCAAGAACATCATCAACAACAACGCGGCCATCGGCTTGGCAGCTGCGCCGTCGTTCTTCTTCGCCACGCTTTTGTACTTTGTCCCCTATACCCTGGTTACCGCTGAGTTCGTCGGCCTCAACAGGGACTCCGAGTCTGGCGTGTACGCATGGGTTAAGACCTCGATGGGTGGTCGCTGGGCGTTCCTGACGGCATTTAGCTACTGGTTCGTTAACCTGTTCTACTTTGCGTCCGTCCTGCCCAACGTCATCATTTACGCGAGCTACGTGTTCTTTGGTGCCAATGCCGAGCTCTCGCAGCTGTGGATCACCATTATCGAGATCGTCGTCTTTGCTATCGCCACGTGGGTTTCGACCAAGGGCGCTAAGTGGATCGGCTCCATTTCCTCCTTCGGCTCGACCGCGGCTCTCGGCCTGACTGCCGTGTTCATCTTGCTGTCCCTGGCTGCTGCCTTTGGCGGCGTCGAGTTCGCTACGGCTCCTACCCCCGCTAACATGGCTCCCGACATGAGCAACTTCGCAACTATGTGGGGCTTCTTCGGTACGCTTGCCTGGATCATCCAGGGCGTTGGCGGCGCTGAGTCTGTCGGCGTGTTCCTTAACGACCTTAAGGGCGGCGTCAAGGCCTTCGTGCGCACCGTCGTTATCGCCGGCCTGACCATCGGCCTTCTGTACGCAGGTGCTTCGCTGCTGGTCAACCTGTTCATTCCCGAGGGCGGTGTTGCCATCTCCACCGGTATCTTCGACGTATTCGGCGCTGTCTTTGCCCACTTTGGCATTCCCATGGAAGTGTCCACGCGCGTCATTGGCCTGATCCTTCTCGCTGCCACGCTGGGCTCCCTCATGATGTGGACCTCTGCTCCCATCAAGGTCTTCTTCACCGAGATCCCCAAGGGCGTCTTTGGTAGCAAGATCGTCGAGCTCAACGAGCACGGCATTCCCGCCCGCGCCGCTTGGCTGCAGTTCGCCATCGTCGTCCCCATCCTGATCATCCCGGCCTTGGGATCTGGTAACCTCGACGACCTGCTCATGATCGTCACCAACATGACGGCTGCCACTGCTCTGCTCCCGCCGCTGCTGATCCTGCTTGCCTACTTTATGCTGCGCAAGAACTTCGACGCCGCTCCCCGTGACTTCCGCATGGGCTCGCGCAGCTTTGGTCTGGTCGTTGCCGCATTCCTGCTTGTGGTCTTCTGCTTTGTGCTTGTCTGCGGCACCATCCCGCTCGATCAGCCGCTGTGGCTGACGCTGGTCTACAACGTTGGCGGTGTGGTTGTCTTCCTGGGCCTTGCCGTGATGTGGTACAACCGCTATATCAACCGCCTGCGCGAGACCGATCCCGAGGCCGCCGAGAGCGAGCTGCGCCCTTCCGTCCTCGACATGATGGAGTAGCGGCTAGGATTAATCTACAGCTGTGGAATAAATCGATTCCCTTTCCTAAGGAGGGGCCTTACGAGGCCCCTCCTTTTGTGTTTTGGGGCATGGTTTTGGACCCCGTGGTCAAAAAATGCCAAATATGAGTACTGTTGCAAAAGAGGTGTCATATTTTTCGGCCTGTTCTGAGCAAAAACGGGCTCAAAATCAATTTATATAACCCCCTTTAAAGGGCGTTTGACGGCTTTCAACCTCTTCGAATCGCTCAAAGGAGGCAATTTGCTCTCGATTTTGCTGCTACTAAATTGGTGACAGTACTCATATTTGCCACTTTTTGCCCACGAGGTGTTCAGAGGAGCTCTCGGCAAGCATCTCACGCTACAATAACTACCACGTGGCTGGGTTTGCCGGCCGAATGTGCGATGCCGCGGGAGGGGACATGGTCGAGTTTACAAAGACGATTAAAGATCCGTTGGGACTACATGCCCGCCCGGTTGCGCTGCTCTACGACATCATTGCCAAGCATCGTAGCGACGTGTCGGTTAGCATCGGCGACCGCCATACCGACGGCCGTGATGTGATGGGGCTCATGGCGCTTTACGGCGAGTGCGGCGAGGACATCGTCTTTCGCGTTTCGGGCGTAGACGAGGCCTCGTGTGTCACGTCGATCAGAAACCTCTCGCTCTAAACGCAACAAGGGGCTGCGGACAGTCCCTTTGTCACATCTCTGGGAGGCGCTCTTTGCGGCGCCTCTTTTGTTTCATATGGGAAACTTTTCCGAAAACTGAATAGGGACCCTTTCCAAAAAGTTAACCACGTGCTAGTTTACTGTAGCGAACATAGACGTGGTTAACTTTTGCTGCGTCGATGTTGAGGACGAACTGACGTTAGGAGCACACTCATGTCTTGCGGACCGCAGATGCCGGCCATGCCGCTTTCGATGGTGAAAGCGGGCGAAACCGTGCACGTGTCTCGTGTAAAGGGCAATGAGGACATGAAGCACCACCTCAAGGACCTCGGCTTTGTCGAGGGCAGTGAGGTTCACGTGGTGAGCTCGAGTGGCGCCAATATCATCGTCACCGTGCTGGGCGCACGCTTTGGTATCGATACCAAGGTCGCCATGCACATCATGACCGTCGGTTAGTTCGCAGCATTTCATAAAAGCTGAAAGGGGGAAAAGAATATGAAGACGTTGGGTGACGTTAAGGTGGGCGAGAGCTCTACCATCGTCAAGCTTCACGGCGAGGGCGCGCTTCGCCGTCACCTTATGGACCTGGGCCTCATCAAGGGCACTTCGTTCAAGGTCGTTAAGGTTGCACCGCTCGGAGATCCGGTCGAGATCAACGTGCGCGGCTACGAGCTTTCCATCCGCAAGGAGGAGGCTGCCGTCGTCGAGGTCCAGTAAGGGCCCGCGGCAACTATTTATGCAGATAAAGTTAGGTTTTTCTAACTTAAATTTGCAATGTT
This sequence comes from Collinsella aerofaciens, assembly GCF_964283865.1. GTDB lineage: Bacteria > Actinomycetota > Coriobacteriia > Coriobacteriales > Coriobacteriaceae > Collinsella. Next base: position 170,500 of record NZ_CAXYLS010000003.1, on the reverse strand, counting down.
GAAGCACATTATCCAGCCCGTGCGGAGAAAGCAGCGCGGGCACACAAGGAAGAAGGATTGAATGGCGGATTCTCAGATCCATGTCGCGCTGGCGGGTAACCCCAACTGCGGCAAGACCACGCTTTTCAACCTGATCACCGGCGCCAACGGCTACGTTGGCAACTGGCCCGGCGTCACGGTTGAGAAAAAGGAAGCCAAGCTCCTGAGTGACAAGAACGTCACGATTACAGACCTCCCCGGCATCTACTCGCTTTCCCCCTACAGCCCCGAGGAGCAGTGCTCGCGCGACTACCTCATGAGCGGCGAGCCCGATGTCGTTGTCCAGGTGGTCGATGCCACCAACCTCGAGCGCAACCTGTACCTGGCGCTTCAGGTTATCGAGACCGGCCTGCCCGTGGTCGTCGCCCTCAACATGGCCGACCTGGTCGAGAAGAACGGCGACAAGATCGACACGGACAAGCTTTCCAAGAAGCTCGGTTGCCCGGTCATGATGATCTCGGCCCTTAAAAACAAGGGTATCAAGGAGCTGTTCGAGCAGGTCAAGAAGTCTGCTGCTTCCAAGGGCCAGGTGCCGGAGCACAAGTTCGATTCCTCCATCGAGGACGTTCTGGACCACATCGAGAACAACCTGCCGGCGAGCGTTCCCGCCAACAAGCGTCGCTACTACGCTGTCAAGCTGTTTGAGCGCGACGCGGACGCCTGCAAGCTCATCAACCTCACCAAGGAGAAGGCCGCTCGCGTCGAGCAGCTGGTCGCCCAGTGCGAGCAGGATTGCGACGACGACGCCGAGTCCATCATCACCGGCGAGCGCTATGGCGTGATTGCCCACATTATCGACGAGTGCATGACCAAGGCTCCGGCCAAGATGAGCACCTCCGAGAAGATCGACCGCGTGGTTACCAACCGTATCCTGGGCCTGCCGATCTTTGTGGTCATCATGTTCTGCGTGTACTACATCGCCGTTTCCACCCTGGGCGGCACGGTGACCGACTTCACCAACGACCAGCTCTTCGGCACCGACGGCTGGTACGTGCTCGGTCAGGGTCGCGACGCCTATGACGCAGCTGTTGAGGCTGCGGGCGACAACGCCGACTCGGTCGATCCAGCACAGTACGGCCCCTATGTCCCGGGTATCACCACCGCGGTGCATGACGCTCTCGTGGCGGGCGGTACCGAGGACGGTGGCCTCGTCGATTCGCTGGTCTGCGACGGCATCGTGGCTGGCATCGGCGCCGTCATGGGCTTCGTCCCGCAGATGTTCCTGCTCTTTGTGATGCTGTCCTTCCTGGAGGACTGCGGCTACATGGCCCGCGTCGCCTTCATCATGGACCGCGTGTTCCGCCGCTTTGGCCTGTCCGGTAAGTCCTTTATCCCCATGCTCGTGTCCTCGGGCTGCGGCGTCCCCGGCGTCATGGCCACCAAGACCATCGAGAACGAGAAGGACCGCCGCATGACGGTCATGACCACCACGTTTATTCCCTGCGGTGCCAAGCTGCCGATCATCGCCCTGCTCATGGGTTCCATCATCGGCGATTCTTCCACCACCGCCGCATGGATCAGCCCGCTGTTCTACTTCTTGGGCGTCTTTGCCGTCATCGCCTCGGGCCTCATGCTCAAGAAGACCAAGCTCTTCGCCGGTCGCCCGACGCCGTTCGTTATGGAGCTTCCCGCCTATCACTTCCCGGCAATCCGCTCTTGGGCGCTGCATGTATGGGAGCGCTGCTGGGCCTTTATCAAGAAGGCCGGCACGGTCATCTTTGCGTCCACCGTCGTCGTTTGGTTCCTCTCCAACTTTGGTAGCTACAACGGCGCCTTTGGCTACCTGCCTTCCATGGAGGGCATCCCCGAGGAGTTCATGGATTACTCCGTGCTTGCCATGTTCGGCAACCTGGTCGCTTGGATCTTCGCCCCGCTCGGCTTTAGCACCTGGCAGGCCACCGCACTGACCGTCTCGGGTCTCGTTGCCAAGGAGAACGTTGTCGCCACCGCCGGCTCGCTGCTGTCCGTTGCCGACGCCGGCGAGACCGACCCGAGCCTGTGGACCGCGTTTGCGGCTATGTTCCCGACCATGGGCGCTTGCGTCGCCTTTGGTGCCTTCAACCTGCTGTGCGCTCCGTGCTTTGCCGCTATCGGCACCATCCGTAACCAGATGAACTCCGGTAAGTGGACCGCGATTGCCATCGGCTACGAGTGTGCCTTTGCTTGGGTCATCGGCCTGTTCATCAACCAGTTCTATAACCTGCTTGTTCTTGGGCAGTTTGGTATCTGGACGGTTGTGGCCATCGTGCTGCTGGCTGCGATGCTCTTCCAGATCTTCCGTCCCATGCCCAAGCATGCTTGGACCGACGAGGACGAGACCAACACCTCTTCCGCCGCAGTTTCCGCTTAAGTCCAAATAAGGATTAGCCCCTTTCCACGAGCCCGGGTGTCCCAGTGACACTCGGGCTTTTTGGTGCAATGGGGGACAGATTGCTTTGCTCCAGAATTAAGATGTGGCGTTTCCGCAGATAAAACCGACCAAAACAAACCTGTCCCTTTTTGGCAGGTGGAAGATGGGGTAAAGTAAGTGGTGGTTAACTAGAGGAGGCTTACTATGGCACCTATCGATATTGTTGTGTTGGCTGTTATCGGCATTGCGTTTGTCGCCGTGTGTGTGCGTATCTACCGAAAGGGCACCTGCGCCGACTGCGCCCAGGGTGGCGTTTGCACGGGGCATTGCTCCAACAAAAAGACGTGCGCCGCACTTAAGGGCGTGGACAAAATCGCCGAAGACTTGGGCCGCGGGATCAAATAAGGCCCGGACATCAAAGCGCCCCGCGAGCATTCGTTCGCGGGGCGCTTTGCGCATTTGGACGCGAGCGCGGCGAGTTGAAGAGTAATTTTGGGCATCGTTAAATCAGTTGCGGTGAAATGCGGACTGTTTTGGCTGTCAAAGGCCTTATCTACTCCGTATTCCACCGCAACTTTTTGTGGGGTGGGCTAGAGACGCTGCATGCGGTACCCGACGCCCATGTGCGTCTGAATCATCTTGGGGTGAGAGGGGTCTGCCTCGATCTTCTTGCGCAGGGTGCGCATGAACACGCGCAGGCTCGCCAGATCGCTGTCCCAGCTCGTGCCCCATATCTCGCGGGTGATGAAGGTGTGGGTGAGCACCTTGTCGACGTTTTTCGCCAGAAGGACGAGCAATTTGTACTCGGTTGGGGTGAGCGAGAGCTCGCGTCCGTCTTTCGTCGCGTATCCCGCGGCGTAGTCGATATGCAGCGGACCGTTGTCGAACGTGCTCGCTTCTGTCGACTCGCTCGACGCCATCGAGGAGCGCCTCAAATTCGCACGGACGCGCGCGAGCAACTCATCCACAGAAAAGGGCTTGGTGAGGTAGTCGTCTGCCCCTGCGTCAAGTGCTGCAATCTTGTCGGAATCTTCGGTGCGCGCCGAAATGACGATAATGGGGACTGCCGACCAGCTTCGGATCTTCGTGATGACCTCGATACCGTCAATGTCGGGAAGGCCGAGGTCGAGCATGATGAGGCTGGGGCCGTGCGACACCGCATCCATGATGGCGGCCTGGCCGTCGCAAACCTTGCTCACGACATAGCCGTGGAGGTCAAGCGCGGTCGAAACGAGGTTTTGAACGGTCAGGTCATCTTCGACCAGGAGGATGCGTGGCTTAGCGGCATTATTCATGAATCTCGATCTCCTCAGCGGGCAGGGTAAAACGGAAGACGGCCCCATGGGGGTGGTTGTCGCGAACTTCGATGACGCCGCCATGCGCCTCCACGATGGAGCGGCAGAGCGACAGCCCAAGGCCGATACTTCGACGCGAATCCACGGGCCGCGTATTGCTTGAGGTGAAGAAGCGCTCAAAGATATGAGGCTTGTCGCAGTCTGCCACACCCGGCCCATCGTCTGCGACGTCCACCACGACGAACGCACCCTCGCGACGTGCGCTGATGGTGACAGTCGAGTCCTCGGGCGTGTATTTGAAGGCGTTCATGATGAGATTCGTAAGCACCTGCATGATGAGATGGACGTCAATGCGTACCAGCAGGATGTCGTCAGTGTGCTCGATGGTGACGGTACGTCCATGCGATGCTTGGGCGGCATGGCTGAGGGCGGCCTCGATGACCTCGTCGATGAGCTCGGATGTGAAGTTGAGGTGAATGGTGCCGTCCTCGACGCGTGTGATGGCGAGGAGGTTCTCCACGGTATCAATAAGCCAGAGGGAGTCATCGTAGATGGCATCGGCAAGATCGCAGCGCTGTTCGAGGCTGAGCCTCTCGTCGCTCTTCCGAAGGATTGCCGCAGATCCGGATATAGCCGTGAGGGGTGTCCTCAAATCGTGGCCGATGGAGCGCAAAAGGTTGGCGCGCAGCTGCTCGTTTTTCGCCAAGACCGCAGCCTCTTCGCGCTCTTGCGCCGCTCGGTCACTTTCGAGCGCCAAGGCGCATTCACCTACGATAGATAGGACGATCGAATGCTCGAAGGCTTCGGTCTCGCGCCCCTCCAGGGCGATGCCGATGACACCGAATACCTTGTCGCCGGTGCGAACCGCGAGGTAGAGACAGCGCGCCTCAGGCAGGGTCCGCGTGCTTGCGCCCGCGCGCTTGTTGTTGGTGAAGGTCCAGGTTGCAACGGCGCGCTCGTAGTCGGTGAGCAGCGACGCGGATCGGTTTTCGGTGCCAGCGGACTCATAGAGCGCCTTGCCGAGCGTGCCGTGTTCGGCGGGGTAGAAGACCACGTCGAGTTTTAGCAGTTTGACGAGTTGGTTCATGGCGACGCGGGCGCACTCCTCCGCGCTATGGGCTTGCTGTAAGAGCTGGTTCGTTTCGAGGAGTACGCGCGTTTTGAATGCGTTCTCGGCGGAGGTACGGGCATTGTCGGCGATGCGCGCAGTTAACTCGCCGGCGACCATAGCGGTAGCGAACATGATGCCGAACGTGACCAGATAGCTTCGGTCGTAGCTGGCGAGCGAAAACAGAGGCGTGACGAAGCAGAAGTTGTAAAGCACTACAGAGAGCACGCTCGATACGATCGTGCAGATACGCCCCGTCGTGGTGACGGCGGTCAGCAGGGCCGTGAGGATATAGAGGGATATGATGCTGGAATCGGCAAATCCCAGATGGCGGAAAGCCGTGCCGATCGCCGTGGCGACAAGAGAGAGGGCCAGCGTGCGAAGCACGTTTCGGCTGCTGGGCGGCTGCAGAGCGAGCGCATGGCGGCGTCCTTTGGGTCGGGAGGGCGGAGTCGACTGGTCTGGAATGATGTAAATGTCGAGGTTCGGGGCGAATGCTATGAGCTGTTCTACGAGAGATTTGCGGCCAAAGAGGGCCTGACGGACGCTGCTGTGCTCGCCCGTGCGCCCCATGACGATCTTCGAAATACCCGACAGGCGCGCGAACTCGGAGATCTGAAACGCGACGTCGTCGCCATAGACGGTTTCCATATGTGCTCCGAGCTGCTCGGCTAGGGCGATATTGGCTGCAAGCTTGGCGCGCTCATCATCGCTCATGGCTTGCGTGCGCGGGCTTTCTACGAACAGGGCGACGAGCTCGCTGCGAAACGCTTTCGCCATGCGTGCGGCGGCACGGACGATGCGGGGATTGGTCGGCGCCGGGGAGACACAGACTAAGATACGCTCCTTGGTGTAGTAGTCACGGTTTCCCAGCACGCGTGCGGCGTCTGTGAGGTGGCCGGTGCGATCGGCGCAGCGGCGCAGCGCGATTTCTCGGAGTGCGGTGAGGTTTTCGACGGTAAAAAAATGCTGTTGCGCTCGGTCGGCTTGTGCGGGACGGTAGACGAGGCCGGCGCGAAGGCGCTCAAGTAGGTCTTCGGGCTCTATGTCGACGAGCTCGACCTGGTCGGCATCATCGAAGATACGGTCGGGGATTCGTTCGCTCACGACAACGCCGGTGATGGATGCAACCATGTCGTTTAGGCTCTCGATATGCTGAACGTTTACGGTCGTATAGACGTCGATGCCCGCATGTAGAAGTTCCTCGACGTCTTGATAGCGTTTGTCGTGGCGAGACCCCGGCGCATTCGTATGGGCGAGCTCGTCGACAAGGATGAGCTGAGGGGCGCGCTCGATAGCCACATCTAGATCGAACTCGCTGAGCGCAATGCCGTTGTGCTCGATGAGTTTACAGGGCACGTTCTCAAGCCCTTGTGCAAGATGGGCAGTTGCCGGACGTTCGTGCGGCTCGATGTATCCCGCGACGACGTCGACACCTCGCCGCTTGGCGGCGTGGGCGGCTTGAAGCATCGCATAGGTTTTGCCTGCGCCAGCAGCGTAGCCAAAGAAAATTTTGAGGTGTCCCCGGCTGGTTCGAGCGTCATCGGCGGCCTCGTCTTTCTCAATTGCCTTGAGGATGAGGTCTGGATTGACGCGAGTGTCCGATGCGTCGCGCTGCATAGCGTAGCCTTTCTGAAGCGTTGTCCATGCGTGCATACGCGGTGAGGACGCCACTGTATGCTCGCGAGGTCGAGTATAGGCGCACTGCAGCCGCAATAGTGCTTTCTACCTGCATCTTTACGGCATCTTAAGGTCGTGAGCCCCAGCCCTCACGCCTCTTTAACACCTAGAAGCGTTTACTGTCCCCAGACGCTTGCGAGGGCAGGCGTCCGAGACATCGGACCGCGCGTGAAAGGGGCGGTAATGGACATCCTCATTCCCATTATCGGAGTCGTCTGCATTGGACTCCTTATCTATTACATCTACATTCTGATGAGGAGTGATTCGTAAACTATGGACGCTGCGATTCAGTACATCTTGTACTTTGCCGTGCTCGTCGTCCTGGCCGTTCCGCTCGGTCGGTTCATGGCCCATATCATGGATGGTGAGCATACGTTCCTGTCGCCTGTGATTGCTCCTGTGGAGCGTGGCGTCTATCGTCTGCTTCGCATCGACGCGGCAGAGCAGATGGGGTGTAGGCGCTATCTGGCAAGCGTGCTGGCCTTTTCGGGGATCGGCCTCGTGGCTCTTGTGGCACTCCAGGCGCTTCAGTCCTTCTTGCCAGGCAATCCCCAGCACCTGCCGGGTGTGCCATGGGACCTGTCGTTCAATACGGCTGCTTCCTTCATAACCAACACCAACTGGCAGTCCTACTCCGGTGAGACCACCCTGTCCTACTTCGTGCAGTTCATGGGCCTCACCGTGCAGAACTTCGTTTCCGCTGGTACCGGTATCGCGGTCATGTTCGCGCTGATCCGCGGCTTCCGTCAGATCAAGGAGCAGGGTCTGGGTTCCTTCTGGGTCGACCTCACCCGCACCGTCCTGTATGTGCTCATCCCGCTGAACCTCGTGTTCGGCATCTGCCTGGCTGCCGGTGGCGTCATCTCCAACTTCCAGCCGGCTCAGAAGGCTGAGCTCGTAGAGCCCGTCGCTGTCCAGCCTAATGCAGACGGCGGCTGGAGCGTCATCGACGGCGCCCAGATCGAGGGCGACACGGTCAAGGTCGACGGCAAGGTTGTCGAGGGCGCGCGCGTGGTCACCGAGCAGTTCCTGCCCCAGGGGCCCGCGGCTCCTCAGGTCGCCATCAAGCAGTCCGGCACCAACGGCGGCGGCTTCTTCGGTGTGAACTCCGCCCATCCGTATGAGAATCCCAGTGCCTTCACCAACATCATCGAGATGACCAGCCTGCTGCTGATCCCGGCCGCCTGCTGCTTCACCTTCGGTATCGGCGTCAAGAACACCAAGCAGGGCAAGGCCATCTTCGCGGCGATGCTTATCCTGCTCGTGGTCTTTACCGGCATCATCGCCGTTAACGAGCATATGGGTACGCCGCAGCTGGCCGATGGCGGCGCGGTCAACATCGAGATGACCGATGGCCAGGCGGGCGGCAATATGGAGGGCAAGGAGAGCCGCTTTGGCATCGCCTCCTCTTCCACCTGGTCCGCTTTCACGACGGCTGCTTCCAATGGCTCGGTCAACTCCATGCACGACTCCTACACCCCGCTCGGCGGGTTTGTCCAGATGCTCCAGATGGCTCTGGGCGAGGTCGTCTTCGGCGGCGTGGGCTGCGGCCTGTACGGCATGATCGGCTTCGCCATCCTCACAGTGTTCATCGCCGGCCTTATGGTCGGACGCACGCCTGAGTTCCTGGGCAAGAAGATCGAGCCGGGCGAGATGCGCTGGGCAGTTGTCCTGTGCCTGGCAACTCCGTTTGCCATTCTGGTGTGCTCGGCCATCGCCTGCATGGTGCCCGGTCTTGCCGACCAGCTCAACAATGGTGGCGCGCACGGCTTCTCCGAGGTGCTGTATGCCTTCACCTCATGCGGTGGCAACAACGGCTCGGCGTTTGCAGGCATGAACTGCAACAATCCCTGGATCAACGTCATGCTCGGCCTCGAGATGCTGTTTGCCCGCTTCATGCCCATCATCGGTACGCTGGCTATCGCCGGCTCGCTGGCCAAGAAGGGTAGGGTCGCCGAGAGCGCCGGTACCCTGTCTACCACCAACGGCATGTTCGTATTCCTGCTCGTGTTCATCGTTCTGCTGATCGGTGCCCTGAGCTTCTTCCCGGCCCTGGCGCTTGGCCCCGTTGCCGAGTTCTTCCAGATGATTGCGTAAAGGAGGACGCAGATTTATGGCTATGCAAAAAGACATGATGGGCCGCGCGGTCCGCGACTCGTTTGCCAAACTGGATCCTCGCGTCCAGATTCAAAACCCGGTCATGTTCCTGGTGTGGCTTTCCGCCGTCATGACCTCCGTCCTGGCCGTCGCTTCCATCTTCGGTGTGCAGGACGCGGGTGTGCCCACCTACTATGTGGTCACCATCGCGGTCATCCTGTGGCTCACCGACCTGTTCTCGAACTTCGCCGAGGCGCTTGCCGAGGGCCGCGGTAAGGCTCAGGCCGATTCCCTGCGTGCGGCCAAGAAGGATGTCGAGGCCCATCGTATCGAGTCCGTTGAGGACAAGGAGCACTTCACCGTCGTTCCCGGCACCGAGCTCACGCGCGGCGACCTGGTGATCGTACGCGCCGGCGAGCAGATTCCCGGCGATGGCGACGTCATCGAGGGCGCTGCCTCCGTTGACGAGTCCGCCATCACCGGCGAGTCCGCCCCCGTGGTCCGCGAGGCCGGCGGCGACCGCTCTGCCGTTACCGGCGGTACCACGGTGCTGTCCGACTGGATCATCGTCAAGATCTCCAGTGAGCCCGGCCAGAGCTTCCTGGACAAGATGATCGCGATGGTCGAGGGTGCCGCGCGCAAGAAGACCCCTAACGAGATCGCTCTGGAGATCTTCCTGGTGGCCCTTTCCATCGTCTTTATCCTGGTCACGCTGGCCCTGTATTGTTACTCCTGCTTCTCGGCCGGTCTTAACGACATGGTCAACCCCACGGCCGTGACCACGCTCGTGGCACTGCTCGTGTGCTTGGCTCCCACTACCATCGGCGCCCTTCTGTCCGCCATCGGCATCGCCGGCATGAGCCGTCTGAACGAGGCCAACGTGCTGGCCATGTCCGGCCGCGCCATCGAGGCCGCCGGCGACGTCGACATCCTCATGCTCGACAAGACCGGCACCATCACCCTGGGTAACCGCCAAGCCGCCGAGTTCATCCCGGTCGACGGCGTCGATCCCGCGGAGCTGGCCGATGCCGCTCAGCTTTCCTCGCTGGCCGACGAGACCCCCGAGGGTCGTTCCATCGTCGTGCTCGCCAAGGAGCAGTTTGGGCTGCGCGGCCGCACACTCGAGGATAAGGGCATGGAGTTCATCCCCTTCACCGCGGCGACTCGCATGTCCGGTGTGAACTACGAGGGCAATGAGATCCGCAAGGGCGCTGCCGATTCCGTGCGCACCTATGTGGAGGCAGCCGGCGGCGTGTTCTCCCAGGAGTGCGACGAGGCCGTCGAACGCATCGCCAAGGCCGGCGGCACCCCGCTGGTCGTGACCAAGAACTGCCGCGTGCTGGGCGTTGTGTACCTCAAGGACATCATCAAGTCCGGCGTTAAGGAGAAGTTCGCCGACCTGCGCAAGATGGGCATCAAGACCATCATGGTGACGGGCGACAATCCGCTCACCGCCGCGGCAATCGCCGCCGAGGCCGGCGTTGACGACTTCCTGGCCGAGGCCACCCCCGAGGGCAAACTCGAGAAGATCCGCGAGTTCCAGCGTGAGGGTCACCTGGTCGCCATGACCGGCGACGGCACCAACGACGCGCCGGCGCTCGCCCAGGCGGACGTCGCCGTGGCCATGAACACCGGAACCCAGGCTGCCAAGGAGGCCGGCAACATGGTCGACCTCGACTCCAGCCCCACCAAGCTCATCGAGGTCGTGCGTATTGGCAAGCAGCTGCTCATGACCCGCGGTTCGCTCACGACCTTCTCGGTGGCTAACGACATGGCGAAGTACTTCGCTATCATCCCGGCCCTGTTCTCGCCGATCTACCCGGGCCTTGGCGCGCTCAACATCCTCGGTCTGGCAAGCCCACTGTCCGCGGTTCTTTCGGCCATCATCTATAACGCGCTCGTTATCGTCGCGCTGATCCCGGCCGCGCTGAAGGGCGTTAAGTACCGCGAGGTCCCGTCTGGACAGCTGCTGACCCACAACCTACTCGTGTGGGGTCTGGGCGGCATTGTTGCCCCGTTCGTATTCATCAAGCTCATCGACATGCTGCTCGCGTTCTGCGGCATTATGTAAGTGGAGGTTTGTATGTTCAAAGGTGTTGCATCGTGCGCACTTGGCGTGTTCGCGCTGTTTACCGTTGTCTGCGGCCTGGGCTATACGCTCGTCGTGACCGGCATCGCCCAGGTTGCGTTCCCGTATCAGGCGAACGGTTCGCTCATTACGGTCGACGGCAAGGTTGTGGGCTCCGAGCTCATCGGCCAGAACTTCGAGGACGAGGACCACATGTGGGGCCGCATCCAGAACGTGTCAATTGTCGAAGGCGAAGACGGCGAGCTCGTGGCGTATGGTGCCCCGTCCAACCTGTCCCCGGCGAGTGAGGAGTACCGGCAGCTTGTGGACGCGCGCGTCGAGAAGATTCGCGCCTCCAACCCCGACGCCGGCATGGATGCCGTGCCCGTCGACCTGGTGACGTGTTCTGGCTCAGGGCTCGACCCCGAGATCTCCCCCGATGCCGCCGAGTACCAGGTACCGCGCCTGGCGAAGGCCACGGGCAAGAGCGAAGGCGAGGTGCGCGACATCATCGCCCAGTGCACCAAGGGCCGTTTCCTCGGCGTGTTCGGCGAGCCCACGGTCAACGTGCTCAAGGTGAACCTTATGCTGGACGGCGCGCTGTAGGTGAGGGAGTGGCGGATGAGGGCATGACTGACTATCTGAGCCCTCAATTCCACCCCGCCCATCAGTTGCGGTGAAATACGGACCGTTTTGGCTGTCAAAGGCCTTATCTACTCCGTATTCCACCGCAACTTTTTGTGGGTTGAGTAAAAGCCGGGGGAGCGTGTACGGTCGGGTACAGCGCGGTTGCTGATACGATAGGTACGTTAGCAACTGCCGCCGAGCGGCTCAAATGAAAGGAACCCTGTATGGAGTCCTCCGCCTACCCGATGCTCTTTAGCCCGATCAAGGTCGGTACGACCGAGGTCAAGAACCGCGTCTTTATGCCGCCGGTGTCTACCAACCTGGCCGATCACGGCTATGTGACCGACGATTTGGTCGACCATTACCGCGCCCGTGCCAAGGGCGGCGTGGGTCTGATCATCACCGAGGTCGTGACGGTCGAGCCTACCTATACCTATCTGCCGGGTGACATGTGCTGCTACGACGACACGTTTATCCCTGGCTGGGAAAAGCTCGCCGCCGCCGTCCACGAGTACGGCTGCAAGATCATGCCGCAGCTCTTCCACCCCGCCTACATGGCCTTTAACATTCCGGGCACCCCGCGCCTGATCGCTCCGTCCTTTGTGGGCCCGTCCTATGCTCGCGAGGCGCCGCGCCCCATTACGGTAGATGAGATCCACGAGCTCACGCATCAGTTTGGCGACGCTGCCGTGCGTATGCAGAAGGCCGGCGTCGATGGCGTCGAGGTTCATGCGGCGCACGCCCACGGTATGCTCGGCGGCTTTTTGACTCCGCTCTACAACAAGCGCACCGACGAGTACGGCGGCTCACTCGACGCCCGCATGCGCTTCCTGCTCGAGGTCATCGCCGAGATTCGCGAGCGCTGCGGCAAGGACTTTATCATCGACGTCCGCATCTCGGGCGATGAGTACACCGATGGCGGCCTGACCCTCAACGACATGATCTACGTCTCGCGTCGCCTGGAGAAGGCCGGCGTCGACATGATTCACGTGTCGGGCGGCACCACTATCAAGCGTGGCTCTGCGATTCCCGCCGCCGGCACCCAGCAGGCCTCGCACGCCGCCTGCTCGCGCGAGATTAAGAAGCACGTCAACATTCCCGTCGCCACCGTCGGCCGCATCAACGAGGCCTGGATCGCCGAGGAGCTGATCGAGGACGGCGCTGCCGACATCTGCATGATGGGCCGTGCCAATCTGTGCGATGCCGAGTTCTGCAACAAGGCCGCTGCCGGCAACGCCGACGACATCCGCCCCTGCATCGGTTGCCTGCGCTGCCTGAACGGCATCATGTTTGGCAAGCGCATCTCCTGCACCGTCAACCCGGACGTGGAGCGCGACGAGGCCGGTTACGAGCCTGCCGCCGAGGCCAAGAACGTGCTCGTTGTGGGTGCCGGTCCCGCGGGCATGGAGGCGGCCTATATTGCCGCCAAGCGCGGCCACAACGTGGTGCTCGTGGATAAGCAGAACGAGCCGGGCGGCGAGATGCGCATCGCGGCCGTTCCGCCGGCAAAGCAGGAGCTCACCCGCGTGATCAAGTATCAGTATCGTCGCCTGGCCGAGGCCGGCGTCGCGTGCGTCTTTGGTACCGAGCTTTCGGCCGAGGACATTCAGCGCGACTACGCGGGCTACGAGGTTGTCCTGGCTTATGGCGCCGAGCCCATTGCTCCAGCCTTTATGCAGGGCTTTAAGCAAGTTATGACGGCCGATGACCTGCTGGGCGGCAAGGCTTTCCCGGGCAAGAAGATTGTCATCGTCGGCGGCGGAACCGTCGGTTGCGAGACGGCCGACTACCTGGCCCCGCTGGTCAACGACCTGTCGCCGGCCAACCGCGATGTCACCGTCATCGAGATGACCAAGACGCTTGCCGCCAACGAGGGCGGTGCCGGTCGCGCGGTGCTCATCACGCGTATGCTTTCCAAGGGCGTTCACGTGCTGACCGAGGCCAAGGTGACCGAGATTACCGAGGACACCATCAGTTACGAAAAGGACGGCGAAGTCCATACCATCGCCGACGCCGATACGCTGGTGCTTGCCATGGGTTACCGTCCCAACACCAAGCTGGCCGATGACCTTGCCGCTGCCGGCGTTGTCACCCACGTGCTGGGCGATGCCCAGAAGTGCGGCAACATCCGCGACGCTATCGGCGATGGCTACAAGATCGCCTGCGAACTCTAGTCAACCCCTTGGCGCATGGGGGCCAGGTTACTTTGCGCTAAGTTGATGCATGTAAACCTGACCCCATTGCACCATTTGATAAAACGCAAGCGCTCGCTGCCTGCGTTTTATCAAAGAAAGATTATTGTCGAGCCTTAAATGCCTTTTGTTTGTGTGCCTTCCGCAATCATATTGCGGTTGTAGACCAGGTGCAGATACATCGCATCGTGAGCGGCGGTGGGGTTGCGCGTCTCAATGGCGTCGGCCACACCGTGGTGCGTGCGGATGGTCTCCTCGACGAACTTTTTTGCCCGTTACGTCGATAAAGAGGGGAACGGATGCCTTGAGCACACCCATCAGACGGGTAACGGCGAGGTTGCCGCCATCCCAGGGCGGCTTCATGGGGTAGCGCCCGTACGCATCGAATTTTTCCTCTCATAGATGTGCGGCACAAAGAGCCCCGAGTTCATACGAGCTCGGGGCTCTTTTCGTTTGGATTTCAGACGTATTGACAGACGAAAACAGTCTGCGTCCGGTATTGAGCCATACGAAAGCGAAATTATGCGTCTTAATTCCGTACGCAAATCAAGACGAAAACAGTTTGCGTCTTATATAAATCAGTACGCAAACGGTTTTCGTCTTATAATACGGTTATGAATGGTACGAAACGAGGGGGTTGTGCATATGGTTGTTAGAGAGAGCCCTACAGTCGAATACAAGGAAAGCGTTACGCCGACGTTTCTTAAAACGGTGAGCGCCTATGCAAACTACGGGACGGGCAAGATTGAGTTTGGCGTTGATGACGAGGGCGTGGCTGTCGGCCTTGCAGATCCGGTCGCAGAGTGTCTCCGCATTGAGAACATGATTAATGACAGCTTGGATCCCGCTCCCCGTTACACGCTCGAGTCCGATGAGAAACACGGGACCGTAATCCTTACGGTTTATGAGGGACAGGACAAACCCTATCGAAGCAAGGGAAAGGCCTACAGACGAAACGATTCGGCAACGGTGGAGGTCGACCGGTTTGAGTATGGCAGGCTGACGCTCGAAGGCAGCAACGTGACGTTCGACGCGCTCACGTCGGCTCGCCAGGACTTGGGCTTTCATACGCTCGAGCATAAGTGTGTTGAACACCTCGGCATTTCCGAGCTAACGCCGGATATCATGCGTACGCTCCGCTTGCTCGGCAAGGATGGCTATACCAATGCCGCGGCGATTTTAGCGGATAAGAATGATTTTCCAGGCATCGACTGCGTCCGTTTTGGCGATACCGAGGATGTGATCTTGGATCGCGAGGCGGCGACAAATGTATCCGCAATTGAGCAGGCGGACAGGGCGGTGGCTATGTTTGCACGCTACTACCGTTATGAGCGTATCGAAGGGATGGAGCGCGTCCAAACCGATCGAATTCCTCTTGAGGCATTCCGCGAAGCTGTTGCAAACGCTTTGGTGCATCGGACGTGGGACGTTCGAGCGAACGTTCAAATTGCCCTGTACGATGATCGTGTCGTTGTGACCTCCCCTGGATCGCTGCCCGCCGGGTTGACGACGGAACAATACCTGTATGGGCAGATATCCGTGCTCAGAAACCCCATCGTTGCAGAGGCCTTCTTAAAGCTGGATTACATCGAGAAATTTGGTACGGGAATCGCGCGCATTAGACGTGCCTATCGCGATTCGATCAATCAACCAATTTTTGATGTTCGCGGCGGCATGGTGGCCGTCACATTGCCCGTTACCGATGCCTTTGAAGGGTCCGAGGAAGAGGTCCAGGTTCTCAAGGCCTTGTCGGGCGGGCGAATTATGTCGCGAAGCGAGATTGAAAAACAGACGGGGCTGAGCCGCATGCGGACGTTGGCGGCACTCGAATCTCTGCTTGAACGGAATGCAATCGTAAGGCAGGGAACCGGGCGGGCCACGAAATACGAGCGCTCATAGTCCAAAAGAGCCATGGTACAAGACGGGCCCCAAGCCAGCGTTGGCTTGGGGTCCGTTATATCCCGGATGGTAACGGGCCGATTATTGTCAAGTTAAAGCAAAGTACAGCGACGTACAGCAAAGTATAGTGAGATATAGCAAGCCGTATAGCGCGCCTTGATTTTCAACCCTTGATTATCAACCGTCCGTATTTCACAGCAACTTATAACAGGCTCGGGGTGCCAATTTGGGGTGCAGTAGTGCTGCGCCACGAAAAGGGCCTATCTACTACGTTTAAGCCGCAGGGGTCAACCATAGTCGGTTTTTTCGAAAATCGACAAGCTATCTACCTGCGGTTTTGTTTTCACGGTTTTCGGTATGGCCGAGGCTATCCGTGTTAACGTAGTAGATGGGCCACTTTTGTGGCAAGGGGGGCCGATCTGCGGGCCAGGGTAGCTAAAAGAGCCCCGTCCCAAAAAGACTGATTGGGAGCTGGGGCGTGTCGATGCGATAGTATTACGTGGTGATATTCGACAAACCGTGGGCTTCATCCGAGGGCTTTATGGAACAGCACCAGCATTATCAGAGCCTGCAAGATCAGGCATACAACGCACTGCGCTCTAAGATCATCTATGCCGAGCTCAGGCCCGGCACGCGCCTTTCGGCGATTGGTCTGGAAAAGGAGACGGGAATCGGGCGCACGCCCATTCGCGAGTCCTTTGTGCGCCTGCGTGAGCAGGAGCTAGTGGAAACGCGTCCCAAAAGCGGCACCTATGTCTCAAAAATCAGCATGGAGCGCGCCGAGAACGCCTGTTTCTTGCGTGAGAAACTCGAGAGAAGCGTACTCATTAAATGTTGCTCTGCCGCCACGCCTGAGCAAAAACATCGGCTCGAGCAGATTCTTGCCGAGTCCGAGTCGCTCGACCATAGCGAAACGCGTCGCTTTTTCGATCTGGACAACCTATTCCACGAGACGTGCTTTGAGATTGCCGGCCGCCACATGTTGTGGGATTGGATGAAGAGCGTCAATACGCATTTTGAGCGGTACAACTGGTTGCGTATGGTGTCGCAGGATATGGATTGGGAGCCGATTCGTCGTCAGCATCGCCGGATTCTCGAGTCCATTAAGAGGGGCGATACCGACACGGCGAGCTATCTGGCAGAGACACACCTGCATCTGATGCCCGAGGAACAGGGACCGGTTATCGCCTTGCATCCCGACTATTTCGAGCTGCCCAAAGACTCGGCTATCTAACTCGCGCCCTTTATTAGCTGCGGTGAAATTAAGATCGCTCTGCGGGTCTGGTGGCGTAGGCAGTTCGCATAAATGCCTAAAATGGCTCAGACTGCCGACAATTGGGAAACGGGGTGCGCTATGGCGCAGATGAGGATTAAGGACATTGCTGCCGAGGCGGGCGTGAGCCCGGCCACGGTCTCGCGCTATCTCAACAACCGCCCTGGGCAGATGACCGAGGAAACCCGTGCTCGCATCGCGGCAGTTATCGAGCGCACCGGCTATCGTCCACGTGCCGCCGCGCGCAATCTGCGCAGCTCGCGTACCAACCTCATCGGCGTGATCTTGGCCGACATTGCTAACCCGTTCTCCAGCGCCATGCTCGAAGGGCTTTCCGCCAGCGCCGCCGCGCGCGGCTGCTCGCTCATGACGGCCATTAGCGGCAACGACCCCGCCAAGGAGGCAGAGTCGCTCACCAGACTTATCGATGCCGGCGTGGACGGCCTGGTCGTCAATACCTGCGGAGGCAACGACAAGGCGATCG
Source organism: Collinsella aerofaciens (assembly GCF_964283865.1). Lineage (GTDB taxonomy): Bacteria > Actinomycetota > Coriobacteriia > Coriobacteriales > Coriobacteriaceae > Collinsella. The sequence goes on along the minus strand of NZ_CAXYLS010000003.1, from coordinate 153,388 downwards.
CCGAGGCTGCGGGACGCCTGCCCGTCGTGCTGCTCGACCGCGATGTTGCCGACGGCGGTGTCGATCTGGTGACCTCCAACAACCGTGAGCTGGTCGCCGGCCTGGTAGACGCCTTGGCCTCTGCGGGCAGCGAGCGCCTGTGCCTGCTCACCGAGGCAAGCGACGACAGCCCCGTGCGTCGCGAACGCGCCGAGGCGTTTGCCGACGAGCTTTCGCGCCGCGGTCTTGCGGGCGAGGTCGTCACCCTGGCCGACGGTGGCGTCGAGGGTGTCAGTCGCCTGGACGAGACCATCCGCGGCTATGCGGGTAAAAAGCTCGGCCTCATTGCCGTCAACGGTCTGGTCTTCCTGCGCCTGACCGAGGCGCTGGCACAGTTGGGACCTTCGTTGCCGGCGGGTCTCAAGATCGCAACGTTTGACGACTATCCCTGGAACCACGTGCTCTTTGGCGGTGTGACCACGGCAGCGCAGGACACTCTTACCATTGCCGAGCGCGTAGTCGAGCGTCTGTCCGAACGCATCGACATCGTTACCACTACGGTGGGCGATGCCGCAAAGCTCGCCCCCAAGCGCATCGAGATCCCCGGCCACATCGAACACCGCGCCTCGACCTTACGCTAGCCGCTCGTTCGCAACGGTCTGCTCGCGCACGTTTTTTTGAGCGCTTGATACGCTTTAACCCTGCGGAAACATTTTTCTGCGATAGTATCTGCGATATAGACCAGTCGAAACCCGCCCGAAAGAAAGGGGAGCGACATGAACCAGCAGAACATCGATTACGTACTCCGCTCCGTAGAGCAGCGTGATATCCGCTTTGTGCGTCTGTGGTTTGTCGACATTCTCGGCCGCCTCAAAAACTTTGCTATTAGCCCCGAGGACCTCGAGGTCGCTTTTGAGGAGGGCATTGGCTTTGACGGCTCGGCCATCGAGGGCTTTGCCACGCCCGAGGAAGCCGACATGCTGGCGTTCCCTGATGCCTCGACCTTCCAGATTTTGCCGTGGCGTCCGAGCCACAACGGCGTCGCCCGTGTGTTTTGCGACGTATGCACCCCCGATTGCAAGCCCTTCGCCGGCGACCCGCGCGATGCCCTGCGCCGCATGTTCCACAAGGCCGAGAAGGCCGGCTACCTACTCAACGTTGGTGCCGAGCTGGAGTATTACTACTTCCCCGACGAGCACACGCCCGAGCCGCTCGACAACGTGGGCTACTTCGATCTTTCGGTGAGCGATGCCGCCCGCGACCTGCGCCGCAACACGGTCCTCACGCTCGAGAAGATGTCCGTGCCCGTGGAGTACACCTTCCACGCCGCCGGTCGCTCGCAGCACGGCATGAGCCTGCGCCACGCCGAGGCCCTGAGCATGTCCGACGCCATCACCACGGCCAAGCTCATCATTAAGCAGCAGGCTTACGAGAGCGGTTGCCACGCCTCCTTTATGCCCAAGCCGTTGGCAGGCGAAGACGGCAGCGCTATGTTCCTGTGCCAGTCGCTATTCGACCACGACGGCAACAACGTCTTTTGGGGCGAGGACGACGAGAAGTACCACCTCTCCGATATCGCCAAGCACTACATGGCCGGCATCCTGGCGCACGCGCGCGAGATCAGCGCCATCACCAACCCCACGGTCAACTCGTACAAGCGCATTACCACGGGCGGCGACTCCGTGCCGCAGTACGCCACGTGGGGCCTGCGCAACCGCGCGAGTATGGTCCGCATTCCGGTCTACAAGCCCGGCAAGCAGCTGTCCACGCGCATCGAGCTGCGCAGTCCCGATCCCATGGCCAACCCGTACCTGGTCAACGCCGTCACGCTGGCGGCTGGTCTGGACGGCATCGAGCGCAAGCTGGAGCTCCCGCCCGAGGCCACGGCCGAGACACTCAAGCTTACCGACCGTCAGATGGTTGAGGCCGGCTATACGCCGCTGCCGCGCTCGCTCAAAGAGGCGCTCGACGTGTTTGAGGACTCGCAGTTTATGAAGGATGCCCTCGGCGAGCACATCCACAGCTTCTTCCTCAAAAAGAAGCGCGACGAATGGCATAAGTTTGAGTCCACGATCACCGAGTGGGAGATCAAGCACTACCTGGCGAACTCCTAATCACGCTGGCTTGTTCCAGTACGATTGAGCTCATTTCCTTGGAGGCCGATATGTCCGAAAAGAGTGCCCTGTTCATGGCGCGCACGACGCGCTTCCACGAGTTTGCCCGCAGCTTGACGACTACCCTGGGTGTCGAGGTGAGCCTGGCAACCCCTGATTCGCCAACTGCGGCGCACGACTTTGACCTGCTGATTCTCGATTCCGATGGCATCCGCAGCGACCGCATCGATCAGATTGCCAAGTGGCTTGACGACCGCGGCGGCGTTCCCATGCTGGTGATCGTCGACGACGAGGCGCTCGGCACCCTGCGCCTGCCGAATCACGCGCATGCCGACTTTGTATGCCCCACGGCGACGCCCAACGAGCTCAAGGCTCGCGCGCAGCGCCTGATGGGCGAGGAGGAGACCGTCACCGCCGACGATGTGCTCAACATCGATAACCTCGAGATCAACCTGGCTACCTACCAGGTGACGCTCGATAACGAGCCCATCGACCTGACGCTGATGGAGTACTCGCTGCTGAGCTTTTTGGCGACGCACCCCAACCGCGCCTACAGCCGCGAGGTGCTGCTGCACCGCGTGTGGGGCTTTGAGTACTGCGGCGGCACGCGCACCGTCGACGTGCACATCCGACGCATCCGCTCCAAGGTGGGCCCGCAGATCGCGGCACACATCACCACCGTCCGCGGCGTGGGCTATCTGTTTAAGGACTAGATTTCCACCACAAAGGGGACAGGCACCTTTGTGGTGGTTTTGACGCAGGTGCGGGTTTCTTTCGAGTTTGCAGCAGAACTTAAGCCTTCCTAAAAGATTGCGTTCTCGTACACGTACGCCCGCATATTGGGGTACAACTCAACGTGAACAATGATGGCCCGCCACATGTTTGGCGGGCCTTTGGTTATTTGACGAAAGGATCGCAGCTATGAGCGAGTACGATTCCCAGCGTCCCCAGGATGCGGGCAACGCCGGCGAGACCCAGCAGCAGCCGCGCGTGCAGGTGGAGTCGACGCCTGCCGACGGCAACATTCCCTACGTGCAGGCCTACGATACGCAGGCCGGCAAGCCGCTGGGCGGCCAGCAGGTTGTAAACAAGCACACGGTGGTCAAGACCAAGACCAAAAAGCTGCCGATCTTCATTACGGCGCTTGCCGGCTGTGCCTGCGGCGCCCTGCTGGTCATTGCACTCATTATGAGCGGCACGCTCAACATTGGCGGTGGCAAGAATGCCGTGACGGCGGGTGCTTCGGGTTCATCGACGCAAAAGATCACCATCGATTCCGAGGACACTACGCTGGCCGAGGCCGTTTCTGCCAAGGCCCTGCCCTCCGTCGTTTCCATCACCGCCACGTCGAGCGGCAGCCAGAATGGCTCGCTTTCGCAGTCTGCCGACGAGTCGGACAACTCGGGCAGCGTCGGTTCGGGCGTGGTGCTCGATACCGAGGGCCATATCCTCACCAACAACCACGTGGTCGATGGCTATGACCAGTACGTGGTGACCATGGACGACGGCACCACCTACGAGGCCGAGTTCGTGGGCAACGACGCTTCGAGCGACCTGGCCGTCATCAAGCTCAAGGACGCCGACGCCTCCAAGCTCACGCCGATTGAGATCGGTGATTCCTCCAAGCTCAACGTGGGCGAGTGGGTCATGGCGATCGGCTCGCCCTTCGGCAACGAACAGTCTGTCTCCACCGGTATCGTCTCGGCGCTGTATCGCTCCACGGCCATGAGCTCTACCGGCGGCAACACCATCTATGCCAACATGATCCAGACCGATGCCGCCATCAATCCGGGCAACTCCGGCGGCGCGCTCGTTAACGACAACGGCGAGCTCGTGGGTATCAACTCGCTCATCGAGAGCTATTCGGGCTCCAGCTCGGGCGTGGGCTTTGCCATTCCGGTTAACTACGCCAAGAACATTGCCGACCAGATTATCGACGGTAAGACGCCGGTGCATCCGTACATGGGCGCCACGCTTTCGAGCGTCAACGCGCTCAACGCCCGTACCAACAAGCTGAGCACCGATAGCGGCGCGTATGTGGCGAGCGTCGTCGAGGACGGTCCTGCTGCCAAGGCCGGTATCCAAGAGGGCGATGTCATTACCAAGCTGGGCGACGACGAGATTACGAGCGCCGATGGCCTGATCATCGCACTACGCAGCCACGAGGTGGGCGAGAAGGTCGAAATCACGCTCATGCGCGGCAAGGAAGAGAAGAAGGTCACCGTCGAGCTGGGCTCCGACGAGGAACTGCAGAACCAGCAGCAGAACGACAGTGCAACCGACACTGGCAACGGCGGTATTACCGATGAGCAGCTGCGCCAGTACCTGGAGGAGCTGCTCGGCCAGCAGGGCCAGGGCCAGGGCTACGGCCAGGGTTTCTAACGAGCTGTATCGCACATATCGAAGCCAGAGGGGCTGTTCCGCCAACGCGGGACAGCCCCCTCTTTTCTTATTGATCCCTTGGGGACGGAGGAAAACGAATCACTTGTGGCTGACAAGAGGCCTGGCTCGTAATGGTCTGAACTAACTGTCCACCACGGTCTGTCGGCTGCCGATTCGGTGCGGTTCGAAAGGGTTATTCGGCCCCATCGTGACCGGTGGTACTCTTGTATCCGTTTGAAATCGAGCGAAGGAGTGCCGCTATGGAGCAATCGAGCCTGTTTGGTGACGGCGTGGACATCGATACCGAAACGCCCGCGAGCACGGATACCGCTGCACCGGCCGATGCCCGTGCCCAGGCCGCCGCGCGCGCGGCTGAGTTGCGCCACGAGCTCGATTACCACGCCTATCGCTACTACATGCTCGACGCGCCCGAGATCACGGACGCCGCCTTTGACAAAATGCTCGTTGAGCTGCAGGAAATTGAGGCGACCTATCCCGATCTGGTGACGCCCGACAGCTATACCCAGCGCGTTGGTGGCTACGTGAGCGAGCAGTTTACGCCGGTCACGCACATGGCACGCATGTATTCCATGGACGATGCCATGGATCTGGACGAGCTCGACGCATGGCTCCAGCGCACCGAGGATGCGCTCGGTGCCGGCAGCGTCACCTATACCTGCGAGCTTAAGATTGACGGTCTGGGCGTGGCCCTTACCTACCAAAACGGCACCTTCGTACGCGCCGCCACGCGCGGCGACGGCACCACGGGCGAGGATGTATCGCTCAACGTGCGCACCATCAAGGATGTGCCCATGCATCTGTCCGAGGCAGCGCTCACCCACATGGGCGCCGACCGCGAGCGTACCATCGAAGTACGCGGCGAGGTCTATATGCCCAAGGGCAGCTTTGTTCGCCTGAATGAAGAGGCCGATGCCGAGGGCCGCGACCCCTTTGCCAACCCGCGCAACGCCGCTGCAGGATCCCTGCGCCAGAAGGATCCCAAGGTCACGGCACGTCGCGACCTCGCCACCTTTATCTACGCCATTGCCGATACCGACCCGCTGCACGTTCACAGCCAGCGTGAGTTTCTGGACTGGCTGCGTAGCGCCGGCTTTAGCGTCAACCCCAACGTGGCACACTGCGCCACGCCGGCCGAGGTCCACGAGTTCTGCGCCCAGGCCCTCGAGCATCGCGGTGACCTGGACTACGACATCGACGGCGTGGTCGTAAAGGTCGACAGCTTCCAACAGCAGCTCGACCTGGGCTTTACCGCCCGCGCGCCGCGTTGGGCCATCGCCTTTAAGTTCCCGCCCGAGGAAAAGCAGACCGTCCTGCGCGAGATTCGCATCCAGGTGGGTCGCACCGGCGTGCTCACGCCGGTCGCCGAGTTCGACCCGGTGACGGTCGCCGGCTCCACCATCGCGCGCGCCACGCTGCACAACATCGACGAGATCCGCCGCAAGAACGTGCGCGAGGGCGACACTATCATCGTGCACAAGGCGGGCGATGTAATCCCCGAGGTCGTGGGCCCGGTGCTCGACAAGCGCCCGGCCGATTCGGTCGACTGGCACATGCCCGAGGTCTGCCCCGTGTGCGGCAGCCCCGTGGTTCACGAGGATGGCGAGGTGGCCTACCGCTGCGTGTCCATCGACTGCCCCGCACAGCTCAAGGAGCGCCTGCTCCACTGGGTGAGCCGCGGCTGCATGGACGTCGACGGCCTGGGCGACGAGATCGTCGACAAGATGATCGCCGCTGGCCTGATCCACGATGTCGCGGACTTCTACCAGCTCACGGTCGACGACATCGCCGGCCTGGACACGGGGCGCGTGTACGCCAGCTCCAACAGCAAAAAGGGCGTTAAGAAGGGCGATCCCATTCCGGTAGGCCTTAAGACGGCCGAGAAAATCATCGCCGAGCTCAACAAGTCCAAGAGCCAGCCACTCGGGCGTGTGCTGTTTGCCCTGGGCATCCGTCATGTGGGCAAGAGCGTGGGCGAGGTCATCGCCGAGCGATTCCTGTCGATTGACAAGCTCATCTTGGCGAGCGAAGAGGATATTGCCGAGTGCGAGGGCATCGGTCCCAAGATTGCGGCGAGCGTCAAACAGTTCCTGGCCGTGCCCGAAAACCTCGCCGTGCTGGAGCGCTTGCGCCAGGCTGGTCTGTCGCTTGAGGTCGACTTGGGCGCCGCGCACGCGCAAGCCGCAGCCGACGCTGGGGTGGCGGGCGAGCTTGCCGACGCACAGCCGCTTGCGGGTCTGACCTTCGTGCTGACGGGCACGCTCGTCAATCGCACGCGCGACGAGGCGGGTGCGGCGCTCAAGGTGCTCGGCGCCAAGGTTTCGGGTAGCGTGTCAAAGAAGACGAGCTATCTGGTCGCCGGCCCCAAAGCGGGCTCCAAGCTCACCAAGGCCGAGCAGCTGGGCGTGCCTGTATTGGATGAGGACGCACTCGAGCAGATCTTGGCGACTGGTCAGGTGCCCCAGGCTTAGCGCATTGATAGCCTAATTGAAGAACCGCCCGGGAAGCATGATGCCTTCCGGGCGGTTCTTACTTTGCTGGGGCAACCGGCACCGTGATCTGCGTTACGTAGGTTGTCGGGTCGTCGCTGATGATATCGTCGATGAGGGCGATCTCGCGCGAGGGGCCGGCGGGCGTCAGGTTGTGTTCGTGCATGTAGCCGAGCAGCCGCTCGTAGCGCGGGGCTGCTTGTCCGTGCGTGCCACGGAAACTTATGGTCAGGCAGTGCGCGGCAGGCCGCGTCTCGATTTCACCCAGGTAGTCGTCGGTGTCGTCGAGCAGCAGAAAGACCTCGTCGTAGCCATCAAAGTCGCCGGCGGCCAGGCGTTCGGGCGCGATGCCCACACCTAGATTGCCAAGATAGGCAAAGGTTTCGTGCTGTCCCTGCTGAAGCTGGCGGATATGCCATCCCAGCGAATAGGCGTCGGTGGGATTGACGCGCTCGTGCAGCGCGGCGCAGCGAAGTTCGGGTTCCTCGATTTCGCTAATGGTGTCGAGATCAGCATTCAAAGCGCCGTGAAGCAAGGCAAGCCGCTGGTCAATCTTGCGCGACATGCGCTCCAACTCACGTCGCCTGTGCTCAATTAACTCCTGTTGCTTGGTCAGTTGCCGTTGTATCAAATCCATATCGCGCGTAGTGACAAACTCGCGAATCTGCGTCAACGGCAAGTCGAGAACGCGCAGGTTGCCGATGGTGTTGAGGGTGGAGAGCTGCCGCGATCCGTAGTAGCGGTACCCACTTGCCGGATCGACATATGCCGGCTCCAACAGCCCCATCTGTTCGTAATGGCGCAGTGTGCCCACGCTCAAATTGAGCAGGCGCGCCACCTCGCCAATGCGGAGCAGGCCCTCGGTGTGTTCGCTTGGCATGTCGGTCACAGGACCACTCCTTTCGGTAAAAACAGGGGAGAGGTGCTAGGCATGCGTCGCCTCGCTACGCCACCAGCTTGTCAAAAGTTCCGCGGCGGTTGAGCACGGTAAATGCAATCACGCAGATGACCGCCGACAGAATCGACCCGCACGGCGAGGCGATACCCATGGGGAACAGCGTGTCGGAATAGGCGTTCGACAGCAGCCAAGCGCCGGGCACGCGAATGAGGGCCACGGCCAGCACGTTGTGCGCAAAGCCGATGTAGCTCTTGCCGTATGCGGCGAAAAAGCCGCTAAAGCAAATGTGGATGCCGGCAAAAATCGCGTCGAAAATATAGCTGCGCATATAGCCGGTACCGGCGGCGACTACTGCAGCGTCCTTGGCAAAAAAGCCGATAAACGCCGGCGCCACCAGCCACATCAGCACCGTGATCAGGCAGCCGTACACCGCCGAGATGGTCATGGCGTCCTTGAGTACCTGACGCGCGCGGTCACCCTTGCCCGCGCCGGCGTTTTGCGCCGTGAGCGCGCTGACGGTAGCGCCCATGGAACTCGGCACGATAAACAAAAAGCTGATCATCTTTTCGACCAAGCCTACGGCGGCGGCGTCGACCAGACCGCGGTGGTTGGCGATGACGGTGATGAACATAAACGCCACCTGGATGCAGCCGTCCTGCACGGCCACGGGCACACCGATCTTAAGAATGCTGCCGAGCACCTCGGGCTGGGGGCGCAGGTCGCTACGCTTAACGTGGATGTTTGTGCGACGGCTCTTGAGCCACACGAGCGCGAGGGCAACGCTGGCTGTCTGGGCGGTCACCGTGCCGAGTGCGGCGCCTACGGGGCCGAGCCCCATGTGGCCGATAAACAGAAAGTCGAGCGCGATGTTGATGATGCACGCCACGCCAATCACGTACATGGGCGAGCGCGAATCGCCCAGTCCGCGAAAGATGGCCGAGAGGATGTTGTATGCGGCGATAAAGGGAATGCCGACAAAGCAGATGCGCAGGTAGGCGGCAGTGCCTTCGACGGCTTCGGCGGGAGTGCCAATGAGCGCCACAATCTGCGGACACAGTGCGAGCAGGACAGCGGCCAGCACCACCGAGACACCCATAAAGAGCGTGATGGTGTTGCCGATGGCGGTCTCGGCTCGGTCAAACCGGCGCGAGCCCACGGCGTGGCCGACGATGACCGTCGTTCCCATGGCCAGGCCCACGAGCGTTACGGTAATGATATAGAGCGTCTGCGTGCCATTGCCCACGGCGGTGATGCCGGCGGCGCCGCTAAACTGCCCCATCATGTACAGGTCGGCCATGCCGTAGAGCATCTGCAAAAAGTACGAGAGCATATAGGGCAGGGCAAAGACCGCGATGGTCTTGAGGACATTGCCGCGTGTGAGGTCGTGTTCCATGGGCGGGGCTTTCTGGCTGGGTTCGTTTTGCTACCAGTGTAGTGAAAACCCTACAACGATTGTAGAGTCAAGGTTTATGTTGGCAGCGGGGCGAAAAAAGTCGCGCTCGCGTTCATTTCCAATTGAATACAGAGATGCACCTTGCGAGCTTAGCGCCTGCACTAGCCTTGCAGAAATCGATTTCGGAACACTTGACACCGCCGCACGGCGCGCCATAATACGTGGGTTTGCGAACAACGTTTGATGGGGGATGAACCTGCGTGCGCAATCTCAAGATTCTGTTTTCCTATCTGGGGGCATACCGCCGCGATGCCATACTCGGCGTGCTCTTTGTGACGGCCGAAACGGCGCTCGAGCTGTTTATCCCGGTCATCATGGCAAATATCATCGACGTGGGCGTGCCCGCGGGCGACATCAACTACATGCTGTTGCAGGGCACGTATATGTTGGCATGCGCCGCATGTTCGCTGGTACTTGGCTTAGGCTATGCGCGCACGTCCGCCCGCGTTGCCTCGGGGCTGGGCGCTAACCTACGCGAGGCGGAGTATCGCAAGATCCAGACGCTCGCTTTTGGCAATCTGGACAACTACGACGCCAGCTCGCTCGTCACGCGCATGACCACCGACATCACCGTGATTCAAAACGCTATCGGCAATGGCTTTCGCCCCATGGTGCGCGGCCCCGTGACGCTTATCGTCGGCTTGGCCTATGCGCTGGTGCTGTCGCGTCCACTCGCTACGGTATTCGCAATTATTCTGCCGGTGCTGGCGATCGTGCTGGGCGTTATTACCTACCGTGTCAGTCCGCTCTACCGCCAGCTGCAGACCTCGATGGACCATCTCAACGGCGTGGTGCAGGAGGACCTCACCGCCGTGCGCGCCGTCAAGGCGTACGTGCGCGCCGAGCACGAGGAGGCCAAGTTCGATGCCGTCAATACCGAGCTTGCGCGCACCGCGACGAAGACCTTTGGCAACGCTGTGCTCAACCTGCCGGTGTTTCAGCTGTCGATGTACGTGGCGGCGCTTTCCATTCTGTGGATCGGCGGGCGCATGATTCTTGCCGGCGAGCTCGGCGTGGGCTCGCTCACGGGCTTTATGAGCTACGTGCTGCTGATCATGAACTCGCTCATGATGATTTCCAACGTGTTTTTGCTGCTCACACGCGCACTTGCCAGCGTGGAGCGCATCTCGCGGGTGCTCGACGAACGTTCGCTTATCCAAGCGCCCGACGCTGCCGCTGCCGTGCGCGAAGTGGCCGACGGAAGCATCGAGTTTCGCGACGTGTCGTTTAAGTACCGCGCGGATGCTGCCGAGGACGTGCTCGAGCATATCGACCTTTGCATTGAGGCGGGCTCCACGGTGGGCGTGCTCGGCGGTACGGGCTCGGGCAAGAGTTCGCTTGTGCAGCTGATCGCGCGCCTGTACGACGCCACCGAAGGCGCCGTACTCGTGGGCGGGCGCGATGTGCGCGATTACGACCTGGTTGCCCTGCGCGACGCCGTGGGTATCGTGCTGCAAAAGAACGTGCTGTTTACGGGTACCGTGCGCGAGAACCTGCAGTGGGGCAATCCGCAGGCGTCGGACGATGAGCTCCTCGCGGCCTGCCGGGCGGCATGCGTGGACGAGTTCCTGGATCGCATCGGCGGTCTTGACGGCTATCTGGGCCAGGGCGGTGCCGGTGTCTCGGGCGGGCAGAAGCAGCGCCTGTGCATCGCGCGTACGTTGCTCAAGCATCCGCGTGTGCTCATCTTTGACGATTCGACCAGCGCGGTCGATATGGCGACCGACGCCAAGATCCGCGAGCATATCGCTCAGATTCCCAACACGACGGTGATTGTCATTGCACAGCGCATTGCGAGCGTCATGGATGCCGACCGCATTATTGTGCTGGACGACGGCCGTGTCCACGGTGTGGGCACGCACGAGGAGCTGCTGGCGGGCGACGCCATTTATCAGGAGATCTATGCCTCGCAGATGGAGTTTGCGGGGGATGCGGGCGTCGCGGACGGCGCAAATGCCCTGTCTTCCTCTGGCCCCAGTGGATCACCTCAAGCCACGGAAGGGGGTGAGCGCCATGCCTAAGACATCCGCTCAGGCCCGTCCCACCAATCTGACGCAGACGCTCCGCCGCCTGCTCTCCTACATGGGACACGCCAAGTTTTCGCTGCTCGCGGTGGGTGTGCTTGCCTCTGTGGCCGCCATCGCGAGCCTTGCCGGTACCTACATGGTGCGCCCCATCGTCAACGGTTTGGCAACGGGCGGCGAGGAACTGCTCGCTAGGCAGGTTATCTTTACCGCTGCCATCTACGCCGCGGGCGTGCTCTCGGCTCTGGGCTACTCGCAGATCATGGTGCGCGCGGCCCAACGCGTGGTGTCCGATATTCGCCGCGACCTGTTCGCGCACATCCAGATGCTGCCGCTGAGCTACTTCGACAGCACGCGCTCGGGTGACATCATGAGCTTCTTTACCAACGACGTCGACACCGTCTCCGAGGCGCTCAACAACAGCTTTGCCAACGTGATTCAGGCGAGCATCCAGGTGGTCGGCACCACGGCCATGCTCATCATCCTCAACTGGCAGCTCACGATTATCACGCTCGTGTGCGATGTGGCCATTGTGTTGTACGCGCGCTACTCGGGCATGCGTTCCAAGCGCTTTTTTGCCGCCCAACAGGCGTCGCTGGGCGATTTGGACGGATATATCGAAGAGATGGTCTCGGGCCAAAAGGTCATCAAGGTCTTTAATCACGAACAGGCCAACGTGGCTGGTTTTGACGCGCGCAACCAAGAGCTGCGCCGCACCGGTGGTGCCGCGCAGGCCTACGCCAACTCGATGGTGCCCATGACCGTGGTGATCGGATATGCCAACTACGCCATCGTTGCGGTGGCGGGCGGCATGCTCTGCATCAAGGGGCTCGCCGACGTGGGCGCGCTTGCAAGTTACCTGGTCTTTGTGCGTCAGGCCGCCATGCCCATCAACCAGTTCACGCAGCTGGGCAACTTTTTGCTCAACGCGCTGGCCGGTGCCGAGCGCCTATTTGCCGCCATGGACCTTAAGCCCGAGGTAGACGAGGGCTGCGTGGAGCTGGTGCAGACGGGCGACGCCGCGTGGGCGTGGAAGATTCCCGAGGGCCAGGGCGTGGGCGCGTACGGGCACTTGCATGATGTGGCTGCCGTTGATGAGTCGGGCCGTGCGGTGGCTGCCGACGGTACCGAGCTCACGTGCGGCTTGGTCCCGCTTGCCGGCGACGTGCGCTTCCATGCCGTGGACTTTTCCTACGTGCCGGGCACCCGTGTGCTCACGGACCTCAACCTGTTTGCCAAGCCGGGGCAAAAGATCGCGTTTGTGGGCTCCACAGGCGCCGGTAAGACGACCATCACCAACCTCATCAACCGCTTCTACGAGGTCGATGACGGCGAGATCACGTACGACGGCATCGACGTCAAGCACATTGCCAAGGCCAGCCTGCGCGGGTCGCTCGGCATTGTGCTGCAGGACACGCACTTGTTTAGCGGCACCATTGCGCAGAACATCCGCTTTGGCAAGCTCGACGCGACCGACGAGGAAGTGCGCGCCGCCGCCGAGGCTGCCTGCGCGGATTCGTTTATCCGCCGCCTGCCTAGAGGGTACGACACGCCGGTCACGGCCGACGGCGCCAACCTGTCGCAGGGCCAGCGCCAGCTGCTCGCCATCGCGCGCGTGGCCGTCGCCGACCCGCCGGTGCTCATCTTGGACGAGGCCACTTCGAGCATCGACACGCGTACCGAAAAGCTTATCGAGCGCGGCATGGACCGCATCATGCGCGGACGCACCACCTTTATGATCGCGCACCGCCTGTCCACCGTCCGCGACGCCGACGCCATCATGGTCCTCGAACACGGCCGCATCATCGAGCGCGGCACCCACGAAGAGCTGCTCGCCCAGCACGGCGAGTACTGGCAGCTGGCGCATGGCTTAAAAGAGTTGGATTAACCCGTTCGAGCACGATGCTTTGACCTCTCCGTGCTCTTCACCTCGCCTCAAACCATCACAACATTCGACGTTTTTTGCCAAAAACGGGAAAAGCATCGAATGTTGTGATGGTTTTTCTACCACTCGACCGGGTGGAATCGCTTTCTTGCGCACGAAGGTGTGCGGACCCGTGGGCAGGGGAATAAGGTTGGTTATCCGACTCCATTGGAGGGCTCATGGACCTGCCGATCGTCCTGTCCCATAAGACTGCCTGGCTGTACCACAACGTGGCGCGCCCGTCCGAGCCGCTCTCGCGAGCAAGCAGCCTATACGATGAGGACTCGCTTGCTAACGAGGCGGAGCCGACTGCGGGCCTGTCCAAATTGGGACTCGATGTCAAGGGGCTGAGGGCTTCAGGGGCAGTTGGGATCGTTGCCGACTATCTGGTTTCGCTTGGTATTCCACGAGAAGAGCTCGGTCATATCGACACGCTCGTCAACTTCGATTTTGAGCGCTCGACGCCGGCTGGATTTAGGTGCCACGTGTTTGGGGCGCCGGTACCTCCAGACCATCTTCTTGAGGTGGCAGAGGGCCTTCTAGTGGTTGATGAGGTCATGTGCTTTGTCCAAGCGGGTTCGTGGATGAGCGAGCCCGAGCAGCTGGAATATGGGTATGAAATCTGCGCCCGATACCATTTGAATCATCTGTCGACAGACGATTATATCGAGATGGGGCAGAGGTATACCGTTGCCGACTTGATTGCTTATTGCGATGAGAATCGATCTCGTCAGGGGGCTATACGCGCGGCCGGTGTGCTCAGGCGCGTGCACGATGGCGCGCGATCGCCCATGGAGACGGCCACCGCAATCATGGTCGTAGCAAAACGTTCCCAGGGCGGGCTGGGATACGTCAAGGTTGAGCTCAACCATCGGGTCGATGTTCCCAGCGAGTTCAAGTATCTCGCTAAGGCCGGGTATTTCGAGATTGACGTATATGCGCCTGCGAGCGGTACGGGAATTGAATACAACGGCTCGGACCATCTTGATAAACAGCGCAGCGCGTCGGATGCGGAGCGTATGACCGTGCTGAGCGCGCTGGGCTTTAGAATGATCGTCCTCACCGGGACTCAGTTTGCCCATCAGCTGCAATTGCACCGGGCGATGAACGCCATCGCACTCGCTATGGGCCTTAAGTGCGACCGAAGCGAAACGTTCCAAAAGCGGCAGAACGACCTGCGAGAATTCGTGATTCGGCACTGGGACGGCGGCCTTTAGGGGCGTTTTGGTCCTTCTACGGGGTGCCGTGGGCAGGCAGACCATCACAACATTCGACGTTTTTCGCCAAAAACGGGAAAAGCATCGAATGTTGTGATGGTTTGCGTGCTGAGGATGGGCTTGGGAAGCCGGTCTTGCTCGAAGCGACCTGTCCTGTCGTACGGGTGTCGGCATGATTCTCCCGTGGGGTATTATGTTTTCCGAAGAATAAAACGCCGCGTGAGGGGAGGGCTGCGTGGACGGGCACGTGCAACATGACGGCTTTGGCCGCGATATCAACTACCTGCGCATTGCCGTTACCGACAAGTGCAATTTCCGCTGCATTTACTGCATGCCGGTCGATGGCGTGGCGCCCCGTGCACACGACGAGCTACTCAGCGCCGAGGAAATCGCCCGCTTTGTGCGCTTGGTGGCGGGGGAGGGCATTCGCCGCGTGCGCCTGACGGGCGGCGAGCCGCTGGTCAGCCGCCGTATCATTCCGCTCATTCGCGACATCCGCGCGATTCCGCAGATCGAGGACATCTCGCTCACCACCAATGGCGCCCTGCTGCCCAAGCGGGCGCCCCAGCTCAAAGATGCCGGGCTTGACCGCGTCAACATTTCGCTCGACACACTCGACCCTACGCTCTTTGGAAAGATCACGCGCCTGGGTCGGCTCGAGCAGACCATGGCTGGCATCGACGCGGCGCTGGTTTGGGGCTTTGAGCCCGTTAAGGTCAACTGCGTTGTCGTGCGCCGACTCAACCAAGATGTGGCGGCCCTCGCGCGGCTCACGCTCGACCGCCCCATCCACCTGCGCTTTATCGAATACATGCCCATCGGCGACGAACACACGAGCTCGCATTGCACTGTGGACCCGCATGCGCCCGCGCTCAATCCCGAGCTGTGGGACGCGAGCGATACCGTGCCGAGCGACGAGCTGCGGGCGCGCATCAATGCCGGGGTCGCCGCGACGGGACTGGGCGAGCTCGAGCCGCTCGACATCAGCGACGCTCCTGCCGGCGCGGGCCCTGCGCGCTATTGGCACTTTCCGGGCGCGGCGGGAACGGTCGGCTTCATCAGCGCCATGTCCAACCATTTTTGCGCGAATTGCAACCGTCTGCGCCTGACGGCCGATGGCAACGTGCGTCCGTGCCTATTCAGCGATGCCGAGTATTCGGTGCGTGAGGCGCTGCGCCGTGGTGATGATATGCAGGTACTTTCGATTTGGCGCGATGCCGTGGCCCACAAACCGCAGGAACACGCGATAATTGAGGGCACGCAACGATTTATGTCCCAAATCGGAGGATGATCATATGGCCAAGAGCAGGTACGCCGATGCCACCAAGGCCGCTCGCAGGGCCGCGATGTCTGCCCACAAAGTCACGGCCGCGGCGAATGCTGGCAACGCCGACGCGTCCGCACAGCCGACTGCCAGCGCTGCCACCGAACCCGCCCGTGACGCCCGCCGCGACGAGCTGACGCACGTGGACGCCAAGGGCGAGGTGCGCATGGTCGACGTGTCCGACAAGGCCGAGACCCATCGCATTGCCATCGCCGAGGGCACCATCCTCATGCATCCCGAGACGCAGGCCATGGTACTGCAGGACCGCGCCAAAAAGGGCGACGTGCTTGCCTGCGCGCGCGTGGCGGGCATTATGGCCATCAAACGCACGAGCGACATCATCCCCATGTGCCATCCGTTGCTCATTACCAAGAGCAAGTGCGATATTGCGCCCATCGCTGCGGCGGGGACGCCGGCCGAGGACGTGCCCGAGGGCTGGGCGCCGGCGCGCGCGGACGGGCAGGTTGGCTTTCACGTACTGGTTACGGCCGGCGTAACGGGCAAGACCGGCATTGAGATGGAGGCGCTGACCGGCGCGAGCGCCGCGTGCCTAACGATCTACGACATGTGCAAGGCCGTCGATCGCGGCATGGAGATCGTCGACGTGCGCCTGCTGCACAAGGAAGGCGGCCGCTCGGGCGTATGGGATCGCGCAGAGCGTCAGGCCGCTGCCGTTGAGGCCGTGGCCGCTGACGGTGCCGCGCCCGCGAGCGCGCCCGTCGCCGTCGCGCCCGCAGCTCCGGCCCCGGCCGTCCCCGCGATCGCGTTTATCGGCTACCAGAACTCGGGCAAGACCACGCTCGTCGAGAAGGTTATCGCCGAGCTCACCCGCCGCGGCCTGCGCGTGGGTTCGCTTAAGCATCACGGGCACCATGGCTTCGATATCGATGTGCCCGCTAAGGATACGTGGCGCCATCACCAGGCCGGTTCTAAGCACGTCGGCCTGATTTGTGCCACACGCTGGGCCGAGTACGCCGACACGCTCGAGGAGGACGAGATGCCCGCGCGCGAGCTGCTGTCGCGCTACAACGATGTCGACGTGGTGATCATCGAGGGCTACAAGACCGAGGGCTTCGACAACATCGTCGTCGCGCGATCTGGTGTCGACCGTCTGCGCGGCAAGAGCTCGCTCGACCTGGTCGACGGTCACACGCTGGCCCTTGCCTGCAACGAGGCCCTGGCACGCCAGGCTTTCGACGCCGGCTTTGCGACCCGAGCCATCAACATCAACGACGCCCGAGCCATCTGCGATCTGATCCAAGATCATCTGGCCTAAAACCTGCCAAATAGGGACAGGTTTGTTTTGGCAGGTTTTATCTGGGCAAACGCCATTTCCACCACAAAGGGGCCAGGCACCTTTGTGGTGGTTTTGGCCAAAGAGGCTTTGACTTAAACCTACCTCAAGGTGTAATAATCGCTGACAAACGATTGCGATTACGGAGGCCTCATGCCAAAACTGTACTTTATGCGTCACGGTCAAACGCTCTTTAACCTGCTTCGTCGCAAGCAGGGTTGGTGTGACTCGCCGCTTACCGAGCTGGGGATCGAGCAGGCTAAAACTGTCGGCGCGACCCTGAGAGGGCGTGGCCTTACGTTCGACCACGCGTACAGCTCCACGTCCGAGCGTGCGTGCGACACGCTTGAGCTTGCGTTTCCCGGCCAGCCTTACGAGCGCGTCAAGGGCCTTAAGGAGTGGAACTTTGGCAAGTTTGAGGGTGCGAGCGAGGATTTGAATCCGCGTCTGCCGTACGGCGATTTTTACAAGCAGTATGACGGCGAGGGCGAAGACGAGTTTCGCGAGCGCATCATGGCGACCATCACCGAGCTCATGCAGCGCCCCGGACATGAGAGCGTGTTGTGCGTGAGCCATGGCGCCGCAGCGGCTCAGGTTATGCGCGGCGTGGGCGTGGAGCCGCTCAAGATGAAGAACCGTATTGGCAACTGCTGTGTGCTCGAACTCGACTTTGATGCTACTACCGGCACATTTGCTCTTGCAGATTTGTACAACCCCTACGGCACCCCGCGCGAGTAACATCGGGGCATCAGCCAAAACCACCACAAAGGGGCCAGGCACCTTTGTGGTGGTTTTGCCGTTTACAGGCGATTTCCTACCGTTCGGCGGACTTTCGCACTAACGGGGCTTACGCTGCATGCAAGTTTCATCCTACAATCGCTCACGTGCTCACAAGTTTGTTACTCCTCGGGAGGCATCACTTGCGCATAATAGAAGACGAGGAATAACACCCCGTCGTCTAGCGCCGATGTCC
Source organism: Collinsella aerofaciens (assembly GCF_964283865.1). Taxonomy (GTDB): domain Bacteria; phylum Actinomycetota; class Coriobacteriia; order Coriobacteriales; family Coriobacteriaceae; genus Collinsella. Next base: position 135,299 of record NZ_CAXYLS010000003.1, on the reverse strand, counting down.
GAGGAGTTTTTTCATGCTCATTTTAAAGAAGATCAACAATAACGTTGCTCTTGCCGCCAGCGATGACGGCCGAGAGGTTGTTGTCTTTGGCAAGGGCATCGGTTTCCACGAGATGCCCTACGAGCTTGCCGATGAGTCCCTCATCCAGCGCAAATTCTATAACGTTCCCGAGAGCCTGCAGGATATGGTCGGCACCCTTCCCGACGATGTGCTGCTCGCGGCAAGCGACATTGCCTGTTTTGCGTCCCAGCAGCTTGGCTGCAAGCTATCCGGTGGCCTGCCCTTTATCCTGGCAGATCACCTGCAGTTTGCCGTCCAGCGCGATGACGACCAGCTCAGCGCTCCCAACCCGCTCGAGCATGAGGTGGCTTTCATCTACCCGCGTGAGCTCGAGATCGGTCAGGCCGCGCTCGCCATCGTGCAAAAGCACACCGGCGTCAAGCTGGGTCAGAACGAGGCCACGAGCATCGCGCTCCACATCGTTAACGCCGAGGTCGACGGCATGGGCCGCGCCAAGGACATGGACTTCATCATGAAGAGCACCCGCGTGCTTGACGAGGTAACCCATTCCGTGGAAAAGCAGCTCGGCTGCTCGCTCGACACGGCGTCGTACTGCTACATTCGCTTTCTTGCGCACCTGCGCTTTTTGGTTCGCCGCCTCTGCAAGGGCAAGTGCACGCAGACCGAGAACTCCTCGCTGTTTATGCAGGCCGCCCGCGATTTTCCCGAGGCATACCAGTGCGCGTACGCCATCAACCGCGTGTTCGAGAAAGAGTTTAAGCAGAGCTGCTCGGACGAGGAGCTCTTGTATCTGATGATGCATATCAACCGTCTGCGATCGGCTTCGCAGACCGAGTGAGTAAAGCCGCCAGCCTGGAGGCAATCGCAACAATTCTTTTTGGTTTCTAACTGCGGGCAAGGTACCGGCTCGCGGTAGGGGATATTTTTGTCGAAATTTGGAAAAGAGAGGACAGATCATGGCAGGTAAATATGACGATCTTGCTGCCCAGATCGTAGAGCTGGTTGGCGGTAAGACCAACGTCAAATCCGTCGCACACTGCATTACCCGCGTTCGCTTTAAGCTCAAGGACGAGTCCCTGGCCAGTGATGAGAAGATCTCTGAGCTGCCCAACGTTATCAAGGTCATGCGCGCCAACGGCCAGTACCAGGTTGTTGTGGGCAACATCGTCGAGGACGTCTACGACGCCGTTCTCAAGGCCGGCGGTTTTAGCGATGGCGGCGCCGTCGACGCCGATGACGACGATGTCGCTCCCAAGAGCGTTACCGATGTGATCATCGACCTCATCTCCGGCATCTTCCAGCCCATGCTGGGCACCTTCTCGGCTGCCGGCATCATGAAGGGCCTGCTGGCGCTCGCCACCTTCCTGGTCCCGAGCTTCGCCAACGACGGCGCCTACACGCTGCTCTACACCGTCGCCGACGGCATGTTTTACTTCCTGCCCGTGGTGCTTGGCTACACCGCGGCCAAGAAGTTCAAGATGAGCGAGTTCAACGGCATGGCCATCGCCTTTGCTCTGGTGTATCCCACCATGGTCGCACTCACCTCAGGTGAGGTTGTCGGCTCCGTCGAGCTCGGCTTTGCCGGCACCTTCTCTTGGTACACCACGTTCCTGGGCCTGCCGCTCATCATGCCTGCCTCGGGTTACACCAGCTCCGTTATCCCCATCCTTCTCATGATCTGGTTCGGCTCTACCCTCGAGCACTGGGTTAAGAAGTGGATGCCCGCTTCTATGAAGATGTTCTTCACCCCGCTGATCGTCGTCACCGTTACCGTCACTCTTGGCTACCTGGTCATTGGCCCCATCGCCACGCTCATCACCAACCTGCTCGGCGAGCTCTTCGCGCTGCTGTTTGGCCTGCCCATGATCGGCTCCATCTTGGGCTGCACCCTCGTCGGTGCCTTCTGGATGTGCCTGGTCATCTTTGGCTTCCACTGGTCCCTCGTGCCCATCGCGCTGGTCAACCTGTCCACTCTGGGCTACGACTACGTTCTGGGCTCCGTTATCGCCCACTCCTTCTCGCTGGGCGCCGTGCTCTTTGCCATGTATCTCAAGAACAAGGACGAGAAGTTCCGCGGCATCGCGCTGCCGGCCATGATCTCCGACTTCTTCTTTGGCGTCACCGAGCCCGCTATCTACGGTGTCGCCCTACCCGATAAGAAGGCCTTCATCAACGCCAGCATCGGTTCTGCTGTGGGCGGCCTCATCATCGGCATCTCCGGCGCCGTGGTGTACATGTCCGGTGGTCTGGGCGTCTTCAACTTGCTGTCCTTCATCGACCCCTCCGGTGTTAACGGCATCAACCACATGATCTGGGCTATCGTTGCCTCGCTCGTGGGTGCCGCCGTGGGCTTCGCAATCGAGTTTGTCACCTACAAGCCCGAGGCTGCCAAGTAGCCCAAACGACAAAGACTCGGTACCAAGCCGGCGGGAGAGCGCCCCGCCGGCTTTTCTCGAAGGGGCTAGATGCCATGCGCTCGTCCGAGCGACTGCCCAAAATCAAAACCATGCCGGATTACGGGGCTAAAACGGTGAGTGCTGACCATACCCCGTTTTTCCGTAAACTGACAAGCTTCCTACCTGCGGTTTTGTCCTTGCCGTTTCTGGCATGCTCAAGGGGCACTGGTTCTGCTCCGTAAACCGGCATGGTTTTGAACCTGCCAATAAGGGACAGGTTTATTTTGGTCGGTTTTATCTGGGCAAACGTCGTCTCCGTCAGCTCCGTCCGCATATCTTAAGCCGGCATAGTTTCGATCGGCCGGTCCGCGCGCGTCCCGCAACATGCCTCGCCACGAAACCGGTCTATCTACTACGTTTAAGTGGTAGGGGCCAACCACGCGACGGTTTTCCCAAAACCGTCAAGCCTTCTACCTGCGGTTTTATTATTGACAATTGCGGTGTGGTCGGTGATTCGCGGTAAAACGTAGTAGATAGGCCGGTTTCGTGGCGGCCGGCTCAACGCGAACCCCGATCGGGACGCAAATTACCTTGTGGACGCCGCTTCGGCGTCCACGCAACATCCCAACACGTACGAAAGGAGCCAACATGGCTTTTCCCGATGGATTTCTGTGGGGCGGCGCCACTGCCGCCAATCAGTGCGAAGGCGGATACAACGAGGACGGCAAGGGCCTCGGCGTTCCCGACATCATGACCGGCGGCACGGTCTCCGAGCCGCGTCACATCACCGACGGCATCCTGCCCCAGTACCACTATCCCAGCCACGAGGCCGTGGATATGTACCATCACTACCTCGACGACATCAAGCTTTTTGGCGAGATGGGCTTTAAGTGCTACCGCATGTCCATCAACTGGAGCCGTATCTTCCCCAACGGCGACGAGGCCGAGCCCAACCAGGCCGGCATCGAGTTCTACCGCCGCGTGTTCCAGGCCTGTCAGGAGCAGGGCATCGAGCCCATGGTCACCCTCAGCCACTATGAGCTGCCCTATGGCCTGTCCAAAAACTACGGCGGCTGGAAGAACCCCAAGCTCATCGATTTCTATCTCAACTACGCCCGCACCGTCATGACCGAGTACAAGGGGCTGGTGCGCTACTGGCTCACCTTTAACGAGATCAATTGCCTGCTCATGGGCGGTTTTGGCGGCGTGATGGGCGGCGGCATGGTGCCCGAGGCAACTGACACGCCCATGGCCTTTGGCAACTGCGACTGGGACGATCCACAGGCGCGCTTCGATGCCCTGCACCACCAGTTCCTGGCGAGCGCCAAGTGTGTCACCATGGGCCATCAGATCGATCCCCAGAACAAGATCGGCTGCATGATCGCCGGCAACGCCTGCTACCCGCACACGTGCAATCCGGCCGACGTCCTGGCGGCGCAAAAGCAACAGCGCGAGATGAACTTCTACTGCGGCGACGTGCAGGTGCGCGGTGCGTATCCCTCGTGGGCGCCCAGCGTGTGGCGCCGCGAAGGCGTGCACGTGGAGGTCTCGCCCGAGGACGCCGCCACGCTGGCCGCCGGCAAGGTCGACTTCTACAGCTTTAGCTACTACATGAGCGCCACGGCCACGGCCGACCCGGTGCTGCTGGAGCAAGGCAACATCTTTGGTGGTGCCGGCAACGAGTATCTTAAGAAGAGCGATTGGGGTTGGGCGATTGATCCCGAGGGCCTGCGCTACTACCTGGAGGAGGTCTACGACCGCTACCAGGTGCCGCTGATGATCGTCGAGAACGGCCTGGGCTCCGTGGACGAGGTCGAGGCGGACGGTTCGATCCACGACGGCTACCGCATCGATTACCTGCGTGAGCATATCAAGCAGATGGAGATTGCCATCGAGGACGGCGTGGACCTGATGGGCTACACCATGTGGGGCTGCATCGATTTGGTGAGCGCCTCGACCGGTGAGATGAAGAAGCGCTACGGCTTTATCTACGTCGACAAGGACAACGACGGCAACGGCACGCTCGCCCGCAGCCGCAAGGACAGCTTCTTCTGGTACAAGAAGGTCATCGAGTCCAACGGCGCCGACCTGGCCTAGCCAAGTCTCAACCAGCGTAAACGCCGCAACCACCACAAAGGGGACAGGCACCTTTGTGGTGGTTTTTGCTTTGGTAGATTATTGGGACATGCCTTACAATCTACCAAGTAGTTCATGACGGGCGAAAAACGGAGAGAAGGGGGCTCGATGCGTCCTTAATGTTTCATACGGATTGATTGATTCGATAGACGGTGGCGAATGCCCACCGCCCGTATTCGTATTAAACAAGGAGTCTCCATGCTCGCCTCTCTTTTCTCAAAGCCTCAATCGTCGCTGTCCGCGCAGGCTAAACGCCTGGTGGCGATGCGCTTTCTCATCTACACCGGGTTTCAGACCAGCTACTTTATCGGCGTCATCGGAACGCTCACTTATGCAGATGACGCCTCGGTCGTCGCGACATCGCTGGCCGTCCTGTTCATGAACGTTTTCGTGATCCTGGGATCCTTTGCGGGTGGCGCGGTACTCGACGCCTGGGGTCCGCGCCGCCATTTCTTGCTGAGCATCGTCGGCGCGCTGGCAACGGGTGCTGCAATCATCGCCTTTGGTGGCGCGACCGGCATCGTCCTGCTCGGCGCGGTGTTCCTGGGCCTTACGATGGGATTCGCTCAGCCCATCGCCACGTCCTATCCCGCCTACCTCACCAACGACCCCGTCGAGCTCAAAGACATCAACTCCGCCATCGCCATGTTCTCAAACGTGAGTATTATCGTCGGGCCCACGTTGGGTGGCTTTGTCGCGGCGGCTGCGTCGTCGCGCGCGGTGTTCGTGCTCATGATGCTCTTTACCGTGCTGGCGTTCGTCGTCGGTTGGGGCTTTAGGCCGCAGACCAGCCATGTCGCCGGGGATGCGGATGCCGATTCGGCAGAGAAAGGGGAGCGTGCGGGACAAAGCTCCAACCCCAGCACGTCCGCCCGTGTCACCTTCGCAGCCAGCATCAAGACGGTCTTTACCAACAGCGTTCTCGCCCTGCTGTTTTGCATCATTTTTCTTTCGAACTTCGGCTATGGAGCCTTCGATCCGCTCGAGTCGTTTTTCTATCGCGATGTTCTGCACGTCGGCGTTGAGTGGATGGGCTGGCTCTCGTCGGCTTGCGGCGTGGGCGCGGTGCTGGGCGCCGTACTCGCGCTCCGGCTGCCGCCGCACCTGGTCAACCTTAAAACACTGCTCGTGGCGCTCATGTCCGTGGGCCTGGGAAGTCTGCTCTATGTGGGGACACCGTACGTGGGCGTGGCCCTCGTCGGCCAGATCGCCCTGGGCATAGCTTGGGGTGTCGTCAACCCGCTTCATAACACCATCGTGCAAACGACGGCGCCGCTCGAGCAACTCGGCCGTGTGAACTCGGTCATGGGCTTTGGCAATATGTTCGCTGGCGTGGCCCCTCTGGCGGTTGCACCGTGGCTGGCGGCAACATTTGGCGTACAACGGACACTCGTGGGGGCGGGCATGGTCGTGACGGCGGTTCCCGCGGCGTTGCTGCTGTTTGGACGCCGGCATTTCGATCGTTCTGTAAGGCAGTAAAACCATCACAACATTCGATGAAAATCGCGATTTTGCCGAAAAACGTCGAATGTTGTGATGGTTTGGCCCGCAAACGTCACTTCCACCACAAAGGGGCCAGGCACCTTTGTGGTGGTTTTTGCTTTGACGGGCCGCGCCTGTGCCTTGGTATACCATGTACGCCGTTCGCGAATACACCCCACACCGCCGCACGACCCAGAAAGGCCCCCATGGACACTACCTTCAGCCACATCAAAGCCGTGTTCTGCGATATCGACGGTACGCTGCTCACGAGCCAGCACACGGTGTCCCCGCGCACCGTGGCGGCGATCCGCGCCCTGCGCGAGCGCGGCGTGCTCTTTGGCCTGTGCACCGGGCGCGACGCCCGCGCGACCGAGGCCATGTACGAGCCCTGGGGCATCGAAGGCCTGGTGGACGTGCTCGTGGGCTGCGGTGGCGCCGAGGTCATCGACCGCGCGCACGACATCAACGAGCTGAGCTATCCGCTGCCGGGCGAGACTATCGCGCGCATCTGCAAGCACATGGCGGACCTTCCGGCGACGCCCGTCTGCCCCCGAGACGGCGTGTTCTACGTGCCCGAGAGTAACGCGTGCGTCGAGCACCTGTCGCGCGTCGACGGCGTGCCCTACCAGGTGGTCGATTTTGCCGAGTTCTTGCGCGAGCCGCAGCCCAAGGTGATGTTTACTATGGCGCCCGAGGTGATGCCGCAGGTTATCGAGCGGGCGTCGACGCTCGGCGATGACACCGTTAAGGCGGCTGCTCTGCAAACCACGCAGCGGCTCTACGAGTTCATGGATCCGCGCGTGTCCAAGACGCGCGGCCTTGTGCGCGTAGCGGAGCTCAACGACATGGATCTTCAGAACATCTGCGTGTTTGGCGATGCCGATAACGATACCTGCATGGTGGCCGACGCCGGCGTGGGCGTGGCTATGGCAAACGGCAGCGACGCCACCCGTGCCGCCGCCGATTTTGTAACCGCGAGCAACGACGAGGACGGCATCGCGATCTTTATCGAGGAACATCTGCTATAGCGCCGGGGGAGAACCACCACGAAGGGGCAGGCACCTTTGTGGTGGCCTCAGGCGATTTGGGCGAATTGATACCTAAAATCTGCGCATAAATTCAAATATGGTTGTCTGAACATTACGCTTCTAACCACCGATGGGTTAAAGATATTCTCATCAGTTTGGTAGGGTATTCCTCCCGGTTGATGACCTACCGCTCACGGTCGATTTTCAACCGTTCACAGGATGTTTGCTCTTGAGCAAAATGTTGTGCAAATAAATCTAATGCCATTAAAAAATAATAGGCAACAAATTACCAGCAGAAATAAATAATAGATAGCGAATAAACAAAGGCAAATCTGAGTAAATGTCAAGAGAATTAAGAACTTGCACAAAAATGTCGGTTTTGCTGCTCAGATGCTTAAACAATAGTTATAATTGCATCACTTAGCGAGCGCAATTACAGATTGCGCAGATACGTTTGATGGTGAAAGAGCAAGATCGCGGTCTCTTGGGGAGGAGACATCGATGAAAGCGAATTCGGACAAATCTAAGCAGAGTAATAAAGCGACGCGCCGTGTACTGGCAGGCGTTTTGTGCGGAGCCTCCGTTTTGAGCCTGGTACTGTCGCTCGTCATGCCCCCGATCTCGCAGGCCATTGCCAACGATGGTCAGGCGGGTGCAGCCGAGGAAACTGTGATGGGGGGGTTCCTCAAGTGAGTCTACTGATGTAGACAACACCAACAACGGGGATACCGAAAACCAGATTAGCGACGACGGTGAGGGTGGCGAGGGAGAAGACGCTGCTGCGGCGGATTCGGCTGTCGATGGCGCGGAAGCCGAGAGCGCTGCGCAGCCCGCGAATGATGGACAGTCTGTCTATAAGGTCGCTACTGTTGCAAATGAAGGTGTGGATCAGAAACTTCAACAAGATTCGGATGGGTACGCGCTGCTGAACAATGACAGAGACCTGTCTACGTACCTTGCCCTTGCCACGGCGGACAAGCCCGCAAAGCTGCGTCTGGCTGCTGATATAAGTTCGAGCTCGCCGATCGCCATCGACCAAAACACTACGATCGACCTTGCAGGTCACAAGCTTTATTACAGCAGCGGTAACAGTAACAAGGACGACAGAAATTCTGTTTGTACATTTATCACAATTAAAAGTGGCTTTACGCTAAATGTTGAAGGTACGGCGGTGGACTCGCCGACTGAAGCTGCCAGTGGTGATCCTGATCGGCCAGCAACGATGCAGTTCGATGATGAAAGTGTTCCACAATCACTCACATACTACGTAACTGAAAGCACGCCTAAAAGTCTTGGCACAAGCGAAAATACCTATCAGCACACTGTTACCAATTTCGGCGCTATCGTTGCATGCAAAGCGGGCTTTGTAAATCAAGTCATTTCCGTTGAGGAAGGCGGTACGCTCAACCTTAAGGGTGGCATGATCACAACGCCTCGTACCCTGGGCTACGACGGTCACGTTATTCTCTCTCGGGGCACTGTCAATATTTCTGGCGGGTATGTCACCAACGGTAACGGCGGCGGCTGGGGCGGTGGCATGTGCGTGACGGGCGCAAATGCCGAGCTCAAAATGACCAACGGCGTAATCGCTGCAAACAAGGCTGCTTCTGGCGGCGGCATCTATGCTGACAACGGCGCCAAGCTGAATTTTTCTGGTGGAGTTATTTCGGGCAACGCCACGTATGGCAACGTCTATAACGAAGGCGGGAGTCCCAACAATGGCTATGGCGGCGGTGTCTTTACCAAAGGCGTCAACGTTAACATCAGTGGTTCGGCCAACATCACAAACAACCGTGTTGATTCGTATATCAACGACTCGAACATTTATAACAAGGGCCTGCTTGGCGGCGGTGGCATTGCATCTGTTGACGGCGGCACACTAACCATGGAGGGCGGCTCCGTTACAGCTAACTACTCCAAAGAAGCAGGCGGCGGTATTTATGCCGGTTTCTGGGACAAAAAAATTCAGTTTACCATGACAGGTGGCACGATTGCGGGCAACGAATCTCTTAACGGCGAGGGCGGCGGTTTGCGTATCGCTGGCGGCAACAGCCCTGGTATGCAGGCGAAAATTGAAGCTAGCCCCAATAGCAAGATTTATATCACGAATAACAAGACTATGACGGGCGTAGATTGTGAGAGTGGCGGCAAACGTGGCGGCGACTGGGGCGGCGGTGGCGTCTTTATCCAGAAGGGCGGCAGGCTCAATATTTTCAAGACGCTGATCACTAATAATCGCGCCGGTGGCTGGGGCGGTGGCGTTGGTGCTTGTCCTACGGGCGAGACAATCGTTTCGCACTCAAATGGCGCTGCTATTTATGACAACACAGATAACGTTGATCAAGATGGCAAAAAGCTGCCAGACGTTGATCAAAATGAACATAAACATTCAGCATATCATTATTCCGCTGGCGGCGACAACAAAACTGAAGACCGCGATGAAGTAAATTACGTTACTCATTCCTTCCAAAATTCCGGCCATGAGGATTTCTTCTTGGTCCGTAATAAGAATGGCGCGGATAAGACAATCGCTGTCGTTCTTGGCAAGATGCTGGGCGGCGAATCGGCTGGCTGGCAGGGCACTTGCGACGGAAATCCGGTTACCATCGACCCAAACGGCGGTGCCGAGGCTAAGTACATGTTCGGCCTTAAGGCTAATCCGACACCCTATGCCAAGGAAAAGGCGCAGGCAGAGGCTACGACCATCATCAGCGGTAACTACTCCTACACCCACGGTGGCGGCATCATGACCAACGGCGATCTTGTCGTTGGCAAGGTCGAGGCTTTGAACGCGTATCCTGCAATCAAAGTCAAGGCAAATAAAGTCCTTATGAAGGACGGTGCTAAGCAGAGTCTCAAAGACCATCCCTATCAGTTTAAGCTGTTGGGTGCAGCTGCCAATTCAAAGAATGAACCATGCTGGAATGAGAACGGCACGCTTAACGAAAACGGATGCGAGGCTATGCCCGCGGTCAACGTCAATGAAAATAACGGAGAGATTCTCATTGACACGGGCGCGAACTACCAGTCGGGCGATTACGACCTCTACCTTGTTGAAGTTCCTATCGATGAAAAGGGAACAACGTTTGATAAGGCTATTTACAAAATACATATAAAGGTTGGTACGGAACCAGTTCGTACGACCAACCTCTTGGGGATCGATATTAATCGTTATGGAGTTGATAAGAGCGCTTCCACAGTATCCGTAAAAAGGGGCGACGAGGCGTCCTTCACTGACTATGACTGCTATGAATGGACTGAGGATTCGGTCGATAGCACCGTCTCGACCGTAAAAATCGGTAACAGCTCCAACCCTGCGTTTACAAACGAACTTGCTCCCTATCAGGCCTCAGGCACCTGGACACCTCAGGTGACCAAGAAGGTCGATGGCGGCGAGATGAAGGAGTTCAAGTTCGAGCTGTATACCAAGGATTCCAACGGCAATGAGCAGCCGCTCGATATCAAATTTACTAAAAAGGGGACGGGCAGCGAGGCGACGGTGACGTTTGCTAATCAGGTAATCGGCCCCCTCGGGGTTAAAGATCTTACCGGTGGCAAAGCAACGTTCACCTACTACATCCGTGAATGCGACGCCAGCGAGGTCGATGGCACCAAACACGAGGGCTACACCAACGACAACAAGACTTTCAAGGTCGTGGTGACGGCAACGGACAACGGTGACGGCACGCTGAAGTGCACGCCGGCCTACTACGAGGTCGACGCCAACAATCATGAGAGCGAGACTCCGACCCGTACTCCCACCTTCACCAACACCTACTCCACCTCTTTGCCCCTTTCTGGTATGTCGGGCGTCACTCTGACGTACCTTGCCGGCGCGGCGGTGCTTTGCGCTGCTGCGGCCTGGATGCACATTCGTCGCAAGGCGAATGCGAAGGGAGGTGAGCGTCGTGAATAAGAAAGTTTGCTCCTTCCCGATCTTGTTTGCGCTGCTTGCCCTCTTGATCGGCACCTGCGCGGTTGTGTTCCCCGCATCCGCGCAGGCCGCGCCGACCTCGACCGGTTCCATCACGGTGGGCGGCAACGTGGCGCGTAGCTACGACGCCTACCAGATCTTTAGCGCCAACGTCGTCGACGGCGACAGCGACGCCAAGATTGCCACCGACCTCGCCTGGGCAAGCGACGCCGCGCGCGACGCCGCACTGCCTGTGCTGCACAGCGCCGGCATGCCCAATTCCCAGACCACCGCGCAGGAAGCTGCCGAGTGGCTCAACACCGATTCCCACCTTACGAGCGCGCTGAGCGCACAGCTCGCTCGTTCCCTCCAGAGCTCTGACGCCGTGTCCGTGGCCCTTAACGCGGGCACGGCGGCCGAGCTGCCCTGCGGCTACTGGCTCATCGTCGCCGACGACGAGGCCATTTCCCAGAACGAGGCCGGCACCGCGCCGATCATGGCCCTGGTCGGCGGCAGCGCCGTCGCCGTCAAGCCCAAGGCCGCCACTCCCAAGGTGGCCAAGCACGTGCTGGAGGACAGCACCGCCGCCTGGCAGAAGGCCGCCGACGCCACGGTCGCCGACGACCTGTACTGGCGCCTCTCTGCCACGGTCCCGGCGGGCCTCACGGCCTACGACACCTACGCGGTGCAGTTCGTCGACACCATGAGCGCGGGGCTCGACCTATCCAAGGTGGCCACGAGCATGCGCGTGTACGCGGCGCCGGGCACGGACGGCGGCTTCGACGCTGTCTCGACCGGCAAGGACGGCCGCGTCGGCACCGAGCCCGCGAAGGGCTGGACCGACATTACGGCCCAGTGCGCCACCAAGGTAGCGGCCGACGGCAAGACCTTCACCGTACGCACCGGCGACCTGGTCGCCGCGCTCGGCGGGGCCGACGCCTTCACCGCGGGCGCCCGCGTGGTCGCCGTGTACAACGCGCCGCTCAACAGCGCATGCAACCACGGCATCGCGAAGGGCAACCCCAACGAGGTCTACCTGCGCTACCCGCGCTCTCCGTTTGCCGACCAGTCTGGCGATGCGGGCTTCACCCGCACGCCGAGCGATGATGCGACTGCCTACACGTGGGATCTCGCGCTCACCAAGCGCGGCAGCGACGGCGACAAGCCGCTGCCCGGGGCGGTCCTGAGCATCGCCGACGACCGCGGTCGCACGCTGTCGGCTGACGGCACGTGGGATGCGCAAGGCAAGGCCACCGTCACCACGGGCGAGGACGGCCGCGTGACCGTCTCGGGCGTGGACTCGGGCAAGCTGGAGGTCCGCGAGCTCAAGGCGCCCAAGGGCTACACCGCCTTTGAGGGCACGCGCTGCGTGACGGTTAAGGCCGAGGGCCTGGACGTCGACCAGGTGGCCGCCGCCAAGCCCAAGCTCACCATCACGGCCGAGTCGCCCCTGCGCGCCGACAGCGCGGACGGGTCGACGGGCAGCCTGGAGGCGTCGCTCATCAACACGCCCACCGGCACACCCCCTAGCATTACCACCGGAGGCTTTATGCCCTCGACTGGCGATATGGCAATGTACGCCGCGGCCGCCGCAGCGGTCGCCGGAGCCGCGCTCATCGTGGTCGCGCTCCTGGTCAAGCGGGGAGGTGGCAGCCATAAAGAGTAGCTGGCAGCCCCACAGAGAGCGGGGCGAGACGTAGCGAAGCAGATGCTAAGACACAGACAGATGATGATCGATCGAATGAGAACCAACCGGAAAACGGAGGAAAAGAAGATGAGCGTGAGCAAGAACATCGCACGCCTGGCAGTAACCGCCGGCCTCACAGCAGCGCTGAGCTTCGGCGGCGTGATGGCCCCGGTGACCATGGCGTTTGCTGATGGTGCGACGGGCAGCATCACCATTAGTCAGGCCGAGAAAAACGATGGCACCACGTTCAAGGCGTACCAGATCTTCAAGGCTACGGTGACCGACGTTGAAAACGGCGGCAAGACCGCTCAGAACATTACGTGGGCAAGCGAAACGGTTGGCCCGAAGGTGATTAATGCCATTAATAGCTGGGAGAATGATCACAGCTTGAAGGCTGAGGATAAGCTGCCTAACAAGCCTACGCCTCAGGAAGTCGCGGATTTCATCACTGCGCATGCGGGAGACTGCACCGCGGGGTCGGAATCGACCAAAGGAACACGAATCGCGACCGATAATATTCTCTACGCAGTTGCGAATGCCGTAAAGAATGAGACGCCGGTTAATTCCGATATCGTTGCTGGCACTCCCTGGGCTCCTGACGACGAGAATGGCAGCGGCTACTACCTGTTTTTGACCAACGGGGATAGCCTGGGTGCTGGCAAAAAGAACACCGGCACGTCTCCGATTTTCGCCGTCGTGGGTGGCAAAGCCGTGACTGTAACTGAGAAGACCAGCATCCCCACTGTCAACAAGCAGATTCTTGCCGCGACTTCTGCTGATCCCACGAAGCTGGAAACTGGTTGGGCTGGCGTTGCCAACTCTCAAATCGGACAGGAAGTGACCTACAAGCTTACCGGTAAGGTTGCGGATAACTACGCCACCTATGACTCCTATGCATACAAGTTCACGGATACTCTTTCGAATGGCCTCGACTACGTGAGTGGTTCGCTTAAAGTCTATGCAGTGAACAACGGTACTTATACTCTCATCAATAACGGCTATGAACTGACTGCTCCAACTGAGGACAACCGCGTTTTGACTGTTAACTTTGCCGTTGACAAGGCTACGAGCAAAAAGGGTCTCAAGGATATCGACTCCGTAAATGCCGACACGGAGATTGTTGTCTTCTATAAGGCGAAGCTCAACAAGAATGCCGTAACAGGTAACGGCACTGAGGGGAAAAAGGGAAACTATAACGCTGTAAAGCTCGAATACTCCAACAACCCTTCTACCGAGGGGACAGGCACGTCTGTCGAGAGCGGCGCTGGAGATTTTACCTTCAAGCTCAACCTCAATAAGGTTGACCAAGGCACCGAAAAGGGCCTTAAGGGCGCTGAGTTTAGCATCCAGTCTGCTGATGCGGACACTTTGAATCAATATGTTGCTTCAAAAAATAGTCCAGACGGAAAGGTCGTTGCTGGCCAACTTGTGAACTCTAGCGACAAGGATCTTCCGGATTATCTCAAGTTCTCTTCTGACGATAAAGGAAAGATTGAAGTAAAGGGCCTTGATGCTGGTTCCTACAAGGTAACTGAGATTAAGGCGCCAAGCGAAAAATATACCGTTGCTAATCCCTTCACCTTTACCATTACGGCAGAGTATAAGAAAGATGCGGCAGAACTTGAGAAGATTACGGTCAGTCCTTCTCAGAATGACGAGCGTCGTTCCGATGTCGTCCTCGGCACCCTTGACAACACTCCGGGTGATAATACGCTGACCGTTACGAATAATTCCGCTGCCAATGTCCAAACTGGTGAAGTCAACATCACCATCGGCAACACCAAGCAGGTTGGCCTCCCCCTCACCGGCCTGAACGGCGTGACCTTCACTTGGATCGCTGGTGGCGCGGTGCTGTGCATCGGCGTGGCGCACCTCATCCGCAGCCGTAAGCAGGCTGAGGAGTCCGAGCAGGAGTAACGCTCGCTCACCCATCCCTTTGGCAGGTGGGATGTGATGGCCATGAGACTTGCGGACACTTTTCTCGTCCATCGACGTTCTTGCTTTGCCATTCTCTTTTCGGGGCAGGCTCCGCACTGGAGTCTGCCCAGTTCTTTTTGGATAACGCAGGCAGCCTCCATCGTCCGATGCGGGCACGTTCGCCATCGC
>NZ_CAXYLS010000003.1:0-120431 GCF_964283865.1 Collinsella aerofaciens | reverse complement strand
CGTTTCTTGACTCGTATGAGGTTCGGTTTAAGGTCCGTAGGCGCACGCGCGGTGCGGACGGTAGAAGGCATTTGCGCCACAAGCGCAAATAAGAATGCCCGGGGTTAGAGGCCCGGGCAATTAACAACACCGGAAACTGGTCGCCCGCGCTTTCGATCACTTACGCGGGGTGCGTCGTTTCCTGTAGTTATTGTATCCCGAATCTCCCCGCCGATTCGGGACATTTTGAAAACTCAAACACGTCGGGCAAACCCGGACAATGCGGCCAGGCTCCACTGGGCGAGGAACCGTGTGTGTAACTATCGAACAAATGTTTGTCAAAATCGCGTTAACCAGGCGTAGGTGCATACACTCGCAATAAAATATCCTTGCGACGCATCCCGTGCGCGGGCGGCCGACGACTCGATCGGAGGTCCCCAAATGCTGAAATTCCTTAACGCGCTCGCCGCCCTCGCGGCGGTGGGCTCGTTCGTCATCGCGTTTCTTGACTCGTATGAGGTTCGGTTTAAGGTCCGTAGGCGCACGCGCGGTGCGGACGGTAGAAGGCATTTGCGCTGCAACAAGCGCAAATAAGAATGCCCGGGGTTCGGAGCCCGGGCATTTAACAAAAGCTGAAAACTAGGCCGCCCGCGCTCCCAAACATTTACGCGGGGTGCGTCGTTTTCTATTGATATTGTATCCCGAATTGCCCCGCCGATCCGAGACATTTTGAAAACTCAAATGCTGGCTTAGGCGCGAACGAAATCTCTTTAATTCCGAAAATTATGTATAATTCCAATATAAACTGGAATCAAACGAAAACGATGGAAATGAACGAAGCGCTAATCTACTTAAAAGAAGCACTAGGCCTCTCCGCCAAGACCAAAACTTGGCCTGGATCCGCACGCTTGCCGCTGCATCTGCGGGCGATTGAAGTCTGCGCTGTTGACGCAAGCGGTTTTTCGTTTTTGCTTGCAAGCTTGCCTACTGGCGTCGGGCTTCCCGAGGCTAAGAGAGTCTATAGTCAGCTAGCCTTGCGCGCGGAGACTCCTGTTGTCGTTTCGTTTCCTGATGCCGATGCACGTCAGCGCAAAGCATTGGTCGCACAAGGGATTCCGTTTGTCTGCCCAGGCAGACAGGCTTTTCTTCCATTTATGGGCACAGCCTGCACGGAGAGGGGCGGTGCCCGGTTTCGCAATCACGCGACCAAGATGTCACCCAACGCGCAGGCTGCCGCAATCTGGGGAGCAGCCCAGGAGCCATATCGTCCCTACGACCTTTGTCGTGCGCTTGGGATCTCGGCAAGCCGCGCGAGTGAGGCCATAACCGAGCTTGTTGACAGGGGGCTCGCGAGGCGCGAGCGTCGCAAGCGACGTGTCGTCGTGTTCCCTGTTGCCGTTGATCTTCTGCTCAGTGAGCACATGGCAGAGCTCTCCTCGCCTGTCTCGAAGGTCTTTTTTGCAAGGAAGACGCCGCAGATCGACTATCTTGTTGACGCCGGGGAGACGGCGCTCGCTGCGCGTTCGATGCTCGCTGCGCCGGGCATGGAACAAAAGGCCGTCTTAAGAAGTGCATGGCGTCAACTGAGCGATCTCGAAGTCGCAGACGGGGAGTTGCCGGATAACGAGACGGCGATGATCCAAGTGTGGCGCTATGCACCCGTGTTTGCCGACTCCTCCCGTGTCGACAACATTTCGCTTGCGCTATCTTTGGCGGCAATCGACGATGAGCGAATTCAGCTCGAAGTCGATCGCATGTTTGGAAAGGAATATCCATGGCAAGAAGCGCTGTAGAAGGTCTCCAAGAATTTCAGCAGCATATGCAAGAAGCTGAAGGATCGTATGCCCTTATCGGCGGCACGGCATGCGACATTTTGCTCGCGGAGGCGGGGCTTTCATTCAGGGCGACTCACGATTTTGATGTGGTAATTGTCGCCGATGACCGGTTGCCTCAGACGGCAGAAGCTATATGGACTTTGGTGCGTGATGGCGGTTACCGCTGCGGCTGGGGCGAAGGCAAAGGCTCATGTTTTTATCGGTTTACAGAGCCTAAGAGGCCGGGTTACCCCCATATGATCGAACTCTTCGCGAAGTGCCCCGACTTTCTAAAGGGTCGTGAGGGGATTGATGTGGCGCCAATTCACGTTGATGAAAACATAAGCAGTCTTTCGGCAATTTTGTTGGACGATGCTTACTACAGCTTGTTCCTTCAGGGAATTCGGACCGTAGACGGCGTTTCGGTCCTGGGTACGGAATACATTGTCCCGTTCAAAGCGAAGGCGTATCTCGACCTAAAAGCCAGAAGGGAAGCGGGGGAGAACGTTGATTCGAAGAAGGTAAAAAAGCATAAACGCGATGCGCTGAGGCTTGCTCAGCTGCTTGGCGAGTCGGAAGGTGTCGACCTGGGCGAAGAACTGAAGGACGATATGCTTGCGTTTGTTAAAGATTGCGAGGTGGGCGACGTCAATCTGAAACAGATCGGGGTTGCGGGCGTAACGATGGCGCAGTTGCTCGAGACGATGAAAGCAACATATGGCTTGATTGGTTGAGTGGGGTTACGTGGCCCGAACGGTGCAGCCTAGCTGCGTTGTCCGGCGCATGAGCTCGCTAATCGGCTATTATTTGTTTAGACAACCTGAGCTGTAAAGGAGTGACCGGCGATGGTGCAGGGCGCCAAACATATGAAGAGCAATAACGCCGCGGACAACGGCGGCTCAAGCCCTCAGCCCAAATCTCAACCAAAGCCCAAGCGCCGCCGCAAGCGACTGCCGCGCTGGGCCGACCGGCTCATCACCATCGTCATCATCCTTATCGGCGTGGGCCTTATGACCTGGCCGTGGATCTTGGACCGGCTCGAGGCCTCGGGCGTGTTCAACCAGATCAGCACCGTGTCCAGCACCGTGGACGCGCTGTCTGCCGAGGAGCGCGAACGCATCTTGCTCCAAGCGCGCTCCTATAACGAGCAGCTTGCCGGCGAGGCCACCGAGCTTCCGGCCGACCAGATCGAGCCCTACGCTCAGCAGCTCATCTTTGACCGCGACCCCATGATGAGCTGGGTCGAGATCCCTTCCATCGACGTGAGCATGCCCATCTACCACGGCACGAGCGAAGAAGTCCTTATGGCGGGCGTCGGCCACCTGGAGGGCACGAGCCTGCCGGTGGGCGGCACCTCGACGCATTGCGTGCTCACCGCGCACTCGGGCATGCGCAACCTGAGCATGTTCGACGACATCCATTCGCTGAAGCCCGGCGACCTGGTGCTGCTGCACACCATGAACAAGACGCTCGCCTACAAGATGGTGGACTCCGAGGTGGTGCTGCCCGAGGAGATGGAGTCACTGACCATCGAGCCCGGCGCCGACAAGGTGACGCTCGTCACCTGCACCCCTTACGGCGTGAATGACCATCGCCTGCTGGTGCATTGCGTGCGCACCAAGTACAACAAGAAGGACGTCGACAAGCAAAAGTCGCTGGCCGGCCGCCACTGGGGCAAGCGCGAGTTTGCCGTGCTAATCGTGGTCGTAGCCATTGTGCTGTTGCTGCTGGATATCGTGATCCACGCGGTCCGCAAGCGCCGCAAGACCAAGGCCTCGGCATAAGGCATTCTTCAGAACCACCACAAAGGGGACAGGCACTTTTGTGGTGCTCGTGGCTTTCAAACCATCACAACATTCGATGAAAATCTCGATTTTGGCGAAAAGCGTCGAATGTTGTGATGGTTTTCGTTGCGGGCGGTACGGTTTTCGTTACAGAACCGCCGGCCCGTTGCCTGCCAACCTGCCGCCCTCGTTACGTTTTCGCTGCATTTGGGTAAAGCGCCTGCTCCAAGCCGGCGTTGCCTTGTATACTAGAGCGGTTTAACTGTTATGCGGAAGGGAGCGCCTATGGCACTCAGCGAGAAAGACGTGCGCGGCATCGCCGAGTACGCAAAGATCGCACTGACCGATGACGAGCTCACCCAGATGACGTCCTACATGAACGACGCCGTCCAGATGCTCGAGCCCGTCCTGCAATATGACTTACCCGACGTGGAGCCTACGTTCCATCCTATCGGAAGCCTGTCCAACGTGATGGGCGACGACCTGCGCGAGCCCGAGCGCGACCTGCCGCTCGACGTCGCGCTGGAAAACGCCGGAAGCGCGCGCGATCGCTACTTCCGCGTGCCGTCCATTTTGGGAGAGGGGGAGAGCGAGTAATGGCGCTAAGCTTCGATTCCCTTACCGCCGCCCAGATCGCCGCGGGCGTTGCCGCCGGCGACTTTACCGCTACCGAGGTCGCGCGGGCCTCGCTCGAGGCCATCGAGGCGCGCGAGGGCGGGGTCCAGGCATTCCTGCAGGTGGCGCCCGAGCTTGCGCTCGAGGCTGCTGCGCGCGTGGATGCCGACCGTGCCGCAGGCAAGCCGCTGCCCCCGCTCGCGGGCGTGCCGCTGGCCATCAAGGACAACATGAATCTCGTGGGTACGCGCACCACCTGCGCTTCCCGTATGCTCGAGAACTACCAGAGCGTCTACACCGCCACCTGCGTCCAGCGCATGCTCGATGCCGGCTGCCTGCCCATGGGCAAGGCCAATATGGACGAGTTTGCCTTTGGCAGCTCCACCGAGAGCTCGGCCTTCCACCGCACCAACAACCCTTGGGATACCGAGCGCGTGCCCGGCGGCTCTTCGGGCGGCTCCGCTGCCGCCGTCGCCGCGGGCGAGGTCGCGCTCTCGCTGGGCTCGGATACCGGCGGCTCCATTCGCCAGCCGGCGTCGCTGTGCGGCGTGGTGGGCTTTAAGCCCACGTATGGCGCCGTGAGCCGCTACGGCGTGGTTGCCTTTGGCTCGTCGCTCGACCAGGTGGGCCCCTTTGGCCGCACGGTCGAGGATGTCGCGCTGGCCATGAACGCGCTTACCGGTGCGGGCCACGATCCGTATGACTGCACCAGCCAGGACTGTGCCGTCGACTTTACCGAGCACCTCAACGACAGCATCGAGGGCAAGCGCGTGGGCATCATCCCCGCGTTTATGGAGGCCGAGGGCCTGACGCCCGAGGTCAAGGCCGCCGTTCAGCGCGCCGCCCAGGAGCTGCAGAACCAGGGTGCCGAGCTCGTGGAGGTCGACCTGCCGCACCTGGATGCCGCCATCGCCGCCTACTACGTCATCGGCCCGGCCGAGGCGTTCTCCAACCTGGCACGTTTCGACGGCATTCGCTACGGCTATCAGGAGGAGGGCTGCGCCAACATGTCCGACCAGAGCTCGCTTTCGCGTGCCCACGGTTTTGGCGCCGAGGCCAAGCGCCGTCAGATGCTCGGCGCCTACCTGCTGAGCTCGGGCGTGTACGACAAGTACTACTACGCTGCGCAAAAGGCCCGCACGCTCATCACGCGGGACTACGATGCCGCGTATGCCAAGGTGGACACCATCCTCATGCCCGCCTCGCCGCGCACGGCCTTTAAGTTTGGCGAGATCAGCGACCCCACGCAGATGTACCTCTCCGACCTGTACACCATCTCGCTCAACATTTGCGGCAACGGCGGTATCTCGGTGCCTCTGGGCCTGGGCGAGGACAGCAAGCTGCCCGTTTCTGCCCAGCTGGTTGGCCCGGCCTTTAAGGACCGTCAGCTGCTCACGTTTGCCCGCGCCCTTGAGCGCGGCTTTGCCGATGCCGCCACGGGTGCGCCCGCGCTTTCCGTCGCGCCCGATTTTGCCGGGAAGGGAGGCGAGCTGTAATGAAGGAGCTTTCCGAGGTCCTGCAGGATTGGGAGGCCGTGATCGGCCTGGAGATCCATACCGAGCTCACCGCACTCGATACCAAGATGTTCTGCAACTGCAAGCTTAGCCACGATGACGAGCCCAACGCCAACGTGTGCCCGGTGTGCCTGGGCCTGCCCGGTGCGCTGCCGGTGCCCAACAAGCGCGCCATCGAGAGCATCGTCAAGGCCGGTCTCGCCACCAACTGCGAGATCCAGCGCCACTCGATGTTCTACCGCAAGCACTACTTCTATCCCGATATGGCCAAGAACTTCCAGACTACGCAGGGTCCGGTCGCCTTTGCCATGTACGGTCACCTCGATCTGGATGTGACCGGTCGCGGTGCCGCCGAGCGCCCCGATTGCGCGTTTGGCGAGGCCGAGGCCCAGAGTCTGGCGAGCGCTTCGGCCAACGCCGAGGGCCTGTCCACGTCCATGACATCGACCATGCGCGAGGGCAATCAGCGCGCCGGTCACCTGGCCAGCTACGATGCGTCCAACCTGCAGATGCCCGAGCGCCGCGAGGACGGTTCCTACACGGTGCCCATTCGCATCCTGCGCATCCACATGGAGGAGGACGCCGCCAAGATGGTGCACGTGGGCGGCGCCGAGGGCCGCATTACCGCCGCGGCCGAGTCGCTCGTCGACTACAACCGCTGCGGCACGCCGCTCATCGAGCTTGTAACTGAGCCCGACTTGCGTACGCCCGAGGAGGCTCGCCTGTTTATGGAGAAGCTCCGTCGCATCTTTGTGACGCTTGGCATTTCCGACTGCTCCATGGAGAAGGGTTCCATGCGCTGCGACGGCAACGTGTCGCTGCGCCGCCGCGGCGAGACCAAGCTGGGCAGCAAGACCGAGCTCAAGAACCTCAACTCGTTTAAGAGCCTGCATGACGGCCTTGCCTACGAGATCTGCCGCCAGGCAGAGGTACTCGAGGAGGGCGGCATTATCTACCAGGAGACCCGCCACTGGGAGCCCAGCCGCAAGCGCACCGTGGTCATGCGTGTGAAGGAGACGGCCGACGACTATCGCCTGTTCCCCGATCCCGACCTGGCGCCGTTCGACCTGGACGACGAGTTTATCGATCGTTGCCGTGGCGAGATCCCCGAGCTGCCCGATGCCAAGCGCGCTCGTTTTGAGGCCGACTTTGGCATTAAGACGGCCGACGCCGAGCAGATTGCCGGCGACCCGGAGTTTGCCGAGTTCTTTGAGGCCGCCGCTGCCGGTATGGCTGGCAAGGAGGCCCAGACGGTCGCAAACCTGCTGGTCAACGAGATGATCGCCTACCTTAAGGGAGCGGGTGTGTCGCTCGCCGAGTCCGGCATCGCGCCGGCTCAGGTGACAGCTCTTGCCAAACTGCTGGCGACTGATGCAATCAGCTCCAACCAGGCGCACGAGGTCTTTGAGGCCATGGCCCAGACCGGCGACGATCCCAACAAGATCGTCGACGAGCGCGGCATGCGTCAGGTGAGCGATACCGGCGCGCTGCAGCCGATCGTGGACGAGGTGCTGGCGAACTGTGCCGATCAGGCGCAGCAGTATCGTGACGGCAACCAGAAGGTCATCGGCTTTTTGGTGGGCCAGTGCATGAAGGCAAGCCGCGGCAAGGGCAACCCGAAGCTCTTCAACGAGTTGCTGAGAACGTCGCTCTCGTAGACGGGAACCAAGGGGCCAGGCGCAGGGCCTTGCCTCTCAATTTCGGACAGTCCTGACTCACGACGGAGGCGCCACTGGCGCCTCCTGTTCGTGCGGAACTCATTGAGAGGCAAGGCCCTGCGCCCGGCCCCTCGGTTCCGTAACGACTCGGCCGTTCGGGTCAGGCGGGGCTGAATGGAATAGAGTGAATGGGCGCGCCGTTGGCGCGCCCATTGTTTTGGAGGGAACTCATTTTGAGGAAGCACCCGCCCTGCCGGGGCCCCCGGGTTTCGTGGCGACTCGGCCTTTCGGGTCAGGTGGGCTGAATGGAATTTGGTGAATGGGTGCGCCGTCGGCGCACCCATTTTTGTAGATGTGACAAAGGGACTTTCCCTTTGTCACACTGGCCCTCTGCCGTCTCTTTATTGATGCTGGGAACGCCAGGCGGTGGGGGTGGTGCCGGTGTGTTGCTTGAAGGCTTGGGCGAAGGCGGCCTGCTGAGGGTAGCCTAGACGCTCTGCGACCTGCGCTATCGTGAGCGAGCTATCGGCCAAAAGGTCCTGTGCTCGCTCCATACGGCGTCTGCGAATGTAGGCACCCAGGGACTCGCCGGTTTGGGCCTTAAAGGTGGCGCATAGCTTGGAGCGGCTTGTGTAGAGCCTCTCGGCTACCTCGTTGATACCCACACGTCTGCCTTTGTCGAGCGCGCGCTCAATCATTGCCGTTGCTTCTTCGGCAATGGTTATGCTGGCGCGTGTGTCTGCCGCCCGCCGCGCCTGCTTGTGGGCCGCGCGCGAACAGGCGAGCTCCGCGACCATGGTCTCCACGATGCCTTGCATATAGACGTGTCCGCCTACGGTGCGGGCGCGGTCCTCGTTAATCCGGCGCAGCGTGTGGCAGATGGCAGACGTCGCCTCCTCGTGCCACGACTCGGCAAACGCCTCAAAGACTCCCGCGAACTCAGTGGGATACCGATGCTCCAGCTCGTCAAAATACCCGGGCAAAAAGAGCACCGAGCGCGAGTGATAAAGCTGCCCTGCAAACAGCGGACTTAGTTCCTCGCCGCAGCTATCTTGGATAAAGCTGCACACCGCGCTGTTCGGCCACGGTCCATGCAAGGGTTTAAGGTTCGCAGGCGTTATGCCAGCCTCGGGCATGCATATAAGTGTGGGCGCGCTGACCTCGCTCACGCAGGCGTACGGTTCGGGTGTGTATTCGGCCAGGTACATATCGTGCATCGGGGTAATGAAATGCTCCATAACGATGCAGGCGGGGGAGAGAGGCATGATCCATGCGCGTCCGTGCGCCCGATCGTTTGCCACCTCGCCGGTAAAGACGGCGCCCTTGCCGGTAAGCTCCAGGCCAAACTGCTCAAACTGCGGTGCGTAGAGCTCGGTTATGTCGGTCGCTGCCCGCCGTATTTGCAAAAGCGTCCCTTTCCTTTGCAGAAACGTCCACGCCTGGCTCGATTGTGAGCCATGGCTAACACATCAATGATAAGTTCATTACGGTTAACTCTCAAGCCGTTAGAAGGGAATCTCATGGCAAAGGGGTCAAAAAGGGAAGGCGGCGGTATCGGCGAGCTGCTTGCATATGCCGGCGACCGCAAATTCCTAACGTATTTGGGCATGGCTCTCTCGGCGCTCTCGCAGCTGCTGAGCTTTGGCCCGTACGTGTGCATTTGGCTTGTCGCGCGCGATCTGATCGCCGTGGCACCTAACTGGAGCGAAGCCTGCGACATCGCGACGTATGGCTGGTGGGCCGTGGGGTTTGCGCTGGCAAGCATCGTGGTCTATTTCGTGGGGCTCATGTGCACGCACCTGTCTGCGTTTCGCTGCGCGTCCAATATCCGCAAGACTACGAGCGAGCACCTGCTTAAGCTGCCGCTTGGCTACTTTGACACACACGCCACCGGTGAGCTGCGCCGTATCGTAGACGGATGCGCCGCCTCCACCGAGACCCTGCTCGCGCACATGCTACCCGATATCGCCGGCGCCACCGCCATGGTCGCAGGTCTGCTCGTGCTGCTTTTCGCCCTCGATTGGCGCTTGGGCGCGGCATGCCTTATCTCGGTCGCCGTTTCGCTTGGCGCCATGGCCACCATGATGAGCGGCAAGGGCGCCGAGTTCATGAAGGCCTACATGGGCGCGCTGGTCAAGATGAACAAGACCGGTACCGAATACGTACGCGGCATTCCCGTGGTCAAGGTGTTTCAGCAGACGGTCTATTCCTTTAAGGCGTTCCACGACGCGATCGCCGAATACGCCGACATGGCACAAAGCTATGCGGGCACGTTTTGCCGAGGTCCGCAGGTACTCAACCTTACCGCGCTCAATGGTCTTGTGACATTCCTGTTGCCCGTGGCGTTGCTGTTGGCGCCGGGCGAGAAGGACTTCGCGCATTTTATGGCCAACTTCACGTTTTACGCGATATTTTCGGCCGTGGTACCGACGGCCATGACCAAGCTCATGTTTGTGGGCGAGGCCTCTCAGATGAGTGCCGATTCGCTGGCTCGAATTCGAAGCGTCATGGATTCCAAGCGGCTCTCCGTGCCCGCGCAACCCAAGCACCCTGCCGGCGGCGACGTGCGATTTGAGGACGTGAGCTTTACGTACGAGGGTGCCGAAGCACCTGCCGTTAGCCATGTGAGCTTTAACGTTTCCGCGGGTAGCACCCTCGCCCTGGTGGGTCCCTCGGGCGGCGGTAAGTCAACCTGCGCCAGCCTGATCCCGCGTTTTTGGGATGTTTCTTCGGGTCGAGTGCTCGTAGGCGGTGTGGACGTTCGCGACATGGACCCGCACGAGCTTATGGACCAGGTTGCCTTCGTGTTCCAGACCAACCAGCTGTTCCGGCAAACACTTGCCGATAACGTGCGTGCCTCCAAGCCCACGGCCACTGACGACGAAGTGCGTGCGGCCCTCTCCGCAGCTCAGTGCGACGACATTGTGGCCAAGCTCCCGCAGGGTATTAACACCATGCTCGGTGCTGGAGGGGCATATCTTTCGGGCGGCGAGGTGCAGCGCGTAGCACTCGCCCGCGCGATCCTTAAAGACGCGCCTATCGTGGTGCTCGATGAGGCCACGGCGTTTGCCGACCCCGAGAACGAGGCGCTCATCCAGCGCGCCTTTAGCAAGCTGGCGGCGGGTCGCACGGTCATTATGATTGCGCACCGACTCTCGACTGTAGTGGGGGCCGACAAGATCGTGGTGCTCAATCAAGGTAGCGTGCAGGAGGCCGGCACCCATGCCGAGTTGCTGTCCCAAGAGGGTCTGTATGCCAAGATGTGGGCCGAATACGAACAGGCCGCGAGCTGGAAGATCACTGCCGCCGCAGATGCCGCCGTCACGAAGGGAGGCGAGGCCTAAATGTTCGCCTCATTCCAAAAGAAGTATTTCCTATCCGATAAAGGCGTCGCCGGCGTAAAACGCGGCATTTTCTGGACCGCGCTCACCAATCTCATTACCATGGCCGGCATGGGCTTATTGTTCCTGGTCATGGCCGGTTTTGTCGAACATCTCGCCACCGGTGCCGACCTGCCGGATGCCCTGCCGATTGTGGGCGGCCTCCTGGTCTTTTTCGTGTTGCTCTTTGCCTCTAACTGGCAGCAGTATTACTACACCTACTGCATCTTTTACGAGGAGTGCGGCAAGCAGCGTATGGAGATTGCCGAGCGCTTGCGCAAGCTGCCGCTGTCGTTTTTTGGCCGTCGTGATCTGGCCGATTTAACCGAGACCATCATGGGCGACGTCCAGGCCATGGAGCACGCCTACAGCCACGTGCTGGGAGAGCTTTGGGGTGCCATCATCGCAAGCGCCATTGTGTTCGTGGCGTCGCTGTTCTTTTGCTGGCAGCTGGCGATCGCGGCGTTTTGGAGCGTGCCCGTGGCCTTTGCCGTGCTGTATCTGACACGCGGCCCCATGACCCCGGTGTTCGACCATGTGCGTGCCGAGAAGGTCAAGGTTACCGAGGCGATCCAGGAGGCGCTCGACTGCGTGCGCGAGATCCGTGCCACCAACCAGGAGGCTCATTATCTTGAGGGGCTCAACGCCGTGATCGATGCCGAGGAGCGCGAAACCACCAAGGGCGAGCTCGCCAATGGGCTTTTGGTCAACTCCGCCTTTGCCATCCTGCGCCTGGGGATTGCCACCACGTTGGTCACGGGCGCTGCGATGGTCGCCTCCGGCCAGGCCGTCTTTTTGATGATGTTTGCCTTCCTGCTTATGGTGAGCCGCATCTATGCGCCCTTTGATCAGGCGCTGATGCTGATGTCCGAGCTGTTTGCCGCCGAGTCGTCGGCCAAGCGCATGCGTTCCATCATGGAAGAGCCCGTGGCGCGGGGCAGCGAGCAGTTTGAGCCCGTAGGCCACGATGTGGTGTTCGATCACGTGGCATTTGGCTATGGTGCGGGCGAGGACGGCCGCGCCGGCGAGAAAGTTCTTACCGATGTGAGCTTTACCGCCAAGGAAGGCGAGGTCACGGCACTGGTCGGTCCTTCGGGCTCCGGTAAGTCCACGGTGAGCCGCCTGGCCGCGCGCTTTTGGGACGCCACCGAAGGCACGGTCACCGTGGGCGGCGTGGATGTTGCGAGCGTCGATCCCGAGGTGCTGCTGCGCGACTACGCCATTGTGTTCCAAGACGTTCTGCTCTTTGACGACACGGTGATGGGAAACATCCGTCTTGGTCGTCGCGATGCCACCGATGAGGAAGTGCTTGCTGCCGCGCGTGCCGCCAACTGCGACGAGTTTGTGAGCCGCATGCCGCAGGGCTATGACACCATGATCGGCGAGAACGGCTCCAGGCTGTCCGGCGGAGAGCGCCAGCGCATTTCCATCGCCCGCGCGCTGCTCAAAGACGCGCCTATCGTGCTGTTGGATGAGGCGACGGCGAGCTTGGATGTGGAGAACGAGACCGTGGTGCAGCAGGCGCTTTCCCGCCTGCTCGCAGGCAAGACGGTTATCGTGATCGCCCACCGTATGCGTACGGTGGAAAATGCCGACAAAATCGTTGTACTCAAGGATGGTGTGGTTGCCGAGCAGGGCACTCCGGCGCAGCTCAAGGCGGCAGGTGGAGAATTCGCCCGCATGGTGGCGCTGCAAAAGGAAGCAGCTACCTGGCAGTTGTAAGAAGGGGCAAAGGGACAGTCCCTTTCTCACATTGACAATCGGTTACTCCGCATCGTTAATTTTCAAAAGGTTAGCCATGGCTGACCTATATAGTTAGATAAAATTGAGATATTTCAAAAGCGTGCTCGAGCAAACTTGTTTACTCGGGTGCTGAAGCACCATGCCGCGTCCAATGCGGCAAAAGGGAGAAGCAACATGAAGAAGTCGACGTTCAATACCCTGCTTGTCGGTGGCGGTTTTCTGCTTGGCACGGCCGGCATCAAGCTGCTTACCAGCGCTCCGGTAAAGAATGCCTGCGTGCAGGGTATCGCGTGCGGCATGCGCATCAAGAACGGCTACCAGGACATGGTCGAGCAGGCCAAGGCTAATGTCGACGACATGGTTGCCGAGGCTGCTTACATCACCCAGAGCGAGGCCGCTGCTGACGAGGCAGCCGAGTAACGCTCCCAGGCACAAACTATGAGATTCTCGATTATTAGCGAGATCCCCGGCAGGACCCGTCTTCAATTGGCGGGTCCTGTGCCAGAGAGCGATCTCGATGCACTTCTTAAGCTCAGCGGCGATATCGACGGCGTGCACAAGGTGCGCGTATATGGCCGTATTGGCCAGATGGCGCTCGAATACGACGAGCCACGTCGCGCGAGCGTGCTCGACGCCTTGGGCGCACTCGATGCTCAAGCTATCGCCGATGCCAAGTCGGGCTATGTGATGCAGCTTGAGCCGCGCAAGCACAAACTCGTTATGGACCTGGCGACACTCGTCGGCGCCCACTACGCGCGCCGCTGGTTCTTGCCGACGCCTCTGCGTGCGGTGTTTGTCGTGGCCGGTTACATGGCATTTTTGCGCGCTGCCCTTCATGAGCTGGCGCAGCCGCGCCTGACCGTTCCCGTGCTCGACGCTTCGGCCATCGGCATTTCGTTCGTCAAGCGTGATGTCGACACCGCGGGCCAGACAATGTTCCTGCTCAACGTGGGCGAGCTGCTCGAGGACTACACCCGCGCCATGAGCGAAAACGAGCTCATCAACTCGCTGCTCGATGTACCCGACAAGGTGCAAAAGGTTGTCGGCGACACCGAGGTAAGCGTTGCTGCGACCGAGCTCGAGCCCGGCGATCTGGTCGCCGTGCGCACTGGCATGTCCATTTGCATCGACGGTGTCGTCGAGCGGGGGAGCGCTATGGTCAACCAGGCGACCCTGACCGGCGAGCCGCTGGCCGTTGAGCGCAGCGTGGGCGACGACGTGTTCGCCGGTACCGTCGTGGAAGACGGCAGCATCTTGGTGCGCGTGCGCGCCAACACGGCGCAGACCAAACTGCGCTCGATCGTCTCGCTCGTGCAGACGGCCGACTCGCTCAAATCCGAGGGTCAGTCGCATATGGAGGACCTCGCCAACAAGATCGTCCCGTGGAACTTCCTGCTCGCGGGCCTGGTTGCGCTCACCACGCGCAGCCTTATCAAGACCTCGGCGGCGCTGATGGTCGACTACTCGTGCGCACTCAAGCTCACGGGTTCCGTCGCCGTCATGACCGCCATGAGCGATGCCGCCAAGATGGGCGTCATGGTCAAGGGCGCGAAGTACTTTGAGTCGTTTGCCAAGGCCGACACCATTGTGTTTGATAAGACTGGCACGCTCACCGAGGCGCAGCCGCGCCTGGCTTGTGTGCTGACGACCGACGGCTGGAGCGAGGACGAGGTCCTGCGCCTTTCTGCCTGCCTGGAGGAGCATTTCCCGCATCCTGTGGCGCGTGCCGTGGTCAACGCCGCCCGCGAGCGCGGGCTCGAGCACCGAGAGCGCCATGCCGCCGTCGAGTACATCGTGGCGCACGGCATCGCTTCGTCCATCGAGGGGCGTCGCGCGATTATCGGCTCGGCACACTTTGTGTTTGAAGACGAGAGCGCGCAGCTCGATTCCGACATTAAGGAGCGCATTGAGTCCCAGATGCAGGGCCTGTCGCCGCTGTATCTGGCGGTCGATGGAAAGGTCGTCGGCGTGCTCGGCATCGAAGATCCGCTCAAGGCCGGGGTCCGCGAGGCCATTGCCGACCTGCATGCGCTGGGCGTCAAGCACGTGGTCATGCTCACGGGTGACTCCGAGCGCACGGCCGAGCGCATCGCGCGCGAGGCGGGTGTCGACGAGTTTAAGGCCGAGCTGCTGCCCGAGGACAAGTACGCGTATGTGGAGCGCATTAAGAGCGAGGGGCGCCACGTTGCCATGGTGGGCGACGGCGTCAACGACTCACCGGCGCTGGGCCTGGCCGACGTGGGCCTGGCCATGGGTGGCGGAAGCGACATCGCCAAGGAGGTCGCCGATATCATCCTGACCGATACGGATCTGGCCGCAATCGTGCGCCTGCGCCGCATGAGTCAGGGCCTCATTGATCGTCTGACGAGCTCCTACTCTAAGGTGATGCTCACCAACTCGGCGCTGTTGGCATTGGGTATTACCGGCATGATCACTCCGCAGACGTCGTCACTGCTGCACAACGGCTCAACGATCGCCTACAGCCTGAGCAACGCGAAGGCC
The DNA here is from genome assembly GCF_964283865.1 of Collinsella aerofaciens. Taxonomy (GTDB): domain Bacteria; phylum Actinomycetota; class Coriobacteriia; order Coriobacteriales; family Coriobacteriaceae; genus Collinsella. Next base: position 105,442 of record NZ_CAXYLS010000003.1, on the reverse strand, counting down.
TACCTGCGTTAGCAGACGTGTTCGCCCACGTTATCTGGCCTGCGCCCAGACGGCATTTGTGTCGTCTGGGCGCAGGCCTTTTGCGTTTGACCATGTGCTAGCTTCTCTATATAGTGTTGCTAGCAGGGCTAGCAATTGAAGGGAGCGGGATCGACGTGGGTGCTGTTAGCGGCATGGCGCAGGTGAATGTTCGCGTAGATCGCCAGGTCAAGAATCGTGCCGAGGAGGTGCTGCGGCTTTCGGGCGGGTCACTGCCCGAGCTCATCAAAAAGGTGGTGGCCAAGGTCGCGCAGGGTGGCGGGCAGTGCGAGGAAGTGCTTGCGGCCGTCGACGACCGGCGGCAGACCGTCGCGCCCGATACTCCGTTCGCCGCATCATGGGCGGCGGCAGATCAGCTTTACGCGGACCTGGGCATCGCTACGTCGCCCGTATCCGACGATCGCGGTTGGGAAACAATCTATTCCGAAGCCATGGACGAGCGCTATCGCCAAAAGGGGATGATCCTGTGAGCGGGGCTCCCCTCAAAATAATGGTGGATGCCAACGTATGGGTTGATTCGTTTTGCGCCGACCATGCCGAGTCGCTTGCCGCACGCGCGTTTATTGGGCAGACGACGGAGGCGGGGGCATTGCTGTTCTTTCCGGTGCATATCGCCAAGGACGTACTGTATGTTGTACAGCACGAACTGAAGCGCAGCGTTCTTGCCAGCGGGGGAGCGCTCGGCGAGGCTTCTGCCCGCGCGATTGGCGATGCGGCGCTGGCGTTTGTTCGGAACATGACCGAAAACGCCACGGCCGTGGGTGCAGATGCGTCGGACCTTTGGCTGGCCGACAAATACTTAGCGCTCCATCGCGATTACGAGGACAACTTGGTACTCGCCGCATGCAAACGCGCCCAGGTTGATTACTTGGTGACCAACGATCGAAAACTGCTCGAACATGCCAATCTTGCAGCAAAGACACCTCGTCAAATGATGCCGATTCTTGCTTTGGCCAAACGCGGCGGCACGGCTATCGGTTGACGCGAGCTGTTCGCGGGCCCCTTGGACGACGATGCGCCAAGGGGCCCGCGTCTGCTATTTACAAAAGCTCGGCCTTGATGGCGGGACTTTCTGCGAGCTGCTCGGCTGCCTTTTCGTCGGAGCTGTCGAGTGCTGCCAGACTGCGGTAGACCCACTCGTTGACCTGGGTGTTCTTGACGCCTGCGGTCTGCATAAGGGCGCCTACCTCGCGGATTGCTGCGAGCAGATCGGCTTTGGGACCCGCGAGCTCGACCTCGATGCCGTGGTAGGCGGCCACGCCGCGGTTCTCACTCACGTGGTCGATAAAGCCCTCGACGGTCTCAAGCTGCTGGGCGAGTGCTGCATCATCGTCAGCGTCCAGCGCAACAAGGGCGTTCGAAACCGTGAGGGCGGGATGTCCGCAGGGGACAAAGCCTTCGATGACATCCATAGCTTCGGTAATGGTTGAGCCCAGGCCTGCGAGGGCATTGACGAGTTGCTGCTTGGTATCCATAACGGTCCTTTCGACGGGTCAATTTTGCTTGGCGAAAATATACGTGACGCGTTCGGTGGCAAAAGTGCGAAGTGTGGTGCACATTAGGGTCTTCACAGCTCGTGCATAGAACAGCTGTCCGCTTTCAGAACGTGGTAAGATAACACTCCACGAGCGGGGCTCGCCCCGTATGTTCCTTGAAAAGTCGACGGTTATCGGGTGTTTGCAGGCCCGATACCATCCAGACTTTCCCGACATCCGGGGGCGACTGGTTTCGACACGATAGCTCTGAGAGAGGAAGCAAGCCGAGGTCTCCTCGCCTCGTTAAACAGGGGTACCGTCAAATTGAATTGACAACAACTCTTCTTTTGAGCCTATGGCTCTCGCTGCTTAGTTTATAGCGGCGCGTCAACCCGGTGATTTCCCCGACACCGGCGCGACGTCATGTTAGGGGAATGCTCCTGCGCACGTAATCGGTATGGCGCGGGCTAAGACCGAACCGGTTGGGATGCCGCGAGCGTGTCGCTGCGCGCAAAGCGTCCGAGACTAAACCAGCGACTGAGCTTGGAGATGCCAATCAGGGGGCTTTCGTGGACCGGAGTTCGATTCTCCGCGCCTCCACCAATAGTTACAAGCAGGTAGGTAAACGCACCTACCTGCTTTTTTATTACTTATAGATACCGCGGAGAATCGAACTCTGTGCAGGGCGCGAGCGTTAAACAAACGCGGAGCGTTTGTAGCGAGCGGGCGAGGACGCCGGCAGGCGGCCGAAGCCGGTGCGTATTTGCGAAGCAAATACGCGGATTCTCCGCGCAAAGCTTCAACCCTATGCAGATGCGATGCCGATCGGACTGCAGCCTGCCATGCCCCGCATCAACGTCGCCCAAGGCGGAAAATCCATCCCAGAATTCCGACTCAGACTGGGATGCGGTTTCCGGATGACGTTTCAAGCGGAAAGCGCATCCCGGAATCCTCATTCGGAATGGGATGCAATTTCCAAATGAATGGCTAGCGGAAAGTTCATCCCGGAATCTGCGCTCAGAACGGGACACGCTTTCCCAACGGCGGTCCAAGCGGAAAGCGCATCCCGGAATCCCGCCTCAAACTGGGACGCGCTTTCCGCTTCACCTGCCGCCTCGAAAAACCTGCGCGCCCTCCATTCCAAAACTGGGTAGAAGAAAGTCAAAACGCAATCGCAGGAGGTCAATATGACTGCAGAAGATAAGGCAAAGAATGCCGGCAAGGTCGCGCTCGTTTTGGAGGGCGGCAGCTTCCGCGGGCAATTTACCGCAGGCGTGCTCGACGTCCTCATGGAGGCCGGTGTCGAAATTCCGGCGGTGTACGGCGTCTCGGCCGGTGCGCTCAACGGCGTCAACTACAAGTCGCACCAGATCGGCCGCACCAACCGAGTCAATTTGACCTTCTGCAACGACAGCCGCTACATGGGCGCCGCGTCGTTTGCGTCCACGGGTTCCATCGTGGGTTACGACTTTATCTTCAACGACGTCCAGGACCGCCTGGATCCTTTTGATAACGAGACGTTCGACGCCAGCCCTATCGAGATGTACGCCGTCGCGACGGACATGCTCTTTGGAACCGCCGCGTACCTGCCGGTCAAAAGCGCCGTGCTCGACCTCGACGCCGTGCGTGCCTCGACCTCGTTGCCGCTGGTGACGCCGCCGGTCGAGATCGACGGGCACAAATACGTCGACGGCGGCGTAGCCGATTCGGTCCCCATCGAGCACGTGCTGGAGGAGGCGGGCTTCGATCGCGCGGTTGTCATTGTCACGCAGGACCGCTCGTACGAGAAAAAGCCCTACGAGTTTATGCCTGCCGCGCGCGCCCGCTATGCCGACTACCCCTACCTGCTCGAGGCTATCGAGACGCGCCACGACCGCTATAACCTCCAGCGCATGCACCTGTGGCAGTATGAGCGCGAGGGCCGCGCGCTGGTCATCGCTCCGCAAAAGCCGGTCGAGGTCGGCCATGTCGAACACGATCCAGCAAAGCTGCTCGATCTGTATATTCAGGGTCGCCAGGAGGCAAAGCGTTTACTCGCGGAGATCCAGGAGTTTGTTGAGCGCTAGCGCTGCAACGTCACGGCTCGTGGATGACATGTGCAGAAACTCTGGTCGGAGCCAAAATACCTGTTGACTCGTACGGCGAGCGGGGTAATATGGACGGGTTACTTGCAGAGCCCCGTGAATCTCTGTAACAACACGTACTGTACATGGAGGAGTCTAAGTGATTTCGAAATCGACTCACTACGCCAAGCAGGGCGAGGTCCAGCGCAACTGGGTTCTCGTCGACGCCGATGGTGCTGTCCTGGGCCGTCTTGCCACCCAGATCGCAATGATCCTGCGCGGTAAGAACAAGCCCCAGTTCACGCCCAACAGCGACTGCGGCGACTTCGTTGTCGTCATCAACGCCGATAAGGTCCAGCTTACCGGTAACAAGGCCGACACGAAGACCTATTATCGCCACAGCGGCTACAACGGCGGCCTCAAGGCTGAGAGCTTCCGCCAGGCTATGGAGAAGCACCCGGAGAAGGTCATCGAGCGCGCCGTTCGCGGTATGCTGCCCAAGACCACCCTCGGCCGTGCCCAGATGACCAAGCTTAAGGTCTACGCTGGTGCCGAGCATCCGCATGCTGCCCAGAACCCCACGAAGATTGAGCTGGAGGCTTAAAGATGGCTGAGAACACCGTTGTCTACCAGGGTACCGGCCGTCGTAAGAACGCCGTCGCCCGCGTCCGTCTCGTCCCCGGCACCGGCAAGGTGACCATCAACAAGCGTGATGCCGAGCAGTATTTCGGCCGTCATCAGCTCGTTGAGAACGCCCTTGCTCCCTTCAAGGTGACCGACACCGCCGGTCAGTTCGACGTTATCGCTCTGTGCGATGGCGGCGGCATCTCCGGTCAGTCCGGCGCTCTGCGCCTGGGCATCGCTCGCGCTCTTCTGAACGCTGGCGATTACCGTGCTGACCTCAAGAAGGCCGGTTTCCTTACGCGCGATGCTCGCGTGGTCGAGCGCAAGAAGTACGGCCTCAAGAAGGCCCGCCGCGCTCCCCAGTTCTCCAAGCGCTAAGGTTTTATCTCCTTTCGAGATACAATGTACAAGCGGGGCCTGCCGATTCCTCGGCGGGTCCCGCTTTTCTTTTTCGACTAGGGTGGGCGGTTGCATATCGCCTGCTAGGGAAGGAGCGATCCTATGCCCCAGAACATCTTCGGTACCGACGGCGTCCGTGGCGTCGCCAATGCCGACCTCTCGTGCGACCTCGCGTTTCGCCTGGGCCGCGCGGCGACCAAGTTCCTTGGTCCGGATATCTGCGTCGGCCGCGACACGCGTCTTTCGGGTACCATGCTCGAGAGCGCTCTGACTGCCGGCATCATGGCCGAGGGCGGCCGTCCGCACTGCTGCGGCGTCATCCCCACGCCTGCCGTGGCGCTGCTCACCGTCCAGAACGAGCTCGACGGCGGCATCGTCATCTCTGCTTCGCATAATCCGCCGGAGTTCAACGGCATCAAATTCTTTAGCCGCAAGGGTATGAAGCTTCCCGATGCGGTCGAGGAAGAGATCAGCGCCTGGGTCATGTCCGAGGAAGTCATGGCTGCCGACACGCTGCCGACCGGTGCCGGCGTGGGCCACATCATCAAGATGAAGGACGCTCGCAAGGCATACGTCGACCACGCCATCGATACGCTTGATGGCCTGAGGCTCGATGGCCTGGTCGTTGCCGTCGACTGCGGTCACGGTGCTTCCTGCCAGACTACGCCCGCCGCGCTGCAGCGCCTGGGTGCCACGGTCCATGCCATCAACACCGATTACTGCGGCACCGACATCAATGTCGAGTGCGGCTCTACGCACCTCGAGCCTCTGCGCGAGCTCGTGCTGCGCACCCATGCTGACATCGGTCTGGCCCACGACGGCGACGCCGACCGCGTACTGTTCGTGGACAGTGAGGGCAATGAGATCGACGGTGACTACATCCTGGCTATCTGCGGTTCTGACCTCGCCGCCCGCGGGAAGCTCGCCAATTCCGAGATTGTCTCGACCGTCATGTGCAACCTTGGCTTCTCCATCGCTATGAAGGAGCAGGGCTTCGAGATGGTTCAGACCGCCGTGGGCGATCGCTACGTTCTGGAGCGTATGCTCGCGGATGGCGCCGTCATCGGCGGCGAGCAGTCCGGCCACATCATCTTCCTGGAGCACAACACCACCGGTGACGGTCTGGTGACGGCTCTGCAGCTGCTGGCCGTGCTCAAGCGCACCGGTCGTACCCTCACCGATCTTGCCGGCATCATGAAGAAGTACCCGCAGGTACTCGTCAACGTGCATTCCGACAACAAGGCTGGTCTGGACGATTGCCAGCCCATCTGGGATGCCGTCGCTGCTGCCGAGAAGGAACTTGACGGCCGCGGTCGCATTCTGGTGCGTCCGAGCGGTACCGAGCCGCTGGTCCGCGTTATGGCCGAGGCCGAGACGCACGAGCTGACCCAGCGCGTTGTTGACGACATCGTCGAGGTTGTCAAGCGCGAACTTCCCTAATGGTCAAAAACGAGTGCCAAGTGGTAAACTGTTAAGGCTATTTTGGTCGATTGGTATGTCCGAGGGGGAGCATGTTCACTAAAGTCCTAAGGTCTTTTGGTATGCGTGGTCGAGTCCTTACGCTGGATGCTCCCATCTCGGGCGACGTCATTCCGTTGTCCGAGGTCAATGACCAGACATTTGCCACCGGCCTTTTGGGCCAGGGCGTGGCGATTCAGCCTACCGGCACGCGTGTGATTGCACCGGCTGATGCCAAGGTCGAGGCCATTTTTCCCACGGGACACGCTGTTGCGCTTAACACGGTCGATGGCTTGGACGTGCTCATCCACGTTGGTTTGGACACTGTTCAGCTTGAGGGCAAGCACTTTACCGTACATGCGCAAGTGGGTGACATCGTCCATAAGGGCGATGTGCTCATTGAGTTCGATCGCGAGGCAATTGCTGCCGAGGGCTATGATGTGACGGTTCCCATCTTGGTGTGCAACTCCGTTGAGTTCTCGAGTATCAAGGGCTCCGTTGGCGTGCATGTCGAAGAGATGGACCAGCTCATCGTTGCTCGCGAGCGCTAGCAAGTGCACGTGGCCATTAGCCTACAATTCAAACACGTTTACGGAGGGCGCCCTTGAAAGAGGACGCCCTCAGTGGCAAGATGGGATTTGTCCGAAGCTAAAAGGCTTCGGGTCACCGTGGACGGGCAGGGGCCTCGACGCGGCTAGACACGAGACACATACATTACGCGACCTCGCCCTGGTGGCCGCACACGTTGGTTGCGGCCGACGCGGGCCGCGGGCAAGTGCTTGTAAGGGGAGCCTTGCCTCTCTTGTACGAGAAAGGACGCGTAATGAAGATCATTAAAGCTAAAGACTACGAGGATATGAGCCGCAAGGCCGCCAATATCATCTCGGCGCAGGTTATCCTCAAGCCCGACTGTGTGCTGGGCCTTGCCACCGGCTCCACCCCGATCGGTGCCTACAAGCAGCTCGCTGCTTGGTACGAGAAGGGCGACGTCGACTTTGCCGAGGTCAGCACCTACAACCTGGACGAGTATCGCGGCCTTTCGCACGACGATCCCCAGAGCTATCACTACTTTATGCGTGAGAACTTCTTCGATCACATCAACATCGACCTGAACAACACGCATGTGCCCGACGGTTCCAACCCCGACGCCGCCGCTGCCTGCTCTGAGTACGACAAGATCGTCGCCGCCGCCGGTTACCCGGATCTGCAGCTGCTCGGCATTGGCAACAACGGCCACATCGGCTTCAACGAGCCCGATGACCACTTCTCCAAGGGCACGCACTGCGTCGACCTCACCGAGAGCACCATTCAGGCCAACAGCCGCCTGTTCGACAGCATCGACGACGTTCCCCGTCAGGCCTACACCATGGGTACCCAGACCATCATGTATGCCCGCATGATCCTGGTCGTCGCCAACGGCGAGGCCAAGGCTCAGGCCGTGCATGACATGTGCTATGGCCCGGTTACGCCCGCGTGCCCGGCTTCGATCCTGCAGCTGCACACCAACTGCGTTGTCGTTGCCGACGAGGCCGCCCTTTCGCTCTGCGAGTAGCACGAATCCTGCATCTCGACATAGCCTTGCCTAAGGCCTCCGCTTTGCGGGGGCCTTTTTGCTATCCCTTTCTGTCCACTTGACCAAAATCTTGTCGCAAGCTTGACGAATGCCGGATGCCCAACAGCTTGATTCATTCCATACCAGATTCTATGCAAAAATGCCACTAAAAGGTCGTAGACGGTAGCGGGTGCTAGGCGAGTTGAATGACATAGCTGAACCTTGTTCATCTGCGTTACACTGCCGCTTAGATGGGACAAGCTGACAAGCTCATTTACCTGCTTAAAGACCGATTAGTCGGGGGATTAATAACAATCGGCCCTCGCTGTACAAAAACTTGCCGCTTGCGTACCAAAAGACAACCTAAAACACAAGGTCGCTCTATACATAGCGCGGTTTGTATGGTCTTGCGGTTACAGTGTCCATACGGTCGAGTTGAGGAGCGGGCATGGTAAACGATTTGAGCAGTATAGACGACCTCGAGCTGATGCCGCTGGGCGGAGGCTATATGGTGCGACGCGAACGCTTGATGAATGAGCTTCTCGCCAAGGGCCGAAAGGCCGGCATCGTGGTTCTTTATGCGCCCGACGGGTTTGGGAAGACCTCGGTGCTGCTGCAGTACACCCATGAGGTTAAATGCGACCCGACGCGAGGTCCCGTGCGGATTATCGAGGCCGATCGCGCCACTGGGCGCGAGGTGTTTATGCAGCTCGAGGTGGTTACCGAAGAACTCAAAGACAAACCGCACTCCCTTATCGCGATTGATAATGTGCCAAACCTCGATCAGCACGATACCGAAGACCTCATCGACAGGATTCGCGGCCTGCGCGCCATGGGGGTAGGGGTCTTTATCTCCTGCCGTCCTTCAAATCGTCAGCTGATTCATGGGCTGGGCGATTCGGTTAAGATCAATGCGCAGATGCTCAAGGTGCATGCCTATGAGTATTCGGCGTGGGCATCGGCGTTTTCGATCAGCACATCGCTCGACTTTTATCAGCTCACGCAGGGCGTGCCCGAGCTCGTTTCGGCATTGCAGACGGGTCTGTATGGCCAAGGCGACGTAGCCGGTCTGCTCGAAAACGAGATTGTCAACGTATATGGCGCGGCACTTGTCGATCTGGCTTCGCTCGACAATAATGCACTGTTTTGCGTGGCATGTCTCATGATTTTGATGGGCGAGGGCAATATCGCAGAACTCGAGGCTTGCGGGGTGAGGCTGTCGATGGTCGACCAGTCCTACTTTGTACGCGACTACCCGATCTTTGGCTTGGATCCCGCCGAGCGGAGTTTTACGTGTCTGGGCACGGAGGATAACGGACGCTTGCGTTTGCGTAAGTTGGTGGCCGAGGTTCGCCCCGAACTTGTTCCGAGGGCGGCCCGGATTTTGCTTAAGGCGGGTAGATGCGATGCGGCGATGGGCCTGGCGGACGCCTTTTTGGACCGTGAAGCGGTCCTTGAACTTGCTGGGCAGTATGGGGTCGATCTGGCTCTGACGGGGCACGGGGCCGATATCTGCCGAGCAGCGCTGGGCACGATCGATGCCGACGATCCGGCTCCAGAGCCAACGCCTGCCGAGGCGCTTGGCGTATATCTGGCAGCGGTCAGCGTGTCCAATACAAAGCTCGCTCGCTATATGGCATCGGTTATCGAGCGCGGGGGCGAACGGGCGGCCTGCGAAATAGACCCTGTTTCATGGAGGGTGGCCCAGACACTGACGGCTGTTTGCTATGGGGACAACGGGCTTGGGCTTCCTGCGAACCTGGCCGTGCCAGAAATCGAGACATCCCATACCGCACTCGATATGCTGTCCGCGCATATCGAGGTCAAGCGCTGCCTGACCGAGCGGGGAGATGACGGCGGCGTTCTACAGCAGCTCAAAACGAGCAAGGCCTACGACTGCGAGCTCGACATCGCGGGGATTGTTATACGGGCCGATAGCATGCTGGTGGAGCTCTTTGACGGGTCGTTTGCGGGAACCGACGAGCGCGACGACGAGATGGCGGTGGTGCGGGAGGCGCTCGACGTACGTGGGCTTAAGGCGATGGCTATCTGGGTGCGCATGGTGTTGGCGGCACGGCGGCTCCTTTCCGGCCTGCCGGTAACCGACGACGCGGCGTTCAACGAGCTCGATCGTTTTGCCGTGCGCATGCGCGACAACCAGATTCAGCTGTTTGGCCTGTTGCTAGAAGGCTGGCAGTCGCTGGCAGAGGGACGGCCGGTTAATGCAAAGTTCCGTGCGGTCCAAGTACTCAAACTTGCCGAGGAGTCGATTGCGTACATGCGCGATAACGCATTGCTGTTGGAGCGCGCGGCGTATCTGCGTAACACCTCGATGGTTTCGGTGCGCGAGGAAGCGGAGCTACTCGATATAAGCCAGACGCAGGTTGGTGGAGCGGAGGCCTGGATGGTGGCGCTGCATTTGGCCTGTGCGGGCCGAGACAGCGATCTTGCGGCCTGGATGTCCATGAATCGTGCGGGGATTCTGGAGCCATCGTATCGGCTCTTTGCGCGCCTTGCCATGCATTGTCTGGGCGAGCCGGCGACCAGGATTCGCAAGAAGCTTCCCGTGCGCGAGCTGTCGCGGTACTCGCTGCGCGACGATTTGGAAGGGGAAGGCGAGCGCCTGTTCCAGGCCGGCGAGGTTGAAGCCGTTGATACCATTGACCATATCGAGATTCGCATGTTTGGTGCGTTTCGCGCCGAGCGCGACGGGTTTCCCATCACGGACAAAATGTGGCGCCGCAAGAAGGCGGCGACACTTGCCGAGCGGCTTGCGCTGGGCATGGATGCACTCGTCGATCGTGAGACGTTGGCCATGGAGCTGTGGCCCCATGCCGAGTTCAATAGCGCCCGCAACAACCTGTACTCGACGATATCGCGCTTGCGGTCGGCTTTGGGACCGACGCCGGATGGCAAGTCGTGCGTGCTCATCCAAAATGAATGCATCGGACTCAACGGCGACTACGTCAAGACCGATGTACGGCTGTTTGACCAGATAAGCCGCGAGGTTTTGGGAAATCGCACGGGTGCGCGCGGGCCCCATTTAGTTGAGCTGTGCCTTAAGATTGAGCAGCTTTATGCCGGACCGCTGTATGTTCCCAATGGCTGTAATCCCACCTACTTTTTGCGTATGCGACGCATTATGCAGTCAAAGTACATCGATTGCATGATTAAGGGAGCAAATGCCGCTCTAGAAGAAAACGATCTGCAGTCGGCGATTTGGCTGGCGGAGTCGGGTCTTCGACAGGAAACGGCGCGTGAGGATATGGTGCGCTGCGCCATGCGTGTCTACAGTGCGGCGGGGCGGAGGCGCGATATCGTCGAGCTATACAGTGGGCATATGCACCATCTGAGGGAGCAGGTCAATGGCGTGCCCGAGCCCGAGACGCGGCGTCTATACGAGCGCTTGGTGGAGGGGCGGCTCAATCGCGTGCTGGTCGAGCGATAAAAAACGGGCGCCCGAAGTACTTGGGCACCCGTATGCTTGCTATGTGTTGGTTCGCCGGATCATTGACTCTTAGACGAGCTTGATCTTCTCGATGTCCTTGCGCGAGGACTCGCGATACAGCGAGAACTTGCGGCCGATGACCTGGACGACCTCGGCGTGGCAACGCTCAGCGAGCTCTTCGGCGGCCTCGCGGGCGGAAAGACTGGAGCCATCGAGCACGGAGCACTTAACGAGCTCATGCTTCTCCAGGTAGGCGACCGTCTGCTCGACGGTGCCCTCGTTGACATCGGACTTACCGATGATGATGGCGGGGTTGAGGTGATGGGCCATGCTGCGAAGCTGCTTGACCTGGGCTCCTGTCAGTGCCATGGGTTCTCGCTTTCTATGTATGGGGCGCCCCGCGACGGGGCCTTAATCTACGTGAGCTGTCCCACGATAGCGCAGGAACGGCGCGGTGTGGAGCGCGTTTGCCCAGTTCAAAAAGAATGCGGATGCCGAGGTGATGGGCAGTGCGGGCTGTGAACGGGCTACGAGCGGGATTCAGAGACCGGTTCCCATGCAATAAACGCCCAGCGAACCTTACGGATATGGTCGAGCATATAGCGCCCCTGCGGCACGCCCTTGGAGCCCGGCTCGCCGGCATGGGGGTTTTCGATCATGTGCTGAGCGATATAGTCGCGCAGGCGGTCGATCTTATCCTCGTTGCCATGCTCGAGCATACGGGAAAAATCCGCCACGCCTGCCTCAAGGCTATCGAAGGTATCGCGACGAGGCGATTCAAAGTATGTAACCTGCGGCAACGCACCCATCTGAATGAGGATGTTGAAGGCGTACACAAAGCCATTGCTGCAGGTAACCGAGGCGCCGATAGCGTTCATCAAGTGCAGATCATAGCGCGGGCTGGAGTTAGCGACCATCGTGACAGTACAACGCCGACGAGCCGCACGGTCAAGCTTGGCAAGCGCACCTTTTAGGTCATTTGTGGTGACGGAACGACTGGCAAAGGCAACATCCACAGTCTTGGCAACCGGTCCAACCAAATCCCAGTCATCATCCCAAGCAAGCTCAAGCGGCGTAATGCGATCCTCGAGCCCATAGTACTCAATGCCAGCATCAAGCGTGCCCAACATAGCAGGGGAAAAGTCGGCTGCAATCACAGGATGCCCAGCCTGAGCAAGCGGAATAGCAATCGACCCAGCCCCACACCCCATATCAAGCACGGATTCACCAGGCTTTAACGCCAACAGCTTCATAAAGTCCCGGGCATACGGGGCAGTCTCAAGAGGTCGAAAATGTCGAGCCCGCTTATCCCATTCAAAAGAATCATCAGCCCGCCGCCGATCAGCTTGCAGACGCATCCATTCGCCATTCCAATCCGCAGAAAGCAGCTCAGATTGAATTACACCATCAGCCACGGGCCATCCCCCTCACAACAAAAAAGCGGCTCCTCCCAAAAGAAGAGCCGCAACAAGCATATATCAGAAAAAGAACTGTTCCAACGCCAAACCGCCGCACCAGCCAAGTGGTGCAGGAGCGAAGCAACTGCAACCGGGATAGAACCCAACTGAGGTCCCGTTGTGCGGGAGCCCCGGGGAGGGCAAATATATAAGGTCGATCGCGAGTTCCGCACGAGCCGGAGAGCACTTAATGTGCTCTCCGTGCGAGCCAGGACTGTCCGAGCAGGCGACCTTATATATTTGCCCTCCCCGGGGCTCCTCGCCAGTCCCCCTCAGCTAGTTCTTCAGCGAGTTCAGCGGCGCCGGGAAGCGTCCACCGCGATGGGCAAGCACAGTGCCGGCGTTGGGGTTCACCGGCATGATGGGCGCACGGCCAAACAGGCCGCCGTACTCGACGCAGTCGCCCACGCCCTTGCCGATGGCGGGAATCACGCGGACGGCCGTGGTCTTGTTGTTGATGACGCCGATGGCCATCTCGTCGGCGATGATGCCGGCGATGGTCTCGACCGGGGTGTCGCCGGGGATGGCGATCATGTCCAGGCCAACGGAGCACACGCAGGTCATGGCCTCGAGTTTCTCGAGCGAAAGCGCACCGGCTTCGACGGCGGCGATCATGCCGGCGTCCTCGGACACGGGGATGAAAGCGCCCGAAAGACCGCCCACGCTGGAACTGGCCATGACGCCGCCCTTCTTGACGGCATCGTTGAGCATGGCGAGCGCGCAGGTCGTGCCGGGGCCACCGCAGGTGCCCACGCCGATGATCTCGAGGATGCGAGCGACGGAGTCGCCGATGGCAGGCGTAGGTGCCAGCGAAAGGTCGACAATGCCCTTCTCGACACCCAGACGATGGGCGGCCTCGCGGCTCATGAGCTCACCGGCACGGGTGATCTTAAAGGCGGTCTGCTTAATCTTCTCGGCGACTTCCATCATCGATGCAGAATCGGGCAGCTTCTCCAGGGCTGCTGCCATAACGCCGGGGCCCGAGACGCCTACGTTGATGACGGCGTCGGCCTCGCCACCGCCGTGGACGGCGCCCGCCATAAACGGTGAGTCCTCGACCATATTGGCAAAGCAGACAAACTTGGAAGCGCCGACGGAGTCCTGGTCGGCCGTGAGCTTAGCGGCGTCGATGATGGTCTGGGCGGCCATAAGCACGGCGTCCATGTTGATACCGGCGCGCAGGCTGGCGACGTTGACGCTGGAGCAGACGCGGCTCGTGGTGGCGAGCGCCTGGGGGATGGACTGGATAACGCGGCGGTCGGCATCGCCGATGCCCTTCTGGACGAGCGCGGAGAAGCCGCCCAGGTAATCGATGCCGAGCGTCTCGGCCGCGCGGTCGAGGGCATGCGCGATGGGGGTGAGGTCCTCATCCTTGCAACACGCGGCGATCTGCGCCACCGGGGTGACGGAAACGCGCTTGTTGACGATGGGGATACCGTACTCGCGCTCGAGGTTCTCGGCGGTCTCGACCAGATGCTCAGCCGTGTGCGTCACGTGGTCGTAGATCTTCGTGCACATGCGGTCGAGGTTCTCGTCACCGCAACCCATGAGCGAAACACCCATAGTGATGGTCCTGATGTCGAGGTTCTGTTCCTCAACCATGCCGCGGGTTTCCGCGATTTCTGCGGGCGTGATCGCCATCCTTGCGCTCCTATCTGCCAAAACGAGCATAGTCTTTTCTATTCTAACGTGCCGCACGTGCCAAGTGGCGCATGCGACACGTTTTGGTGCTCGGTTGTTTCCGTTGTGTTACTGCCCAAAGACCTCTTCGGCGATGCGCGCGCTTTCGGCGGCATCCTTGGCGTAGTAGTCCGCGCCGATCTGCTTGGCGTATTCGGGGGTGAGCACGGCGCCGCCTACGATGATCTTGACGCCCGGCACCTCGGCATGGAGCAGCTTGATGGTCTCCTCCATGGCGACGACGGTGGTGGTCATAAGCGCCGAGAGGCCGACGAGCTTAATGTCACGCTCCCGCACGGTCTTGAGCACCTCTTGCGGGTCGACATCGCGGCCTAGGTCAAAGACGGTGTAGCCGTAGTTGTCGAGCAGCATCTTGACGATGTTCTTGCCGATATCGTGGATGTCGCCCTTGACGGTGGCCACGCAGATCTTGCCCTTGTCGGCGATCTCGCCGGCGGGCATCAGGCGCTTGATGGTGTCGAAGCCCACGCGTGCGGCTTCGGCCGAGGCCATGAGTTGCGGCAAGAAGAACTTGCCCTGGTCAAAGAGGACGCCCACCTCGTCGAGGGCGGGGATAAAGTGGTTGTTGATAAGGTCCATGGCGTCGTGGTCTGCCAGCAGACGCTCGGTCTCGGCAGCGATCTCGCCTTTGCGGCCCGAGACGACCATGCGACGAATCGGGTCGTCGTTGCCGTCGGTGCCGGCGGTGCCGGCAGCGGGCACGGTGTCGGTCGATGCGGCCTGAGCTGCTGCCGGGTTGGCGGCGATCTTATACGGATCGGTCCAGCCGGCATAGCGCTCGATGTATCCGGTCGAGCCCTCGTCCTCAACGCTCAGGACGCGATAGCTGTAGACGGTGTCCATAAAGCGCTTGGAGCCCGGGTTCATGATGGGGGCATCGAGGCCCGCGCCAAAGGCGGCGGCCAAAAAGACCGAGCCCAGCAGCGGGCGGGCAGGCAGACCAAAGCTGATGTTCGACACGCCGAGCGCGCATTTGACGCCCAGGCGCTCCTTGCACAGGGACATGGCGCGCAGGATCTGCTCGGCCTGGCGTTGATTGGTCGAGGCGGTCATGACCAGGCAGTCGATGAGGATACGGTCCGGGCCAATGCCGTAGCGGGCAGCCTCGGCCACGATGCGCTCGGCGATGGCAAAGCGGGCCTCGGCGGTATCGGGGATGCCGCCTTCGTCGAGCGTAAGGCCGACAACGTTGGTGCCGTAGTGGGCGACCAGCGGGAAGATCTCGTCCATGATCTGCTGCTTGCCGTTGACCGAGTTGATGATGGGCTTGCCGGCGTAGCGACGTACGGCGGCCTCGACGGCGGCGGGGTCGGTGGAGTCGATCTGCAGCGGCAGCAGCGTGGAGCCTTGGAGCTGCTCGGTGGCCTGTTGGATAATCTTGACCTCGTCGATCTCGGGCAGGCCCACGTTGACGTCCAGGATGTCGGCGCCCTGCTCCTGCTGGCTGATGCCCTGGCTCACGACGTAGTCCAGGTCGCCGTCGCGCAGGGCTTGCTGCAGGCGCTTTTTGCCGGTGGGATTGATGCGCTCGCCGATGACGGCGATCTTGTGACCGTCACAGGGAAGGTCCACGACCGTCTGGGCGCTCGTGACCGACATGCTGGGCTTGCGGTGGTGCGGGCTGGGCGTGTGGTTATCGATAAGCGTGCGCAAGGCGGCCATGTGCGCCGGCGTGGTGCCGCAGCAGCCGCCCACGACGCTCACGCCGTCCTCAATCATGCCGGCGACGGCCTCGGCGTATTCGGGTGCCTGGATGTCAAAGACGGTATTGCCGTCATCGTCCACGCGGGGCAGTCCCGCATTGGCCTGCACCATAACGGGCTTGTCGGTGACGGTGAGCATGCGAGCGGCGAGTCCTCGGAGCTCGGCCGGGCCCTGGCTGCAGTTGATGCCCAAAACGTCGGCGCCGATGGCGTCGAGGGTGATGGCGGCGACCTCGGGGCTCGTGCCCAAGAAGGTGCGGCCGTCTTCCTCAAAGGTCATGGTGGCAAAGACGGGCAGGTCGGAGTTCTCGCGGCAGGCGAGGACCGCCGCCTTGATCTCGGCAAGGTCAGTCATGGTCTCGATAATAAAGAGGTCCACGCCCGCATCGACGCCGGCACGCACTTCCTCGGCAAAGAGGTCGTAGGCCTCGTCGAAGCTCAGGGTACCCAGGGGGCGCAGCA
The DNA here is from genome assembly GCF_964283865.1 of Collinsella aerofaciens. Taxonomy (GTDB): domain Bacteria; phylum Actinomycetota; class Coriobacteriia; order Coriobacteriales; family Coriobacteriaceae; genus Collinsella. The sequence goes on along the minus strand of NZ_CAXYLS010000003.1, from coordinate 89,061 downwards.
GCGCGCCGATGGGGCCGATATCGCCGGCGACGTAGTGGGCACCGGCTGCGCGGGCGCAGGCGACAGCGGCGGCAAAGACATCTGCCACGGTGGCGGTACCGTCGAGCTTGTGGGCGTTGGCGCCAAAGGTGTTGGCGGTGATCACGTCGCAGCCGGCCTCGACGTACTGTCGCTGAATGTCGGTAATGACCTGGGGCTCCTCAAAGTTGAGCAGCTCGGGCAGGGCTCCGGCCTTCATGCCGGCCGCCTGCAGCATGGTGCCCATGCCGCCGTCGAACAGCAGGTGTCCCGTGCCCTCGATGGCGGCGCGCAGGCGATCGTCCTTAACGCGAAGGTCGTCGATCGTGCGCGTCTTGTATGCAGCCCCGTTGCGGCGCGCAGCATCAACAGGCGCCGCCAGCGCGGCACCGTCCAGATCATGAGTGATAAGTATGTTTGAGCTATTCGCCATGTGCGTCCATTTCGTCTAGAGCCCACTGAGGAATTTCTATTTGAAGGGATTTGTCGGGCTCGATATCTTCGATTCGCTTGTTGTAGTGGGCAAGAAGCCGTGCGACATTTAATCGAATTAGGTCTCGCTTGTAGAACGATAATTCTTCAATATTGATGCCGATAAACGATTCGAGCGCGATAACCTGTACGCGATTGCCGAGTCCCTCACTTTCGAACAGTCCGTAAGCGAAGGAAACTTTATCGTGGGGGACAACGACGATGGGCCGAATGCCATTTCGAATGTTATCTCGGCATCGATCGGTCAATTTGGCCATTGGCGATACAGTCACGTGAAATGCAGCATCATTGATTTGGAAATCGCCAGAACGGTCTGTTTGCTGGTCGGCAGCGTTTGAGTTGTCCTTTCCGATTTCTATGGTTGGAAATAACATCTCTAGTTTTGCGCCTACCAGGTGCTGTGCGACGGTACCCGTTGGCTTATCGGACCGTAGGCTTGCTTCGGCTAGGATATCATCGACAATGACAGAAATTGGTTTTTGAAGATCGATTTCGACTTTGATTCTCTGCCGGTTAAAGAAATCGACCTGGATTCGCTCGACGAAGAAATTGGCGATTGCATTCGCAGCTTCAAGACGAGCGTCTTCGCAAGTGTCACTGGGTAGGGCAGAGTTGATAATTGTGGCAAGCTCAAGCGCCATCGGGAGTGTGCCGCGTGAGGTTCTGCCGCCCTCTGATGCGAAGGCACGCGTTTCCCCATGTCTGGCTAAAACTGTTTTGATGCATGCTCCACTTAGGCCTCGTACTTGGCTCCCCTTGTCCGATTGCACATAATCGTCGGTGAGCGGAAAACGGTTTTGCAACAGCTCGCTTATGCCTATGCCAACCGCCATGACGCTACGGTTGACATTGCCTCGCTTGCTGCGTTTGGATTCGTACCAGAGTTCAATGGCATCCAAGATATCTTTATCGGGCTCGTTCAAGGAGCAATTGGTCATTTCCATTATTGTTCACTCCGTTCCTTGAAGACATAAGCGCGGGTTTGACTGCATTTTTTATAAGCCAAGTGACAACTGGCACGGCAACTGCATCGCCGAATGCGTAGCGAATCTGAGCATCCGAGAAGCCGCTAAACTGACATGAGTCAGCACCTTGGAGACGGGCATATTCGGTTCCAGTCATCCAGCGAACTTTTATCTTTCCGTTTTCGCATATAACGACTGCCTGTCTTGATGAGCCGCCGCGAGCCGTTCTTAGACATCCGGCAATTTCTTCTTCACGGATTTCCCAGCGCACAACGCCTGATCGCGTGCGACGGTAAGCAGTGCGAACAGTTTTTTCTTTGGCATTTAAGAAGCGCTGAAGGCGCTCTGCTTGATGCGGTGCAAGCGAGTCGATAAATGCTTGTACTTGGTTTTTGTTCCACCAACGCTTGTCGCCCTCGGGAATATCTTCAACAACCGTTGCAAGGCCCGTCATGCGAAGTGGGCTCGGCTCGTTTAGGTGAGAGACGTGCGTAATGAGTGAAGGGTCGGAGTGAATCCAGGAGACCTTTTCAGGTCGAAGCGAGGAATCGAGTCGGCTGTTGGGAAGAGGGTCTTTTAATCCGACGACAAACATGCGGGGGCGTGACTGGGGAAGCCAGTGCCGTGCATCGATAAAATAAGCGTCGCATGAATAGCCTAAACGATTAAATTCCTGGCAAACGAGTCTAAAGTCATCACTGTTATTAGACGTGGCAAGGCCGATGACGTTTTCGAGAACAAGTGCCCGCGGGGCACGATCGCTCATTCCTTCGATGGCCTTAATAAAGCCAAAGAACGCACTGGACTCTTTGCCAGAGATAAGTCCCTCCCTGTTTCCCGCGAGAGATAAGTTTGTGCAAGGGCTTGACGCCCATGCGATGTCGGCTTGGGGTATTAGGTCGGGGTCGAGTGTGTGGACATCCTGCTCGACTAGATGCTCATCGCCCCAGCACTGGCTGTACATGGCGCATTTAGTACGGTCTATGTCATTTGCCCAGATTGTTTTGATTCCGGCTTTTGCCATGCCGGCACGAGCCAAGCCAATGCCTGAAAAAAACTCAAGCGCGGTTAGTTGTGGCGAGAACTGCAGAATGTTGTGCATGTACTGGCTTTCAGATAGTTGTTATTTGGCATCTTATGGTACTTGTTTGTGAGGACATCCGCTTACTTACGGATGAGATTCCCTCGATACCGTGCCATCAATTGACATTTTATTCAGAATGCGAATAGCAGGTGGTGTGGGCGGCGCGGAAGCGGCAGTGCTCACGCATGCGGCAGATATTGCAGGTGGGGCGGCTCTGGGCGTCGTGGACCCCGCCGTCAAACAGACCGATCACCGCGGTCACGCTCTTGGTGGGCATGAGCAGGCTGGTGGGGGTGACGGTAAGTCCAATGAGGCGCGTGGCGTTGAGTGCATCCACGATTGAGCGCTGGGCCGAGAGCGGGCAGTCGCCATAGCCGGGACTAAAGCGCCAGTTACCGGCGAGCCCGTGTGCAGCGGCCGCAGCCTTGACCTGCTGGTCCATCTGCTCGATGGCGGCTTCTACATAGGCAGAGCATGCGGCGTCGAGCACGGCGCCTTCCAGAGGCTGCTGGGCTCCCGTGGTACGCAGACGACGCTCGGCGTCCATGCCGAGGGTGCAGGCCATGAGCGCCGCCAGGCGGGCGTCCTTAAGGTGGCGATAGATATCACGACCCCGCAGCTCAACATTGGTGCCAACCAAGCGGATGCAGGGCTCGCCCTGCTCGTCGACGCCCGTGGCATCGACGGCAAACACGCGTCGCACGCCGCGGGGCTCGATATCCAGCTCCAGACGCTCAACGACAAGCTCAATTCGACGTGACAGCTCGGGCTCAATCTGCTGGCCGCCGTAGCCCAGATACCGCAGCATCTCGGCACGGTCGACACGAGGGTGGTGGGCAGCGTCGATACGGTAAAGCGCCGGCGACGCAAGGTCGGCCGGCACTTCTGCAACGGTTGTATCGACGTGCGGTTTTTCCATTACCCCAGGCGCTCCATAATGGTCGCGGCGATTGCAGGACGGTTCATAGTGTACAGGTGCAGACCGTCGGCACCGTGCTCCTTAAGGTCGCAAAGCTGACGAGCAGCATAATCTACACCGGCAGCCTGCAGGCTCTCGGGGTCGTTCTCGTACTTGGCGAGGATCTTGATGACGGGGGAGGGCAGCGACGCACCGCACATAAAGACCATGCGGCTGATCTGCGACTTGCCCATAAACGGCATGATGCCCGCGGTAATGGGCACGGTGATGCCGGCCCTGTCGGCAAGCTCGCGGAAGCGATAGAAGCACTCGTTATCAAAGAAGAGCTGTGTCACAAAGAAGCTTGCGCCGGCATCTTGCTTTTGCTTGAGGTGCTCGACCGAGAGGTTGAGATCCTCGCAGGCAATGTGGCCCTCGGGGTAGGCTGCGGCGCCCACGCAAAAGCCGGCGTTGACGAGCTCGGGGATGAGGTCACGGGCGTAGGCGTAGTCGGAGGCGGGCTTGTCGTCCTCAGTCGCGCCAGCGGGCAGGTCGCCGCGCAGGGCCAGCACGTTTTCCACGCTGGCCGAGCGATACTCGTCAATCTTGGCGGCGATATCGGCATGTGTGCGGCCAACGCAGGTGAGGTGCGCTACCGAGGGCGTATCGAATTCGCTCGTAATCATATGTGCAATGGGGGCGGTGGTGGCACCGTTACCCGAGCCGCCAGCGGAACAAGTGACCGAGACAAAGCTCGGTGAAAGCTTGCACAGGTTGCCTGCCACCTCGCGAGCCGTATCGAGGGTAAGCTCACCCTTGGGCGGGAACATCTCAAACGAAATGGGCGTGGTGCCTTGGGATGCTGCCTGCTTAAAAACCTCGTCGACGCGCATATCGTGCTCCTTTAGATATTTAGTGCGATGTGTTGTAAGGATTCTACAGCACCGCTGTGCCACGGTGGAGTTTTACTCGCGATTTAGGGATACCAATCAAAGATGCCTTGCTATCGGCATTGCCTATAGCAGAGCGGTCAATGTAGGAAAGGGCTATATTGAATGGTATCTGATGCGAAATGCCAGTTAATAAAGCCCCATCCCAAATTGACTACCCTTAAACTATGGGGAGAGGTCTGCAATTTATACAGTTGATTGGCCATTAAGGGCGGCAGCGCCGCTGTGATGCGGTAACCTCATTGATTGGTTTCGCGACAGCAACATAACGGTAATGTCGCGGAAACACGGCGAGTCTAAGCTATGACTCGTTCGTTAGTAATCAACACCGCATCTCACGCGGTGCCGATACGAAGGGAGTTCCGTATGGCCGATCTTACTGACCGCTTCGGGACCATGGTGTTCTCTGAGGAAGTCATGAAGGACTACCTCCCCAAGGACATTTGGAAGCGCCTTGCTGCAACCCTCGAGGACGGTGAGCCGCTCGACCTGGATGTGGCCAACGCCGTTGCCCACGCCATGAAGGTCTGGGCCATCTCCAAGGGCGCGACGCACTACGCGCACTGGTTCCAGCCGCTTTCGGGTATTACTTCCGAGAAGCACGACAGCTTCCTCGAGCCCAACCACGACGGCACCGCCATTACCAAGTTTACGGGCAAGAACCTCATCCAGGGCGAGCCGGACGCCTCCAGCTTCCCCAACGGCGGTCTGCGTGCCACCTTCGAGGCCCGTGGCTACACCGCTTGGGATCCCACCAGCCCCGCCTTTATCAAGGACGACGTCCTGTGCATCCCCACGGCTTTCTGCTCCTACACGGGCGAGGCCCTGGACAAGAAGACCCCGCTGCTGCGCTCCATGACTGCGCTCTCGCGTGAGTCTAAGCGTGTTCTGGCGCTGTTCGGCAAGACCCCCAAGAAGGTCGTTCCTTCCGTTGGCGACGAGCAGGAGTACTTCTTGATCAAGAAGGACGCCTACCGCAAGCGCAAGGACCTGGTCATCACCGGCCGCACGCTCTTTGGCGCCGCTCCCTGCAAGGGCCAGGAGCTCGAGGAGCACTACTTTGGCGCAATCCGCCCCACCGTCTCGTCCTATATGAAGGACCTGGACAACGAGCTGTGGGCGCTCGGCATTCCCGCCAAGACCAAGCACAACGAGGTTGCCCCCTGCCAGCATGAGCTCGCCCCTGTCTATGGCGAGGTCAACGAGGCCATCGACCAGAACCTGGTTATGATGGAGAAGATGAAGCTCATCGCCTCCCGCCACGATCTGGTCTGCCTGCTGCACGAGAAGCCGTTCGAGGGCATCAACGGTTCGGGCAAGCACAACAACTGGTCGCTCGGCACCGAGTCCGAGAATCTGCTCGATCCGGGCGACACCCCGCTCGACAACCTGCAGTTCATCGTCTTCCTCACTGCGGTGATCGAGGCCGTCGATAACTATCAGGAGCTCCTGCGCGCCTCCGTCGCCTCGGCCGGCAACGACCATCGTCTGGGCGCCAACGAGGCTCCTCCGGCGATTATGTCCATCTTCCTGGGCGACCAGCTTACCGAGGTCGTCGAGAAGATCATCGATGGCAAGGCTTCCGTCCATGCCACGCGCGGCGTGCTCGACCTGGGCGCCGATACCCTGCCCAAGCTGATGCAGGACAACACCGACCGCAACCGTACCTCCCCGTTCGCCTTCACCGGCAACAAGTTCGAGTTCCGTGCCTGCGGCTCCGAGCAGAACGTCTCCGACTCCAACCTGGTGCTCGATGCTGCCGTGGCCAAGTCGCTCAAGTCTTTCGCCGACGCACTCGAGGGTACGCCCGAGGATAAGTTCCAGGACGCCGCGCTCGAGTACTGCAAGAAGGTGCTGACCGATCACCAGCGCATCCTGTTCTCCGGCGACGGTTACTCCGACGAGTGGCCCATCGAGGCCGAGAAGCGCGGCCTTGCCAACAACAAGACCACGGCCGACGCTCTTCCCGCCTTTGTTTCCGATAAGGCCATTGCGCTCTTTGAGGAGACGGGCGTCCTGACCAAGGCCGAGGCCCAGTGCCGCTATGACTGCAAGCTCGAGAAGTACAACAAGCTCATGAACATCGAGGCTACCACGATGGTTCGCGAGGCGCGTCGTACCTATCGCCCGGTCATTACCGCCTATGCCACCAAGGTCGCTAAGGGCCTTGAGACTATTCGTGCCGCCGGTGCTGAGGCCGCCATGCAGTGCGAGCAGAACACGCTCAACAAGCTCTGCAATGGTATCACCGCCATCAACGACTCCATTAAGGCGCTCGACGCCGTGCATCAGAAGGCCGAGGCTCTCGATGGCCAGGAGCAGGCCAACGTGTATGCACACGAGGTCGTTCCCGCTATGGATACGCTGCGCGCCGCCGTGGATGCCATGGAGGAGATCGTGGCCGCCGACTACTGGCCGGTTCCGACCTACGACGACATCCTGTTCTACGTGTAGAGCGTAACTGACATATCGTCACGGTATTGAGCCGGGGTCCGCATCGCGCGGGGCCCGGCTATTTGTTTGCGAAGGACGCTTTGGATCCCGCTTTGCAACTGATTCGCCCACGCAATAAGGGGTCGTGGGCAAAAAACGTCAAATATGAGTACTGTCACAAGCCCTGTAGCATTATCTTTTTGCAAAATATGCAGTGTTACGCAACATATATCCAAGTACTTAGCTGATAAATGCCTGCAATTCCTCCGCCGTAGGACGCCTTGTGTCCAAATCGCCTTCTGATGGCATGAAATCGCTGTTACTAAATTGGTAACAGTACTCATATTTGCTATTTTTTGTCCACGGGCCCTTGGATGACAGTGTGATTTTATGCCTTCGGGGTTCGAATCCCGGCGTATGGGTAGCAAAAAGCCCGTCACCGAATTGGTAACGGGCTTCTCAGATTCTGTGGTGCCCCCAGCGGGATTCGAACCCGCGATATCCACCTTGAAAGGGTGGCGTCCTTGGCCGCTAGACGATGGGGACAGCGGGAAAGAGTATAGCAGACTTTTTTGCCGGCGCGTATATCGTTGGCAAACTGGAAAACCACCACAAAGGTACCTGTCCCCTTTGTGGTGGTGGGGTGCTAGGGGAGGAGCTTCATGGTGGCGTCGTGGGCGGCGCGCTCGTAGGTGTCGTCGAGGGGCTTGAGCGGCAGCAGGGCTGTGGCCTGCGCATCGCCGCGGCGCTCGAGGGCGTGCGCGATCAGCCAGTCGGCGAGTTCGGGGTTTTTGGGCAGCGCCGGCCCGTGCAGGTACGTGCCGATCACGCCCTTGTAGATCAGACCCTCAAAGCCGTCGTCGCCGTTGTTGCCGGTGCCAGTGACGACGGACGTTCCGAGCGGCGTGGCATCGGCGTCCAAAAGCGTGCGGCCGCCGTGGTTCTCGAATCCGACAAAGGGCTCGGGTGCCAGGTCGGTCTTGACGGCGACGTTGCCGATCAGGCGGTCGGAGCCGCGCACAGTCTCGGCGGCAATGACGCCCAGACCCTCAATGCGATCGTCGCCCATGTAGTACGAACGGCCGAGCAGCTGATAGCCGCCACAGATAGCAAGCAGTGTGCCGCCGTCCTCAACATAGGCCGCGACCTTGTCTTTTTGAGCGAGCAGTTCGTGTGCCACGGCCAGCTGGTCGCGATCGGAGCCGCCGCCCATCATGACGATATCGGCATCGGTGAGATTGAGCGACTCGCCCATGCGGACCTCGTCCACGCGCACGGGAATGCCGCGCCAGGCGCAGCGGCGCTCGAGGGCGATGACATTGCCGCCGTCGGCGTAGAGGTTGAGGGCATCGGGGTACAGATAGACGATACGCAGGGGGCGCGAAAGCTCGACCGGCGCAATATCGGTGGGGACAGCGCTGCCATCGGCGCGCGTTACGGCGTGGGAGGCTACCGAGTTCGTATCGGTGCCTTTGAGTCCGTCGAGTTCCTTGACCAGCGGCGGAAAGGCCGTGTAGTTGGCGACGGCATAGAAAGTGTCGCCGGCGGCCTCGTCTGCCACGGCACCAATCGCCTGCTCGACATTCGAGATAATCGTGGCATCGATGCCGGCGTACTTGAGGCGCACCTGCATGTCGTGCGCGCGCGTGCCGCCGGCAAAGGCGACAAGACCCGGCGTGTCGGCGATGCGCTCGAAGTCGACGTCGTAGATCCACGATACATCGTGGCCGTCAGCATCGTTGTCATTGAGGAAGAAAGCGCAGAGTCTGCCGCCTGCCGTCTTGATGGACTGGATTTGTCGATCGAAGCCTACGGGATTCTTTGCCAGGTTTGCCTCGACGGTGCGGCCGGCAATATCCCAGCGGCCCATGCGTCCGCCGGCGGGGACGTAGGCATCGAGCGTGGGCTGCAGATGTGCCGCGTCCACGCCCAGCTCGCGCGCCGCAAAGAAGGCGGCGGCAACGTTATAGACCATGTACAGGCCGTTGTAGCGTGTGGCGATGTGTGCAGCAGCAGCGTCGGGCGCAGGTCCAAAGACCAGGTCAAAGCCGTAGCCGTCGCAGCCGAGCTCCACGCCCGTCACGCGACGGACCAGCGCGGGACGCTCCCATCCGCACGAAGGACAATGATAGGCTCCGAGCTGGCCGTACTGCACGTAGTCATACTCCAGCGGCGCGTTGCACTGCGAGCAAAAACGCGAGTCGCTAATGCGATCGGACTCGGTGCCCGTGGCGCCGTCGATGCCAAAGGCGATGCCCGTGTTGGGGACGCGTGCGGCGATCGAGGCGCACAGCGGATCGTCGGCGTTGTAGATGAGCGTTGTCGTCGGAGAGAGCTCCAACGCATGGGCGATGACGTCTTGGGTATGGTCAATCTCGCCGTAGCGGTCTAGCTGGTCGCGGAACAGGTTGAGCAGCACAAAGTACGTCGGTTTGAGCTTGGGCAGAACGCGTACGGTGTAGAGCTCGTCGCACTCAAAAACGCCCACGCGCTTGCCGCTGCTGGTGTGCTTAAGGCCGCCGCGGGCCTCGAGCAGAGCACCCACCACACCAGGCTCCATATTGTTGCCGGCACGGTTGCACACCACGGTAGCGCCGCTGGCAGCAACGGCGTCAGCGATGAGGTTGGAGGTGGTGGTCTTGCCATTAGTACCGGTAATCACTACGCTGCGGTCGACAAGGCCGGCGAGGTCGCTCAGCAACTCGGGGTCGATCTTCATGGCGATGCGGCCGGGAAGCACGCCACCCTGGCGTTTGAGGACAGAGCGCAGTCCCCAGCGGGCGATATCGCTCGAGGTGCAGGCGAGAGATGAGCGGAGGTTCATGAAGCCGTTCCTAACATAGATGACATGGTCGGGGCGATCGCGTCGCTAAAAGCCGTAGCGGCGCGCAAATTCCTGGGCAAGCTGCGATACATCTTCGCAGGCGTTGGCCCAGGGGGCAAAGTCTGGGGTGTCCGAGATAATGCCGTCGGCTTCCCAAACCGCCTGGTGCGAGAGGTCCCAGGGGTCGCGCGGCTCGGGTCGGCAGGGAAGATACGGCGTCTGGTACATGGGATTCAGCAAGAAGAACGCGCCACCCTCGCAACGGTTAGCGAACTCACGCAGCGCGCGCGTCGCCGGGCGCATCTTGTTTGTTTTGAACAGCAAGATCGTGCGGGCGAGCAGGTACCAAGGAGAGTTTTCGAGTGCGTCTGCCCCCACCTGTTCCTCGAGCTGGTGGGCCAGGGCAAAAAAGCCGTCCTGGTCTTCCAGGCGAGCGAGGGCGAGCAACACGGTGCCGGCAGCTCGGGTGGGATAGCCTTCTGCCTTAAGGACGCGGCGGGCGTAGTTGGCAGCAGCGCGGTAGCGGGCGCTCGCCATGCACAGCTGCGAGATGGCCTCGAGTGTGTGAAGCCATCCGATAAGAGCCGGCTCGCTCACGGTAAGGTCTGCTGCGGTGACACCGTCGGCCAAAACATTATTGGCCCAGTAGTGTGGGGCCTCCATATCGAACCCGGGCACGCTTTGCTGAAGGTAATCGGCCGTGGTCGCCTCGAGCTTCATCAGGTCGCCCAGGCAGGCGTCAACGGGCGTGTCGGCCAGGATGATGGCGAGCAGCTGCGCGTCGACGGCCAGTGCATCGACGCGGACAATCTTGAGCAGCTCATCGCGCATGTCGTCGAACAGACGATTGCGCGTCTGCTCGAACTCCTCGTCGCTGCCCATGTCCTCGATGCGATGGAGCTCGTCGAGCAGGTGGCGATGAACGCCGGCATAGGACAGCAGTGCCTGGGCATGCTCGGCCTGCGCATACTTTTGAGGATTCGCGCTAATGTCGTTATGGACAAGCTCGCGTGCTGCATCGGTGAGCTCGGGGTGCGACGCCAGATAGGTGCGCTCCAGGTAGGCGGGGATGTAGACGCTCGGATCCATTAGAGGTCCCCTCCCTTAAATGGAAGCCCCTGCTCGGCCGCGCGCAGGATGCGCTCGTCGATCTGGGAACGCACGATGTCGTTGGTGGCGATCCAGGCGGCAAAGCTGGCGTTGTCGGGGGCGCCCAGGCCCTCCTGCAGTACCGGCGTCGCCTCGGACAGCGCAAGGACAAGCTCGTCGGTGGAGCCTGCACCCACGTTGACGCGGGCATAGACGCCATCGGGAAACTCGGTTTGGAAGTAGAGCGCCTCGGCTGCGTGCGGACACGAGCGCGCAAGGATGCGCAAGTAGTGCTCGGCGCCCTCGTAGTCCAGCTCGCGCCAAGCAGCGCTCATCAGCGCGATGAGCGTCCATGGGTCCAAGTCACGCTCCGCATCTTTGGGGCGGCGGCGCAGCGGGGTATTCGCGAGGTACGGCACGGAGTGAGCGGAGCGAAAGCGCTTGAGCTCCTCGGCGGGGTATTCGAGTTTTGCCATGGCGAGCATCGCGGTGTGGCGGACACCAGCGGGGTCGTTGGGCGCAAAGTCCAAGCTGCGATTTGCGGCTTCGAGCGACATGCGATAGCGGCCGCTAATGAGGGCGCGCGATGCCAAGGCGGCAAGCCAGCGCAGATAGGGGCGGCGCGTGAGGTCGCCAGCGGCCTCGCGCTCGTAGGGGTCCTGAGCCGAGGCGATCTTGAGCGCCAGGTCATGCTCGACTTCATCGCACTTGGACACCAGGTACTGTACGTATTCCTCGTTGGATTCGGCGGTGAGCGCCGTCAGCATGCGCTGGGCATCCCAGTTGGCCGGATCGAGCGCGGCTGCCTCGCGGAGCATGTTCTCGGCTGCGGCTTCTTCTTGCTCTGCCTGGGCGTCGTCGGGGATAAAGGGGATGCGGTAGTCGACAGCCTCGACCACCTTGGCAATGAGGTGCCCGGCGCGGTCGCGGTCGTGCACGATGAGCGGTGCAGGGTTGCGGGTGAATTGTTCCATCAGACGCTCTACGGCGGCACCGTCGGTGAGCGGGATATTGTCGCGGCGCAAGGCCTCAAGAACGAGGCGATGGCAATCCTCTTGAATGGGATCGAATGCCATTGGGCCTCCTTTGCTGCGGTTAGGGTTCAAATATCTCTATATAAGGTTCTAGTTTACCCGCATGTGGCACACCGGGGGTGCCGCACTTGGACTTGCACCTTTGCACCACGAAGACGGATGTCGCACAAATGTCGGCACCTTGGACGACCGAGTGGTATCACGGTGCCGCAAACGGTCGATTTTTGGCGGCGAACGGTGCATATTTTGGAGGGGCACCGTCCCGCCCGGGATATGTAGCCAACCTTGATAAAACGTTTGCCCAGCTTGGGAGTATGAATGCCGCACAAGAGTCTTCAGGGATAGAAAAAACGTTTCATCATTGGCGGCTTTAGGTGAATAACTGACCAACCAGAACGGTAAAATAGTGTTTGTCTGAGCGTTGAGACGTTTAGACATCGCGCATTGTCATCGCCGGCAACGCGCAAACCGGTCCTAACGGAGCCAATTGGGTGCTCCGTTATATACGCAAGTCTAAGAGGGGCTTGTTTAGGAGGCACAGTATGGGACGTTTTACCAATCCTCGCGATCTGTACTTTGGTGAGGGCGCTCGCCACGAGGTGAAGAACCTCAAGGGCAAGAAGGCCATCATCGTTTCTGGCGGCAGCTCTATGCGCCGTGGCGGGTTCCTGCAGGACGTTGAGGCCGACCTCAAAGAGGGCGGTTTCGAGGTCAAGCTGTTCGAGGGCGTCGAGTCCGACCCGTCCATCGAGACGGTCATGAAGGGCGCCGAGGCCATGCGCGAGTTCGAGCCCGACTGGATTATCGCCATCGGCGGCGGCTCTCCCATCGATGCCGCTAAGGCCATGTGGGTCTTCTACGAGTATCCCGAGGAGTCCTTCGATAACATCATCCAGCCGTTCAGCTTCCCCGAGCTGCGTCAGAAGGCTCATTTCTGCGCCATCTCCTCTACCTCCGGTACCGCTACCGAGGTCACCGCGTTCTCCGTCATTACCGACTACGCCAAGGGCATCAAGTACCCGCTTGCCGACTTCAACATCACCCCTGATGTCGCCATCGTCGACCCCGAGCTCACCTACACCATGCCCGCCAAGCTGTGCGCTCACACCGGCATGGATGCTCTGACCCACTGCATGGAGGCCTACGTTTCTACCTTCGCCTCTATGTTCACCGACGCCAACGCCCTGCACGGCATCCGCGAGATCGTCGAGTGGCTGCCCAAGTCCTATGCTGGCGACCATGAGGCCCGTCAGCACATGCACGAGGCTCAGTGCATCGCCGGTATCGCCTTCTCCTCGGGCCTGCTCGGCATCGTTCACTCCATGGCTCACAAGACCGGTGCAGCCTTTGAGAACGGCCACATCATCCACGGTGCCGCTAACGCCATGTACCTGGGCAAGGTCATCCAGTGGAACTCCAAGGATCCCCGTGCTGCCGAGCGTTACGCTTACGTGGCCAAGGAGATCCTGCACCTTCCCGGCGAGACCAACGAGGAGCTTATCGCTGCGCTCGTCCAGAAGATTCGCGACCTCAACGACCAGCTCAACATTCCGCAGTCCATCAAGGATTACGCGAATGGCGGCGTGAAGGTCGACGCCGAGAACCCGCAGATGGTCTCCGAGGAGGAGTTCCTCGCGAAGCTCCCCGAGATCGCCGCGAACGCCGAGCAGGACGCCTGCACGCCCGAGAACCCGCGTGAGACCAAGGCTGCCGACTTCGAGAAGATCCTCAAGGCCTGCTACTACGACACCGACATCGATTTCTAATCGACTCTTGTTATCGTAACGAGGGGCTCCGCACGTATCTGTACGGAGCCCCTTTCTTTTTTAGAGAATGGGATAGTTATGGCTGCAATTTTCAATAGCCCCAGCAAGTACATCCAGGGCCCGGACGAGCTGGCCAAGCTCGGCTCCTATGTCGAGCTGCTCGGCGCTAAGGCCCTCGTCATCGTGACGCCTTCGGGCAAGAAGCGCGTCGGCGCCAAGATCGAGGGCGGTTTTGCCGAGGCTAAGGCCGAACTGCTGTTTGAGGACTTTAACGGCGAGTGCTCCAAGGGCGAGGTCGATCGCCTGGTTGCGCTCGCTCGCGACAACGGTTGCGACATCATCGTCGGCGTCGGTGGCGGCAAGATCCTCGACACCGCGAAGGCCGTCGCCTATTACCTGGAGTCCCCGGTTATCATTTGCCCCACCATTGCTTCGACTGATGCCCCGTGTTCGGCGCTTTCGGTGCTCTATACCGATGACGGCCAGTTCGACAAGTACCTCTTCCTTAAGGCAAACCCCAACATTGTCCTGATGGATACGACGGTTATCGCGGCGAGCCCGGTGCGCCTGACGGTTTCCGGAATGGGCGATGCGCTCGCAACCTACTTTGAGGCCCAGGCGACGCACGATGCCGACGGCGGCACTTGCGCTGGCGGCAAGGGCGGAATGGCCGGCCTGGCGCTCGCCAAGCTCTGCTACGAGACGCTTATGGCCGATGGCGTCAAGGCCAAGGTCGCGCTGGAGAAGGGCGCGCTTACGCCTGCCGTTGAGCACATCATTGAGGCCAACACGCTGCTTTCGGGCATTGGCTTTGAGAGCTCAGGCCTTGCTGCTGCTCATGCCATCCACAACGGTTTGACGATGCTGCCCGAGTGCCATGGCATGTATCACGGCGAGAAGGTCGCCTTCGGCACCATCGTCCAGCTGGTACTCGAGGATGCCCCGACCGAGAAGCTCGAGGAAGTCTTGGGCTTCTGCATTGAGCTGGGCCTGCCGGTCACGATGAAGGAACTTGGCGTTGCCGAGGTTACGCGCGAGAAGGCCATGATTGTTGCCGAGGCCGCGTGCGCGCCCGAGGACACCATGTGCAACATGCCGTTTGAGGTGACGCCCGAGATGGTCGCAAACGCCATCCTGGGTGCCGACGCGCTGGGTCATTATTACCTCATGGATGAGTAAAACAAATCTAAGGAGGGGCAAAGCCGACAGACGGCTTTGCCCCTTTTTGCTATGGTGCAAAGCAACCTGTCCCCAATGCACAAGTTGGTGCAGGGGGCAGGTTAGTTTGCACCAATCGTTGTTTGATGAAGGGCGGATTCTCGTATGACGCTTCCCATGGTTTATGGCGGCCCCGGCCGGTATGTTCAGGGGCCGGGCGAGCTTTCGCGTCAGGGTAGGTATTTGTCATGGTTGGGCTGCGCTGCCTATGTCTTGTTTGACCAGGGCACCGAGGATCGACTGTGCAGACAGATTGTCGATGGATTTCTGGACAAAGATCTAAGCGAGCCGTTCTTTAAGATTTACAACGGTCCGTGTACGGAAGAGGCCGTTGTCGAAATGGCTAAGGAAGCCCAGGCTGAGTATTGCGACATGGTGGTGGGTATTGGCGGCGGCAAAATGCTCGATATCGCCAAGGCAGTAGCGTTTTATGCCGAGCTGCCGTTGTGTGTATGCCCCACGGCGGCTTCGATGGACGGTCCGTGCAGTGCGATTTCGGTGCTGTATCACGAGGATGGGTCGTTCGACCGCTATCTGATGCTCGAGAAGAATCCAGACCTAGTCGTGGTCGATACCAACGTGGTCGCGGCGGCCCCGCTGCGTATGACGGTCGCTGGTATGGGCGATGCGCTGGCAACGTACTTCGAGGCGCGTTCGTGCGCCGCGGCGCACGGCGCCAACGAGCATGGTGGAACGCCGGGGCACTTGGCCCTGGTCGCGGCTCGTGCCTGCTATGACACACTCATGGAGTGCGGCGTCGCTGCCAAGCGCGATCTCAAAAAGGGTCGTGTATCGCCGGCGGTTGAGCGCCTGATCGAGTGCAATATTCTGCTCTCGGGCGTCGGCTTTGAGAGCGGTGGCCTAGCGCTTGCCCATGCCATCGCCAACGGCCTGACGATTCTGCCCGAGTGCAAGGCCATGCATGGTGAGGCCGTGGCATTTGGTCTGGTGGTGCAGCTGCGCCTGGAGCGTGCGCCCGAGCTTGATCAGGTGCTCGAGTTTTGCCAGCGCGTTGGTCTGCCGACGACGCTCGAGGAGCTGGGTCTTGGCGAGATTTCCGATGCCGATCTGCAGGGTGTTGCAAATGCGGTCTTTAGAAACGAGCGTAACATGGCCAACGAGCAGGCCAAGGTGACCAAACAAAAGCTCCTGCAGCTCATGTGCGAGGCATAGTTTGGCGCTTGATTGACCTTGTGCAATCGAGACGGCGATAGGCCATGGTCTATTTGCCTCAAAGGTGCTCCGCGTGTAATTTGCCCGAGGCGTGGGCCGATGGCGTATCATAATCTCTTGCTTGTTTGCACTGCTCAGGGAGGGGCCGCGCATGGCGCAGGAACACGATCTGTTTGATGACATTATCGAGATCAGCAAGGGTTTCGACTTTCTTAAAAACCCGCTTGGCGGTGTGACCGATGCACTCGATCCGTCGGCGCCGCAGTGGAATCCTGCCGACTACAAGGAGCGTCCGCGCGGCAACACCATTCCGTGCCTGACCTGCAAAAACGAAAAGAGCGGCTGCACCGCGTGCATGGACGTGTGCCCGGTTAACGCTATCGAGGTCGAGGAAGACGCCATCGAGATCCTCGACTCCTGTCGCAAGTGCGGCCTGTGCGCCGCTGCCTGTCCGACCGAGGCAATCATCTCGCCGCGCCTGGCGCCCAAAAACGTCTACGACGACATTGTCTCGGCGGCTACGAGCCACGAGACCGCCTACGTCACCTGCACGCGCGCCCTTAAGCGCATGCCGCGCGAGAACGAGGTTGTTGTTGCCTGTGTGGGCGATATTACGGCCGAGACCTGGTTTTCGGTACTGGCCGACTATCCCAACGTGAACGTGTACCTGCCGTTGGGCGTGTGCGATAAATGCCGCAACACCGGTGGCGAGGACATCCTGGGCGAGGCCATTGCTACCGCCGAGGAGTGGGCAGGCACGGGTATGGGCTTGGAGGTCGACCCCAAGAGCCTCAAATGCCATAAGCGCCGCGAGTACGAGCGCAAGGAGTACATGGAAAAGATCGCCCGCACCACGGGCCTGACGGTGACCAAGCTCAACCCGGCAACGGCGGCGCTGGCCTCGGTGACGCAGAAGCTCAAAGCCCATCGCCACCAGATTACCCAGTTGGAGCGTACGCTCAACACCATGTGCGGCACCACGACGACCAAGCGTCGCCGTACGCTCACGCACGGGCGGCAGCTGGTGCTCTCGACGCTGCAAAACCATCCCGAGCTTGCCCAGAACATGCAGGTGAGCACGCCGGAGTGCGATTTTGACAAGTGCACGTCGTGTGGCGAGTGCGTCAACGTTTGTCCCACGTTTGCCTGCGATCTGGTGGGAAGCGGCCGCTTTGCACTGGAATCCACGTATTGCTTGGGCTGTGGTGCCTGCGTCAAGGTGTGCCCCGAGCATGCGCTCAAGTTGGTTGAGCACGACGCGTCCAATCTGGTCGTCGTCGATCCCGAAGCCGAGGAAAAGGCCGCCCAGAAGGCGAAGGCTCACGAAGAAGCTGAGAAGGTCAAGGCCGAAGCAAAGGCCAAGCTCGACAAGATGCTCGATCAGGTGGAGAAGCTCGCGGACTAGCTAAAAGAGCGTAAATGATGGCCGGTGGGACAGGTACTGCCCCACCGGCCAAAAAAGTTGCGGTGGAATAGTTCCTGTTTTGCCCTTAAGCTGGCCATTCTAGGAGCTATTCCACCGCAACTAATAGATGGTTAGTTCATGCTGCTTTGGTGGCCGGTTCGACCGGTACCGTTGCGCGTCACGGTTTCATGGAGCAAAAAGAACCCGGGGACCTGTTTGGTCTCGGTGTATTCCATAAGGATGCCGTCGGCGTTGTAGGTCTGCCCGCGTATAACGGCGAGTGCGTTAAAGTCGTCGAGATCGAGCACGCGCGTATCCTCGGGCGTGGGATGCTCGATCGTTACATCGCGTTTGCCCGTGGCAATCTTAATGCCAAGATCTTCTTCGAGGTAACGATAGATCGAGTCGTTGACAATCTCGGGTGTCAGCCCCGGTACTTGTGAACTTAGGTAATAGGAGTCGTCGGAGCACACGGCTTGTCCGTCTGCATAACGGATGCGTTTGGCGCGCGTAAGCTCGCAGCCTTCGGGAAACCCGGTAATCCTGGAGAGTGCCTTGCTACAGACGAGGAGCTCAAAGACGGTGGTGACAGTCTTGAGCTCAAAGCCTCGGCTGGTCGCGATTTCCTTAAAGGTCTCGAGTCCGCCGCCGCCACGACTCTTCTCGTCACTGATGTTGCGAATGACGCGCATGCCTTTGCCTTGCTGGGGGAGCACGTAACCATCTGCCGCAAGCATCGAGATGGCGCGACGGACCGTCATGCGCGAACAGTCAAACAGCTGCGTGAGCTCAGTCTCCGAAGGCAGATAACTCTGATAGGCGTATGTGCCGTCGTCAATCGACTGCTTCACGTTGTCATAAATAGTTTGGAAGATGGCTCGCGCCATGACGGTCTCCTAGAGTTGGGTGCGTGAACGGCGGATGAGGGCCGTCCGCGCAGGTGTCAATCGATTTACTTGCTGGGATCGATTATATATTTGCCCATGGCACGCAGGGCCGGGTCTGACAGGATGGCGCCGAGTTCGTCGAGGGAAGCCACCTTGGCGACCATCGAAGAAACGTCGATTCTGCCCGAGTCGATGAGCTCGAGTGCGCGACGCTGCGTATAAGGGTTGATGAAGGACGAGGCGAGCACAAGCTCCTTCTGGAAGACCTCGAAGGGCTTGACGGTGATCGTCTCATCGGGCTTGGTAAGTCCGAACATCATAACCGTGGCCTTATGGCCGGCGATTCTAATGGCCTGCTCAATGGTGACGGGCTTACCGACACATTCGATTACAACGTCGACGTTGCCGACGCCCTCCTGCTTCAGGCGGGCTGGGACGTCCTCATGGATGGAATCAATTGCCAGATCAGCGCCGAGTTTGAGCGCAACCTCGCGTTTGCCCTCGACGGGCTCGAGCAAAACGACTTTGGTAGCACCAGCGTTTTTGGCAAGCTGCATCATGAGCAGGCCGATCATGCCACCGCCGATAACGACAACCGTGCTGCCGGGCTTGATGTTGCACATATCGATGCCGTGCAGGCAGCACGCCACGGGCTCGGTCATGGCGCCCTGCTCAAAGCTGGTGTGATCCCCCAGTTTGTAGACTTGCTGCATATCGACGGAGCAGTACTCCGCAAAGCCGCCGTTAACGGTGGTGCCGTAGCCGGTCATATGCTCGCAGTAGTGGTTGATTCCGTCACGGCAGGGTTCGCAGCAGCCGCAGGGATGGTTTGGGTCGATGCACACGCGATCGCCCGGCTTAAAGCCGGTGACATCGCAGCCCACGGCCTCGATAACGCCAGCGAACTCATGACCAAGGATTGTGGGCGGGGTAACGTCGGCTGCGCCCTTGTCGCCTTCATAGATATGCACGTCGGTGCCGCAGACGCCGCAAGCTTTGACGTTGATCAGAACGTCACGCTTGCCCACGGCCGGTTTTGTCGAATCCTCGACCCTGAGATCGTGCTTTCCATAGAAGACCGCGCTTTTCATGGTGACTCCTTAACGTGGCGGTGAATGTTGTAATGAAGTATAGGTATGCAAACATCCTTATACAAGCCTATCTAGACAAGTTGATAAATATTTTGTTTAAGAAGTTTTAGACAAACAGGCAATAACAGGCAAAACCTTTGAAATAAACCGTTCACCGTCAATTATCGACCGCTGACCGAACATGGAAACCGTATTAACTTGTCTAGATAAGTGATATGATAAAAATGGAAGCGCAAGAAGTCAGGGAAGCGGGCCCACCCGTCCTATTGCACGAGGTACACGCAAACGGCGCGTCTGCGGTCTCGAGTGAAGCCAAAACCGCAGCCGCTCCGAATGAAGAGAGGGGGATTCCCCGTCATGATGCAAAAGATACAACGTTTCGGCGGTGCAATGTACACGCCTGCAATTCTTTTCGCATTTTCCGGAATCGTCGTCGGCCTGGGTACGTTGTTTACCACCGAGGCGATCTTTGGCGAGATGGCCACAGCGGGTCATCTTTGGTTTGATTGCTGGAATGTGCTGCTCCAGGGTGGTTGGACGCTCTTTAACCAGATGCCGTTGCTGTTTTGCGTAGCGTTGCCAATCTCGCTCGCGAACAAGCAGAACGCTCGCTGCTGCATGGAGGCTTTGGCCATCTACCTTACCTTCAACTACTTTGTAAGCACAATCTTGGGGCAGTGGGGCCCTGTCTTTGGGGTCGACTACTCTGTCGAGGCGGGCAGCGGTACTGGTCTTGCCACTATCGCAAGCATCAAAACGCTTGATATGGGCATCATGGGCGCGCTTATCATTTCAGGTATCGCCACGATGCTTCACAACAAGTACTTCGACACCGAACTTCCTGAGTGGCTGGGCGTGTTCTCGGGCTCCGTGTTCATCTATATGATCGGTTTCTTCGTTATGGTTCCGGTCGCTCTTATCGCCTGCCTGGTGTGGCCGCATGTTCAGGCTGCTATCTCCGCCTTCCAGGGATTCATCCTTTCCGCCGGTACGTTTGGCGTGGGTGTCTTTGCTTTCTTCGAGCGCGTGCTGATCCCTACAGGCCTGCACCACTTTATCTATACGCCGTTCTATTACGACAACGCGGCGGTCAACGGCGGCATCTTTGCTGCTTGGGCCAACATCCTGCCCCAACTGGCTGCCGATCCGAGCATTGCTCTTAAGGATGCCGCACCCTGGGCTGCCTATACCTGCCCTGGTTGGACTAAGGTCTTCGGCTCGCTTGGCGTCGCCATTGCGTTTTATATGACCGCCAAACCCGAGCGCAAGCAGCGCGTCAAGGCTCTGCTGATCCCGGTCACCCTTACCGCTATGCTTTGCGGTATCACCGAGCCGCTTGACTTCACCTTCCTGTTCATCGCGCCCGGCCTGTTCGTCGTCCACTGCGTGCTCGGAGCGCTCGGCTGCATGGCTCAAAACCTCCTTGGTGTCGTGGGCATCTTCGACGGCGGCATCATCTCGATGCTCTCGTGGGACTGGCTGCCCCTTTGGGCCGCACACGGTCTGCAGTACGCCATCTCCATCCTTGTCGGTCTGTGCTTTACTGCTCTTTGGGTCGTGGTCTTCCGTTTCCTGATCGTCAAGTTCGACTTTAAGACCCCCGGTCGCGAGGATGATGATGTTGAGGTCGAGCTCAAGTCCAAGGCCGACTACAAGCAAAAGCAGGGCGGTGCTGCTGCTAGCAAATCGGTCGCCCAGAGTAAAGATGATGAGCGCTTGGTGCTTGCCGAGAACATCCTCGATCTACTCGGTGGCACGGATAACATCATCGATGTAACTAACTGCGCCACCCGTCTGCGCGTTAACGTCAAGGATAAGGGCGCCGTTGCACCCGAGGCTTCCTTCAAGGCGATCGGTACGCATGGCTTGGTGGTCCAAGGCCAGTCAATCCAGGTCATCATCGGCCTTGCTGTCCCGCAGGTTCGCGAGAAATTCGAGAGTCTTCTGTAAACCATCGTCCATCGAAACAATCGGCCTTGCAGAGCCGGTATGCACCGCAAGGCCGATTCTAGAGATAAAACCCCACTTCTAGGTAACAATTCCAAACCGTACAGGCCGCGTGCGGGGATGGATTGAGCAAGCGGCCAGAATGAGGAGGACATTATGTCCAAGAAAAACTATGCCGTGACCATTGCCGGCGGTGGCTCTACCTTCACTCCGGGCATCGCTCTGATGCTGCTTGAGGAGCGCGACCGCTTCCCGGTCAACAAGGTGACCTTCTACGACAACAACGCCGAGCGCCAGGAGACCGTGGCAAAGGCCTGCGAGATCTACTTCCACGAGAACGCCCCCGAGGTTGAGTTCAACTACACCACCGACCCCGAGACCGCATTCACCGGGACCGACTTCGTCCTTGCTCACATCCGCGTCGGCCTGTACGCCATGCGTGAGCTCGACGAGAAGATTCCTCTCAAGTACGGCTGCGTTGGCCAAGAGACCTGCGGTGCCGGCGGTATCGCCTACGGCATGCGCTCCATCGGTGGTGTCATCGAGATTCTCGACTACATGGAGAAGTACAGCCCCAACGCCTGGATGCTCAACTACTCCAACCCCGCGGCCATCGTCGCCGAGGCCTGCCGCGTGCTGCGCCCCAACAGCCGCATCATCAACATCTGCGACATGCCGATCGACCTCATGGATAAGATGAGCCGTATGTGCGGCATCAAGGATCGTCGCGAGCTGCAGTATAGCTATTACGGCCTCAACCACTTTGGTTGGTGGAGCAAAATCTACGACAAGGAGGGCAACGACCTCATGCCGC
Organism: Collinsella aerofaciens; assembly: GCF_964283865.1. Taxonomy (GTDB): domain Bacteria; phylum Actinomycetota; class Coriobacteriia; order Coriobacteriales; family Coriobacteriaceae; genus Collinsella. Next base: position 66,973 of record NZ_CAXYLS010000003.1, on the reverse strand, counting down.
AGATTAAGGAGCACATGGCTAAGAACGGCTACTTGGACGGCATCGAGCACGAGGCCGGTAAGGAGCAACATGTCGAGGAGAGCTGGATTCACACCTTCGGCAAGGCCAAGGATGTCTATGCTGTAGATCCCGAGACGATTCCCAATACCTACCTCAAGTATTACCTGTACCCGGACTATGTCGTCGAGACGTCCGACCCCAACTACACTCGCGCCAATGAGGTTATGGACGGCCGCGAGAAGAAGGTCTTTGGCGCTTGCCGCGACATCATTGCCAAGGGTACGGCCAAAGATGGCGGCTTTGAGCCAGATGTACATGCCAACTACATCGTCGACCTTGCCTGCGCACTGGCCGAGAATACGCTCGAGCGCTTTCTGCTGATCGTCCCCAACGATGGCGCTGTGCCCAACTTCGACCCGACGGCCATGGTCGAGGTGCCTTGCATCGTCGGTTCCAACGGCTTTGAGAAGATCTGCCAGGGCCCGATTCCGCAGTTCCAGAAGGGCCTGATGGAGCAGCAGGTTTCCGTCGAGAAGCTCGTTGTCCAGGCTTGGGTCGAGGGCAGCTACCAGAAGCTCTGGCAGGCGCTCACGCTCTCCAAGACCATTCCTTCGGCGAGCGTTGCCAAGCAGATCCTGGACGAGCTCATCGAGGCCAACAAGGATTTCTGGCCCGAGCTTAAGTAAGGACTGCTGTCTCGAACTCTCACACATCTCTGCTTCATTTGCGCCGTCGCGGTGTCCGGATTCGCCCGGATGCTGCGGCGGCGCTATACTTATGCAGTTTGAAATGCTTGTACCAAAAGGAGCTGTCGTGTCCCTTTCCATCGGTATCGTGGGCCTGCCCAACGTAGGCAAGTCGACGCTGTTCACCGCGCTTACCAAAAAGACCGGCCTTGCCGCCAATTACCCGTTCGCCACGATCGACCCCAACGTGGGTATCGTCGACGTGCCCGATAGCCGCTTGCAAAAGCTCGCCGACATCGTCAACCCGGGTCGTATTGTGCCGGCTACGGTCGAGTTCGTCGACATCGCAGGTCTGGTGAAGGGCGCTAACGAGGGCGAGGGTCTGGGCAACCAGTTCCTGGCCAACATTCGCGAGACCGACGCCATCTGCGAGGTCGTGCGCTACTTTAAGGACCCCAACGTTATGCGCGAGGTGGGCCGCACGGGCGAGTTCGTCGACCCCGCCGGTGACGCCGACACCATCATGACCGAGCTTATCCTGGCCGACATGGGCACGCTCGAGAAGCAGCTGCCTAAGCTCGAGAAGGAGGCCAAGCGCGACAAGGAGCTCATGCCCAAGTTTGAGGTCGCCAAGCGCCTGCTCGCCTGGCTCAACGAGGGTAAGCGCGCCGCGTCCATGGAGATGACCGACGAGGAGCGCGCCGCTGCCAAGGGCCTGTTCCTGCTCACCATGAAGCCCATCCTGTATGTGGCCAACGTAGACGAGGACATGCTCAACGAGGACCTGGCGCCCATCGATGGCGTCAAGCCGCTGCCGATCTGCGCCAAGATCGAGGCCGAGCTTTCCGAGCTCGATCCCGAGGATGCGGCCGACTACCTGGAGAGCTTGGGCCTGGAGCAGCCCGGTCTGGACGTGCTCGCGCAGGCGGCTTATAAGCTGCTCGGCCTGCAGTCGTTCTTTACGGCTGGCGAGATGGAGGTCAAGGCCTGGACGGTGCGTCAGGGCGCGACCGCCCCGCAGGCCGCCGGCGTCATTCACACCGACTTTGAACGCGGCTTTATTAAGGCCGAGGTCATTGGCTATGACGACTACATCGAGCTCGGCGGCGAGCAGGGCGCCAAGGCCGCTGGCAAGCTGCGCATCGAGGGCAAGGACTATGTCATGGCCGATGGCGACGTCGTGCACTTCCGCTTTAACGTGTAAGGACGACGTGCATGTTTAAATACGGCAAAAAAGCTGGCTACATGGGTATCGCGCTGTTGGTGCTTGCGGTGCTTCCGCTGGCGGTCGCGGCATTTGTTATCCCCAACATTGGTTCCGAGGTGGCAACGAAGTTTAATGCCGCTGGCGAGGTTATGCGCTGGGGCAAGAGCTACGAGCTGCTGGCACTGCCGGTGCTCAACCTGCTGCTGAGCGTGGCGACGTACTTTACGGCAGGACGCCAGGCTAAAAACAATGATGGCTCCGCCGCCATGGCGCGCATCGTGTGCGAGCGCTACCTGCGAAACGGCTGCATCACGGGTGTGTTCCTCAACGTGATTAACGTTTACTTTATGTACTCGGCGATTACCGGAACAGGCTTTGGCTTTGGTTTCTAGCCTGTCCTTTTAGGCAACGAGCCTGCACGCATATTCAATGGCTGCTGCGAGGCCGCCGCTCGATCGTGGTTTAAAGACCATATCGGCGGCGGTCTCGTTTTCGTATCCGGCGCCGCGAAGGGCGAGTGCGATACCGGCTTCTAAAAGGAGCGGCAGGCCGCGTTGGCTGGTTGCGATTACGGCAGCCTGATTGAGCGAGCAACTGTGCGCCTGGCATTGGATGGCAAGTTCACCTTGCGCCGGGCAAGGGACCAGAACGGCGGAGACGCGACTTGATAGCAATGCAAATGCTGTGCGCTCATCGGGCGAAAGACATTCAGCTTCAACGACGACGAGCTTGGGCGGCGCGCTGTTTGTGCGAAGCGTGGCTCGGTACATGCGGACCGAAGAACCCGACATAGAAAACTCCTGTGTATTCGGCAAAACGTAAACTATAGTTTACGTTTATGTTCGGCTCCATTTCAAACTCGGCTGCATGGACGAACGTGCGAAACAGATTCTTGGCAGGCGGGTCGAAGAGACACGCAGGGACCTTGGTATCTCCAAGGTTGATTTTTGTGTGGCGACAGGAATCAGCCGACCCTACCTCGACCGAATTGAAGATGGGACGGCAAATTTCACGCTCAAGGTTCTATTTAAGATCGCGCCCGCACTCGGCATGACGGTGTCAGAACTTCTCGAGGGTATCGAATAGGGGATACCCGTCGACAACTGAATTACGCCATCGGGATACGGTCGTGGTTGACTTGGCTGTAGAACAGGCGCTGGATTTCGGCGGCATCGCGTGACTGGCCGAGTGCCCACATGGTCTTGGCCACGAGCGTCTCGGTGGTCATGTCATCGCCGCGCAGAATGCCCGGATGATCGGCGTAAGCGCGGCCGACCTCATAAACGCCCAGATCGAGGCCCTCTTCGGGGACCTGCGTGGTCATAACGACGGTGCGGCCCGAATCGACCCAGCGGAAAATCGCCTCCTGGAACGACTCGCCCGACTCACCAAACTCGGGGATACCGCCAATGCCAAAGGTCTCCAGAATCACGGCGTCGTAGCTATCGGCTAGGGCGTACAGGATACCCGGGTTCACGCCGGGCGTAAGCTTGAGTACAAATACGCGCGGGTCGATGCTGTCGTAGAAACGCACCGGGTTTTCGCCCTGATGCGTGCCGTGAAGCCCGTTGCGCACGATGCGGTCGTTGCGGATGTAGGCAATGGGCGGATAGTTGACGCTAATGAACGCGTTAAAGCTCATGGTGCGCTGCTTGCGGGCGCGCGTGCCGGCAATGGCGACGCCACCAAACACAATCGACACATCGTGCGAGTGCTCGTCGAGCGCATAGAGCAGGCTCTGGTACAGGTTGAGTTTGGCATCAGTAAAAGGGTTGCCCATGGGCTTTTGCGAGCCGGTGAGTACGATGGGCTTGGGGCTGTCCTGAATCAGATAGGAAAGTGCTGCCGCGGTGTAGCTCATGGTGTCGGTGCCGTGCAGAATCACGAAGCCGTCGTGATCGGCATAACCCTCGACGATGACATCGCGGATACGCATCCAGTCGCTCGGGCGCATATTGGTGCTGTCGATGTTCATGGGCTGCACCACGTCGAGCTCGCAGAGGCCCGAGATCTCGGGGACGCTCTGGGCGAGCTCCTCACCGGTCAGGGCGGGGGAGAGGCCGTTGCCGTCCTCGGTCGATGCGATGGTGCCGCCCGTGGCGATGAGAAGGATGCGCTTCATGCTGGTATTCCTATCGTATTTGCCGCCGCAGAGGCGGAGTCGTTCGGCAGTATTGTGGCACAGAGCGTTCAATGTTCAAACGTATTACATCATCTGTAACGTCTGGTAACACTTCAATTGCCGTCAAATAGGGGCCCAGGTCGTGCGTTTGCCGTGCGCTGATGGCTGCGAGGGACGAGAAACCCCATATAACGTGTACACTATGAAAGTTATTCTCGTTTATTCGCGCGGGTGGGCACCGGCTCCCCGCCAACAAGAGGGGGAACCATGGATCAAAAGGCTTCCGCAAAGGTCCTCGTACTCGACTTTGGTGCGCAGTACGGTCAGCTCATTGCCCGTCGCGTCCGCGACCTCAACGTGTATTCCGAGATTGTCCCCTGCGACATCTCGGCCGACGAGATTCGCGAGATGAACGCCTCTGCGCTCATCCTTTCCGGCGGTCCGGCTTCCGTGTACGCCGAGGACGCTCCGTCCATCGATCCTGCCATCTTTGACCTGGGCCTTCCCGTCCTGGGCTTCTGCTACGGCCATCAGATCACGGCCGTGACGCTCGGAGGCAAGGTCGGTCACTCCGAGGTGGGCGAGTACGGCCGCGCCACCATCACGCGCACGGCCGGCGCCAAGCTCTTTAACTCCACGCCCATGGAGCAGACCGTGTGGATGAGCCATCGCGACGCCGTTTCCGAGGTGCCCGAGGGCTTTACCGTTACCGCCAGCACCGACGTGTGCCCGGTTGCTGCCATGGAGTGCGTCGAGCGCAAGATTTTCACCACGCAGTTCCACCCCGAGGTCAAGCACTCCGAGTACGGTCAGCAGCTGCTGAGCAATTTCCTGTTTGAGATCTGCGGCCTGGAGCCCAACTGGAGCATGGAGAACCTGGTCGAGACCATGACGGCCGAGTTCCGCGAGAAGGTCGGCGACGACCGCGTGATTCTGGCCCTGTCCGGTGGCGTCGACTCCTCCGTCGTGGCTGCGCTGGGCGCTCGCGCCGTGGGCAAGCAGATGACCTGCGTGTTCATCAACCACGGCCTGCTGCGCAAGGGCGAGCCTGAGCAGGTGGAGGAGGTCTTCACCAAGCAGTTTGACGTCGACTTTATCCACGTCCACGCCGAGGACCGTTATGCCGAGCTTCTGGCCGGTGTGACCGAGCCCGAGGAGAAGCGCCGCATCATCGGTACGCAGTTCTGGAAAGAGTTCTTCGCCGTGGCGCAGCAGCTCGAGACCGATGGCAAGCCAGTCAAGTACCTGGCTCAGGGCACCATCTACCCCGACATCATCGAGTCCGGCGCTCGCAAGACGGGTGGCAAGACGGCCACCATCAAGAGCCACCACAACCTGATCCCGTTCCCCGAGGGCGTGCACTTCGACCTCATTGAGCCGCTTGACCACTTCTTTAAGGACGAGGTCCGCGCGCTTGGTCTGGCGCTGGGCCTGCCGGGTCACATCGTGTTCCGCCAGCCTTTCCCGGGTCCGGGTCTGGCCATCCGCATCATCGGCGCGGTCGATAAGGAGAAGCTCGAGATCCTCAAGAATGCCGACGCTATCGTGCGCGAGGAGCTCGACGCCTACAACCAGCGTCTGTTTGAGCAGACCGGCGAGCGCAACTCCGAGCACAGCTGCTGGCAGTATTTCGCGGTCCTGCCCGACATTAAGTCCGTCGGCGTTATGGGCGACGAGCGCACCTATCAGCGCCCGATCATCCTGCGCGCCGTCGAGTCCAGCGACGCCATGACCGCCGACTGGGCCAAGCTGCCCTACGACGTGCTGGCCCGCATCTCCGGCCGTATCGTTGCCGAGGTCCCCGGCGCCAACCGCGTGTGCTACGACATCACGTCCAAGCCGCCCGCGACGATTGAGTGGGAATAGAACAGACGTTCTATATAATAATATAGTATCAGATAGCGGGCACGGTTTCAATTGAATCCGTGCCCGCTGCTGTATGCGTGTTCTTGCACGCCCAATATGCGCCGTAAAAGCCGTCTTCTTCGACGTCAAAGTGAATGCGCTTCGTTTTTGCCTCTCAAAATCTTATTTTCACGATTTGCATTTTCATCCCGTTGTCACCGACCCTTGCGAGAAACCGGAAAAAGCCGCTGACAGAAGGGTCTCTCAAATCGTTGTAGCCCAGCATATAGCCGCGACTTGTGACCTGCAGACGGCTGTCCCACGTGCCGATTTCCTTGGCGGCATCCGAAACCGCAAAATATGCCCCCACATCTTTGATTTTTGCAGTCTTAAGCCATGTTTTTGTGATCATCTTTACCGCCGTCCGATTGGCAGCATCAAAGACCAGCACACTGCCGGGGAAAGCGTCCGCCATCCCCCGCACCAGTTCCCGGACCTGCTGGGTCAGAAAGTAATAGAACACCCCGGAGGCAAAGAACACCGCCCCGCGGGAGGCATCGATTTTGCCAAACCATGTGGTGTCTTTCAGGTCGCAGGGGATATTTTGTTCTCGATCCCCGGCGGGCAGTAGCTGCTGCCGCAAGGCAATCACATCCGGGAAGTCCAGATTGTAGATCTTGCATCTACCGTTGTCGCAGGTTCTGCCGGTGTTGTCCAGCCCACAGCCTAGATTGACCACCGCCGCATTGGGGTGGCCTTTCAGGTAATCCCGCACCTCGAAAGCAAGATCACTCTGCCGCATGGCCACCTCCAGCGCACCAAAGCGCTGCATCAGGCTGCGGGAGTTTTTCTCTGCCTCTGAAAAGTCGTAGTCGATCTGGTCGAGCAGACGAACCGCTGTTTCATCCCTGTAAAGGTTCGGGTACAACTCCGTACACAGCTTCCGGGAATACAGCGGGAGGATCAGCGTCTCCTGCACGGTGTTTTTCTCAATTTTACATTTCATAGGTTTCTTCCTCAGTGAATAAAAACTGTCATAATTGCCGCCAGCATAGCCGCTATGACCGTCATGCCTATCGCCATGTGCAGGATGGATGCAAAAATACCCGTGCTTGATGCCCCTACTTCCGCGCCGTGACGCAGAGCCACTTTTTCTTTTTGTGTATCTGCACCTCGTGAAAACCCGCCTGCTCCAGACATGCCTTTAATTCAATGTCCTTGTAGATGGTCATGCCGCCGATGATCTGCGTCCACCTCTCGTCCTTGTCCGTATCGCCATTGCTCTCGTTGCAGATAAGAATTGTCCCGCCTGGCTTCAGCGTCCGCCAGACCTCACGGAAGCATCGGGGCAAATCAGGCCAAAAATAGACGGTCTCAAAGGCCGTGGCAGCGTCGAAACAGCTATCCTCAAACGCCATATCCGCCACACTGCCTTGCAGAACAGCGCAACGCCCCTCTTGAATTGCAGTTCGGTTGAGCTTTCGAGCCTTCTCCACGCTGACGGGCGAATAGTCGATGCCCTTGACGACGCCATGCGGGCATTTTTTCAGCAGCCGTTTTATGTTCGCCCCGCCGCCGCAGCCGCAATCCAGCACCTTGGCGTTTGGCGCAAGTCGTAGAAATCGAAGTCCCCATCGCGCCACAGGGCTGTGGCCCAGATTCATCATGGCAACCATAAGTTTTCCGCCGAGGCCCACGGGCTTGCGGGTGTTTTCAAAGAACGACATCTGGCCCCTCCGATTTTGTGCATTCCGCATAAGTCAACGGGAACGAGGCCTTCAGCACCGCGCTTTTCTGCACCGCCCAGCCGTTTTGACGCAGGAAACGCAGGTATTCCTCGCTTGTCCACCTGCTGTGGAGGGGGAATCCCGCCATACTCATGAAAAAGGCTTTTACCTTGCCGGAAACCGAGTTCCCCGCGTGGGTGAAGGTTGGCGCGATGAGCACGCCGTCGTCCTTCAGCACCCGCCTGATTTCTTGCAAGGCCTTTTCTGGATGCGGCACTATGTGAAGCGCGTTGGACGCGATCACCACTTCGAAGGACTTCTGCGCATAGGGCAGGCGGAACATATCTTGTACGGAAAAGTGCAGTTTTGCGGATTGATTGCCCCGTTTCGCTTCAAGGATCATCTTTGCAGAAGCGTCCGTAGCCTCGATGTGCGCCGCCGCATTCACGATGCTCTTTGCGATAAGCCCCGTGCCGGTGGCAACCTCCAGTACGGTTTTTGCTTCCACTACCGGCCGGATCAGCCCATACATCTTCTCATACGCCGCCCGGTCGTTTCGCATGAAACGGTCGTACCGACTGGCATTCTTGTCCCAGAAACCCTTGCGTTCATGCATGGCTGTCGCCCCCAAACAGTTAGAGCTATCTAACTATAACACACGAATCATGAAGTAAGATAAGGCTAACCTTATTTTCTTGGCTAAGACGTATCTCTTCGGTTTTCGCTTATAACGGCGCGAGTCAGATACTAGGCTGAAGCTGAAGAAGGAGCTTGGCGGACAGGTAGGTCGATACCGGTTCCCGGAACGGTGATCCAGCCAATTACACCAGGGCTCTAGTCATGCAGGTAAACCCAATCCATGACGGGAAATAGGTCCTTTTCTCTAGCTCGACGTCTTTCGGAGCTTGACGATTTGGACTGATGGAGGCGAGAAGTCCCTCACCGCGCCAATACCTGACGATTGCGCTATGGGCATCTCTCCGACCCTTTGAATCACCCCTTGTTACGCCACCCGCTACGAACCCCGGCGGAAACCAGGGAGTCATTAAAGGAGCGACCTGCGGTTTTGCGAATCAATTGAGTCATTCCCTAAATCGCGAATCAAGGGCCTGATTCGCCCAAAATGTGCACGAATCAGCCCTTGGGCGGCATGATGCGACACGCATCGACAACACTCGGACTGGATTAGTCGCTGAGTGGGAATAGCGGGAACTGGCTTCTAAACTCGCGTTCTGGTGCTGTCGAGTACCGCCTGATGCTGTTTCGGCGTCGCCACAGAGCAAAGCCACCAGCGAAATAACGGGAATAACAGCCTCTGGACCCTCTGGCTCGGAGGCTTTCTTTTTCGTTCTGCTCGGAAAGAGCCCCTTGCCAAAGCCCCTTGAGCATCGGGTGGTATTATTGAGCGTGGGCGTTATCGTAGGTATCTTTGATTTCTTCTGGCAAATTGTCGGGAATCAGCGCCTTCACTCTATCCTCGTTGCCATCTTGGATTGCCTGCTCGTAGTACCAGCATTTGAACTTCAGCATGTCCAGTGCACGGTTCATCTTCGCGATCTCCGATTCCATGTGGGCCTTCCGCTCTTCGAACATGGCCTTGCGCTGGGGGTACGTTGATGGGCCCTCTGTGCACCATTTCATGAACAGCCGGATGTCCTTGATTTCCATCCCTGCCTTCTTTAGGCATTCGATGACCCGAAGCGCCTCGAGTTCCGTATCGCCGAATCGGCGAATGCCGGACGTCCGCTCCAATTCCGGAAACAATCCCTGTTTGTCGTAATACCGCAGTGTGGAAACGGGCAGACCGAACATCTCCGCTACCTGTCCGATTGTGTACATGGTCCCTCCGGACGAATTTCGAATTGACTCCTTGACCTAAAGTTAGGTTTAGATATTACCTTTATTTTCGTCAATATATATAAGGAGTGCAAGGGGTATTCCGTAATGAGCAAAACGGTTTTGATAGTCTCTTCAAGCCCTCGAAAGAATGGCAATTCCGAGATGTTGGCGGATGCTTTCGCCAAAGGCGCACGCTTGCCGGAACGGTTTTCGCCGGCGGCGTGAACGGTGTGGGCGAAATCACGGGGCATTCTGATCTGGAGCAGGCGTAACGAATGGGCATGGGAGTCTAGGCGCGGCTTAGCAGCGCGGAAGCAGTTTTGTACTCAAAACCATCGACAGGAGGAAATCGATCATGGCAATTAAACAGACAGCGGGCAGAGATGCCCTGGGGGACTTTGCCCCCAAATTCGCACAGCTCAACGACGATGTGCTGTTCGGCGAGGTGTGGAGCCGGGAAGACGGGCTTTCCCTTCGAGACCGCAGTGTGGTGACGGTTGTGGCCCTGATGGCGCAGGGGCTGACGGACTCTTCGTTCCAATACCATCTGATGTCCGCAAAGAACAACGGCGTGACCAGGGCGGAGATAGCGGAGATCCTTACGCACGCGGCGTTTTACGCGGGTTGGCCCAAGGCATGGGCGGCCTTCCGCATGGCGAAGGAGGTCTGGGTGGACGACGATGCCGCCGACGCAAAGGCTCAGCACCAAAACGAGATGGTTTTCCCCATCGGTGCCCCCAACGACGCCTTCGCGAAGTTCTTTATCGGTCAAAGCTACCTCGCGCCCCTTTCCACCGAGCAGGTTGGCGTCTACAACGTGACGTTTGAGCCTGGCTGCCGCAACAACTGGCATATCCATCACGCCAAAAGCGGTGGCGGACAGATCCTCGTCTGCGTGGCTGGTCGAGGGTTTTACCAGGAGTGGGGCAAGCCGGCACAGGAGCTGCGCCCCGGCGACGTGGTCAACATCGCCCCGGGGGTGAAGCACTGGCACGGCGCCGCGCCCGACAGCTGGTTCTCCCATCTGGCGCTGGAGGTTCCGGGCGAGGAGACCTCCAACGAGTGGCTGGAGCCCGTGGGCGACGAAGGATATCTTAAAGCGGCTAGCAGGGAGGTTTAAGCCTCGCCGCGCTGCTCGTCGCCTTTCCGTGCCGCTGAGAGCAGCGTGCTCAAATCGGCCTGAATCGCCTCTGCCTTGTTCCCGAGCTGCAATGGAGCGGAGTCGCCTGTGATGTTGACGCTCAACAGGTGCGCATCCGGCAGCTTTGCGGTCATGCTCCAGAACGGGAGCGTGATGATGCTCGGGGTCATCTCGCCCACGCCGAGCTCCAGCAACAGCACGCGGTCATTGCTGTGCTCGCGCACAAAGCGCTCGTGTCGCTCGAGGTTCTCGCGCGAAGGCCGGGGCCATATCGCCATCAACGAGAATCGTCTCGCACGAAGTATCGGGCGCCATGGCCTGGCTGTAGTTGAACGCGGTGTACGTGATGTGTTCGCAGGCGTTTGCGATCTGAGCGAGCATGCGCTTTATGACGCCGTTGCGCAATTCCACGCCCAGTTCAAGGAAAAGAATCTTCTGATGCGCGTGCGCATCGAACCAGTCGGATACCTTGCGGTACTGCTCTTTGTTCACAACGTTCAGGGAAATCTCGCGGTCAACCGCCTGCTCGGTTGGAGGCGAGGGCCCGAGTTCGCCCACGCCCAGGAGCTGCTCAGCGCCTATTCCGAAGGGGGCATGCGAGCGGTATCGGCTCGTCACGATTTCCGTAGTTGATCTTGACTGTGGACTCCTTACAAGTCTTGCTCGAGATCGAGCGGAGGCTGGGCCCTGCCGAATCGGAGCTATGGCGACCAAAAATGTTGCCAGAAAACGCCGTCGACGCTGTTTGCGATGGGGCAGAGCTCGATGGCGGTTCGGCACAGTCTGTTTCGTCGGTTTCGCGGGGCGTTGATGGCCTGAAGGCGACCGTTGGAAAAAGCTCATTTCCGTGGGGAAGAAACTTCTCGGTGAGTAAAGCTCATCGGAGCGGGGATAGAGCTTTGTCTGCGGGGTACGAAATGCTGGCTAGCGGTTGCGACGCCTTGTTGCAGAAATGCCAACTGCCGCAACTACAGCACCGGCAACACTCAGGGCGGCTGCCATCGCACCGTTGTCGCCCGTCGCGGGTAGGGTGGCCCCGGCTGGTTTAACTGCCGCTACTGCCTTGGTGGAAACGGGATTTGCCGTGGGCTTTTTTGCATTGGGCTGCGGTGTGGGCTCGGGCTTGGTTTCCGGTTCGGGTTTGGAACCGCTCGTATCGGTTGCAAACAAGTGCACGTCACTGTCGAAGACGTAACGGATGTAGTAATCGTGCCGCGTTTCGTGCATAATCCCCTGCCCGCTGTCGAAGTCACGGTCAACGTGTGCGCCAAGGTAGGTTGAGCTGTTGAGGTCCAGCCTGTAAGGGATTTGGTCGTCGGCGTAACTGCCTGTAAAGACTACGGTTGCTCTAACGTGATTGTCGATCATGGTCAGGGCAATAGAGACGCTGGCCTCTTTGGGGTTCTCGGTTTTTATAAGGCTTTCGGTATCGGTGTCGATCTTGAAGAGATGGACGGTGTCGTTAAGCCCGTAGATGAAGTCCTCGGGTTTGTCGGGAAAATCGTATACAAGAGCCTCGTTCTGGACCAACTCGAAAGCAGGGGGTAGCTCCAAATCGTAGTAATGATCGACGACGGTGGTTGCTGTGAGGCTGCCTTCCGCGTTGACTTCTTCGCAGGTGATGGGTAATGCGACATCGGGTTCGGGCATTTCGGTCGCCAGTGCTGCGCAGGGTAGCAAAAGCTGTCCTGTCATAAGAATGCTTACTCCGTAGGCGACGACTCTGGCGCCTGCATGAAGCTTGACGTTGCGGATAGACAGGCCAGTGCGTTTGTTATGGGTTTGCGGTGCAACATGCTGTCCATACATAAGGCGCTCCTTGTTCGTAGGCCGGTTTCCGTGGGTCTATATTGCGCCTACCCGATTCGGCCAGGCTCATACACGCGAACGCTCACGCGAGCAGGAGAAAGCTCTAGTTAATTTTCCCACAGTCGACACTTTGCGGCCAACGATTTGCTGTTCAATTCTCGGAGAGAGAATCAAGACAGTTGAGGAGTTGTCAGGCAATGAGATTGTGCCTAGAGAGCGCGAACGGGAGATGTGGTCTGCGGACGACTGGATAGCTCCATCCGTTTTGGTTGCAACGAAATGTGTGCCGCGCGCCTGCGGCATGAAAGAGAGGGAATCCTATGAATATCGTTGTGTTGAGCGGCAGCCCGCGCAAGGGCGCCAATACCGACACTATGGTCGAGGCGTTTGCCGAGACCGCGCGTGAGGGCGGCAATACGGTCGAGGTCGTCCGCGTTGCCGGCAAGAAGATCGCCGGCTGCTTGGGATGCCAGTACTGCTTCGCCCATGAGGGCGTCTGCGTGCAGAAGGATGACATGGCCGACGTGATCGACTCGCTGAAAGACGCAGATATGGTCGTCTTCGCCTCGCCTATCTACTGGTTTGATATCACCGCGCAGGAGAAGGCCGCCATCGACCGCCTGTACGCCTTCGGTGCCACGGGATTCCCGTTCACCAAGACGGCCCTTTTGCTCGATAGTCACAGCGAGGGTGTCTATGACGCGGCGATCGCCATGTACAAGTCAACCTGCGCATACTGCAAGTGGGAGGACCAGGGCATTGTCACCATTAGCGGCATGACCGAGCGCGACAGCATGGCCTCCTCGCCCAAGTTGAAAGAGGTGCGCGAGCTCGCTCGCAAGCTCGCCTAAGGGTAAGAAGAACGCATGGCAATCGGTGTTGGTGGAAATGCTTGCTGTCCTTATCAAGAGGAATGCTGATTGCCATGCGTCGATGCCCCAGCGGACAATTCCGGTGTACTAAAACGCCTTCTCGCTCAAGAATTCCCTGAACGCGGGGATGTCGAAGCCGACGAGGCCACGTCCACGTTTCCCGATAACGCCGTCCTCGAGGAGGCGGCGCTTGTACTGGCTTGCGTAGTTGCTGGCGACGCCCATACGCTTGGCGATCTCCGAGACCCTGCTGGATCCAGAATCAGGCAGAAGATTGTGAGTGAAAATCGGGAGTAGCACTCCCGATTTTGACCAATTAACGTTTGTACGTGATAATAGGCTCCATAACGGGAGGCGATTCTATGTACATCGAGCGCGAAATTGAACAGACGATAGATTCGATGCTGGGACAGGGAAAAGTTGTCCTGGTGACCGGAGCGCGCCAAGTTGGGAAGACGACGGTTCTCAAGCAACATCTAGGCGACCGATTCGACTATGTTTCGATGGAGAACCCGCGGGATTATCTTCTTGCAAAAGAGGATGCCGCCCTGTTTTTCGAGTCTCATGATTTGCCGATCATCATTGATGAGATTCAGCGCGTGCCTGAGCTTTTTTCTCCGGTGAAGTGGGTTGTCGATCAATCAGAGGAGAAGGGCCGAATCGTCCTCACGGGATCCCAGACATATCACCTCATGAAAGGGGTGAGCGAATCTTTGGCGGGGAGGATTAGAATTCTGGAGATGCCCTCTTTAAGCTTGCGAGAGCTTGTTGGTGGTTCCCAGGGCCCTCGTCCGTATATCCCCAAAAAGGTTTCCTTGGCCTCTAAGATGTCTTCGGGAAATATTTGGAACATCATCCATAGGGGTTCGATGCCCGAACTGCAAGACCCAAATATCGATTGGGACTCCTATTATTCCGACTACGTTGCCGCATATCTCGAACGCGATGTTCGCGATCTTGTAAACGTGAAGGATGAGGCGAAGTTCTACAGCTTTATGGTCGCGTGCGCAGCGAGAACGGGGCAACTGTTAAATGCCACCGATATTGGAAACACCGTTGACGTCGACCGTAAGACGGTGAAGGCTTGGCTCTCGGTTTTGCAGGCGTCGAACATCGTTCGGATTGTCGAGCCCTTTTGGCCTAATGTCGATAAGCGTCTGACCAAGACCCCTAAAATATTCTTTATGGATACAGGTCTTGTTTGTCATCTAACGAGGTGGATAACGCCGGAGCAATTGCGCAACGGGGCCGCGGCGGGGCATATATTTGAGACGTTCGTTGTCTCGGAAATTTTGAAGAGCTTTATGAACGCGGGGAAGAGCCTTCGCGACGTATGGTTCTATCGAGACCAAAAGAAGCGCGAAATTGATTTGCTCATCCAAGAGGGCCATATTCTCCATCCCGTCGAGGTGAAGATGTCGGCCACGGTGGGCAAAGATGCAGTAAAGAATTTTTCCTGTCTCGAGGGCCTGACCGGCTATGAAATTGGGTTTGGACACGTTGTCTGTCAAACCCCGGATCCATACCTTATTGCCAAGGATGTCCAAGCGATTCCCGTGTGGGGCATATGATATACGTTGAAGCGAGCGGGGCCCGGAGCGCGATGTTGCTGCGCTCCGGGCCCCGCTGCTTTGTAAAACCATGACGGTTTGGCCACCGTTGTTTTAGTCAAACAAACTTGGCATGTCGTTTTCCTTCATGAGGGCACCGGCGGAGGGCAGGCTCTGCGCGGTGAACTTCTCGGCCGAGACGCCGGCGCCAAGAATCTCTTCGGTCGTGCCGACGGTGGTGACCGAGCGGCCCTTCTTGGCCGTGAAAGCCTGGACGCCCTGCGTGTTGGTGGTCGTCTTGGTCTTGAGCAGCGACGTGTTGAAGTTCATCAGGCGGTAGTCGCTCGAGACCAGCGCGAGGTCGCGGTCTTCCTTGAGCACCTGCGCATACAGCAGCTTGCTGCCGCCGTAGATGGCGTTCTTGAGGCGCTTGCGGTTGGTCTTGGTGACGTATCCAGAAAGCGCGACGCGCACCACGCGGCCGTTCTCAAAGACGAACAGCACGTCGGCCTTGTAGTCCTCGGGGTCGATGACCCAGATGACGCTCTCGTCGGGTTCCATCTCAAGATCGGTCGGCAGGTACGAGCCCAGCTGGGCCGACTTGGTGTCCTCAAACGCTGCAACCTTGCACTTGTACACCTGGCTCTTGTTGGTAAAGACCAGCAGCTCGTGGGTGTTGGAGGACGGGAACTCGATAAAGGGTTTGTCGCCGTCCTTGTACTTGAGCGTGGTCGCCTTCTTGAGCACGCGGTCCGTCATCTTCTTAAGGTAGCCATCGCGCGAGAGCATGATGGTGACCGGGTACTCCTCGACCTCGGGTTCCAGGCTCACCTCGATGACCTCATGGGGCTCGATCCTGCCCGTGCGGCGCGGCATCACGTACTTTTTGTTGACCGCGGCCAGCTCGTCGCTGATGACCTTCTTGATGTTCTCCTCGCTCGAGAGGATCTCCTCAAGCTCGGCAATCTCGCCCTCGAGCTTGGCGATGTCCTTGGTGCGGTTGAGGATGTACTCCTCGTTGATGTTGCGGAGCTTAAGCTCGGCAACAAACTCGGCCTGG
Organism: Collinsella aerofaciens; assembly: GCF_964283865.1. Classification (GTDB taxonomy): domain Bacteria; phylum Actinomycetota; class Coriobacteriia; order Coriobacteriales; family Coriobacteriaceae; genus Collinsella. The sequence continues at coordinate 51,115 of NZ_CAXYLS010000003.1, read as the reverse complement.
GTCTCGTCGATGTCGAAACCCTTCATAAGGTTGGGCACGACCTCGGCTTCGAGCTTGGTGCCGCGGATGATGGCGATTGCCTTGTCGATGTCGAGCAAGATCGCCTCGAGGCCGTGCAGCAGGTGCAGGCGCTCGGACTTTTTGCCCAGGTCAAAGTTAATGCGGCGGCGCGTAGACTCAATACGCCACTTGACCCACTCGTGCAGGATCTGGCGCACGCCCATAACGCGGGGGTAGCCATCGACCAGCACGTTGAAGTTGCACGAGAACGAATCCTGCAGCGTGGTCGAGCGATAGAGCTTGGCCATGAGCTTGTCGGGGTCGACACCTCGCTTAAGGTCGATGGCGATACGCAGGCCCGAAAGGTCGGTCTCGTCACGGATGTCGGCGATCTCCTTGACCTTGCCCTCTTTGGAAAGCTTGACGATGCGCTCGATGATGACATCGGTCTTGGTGGTGTAGGGGATCTCGTAGACCTCGATGATGCGCTCTTCGGGAATCCAGCGCCAGCGGGAGCGGATTTGGAAGCTGCCAAGGCCGGTCTCGATAATCTTTTCCATCTCCTCGCGGCGGTAGATGATCTCGCCGCCGGTGGAGAAATCGGGCATGGGCATGTACTCGAGCAGGTCGCAGTCGGGATCCTGCAGGTAGTGCATGGTGGCGGTGCAGACCTCGTTGAGGTTAAAGCCGCAGATGTCGGACGCCATGGCGACGCCGATGCCCTTGTTGGCCGAGACGAGGATGTTGGGGAACGTGGTGGGCAGCAGGCGCGGCTCCTTCATGGCACCGTCGTAGCTGTCGACGAAGTCGACCGGGTCCTTGTCGATGTCTTTGAAGATCTCGGCGCTGATGGGGGAGAGCTTGGCTTCGGTATAACGCGAGGCGGCGTAGCTCAGGTCGCCCGAATAGTACTTGCCAAAGTTACCCTTCGACTCCACGAAGGGGGCGAGCAGCGCCTCGTTGCCGGTGGCCAGGCGCACCATCGTCTCGTAGATCGCGGCATCGCCGTGCGGGTTGAGCTTCATGGTCTGGCCCACGATGTTGGCGCTCTTCTGGCGCTCGCCCTTGAGCAGACCCATCTTGTACATGGTGTAGAGCAGCTTGCGGTGCGAGGGCTTAAAGCCGTCAATCTCAGGGAATGCACGCGAGACGTTGACGCTCATTGCGTAGGGCATGTAGTTGACCTCGAGCGTCTGCGTGATCGGCTGATCGGTGACCTCGGAGTGCAGGCCGATGACGTTCTCGGCGTTGACCTGCTTTTTCTTTGGCTGGTTCTTCGTCTTCTTCTTTGCCACGATTTCCTCTTGAACTTCTTATGGGCCGTCGTTATCGATTTGCTGCTACTGCAGGTCCAGCTGGTCCAGGTATTCCTTGCCGTGCTCGGAGATATAGCGCTTGCGGCCCGCCTCGTCGTTGCCCAGCAGCAGGTTGAACATGGTTTCCATCTTGGTGACGTCCTCGGGCTCCACCTTGATCAGGCGACGCGTCTCGGGGTTCATAGTGGTGAGCCACATCATGTCCGGGTCGTTCTCACCAAGACCCTTGGAACGGTTGATGGAGCACTTCTGGTCGCCGATCTCCTTGAGGATGCCGTTCTTCTCGAGCTCGGTGTAGGCAAAGTAGGTCTTCTCTTTGCAGTTGATCTCGTAGAGCGGCGACTCGGCGATATACACGTAGCCCTCGTCGATAAGCGTGGGCACCAGGCGGTAGAGCATGGTGAGTACGAGCGTGCGGATGTGATAACCGTCGACGTCGGCGTCCGTACAGATGATGACCTTGTTCCAGTTGAGGTTGTCCAGGTCGAAGGCGCCAAGGTTCTTGATACGCTTGTCCTTGATCTCCACACCGCAGCCCAGCACGCGCATGAGGTCCATGATGATGTCGGACTTAAAGATGCGCGGATAATCTTCCTTTAGGCAGTTGAGGATCTTACCGCGGACGGGCATAACGCCCTGGAACTCGGCATCGCGCGACGTGCGAATGGCGCCTGCTGCCGAGTCGCCCTCTACGATGTAGATCTCGCGACGGCTCTTGTCCTTGGAGCGGCAATCGATGAACTTTTGCACGCGGTTGGCCATATCGGTCTTTTGCTGCAGGTTGGTTTTGATGCTCTGGCGCGTCTTTTCGGCATTCTCGCGCGAGCGCTTGTTGATGAGCACCTGCTCCATGATCTTATTGGCGGCGTCCTTGTTCTCGATCAAGTAGGTCGAGAGGCGCTCCTTAAAGAAGGCAGTCATGGCCTGCTGGATAAAGCGGTTGTTGATGGCCTTCTTGGTCTGGTTTTCGTAGGACGTCTGGGTGGAGAAGCAGTTGGTCACCAGCACCAGACAGTCTTGGACGTCCTGCCACTTAATGCCGCTCTCGTTTTTGTTGTACTTGCCCTGTTGCTTGATGTAGGCATCGATGGCGCTAGTCAGAGCGCTACGAGCCGCTTTCTCCGGCGAGCCACCGTTCTCGAGCCAGGAGGAGTTGTGGTAGTACTCCTGCATCTGGAGGGTGCGCGAGAAGCACATGCATGCGGTGATCTTTACGTTGTAGTCGGGCAGGTCCTCGCGGTCGCGACCGCGGCGGTCGGCCTCGATAAAGAAGGGCTCGGTAAGGTAGTCGGTACCGACCTTCTCGAGCACATAGTCCTCGATGCCCTTGGGATAGCAGAAGTCCTCTTCGGAAAACTCGCCATCGTCGCCCTCGATACGCAGACGGAAGGTCACGTTGGCGTTGACCACGGCCTGGCGGCGCATGGTCTCGCGATACCAATCGTGGGGAATGCTGATGGAGGTAAAGACCTCAAGATCGGGGCGCCACTTGATGGTGGTACCGGTGCGGTCCTCGTCTGTGGGCTCGATCTCGAGTGCCTTCTTTTTGGCGCCGACGACCTTGCCTTTCTTAAAGTGCAGAGAGTACTTGTTGCCGTCGCGCCAAACCGTGACGTCCATGTACTCGGAGGCGTACTGGGTCGCGCACGAGCCCAGGCCGTTGGTGCCCAGCGAGAAGTCGTAGTCGCCGCCCTGGTTGTTGTTGTACTTGCCGCCGGCATAGAGCTCGCAAAAGACGAGCTCCCAGTTAAAGCGCTTCTCGGAGGGGTTCCAGTCGAGCGGGCAGCCGCGGCCGTTGTCCTCTACCTGAATAGAACCATCGCGAAAGGCGGTGAGGGTGATGAGCTTGCCGTAGCCCTGGCGCGCCTCGTCAACGGCGTTGGACAGGATCTCGAAGGCGGCATGCGCGCAACCGTCGAGTCCGTCCGAGCCAAAGATGACGGCGGGGCGCAGGCGTACGCGCTCCTCGTCCTTGAGCTGGCGGATACTGTCGTTACCATAGTTTGCGGTGTTTTTTGCCATACTCGCTCTCTCGGTGCTCCTTTGCTGCGTTTAAGTCATATAGATAGTCAAGGTAGCATAGCCCAGCCCTTGGGCGATTCCACCCAACACGAAATCCATCGAACAATCGTTCGAATTAACGGGTATAGTGTTTAGTGGTAGCGCGGCATTGTTAAACAAATTTGGATACAAACGAATTTTATTTAATAGGGACCTAGTTTTACTAAACAAAATCGAACGATTATGGGTGACACGATTCAGAAATTCGATGAGTTTGCGGATGCCCAATCTTGCTCGGACAAAACCGAGTCGGTTCTGCCCGAGCAAGATGGAATGACGAATCGAAACTGCTATATCCGTATACCGATGACAGATATAGTAGACATCAATTAGTCGATGCAATATATTTCTGGCATGTTGCAACGGATATTTGTCCAATATGACGAAAGGAACTTTATGCCGGGCAAAAAGAACCTCCGCATGAAGGCGGCGCGCGCGGCGGCTGGCCTTTCGCAAGCCGACTTGGCCCAGGCCGTGGGCGTTACACGTCAAACCATCGGCTTGATCGAAGCAGGCGGTTACAACCCTACGCTCAACCTGTGCGTGGCAATCTGCAAAGCGCTGCACGTGACGTTGAACGATCTGTTTTGGGAAGACGAGACCAAAGCCGACCCTAACGCTCTTTAGGAGGCCACTATGAAATATGAAGATCTGAAAATCGTGCAAACGTGGCGTGAATATGCCGGCCCAAAGGATGAACGCCTGGAGGCTGAGAACGCGAAGATCTGCAAGATTGGTTTCGTGCTGCTTTCGTTTGGCATGTTGATGATCTTTTTCTACCAGTTTATAGCTCGACAGGTTGCGTGGGTTCACAGCGACGCCAGTGAAATGCCGCATGGCTTTGCAACGCCGTTCGAGGCAGCCATGTATTCGTGGCTCATTCTCGTGATGTTGATTTGCGCAGGACTGCAAACGCGGAAGGGCTATGTCGATACCAATCGTTTTGGGCAAACCGAGCATCTTCCTGTTGGATATTTTCTGCTTGTCAGCGGTCTTAGCGGCGCAGCGTTCGCGCTTGTTATTGCCGCAATGCGCTGTATCGCTGAGGCGCAGATCGTACCGCTCGAAAGCGTCTTTTGGTTGGCGAACCTGGCCACGGGCGTGTTCTGCGGTGCGACGATTTTCGCGGCCACGTTTGCTGTCCTGTGCGCAACGTTTTTCACGGCGAAAAGACGCCGTGCCAAGCTCGAGGCAGAACTCGACTCCTCAGACGACATTTAATGCGCAATGGGCTGGCTCTGGGTATTCAGAACCAGCCCATTTTGATGTTCGATGAGCCGAGTCGGCGCCTCTCACAAAAGTAACTAGGAGCTAGCGAGGCCTATCCGAATTGTCCTCATTGGCGGTGTCTTTTTCGAGCGCCGTGCGGCGGGCGCTGTAGGCGATGAGGCCCGCGCCTGCCGCGGCGAGTGCTGCAGCGGCTGCCGTAAGGGGAGCGTTGACATCGCCCGTGCCCGCAAGCGCGCCCGCTTTTCCGGAGCGCTTGTTATTGCCGTGGTCCTTGCCGCTGCCGGAGCTGCTTCCGCCGGAGCCGCCGCCCTCGTCAGTACCGCTGCTACTCGAGCCACCATCGCCGTCTGCTGTCATCGGGGCGTCGTGAAGTCCTGTCGTATCCGCGCTGTCGCATACGCCGACCTGCACTTCTGAGCGTTCGCATGCCGCGTCGGGCACATGAAACTCGTGCAGAACGGCACTCAGCGCCGAGTTTGCGCCCGGTCGGATCTCCTCGAGCGTTACGGGATCGAGCGCCACCAGATTACGCGCCTTCGCATACAGCGTGACGCGTTTGCCCACTTCGTCGCTCCAGCTCTCGGGGATGGCGAAGCTCATGCGGAACTGTGCCGTGCAACCCGGTGCCAGCACGGCGTTGCCGTTGTCGGCAACCAGCGGGTGCGTTGCAAAACGTGCGCCCAGCGTCTCGAGCGCGTACTTTACGTGTGCCATGTCGTTGGCCGAAGCGTCTTCGGCAAGCTCTGGATCGTAGATCGAAGCCATGCGTGCGTTCGCTCCGAATCCGATGGATGCGCTGGAGAACGGCTGGCTGGAGCCCTCTCGGTACAGATCGATTGTGCCGGCAGTCAGCAAAGTGTTGCCGTCGTTTCGCACCGTGACCATGAAGGATTCGCCTGCTGCTCCGGGCACCACCGCGCCCGAGGTAGCGACCGCGCCCGTCGGAGTGGCACACGCCACCAGAGGCACTTCGATGCCGTGCAGCTCTGCCTCGCTCTTCTCCGCGCTCACAATGTGCGTGGCGAGCGCGGAGAGCATGCCTCCCGACGTCAAAAATGTCGTTATCTGATCGACGGGATGGTCCAGCTCGCACATCACGAACGGCTCCGTGAACAGATCGCCTGCCAAGGTGCTGGCGAAGATGCGGAAGTGCTTGCCCATTACTGCTACCGGGTTGCCTTCTTCGTCGTAGGTTTGCCCCACCTTGCCATCGGTGTTCTCTACATAGAGCGCGCACCTGCCGTTGTTGCTTACGCTAAACGATGCCGGGCCACAGCCTGCGGCACCCACGGGCTGCGTTGCAAATGCCGATGCGCCTCGCGTCCAAGTAATATGCTGCAGCTGCTCGTTGACGGTGGCCAAAAAGCCCGAATGTTGTGGCCACGGCACCGCATGGGGCACCGTGGCGTCTGGTGGCATAACGCCCCAGCCCGCAATGGACTGGCCGATCACGGCGTACGATGCGCAGCCGCAACCGTCTGCGGTCTCGTACGCAACGGGCACCACCATTTTGCCGTTGATATTCTCGGGCTCGCTCAGCTCGATACTCGACGGTGCTTGCGGAAAGCGAAGAACTTGGCGGAACGTCAGGCTGTCGCCCAAATCATCCGACCACAGGGTAAAGCATTCCAGCGCAACCTCGGCCTCGCTGCCGAGCGCCTTTTCTGCGGTGGTTCCGCGGCGGTGGAGGTAGGCACCCGACAGGCGTCCGTCGATCAGCGTCTTGCCTACCGTGATGCGCGGGCACTGCAGGCAATGGTAGCCATCCTCTTGCAGGCGGCCGCGCGAGATGCTGCGCCATGACGTATGCGACACAACGCGGATCTCGTCATTACTTATGCGCAGGCGCACAACGGACAGTATGCCGGCTGTGCTTGCCGTATCGAAAAGGGTGTTGTCGCCGGCGGGGCGCTCGCCCGAGACCAGCAGCACGTAGGCGTCCTGGTTTCCTCTTCCGTCCGTATATTCCACCACGTCGAAGTCGTAATCGAATATGCCGTCGCGCTCCACGTCGCCCTCGCCAAACCCAAGGGGAAAGTCCACGGGCGTGGGAGCGGACCACGTGCCGTTTGCCTTTGTGTGCACCACCAGGCGCGAGCGGCCATTGTCGCCGTAGCGCACCGAGGCGATACGGAACAGGCATTCTACGCCGGCAATCATCGTTAGCTTCATGTGGGCTTCGCTGAGCACGCCGGAAAACAGCACGTTGTCGCTCGAGGGTTTTATGCCGCCACGCTCGTCCTCCGACACGCCGGCAGAATTGGCGTTCGGGTCCGCAACGGCGTTCGTTGACTGACCGATGTAGGTGTACTCATACATCGGCGCGGCGTTTTCGTCGTTCTCTACCAGTGCATGGACGAAATGCTCGATCTGTCCCGTGTCTTCGCTTTCTGAATCCGCCTCGAGCTCAATGCGCGTGGCCGCTTGATCCCAATCGCGCACGACAGGCGCGGCATTTACGGCAGTGGCCTTAACCTCGGCGCGTGCGAGCAGCTCGGCGTTGGTGACGATGGTGGCCGATGCGATAAACTGCGGCACACCACCTGCTTCGGCGTTGCCGGCCGAGCCGAAGCAGGCATCCAACGTATAAGGCGTATTTCCACCCAATGCCAGCTCAGAGCGCTGGAGTACATACTGGTCGCCATTGTTCACCGACATATTCCACGAATCGATGAGTGTGGGCCACGACCCCGACCAAGCCTTGGTGGTCCACTTGAACATTACGAACTGGAGTATCACATCGACATCGACGTCTGCACCTACGCGCAGCCGCGGAAGCTGGTGTCCATCTGCCTTCTCGTACCCAATGAACAGTGTGAGGGATGCGGCGCCACGCACAGCGGACGAAGCGACGCCTGCAATGCCGGCTCCAAAGGTGACGGCAAGTCCGATCTGGATGGTGAACGAGCCCGACGTGTTGGAATAGTCGAGCGAAATGTTCTTGAAAAACGCCGCGCCGCTGCCGTGCGTGTGGGCGCCCACGGCGAGCGCCAGTTTTGCCAGCACCCAGGGGTTGACGTTTAGGAAAAACGGCACCGGTCCTAGGGTAAACTGCTCGGTCCAATTGAGGTCGGTTCTTACCTGGAAGAGGGCCTTAATATTGCCGTATGCGGGGTCGTTGTTGTCACCCCAGGTTTTGCCCACCCAATCGTAGGCGAGCGAGCCGTACAGCTGTGTGGCGATATCCATCGTGAACAGCGGCGTGCAATGGTGGCGAAGGAGCTTGGTGTTTCTTGGATCGGTGCCCGAACCGGCACTCATACTTTTGTACTGATTCCACTTCCCCTCCATTTCGTCGAGGTAGCGGTTTGCCTGCTTGGCGCCCGACTCGCGCGGTGACTTCTTCCAGTACTCCGGATCCGGATTGCCCGAATCGTTCATATAGCTGGCTGGTTTGTATCCTCCGCCAAACAGCACGTATCCAGCAAACGAGAAATCGAAGAGGATCGGAAATGTGGGTATCCAGTACGTGAACTTATTGCCGCCGATGCCGGGAAACGCCGCGGGGAAATCAAACGGAGTGACCTCTTGGTCCATGGTAGTGGGGACGATAGTGGTCGAGCCCGATTCCGCCTTTGCGGCCGGCGCGGTGACAACGGCCATGGGGGATGAGAGCGTGTAGGTTTTGCCCTGATAGTCGAGGACAAAGCGCAGCTTGCACCCTTCCTCCAGAAGGCCCGATGCCGCGTCGAGAAACTTGTCTTCGAGTGTGAACGTCGCCAGATTATCCGCGCCTGATGCGCTGGCCTTGATCTGGCCGATCTGCGTGACGGTTTCGGGCGAGCTACCCGTGGCGGGCATTACCTTGTTGATGTGCAGCGTTGCCTGTCCACCCTGTGGCAGATGTGCCTGTACAATAAAGGCATGCGTGTCGGGTTGGTCGTTTGCCGCGTCGTCCTTCGGCAATGCCATGAACGTGGCATCAGCGTACTGGATGTCCCATTCGTCGAATGTGAGCTGGCGGAAGTACGGCTCGCCGTCGGACAGCGGACGTGTGGGTGCGGTTATGGCGGTGCCGCCCTGGATACGCGCAAGGGGAATCTCGACATCGCGGTAGCCCGCCATGCTAATGGAGATGCCGCCGTTAAAGTCGTACGCGTCGAGAAGCGTTGCCTCGTCCACGTAGTCTTCCGAAAGAGGGGCGACCTCAAAGATGGCCGTGCCTTCGTCATCGGTCGTGGCGGTGAGCTGCTTGCCTACGGCATAGCGCGATGTGAGCGTGACCTGGGCACCTGCGATGGGCGTATTCTTGTTGGCGACGTCGACCACGACTACACCAAACATGGTGCGCGAGAGAACGAGCACCTTGAAGGGATCTTCTTCGTCGGCATAGGCCGCGGTGGGCGCGAACGGCAGCAGGAAGGCATTTTCGCTTCCCGGCACGCGAGGCAACATGATGCTCGCCAGCGAGGACGCTCCAGCAACAAGTAACGAACGGCGATCAAGCATCTTGGGCTCCCATCCCGCAAATATCGGTGGAAATAATCCAATTTTGCGAGAAGACGCTTCGTGGCGGTAGTGCCGTTCGATGGCCAAAATGTCCAAATTGATCGAGCGAAGCGCCGGGTTCCGGAACGCGTTCGATGCGCTTGGCAGCCCGGTCGCTAACGCAACATATGCGCGACCAGCTCGGCGCGTGTGCCGATGCCAAGCTTTGCGTATACGCCGGATAGGCGGTTTTTGACGGTGCCCGGCGATACTCCCATATGGCGTGCGATTTCGGCGTTGGTCCACCCACGACAGGCGAGCATGGCCATGGTGAATTCCGTGGTCGTTAGATCGTCGGCCACGTCCTCGCCCGAATCGGGGTTGTGGATGCGCCGCCAGCCGTAGCTGAAGCGGTACGTGATCTCGATGATGCGCGCGAAATCGTCAGGGTATTGCGTTTTTAGGCACGCCTCGATGAGCCCCTGTAAAAGGCCGTGGTGCTCGCCGATGAGCTCGATGAGGCCGTCGGGGCGCGCAATGTCCCAAGCGGCGCCAAAATGCGCTTTTGCGGCGTCGACGTCTTTGAGACTCATGTATGCCATGGAAGCTGCCAGGTGCAGGAACAGTTCCGAGATGGGATAGCTTCCCTGTTTCATAATTAGGGCGTTTTCCGCCATGCCCAGACTGCGGCCATATTCGCCGCGCAGGTACAGGGCATGCGCCATCACGTAGCTGGCGAACAAGCGCAGGCCTTCGGGCAGATGCGCCGCAAGCGGATAAAACTCTTCGGCAGAATACGGGGAAGGCAAGTGCAGCAGGACGCTCGCGGCCGAGGCGAACAGGATATGCGTGGCGTGGACGGCGGGCGATTCCTCGTCAGTTGGCGTATCGAGGATGCCCGCAAGGCACCGGCGGGCGTCGGCGATACGGTTGAGCGACAGACTGGCGTATCCGCAGATAAAGCATGCGGAATAGCGCAGTGCGGGATCGGTGGCGTCAAGATAGGGGCGCGCCGTCTTGGCAGCAAGGGTGGCCTGTCCGCGAAAGTACAGCGCTTCTGCCGTGGCAATGGCGCGCGAATCGGGGTCGGAAATGCCTGCAACCGCAGCGTCCATCTGCCCCGGCACAAAGGCAGTGCACATCAACGGCATGGGAACGCATGGGTAGCCATCGCAGTCCATCTTCCATCTCCCAACAGCTGGCAACAATAGCAGCAATTGTACTCCTGTTGCTCGGGACTTGAATTTGTGGGTATCGCCTACGATTGTGCCGAACGTATAAAGGAAGAGTCTATTGGCGATGCTCCCAAGGTGGCTACCGAAGCCTAGCTGACCTCGACATTAGGAAAAAATACCACCCCTGTAAAAAGCTCTGTCGCAGCGATGGGAAACGCATCTCGTTCTGCATATAATGAGGTCATGTGACGGTGCGTTTGCATACGTGTAACGCATTCCCATCGAACCGAAAAGGAGCTCTGCATGGATCCCAACAAGCGTCCCGACGACATGGTGCGTATCACCACTCCCGAACTTGCCCAGGCGTTCATCGAAGAGCAGGTCGCTGCAATCCGCGAGCAGATCGGCGACAAGAAGGTCCTGCTGGCTCTTTCCGGTGGTGTCGACAGTTCGGTTGTTGCGGCCCTGCTCATCAAGGCCATCGGCAAGCAGCTCATTTGCGTGCATGTTAACCACGGCCTGATGCGCAAGGGCGAGAGCGAGCAGGTCGTCGACGTCTTCAAGAACCAGATGGACGCCAACCTGGTCTATGTTGACGCGACTGATCGCTTCCTGGATAAGCTCGTGGACGTCGAGGAGCCCGAGGCCAAGCGTAAGATTATCGGCGCCGAGTTCATTCGCGTGTTCGAGGAGGAGGCCCGCAAGGTTGGCGACGAGGTTAGCTTCCTCGCCCAGGGCACCATCTATCCCGACATCCTGGAGTCCCAGGATGGCGTGAAGGCTCACCACAACGTGGGCGGCCTGCCCGATGACCTGCAGTTTGAGCTCTGCGAGCCCGTCAAGCTGCTGTACAAGGACGAGGTGCGCGTCGTGGGCCGCGAGCTCGGCCTGCCCGAGAACATGGTTGAGCGTCAGCCGTTCCCCGGTCCTGGCCTGGGCGTCCGCTGCCTTGGCGCCATCACCCGCGACCGTCTTGAGGCGCTGCGCGAAGCCGACGCCATCGTGCGCGAGGAGATCGACAAGGCAGGTCTGACCATCTGGCAGTATTTTGCCGTCGTGCCCGACTTCCGCGCCACCGGCGTGCGCGAGGGTAAGCGCGCCTACGACTGGCCCTGCATCATCCGCTGCATCAACACCGTTGACGTCATGACCGCCGAGGTGCCCGAGCTCGACTGGGCGCTGCTCAAGCGTATTACCGCTCGCGTCACCGCCGAGGTTCCCGGCATCTGCCGAGTGTGCTACGACCTCACGCCGAAGCCCGTCGGCACGGTCGAGTGGGAGTAAGCTAACTCAGCTGGTAGGCGACGAGAACTAGCAGATGTGACAAAGGGACAGTCCCTTTGTCACATCCTCGATATTATGTGCGGGATGGTACGCCACGCGGCGTGCCATCCCGTTCGTTATTTTAATGAGCCGAGTGCGCGAGTGGGAAGAGTCACGAGCATGGTCGTTCCGCGCTCCGAGCTCTTTTCGACCTCGATGGAGCCGCCGTGAAGTGCGGCGATCTCCCAGACCAGCGCAAGCCCCAGCCCCACGCCGCCGTATGCCCTGCTGCGCGATTTGTCGACGCGATAGAAGGGCTGAAAGATGCTCGTCTGGTATTGCTCGGGAATGCCCGGCCCCTGGTCGCGCACGCGTAGCAGCACGCGGTCGCCTTCGGCGCAGGCGTTGATTTGCACGGTCGAGTTGGGCGCGCTATAGCGTATGGCGTTTTCGGTCAAGTTGAACAGCAACCGATAGATCAGCGTGTCGCTGCCGATCGTTTGCGCGTCGCCCTCACTTGTAAGCGTGATGTCTTTTTGCTCGGCAAGGGGTGCCAGGTCCGTGAGCACTTCTTCGATCATCGGCGCTAGGTCAATCACATCGTTGCAAGGGACACTGCGCAGCTCGCTCATCTCGAGCAGGGTCTTTGTCATGTGCGTCATTCGCTCGGTCTGCTCCTGCAGCAGCCCGAGCAGGCTCGCTGTATCGGCGTCGACGTCGGGGTGCTCGGCGCAAAACAGCTCGACCTGGGCCTGCATGAGCGCAAGTGGCGTGCGCAGCTCGTGCGCCGCATTGCCCGTAAACTGTCTTTGTGCGGAAAATCCCTCGTCAAGGCGGGCAATCATGTCGTTAAACGACGCGCTGCAGCGCCTGAGTTCAGAGGGCACGTCCTCGCTGATTTTTGTGTCGGCGAGGTTGTCGGGCCGCACGCTCTCGACTTGCGTCGCAAAGAAGCGCAACGGCCGCAGCGCATGTCCGCTTACAAAGTAGGCCAGCACGCCGCCGAGCAGCGTCACCGCCGCAGTTATATACCAGCTCGTCGCGCCAAACGATTCTTGGGCGTCGTTCACGACGATGGTCAGCGCGTCGTCGAGCTCTTTGTTTGTCGGGTCAAATGAGCTGGGCGAGGCCGCCTCCACCTTGCTGTGCGCCGACGCTTCTGCACCAATCGAGTCCATGTAGCGCATGCCGGAGTAGCCAACCAGGCAATTCATAAGTACGCAGGTCGAACATATCAGCAGTGCCGTCATCAACGTGATGCGCCACTGCAGCGACAACCGCTTCATTTGCCATCCTCCATAACGTAGCCTTCGCCGATTCGGTTGCGGATGGGGTCGTGCCCCAACGCGCCGCGCAGCTTTTTGCGCAGCGACGAGATGTGCACGCGGGTCGCGTTGCTAAAGCTGTTGACGCTGCTGTCCCATACGTGGTCGATGAGCTCCTCCTGGCTCACCGGCCGCCCCTGGTTAAGCATCAGGTATTCCAAGATGCCGGTCTCCTTGCGCGTGAGGGACAGGATCTCGTCGCCCACTGTGGCGAGGCGCGCCTTGGTGTCAAAGCTCAGCGATCCACAGGTTAGAACAACGTCGCTTTGTGTAAAGCGTCTGAGGGTAAGGCTGCGAATCCTTGCCGCAAGCTCGTCAAGATGAAACGGCTTGGTGAGGTAGTCGTTGGCGCCCGCATCGAGCCCCGCTACCTTGTCGGAGACCTCGCCACGTGCCGAGAGCACAAGCACCTTGGTCTCACAATCAGCTGTCCTGAGTTGCCTGAGCACGGTCATGCCGTCGACATGGGGGAGATTGAGGTCGAGCACGACAAGATCAAAGGTCTCGACATCGAGCAGATCGAGGGCCTGCTGCCCGTCGTAGCAGCAGTCGACGCTATAGGCCAAGTTGCGCAGGCTGCGTGCGATCGCATCGCACAGCGCCCGCTCGTCCTCGATGACCAAGATGCGCATAACGTTCTCCTTGCATAATCATTCACGCTTAACACGGATTTTATAGTCGGTATGGTCCAATGGGTCGCGAAACGAAAGGAGTGGTCAGATTGTTCAAAGCGATTAAGCCTGTGGCGCAGGTGGCTTTGCTGATCGTTGGGGTAGCCATGGTTGGCTTTGGAATTATGCGCGGCGAGGCAGATGCCGTGCTGGCCAAGGCAATCAGGCTGTGCTTGGAGTGTATCGGAATTGGATAAAAGAAAAAACACTGCATCGCATCTTTTAGCGCGATTTCGTGGATTGATTCAGGCGGCGGCGACGCTTGCGACCAATATTCACCTGCCTAACTTTGCCAAGGGCGGCATCTACCAGGGAGCGGGCAAAGCCGTCTGCGTGCCGGGCCTCAACTGCTACTCGTGTCCAGCGGCCTCGGGTGCGTGCCCCATCGGGTCGTTTCAGTCGGTGGTGGGCTCGTCTAAGTTTAGCTTCTCGTATTACGTCACCGGAACGCTCATTCTGATCGGCGTGCTGCTGGGACGTTTTGTATGCGGCTTTTTGTGCCCGTTTGGATGGCTACAAGAGCTTTTGCATAAGATTCCCAGCAAAAAGCTCTCCACGAAAAAGCTCAAGCCGCTCACGTACATCAAGTATGCCGTGCTGCTGTTTGCCGTGGTGCTGCTGCCCGTCTTGGTGGTTAACGATGTGGGTATGGGCGACCCGTTCTTTTGCAAGTACATCTGCCCGCAAGGTGTGCTCGAGGGCGCGATTCCGCTGTCCATCATGAACGTGGGAATCCGCTCCGCGCTGGGAAAGCTCTTTTCCTGGAAGCTCGCGATCCTCATTGTGGTTGCGGTGCTGAGCGTGCTGTTCTATCGCCCCTTCTGCAAATGGATTTGCCCCCTCGGCGCATTTTATGCGCTCATGAACAAGGTGTCTTTGCTGGGGATCCAGGTTGACCAGTGCAAATGCGTCTCGTGCGGCAAGTGCGCCAAGGTGTGTCAAATGGACGTGGACGTTACGCGTACGCCCGACCATGCCGAGTGCATTCGTTGCGGCAAATGCGTGGGCGCGTGCCCCGTCGATGCTATTAGCTTTCGCTATGGGCTGGGTGTGACGGGCGACAAACCCGCGCAGTCCACGCAAGCCTGCGAAAACAAATAGGTACCTATATAAGTTTCGATATAAACGGAGGAACCATGAAACTGTCAAAAATTGCAGCTCTGTTGATGCTGCCCGTGCTGGCGCTGACTCTCGCGGCGTGCTCTGCCCCCAAGGGCGACGCGAAGGGTGCTACGAGCGGCGATGCGCAGATTGCCGAGCTCATAGCGCAAAAGCCGTCGAGTGCCGAGGAGGCGGCCGAGCTGTACCAGCAGCTGCTGCAAAAGGAAAACGAGATCTTTGCGAGCGATAACGCCCTATGGGAAAAGGTGTTCCTTGCGGCCAACAAAGACACTCCCATGATTGAGGACGGCAAGAACTACGGTGACTTCTTGCTCGATACCATCGAGGGCGCCAAGGATCAGTTTGCGGCTGACGAGCTTAAGACGCTTAAGGCCGGCGCGCAGCAGGTCAAGGAGATCGAGGACAAGCTCATGGCGCTGGAGAAGGAGTTCCCCGGATGCGGCAGCACGCCCGGCGAGGGGGAGAGCGTCGATGCCTCGACCGCAGGCATGACTAACGGCGAGAGCGGGGAGACGAAGTTCCCCAGCTTTAAGGGCAAGGACTTGGACGGCAACGATGTAAACAGCGACGAGCTGTTCTCCAAGAACAAGGTCACCGTCATGAACTTCTGGTTTACCACCTGCAAGCCGTGCGTGGGAGAGCTGGGCGATCTGGAGAAGCTCAACAAGGAGCTTGCCGAGAAGGGCGGCCAGGTCGTGGGCGTTAATTCCTTTACGCTCGATGGCAACAAAGACGAGGTGGCCGATGCCAAGGACGTGCTTTCCAAGAAGGGCGTGACGTATAAGAACATCTGGTTTAAGTCGGACAGCGAGGCCGGAAAGTTCACCTCCAACCTGTACTCGTTCCCGACCACCTACGTGATCGACCAGAACGGTAACATTGTGGGAGAGCCGATCATGGGCGGCATCAACTCCGCTGAGCAGCGCGAGGCGCTCAACAAACTGATCGATCAGGCACTCGCGAAGAGCGAACAGTAGATTCGTGGGACAGGCAACTGAAGGGGAGTCGCTGGAAACAGCGACTCTTTTTTTCTGCTTCGGGGTAGCATCATGGGTATACGTCGAAAGGGGGCGGCTATGGTCGGCAGCATGGTCGAGCGGTTGCCGTTTTGGGGACAACTTACATCCGATGAGCAGACGCTCGTGGCAGAGCGCTCGTCGCTGCGATCCTTTGATGCCGGGCAGATAATCGGTAGCAGCGGAAATTCTTGCACCGGCATTATCTTTATTATCGAAGGTGACATTCGCGTGAGCCTGCTTTCCGAGGAAGGCAAGGAGGTCACGCTGTTTAGGGTTGGCTGCGGAGAGTGCTGTGTCACCACGGCCTCGTGCGTTATCGAGCAGATTTCATTTGACACCATGGTGGTTGCAGCACGCAGGTCATCGCTTTTGGTGGTGCCTGCGAGCGTGTGCGTCCAGCTCGCCCGCGATAATGTCTACGTTAAGGCCTTTATGCTCCAGGTTGAGGTGAAGCGCTACTCCCAGGTGGTATGCGTGCTGCAGCAGATGCTCTTTAAGCGTCTCGATCAGCGCGTCGCCAGCTACGTGCTCGAGCATTGCCGAGTTGCGGGCACAGCAGAAGTTGCCGTAACGCAAGACGAGCTTGCACGCGACATCAACTCTGCGCGCGAAGCGGTGACGCGCGCTCTGAGCCGTCTTGCGCAGGACGGGCTCATCGAGGTTAGGCGCGGACGGATTATCGTGCGTGATGTAGATGGGTTGGCACGGTTGGCCTAGACCTACCGCGCAGCTGTATCTGCCGTCGGCAACATATTTTCCGTTTGGTGACTTGGTCACAGAACGCGACCGCAGTGCCTTGGCATACTTGCCCAAAGCAACCAGCAAAGGAGTGCGCTATGGGATTGTTTGATTTGTTTGCAGGACCGGACATGAATGTGGGCGTCCAGGAATGGAAGGCTTCTAAGGGGGCGGTGCTGCTCGACGTGAGGAGTGCTGACGAGTATGGACAGGGCCACATTCCGGGCAGCGTCAACGTTCCGCTCGATCGTATCAACCAGGTGCTTGAGCTGTATCCAGACAAGGGCACGCAGCTTTTCGTGCATTGCCTGAGTGGTGCGCGAAGCAACCAAGCTGTGAGTTTTCTTAAGCGTTCTGGGTATGGCAGTGTCAAGAATATCGGCGGCATAAGCGGCTATACGGGAAAGGTGGTGCGTTAGCTATGAAGGTGGTTATCGTTGGAGGCGTCGCGGGCGGCGCATCGGCGGCGGCACGTTTGCGCAGGCTCGACGAGCAGGCCCAAATTGTCATCTTTGAGCGCACGGGTTTTGTATCGTATGCCAACTGTGGGCTTCCGTACTACATTGGCGGCGTGATAGAAGAAGAGAGTGCATTGACGCTGCAGTCTCCCAAGGGCTTTTGGGATCGCTTTCGCATTGCGGTCAAGACGAGTCACGAGGTGTTTGCCATCCATCCCGATTCGCATACGGTCGAGGTTCGCAATATGCTGACGGGCGAGGAATTTGTCGAGACGTATGACAAGCTGATTCTTTCGCCAGGCGCGCATCCCATTCGCCCCGCTCTTCCGGGAATCGATTTGGATAAGATCTTTAGCCTTCGAACGGTAGAGGACACGCTGCACATTCATGGTTATGTGCAAGAGCATGAGCCGAGGAGTGCCGTGGTGATCGGTGGCGGCTTTATCGGTGTTGAGGCTGCCGAGAACCTGCGTGACTTGGGTCTCGAGGTGACGCTTTTGCAGCGCCCCGGGCAGCTGATGAACAACCTGGACTACGACATGGCGACGCTGCTTCATGCAGAGGTCCGCGAGCATGGCATTGACCTGCGCCTTCGTGCCGACGTTACGGGCTTTGAGGAGGCCGATGGCCGTGTGGTCACACATGTGGCGGGCGATGATTCCATTATGGCCGATATGGTGCTACTCGCTATCGGCGTTGCGCCCGAGAGCCATTTGGCAAAGAAAGCTGGTATCGAACTGGGCATCAAGGGCTCCATTGTGGTGAACGACCGCATGGAGACGTCTGCTCCTGACGTATATGCCGTGGGTGATGCCGTGCAGGTCAAGCATCAGGTGACGGGCGAAGACGCGGTGATTTCCCTTGCAGGCCCCGCTAATAAGCAGGGACGTATCGTCGCCGACGTGATTTGTGGCTTAGGCAGTCGCTATCAGGGCTCGCTGGGTTCTTCGGTAATCAAAGTGTTCGACTTGACAGCTGCGAGCACGGGCCTTTCTGTGAAGGCAGCGCGTGCGGCGGGAATCGATTGCGAGAACGTCGTGCTGTCACCTGGATCGCATGCGGGTTATTATCCCGGGGCCACGCCCATGACCATGAAAGTTGTGTTTGAGAGGGAAACCTTGCGTCTGCTGGGCGCGCAGATTGTGGGCATCGATGGCGTGGACAAGCGCATCGATGTGCTGGCGACGGCAATTCAGGCCGGTATTCGGGCCGATAAGCTCAAGGATTTGGATTTGGCGTATGCGCCGCCATATTCTTCGGCGAAAGACCCGGTGAACATGGCCGGTTTTATGATCGAAAACGTGGGCTCGGGCATGCTCAAGCAGTGGCATTGGGAGCAGGAATCGGATCTGCCGCGCGATGGTAGTGTGCAGCTGCTCGATGTCCGTATGGTTGGCGAGTATGACCGCGGACATATCGACGGCTTTGTGAACATTCCCGTCGATGACTTGCGTGCTCGCTTGGGGGAGCTTGACGTGACAAAGCCTGTTTATGTTATTTGCCAAAGTGGTCTTCGCAGCTACATTGGCTGCCGCATCCTCGCTCAGTACGGTTTTGACTGCTATAACTTCTCGGGTGGCTATCGCTTCTTTGCTGCTGTGACTAAAGACCATCGCGGTAGCGATAACGTGATGCCGTGTGGATTGGAAAAGTAAGGCCTTTTGAGCGGCGTGTATGACAATGACAAGATAGAGTAGGACAAACGCGTCGAATACGAACGGCGGAGGAGAGCGGGCGGGGTGCCTGCGCAGGAGAGGTTGCCGTCCATGCTGGAACTCAAAGGAATTTGCAAAAGGTACGTTACGCAGTCGTTTACGCAGGTGGCGCTCGACAACGTAAGCCTGGCTTTTCGCGATAACGAGTTCGTGGCCATTCTGGGTCCCTCAGGTTCGGGCAAGACCACGCTGCTCAACGTTATCGGCGGACTCGACCACTTTGATTCTGGCGACCTGCTGATCGACGGTATTTCGACCAAGGACTTTCACGATCGCGATTGGGATGCCTACCGCAACAACCGCATCGGCTTTGTGTTCCAGAGCTATAACCTCATTCCGCATCAGACCATTTTGGAAAACGTGGAGCTGGCGCTTACGCTCACGGGCGTGGGGCATGCCGAGCGTCGCCAGCGTGCGCGCGAGGCGTTGGAGAAAGTCGGCCTGGACGAGCACATTAACAAGCGTCCGAGCCAGCTTTCGGGCGGACAGATGCAGCGCGTGGCTATTGCCCGCGCCCTGATCAACGATCCCGAGATTGTGCTGGCTGACGAGCCGACCGGCGCCTTGGACTCAACGACATCCGTGCAGGTCATGGATTTGCTCAAGGACGTTGCGCGCGACCGTCTGGTCATCATGGTCACGCACAATCCCGAGCTGGCGTACAAGTACGCCACGCGCATCGTCACCCTGGCGGACGGCAAGATCACCGACGATTCAGATCCCTTTGATGCTGCCGAGGCCGCGCGTCGCGAGGCCAAGCCCACGCGCAAAACCTCGATGAGCTTTGTGACGGCGCTGGGGCTTTCTGCCCGAAACCTCATGACCAAGAAGGGTCGCACGGCCATGACGGCCTTTGCGGGCTCGATTGGCATTATCGGCATTGCGGCGATCCTGGCGCTGTCCAACGGCGTAAACGACTACATCAAAAAGGTCGAGGAGGACACGCTCTCGAGCTACCCGCTGACGATTTCCAAACAAGACTACGACCTGTCGTCCATGATGGGCGGCCATGGGGCTACCGATGAGGAGGCGTCCAAGGGCGAGGGCTCGTCCGATGACGCTACCGGTGGCAAAGCTAAGGGAACCGACAAGATCCCTGTGGTCACAGCCGTAAAGGACATGTTCGCAAGTGTTAAATCTAACGATATGACAAGCTTTAAGGCATGGCTTGACGACGACGGCGACGGTATCAATAAAGAGGTCAACGCTATCCAGTACGGCTACGGCGTGACGCCGGTTGTCTATCGTGCGGGCAAGGGCGATGAGAAGCCTGTCCGGCTGGTGCCCAACGCTATGACCGAGGCCATGAGCGGCGGCGCAAGTTCGGCGGCAACGGTGAGCATGGATTCCATGGGAACCTCGGTCTTTAACGAGATGATTGACGACCAGAGCCTGCTCGACAGCCAGTACGATGTCGTCGCCGGCCATTGGCCCACGTCTGCCAACGAAGCCGTGATGGTACTTTCGAGCCGCGGCACGGTGGGCGACTA
This sequence comes from Collinsella aerofaciens, assembly GCF_964283865.1. Taxonomy (GTDB): domain Bacteria; phylum Actinomycetota; class Coriobacteriia; order Coriobacteriales; family Coriobacteriaceae; genus Collinsella. The sequence goes on along the minus strand of NZ_CAXYLS010000003.1, from coordinate 31,104 downwards.
CACGCTCTACAGCATCGGTGCGCTGGATATCGATGAGCTCAATGACCTGGTCAACAGCGCCATGACGGCCGACGGCAAGGTCGAGACGCCCGAGATCGGCACCGACTTTACCTACGACGATGCGCTGTCCACGACATTTAAGGTGTTGTCGCCGGCCGATGCCTATCGCAAAAACGAAGAGACCGGCATGTGGACTGACATGTCTGGAGATGCCGACTTTATGGCGTCCAAGGTTGCTGACGGTATCGACGTGCGCATTGTGGGCGTGGTGCGACCCAACGAGACGGCTAACGCGAGTGCATTGTCCCCGGGCATTGCCTACACGCATGCGCTGACTCGCCAGCTTATGGAGCGCGCTGCCGATTCGCAGATCGTGCAGGAGCAGCTTGCCCGCCCCGAGACGGATGTCTTTACGGGTAAAACCTTTGATGAGCTGCAAGGCGAGGCCAAGCAAGGCGTTGATCTGGGCAGCATGTTCAGCGTAGACGAGGCGGCACTGAAGAGCGCGTTCTCACTCGATACGTCTGCGCTCTCGGGCGCAGCCGGCGGTATGGACCTTTCTGGTCTCGACTTGTCCGGGCTGGACATTGACCTTTCGGGTGTTGGGAGGGACATCGACTTTAGTGACATCATGGCCAAAGCGCCGGCCCCAGATTTCTCGGGCATCTTTGATGGTCTTGAGCTCACGCCTGAGCAAATGCAGCAGGTGGGAGCACTTGCCAACCAGCTGTTTGAGGGCTTTATGCGCTCTGATCAGTTTAAGGCGCTGTCACCCGAAGATCTTAAGGATGCGTCAAAGCTTGCTGCCGCATTCTCGGCGTATCTTGAGCATGATGCCGCAGCCCAGCAAATCCTGGCCCAGCTCAAAGCGCTCGGCGGCGATGCCCTGGCCGAGCGCCTGCAGCAGGCGATGACCGACTATGTACAAAAGCAGCTGGCTCCGTATCTGCAGCAGGCTATGGATCAGGTGATGAAGACAATTAGCGAACAGATTGCGACGACCGTATCGTCCCAGCTCAAGTCGGGCGCGGCAGGGCTCATGGACCAAATGGCGACGCAGATGTCTTCGAGTTTTGCCAACCTGGCGAGCGCCATGCGCGTGGATGCGGGCGCCTTTGCTCGTGCCATCCACTTCAACATGGACGCCGAGGACCTGAGCTCGCTCATGATGAGCTATGCCAAGGCGTCGAAGCTCACCTACGACAACAATCTGACCACGTTGGGCTATGCGGACGAGGCGGACCCCATTTCGGTCAAGATTTTCCCGCGCGACTTTGAGGCCAAGGAGCGCGTGCTCGATTACATCGATGCGTACAACAAGCAGGTCAAAGCCGCTGGTCACGATGAGCAGGCAATCTCGTATACCGACTACATGGGCATCATCATGGGCTCGGTGACCGACATCGTGAACACCATCAGCTTGGTGCTCATCTCATTCGTGAGTATCAGTTTGGTGGTGAGCTCCATCATGATCGGCATCATCACCTACATCAGCGTGCTGGAGCGCAAAAAGGAGATTGGCATCCTGCGCGCGATCGGCGCGTCAAAGCGCAACGTGGCAAACGTATTTAATGCCGAGACCTTTATCGAAGGCCTCATTGCCGGCGTCTTTGCCATTGTCGTCGTGGTGGCCGTGAGCTTTCCGGTTAATGCCTGGGCGCTTGCGGCCAAGCAGGTGCCCAACCTGATGAGCCTGCCCGTTCAAGACGCGCTGATGCTCATTGTAATTTCGGTGCTGCTGACGGTCGTTGCCGGCCTGCTGCCGGCTCGCAGCGCATCCAAGAAAGACCCTGTGGAAGCCCTACGCTCCGAATAATGTGACAAAGGGGCAGTCCCTTTGTCACATTGGGGGCCCAATTACCGTTCGGCACGTTAAGGGTCCCCGCTCCCCGCTTAACACTTGACGAAGAATCTCCATCTTTATATACCTATCGGTAGGCATATAGGTTGCATTGCCGATAGAAACGGAGTAACCATGACTCTCATCGCACCAGCCGAAAAGGACCGCCCCCGTGAGAGCGGCGCATTTGCTTGGATTGTCGTTATTGCGCTCGGTTTAATGTCTGCGGGAACAACCGGCACCTACAGCATCATTGCCGGCTCATTCATCGCTCCTGTATGTGAAGACCTGGGCTTTGACTACACTTCTTTCTCTTTCTATTTCACCGCGATTCTTCTTGGCCTTGCGCTTGGGCTTCCGCTTTTGAGTCGTTTCATTCCAAAAGTAATCGGCAAACCATGGCATATTTGCGTTGAACTCGTCCTTATTGCCGCCGGCGCCGCAATGGCGTTCTACACCGAGGTCTGGATGTTCATCGTCTCCGCCGCAGTGATCGGCATCTGCTTTTCGTTCACAACGGGTGTCTGCATGTCCGATGTCATTGACCAATGGTTCAGTAAATCGTCTGGTCTTGCCATCGGCCTTGCGTGGGGCGTTAATTCTCTCTGCACGCTGCTATTGAGTCCTGTCATTACACTGGTCATCGAGCAGCAAGGCTGGCGTACGGGTTACATCGTACTTGCGGCCGTTTCTGCAGCCATGATATTGCCCACAAGCGCATTTATCATTCGCCTTAAGCCTTCTGATCGCAATATGCTTCCGTACGGAGAGACTACCTCCGAAACCCATGAGAGCTACAGCGCCGATGAAAAGGAAGATGTCTCTTCGGGCATGGCGCTCCGCGATGCCGCGAAAACGCCATCTTTTATTCTCTGTGCCCTTCTGCTCTGCGTGGCGCAACTCACCTGCTGCATGAACCAGCTGTTCCCGACCTATGCAAGCGAGGTCGGCTTCAATCCCATCGTGGGAAGCCTAATGGTTTCGGCGGCCTCGCTCTCCGCTATTTTCCTAAATCCCTTCGTAGGCAAAACATGCGACAAGCTCGGTGCTATTAAAGCAACGGTCGCATGGACGGGAGTCAGCATTCTTTCATTCCTACTTCTCATCTTTGGCGGAAGCAACGAGACCGTTTCCATCATCGCGGCCGGCGTAAACGACGTCATGTTCGCCATCGTTGGAACTGCAATGCCGATGATTCTCCTCTCGCTCTTCGGATCACGCGATTTTGGAAGGATCTATTCGATTATTTGCTCAGCGGGCTATGTTGTCGGAGCTTTCGGAATGCCAGTCATGATGAAGGTTTACGGTATGGCAGGGTCTTTCCAAGGAGTATTCGTCTTCTGTATCATCTGCAACCTTCTGATTGCGACATTTGCTTTAGTTTCCGGTCTCCTCAATAAGACTACCGCGAAATAACCTGACCAACGAACTGCCCTTCAGCCCTGTCATTTGTCTCCGCAAGTTAAAACGAAATTGGGGCCGATTCCAACATAGCTGGAATCGGCCCCAATTTCTATTCAACAACTTTTGCAATCATCGCGAACACGGGTTTCGAACCATTCCGCGACCCCGCAAGTCGTCGCATCGCGCTTGCCAAGGTGCCTCTGTTATTACGCGCCTATTTAAACATGAGTTCGACGATCCCTGCCCAAACAGCCTTTTCATCGATGTCTTCATCTTGGGCAACGGTATTGCTCGCTCCCTCAAGTACGGTGTAAAGAATCTGCACGTACAGCATGACGTCTGTTTCATCGGAAAACGCGCCAATTTCTAGGCCATGGAGAAGGATGTCTTTAAGCGCGTCCATAGTTCGGTTGATCGCCGTTGCCTGACGTTCCTGAACTGCAGGGATTCGATTTGCCTGAATACTGACCTCGGCCAGCACGCGACGGCGCTTTTCATCACTACGATAGCCACCTATAACCGAATTGCCGAGCTCGATAAGCGCCGCCTTGAATCCGTCCCTATCGACTATTAGCGAGTAGTCGCGCTGATAGTCGATAGTCGGAAACATACTATCTAAGAGCGTGGTGAAAATATCCTCTTTAGAGGGAAAGTAGTAGTACACCGATGGCTTGGATATACCGACACGGTCGCAGATTTTTCCAATGGACGCCTTGTCGTAACCGACTTCTGCCACAAGATCATACATTGCGTCCAATACTTTTCCCTTTGTGCTCACGCTTCACTTCTCCATTGCAAATCACTTCCGCATTGCCAACATTATTAAGAATGGCAACGGAACATCAATTCGTGTCCAAACACGACCACTATAAACGGTGAACGGTAGGTATCGACAGGCGAATGGCAATTATACAAAAACACCTACCGAACGGTAGGTATAGTAGTACTATAGCTGGTGTAACCCCGCTATTGTCGCGGCCGGACAGCATTGCGGGAAACCCGACGGAAGGACCAACCATGTACGAGAACTATCGTATGCCGGGCGAGTTTGAGAAGCGCTCCAACGTCTATGTGACATGGCTTCCCGATTACATTCGCGCAGAGGGCTTCGATAATCGCCAGCCCTGCGTTGACGTAATTAAAGCTTTGCTTGAGTATGGCGATGTTACGGTCAACCTCAACTGTGGCACCCCCGGCTCCTACGAGGAAGCCTGCTCGCGCCTTAAAGAAGAAGGGGTGGATCTCGACCGTATCCAGATTACGCAGTTCGAAGACTCCAACTTCTACGTTCGCGACAACGGCCCCAGCATCATGGTCGACGACGAAGGCCATTCCTATATGGTCAACCCCGCTTGGACCTATTATGGCGTGTGGGACAAGAACTCCCCAGAGTGCCAGTCCGCACGCAGGGCAGCTGTTCACATGGCGGTTGCGCTCGGGTGCTTCGATATCGTCAATTCCGAAATGGTTTCGGAGGGCGGCGACCGCGAGTTTGACGGTCACGGCACCCTGATCGCCATCGAGGACACGGAATGCCGCAAGCGCAATCCCGAGTTCTCAAAAGAGGAAGTGGAGGCCGAGTACAAGCGCATCTACAACCTCAACAAGGTTATCTGGCTGCCGCAGCCTATGCTTGAGGACGACGACTATCGACTGGGCATCCTCGACGAGAAGGAGGATGGAACTCCTGTCTTCGGCATGAGCTTCGCCGCCCACATCGATGAGATGTGCCGCTTTATCACCCCGAACAAGATTCTTCTTGCCGAGGTATCCGATGAGGAGGCCGCCTCGAGCAAGGCGGGCGCGGAATCGCGTCGTCGCATCGACGCCGCCTACGAGATTCTACGCGCCGAGACGGACTGGGAGGGCAAGCCCTTCGAAATCGTCCGCATGCCCACTGCCGAGCCGATCGAGGTTGTCATCGCCCCCGGCGACGAGGACTACGAGCTGTATAAGGGCTTCATCGACGAAATGGGCGGCAAGTTCATGGATGGCACCCCTTGGCCCGAAGGCCCCGTTCACTTTTATGCCGCAGCAAGCTACTGCAACTTCCTCATCTGCAACGGCGTCGTTCTTGGCCAGCGTTATTACCACGAAGGCATGAGCGAAGTCGTGAAGGAGAAGGACGAGCAGGCCAAGGCGGTTCTTGAGAGCTGCTTCCCCGATCGCAAGGTCATCATGATCGACTCTCTCGCGCTTAACCTGTCCGGCGGCGGCGTGCACTGCTGGACCAAGGACGTGGCCGCCAGCTGCTAGCAAGTTCTTAAACTTGCGCTGCCTGATCCAAGCGCCACATTTACAGTCCCCGAGGGATATCCGTGTTTCCCTCGGGGGCGCATTCGACACTTACCCATCAAACAATTGAAAGGAAATAGGCATGAACAACAGCCTTCGCGGTCGCGACTACCTCAACATCCACGATCTTTCCTCTGAGGATTTCCGTTACCTCATCGATCTTGCCTGGAACCTCAAGGCCCAGAAAAAGTCCGGTGTCGACCAGCGCTACTTCCCCGGCAAGAACGTTCTCGCCAACTTTGAGTGGGGCTCGACCCGCACTCGTTGCGCCTTTGAGACCTCTTGCAACGACCTGGGCATGGGCTTCACCTATCTGACCAACTCCCACATGGGCGATTGCGAGACCATCGAGGATGCCATGCGCGTCTTCAACGGCATGTATGATCTCATTGTCTATCGTGCACAAAAGGACGAGCAGTTCCTCTATGATGTCGCCGACTTGGTCGATATTCCAGTCATCAATGCCCTCACCCTCGGCGATCACCCGACCCAGATGCTCGCTGACGCTCTCACGATGGAGGAGCAGTGGGGTGGTCTGCGCACGAGCCGTGGCAAGAAGATGGCCTTCGTTGGCAACTGCGCCGGCGCTCCCGTGTGGTATGGCCGTCTGTGCGCGATGCTCGACATGGACTTCCTCGCCATCGGCCCCGACGACCTCCGTCACCAGATGTGCAAGGAAATGATCGAGGAGGTTGAGGCCTGCTACGCCAAGTACGCGCCTAACAGGACCTTCACCATCACCTCTGACCTTGATGCTCTGGACGGTGTCGACGTAATCGTTACCGAGGAGTGGCGCTACATCAACCCCGAGTGCGGCGACGAGGTTCTGGACCCCGACGACTACAACTCTTGGCTTGGCGACGCCGAGTCCCTGTACCCCTATCGCGTCACCAGTGAGCTGTGCAAGCGCACCAACAACCCCGACATCTTCTGCATGCACGAGCTCCCCTCTGTTCACAACGCAAATCACCGCGTTGGCAAGATGTTGCTCGACCAGTGCAAGAACGACCTGCATCGTGAAATCATCACCGAGGGCTTTGAGATTGCGGACGAGTGCTTTGAGGCCAACGCGTCGGTCATCTTCCGTGAGGCAGAGAACCGTCAGCACACCATTAAGGCCGTTATGTGCGCCCTTCTGGGTCTCTAGGAGCTGTATCAATGGAAAATGCAAAGTTAAAGAGCAGCAAGGTTTACGCATGGGTTCTCGTGATCGCGCTCGGCCTCATGTCTGCCGGTACGACCGGATCCTATAGCGTAATCGCTGGCTCCTTCGTCGCGCCCGTGTGCGAGGAGTTCGGATTTGACTACTCCATCTTCTCGTATTACTTCACTGCAACGCTCATTGGTCTTGCAGCGGCTCTTCCGTTTGTCGGAAAACTCATCCCCAAGGTTGTTGGCAAGTTTTGGCTCCCCGTCGTCGAGCTTATTCTGCTCGCCGCTGGCGCAGGCATGGCCTTCTACACCGAAGTCTGGATGTTCATCGCAGCTGGTGCTTTGATTGGCGTTTGCTTCGCCTTCACTACCGGCGTCGCCATGTCCGATGTTATTGACCAGTGGTTCAAAAAATCTGGCGGCCTGGCAATTGGTCTCGCTTGGGCAGTGAACTCGATTTACATGCTCATCATGAGTCCCGTCATCACCTCTGTCATTGAGGCTGCTGGCTGGAGGACTGGTTATCTGGTGCTCGCTGGCGTCTCCGCCGTGCTCATTCTTCCCGCTTCCATCCTGATTATCCGCTATAAGCCCCAGGACAAGGGCATGCTGCCCTATGGCTATGTCGAAGGCGAGACGGTCGCCGAGACCGAGGAGACGACCGAGGATAGTGCACGTGGCGTTAGCTACGCACGCGCTATTAAGTCGCCTGCATTCTTTTTCTGCATCGGCTTCCTCTGCCTCGTTCAGCTTACTTGCTGCATGAACCAGCTGTTCCCCACCTATGCCGCCGAGGTCGGCTTTAGCCCCATGGTGGGTGGCTTCATGGTTTCCGCCGCATCGCTGTTCGACCTGTTCCTCAACCCGATCGTCGGTACCACTTGCGATAAGTTTGGCAGCACCAAGGCCATTCTGAGCTGGCTCGCCGTCTCGATTCTCTCCTTTGTCATGCTCATGATGAGCAGCGGCAACTCGACGCTCAGCATTCTTGCTGCCGGTGTTAACGACGTCATGTACGTCATCGCCGGCACCGCTCTGACCGTTTTGGTGATGGACGTCTTTGGCTCCCGTGACTTTGGTCGCATCTTCGCGCTCATCTGCTCCGTGGGCTATATCGTCGGCGCCTTTGGCATGCCCGTCATGATGAAGGTATACGAGCTTGTCGGCTCCTTCCAGGGCGTATTCATCTTCTGTATTGCATGCAACGTCATCATCGGTCTGTTCTTGCTGCTGGCAAAGAAGACTGGTAAGAGCCTCTCTTGGGACGAATAGTTCGATTCGTCTTAGTCATACGCTGTAGGAGTTAATCTGCAGCAGCTTTAGGGCATCGGCTAACGCCGGTGCCCTTTTTCATGGAATGTGACAAAGGGACAGTCCCTTTGTCACATTGGGCGCCTAGCTCGTTTTGCCCACCAACGTGATACGGATGCTTGGATGGGTGTACTCGTCAAACTCGTCCTCGGGCTCCGTGTCAAACGAATAGTACGTTTTGATGGGGTTGTCACTCGTCCTGATGGAGATTCTCTCGTAGAGCGAACCGTTCAAAAAAGCCTGCCTAAACTCTTCGGGGAGCTTTTGCGGTGCTAGGAGCTCGGGACTCATGGTCTTGACGTCTACGGTTTGGACGACAGAGGAAAGTTCGTCCAAGTCGAGCTCGATGCGGGCGAGGTTGTCCTCAAGGCTCGCGTCGGGGTCGATCTCTGCTATGTAACTCACTTCCTTGAGCGTTCCCTTGTTGTCAAAGTCCAGATACGTATAGGTCTTCTGGGCGTCGGAGTCGCCTTCGTGCAGATAGCCGCGGACATGATAGCCGTAATCTTGATATCGCTCGTAGGGGTCATCGGCGGACACGTACTCGCATGCGGGCTCTAGCGTCTTGCGGGCGATGGCGATCTGCTCGGCCGCGGCCGCGGCATTCTCCTGCATCTCGATGTTTCCCTGTGCCAGCTGCGGGATATAAGCACCGCACACGATTGCGAGGGGCAGCGCCACAAGTGCGATGATCCACTTTTTTGCACGGGGGATAGGCACGCTATAGGCCTCCGCCATGGCCTTTGCGTTGGCATAGCTTTCGGTAAGTACGTCCGCTGCGGTGGCGACGGCGCCTACGGCAGCGGCGACTTCTGCCGCGCCGCCCAGGTTGCGCACGGTCGCGTTATCGCTGTTCTTAAGCAGGCGCGCGGCAGCCTGCGTACCGATAACGCCTGCGATTTGTGCCGAGCGGTCTTTCTCGGTCTGCTCGACGACGAGTCGGTGCTGCATTTCCTTCCACTGCTTGCCGCGCATGCCAAAGCGCGGCGCGAGCGCGCAGTAGCAGAATATGACGAGCTCGATGGCAGTGAGCGCCAAGGCGGTCATCATGCCCGTCTCTTGGAAGCCTTCGTGATGGAAGACGATATCGTCGATCATTTCGAAGGGAATGATCAAAAAAGGCAGCACGAACGCCATGGCAAGCGCTGCACCGGCAATCTTGGGATAGATGCAGTATCGCTGGATACGCTTGCGTTCTTGTTCGGAAATTGTTGCCATGGCTGGTCCTTGGTGTCGTAACGGTCGTTGCGGCGCATGGGGCGCGGGGCGCATCAGTTTGAGCTAGCGCTGGATAAGAACATAGAGCAAGATGCTCATCGCGATGAGCAAGAAGCCTGCGATGTTAAACATCAGTGTGGCAAAGTTGCCCACGATGGGGCGTTCGACATAGCTTTTGTCTGGGTTGCTGGGGTTGTAGTACACGGTCATTTGGCTACCGAGGGGCCAAAGCTGCTCCGCGAGGGTGCCTAGGCGGGCGATGGGGCCTGTCTGCACGTGCAGCCAGCCCTTGGCGTCTTCGTAGGCGGTGGCTTGCGTGCGGATGGGGAGTCCCGACAAGCTTTTGGTCATTATGCCACGGAATTGTTTTTTCGCGCGGTATTGCGTGCCGTCGACGGCGTATTCCAAAACGGGATACATCCTGCCTTCGCCCATAAAGCGATGGTCGATGACCGTTCCCATGGTCACGGCGGTACAGGCCTTGGCTTTCTTGCGAGCGGCGGCTTTCATGAGCGCGCTCACTCCGATAAGCAGGATGCCGATGCCCCCAACCAAGATGAGCGCGAGCGGGGATATCTGCGACGTGGTCACGGCGTTCTCCTTTGGCGCGATACCGTCATATGTGACCCAGTATAGAGAATCCCGCCATCGATGAGCTATTGCGGGGGGGGTCAATTCTGAATGTGACAAATGGACTGTTCCTTTGTCACATCGGGGACTGCGGAATCGAGGTCTAATACTTTTCCCGAGAAGTGAACGAGTGAAAACGGACTCCCGAAGCATCGACACTTTTGGCGTGCAATTTCCTGCGGTTTTGCCAGTCAAATCCTGCGGTTTTGACGCCTAAAAATGTCAATGCTTCGGGGGTCCAAATAGAGCCGTTCACTTCTCGGGAAAAGTATTAGACCTCGAAATATGGGCGGCGTTCGCGAACGGCAACTAGCTTGCGTCCGGTAGCCGGCACTTGGGGCAAAGGGACTGCCCTTTTGCCCCTTCACCATTGCATCGTATCTGGTGTGGAAAAAATATCGCCTGCGTTCTCGCGCCTGCGAAGAGTTCCTGAACCGCTTGAATGGGATGTGACAAAGGGACTGTCCCTTTGTCACATTGATTTGAGAGTGGATGTTGATGAATTTATCGCTGGCCCCTATGGAGGGGATTACCGGGCATGTGTTCCGTCGCGTGCATGCGGAGTGCTTTGGCGCGCTCGATTGTTATTACACGCCGTTTTTGCCGCCGCCGCGGGTGGGCAACCGCTTTGGTGGCAAGGCGTTTAAAGAGGTCGATCCTGCCAATAACCAGGGGCTTAACGTAGTACCTCAGCTGATGTCCAAGAATGCGGACGAGTTTGTGTGGGCGGCGCAGGTGCTCGCCGAGATGGGGTACCGCGAGGTCAATCTCAACCTTGGCTGCCCCTCGGGTACGGTTGTTGCCAAAGGCAAGGGTTCGGGCTTTCTGCGCAACCTGGATGAGCTCGAGGTGTTCTTGAGCGACGTGTGCGAACGCTCACCCTTGCCGGTGTCGGTCAAGACCAGGCTGGGGTTGGAAAGCGATGACGAGTACGAACGCGTGCTCGACCTCTATTGCCGCATGCCGCTGGCAGAGCTGATCGTGCATCCGCGCGTGCAAAAGGACCGTTATACGGGCTCGCCGCGTAAAGAGTTTTACGGCGAGACGTTGGAGCGGGCGCCGTTTCCCGTGGCCTATAACGGCGACATCTTTGATCTTGAGGACATGGATGCGCTGGTGGGGGCCTATCCCGGAACACGCCACGTAATGTTGGGGCGCGGCTTGCTCGCGAACCCCGCGCTGGCTCGCATGGTTAAGGGCGGCCCTGCCGCCACGGCTGCCGAGTTGCAGCGCTTCCACGACACGCTGTTTGCGGCCTATGCGGACGAGATTGGGGGCAACGCGGTCTTTCGCATGAAGGAATGGTGGTTCTACGCCAAATGTGCCTTCGCCGATCCCGCTACCGTGCACAAGCTCGTGCGCAAGACCAAAAAGGTCGACGAATACCGCGCCGCCGTCGAGCGCGTCTTTCGCGAGCAGCCGCTCGCGCCTGTTGCCCGCTTTTGTGGCTACTAGTCGTTGGGGGCGTTCTTTAACGACTAGTCATTCAAGAACGTCCCCAATGACTAGATTGAAAAGCTGTACGCCAGCATCCAAAGATGTCGAAAAATGTCGACTTTGGATGCTGACGTACATGTTTGGTTCGTATGGGTTTGTGCGTTGGGGCCGGCCGACCGCAATAGAACGCTAGAGCAAATTCTCCTGCACCCACGCGATGATGTCGCCCGACTCGTAGAGCGGCGCGCCGTCAATGAACAGGCAGGGAACCTGGCGCTTGCCGCCGACGGCGATGAGCGTCTGCTCGGCATCGGGGTCGGTCGAGATATTGCGCTCGGGGATGGTCACGCCGTTATCGGCCAAAAAGCGCTTGACCTTTATGCAATACGGGCAGCCGGTCATAACGTACAGCTCGAGCTTGTGATCAGTAGCCATAGGTCTCCAATCGGTTGAGGTTTCGATTGAGATACCCAATGCCGCCGCGGTCTATGCGCGAGTCAGCGATGACTCGATTGCCTGGACCAGAAACGCCGTGGCTCCGGTGCCGCAGGGCTTGTCGTAGTAGTCAACAAAGCGCTGGTCGGCGAGGTAGCCGTGGGCGAGCCCCAGGTATGCCTCGTCTTGGGGTTCGCTTCCCCAGTTGAGGCCAATCCAACGACGATGCATCGCAACAAGTTTTTGGGCCTTTCTGCTCTTTGGATCGCCGTCGCCCATGGCAATCGAGAGCTGACCCAGAATGGCACGCTCGAGTTCCTTCATGTCGTTCCATGTCTGGGGATCCATGTCCAGTAACGTTTCGTTTGCTGCATCGATAGCCTCATCGCCATAGCGCGCCCGTGCCTCGGCGCCGTAGCGCTCCTCGTTTTCCTGCACGGTACGCCAGCGCTCCAGTTGCGGCAGCACGGCACCCATGAGCGAGACTGCCTCGTCGAGCGACATGCCGGTGTTTTGCGCCAGACGCGGAGCGCAGTCCTCGATCATTGCCTCCATCGTGGTCTCGTAGGTGTACTTGCCGTGGTCGTAGCACCACTTGCAGTAATGGTCGGTCGTTGCGCCGTGAGCATCGGTACCGCAGTCGTCGGGCGTGAGTATCATGCCGCAGCTCTGACAATAGTACTCGGGCATTTCGAGCAGATGAGACAGTGGCTCGCCGGTCACGGCGGCAATGAGCTTCATCATGTCGATGCCCGGTGTGACCTCGCCGCGCTCCCAACGGCTGACGGCTTGGCGTGTGACGAAGAGCTTGGCGGCGAGCTGCTCCTGAGTTAGGTGATGGGCGCGACGGACAGCAATGAGCTTTTCTGCGAAGGCCATAGCGGCTCCTTTCTGCTGGTTGATGGCTTTAAGCATACGCGGCGGCAGACGCCCTTCCAAGCAACCGTTGGTTGCACGACGGGGGACCGCGACAAAGAATTGCGCTCGACGCCTCACACCTTCATGCCGTACAATGACCGGCATGGAACCTATTGCACACATACATACCGACCTGCCGCAGAAGTTCGGCATCCCACGCAACAGCTTTTTGGCGCCCCATCTGCAGGGGCGCATCGTCTTTGAGCCGGAATTTGCCTCCAACGCTGCAGTTGAGGGTCTGGACTCCTTCTCTCACCTATGGCTGCTATGGTGCTTCGAAAACGGAACGCCCGGTGGCACGGCTAAGGACATAGCCGCCGATGCCAAAACGCAGGACAGGTCCGGCACCAACGCAAAATGGTCGAAAACCGTGCGCCCGCCGCGTCTGGGTGGAGCCGAGCGTGTGGGCGTGTTTGCCACACGCAGTCCGTTTCGCCCTAATCCCATCGGGCTCACCTGCGTCAAGCTCAGCCGTGTTGAGCTCACCGATGATGGCCCGATCATCCATATACTGGGGGCCGACCTGCGCGACGGCACGCCCATCTACGACATCAAGCCCTACATTCCATTTGCCGACTGTCACCCGGATGCGACGGGCGGCTGGATTGAGGACGCGCCGTGGCAAGAGCTCGATGTTGAGTTCCCACAAGCGCTGAAAGATATGGTCCCGCCTGCAAAGCTCCCCGGCTTGGTCGAGGTCCTTCGCCAAGATCCGCGCCGTGCGGGTAGCAAGCACGAGCCCAACCGCGTTTACCACTTGGCCTACGCCGGGCTCGACATATCGTTTACGGTCGACGGAACAAGGCTGACGGTAACCGCCATCAACGACGCGCAAGACTAACCAGCCATTCGTCCGCACCCGTCAAATTAAGCGCCAAACCCCATGTCAAAACCGCCCACGCTGGTGGACAATAACGCCTACCGAAACAATCCGCTTTGCACGGGAGCTCAGCATGAAATACGACTTTACCTCGCTTATCGACCGCCACGGCATGGACGCCATCGCCGTTGACTCCTGGGGAGAAATTCCCGGCATGGCTCCGAACGCACCCGACGAGGGCTTCGACCGCATCCCCATGTGGGTAGCGGACATGAACTTTGCCACGGTGCCCACGGTCCAGGAGTACATCATTCAGCGCGCCCAGCATCCCATGTTTGGCTATTTCAATCCGCGCGACGAGTACTTCGACCGCATCATCGAATGGCAGACCCGCCGTAATGGCGTCGAAGGCCTGCTCCCTGAGCATATCGGCTACGAAAACGGCGTACTGGGCGGTGTCGTGTCGACGTTGCGCGCATATGTCCAGCCGGGCGATGCGGTGCTGGTCCACAGTCCCACCTACATCGGCTTTACCAAGTCCATCGAGGCCGCGGGCTATCGCATTGTCCACAGCCCGCTTAAGCTCGACGATCAGGGCGTGTGGCGCATGGATTTTGAGGACATGGAGCGCAAGCTCGCCCAAAACCACATCCATGCCGCCGTGTTCTGCTCGCCGCACAATCCCTGCGGCCGCGTATGGGAGCGCGACGAGATCGAGCGCGCCATGGATATCTATCGCCAGCACGATTGCGTGGTGATCTCGGATGAGATTTGGTCCGATATCATCCTGCCGGGTCACAAGCATATCCCGACGCAGTCGGTGAGCGAGGATGCCCGCATGCGCACGGTTGCCCTCTATGCGCCCAGCAAGACGTTTAACCTGGCGGGCCTGGTCGGCAGCTACCACATCATCTATAACGAGACGCTGCGCGACCGCGTGTGCGCCGTGTCCAACAAGACTCACTACAACGAGATGAACGTCCTCTCCATGCATGCGCTTATCGGTGCCTACCAGCCGCAAGGCTACGAGTGGCTCGATGAGCTCAATGAGGTCATCGATGCCAACGTTGACTACTTTTGCAATTACGTTGACGAGCATTTTGAGGGCGTGTCCTATTCGCGTCCGCAGGGCACGTACATGGTGTTTCTGGACTGCACCGAGTGGTGTCGCGAGCATGGCCGCGATATTCAGTGGCTGCTTGACGAGGGGGCGCGCGTGGGCGTGGGGTATCAGGATGGCCGTCCGTTCCACGGGCCTTGTCACATCCGCGTGAATCTGGCACTGCCGCTTTCGCGGGTAAAGGAGGCGTGTGAGCGCCTGGACCGCTACGTTTTTGGGGTATAGGGGGCGCTCGATTCGAGTGCTGCCCCATGTGCCCACGCCGTCAAAATGCGTGGGCACATGGGGCGCAGAGGGTAGCGAGCGCGTTTTTCGCATTCGCTACTTTTCGTGAATCTGCTTGCCGCAAAGATGCTCAATCGAAATCTCGTAGAGTTGGACGCCCTTGATGTCTTTGGCGATTTCTTCCTCGACTTCTTCGGCAGAAGGGTAGTACTTAAGCGCGAGCTGACGGACTTTGTCCTCGATAAACGCAGGCGCTTCATCTACCAGGCGGCAACGGCCAAAGACCACGGTGCTCATGACGTAAGGAGCCCAGTCGCCGTCCTTGTACCACTCGTTGCCGTAAACGGTAAAGCAGACTTTATCGTCACGCCTGAGCGAATCGACCTTGTGGCCGGCCTTGGCGCCATGGAAATAAATCTTGTCGTGCTCGGCGTCAAAGAAGTAGTTGACGGGAATGGCATAGGGGTAGCCATCATCGCCGTTGACGGCAAAGACGCCGCGCTTACAGGTGGCGAGCAACTCGCGCGCTTCCTCGTCAGTGATGGCGCGTTTCTTTCGACGTAAGGGCCTAAACATCGTTGGCTTCCTTTCTGGCTGTGCATGGTGGTTGAGCACAAACTATAGCGAAACGGATCCGTATTTCTTGATACAGGCGAGTATGTTTTTGAGCTTGCTAAAGTCGAGCGGTTTGGGCAGATGGGCGTTCATACCGGCATCGTGTGCCGCCTTGGCGTCCTCGTTGAAGGCGTTGGCAGTGAGCGCGATGATGGGGATGTCGGCTGCATCGGCCTTTTCGCTCAGACGAATCGCGCGGGTTGCCTCGTAGCCATCCATGCCCGGCATCATGATGTCCATCAGGATCGCATCGAAGCTGCCGGCGGGACGACTAACGTATAGGTCGACTGCTTTGTTGCCGTCGGCGGCGCGCGTTACGACGATGTCTTCGCTTTCGAGTAGAGCCTGGGCAATTTCGGCATTGAGCTCGTTGTCTTCTGCCAAAAGGACGTTCATACCGGCAAGCGAGCAACTGTATGTCTGCTTGGACGCACGTTCTTTTGCCTGAGGGTTCTTGTCGATATCGAGCGGTATCTGGACGTTGAACGTGCTTCCCGCGCCAACCTCACTCGAAATCTCAATCGTGCCGCCCATCATATCGATGAGCGATTTGACGATAGACATGCCAATGCCGGTTCCTTGGAACTTGCTGCGCGCATCGTCGCCTTCCTGGGCAAACGGCTCATAGATATGCTTTAAAAACTTGGGAGTCATGCCAATGCCGGTATCCGAAACGCTAAAGCAAAAGAGCGCGCGCCCGTTATCGAGTGGCTTGGTCTTTGAGCTAAAGGTGACGGAGCCGCCGTGCTTGTTGTACTTGATGCTGTTGTCTAACAGGTTGATCATAATCTGTCGGATATGGGTGGGGCTGCCGATCATGTATGGCCCCGTGGCGTATGGCAGACTATTGTCCTGCATTGTGATGCCGTTATCGGATGCGCGGAGCTTGCACAGCACCAGCGTATTGTCACAGAGCTCTTTGAGGTTAAAAGGCGCATGTTCCAGTGTTAGCTTGCGGTCTTCGATTTTGCCCATCTCGAGGATGTCGTTAATCAGCGACAGCAGGTGGTTGGCGGCAACACGCGTCTTGGCGCGTCTTTCGCGGGCGACTTGTATGTCGCCTTCTTTCAATTCCTCAATTTCGATAAGACCCAAGATGCCGTTTAGTGGCGTGCGGATGTCGTGGCTCATACGTGTGAGGAAAGCGGTTTTGGCGGCGTTGGCGGCGTCGGCTTTCTGGCGTTCCTGCCGTGCGCGCTGAAGCGACCAGACGAGGACGACGATGCTGGCGAGCAAAGCGAAGATGAGAACGGTCGCAATGGCGGTGCGGTTGCGGTAGACAAACTGGAATGTGTCTGATTCTTGTGCCGAGTACGATGTGGGGGAATAGCTGCTCGCAGAGAGCGATTCGCCTGCATTGATGATGCCCTTATTGATGATTCCCAACAGCTCGGGTTTGCCGCGCGGAATCATGCACGATAGTTCTGCCGTGTTGGTGAGTTCCTGCGTTTCAAAGCCCTCAATGTCGTGGGCATCGCGGATGGTTTGCAGGCGCGTGCTGGGGACAATAATGCAACTCGCCTTCCCCTCGTTGAGGGCTTTGAGCGCCTCGTCGGCATTCGGATATTCGGATATCGTTGCGTCGGGGAATAGGCTCTCGAGCTCAAAACGGTTGACGATTGCGTATCCTGTGTAAGCGATGTTCTTAAGGTCGCTGTCCAGGTTGTTACTGCTGTGAATGGCGGTCAGGGAAACCGTTCCCATCGGGTTTGACTGGATGACTCCTGCTTGTTCGGCAAGCCAGTAGTCGCGAAAGAACGGCAGGGCGACATCGATGGTTCCCTTGGAAAGGGCTTTGGTCATTTGCTTGTTGCTCGAGAACGCGACTGTTTTAACCTTAATGCCAAACTTGTCGTGCAATGTCGTTGCAAGCGAGGCGAGCGACCCTTCCATCTCGCCGTCGTCATTTTGCGTGCAGTAGGGAAGTTGGTTTTTTAGATAGCCGAGCGTGATGGTATTGCCGTTTGCTTTGAGCCAGGAGCGCTCGACGCCGGTGAGCAATGACGAGCCGCTGTTTTGGGCCGAGTAGCTCGATTTGACTTCGTCGTTATAGCGCGGGTTGACGCGGGAGATTGATGCCATGGCGGCATTGATGTCGCTCATCAAATCGGGACGGCTTTTGGGAACGGCAAAATAGTAGTCGCTCGAGCCTACGTAAAACATGGGCGACGCATCGGGCGACGAAATGGTGTCGTTCATGATGACGGCGTCGACCTCACCGTCTGCAAGCGCCTCAAAGAGGGCGCTGCCGGTGTCGATTTCTTTATAGGTGCAGGTGACGCCTTCGTCGGCAAGCCACTGCTGGCCGACGATGGTTTGCATAACGCCAGAGTTGCAGCCGATGGTAAGGCCCTGGAGCGCTTGGGGGTCGCCCTTGGCCAGATCATCGCGATCGGGCTTGGCGTAGATGTAGTAGCGCTCGGTGCCCTCGGGGTTTGAGGAAAAAAGCAGCTTCTGCTCGCGTTCTGCCGAATACGAGATGTTGGGCATGAGGTCGATCTCGCCTGCCTCGAGCATGTCCATAAGCTCGTTGAAGGTGCCGCTAACGTATTCGTATTGCCAGCCCTTTGTGTAGTACGAGAGGGTCTGGAGGTATTCGTAGCCCCACCCCGAGAGGCGCTCGCCCGGCATGCCTTCCTGGAAGCCTTCGTTGTTGACAAGCCAGCCAACGCGGACTGTTTTGACCTGCTGGTCAGAGTCGGCGGCAAAGGCCGGAGCGGGCATGACGGCGCTCAGTATGGCGAGCGCGGCAAGCGCGACGGCCAGGGTGCGATATAGAGCCAAGCGAAAGACAGCGGAAGGTTTCACATGAAATCCTATCGAGTTGAGACAGTTTCGCATAAGGATACCAGCTCAGCCTGCCCACTCAGCCGCCGCACCGCTAAACGGTTAGGTAGTCATTGGGGACGTTCTTAAATGACTAGTCGTTTAAGAACGTCCCCAATGACTAGTTCCGTTTGCGGGGGAGGCGTGGGACAATACCGAGCGAATGTGATTGGGCGTCTGGGAAAAGGGGTCGCGATGAACAAGTTGAGGACGCTTGCCGACGTGTTGCGCCAGGCTGGCTTTGCGCGCATCACGGGCCTGTTTCTCGTCTTCTATCTGCTGTGCTCGACGGCCGTCTGGCTGTCCGAGCCCACGACCCTTACGTTTGGCGATGGTCTCTGGTTTAGCTTTGAGACGGTCTCGACCATCGGCTTTGGCGATATCCCGGCCGAAACGCCGGTCGCCCGCGCTATTACCGTCGTCCTGAGCGTCATCAGCATCTTCTACATCGCCATGCTCACGGGCGTGGCGGTGAACTACTGCAATACGCTCATCAAGATGCGCCAAAAGGACACCATGGCGCGCTTTATGGATGATCTTGAGCATTTGGAAGAGCTCGATCGTGACGAGCTTGCCGACCTATCGCGCCGTGTGCGCGAGTACCGTCGCCGGCAACGATAGAACGGGTGCCGCGCGTCACGACGAGGGGGATTGCATATGAACATCACGGTGTACCTGGGCGCGAGCGTCGGCAACGACCCGGCGTTTCTGCCTGCAGTGCGAGAGCTCGGCACGTGGATTGGCTCCAACGGCCACGCGCTGGTATACGGCGGCTCCAAGTCGGGCCTGATGGGCGCGCTTGCCGATAGCGTGCTCGAGGCGGGTGGACACGTGACGGGTGTTGAGCCGAGCTTTTTTATCGAGGCAGAGTTTCAACACGACGGTATTGACGACCTCATCGTGACGAGTGACATGGCCGAGCGCAAGGCCAAGATGATTGGGCTCGGTGACGCGGTCATCGCCTTTCCCGGTGGGACGGGTACGCTCGAGGAGATTGCCGAGGTCATGTCCGCCGTGTCGTTGGGGCATCTCGATGCGCCGTGCATCCTGTACAACCTCGGGGGCTACTACAACGATCTTAAGGCGCTGCTCGAGCACATGATTGATAAGGGGCTTTCGAGCCCGAGGCGCCAGCACGGCATCTACTTTGCCGACGATTTGCGCGAGATTGCCTCGATTATTAACGGATAAGTCTTGAGCCTGCCCCACTATGACTCCCAATGGTGCCGTTTGCGGCGCAGACGGTTGACTCGTTCGGGCAACGCTCGCTCTACAATAAAACGTATCTTTGTCGATTTTGACCACGGGAGGTCCCGATGGACAACCTTGCAAAACCCAAAAACCGTGCGCTGTTTTTAGTGAGCGTGGCTGTGACCGGTGCGTTTGCGGGCGCCGCGGTCTGGCTGTTCTTCTTTGCGATGGAGCACGGTATCGACTATTTATGGACCGAGATTCCGCATATGCTGGGCGTCGCTTCGCCTGAGCTCGCAAGCGGTCCGTTCGGTTTTTTGCCGTACCCGTTTTTCGTCTGCCTGCTGGGCGGTCTGCTGATTGGTCTGTACGAAAAGATGACGGGCACCAAGACCGATGACCTCAACCAGGTGATGGCCAAGGTTAAACAAGACGGCCGCTACCCGTACGACAACCTGGGCAAGCTTTCGCTCGCGGCATTGCTGCCGCTGCTGTTTGGCGGAAGCATTGGACCGGAGGCCGGCCTGACCGGCGTTATCGCGGGCCTGTGCAGCTGGGTCGGCGACCGCATGCGCCGCTTTGGCGCCGAGTTTAGGGAGCTCACACTGTTGGGCACCCAGGCCGCGCTGACGGCGCTCTTTACCGCGCCCGTCTTTGGCTTTGTGGCGCCGCTCGCCGGTAGTGCCGACGGCCAGGGCGCCGGGGACGATGGGGATTCCGCGTCCGACGAGATCACCATCAAGCTGCCCAAGGCGCAAAAGACGGTGGTCTACGGCATTGCGATTGCCGGCGGTCTGGGTACCTACCTGCTGCTTGGCCAGCTTGTGGGCGGCGGCATGGGCATGCCCAGGTTCGAGTCCGCTCAGGTGGGCAACCTGGAGCTTGCCTGGCTCATTCCGCTGGCGCTCATCGGCACCGTTTGCGGTTGGCTGTACTTTGTCTCTGAGCATGCAAGCGAGGCGCTGTCCCATGCCATAGGGGAGCGTCCTGTCGTCAAGGCCATGCTAGCCGGTCTGGCGCTCGCCATCTGTGGCACGGTCCTGCCCTACACCATGTTTGCCGGCGAGACCCAGGCCGACGTGCTCATGGAAACCTATCTGACCATTCCCGCCGGCGTGCTTATCGCGACCGGTCTTGTTAAGGCCATGCTGACGCCCGCCCTCATCAACCTTGGTTGGCGCGGCGGCCACTTCTTCCCGGTTATCTTCTCGGGTGTGAGCCTGGGCTATGGCCTTGCCATCCTCACCGGCGCAGATCCGGTCTTTTGCGTCGCCGTCTGCACCGCCTCGACGATGGGCGCCGTCATGCGTCAGCCCGTCATGGTCGTGGGCCTGCTGCTCATGTGCTTCCCGCTCAAGGGCATCGTCTGCATGATCATCGCCGCTGTTATCGCCGCCGGCATTCCGCTTCCCAAGCCGCTGCGCAAGTAGTACGGTGGCGCACGCCGGGGACATGCCGTTTGCCATGGATTTGCGGATGGGCGATTGCGACCGATTGCGGCCCGCGTGGGTCGAGATTTGCTTGCCTACAGGTCGCGTGCCCGATAGACCTTGGTGCTGACGGTGCAGCTGATTGCACATAGCGTGAGGGCCAGTACGGCAATTCCTGCGCACAGGCAGCCGAGGACGGCGGGATCGGGATTCGCCCCAGCAATCGACATGAGCCAGTTGCTGATGGGGTTGGAGGAGCTCAGCGTGGCCATGGCAAGGCATCCGAGCAGGGCAAACAGGCCGACGGAAAGGCGCAGCGCCTCCATGTGTCCAAATCGAAAGAACAGCGGCTGTGCCAGAAACACCATCATGAGGGAGATGAGCATCGATGCGGCGGAGGCTATTGTGGTCTCAAAGACGATCTGTCCCGTCGAGGGCATGCCCGTGTGATCGAAGAACGGAAGAGTGATGGTGCTCAAAAGCACGGTCGCGCACGCCATGATGGCCGAGAAGGCAACAATGCAGAGGTAACGTGCGCAGATGATGTCTTTGCGCGAGAGGGGCAGCGTTGCCCGATAGCGCTCCCATCCGTTTTGATTGTCGTAGCCGGCCAGCGAGCTCATGACCACGATGGGCGACATGGCACTGACCGCGCAGGCGCCGGCGCTCATACTGGCATCGCCATCCGATGCGTTGGCGAGGGTTAGTACGACGAAGATGAACAGGCCGACGCCCGCGATGCTCGGGACAAGCGTGCGGACGATGGCGAGCTCAGACATAAAGGCGCGTTTCATTTCGAAGCCCCTTTCAGTATGAGGCGAAGATAGTCATCAATGGTTGCCCGGTCGCAGGGAATCTCGGGGAAGGCCTCGAGCGCCTCGCGACGGTTGGGTACGAGCACGTCCACGCTATAGGCGTGGTGGGCGGCACGGGCACCTTCGACGCAAGCCATAAGCTCTGCGGCCTGTGCTTGGGTGCAGTGGGCGATGCCGGCGCGGTCGGTAATGTCCTCGCGCGGCAGGTCAAACACAATCGAACCGTTATCGATGCAGATGACGCGGTCGGCGGTGCGATCGAGGTCGGACGTAATATGGCTCGAGAGCAGCACGCTGCGCTGGCCGTCGGAAACAAAGGCGAGCAGCTCATCGAGCAGCTCCTCGCGCGCCATGGGATCGAGGCCCGCGGTGGCTTCGTCCAAAACGAGCAGCTTGGCATTGTGGCTGAGCGCGCAGGCGAGCTGCAGCTTCATGCCCATGCCGCGGGAGAGGTCCTTGACCTTCGTCTTGGGATCGAGGCCAAATCGGTCGATGAATCCGGCGAACGTTTCGCAGCTCCATGTGGGATATGCCGGGCCTACGAGCCTCTCGACCTGGCCCACCTTGAGCGTGGAGGGGAAGGGACACGTGTCCAGGACGAGGCCGATGCGGGAGCGCAGGTGGCGCTGCGTCTCGTCGGGCGCGTTGGCGTCGCAGCGCTGTCCAAGCAGATGCACCTCGCCGGCATCGGGCTTTATAAGCCCAAGCGCGGCGCGAATGGTCGTCGTCTTGCCGGCGCCATTTGCGCCCACAAAGCCAACGATCTGGCCGGGCTCCACGGCAAGCGTGACGTCGCGCAGTGAAAAGCGGTCGCTCACGCGGCGCGATACACCTTTGAGTTCTAGCAACTTTTGCATGGTATAGCCTTTCTTGCAGATGGCTACTGCATGGTTTCGGGGGCTACGAGGTCGAGCATCTCGTGCAGCTTGTCGCGCGTGACGCCCAAGGCTTCGGCTTGGCTCGCCGCTTTCGCAAGCAGCTCTTCGATATGGCAGAGCTGGTTTTCGCGCAAGAGTTCTTGGTTGCCCTCGGCGACAAAACAGCCCTTGCCCTGCACGGTGCAGATAAAGCCGAGTTGCTCCAGGTCGGCGTAGGCGCGCTTGGTGGTGATGACACTCACGCCAAGATCGCTCGCGAGTGCACGGATGCTGGGGAGTTTGGCTCCCGCAGCGAGCGCGCCCGAAAGGATCTGAGCTTTGACTTGCGAGGCTATTTGCTCGTAGATGGGCTTGTCGCTCGAATTGGATAGGATGATGTCCACAGCGGCTCCTTAGCTGTTGGGCTACACGTGTATATAACCGGTAAGCACAGTATATATACACTATGCACAGTTATGCAAGAGCTAAATGTGGAATAGTCCGCCAGTGCCGCGCTTGCTCCAAAACAATCTCAATCTGTAACACCTGGGTCCGTTTTGGGTCGCCTGATGTTACAGATCGAGATCTTATTTGCCCGCCTGCCTATTTGTCTCAATCTGTAACAGTAAGAGTCGATTTGCGCGGCTAGATGTTACAGATTGAGACATTGGCTCCCTGCCTTCCTGTTTATCTCGATTTGTAACAGTTAGACCTGATTTGGGCGGCTAGATGTTACAGATTGAGATTGTGCCGGCGGGCCTGCCAGTTTGTCTCGATCTGTAACAGGTAGGGGCTCAAAACCCGTCTTACTGTTACAGATCGAGACAATCCTTGAGGCGGCTGCCCACAACACAGCGAGCTTGGCTAATGAATTTGTCCTGATAGGTGCCCTGTGGCGGGATTTCGCGGCTACAATGGTGCGGTTACAACGACGTAATGCACTCAATGCAAGAAAGGATCCGCATGGCAAGCCTGTCGGATGAAATCTCGTCGCGCCGCACATTCGCGATCATCAGCCACCCGGACGCCGGTAAGACCACGCTTACCGAGAAGCTGCTGCTCTATACCGGCAGCATCCAGACTGCCGGCTCGGTTAAGGGCAAGAGCTCGGCCAAGCATGCCGTCTCGGACTGGATGGACATCGAGAAGGAGCGCGGTATCTCCGTTACCTCCTCGGTGCTGCAGTTCACCTACAACGGCGCCTGCGTCAACATCCTCGATACCCCCGGCCACCAGGACTTCTCGGAGGATACCTACCGTACCCTTATGGCCGCCGACGCCGCAGTCATGGTCATCGACGGCGCTAAGGGCGTCGAGGCCCAGACCAAAAAGCTCTTTAAGGTCTGTACGCTGCGCCATATTCCCATCTTTACCTTTGTGAACAAGCTCGACCACGAGGCTCGCGATCCGTTTGAGCTCATGGAAGAGATCGAGAACGTCCTGGGTATCAATACGTATCCCATGAACTGGCCGATCGGCAGCGGGCGCAACTTCCGCGGCGTGTTCGATCGTCAGACCCGTCGCGTCATTGCCTTTGAGGGCGACGGCCACGCCAACGCCACCAAGAAGGTCGCCGAGGTCGAGGCCGAGCTGGGCGATCCGGCCATGGACGAGCTTATTGGCGAGGAGAACCACAAGAACCTGATGGACGACATCGAGCTGCTCGATGGCGCCGGTGACGAGCTCGACCTGGATGCCGTGGCCTGCGGCAAGCTGAGCCCGGCGTTCTTTGGCTCGGCACTCACCAACTTTGGTGTGGAGCCCTTCCTTAAAGAGTTCCTGCGTCTGGCCCCGACGCCGCGCGCCTATACCGATACACTCACCAGCGAGCCGGTCGCGCCCGCCGAGAACGACTTTAGCGGCTTCGTGTTTAAGATCCAGGCCAACATGGACAAGAACCATCGCGATCGCATTGCCTTTGTGCGCATTTGCTCGGGCAAGTTCGAGCGCGGCATGGATGCCTTCCATGTGCAGGGCAACCGCAAGCTCAAGCTGGCTACGGGCACCTCGATGATGGCCGACGATCGCGCCATCGTGGACGAGGCGTACGCCGGCGACATCGTGGGCCTGTTCGATCCCGGTATCTTTAGCATCGGCGACACCGTGTGCTCCGGCAAGCGCCACATGCAGTATCCGCAGATCCCGACGTTTGCCCCCGAGATGTTTGCCCGCATTACGCAGGTCGACACGCTCAAGCGCAAGCAGTTTGTGAAGGGCATGGAGGAGCTTGCCCAGGAGGGCGCCATCCAGATCTTCCGCGAGCTGGGTGCCGGCATGGAGAGCGTCATCGTGGGCGTGGTCGGCGTGCTGCAGTTTGAGGTACTCGAGCGCCGCCTCAAGGCCGAGTACCGTGTTGAGGTTCGTCGCCAGCCGCTGCCCTATACGGACATCCGCTGGATCCAAAACGACCCCGACACCATCGATATCCCGGGCCTTTCGCTCACGCGCGATACCCTGCGCGTCGAGGACATGCGCGGCGGCAAACTGCTGCTGTTCACGAGCCCGTGGAACGTGGACTGGGCTACCGACCACAACCCCGACCTTGTCCTGTCGGAGTTCGGCAACGTAACGTTTTAGCGCACCGGCGCGGTGATCCTGTGGGGCCGCCGCGCCGTTTGCTTGCCTGCCGCCGCGTGAGCGGCTATCATACCCACCGTCGCCTCAAGACCGTGGCGGCCGAGCAGTTCGGGTCCGATATCCTGCTCGTTAAACCTAAAACCAAAGGAGTACATAATGATCAAGAAGGTCATGGAGGACTACAAGGTCCTGTTGCGGAGCATTCCCGCGGCAACGGTTTCGCTGTTTATCGTGAGCGTTATCATGATGAACCTGCTGGCCAACAAAGAGCTCATCAGCCTGCCGTATCTGGCACTCGATTGCGGCTTTGTGGTGAGCTGGGTTTCGTTTTTGTGCCAGGACATGATCTGCAAGCGCTTTGGCGCCAAGGCATCCATCAAAATCTCTATCCTCGCACTGCTGGTCAACCTGGCTGTGAGCCTGTGCTTTTGGGCATGCTCGCTCACGCCCGGCATGTGGGGCGCCTACTACGACACGGGTATGATCGAGGTCAACACCGCCCTTAACGCCACCATCGGCGGCACCTGGTACGTGGTGTTTGGATCTTCGCTCGCCATGCTCGTCTCTGCCGTCGTTAACTCCACGCTCAACCAGTCGCTCGGCCGTATGCTCAAAAAGAATAACTTTGCGAGCTTTGCCTTCCGCTCCTATGTGTCTACAGGCGTTGGCCAGTTTATCGACAACCTGGTCTTTGCCATTGTGGTGAGCCACACGTTCTTTGGTTGGACCTGGGTGCAGGTCCTTATGTGCTCGCTGACCGGCGCTGTTGCCGAGCTGCTGTGCGAGGTCTTCCTGAGCCCTGTGGGCTACAAGGTCGTGCGCGGCTGGGAGCGCGAGAATGTGGGCGCCGAGTATCTCGAGCGCCACGCAACCGCCTAAGGAGCAAGTATGCGGGTTTTGATCACGGGCGCTTCGGGCGGTATCGGAGCCGCGTGCGTGCAATGCTTTTTGGACGAGGGCCACGAGGTCGTGGGCTTTGATTTGCTGCCGGCAGCGATCGAGCACGAGCGCTATCGCCATCTGATCGTCGATGTCCGCGAGCCGGACTCGTTTCCAGGCGAGCTTGAACCCCAGGTGATCGTGAATGTTGCTGGTACGCAGGACTCGGCCGACGATATTGCCGCCAACCTGTGCGGCACCATCAACGTGACCGAGCGCTACGCCTTTGTGGGGGAGGGGCTTGCCGCCAAGCCGGCGCCGGCTATTACATCCGTGGTCAATGTGGGGTCGGCGAGCGGGCATACGGGATCGGAGTTTCCCGCCTATGCTGCCAGCAAGGGCGGCGTTATCGCCTACACCAAGAACCTTGCAAACCGCTTGGCGCCGCAGGCCATCGCCAACAGTGTGGACCCGGGCGGCGTTATCACGCCGCTCAACCGTTGCGTGATGGAAGACGAACACCTGTGGAACCAGATTATGGAGCTCACGCCGCTTAAACGCTGGGCCACCGCCCAAGAGATCGCCGAGTGGATCTACTTTGTGGGCGTGACCAACCGGTTTATGACCGGGCAGAGCCTGCTCATTGACGGTGGCGAGGCAGACCGTACCCAGTTTATTTGGCCCGAATAGGAAACGCGTCCGATGGAAAGCCGTCGGACGCGTTTTTGATGTATCGATTTTTAGCCGAGGCAAGTCCAGTTGACGGGGATCGAGCCGTGCTGTTCGAGTAGACGATTGGATGCCGAGAAGGGGCGCGACCCCATAAAAGCGGGGAGTTCTGCCGTGGCACGGTTGGCCGAAAGCGGCGAGGGGTGTGTGGAGGCCAGGCAGAACTTACCGGCTGCCTTGCCTGCGCCGGTCGCGGCGAGCTTGCCTTCGACCATCTGCTGGGCAAAGCGACCCCATGCCAAAAAGACTACCGGCTGGGGCAGCTGACAGCAGCGTTCGATAATATAGTCGGTGAGCGTGCTCCAGCCCAGCTTGGCGTGCGAATTGGCGGCATGCTTGCGCACGGTGAGCGTGGTGTTAAGGAGCAGGACGCCCTGTTGTGCCCATGGGGTTAGGTCTCCCGTGGCAGGAAAGGGGCAGTCCAGATCGGCTTTGAGTTCCTTATAGATGTTGCGCAGGCTCGGCGGCAACTTGGTTTGCGTCGCGGGAACCGAGAACGATAACCCCATGGCCTGGTTGGGTCCGTGATAGGGATCTTGACCCAAAATGACAACTTTGACATGGTCGGCCGGCGTATAGGCGAGGGCATTGAGGATGTCGTCTTGTGCCGGGTAAATGGTTTGCTCGGCACGTAAAAGGGCGATGCGCTCGAGCAGCTGGTCCGTCGTGTCACGTACCGGCTGCGGCGCATCGCCCAACCAAGTTGCTATGTTGCGGTCGCGAGTTGCGGTGTCCATGGGGCTCCTTTATGGCAGATGCTCTGTTGGCATCTATTGTAAAGGCGCACCGGTTGCCTTTATGCCGCGGCTGCATAAGGAGCGGGGACTACGAGACGCGCTCGGGCGCTCCTGCCATACGGGCCTGTCCATGTTCACGGAGGCGCGGAAGCTCGACGGTTGCCACCATGACGCCGGTGAGGATGAGGGCGGCGCCAAAGAAGGCGATGGGGCTCAGGACCTCGCCGACCAGGAAGAACGAGAAGACGGCGGAGCAGACCGGCTCGAGCGAGAAGGCAAAGCCCGTGGTCTCGGCGGGCACGTGGGGCTGCACGAGCGTCTGGGTGATAAAGCCATAGGCAGAGCAGATGAGTGCGAGGGCAACGACGACTACGACCTCGCCCGGCGTGCCGGGAAGCGTGAAACCGCCAAAGACGAATGCGGCGATGCCCGAGAACAGGCCGCCAAAGCCCAGCTGCCAAACGCCCAGAGCCAGCGGGTCGACATCTTCGACAAAGCGCTTCGCCACAATGATGTGGCCGGCATAGACAAAGGCCGAGAGCAACATGATGAGCGCGCCCGGGTTCAGGCTGGTGAAGTCGGCGCCCGAGAGCAGCAGCATGCCACAGGTGACGATGGCGGTGCCGACGAGAACTTTGCGCTCGGGGGCGCGGCGCAGCAGGGCGGCGTTGGCAAACGGCACGATTACGACCGTCAGGCTCTGCAAAAAGCCGGCGGTTGAGGCGGAGGTGAGGCTGGAACCCAGGCACATACAGGTGAGCTCGGTTGCCATGATGGCGCCGATGATGGCGGAGCGAACCATCACGTCACGGTTGATACGCAGCGCGTGCTTGTGGAAGAGCAGCAGACAGGCCACAAAGGCGATGATGCAGCGCAGCGCAACGATGCTCGTGGCGTTCATGCTATCCATGCCGATCTTCATGAGGGGGTACGAAAAGCCCCATGCGACGGGAACGGAAAATGAGAGCGCGATTGCTTTTTTGCGATCCATGGGACTCCTTTTGTTACAGAACGGTTTCGCAAAAAGGATTCTGCTCCCAGATGTGGATGTAGTAAAGCGAATGTATCTTCAGTATGATTAAGAAATACTAATGTTGCTAGAAAAAGCGCTGGCAAAACGTTTTACGGCTGCATTGATGTGGAGGCACGATGGCATCGCGGTATCAGATTGTTTGTATGGTGGTCGATCGCGGCAGTCTTAAGGGTGCAGCCGATGAGCTGGGCTATACGCAAAGCGCGGTGAGCCAGGCCGTCAAGGCGCTCGAGCGCGAGCTGGGTACCACGCTTATCGAGCGCGGCAAGCAGGGCGTTTCGCTTACGCGCGACGGCAAGCAGTACCTGCCGTATCTGCGCCAGATCGTAACTGCCGAGGCCGAGCTTGAGGGCAAGCGCCAGGAATTGCTGGGACTCTCCTCGACTGATATTCGTATTGCGACGTTTACCAATGTGAGCCGTACTGTGTTGCCGCGCGTGATCCGCGACTTTGGGGCCCTGCATCCGGGCGTACGCTTTACCCTCAAGCAGGGCGATTACACGCGCAACGCCCAGTGGGTGCACGATGGCGTGGTTGACTTTTGCTTTACGGCACGCGGATTTACCACGGGGCTCGAGAAGCGCGTGGTTTATCACGACGAGTTGGTGGCGCTGTTGCCGGCCGCCCATCCGCTGGCGGCAAAGGAAAAGGTGACACTCGCCGACCTGGCGTCCGAGCCGTTTGTACTGCTGGATGAGGGCGAACAGAGTCTGGTGCTCGATGCATTCGCAACGCACGGGCTGTCGCCGCACGTGACGAGTGAGGTCACCGACGACTACACCATTATGGCGATGGTGGAGGAGGGGTTAGGCGTGAGCATGCTCTACCGTCGTACCGTTGAGGGCATGCAGGCCGATATTCGCGTGCGTCCCATCGTGCACGCCCCCTCGCGCGACGTGGTGGCAGCCTGGCGCAGCTGGGACACCATGCCTATCGCCACGAGGCGCTTTATCGATTTTATGAGCTCGCATATCGTGAGCTAGTTGCCGATGCGCCACCTTGTTGGATGTGTCTAGCGCGTCCCGGTCTTGGCTTGCGTCAGACGGTAGGTGCGTGCCGGATGGCAGAGCAATACCGCCACGACCATAAAGAACGCCGTGGTGCCCAGGCTGATGGGGTAGACCATCATGATGTTCGCAAAGGTGCGGAAGTTCGGGAACACGCAGAACACCCAATAGAAGCGGATGCCGCAGACGCAGATCATGGTGATGAGGGCGGGCATGAGCGAGATGCCAAAGCCGCGCAGGTAACCGGACATGTTTTCGTAGAACATGCTAAAGGCGTACGCCGGGAAGATCGAACACACGCGTATATAGCCGATCGAGACGATGTTGGGATCGCTGTTGAACAGCGCCAGGATCTCGCGTCCCAGACCGACGATGATGACGATGGTGGTGAGCGCAACGATGCCGCCTTCGACCAGGCAGACCTTGAGCGTCTTGGTGCAGCGGTCGATCTGTCGCGCGCCGTGGTTTTGCCCCACAAAGGTGGTGCAGGCCTGGCTAAAGCTGTTGAGCAGGTTGTAGCACACATACTCTAGGCTCATGGCGGCGCTGGATGCCGCCATGACCTCGGTACCCAGGCTGTTGATGGCGGACTGGATGATGATGTTGGCGACGGCAAAGACGGCGCTTTGGATGCCGGCGGGCAGGCCGATCTTAACGATACGCTTGAGGGCGACGGGGTCTAAGCCTAAGTCGCGCGGGGTGACGCGGACGACGGAGTCGGTCTTGAGCAGGCGGACAAAGAGCGTGACGGCGCTGACGGTGTAGGCGATGGCAGTGGCGATGGCGACGCCCGCGACGCCCCAGTGGAGCACGGGGACAAAGATGAGGTCCAGGCCAATGTTGAGGACGGTGGACACGGCAAGCGCCTGCAGCGGCATACGGGTGATGCCGACGGAGCGGAAGATTGCGGCCTCAAAGTTGTAGAGCAAGATCGAGGGCATGCTGAGCAAAAAGACGCGCAGGTAAAGCGATGCAAGCGGCATAGTTTCGGCAGGAACATTGAGCGCTGTGAGCATGGGCTCGGCAAAGATCTCGCCCAGCGCGATGACGACAAAGCCCACGAGTGCCATAAGAATCGAGGTATGGACGGCGCGTTTGACCATGTTTTGATCGTTGCGGCCGATAGCGTTGGCGATGACCACGTTGGAGCCAAGCGACATGCCAATAAACAGGTTGAGCATAAGACTGGTAAGCGGAACATTGGAGCCGACCGCTGCCATGGCGAGGGTTCCCTGGTCGCCCGAGAAATTACCGATGATGACCGTGGCGATGAGGTTCGACAGCTGCTCCAAGATACTCGTGGCGGCCACGGGGAAGGCGAACAGGGGAATATTGCGCCACAGCGAGCCGGTGGTCATGTCAATGTGCTTAGATGCGGTATCAGCCATACGCTCTCAATCTTTAATATGCTTTTCCGTGCTTATTTGCGCAGACGATGATACTCCTAATGCAACCAGTCGGCACTTAGGCAGTCGGCACTTAGGGACGTTCCTTTTCTGCCGGCAGCTGGGGACACTCCTTAGTCATTTAAGAACGTCCATTACAGTCGAAATTGTCAGCCCGGGCCCGTCTCGGGCTACGATTGAGGCGCGCCCAGAACGGG
>NZ_CAXYLS010000002.1:0-276164 GCF_964283865.1 Collinsella aerofaciens | reverse complement strand
GCAAATGGCGGGATTGCGTTGGCATGATTGGTTGTTGAGCGTTGGTCAAAATGGTTGTTTTTACAGTAGCGCTAACACTTGCACCGCCCGAGCCGCTTCCAGCTGGCCCTGCCGCTGCCGGACGGCACGTGCGCCTCGGTCCTGGCGGCGCTCTCCTCCCTGCGCGGGGTCCTCGGCGAGGACGGCGCGAGGCGCGCCTTCGGCGCCGTGCTCACCGACAACGGCAGCGAGTTCGCCGACGAGGGCGCCATCGCGGCGCTGCTCGGCGAGCGGGACGGCGAGACCAGGCTCTTCTACTGCGACCCCCGGCAGAGCCAGCAGAAGGGCGCGTGCGAGAAGAACCACGTGGAGATCAGGAAGCTGCTGCCCAAGGGCGCCGGGGCCAGGTTCGACCGGCTGACGGCGGCGGACTGCGCGCTGCTCATGTCGCAGGTGAACTCCGAGCCGAGGGGCGCGCTCGGGTTCCTGACGCCGGCGCGCGTGCTGCGGATGGCCCTCGGGGAGGACGCCTCCGCCCTCATGGACGCGTTCGGGATAGAGGAGCTTGCGCCCGGCGAGCTCGACCTCACGCCCGGCTGCATCGACAGGGCCAGGGCCGCGAGGGGCGAGGGGCCGCTGGCGGGATAGGCGGCGGGCCGGGACATGGGCCGGATGGCCCGTTGCGCTGAGTCCGGAACGGCTGCGCGGCGGGCTGGCGGAGCATGCGGCGGCGGCATGGGGGCACCGGCCTCCATAGCCTCTCCACCTGCGGAAACGAGGCGACGGCCAGGTGCCGGGAGCTATTTCCGCGTTGCGCTAGCTGCGGAAACGCGGGTCCCGTTCAGGCTGTTGCGTTGAGATTGAAAATCAACCCTAGAAAATCGTTTTACGACTACCTACAGAGAAGGGGCACCCAGTTGGAGCGCCCCTTGCTTAGGGTTTGATGAGGTTTTGAATCGTCTGCGTACTAGCGGCGCTTGCGGGTGGCCGTTGCCTTGCGGACGGAGGTCTTCTTGGTCGGAGCCTTTTCCTCGGTCGCGGCGACGGGGGAGACCGGGGCCTTCTTGGCGGGCTCGGGCTTGGCCTTTACCTCGGCCTTGGGCTCCTCTTTAGCGGCAGCGGACTTGACCTCGGCTGCCTTCGGCTCAGGCTTGGCCTTTAGTGCGGTCTTGTCCTCGACCTTAGCCTCCGCTTTGGGAGCAGCAGCCTTGGTCGTGGACTTCTTGGCCGTCGTCGTTGCGCGCTTGCGCGTGGTGGTCTTGGCGGCCGGCTTGGCCTCGACGGTTACCTTGGCCTTGGATTCGGCGGGCGTCTCCTCGACTTTGGCGGCCGGCTTTGTGGCTACCTTGGTTGTGGCGGCCTTCGTGGTCGTCGATTTCGTTGTTATGGTCTTCTTGGCAGCTGTTGCCTTCTTGGCGGTCGCGGTCGTCTTCTTGGTAGCGGCCTTGGCCGGTGCCTTTGCTGCAGCCTTAGCCTCGACGGCGTCGGCCTTTACCTCGGGAGCAGCCTCGGCTTCGGCGGCCTTCTTGGCAGCTGCGGTGGTGCGCTTGCGCGAGGTCGTTTTCTTGACAGCGGTGGTCTTGGTTGCCGTCGCCTTACGAGTCGTGGTCTTCTTGGCCGCAGGCTTCGCAGCGGGCTTCACCTCGGACTCTGCCTCAGGAGCAGCCTCAGCCTTCACCTCAGACTCGGCCGTAACGGGCTCAGCTTCAACCGGCTTCTCTTCGGCCTTGGGCTCCTCAGCGGCCACCGGCTCAGCAACAGCCTCAGGCTCGTCGACAACAGCCACCGGGCGCTCGATCTCCGGGTGCATAAAGAAGTACAGGTCCAGATACTTATCGGCCGAGCGCGTCCAGCTAAAGTCCTGGCTCATGGCCTGCGTTACCAGCTGGTTCCAGGCGTCGCGGTTATCCCAGAACAGACGCGCCGCGCGGAACACGGCGTCGCCCATCTCGTCGCCGTTAAAGTTGGTAAACGAGAAGCCCGTGCCTTCGCCGGTAAACTCGTTATACGGAATCACCGTGTCCTTCAGACCGCCAGTCTCGCGAACAATCGGCAGGGTGCCGTAGCGCATGGCGATGATCTGCGACAGGCCGCAGGGCTCAAACTTCGAAGGCATTAGGAACATGTCGGCGGCGGCATACATGCGCTGCGACAGCGCAGGATCGAACTCGATGCGTGCGGCCATGGTACCGGGGTACTTGTCCTGGAAGTAGCGCAGACCGTCCTCGTAGTCGCGGTCGCCGGTGCCCAGCACCGCCACCTGCACGCCGCCGGCCAGAATGCGGTCGAGCGCGTACATGACCAGGTCCATGCCCTTCTGGCGCGTCAGGCGCGTGACCATGACCATAAGCGGACGGTCGTCGCGAACCTCGAGCCCCAGCTCTTCCTGCAGCTTGGCCTTGCATACGGCCTTGCCGGAACGGTCCTCCACGGTGTAGTTGGCGGCAATGCGCTTGTCGGTCGCCGGGTCAAAGCCCGCCACGTCAATGCCATTCAAAATGCCCTGCAGCGCATAGGAGCGCTCGCGCAGCACGCCGTCCAGGCCCTCGCCAAACTCGGGCGTCTGGATCTCGCTGGCATAGGTTGGGCTCACCGTGGTTATGGCGTCGGCATAGCGCAGGGCGCCCAGCATGTAGTTGATGCTGCAGGCGTCGCAACGCAGCTGCGAGGCGGCCGCCGGAATGTGTGCCACACCCAGGATGTCCTCCATCACGGTGTCGCTAAACTGGCCCTGGAACGCCACGTTGTGGATCGAGAACACGGTCTTGACGCGGTCATACAGCGGCAGGCCCTGGTAAAACTCGCGCAAAAACACGGGCGCAAGTGCCGTCTGCCAGTCGTTGCAGTGCAGGATGTCGCACTCAAAGCCGGCTGGCAGGTGCTGCAGGCTCTCGGTGATGGCCTTGGAGAAGAACGCAAAGCGCTCGCCGTCGTCAAAGAAGCCGTACGGATAGTCGCGCGCAAAGTAGCGCTCGTTGTCGATGAACATATAGGTGACGCCGTCGTGCTCGAGCTTCTCGAGTCCGCAGTACTCGTTGCGCCAGCCCAGACTCACGTAAAAGTCGGAGAAGTGCTCCATCTGCGCCTTGTACTCGTCCTTTATGGTGGCGTACTTGGGCACCATCACGATAACTTCGGCGCCGGCGCGCACAAGCGCCGCAGGCAGCGAGCCTGCCACGTCGCCCAGGCCACCGGTCTTTACAAACGGTGCGCACTCGGCCGAGGCAAACACGATCTGCATCTTTTTGCTGGAATCTGCCATATTGTCTCCCATGTTGCAATTCGAGAATAGCCGCCTGGCGCTAACCGGGCGGCTATTCTACTTGTTACGAGCGATGTTGCGGTGCCAACGTTAACGTACGATGGTGGTGTCGGAAGTTAACGGAGCCTTGCCCAGCACCAGGATGTTCTCGGGCGTGCCGCGAAGCTCGGTGTTGGTGGGAACCACGTTGTTTTTGTCCAGAATGGCGTTCTCAACGCGGGCGCCGCTCTTGATGATGCAGCTCTGGTTGATGATCGAGTTGGTCACCGAAGCGCCTTCCTCGACCACGACGCCGCGCGACAGGATCGAGTTGCGCACGGTGCCCTTGATGATGCAGCCGGCCGAGATGATCGAGTTGCAGGCGTGGCTGCCGGTCGCATAGCGCGAAGGAGGCACGTCGTGAGCCTTGGTCAGGATCGGGCGCTCGGGATCGAAGAGCTGGTCGGCGATGGTCTGGTCGAGCAGGTCCATGCTGCGGCGATACAGCGACTTCTCGCTAAACACGCCCACGACCTCGCCCTTGTACTCGTAGCTGCACACGTCGATGTTGCCAAAGTCGCCCTGGAGTGCCTCGAGCAGGTCCAGATAGTCGGCGGCCTGGTAGTGGTCGATGATCTCGAGCAGCGTCTCGCGGTTGACGATGCAGCAGTCCATGGAGGCGTTGTCGCCGTACACGACGCCGGCGCTCACGCCCGTCAGGCGGCCGTTCTCGTTAATCTCGAGCTTGGTCTCGTCTTCGACGTTGCGCGTGGCCTTGCAGTACACCACGGTCATCTGGGCACCGGAGTTCTCGTGCGCCTCGATGATGGTGTTGAGGTCCATGTTAAAGATGATGTTGGTGCCCATCATCACAACATAGGGCTTCTCCGAGCGCTGGAACAGCGTCTTGTTGGAGATGATGTCGCGCAGCAGGAAGCGCATGCCGCCCTTGGTGGTGCCATACGCGTTGCCGGGCACCATGAACAGGCCGCCCTTCTTGCGGTCCAGGCCCCAGTCCTTGCCCGAGCCCACGTGGTCGATCAGCGAGCGGTAGTTACCCGGCATGACGACGCCGACGGTCTTGATGCCAGCATTCATCATGTTGGACAGCGGGAAGTCGATCAGGCGGTAGCGGCCCAAAAACGGAACGGACGCGATGGGGCGATCCTTGAGCAGCACGCTGCCGTAGGTCGAAGAGTAGTTAGCGGTGATGTAACCGATGGCCTTGCGATTGATCATCGGATCATTCCCCCTTCCCGATAACGACGTCATTTCCAACGACGGCCGTATCCTTGGTGGTATCGACAGAGCCGAGCTTCACGCCCTCTTCGACCGTGGAGTTCTCGCCCAAAATAGCGCGGCAGATGTGTGCGCCGCTCTTAACGTGCGCACCCGGCAGCAGCACGGAGTCCTCGACCACGGCGCGCTCCTCGATGATGACATCGGTCGAAAGGATCGAGTGGCGAGCGGTGCCGTAGATCTTGCAACCGTTGGAGACCAGGCAGTCGTCCAGGCGGCCGTCCGGGCCAATGTAGTGCGGCGGACGCGTGGTGATGTTGGACATGATGGGGAAGTTCTTGTCAAACAGATCGAACTCGGGGTTGTTGCCCAGCAGGTCCATCGAGGTCTCGTGGAAGCTGGCGATGGTGCCAACGTCCTTCCAAAAGCCGTGGAACTCGTAGCTGTACAGGCGCTTGTTCTCGCCGAGCAGCTTGGGGATGATGTCCTTGCCAAAGTCGTGGCTCGAGCGCTGGTCCAGAGCATCCTCCTCGAGTGCCTCGATCAGCACGTCGGCCGAGAAGATGTAGATGCCCATGGAAGCGAGGTTCGAATCGGGCTTCTCGGGCTTCTCGGTGAACTTGGTGATGCGGCCGTCCTCGGGATCGGTGGTCAGGATACCAAAGCGGCTGGCCTCCTCCCACGGCACGGGCATAACGCTCACCGTGAGGTCGGCGTTGTTCTCAATATGCGTCTTGAGCATCTTGCGGTAGTCCATGCGATACAGGTGATCGCCCGAAAGAATCAGGACGTACTTGGGGTCGTTGGCCTTGATGTAGTCGAGGTTCTGCGTAATGGCGTCGGCCGTGCCCGCATACCAGGCGCCACCGGTCTGCGTCTCGTACGGCGGCAGGATCGACACGCCACCGTCGCGGCTGTCCAGATCCCACGCCTCGCCGGAGCCCACATAGGCATGCAGCAGGTAGGGACGGTACTGCGTCAGAACGCCCACCGTGTCGATGCCCGAGTTGGAGCAGTTGGACAGCGAAAAGTCGATAATGCGGAACTTACCACCAAAGCTAACCGCCGGCTTAGCGATCTTTTGGGTGAGTGCCCCCAATCGGCTGCCCTGTCCTCCTGCGAGGAGCATCGCGATGCATTCTTTCTTACTCATCGATTTCTCCTTCTGTCATCGATGTTCCTAACCCATTAGCGACGGGCGCGGCGCTCGGTCGCGCCCGTCGAATAATGCCGTGCGGCAAAGGGAGCTTGCGCGCTTTATGCGTGCCAGATCTCGTCGCGGTACTCGCGAATGGTGCGGTCGGACGAGAACCAGCCACTCGAGGCGGTGTTGAGCAGGGCCTTGCGGTTCCAGGTCTCCTGGTCGCCGTAGCTGTTCGTGAGCTTCTCCCAGGCGTCGACGTAGCTGCGGAAGTCTGCCATGACCAGATCGGGGTCGTTGTTGTTCATGAGCTCGTTGTAGATGCTCTCGAAGTTGCCCGAAAGACCCGCAAAGGTGTTGTCCTTGAGCTCGTCCATAACGCGGCCCAGACGCTCGCGGTCGCCGTTGAGGGTATCCCACGCAAAGTAGCTGTTGGATGCCCAGAGCTGCTCGACCTCGGGAGCGGTCAGGCCAAAGATGGCCTCGTTCTCGCGGCCGGCCAGGTCGGCGATCTCGATGTTGGCGCCGTCGAGGGTGCCCAGCGTAATGGCGCCGTTCATCATGAGCTTCATGTTGGACGTGCCCGAGGCCTCCTTGCCGGCCGTGGAGATCTGCTCCGAGATCTCGGCGGCGGGGTAGATGAGCTGGGCGTTGCTCACGCGGAAGTTGGGGATAAAGCAGACCTTCATGACCTCATTGACGCGGGCATCGTTGTTGATGACGTCGGCCACGGAGTTAATGAGGCGGATGGTCTCCTTGGCAAAGGTGTAGCTCGAGGCGGCCTTGCCGCTAAAGATGAAGGTCGTCGGCGTCACGTGGAAGTTAGGATCGGCGATGCGACGGTTGTAGATGTCCATCACCTTCATGATGTTCATGAGCTGGCGCTTATAGGCGTGGAAGCGCTTTACCTGGACATCGAAGACGGTGTTGGGGTCGATAACCAGACCGGTCTCGGCCTTGACGTAGGCGGCCAGACGCTCCTTGTTGGCGCGCTTGGAGGCACCCACGGCCTTCAGGAACTCGGTGTCGTCCTTAAACTCCTTGAGTTTCTCAAGCTCAAAGGCGTCTTTGAGCCAGCCATCGCCAATGGCCTCGGTCACGAGCCTGGCGTAGGTGGGGTTGGCCTCGGCAAAGAAGCGACGGTGCGAGATGCCGTTGGTCTTGTTGTTGAACTTCTCGGGCGTCAGGGCATAGAAGTCCTTGAGCACGATGTTCTTGATGATGTCGGAGTGGATCTTGGCCACGCCGTTGACGCTGTGGCTGCAGATCACAGACAGGTTGGCCATGCGAATCTCGCCGTCCCACAGGATGGCGGTCTGGCGCAGACGCTCCTGCCAGCCCTCCTGCGTGGTGTCGAAAGACTCGTGCCAACGACGACCGATCTCGTCGATGATCTGGTACACGCGGGGGAGGAGCTTGGAGAACGTGCCGATGGGCCACTTCTCCAGGGCCTCGGGCAGGATGGTGTGGTTGGTGTAGCTCACGACCTGCGTCACGATGTTCCAGGCGTCATCCCACTCGAGCTTCTTCTCGTCGATGAGGATGCGCATGAGCTCGGGGCCGCACATGGCGGGGTGAGTATCGTTGGTGTGGATGGCCACAAACTGCGGCAGCAGCTCCCAGTTCGCGCCGTGCTCCTTCTCAAAGGTGTCGAGCAGGCTGTAGATGCCGGCCGAAACAAACAGGTACTCCTGCTTCAGGCGCAGCAGACGACCGTGCTCGCCGGCGTCGTTGGGGTAGAGGATGGCGCTGATGGCCTCGGCCTCGGCGCGCTCGGCATCGGCCAGGGCATAGTCGCCGCGGTTGAAGGCCTCCAGGTCAAAGTGCTCCTCGACCGGCTCTGCGGCCCAGACGCGCAGCTTGTTGACGGTCTCGCCGGCATAGCCCACAACGGGGATGTCATATGGGACGGCCAGGATGTCCTGCGTGTCCACCGTGCGGTAGAACGTGCGGCCGTTCTCCTCAAAGCCCTCGACGCGGCCACCGAACTTGATGGTCACGGCCTTGTCCTGACGACGGACCTCCCAGGGATAGCCGTGGGTGAGCCACTCGTCGGTGGCCTCGACCTGGCTGCCGTTGACAATCTCCTGCTTAAACAGGCCGTAGCGGTAGCGCATGCCGTTGCCGTAGCCGGCAATGCCCTCGGCTGCCATGGAATCCAGGAAGCATGCGGCCAGACGGCCCAGGCCACCGTTGCCCAGAGCCGGATCGGGCTCCTGGTTCTCGATGACGGACAGGTCGAAGCCCATGTCTTCGAGCGCCTCGGCGACCATGTCGCGCACGCCAAAGTTGAGCAGGTAGTTGTCGAGCAGGCGGCCGATCAAAAACTCGATCGAGAAGTAGTACACGCGCTTCTTGCCCTCGGCGGCGACGCGGGCGTCGCTCTTGGTGGCAACGGTGCGCGCCTTCTCGGCCACGAGCTTGGCCAGGGCGTTAAAGCGGTCGAGGTCACTGGCGGCCTCGACGCTCTTGCCGCTGATGCTCATGACGGCATCGCGATAGAGCTCGGTAAACTCCTGCTTGTTGTCGAAGATCTTATTCATACGTTCCTTTCCCCCGGGGATGTTTCTCCCGGAACGGTTATGACTTACATCCTACGCCCCCGCGGGGCGGGTAATTACAGCTGTAACGGTTTTGTTACGCAT
Organism: Collinsella aerofaciens; assembly: GCF_964283865.1. GTDB lineage: Bacteria > Actinomycetota > Coriobacteriia > Coriobacteriales > Coriobacteriaceae > Collinsella. The sequence goes on along the minus strand of NZ_CAXYLS010000002.1, from coordinate 267,919 downwards.
CCTTGGCAGACGGCTTAACAGAAGCAGACTTGGCCTTGGTAGCGGCCTTTTTGGCAGCCGGTTTCTTGGCTGCGGCCTTAGCAGCGGGCTTTGCGGCAGCCTTGGCCTTGGCCTTGGTCGTCGTAGCCTTGGCCTTAGCCGGAGCCTTCTTAGCAGCCGCAGGCTTGGGCTTCACCGAAGACATACGCTTTTTGGGCGCAGCCTTGGGCTCCTCGACCACGGGCGGCTTATAGCTGCTGGGACCGCGACGCTTAAGCACCACGCCTGCCAGACCGGGCACCTTAATCTCAATGGAGTCCATCTGTCCATTCCAGGGATAGGGCTCGCTCGAACAGGTGTAGGGCTCCTCACCGGCGTATCCGCTGCCACCGAACTCGGGGCGGTCAGAATCAAAGATGACCTCCCAGTCACCCTCGCGCGGCACGCCCACGCGGAAGCTCTCGTAGCTCGCCGGATCAAAGTTGATCAGGATCACCAGGTCGTCATCGACGTCCTCGCCCTGGCGCACAAAGCTCACGATGGACTGCTTGGAGTTGTCCGCGTCGATCCAGGTAAAGCCGTCGTCGGTGTAGCCGCGCTCGTACAGGGCAGGCTCGGCGGTGTACAGGTGGTTGAGCGCCTTGATAAACGCCTGATGATGACGGTGGGTCTCGTACTCCTCGGTCAGGAACCACTGGATGGACTCGTAGTAGCGCCACTCAATAAACTGGCCGATCTCGTTGCCCATAAAGTTGAGCTTGGCACCGGGGTGCGTCATCTGGTAGAAAGCCAGCGTGCGCAGGCCGGCAAACTGGCGCCACCAGTCGCCCGGCATGCGGCCGATCAGCGAGCACTTACCGTGTACGACCTCGTCGTGGCTCAGCGGGCAGATGAAGTTCTCGGTAAAGGCGTACATGATGGAGAACGTGAGCAGCCCGTGGTTGCCGGGGCGCCACGGAAAATCGGTCTGCATGTAGTGCAGGGTGTCGTTCATCCAGCCCATGTCCCACTTGTAGTGGAAGCCCAGGCCGCCGTCCTGCGGCGGATAGGTCACGAGCGGCCACGCAGTGGATTCCTCGGCCATCATCATCACGTCGGGGTGGTGGGTCTCCACGGCGCAGTTGACCTGACGGATAAACGCACTGGCGTCCAGGTCCTCCTCAGTTCCGTACTTGTTGAACTTCTTTTGCCCCGGATCGTCAATGCCAAAGTTGAGATACAGCATGCTGGACACGCCGTCCATGCGAATGCCGTCAACGTGGAAGTTCTCGAGCCAATACAGCACATTGGAGACCAGGAAGGAACGGACCTCGCCACGGGCGAAGTCGAACTTGTGCGTGCCCCAGTTGGGGTGAATCTCGTGCTCAAACAGCATGTGGCCGTTAAAAGTGGCAAGGCCGTGGGAGTCGGCGCAAAACCCGCCGGGCACCCAGTCCATGATCACGCCGATGCCTGCCTCGTGGCACGCATCGATAAAGTGCATGAGCTGCTGCGGGTTGCCGTAGCGCGACGTGGCGGCGTAGTAGCCGGTCGTCTGGTAGCCCCAGGAGCCATCGAAGGGATGCTCCATGAGCGGCATGACCTCGATATGCGTGTAACCCATGTCGCGCACGTAGTCCACGAGCTCCACCGACAGGTCGTCGTAGGTGTAGAACTCGCCGCGCTGCGCGGGGAAGGGGTCCATGGGACCGGGGTAGTTGCCGAACTCGTCCGGCTCGCCCTGCGGCGCGTCGCCGTGGCGCTTCCACGAGCCAATATGCACCTCGTAGATGTTGAGCGGCTGCGACATGTGGTTGTGACCGGCGCGGCGCTTGAGCCACGCGGCGTCGTTCCACTTATAGCCGTCGAGGGTCCACAGCACGCTGGCGGTACCCGGAGGGCACTCGGCCTTAAAGGCATACGGATCGGCCTTATAGAGCTTTTCTCCCTCGTTTGTCTCGATGAGATACTTATAGAGCTGGCCCTGCTCGGCGCCAGGAATAAAGCCTTCCCAAATAGCGCTCGTATGCACGGGCACCAGCGGGTTGGCTTCCTCATTCCAATCGTTAAATTCGCCAATGACATGGACGCTCTTTACGTCGGGCGCCCAAACGCAAAAGCGCCAGCCGCGCGTACGGTTCTGCGTGTCGGGGTGCGCGCCCATCTTTTCCCAGCTGCGCTCCCACATGCCAATGCCAAACAGATAGACATCGTCCTTAGAGAGTTCCGGCGCGTGCGGGGCGGCTTTACGGGTAGCGGGCTTTTTGGTTGCTGGCTTTAGCTTTGTATCGCTCACGTTTGATCCCATCATGACGCGGCAGCGTGTTGCCTTGGTGACTAGATGCGAAAGGTCCAAGGCTGCACGAATCGAAGGGACGGCGATAGTTCTATGATTCGTTCCACCTCGCGTGCTCGGTGGAACTTTCGGCAGAAACTACGATAACACCTGTACGTTACTTTTATGAAGGAAAGTGGTTTTAGGGCGGCGTTTAATCGGTAAGCGCCATGTTTAGACCACTGGCAGAATTGCCGTGGTAAAACTCTTGACAGTTTTACCAATTAGGGTTTCAAGATTGTTAGTCTGACGTTTGGTAAAACGTTTTTAGCAGGATGTTTACCATTTGACATTGAAAGGTTCGTTTATGTCCCAGACCGCCGCCTCCAACGTTGCTTTTATTTTCGATTGCGACGGCACACTGGTTAATAGCACCCCCGTTTGGGCTTATGCCCAGCCCGAGTTATTGCACCGCCACGGAGTTGACGTGACGGTCGATGATTTTGCCCAGTTTGAGCATCTTTCGCTGGAGGACGAGTGCCAGGCCTACCACGATACGTGGGGTATTGGTGCGAATGGTGAGGAGCTGTATCGCGAGCTGGGCGACATCCTGATCGATGGCTACTCCAAGGTGCCGCCGCGCGAGGGGCTCCTGGCATTTTTGGAGCAGGCGAAAACGGCGGGCGTTGCCATGTGCGTGGCTACGTCCACGCCGGCCGAGCTGGTTAAGTCTGCGCTTGCGGGAGCCGGGCTCGATGCCTACATGGAGTTTGTGACCACCACCGGCGAGGCGGGACGCTCCAAGCAGTTCCCCGATGTGTATGAGCTGGCACTGCGCCGCCTGGAGGAGCGCCATGGGCATAAGTTTGACCGCGCATGGGTGTTTGAGGACGCCGTCTTTGGCCTTAAGAGCTCTGGCACCGCCGGCTTTAAGCGCGTGGGCATCTATGACCCGCACGGCCGTATGGAGCGCGATGAGGTGCGTGACAACTGCGACATCTTTATCGACAGTTATGAGGACCTGGTCCTGGCCCGCGTACTTTCGTTTGAGGGCTAGGCGAGTACCGTGGCTTGCAAAGTATTAGTGGTTTGTGGCTCGCCGGTGGTGGCGAGTGCGGATCTGTTGCGTAGGCTAGCAGGGGAGTGCAACCACGTCGTCGCCGTGGACCGCGGACTCGATGCGCTGCTGGGCGCCGGCCTGAGCTGCGATGTATATGTGGGAGATGCCGACACGGTGAGTGATGCGGGTCGCGCGTTGGTCGATGCCGCTAAGGACTTTGAAGTTGAGCGCCACGACCCGTACAAGGACTATACCGATCTTGCACTGGCCCTCGATTCCGTCCGACGCCGCTGGCCGGGTGCCGAAGTGGTGGCAACCTGCGCTACCGGCGGCCGCCCGGATATGGCGCTTTCCGTACTGGGGTTGCTCGCAGGCTACGATGACGCCCCAGTCTGGATTGCCGAAGACGAGACCACGGCCCGCATTCTGCACGAAGGCGAATCCTGGACCATTGAGGGCGCCGAAGGCAAGACGTTCTCCATCGTCGCCATAGCCCCTAGGACGGTTGTAAGCGAACACGGTCTAGAGTGGGAGTTAGATCACACTTCGCTGGGCTTGTTAGCCGATACGGGCATTAGCAACGTCGTCAGGTCAACAGCCACGATCCAAGTCCATACCGGCACCGCCATCGCTTACCTATATCAATAGGCATTTAGAATCTGACCCCAAAAAAGTCCTTGCGCGTCGCGCTAACTTCCCCTATAGTATTTCTTCGTCACGGGGGCGTAGCTCAGCTGGGAGAGCGCTTGACTGGCAGTCAAGAGGTCAGGGGTTCGATCCCCCTCGTCTCCACCATCGTGAATGCAAAGGCCTTCGGAATTCCGAAGGCTTTTTTCATGCCAAAACACCACGCGCCACAAACCCCACTTACGCCAACAAAAAGTTGCACAATTTATTTCCCATGTCTGTACATAGTTTGTTAGCCAAACGCAATTACCAGTGCAGCTCGCTGCTCTAGTTGGGCTTCATGAACGCTCCCAATTATTGCCAGCACCCCAATAACCTGCGCCAACGTGAACAACTTTCCAAAACAACCCCCTTTAGCACGTCAAATGAACGATATGTTGTCAAACGCAGCCCAAATCAGTTTCACTAACAGCTTGTGCTAGGATATCTAACGTTACATGAGTTCAACTGTGCTCACGGCTCCAATAGGCCACGAAGCGCAGGGTCGATCAGCATCCGGCCGTAACGGCGGTGCTAGAAAAACCACGAGCTCCAATATCGATTGCCATGCGCGATTTTGCACTTGCTTTTGCGGATATTTATAAGTTCGTTTTAGTCAGTTCAACAATTTACTATGGCTAATCACTGCGGTTCTTCAGCTGTTTGCGTGCGGTCCAGTTTTGAAATCCCTTGACTGGCTCGCACGCAGCCAGCTGAGGTTTTAGGCAATCTTGCGATACGTGCCTGAAGCTTCAGCGCTGCTTTTATGCATACCGTTCACGGTGGGGCAGAGCCACGTGCTTGTCTGACTGGGCTCAGGGTTTGAATATGGAGCGCCTTCGCGCACACGCGCCCTGGCGAAGCCATACCCAAACCCCGTGAGCCACACGTAAGACAGCAAGGGGGTGGTGCTCGTGTGGTATGTGATCCAGGTCATTAACGGTCGCGAAGACGTAATGCGCGAGCGCATCGAGCGCATGGTGCCGGCTGGCGCCATGCAGGAGCTCTTTTATCCCCAATATCAAACCGAGATCAAGGTTCACGGCGAATGGGTCAATACGACCAAGCCTCTCTTTCCCGGTTATCTTATCTGCGATACGGCAGATCCCCGCACCGTGCAACAGTATCTGCTACGTATGGACGACTTTGCCCGGGTGCTTTCCCAGGACGGTCAGTTTGTGCCGCTGGCAAAAGAAGAGGTTCAGCTTATTGGCGGATTTACGCATAGGGGAGACCGCGTGGTGCCCATGAGCGAGGCTCTAAAGGATGGAGACCAGGTCGTAGTAACGGCAGGCCCGCTGCTGGGGCACGAGGCCCTTATCAAAACCATTAACAGACGCAAGAGCACTGCCTTTTTGGAGCTCGACTTGTGCGGCCGACGCGTAACCACCCGCGTTGGCCTTGCGGTGCTTTCAAAAGAGCAGCGCGTTATGCGCAATCACAGAAGAGCGATCGCCTAGCTGCAAGCTCGCAAGCGGACGACCGAAGGCAAAAAGTATCAGGTGAGGGACTCTTGGAGCCTACGATGATGACCATGGCACAGGGCGCGCGGGAGACGCGCACGGCCGCCACGGCGAATTCCGTTACTGCCGCAGCCGGTGCTGCGGGGGATTACCTTACAAACGAAGAAGCGTACAAGATGCTGCGCGGTGCCAACTCCGGCGTGAAGCCCGAGCTTGGGCACAGGCTCTACCGCGTTGTTAAGCGTACGGTGGACATTGTCGCCGCCGGCGGAGCCCTGGTGTTGCTCTTTATTCCCGGGGTAATTCTGAGCGTGGTCATTTGCATAAAGAGCCCGGGCGCCAGCCCCCTATATTCACAGTGGCGCGTGGGCCGCGTGCGCAAAGACGGCACGTTCTACCTGTTTAAGATCTACAAGTTCCGCAGCATGGTTCCCAACGCAGACCAAATGCTCAAGGACTTGCAGGCCCAAAACGAGGCCACTGGCCCCATGTTTAAAATGAAGCACGACCCGCGCATTATTCCCGGTGTGGGTAACTTCATTCGCAAGCACAGCATCGACGAGCTGCCCCAGCTCATCAACGTGTTCTTGGGCCAAATGAACCTCATTGGCCCGCGCCCCGGCCTGCCGCGCGAGGTTGCCCTGTACAGCGAGCACGACATGAAGCGCCTGGCGGTAAAACCCGGCTGCAGCGGTCCTTGGCAGGTAATGGGCCGCAGCTACCTGGGCTTCAAAGAAATGGTTGAGCTGGATCTTCGCTATATAGAGAATCGCAGCCTGCGCCAGGACCTGCGGTTGATATTCGGCACGCTGAAGACGATGTTCTCTGGGGAAGGTGCCGTGTAGCATGCGCATCGCCATGATAGGCCAAAAGAGAACGGGTTCGCGCGAGGGCGGCGTAGAAGTGGTGGTAGGCGAGCTTGCTCGCCGTATGGCAGACCTTGGTCACCAAGTAACCTGCTACGACCGTATGGGCGAAGGAGCTCCTTCCGAGCCCTACGAGAAGGATGGCTACCGCATCGTTCCCGTAAAGGCTCTGGACATCAAGGGGCTCTCTGCGCTCACGAGCAGCTTTGCCGCAACAAGGGCCGCCATCAAAGACGGGGCAGACGTAATTCACTATCACGCAGAGGGGCCGTGTGTCCCCCTTCGTTTTGCGCGTTCCGCGGACATCAGGACCGTGGCAACGATCCACGGCCTGGACTGGCAGCGTGCAAAATGGGGCGGCTTGGCTTCCAAGTACATCAAGTTCGGCGAGGCGACGGCGGCCAAGTGCGCGGATGCGCTCATCGTGCTTTCCCGGGGCAATCAGGAGTACTTCAAGGAGGCTTACGGCCGCGAGGCTACGCTCATTCCCAACGGCATCACTCCCGAGGCGGATCTTCCCGCGAAGGAGATCTCCGAGCGCTTGGGGCTCACCCAGGGCTCCTATGTCCTCTACCTCGGTCGCATTGTGCCCGAGAAGCGACCGGAACTGTTGGTGGAGGCGTACAAGCAGGTAAAGACGGATAAGCGCCTGGTTATCGCGGGCGACTCCTCCGATACGGACGACTACGCCGTGGCGCTCAAAGAGGCTGCCGCGTCCGACCCCCGCGCGCTCTTTACGGGCCACGTTGAGGGCAACCTGCTCTCCGAGCTGTACTCCAACGCGTATTGCTACGCGCTCCCCTCCGACGTTGAGGGCCTGCCCATGAGCTTGCTGGAGGCCATGTCTCACGGTGCGGCATGCGTTACCTCGGATATTCCCGAGTGCGCGGATGTTCTGCAGGGTTGCGGGCTCACGTTCCCACACGGAGACGCGGGGGCGCTGCGCGACGTGCTTGAAGGCCTGATAGCGGATTCTGCCCAAGCGGAGAGGCTGGGCGCCATGGCACGTGACCGCGCGATTAATGGCTATGACTGGAACAGCGTCGTCCAAAGGACGCTTGCTTTGTATGAGGGTGTTGCGTAATGAAGATCCTTCTTGTAAATAAGTTTCATTGGCGCAAGGGTGGAAGCGAGACGTACTACTTTGCTCTTGCCGATGGTCTTCGCGCTCTTGGGCATGAAGTTGCCTTCTTCAGCATGGAGGATGAGCGTAATGAGCCGACTGAGTGGTCGCGTTACTTTGTAACGAATCGCGACTATAACGGACCGAGCTCTATTGTCGATAAGGCGAAGGCCGCGCAGGCACTTGTGTATTCCAAAGAGGCGCGCGAGAAGTTCGATGCGCTGTGCCGTGAATTCCAGCCCGATGTAATCCATCTCAATCTCACTCATAGGCAGATTACGTTTTCCATCTTGGACGCTCCCTGGCTAAAGCAGCATCCAACGCCGGTTGTGTATACCTCGCACGACTTGATTCTTGCTTGCCCGAGCTATCTTATGCTTGATTCCGAGGGCAACGTTTGCGATTCGTGTCTCGGGGGTCATTTTGGCAATTGCCTTAAGAAGAAGTGCGTAAAGGGTTCGATCGCAAAAAGCGCGTTAGCGGTGGCTGAGGCGGAGTGGCTTAAACGGCACAAAACCTATTCACGTCTCGATCGCATCATCTGCCCGAGTGAGTTCATGCGGAACAAGTTTATTGAAGCGGGGCTTCCCGAGCGTCAGCTTGTCCTCATGCGGAATTTCCTGAATCCCGATTCGATGTCACGGGAAGTTGCCAACCAAAATAATGAAGATCCCTACATGCTGTATCTGGGACGCCTTTCTCGCGAGAAAGGCGTGTTAACGCTCGTGCATGCTTTTGAGAAGGCGGCACCGGTGATCCCTGATTGGCGTCTTGTTATTGCAGGCGATGGCCCTGAATGTGATGCTGTGAAGGTCAAAGTTTCCGCAATGCCAAACGAAATAAGCTCGAGGATTGAGCTGGTTGGATATAAAACCGGTGACGCCCTGCGCGGACTTGTGAATCGAGCCACTCTGGCGGCTGCGCCGTCAGAGTGGCTCGAGAACGCGCCATATGCGGTTCTCGAGGCACTCGCCGCGGGCAAGCCCGTTATCGGTACGAACATGGGCGGAATACCCGAGCTGGTACGTGAGGGTGAAACGGGCTTCCTGGCTGAAGCCCACGATGAGGCAGGACTCGCAGATGCAATCCGTAGGGGTGCGGCGGTGGCCGCCGAACCTGCGGCTTACGCCGCGATGAGCGCGCATTGCCGTTCATTCGTGGCAGAGAACTGTAATCAAGAGAAATACATCCGGAATCTCGTCTCCCTGTATCAAGAACTAATTGACCGGAAGGTGGTGGCCTAACCCATGGCCGAGAAGAAACTCAACGGAACCGTAATCGTAACGTACCGCTGCAACGCGCGCTGCACCATGTGCAACCGCTACAAGGCTCCCAGCCGTCCGGAGGAGGAGCTCTCCCTCGACGTGATCAAGAAGCTCCCGCGCATGTACTTCACCAACATCACCGGTGGCGAGCCCTTCATCAGGACCGACCTTGCGGATATCGTGCGCGAGCTGTACAAGAAGTCCGACCGCATCGTCATCTCCACCAACGGCTTCTTCACCGACCGCATCATCGCCCTTGCCGAGGAATTCCCCCAGGTGGGAATCCGCATCTCCATCGAGGGTCTGCAGCAGACCAACGATGAGATCCGCGGTCTCCAGAACGGCTTCAACCGCGGCTACGAGACGCTCAAGAAGCTCGTGGAAATGAAGCACCCGGACGTGGGCTTTGGCATGACGGTGCAGGATCGCAACGCTGCGGACTTGGTGCCGCTGTACAAGCTTTCCGACGAGCTCGGCATGGAGTTCGCCACCGCCAGCCTGCACAACAGCTTCTACTTTGTCGAGGCGAAGAACATCATCAAGGACCGTCCCATGGTGGCCCAGAACTTCGAGAACCTGGTAAACGAGCTCCTCAAGTCCAACGAGCCCAAGAAGTGGTTCCGCGCGTACTTCAACATGGGCCTCATCAACTACATCTATGGGCAGAAGCGCCTGCTCCCGTGCGATATGGCGTTCGACACGTTCTTCATCGACCCCTACGGCGACGTCATGCCCTGCAACGGCACCAAGGAGAAGCTCGTTATGGGCAACCTTAACGACGAGTCTTGGGATGAGCTGTGGGAGAGCGCCCAGGCCGAGAAAGTGCGCGGCTGCGTGCGCCACTGCGACCGCAACTGCTGGATGATCGGCTCCGTGTCTCCTGCCATGCACAAGTACATCTGGAAACCCGCGTCGTGGGTGCTGGCGCACAAGCTCAAGCCCGGCAAGAAGTTCGACATGCACGAGCTCCCCATCGTGCGCGACTACGAGTCGGGCAAGGTGACGAAGGAGGAGCTGGACGCTCTTTCCACCTGCGACATGCACGCCGCGATCAACGACGGCCTTTCCGACGCAAGCCGAGCCGACGCGCACGTGTACGAGACTGAGGAGGCGCTGTAGTGCAGCCGGGTGGAAAAATCGAATGCAAAAATTCAGAAATAGCGGTTGCTCGATATCAATCGGAGGAAACACGTGAAAGTATCCTGCATAACCAGGCACGCAATCTCTAATTATGGCTCCCTGCTCCAGGCATATGCGACACAACGAGCGGTAGAGAGCTTGGGGCATGAGTTCGAGATTATGGACTATGTACCTGCTTGTGAGGACGTATCCCAGCAGGTGAGGACGCTTCTTTCGACAAAGCCGTCCTGGAACGGGAACCCGTTGAAGAAGTCTGTCTACAGACTTCTGATGGAGCCTGAGACAAGGGTGGCGGGCAAGCGGTTTGCGCGTGAGCGTTCCCAGCTGCTTAAGATGAGCCCTCACTATGCATCCCTGGAGGAGCTGAAGGCTAATCCGCCCAAGGCCGATGTCTATATGACTGGAAGCGATCAGGTGTGGGGTCCCATCAGCTCGGGCGCATACGACCTGTCATACGCGCTTGAGTTTGCTCCCGAGGGCTCAAGGCGCATCTCATATGCGGCAAGCTTTGGTAAGAAGAATATCCCGGATAGCGTGCGCCCCAGGTTTCTCGAGGACCTTCGAGCATATGAGGCCGTGTTCGTACGCGAGGATGCCGCGCGCGAGCAGCTTGCCTCGTGGGGCATAGAGGCCGGACAGGTTGTCGATCCCACGCTGCTGCTTGATGGCGAGGCGTGGAGAAGGATGGCGGCACCTGCTCCGAAGGGCGAATACATCCTCGTCTACCAGATTCACAGCGACCCGACGGTGGGGCAGTACGCCGTGAAGGTTGCCAAAAAGCTTGGCTTGCCCCTGATACGGATCTCCGCAAGCCTGCACCAGGCCTCACGCGAGGGCAAGTTCAAGTGGCTGCCGACGCTTGCTGAGTTTCTCTCGTATGTCGACAACGCAGCATGCCTAGTCACGGACTCGTTCCACGGTACGGCTTTTGCCATAAATCTCAATACGCCGCTGGTAGAAGTGCTGCCCAAGAACGGAACCTCGAGCAGGAACGTGAGTATTCTGCGACTCACGGACCTCACGGACAGAGTGCTTCAGAATCTAGATGATGTCGAGTTAGCATCCAAGCAGATTGACTTTGGTCGGGTCAACGATGTGATGGGTGCGGAGAGGGAGAAGTCCCTAGCGCAGCTCAAGAGCATGATTGAGGAGTAGGGCATTGTCAAACGTTGGCACTAGGACGGTATGCAAGAAGGATATGTGCGCTGGCTGTATGGCCTGCGTCGATTCATGCCGACATGGAGCGATTGCCATTGAGGATACGATTGAGGCGTATAACGCCCGTATTGATCCTACAAGGTGCGTGGGATGTGGACTGTGCGAGAAAACGTGTCCCCAGATGGTATCCCCATCTTCGTTGCGTCCTCTCGAGTGGCTACAGGGGTGGGCGAAAGATACATCGCTCAGAATGTCATCTTCGTCCGGGGGTCTGGCTACGGCCATCTCGGAGGCGTTTGTGGCGTCAAATGGATTAGTGTGTTCATGTGCACAGGAGGGCGGTGAGTTCCGGTTCCACCTCACTTCTGATGCGGATTACTTGAGGAGGGCCCAAGGCTCCAAATACGTCAAAAGCAATCCGCTTGGTGCGTACCGCGAGGTTAGGGAGGCCCTGCAAGGTGGTCAAAGGGTTCTCTTTATCGGTCTTCCTTGTCAGGTTGCTGCGATGCGTAACTTCGTTGGAAGCCGTTTAGCCGATTCCCTTTACACCATCGACCTTATCTGTCATGGTTCACCGTCCCCCAAGGTCCTGAGCCGATTCTTGGAAGAGACAGGTAACAACCTGTCTAATGAGCTGAAACTGGACTTTCGAAAGAAAGTCCAGTTTCAGCTCCGCTATCGCGGAGCTGAAACTGTGGGTAGGACGGGTGTCCGCGATCGCTACTCGATTGCTTTCCTCTCGGGTTTACCGTATACGGAAGGCTGCTACTCCTGCCGCTACGCCAAGGGTGATCGTGTCTCCGATATTACGCTTGGCGATTCATGGGGTAGCGAGCTTTCTGATGAGGTCGCGAACGGGATATCCCTCGCACTTGTGCAGACAGACAAGGGTCGAGAACTGTTAGAAATGACGGACCTTGAGCTTTTGCCGGTTGATCCTGGTCTAGCTGTGGCCAACAATGAACAGCTTCAACGTCCTTCGACGAAGCCTATAGAAAGAAATACCTTTATGGACGGCTTTCGTAACGGGGTACGGGTTAACCGACTCGTTCTCAGGGCGAGGCCAAAAGACTGCGCCAAGTACTTGGTCAAGGATATACTGCTTGCACTGGGTTTGCTCAGGGGTTAACACATCGAGAGCGTTTGCTTTAGGCATTAATGATAAGGTAATCCATATGTTGAGTAATTCCAAGGTGCCAAAGTGCGTCGTATTAATGGCGTCATACAACGGCATCCCATTTATTTCAGAACAAATTGACAGCATTCTCTCGCAGGCTGAAGTTGACGTACGTCTTTTTGTCCGTGATGACGGGTCATCTGATGGTACTCGTGATCTTCTGCAGCGCTATGCAGATGAGGGCAGTCTGACTTTGTTAACAGGAGAAAACCTAGGACCTGCTTTAGGGTTTTTGACGTTGTTGCGGAATGCTCCCGAAGCTGATTACTATGCGTTTTCCGACCAAGATGATATTTGGGATAGCGATAAACTGATAACTGCGATTAAACAGCTTAAGAAGCAGGAGAATTTGGCTCTTTATCATTGCAATTCAAGACTTGTAGATTCAGCTGGTAATGAGATGGGCCGGTTAACCTATGGGCAACAAAGGTGCATATCTTATCGAGATAACGACCCTCTCAACCAGCTTTGCATTTGGTCACCTATGGGATGTACGCAAGTATTTGATAGGCGTATTTGGGAAGTTGTTTGCTTGCATGAGCTGCCCCATCCCGTCATCATGCATGATAAGCTGATAGCTAATCTATGCGTACTGCTGGGTTATCGGATTGTTTTCGATGCTTCTCCTCATATGGGATATCGCCAGCATGGTCGTAATGTGGTCGGTGTGAGTACTGATTTACCATCTAAAGTGATTGAGAAAATCAATAGTTTTTGTCATCCGCGAGAGATTACTCTTGCAAAGCAAGTTACTGGACTTCTTTCAACTTATTCCGACTGCATTCTTCCTCCAGAGCGTGCTCTTGGAGAGTTGGTATCGAAAATGGACGCTTCTTTCATGGCTAGGTGCAGGGTTTCTTTCTCTTCGAGGCTGAATTTCGGCAGTCTACAAGAGGGCCTTTTCAATAGATCTCTCCTCTTGTTTGGGAAGCGATGATATGAGTAAAAGCATCCCCAAACCGCACAATAGTGGGTACGTCCTAGCGCTTGCCTTTTGCGACTATCTCAAGGACAAGACCGGCACCCCAAAGGCTATTATGGCGAGTCAGCAGGCCATGGCGTCGCACGGCATAAGTTACGTCTATCTCCACTCGGTTAAGAAGACCCTGTTCAGGGACGACCAGATGCTATTTTGCGAATTCGGGGTTACGGTCGACGGGGTGGAGGCTGGTGTTTTCAGTATTGCCCAGGTGTGCGAGGCCCTTTGCAGCTGGCAAAAAAGCGGCTTCAGCCTTCTTGAGCTTCATATCCACCACCTTCTGTACGTGAGCCTTGAGAAAGTCTCCGAACTGCTAAAAGTTACAGGCAAAACACCGGTCAGGGCCTTTCTCCACGACTATTACCTGTGTTGTACAAGCTATAACCTCCAAAATAGGAGCGGCTTTTGTGACAGCTCAAGGCTCGGCGACGCTCCCTGCGAGAAATGCCCCCACTTCAGTAACAGCCTTCGTGTGGAGTCGAAGATCCAAGGGCTGTTTGACTCCATCAAAAATCTCCGTTTTGTTGCACCTTCGACCTATACGAAGAATCGGTTTCTCTCATTCAGGCCCCAATACGAGGGCCTTGTTGATGTAATACCGCACCAAAAGCTGCTTGGAGAGTATCTGGGCAACAGACGTCCTCTGAACGCAGGGGAGCGCATCAGGGTTGCCTTTCTGGGGATGCCGAGGAAGACAAAGGGCTGGGAGACCTGGCTTCGCCTCGTATCTGCGGTCGATGAACAAGAGTACGAGTTCTTCGTCTTCAACAGCTCGAACGATATGTATCCAGGGATGAACAAGCGGTTTGTCGAATTTGATGAGAAGCACCCAAATGCCATGACCGACTCTCTCAGGGAGTGCGAGATTGCCATCGTTGTCATGTGGCCATCTTGTCCAGAGACCTATAGCTACACCTGTATGGAATCTTACTCCGCAAACGCTTATACGATTTCGAGTGCATGTGCAGGCAATGTCGCCGACTTTGTCGTTGAGCATGGGTCCGGTTTGGTGCTGAATAACGAGGAGGAGCTAATCGGGCTGTTTAGGGATAAGAGCCGGCTTATCAGGGAGGTCAATCGTTTCAGGAGCGGAAAGCCTGGTCCGCTCGATCTTGTCGATTCAGATGAGATCGTAGACCTGCTTCCATGCTCCTCGGTAGGTCTCAACACGGGAGTTCACATGCACACGAGGCTGATTGAACGTGTGCTGCTGGAGGTACTCAATGCAAGATCATAGGCATGCGAGGCTCGTTATAAATAAAGCGGAGGAGCGGGCTGGTCGAAGAGGTCGTTGGTATCTCCCTAATAAGCAAGGCGTTCTAACCGTTTGCATGGGTGACCTGGCGGATGCGACGATCGTTATAGGTATCTTGGCGCAGGTTTTCTTCCTTGAGTACTATGGTCTGGGGCGATACCTCAACTGGGTAATTACCGGCATGATTTGCGTGAGGGCGCTCTTCTCCGGATGGAAATATAGCGGTAGAGCGCTACTACTTGGGCTGATTACCGTTGCAGGGTGGCTGTCTGGTGCCCTCTTGGGTGGCAATATGGAAACGTTTAGGGCGAATATTTTGCTGCTCCTCTACCCGTTTGTCTATACGCTTTACTTCTTTCTTTTGGTCACTAACAAGAGGGATTTTCTTCTTGGACTCTTTGATGCAGGTTTTCCGGTCTTCAACGCCATATTGCTTCTCAATATGGCGATCATGTTTATCCAGTACTCTACCCATGGGATGATCGCTGCGACAACGAACGACATCAGTTACTTCGAGGACAATATCTCCGGCCTGTTCTCTTATGCGTCCGTCCATGCGGTGGCCCTTTACACTTCATTCGTCGTGCTCTACAACTTCGTCTGGATTAGGAGGCTTCGGGGTCCTCTCTGGCCATCCCTTGCCATCGCTTACAACGTCTGCCTTATCGTCCTGTCCTTCTATCTTGCGACACTCAACGATAATAAGGCGCTCTTCATAATCCTTCCTCTCGTTTTAGTGATGTTCTGGCTTATTTCAGTCATGAGAGGAGAAGCGGATGTTTCGGGTCCCTTCTTTTGGCTTGTCGCCTTGTATTTTATCCTGACAATTGCATACGCCTTGGTGCCTGCGTTCCAGATCCTCGTGGATACGCAAGTGTTTGGTCTGTTCGATATGGTTGGCAGTTCAGCTTCCGTCGGTACTGCTGCCGACGGCAGTAACGAGAGGATTGCTATCATCGGCTTCGCTCTCTTGAGACCGGCTACATGGAGTCTCGGAGAGGGTCTTGGAGCCTCAAGCTTCTACGCGTCCGGGTTCATGTCGTTTAACCACTTTGGTCAAGCGGATATGGGGTCTTTCTTGATTCTCATGGGGGTTTGGGAGACGGCAGCGTATGTAGCGTTTTTCCACTCCGTGGTTAGTGAGTTTATGGAGCAGGAAAAAGGATCTAATGGCCGGATTGTTCGTTTGCTCCTTTTGCTAACAATTCTTATTACCTTTCTGTATACGCAGTGCTTTACAAGGGTGAACTGCTGCTTGTGCCTACTGCTGCTCTGTGGAGCGCTGGCTTGGTCGTGGAATTCCTCGGCTGCAGACTATTTGATTATTGATAGAGACGAAGAACAGGTTTGAACATGAAAATAGGCATTTCCACATTTACGCATGGGGACAACTATGGGCAGAGGCTCCAGAACCTTGCTGTCCAAGAAACTCTCAAACTCTCGGGTGCAGATGTCCTTACGTTCAGACAGAAGGACTCGAGATCTGCCAAATACAAGCTCAAGTCTTTGGCTTCGCTCATTCCAAAGGGGCTTGCCGTTGCCCACATCCAGAGGCATCGTTCGTTTGAGGATTTCAATTCCCGTAACATTTCCTTTAGCCGGGAGGTTATATCTGATTCCAACCCTCCACGTGACATTAAATCCTATGACTTTTTCGTTGCTGGGAGCGACCAAGTTTGGTCTCCGTATTCCCCTGACGCTAACTCCACTATGTTTCTCACGTTTTCGCCAAGAGAAAAGCGCATTGCTTTTTCGCCAAGCTTGGCAGCTCCGACGATTCCCGAGGAGAAGCGTGAGCTGTTCCACGGCTATTTCGACGGGTTTGATAGGCTGTCCGTTCGTGAGCAGAAGAGCGCCGAGCTTATAAACAGTCTGTACGGCTTAAAGGCCGAGGTGTTGATTGACCCAACACTGATGTTTGACGGCTCCTGGTGGGAAAGGTATGAAAAAGAGCCGCACTGCGGGCTTCCAAATGATTATGTATTGACGTACTTCCTCGGGAGTGCAGCTTACGAAGAGAGGGTTGCCGAAATCTGTGATTCACTTAGCTGCAAGAGGGTCGATTTACTAGGGGATGCGCGCTACTACGCCCTCGGGCCTTCAGAGTTCCTCTATGCCGTCCGTCACGCAAAGCTTGTAGCGACAGATTCATATCACGGATCAATTTTCTCGATCTTGTTCGGGAAGCCGCTGATTTATTGCCCTCGTGAGTCCACTGGTCCAGACATGAGCAGCCGATTCGACACGCTAGCCAGCGAGCTGGGTGTTTCTTTCGTTGAGCGGTCAATTCTTTCCGTATGTAATTCGGAACTGCTCGAGAGTGACTATTCAAAGGCGTATGACAGGTTGGCAGCTCAGAGGAAGATCGTTGTTGAATTCCTCGATAGATGTGGATTGAGCATTCCCTCGGAGGCCGCCCGTGGCTAGCCAGCGTAAGGCGGGCGCCCTCCTCGGCTACGCCAACATCCTCGCAAAGAACCTCGTCAACCTCGTCTACACGCCGATGCTACTGTCCTACGTGGGGCAGGCGGACTACGGCGTCTTCCAGAGCTCGAACTCCTTTGTCTTCTCGCTGACGCTCCTGTCCTTCGGCTTCTCCGAGGCCTACGTGCGCTTCTACACGCAGACGGTGGCGCACGGCGGCGAGCGCGACATCCGGCACCTGAACGGCATGTACCTCACGCTTTACGTCGCCGTCACAGCCGCGGCGGTCGCCCTCGGCATGGGCTTCTCCGCAAACGCCGGCGCGGTGTTCTCGGCCGGGTTCACCGAGGCGCAGGTCTCGCTCGCCCGGGAGCTGCTCGCCATCATGACGCTCAACGTCGCCTCGACGTTGTTCACCGTCGTGTTCAATTCCTACATCACGGCGCACGAGCGCTTCGTCTACCAGCAGACCAGGCAGCTCGTCACCACGCTTGCGACGCCGCTGTGCGCCTGGGCCCTGCTGGCCGCCGGTATGGGGCCCGTGGGCGTTGCCCTAGCACAGCTCGCGGTGAACCTCGTCCTGCTCGCCCTCAACGCGCGCTACGCCATCGTCGTGCTGGGCATGCGCTTCGAGCTCAGGGGTGCCGACTGGGGCGTCATGCGCGGCATCGCCGCCTTCAGTGCCTGGATCTTCGGTAACCAGGTCTGCGAGATGGTCAATCAGAGCGTGCCCAACATCATGCTGGGGGCCATCTCGGGCGCGACTGCGGTATCTCTGTTCGCGGTGGCCGTGAACATCCGCCAGGTCTTCTACTCGCTCTCCACCACGATGTCGAACGTCTTCATTCCGAAGGTCAACCGCATCGTCGCCACCTCGGACGACAACGCCGAGCTCACTCGCCTTATGACGCGCGTGGGCCGCTACCAGATGGTACTGTTTTGCTGGGTGTACGGAGGTTTCGCTATTCTCGGGAAGTTTTTCGTGACGAGGTGGGCGGGCCCGGGCTTCGCCGAAGCCTACTGGCTCGTGCTCGCCATGACGCTACCCGTCATGGTGCCCCTCTGTCAGAACGTCGGCATCGAGATCCAGAGGGCCAAGAACATGCACCACGCCAGGAGTCTCGTCTACCTTGCGATGGCGGTCGGGAACGTTGCCTTCACCGCCGCGGCCGCCCCGGCGCTGGGGCCGTGGGCCCCCGCGATCGCCTATGTCGTCAGCATCGTGCTCGGCAACGGACTGTGGATGAACTGGTACTACCAGAAGCGGGTCGGTCTCGACATGCTCTTTTTCTGGAAGCGGAACCTGCCGGTGCTGCTCGCCTGGGCTGCCGTCACCGTCGCCTGCCTCGCTGGCACGACGGTCCTGCCCGTCAACGGATGGCCCGCGTTCCTCGAGTGGGGCGCCGTTTACAGCGCGCTTTTCGCCATAGCCCTTTGGCTCGCCGTCCTAACGAAGGACGAACGTATCGCGGTCGTCTCTCGTCTCCCGTTCCTTAGATAGGGTCCATCATGAATGATTCCGAGAAATCCCCGAGGGTCGTCTCGCTTGGCGACCGTTGCTGCGGCTGCGGCGCGTGCGCTGCCCGCTGCCCCAAGTCATGCATCTCCATGGAACCCGATGATTGTGGCTTCCTACACCCCACCGTCGACGCCTCCGGGTGCGTAGGCTGCGGGGCGTGCGACGCCGTATGCCCGGCGCTCAACGCCCCTGGGGAGGACGGGTGCGAGTTCGCCCTCTGGGCGAAGGCTCATGACGTCGGCTTGCTCGATAGATCGTCGTCGGGCGGCGTGTTCGGTCTACTCGCCGGTGACGCTCTCTCGCGCGGCGGTGTTGTGGCGGGCGCAGCGTGGACGGACGGTTGCCGCGAGCTTCGTCACGTGCTCGTGGAGGACAGGCCGGCGCTCGGCGCCGTTATGCGCTCGAAATACGTTCAGAGCGCGGTTGGCCGCGGCGTCTTCGAGGGCGTCCGCGCTGCCCTGCGTGAAGGCAGGCCGGCGCTCTTTGCCGGTACTGCATGCCAGGTGGCTGGCATGCGCTCATACCTGGGGAAACTCGCCGACTCTGACCTCTTCCTCGGCGTCGACGTCATCTGCCACGGTGTTCCGTCTCCAGAGCTCTGGTCGCGCTGGGTCGACTACCGTGGTGAGGCCTTCGGGTCGGACGTCTGCGACGTCAATATGCGGAGTAAGACAACCGGATGGTTGTCTTTCTCCGCTATGTACAAGCACATAGCGGAGAAAGACAACACCGGGGACACCGAGTCCCAGATATTCGGCAAAGACTGGTACATGAAAGCGTTTCTGGCCAATGCGAGCCTTCGTTCGTCCTGTCTGGCATGTCCAGCAAAGCGCTCCAGCGGCGCCGATATCACGCTCGGTGATTTCTGGGGGTTCCAGAATACCCATCCCGAGGTCGACAACTCCAAGGGCGTATCTGCCGTCCTATGCAATACCGAGAAGGGCGTGCGGGCATTCGAGGCTATTTCTGGGCTTACTGCAAACGGTCCGGCGACGCTTGATGGGGTAATCGCGGGCAACCCTAGCCTCGTCCATTCTGTCACGCCTTATCCAAAGCGCGACGAGTTCTTGAACGACGTGTCTGCCGGGCTTTCCATCCCAGATCTCATGGACAAGTGGGATTTCCGTCCCACTCTCTGGCAGCGTGTCCGCGGCAAGCTTGGTGGTATTAAACGACGACTAAAGAGACTCGTTGGAAGGAGAGCCTAGATGGCCAAGGATCGCTACCTTCAAGCTCTTCGTGGGCTTGCGATTTCCGCAGTGGTGCTTATCCACTGTCTTCCTCAATGTGCCGCGTCGGTCGCCATTCGCCCATTCCTCAACTTTTCTGTTGCGTTGTTCTTGTTTTTATCCGGTGTTCTTACCGACGAGCGCAAATTTAATGCGGGGGGGTCTTCGACGCCGCATTAGCAAGGTTGCCGGACCTTATGCGTTCTGGAGCGTTATCTATCTTGCGGCGTTTCCCGCCCTTCATGGGCGTCTGGGTTTCTGGCGTTCGCCGTGGGCTCCGTATCGGCTCAGATGTACTATCTATTGGTCCATTCACAGCTTGTGCTGCTTACTCCGGTACTGTTCAGGCTCCTTTCACGGTATAGGTTCTTTGTCTATTGTGTGACACCGGCTTGCTTGCTTCTAAGGGAGCTCGCTGCCGTTGCCGGTATCGCATTGCCTCTAATACAGGTTTTCTGCCCCATGTGGCTCATCTTTTATGTTTTCGGTCTCGACTGGAGGCGTTGGGCTGCGCTCATTGAAGGACGAACCACTCAGCTTGTTGCAGTGCTCTTTATATTTTTAATAATTCAGGAGGTCGCAGGCTTCTGGTGGTATTTGACTGGCGATTTCAATATGGCCACAACTCAGCTTAAGCTCGGTTCTGCCGCGACCTCTTTAGCTGTGATCGCGCTTCTTATGGCGGTTCCGGGATCATTCAAGTCGCGATTATCTTCTACTTTGCTTGTTGACCTTGGGAACGCCTCTTTTGGAATCTACCTCTGCCATATACTTGTTCTCAAGGCCGTTTGGAAACTGCTTGGATTATTCGTCATTCCACTTGGTGTTTCGACATTTGCTGTTTGGGCGCTAACTCTTGCCGGATCTTATTCGCTTGTATCACTTTGCGGTCGTTATTTGCCCGAACGAATTCACATCATTGTGGGATTATAAATTGATTTTCGATACTGGCGCTTTTCATAGCGTTAAAGCAAAGTGAGTCCATTACCAACATTTGGCACGCGATCATCGGTGAAGATACCGGACTTCCTGTTTTCGAACGAGAAGATGACTTTTTACTCAAAATGGCTGATTGGATTAACCAACCTGAAATAACCGGAATCAATCTCCCTTGGTCGAGCATTGAAAAATGGAAGGGGCAATTCAGGTAGCCATATTCCGCAGTCATTACCTTGCCTATTTCGTTAAGAATGAGGGGGTTTAGCAAAATAGGATACCCAAGTCTTATTTATCACTCGATCTAAAGCGCATTTCGATTGTAGAGGACAGATTAAATGAAAGGCATCATCCTCGCGGGCGGGTCCGGCACGCGACTGTACCCGCTCACTCTCGTGACCTCCAAGCAGCTGCTGCCGGTCTACGACAAGCCCATGATCTACTACCCGCTGTCCACGCTCATGCTGGCGGGCATCAAGGACATCCTGGTCATCTCCACGCCGACCGACCTGCCCAACTTCCAGCGCCTGCTGGGCGACGGCTCGCGCTTCGGCGTGAACCTCTCCTACGCCGAGCAGCCCTCGCCGGACGGCCTGGCGCAGGCCTTCACCATCGGCGAGGAGTTCATCGGCGGCGAGCCCTGCGCGCTCGTGCTGGGCGACAACATCTTCTACGGCAACGGCCTGTCGCGCCACCTGACGCGCGCCGTCCAGAACGCCGAGTCGGGCCGCGCCACGGTCTTCGGCTACCACGTGGACGACCCCGAGCGCTTCGGCGTCGTGGAGTTCGACGGCGAGGGGAGGGCTGTCTCCATCGAGGAGAAGCCCGCCGAGCCCAAGAGCTCCTACGCCGTCACCGGCCTGTACTTCTACCCGGGCGACGTGTCCTCCCGCGCCGCCGAGGTGAAGCCCTCCGCACGCGGCGAGCTGGAGATCACCACGCTCAACCAGATGTATCTGGAGGAGGGGACGCTCTCCGTGGTGACCCTCGGCCGCGGCTACGCGTGGCTGGACACCGGCACCATGGAGTCGCTCCACGAGGCGGCGGAGTTCGTCCGCGCCGTCGAGCACTCCCAGGACCTACCGGTCTCGGTCCCCGAGGAGATCGCCTGGGAGAACGGCTGGATCACGACCGCCGAGCTGGAGGAGGCGGCCGCGGCCTACGGCAAGTCGGTCTACGGCCAGCACCTGAAGAAGGTCGCCGCCGGCGAGATCGTCAACAGCCCGCGCGAGTACTAAACGATTCAATGGGAGATACAGATATGTCTGAAGAGCTCTTCGAGCCCAGGAACATCATCGTCACGGGCGGCTGCGGCTTCATCGGCAGCAACTTCGTGCACCACGTCGTGAACAACCACCCCGACGTGCACGTCACCGTCCTGGACAAGCTGACCTACGCCGGCAACCCCGAGAACATCGCGGGCCTTCCCGCCGACCGCGTCGAGCTCGTGGTGGGCGACATCTGCGACTCCGAGCTGCTGGATAGGCTCGTCCCCGGCCACGACGCGATCGTGCACTACGCCGCCGAGAGCCACAACGACAACTCCATCGCCGACCCGGAGCCCTTCCTGCGCACCAACGTCGAGGGCACCTTCCGCCTGCTGGAGGCCGTGAGGAAATACGGCGTCCGCTACCACCACGTCTCCACCGACGAGGTCTACGGCGACCTGGCGCTCGACGACCCGGCGAAGTTCATCGAGGAGACGCCGTACCGCCCGTCCTCGCCGTACAGCTCCACCAAGGCGTCCTCCGACATGCTCGTGCGCGCCTGGACCCGCACCTACGGGCTGCGAACCACCATCTCCAACTGCTCCAACAACTACGGCCCCTACCAGCACGTGGAGAAGTTCATCCCCAGGCAGATCACCAACATCATCGACGGAGTCCGCCCCAAGCTCTACGGCCGCGGCGAGAACGTCCGCGACTGGATCCACACCGAGGACCACTCCTCGGCCGTCTGGGACATCCTCACGAAGGGCCGCATGGGGGAGACCTACCTCATCGGCGCCGACGGGGAGAAGAACAACATCACCGTGCTGCGCATGATCCTTGCGGCCATGGGACGCGACCCCGAGGACTTCGACTGGGTCGCCGACCGCCCCGGCCACGACCGCCGCTACGCCATCGACTCCACCAAGCTGCAGACCGAGCTCGGCTGGAGGCCGGCGCACACCGACTTCGCCGAGGGCCTCAGGGCCACCATCGACTGGTACGTCGCCAACGAGGCCTGGTGGCGCCCGGCCAAGGAGGCCACCGAGGCCCGCTACCGCGCGCAGGGGCAGTAAGGAGAGCAGAGACATGGCAGACATCGCATTCGAGAAGGACCTCTCCGTCACCGAGACCGGCATCGAGGGCCTGAAGGTCGTCGACCTGGCCGTCCACGGCGACTCGCGCGGTTGGTTCAAGGAGAACTGGCAGCGCGCCAAGATGTGCGCGCTGGGCATCCCGGACCTCCGCGTCGTCCAGAACAACGTCTCCTACAACGACAGCCGCGGCGTCACGCGCGGCATCCACGCCGAGCCCTGGGACAAGTTCATCTCCGTGGCGCGCGGCTCGGTCTTCGGCGCCTGGGTGGACCTGCGCGAGGGCAGCGCCACCTACGGCAAGGTCTACACGACCGTGCTCGACCCCTCGAAGGCCATCTACGTGCCGCGCGGCGTGGGCAACTCCTTCCAGGCCCTGGAGGACGGCACCGCCTACACCTACCTGGTGGACGCGCACTGGTCCCTCGAGCTGAAGAAGACCTACACGTTCGTGAACCTCGCCGACCCCGAGCTCGACATCCAGTGGCCGATCCCGCTGAATCTGGCCACCGTATCCGAGGCCGACCTGAACCACCCGTACCTCAAGGACGTCGTCCCCATGGCGCCGAAGCGCACGCTCGTCACCGGCTGCAACGGCCAGCTGGGCCGCGCGGTGCGCGCGCTCGCCGAGGAGCGCGGCCTCGCCAAGGACTTCGACTTCTGCGACATCGACACCTTCGACATGTCAGACCCGGCGGCCTACGCGCAGTACGACTGGTCGCTCTACGGCACCGTGATCAACTGCGGCGCCTACACCGCCGTGGACAGGGCCGAGACCCCCGAGGGCCGCGTGGCCGCCTGGAAGGCCAACGCGACGGGCCCGGCCCTTCTCGCCCGTACCTGCGCCGGGCACGGGATCACGCTCGTCCACGTGTCCTCCGACTACGTCTTCGACGGCACCGCCGAGGTCCATACCGAGGAGGAGCCCCTCAGCCCGCTGTCCGTCTACGGCCAGACCAAGGCCGCCGGCGACATCGCCGTGGCCGGCAGCCCCCGCCACTACATCATGCGCTCCAGCTGGGTCATCGGCGAGGGGCACAACTTCGCCAAGACCATGAGTGGGCTGTCCGACCGCGTAGCCGACCCCGAGGACAAGCTCGAGCAGGTCACGGTCGTGGACGACCAGCTGGGCCGCCTGACGTTCACGCGCGACATGGCCGCCGCCATCTTCCATGTGCTGGACGCGAAGGCCCCCTACGGTACCTATAACTGCACCGGCTCCGGCGCCGTCAAGTCTTGGGCGGACATCGCCCGCGCCGTCTTCGAGGCGACCAACGGCAACGGCGACAGGGTCGTGCCGGTATCGACCGCCAACTACTACGCCGAGGCCTCCGGCCCCATCGCCCCGCGCCCGGTCCACTCCGCGCTCGACCTGTCCAAACTCGAGTCGGTGGGCTTCCACATGCCCGACTGGGAGGAAGAGCTGGGGGAGTACCTCAAGACGCTCTAGCCGCTATTAACTTTTCGAGAGTAAAAGCCGCCGCTTGTTAACGGTGGCTTTTCTTATACCTGGTGTATAGCCCCGCTACAAAAAAAGCGGCAGATATCGCATGGTATACCGTAAGCCCTACAATTACGACCAGGTTCTTAGAAGAGGACCTTGCTTAATTAATTATTTACTACCGAGTTTAGATAAAACGCTAGAACCTGAAGCAAATGACCTAAGACCAGCTATTTGCTTACTGTTTTATAAACGACATAGCCGATAAAATCAAATGGCACCGGAATGGTCTAGGCGTACTCTTTGATTTCTATCCAGGTGGCGTAGAAGTCCACGTTGCCCGAGGGGGCCGTGCCCGACACCTTTCCCCCGTCGACGTAGCGGTAGAAGCTCCACCCCTCCGGCAGCGCCCCGCCGTCCAGCTTCGCCCACCTGCCGTTGCCCGCGGCGTCGATGACGAACCACGCGTCGTCGCAGTCGCGGTGGGCCTTCCAGCCCGCGAACGCCATCGGCCCGCCGGAGAAGCCCAGCGCCGACGACGTCAGCGTGGCGGTCGGCGTGCCCACGACGACCCTCGTCGTCCTGGCGTCGGCGGGCGCCTCGTCCGACCCGTGGTAGCGGATCGTGTAGGATGCGGGCTCCTTCCAGGTGGCGTAGAAGTCGAACCTTGATATCCACTTGTAATCAGATTGCATGGCAACAATGGAATTGGCAGCAAGATCGGCCTTGGCGTCGGTCGTCTTCCATTCGCGCAGGTTCATCGCAAAGGCGACGATGCCGTTCTGGATGCCACTGATGCTGGGCGGGAAGGACTGATTGTCGGCGTCGATAGAGAATCTGCTCTCCTTTACGTCGAGGTGCTGCTGGATGCGATTGGCGTACTTGGCGGCCCATTCGTCGGCCTTGCCGTTGTGGACGAAGTAGTTGTCTTTGAGGCTCGTCGAGCGGGTGGCGTATCCGTCTGCAGTGTAGATTTTGGCGTGTCCCTTGTGCGCGATTGCCATGAGTTCATCGGTGATACAGAAGTACAGGTGGCGCTGGTCAAGGTCGCCATAGAAGTTGTCGGATGTGTCGTCCCAGGTGCAGTCGACCTGGTACCATTTTTCGTCGAGCTTGACGGCATTCCAGGTGTGGCCGTCATAGGTATCGCGGGTCTCTGAATTGGTAATGCCGGCAGCGGTGAGCAGCTTGGAATAGGCGCTTTCATACGCCTGACAGGTACCCAGTCCGCGCGTGAGGGCACTCTCGGCAGATGACCACTTCAGCGAGTTGTCGTACTCAAGTTGATCTAGAAGCCAGTCATGAAGATAAAGGGCCATTTCGTATTCAGAGCCATTTGTGTTTTGCTTGGCCTGCGACACTGCTTTATTGACAATACTCGCAACGCTGGGATACGCATCATCTGCAACCTGGATATACGAGTTGGTGCGCAAGTAGTAAACGCCCGACGCCTTGTCCATGAGGTAAAAGCGGAAGTTGTATGATCCGGTAGCTGTCGTTGTGAACGTAAAGTCGTGGCTAACGCACGCGTCGGTGTATTTTGTCCACTCTCCGCGGCTTGGATCGGCGACCGACTCGTGGGCGTACTCGTTGGGGTTAGAGTACGAGGGCGCATCCATGCGGAAAAGATAACTGCCACTGCCACCTGTTGCGCTTACGTGGAAGGTCGTTGGCTGTCCAAGTACTGGGTCGTTCCATTCAACGGTGAGGGTGACACTACCGCTGGTAGCGCTATCGCTGTGCTGATATCCACTTACTGCGGCCTTTGTGGCTTGTTCCGAATCAGGCGACATATCGGAAGCTAGGGAAACCTGAGGTTCCGCCTGATGTGAAATTGGATTCACGAGATCGGAATCATTTTTGATGGACTCATTGCCGATCTCACTTGTATCGATATCGCCTGTCATACTGCCGCCCGAATTGTCCGCTGCGCCAGTATCAGCCTGCTCTAGAGTGTTTTCTTGCCGCCGTTCTTCTTCCGCTATAACCCTTACAGGTATTGCTGCGCTAAGCATGGAAACGCAAAGAGCTGCGCAGATCGAGCGGTAAAAGACTCGTTTCATAGCGGTGCCTCTCTATAAGGTGGGCGCCAAGGCCCGGAGGCGGCGCCAGGCCAACACTCCGTGTATATGTAAGTGGGATCAATTTTACGGTAACGTCAGTCAGCAACTGCGAACTTTTTGGACAAAGTTGGGGAGGGGATGGTTGGGGTTGCTTAGCACTGATTCGCTATTTGCAATTAAGTGAACAAGCTTAGAATTGCGATAAGAACGTTTCATCTTAATCGGGAGCCCACTATGAAAGAACCTGCTGTTCTCTACCATTATACAAGCCTAGAAACACTGGCTTTGATTCTACGTTATCGGACTATCAGGTTCAGCCGATTAGATATGGTCGATGACCCACAAGAGCAACGTTCAGCCGACTCTCAAAATCTTGGAAAAATGAAACTCGTCAGCTGCTGGACTTCATCCGACGAAGAGAGTATTCCGATGTGGCGTGAGTATGCCGGAGCTGAATGCGGAGTAAGAATCCAGATGAAGAGTTATCCGTTTAAGCAGTACTCTGTTTCAAATGAGAGCCTCAATAAGTTATCAAGTGAAGCGGTTTTGAATGCCCCTGGCGGTTCATTTGATGGCCTTCATCTACCACTCGAGGACTTTTGGGATAAGAATTACCTGTTTTTTGAAACGGCTCGTAATATTGAGATGCTTCACGAGGTCGAATACACAAATGATGAGTCTCTTTTGTTTCCAAAGGTAATTAACGCATTTGAAAACGGCGGACTCGTGGCTGATTTAAATGCACTTGGAGTTCACAAAACAACTGCATGGTCGTATCAGAAAGAATGGCGCTATATCTTGACAGCCGTTCCTATAGGTATCGATTCCGTAATAAACGAACGACTAGATCAGATTGTCAGAGCAAATGATGTCATACTCGATAAATGCGATCCCGGAATCCCACCCTATTACGATCTTGTTATCTCCGATGAAGCTTTTTCATCAATGAAGATCGTTTCTTCGCCAAAAATGACACCTGGCAACCGCGTGATTCTGAACACGTTGATAGAGAAATACGCACCCGGTATTGAGGTTGCAGAGAGCTCGATTGAACTTTCTTGAGTCGACAACCACGCGTAACCCAAAGATATCTCCGCGCTTGTCTATGGCAAGATGCGCCGGCTTTCATTACCGATTGTTAGTAACCGTGGCAATTAGGATAGGACCAAAACTGAAATTAGACTCGAAAGCCGTTCCAGATGAACTTCAAGGAAAAGGTGTAAGTGGACGACTGCTTAACTGGAGACATCATCCACTGCGGCACGTGTCAAGGGAGGAGGAGACAATGGGTCTAACAAATCTACCTGAGTACATCTCAGCGATTGTGGCAATCATCGCGTTGCTCATTTCTTGTTACCAAGCTCGTCTCAGCAATAAACAGTCTCTATTCAATCGACGTTTAAATATATGGATAACCGTCGATAAACTCATGGGTGTTTACGCAAAAAACGCGAAGAACTTGGAGCATGATGACGAACCGCAAATGGCTATCGACCTACTATTTGTTTGGCTGACTAACACCACGTACCTGCAATCAATTTCAGCCTCGATTAATAAGGTGTTAGATGCCGACCTTCAACTCAAATTGGCTTTAAAACTTGATGAAATGAGATCGCTCGCCATGGAGGCAAGATTTTGCTTCAAGGGAAAGAGCGGAGAGGCAATTGCCGAATTCATAGAAGCTTATCAATCCCTTTTGTTTTCAATGTATCAGTATCAGATTCTATTTAATAAGATGCTCCAGAATGCAAGGGAATATCAATGGACGCTTGAACAGGCTTCTGAAAAGTTACATGAGCCCGATCAACGGCAAGATCTCTTTGAAAGAGAAAGCACTCTTGCCGCATCATACAAGACTCTATGCCAGCTAAACAAGAGAGGCGCAATTCAGCGCCAAATACAACTAGCAGGTCCTATATGGCGCTAAGCTAAAGTGGTTACTTAAGACGATCGATGCCACGCCAAACCTCAATACCATTAGCCCAATGAGCAAAAAATCTTAAGCTCTAAAGTAACGCAAGGCCCGCCAGCTTTCATTGCTGCGAGTTTGAGAACGTTACCAATTAGAATAGAACCTAGTGCTGGAATAAGACTCGGAAGCTGACTCAGGTGAACTTTAAGGACGAATACATAAATAGTCAGATGTTCAGCTGGAGACATCATCCACTGCGGTACGTGGCAAGGGAGGATGAGCTCGCCTACAGTCGTCTTTATGACTACATAGAACAATTGGCGGATTCCGTTAGTGGTTTAGTTTCTACGCCATCTTTCAACCAGTTTTTACTTGAATCCTGTCAGCTCTTGGCTAACTCGCTAGATCTAATTCATCAAGGTTACTTCGACGCTGCTTTTTATTCAGTAAGACAAGCTGGAGAGGTCATCCTTATCGGAACGTTGTTTTCGAATCTAGAAGAATCTGAGCGCAAGGCTAAATATGAGAAATGGGTCTCGCTCGACAGGTTCCCCTCATTTAGCGAGCTGTCCAAAATGCTGCGTTCAAAAGATATTGAATATCGAGACCTTCTTGAACAAATGCCCGAAATTGATGAGCTGATCAGCAAGCTCAATAAGAGGGCGAACAAGTATATTCACAAACAAGGCCACGAATCCTTTTATACCAAGCCTTACGAGGTGGTTTCCGAAAGCGCGAGGCGTATTCGAGAAGATTTCACCGTTTATTTCAAGACTACTGTAAAGGTCTGTTCAATTTTTCGACTTGCCGTCGATCCTTTCCCCATATTACTGAACGACCCCGAAGAAATCAATGCTGTTGTCCGAGGTAAAAAGCCCCAGTGCGAATCAATCGTCTACTGTCCCCCTGAAAAGGGTCGGATTGATGCGCAGGGCATGAAACTACTTAGCATGATTCCATTTACTGCACTTTGCAACTTCAGGGGACGAATGGTCAACGACGTTCTTCTGATGATGTTATCCACGTCGTTTAAAGGAAAAGATATCAATTAGGGCACTATTCCCTAAACAGCCCATATAACCAATCAAATAACAACATGAGCTACGATGCGGAACGACTTTCAAATCAATCGGGTATTCTACTGCGATCAATGACCCCAATAGCGCAATTCTCATTGAATACAGTGTTGAACACCTTACAAAATGTCATAAGACAGTTCGTAATTTAACGCTCGGCTTTAATAAAACGCTGATTCTGACAAAATAAACTAGTATTATTTAAATAGTACTAGCAAAGTTGTTCATTCTTAAAGATTGCCTGCACGATGAAATTTTTCTTTTGGAATATAAACAAACATGATCTTTCTGATCTTATTGTTAGTTTTATTATTTCGGAAAATGTAGATGTGGCAATTTTTGCAGAAGCTTCAAAAATGGACTTCGCATCACTTCAAATTAAACTAAGCGGTAAATATAGGCTTTTAGGATTTCCTGAATTTCCTGGTAAAGTGCGCTTTTTAGTAAAATCTGATACCAAGACCTTCGAGTTCATGGACGCGCAACGTTATTCAGTCGGAACTTTTTCTCTTGGGTCGTCATTAATTAATATAGTTGGGGTTCATTTACCTGACAGATCAACTGATCCAAACGGCAGCGGTCGAGAATTAGCGGCTCAAGAAATTATGGAAGAACTAAACGAAAGAGCCTCGCGCTTTACTCACACTTCCAATGTGATAATTGGCGATTTCAATGCATCGCCATTTGACCGCGAAATGATTAAAGCGACCAGCTTTAATGCAACGCTATATTCAGAAGTCGCATGCCGCCTTAAAACGAAAACGTACTCGTTTCACCAATTCCCCTTTATGTATAACCCTACTATTGAGTTTATTTCCGAGGCGAATGAAAACTGTGGATCATTTTATCGGTCAAACGGTGCAGAAACGTACTATTGGCATTGCTATGATCAGGCCATCGTAAGCCCTGATTTGTCCAAGAAAATACTCCGTTACCACTATCTTCGCTCAATTGGTGACACATCTCTTATTGCCAACAACTTACCCAATAAAGCCGTTAGCGATCATTTGCCTTTATTTATCGCGATTGGAGAATAGATCATGGATACAGAGAATTTATGGGAAGATATATTTGCTAGCGACGATATTAATACCACTGACTCGTTCATATCAATTGTCGATTCATATGCACAAGATTTGGAAGCCGCCTCAAGTAACAAGGTGCATGCAAGATTTACTCAAATTAAAATCACCGAGTCTTCACCGCTGCTAATCTCGCAAGAATATGCCCAGACTGTAAAATCAGTTTTTCAAAATTCAAAAACTGAGAAGGATCAGCTCTCACAAATAGACGCTAATTCCCTATACGATACTCATAGATATGCTTTTGACATCTACGGTGACGAATACAAATTCCGTGTGTTTACGGCAGACGTTGGCCCCGTTTATCCGGTACGCGTCAAACCTGATAAAGATATATGTCACGAAGTCGAAGATGACCTTGAGCGTTTTCTTGATTTGTATACCGATACGCTAAATTACTGGATAAATGATGACGGGGCGGTTCATTCCTTTTTCAAGGTAATTATTAAAAGTCGTAAAATGCAATTCATGGTTAAACGGCTTTCGGAAAACTGAGCCGGCAATTAAAGCACTACATTCACTGCCTATGCCTTATTGGCGGCAATATAAATGGCCTCGTGAGGCGCTTCTACAAAGAAATATAGCTTGCAAGCTCGTTGATCTGGAAGCTTAGAAAGTTCGTTTAACCATGTTTAGGGCATCAGAAGACGCGCAAAGGCAGAGTGCCACCTATTCGTGGTCCACCGTTTATACTCAATGCAAACCCCTCCCCTCACCGACTGGCAAAACGATTTACACCTAATTGTTGGCACAGTACAGAGGCATTTTCTTTATTTTCTGCTTGATCTCGCTAAACTAACAATTGCTGCTACCAGGGCATTTTCTGGTGCACATTCTATTGGCTCCTGCGAAGATCGGAGCGGGTATGTTTGCTGCCGAGTCCTACACCAGCCGTAACTACATTGCGATTGTTGCCATGGCCTGCCTATGCGTTTTGCTGGGCGGGCCTTCTTATGCCGCGGGCGCGGAGAGCCTCATCATCGCGGGCGCGACGTACTACGAACCGGGCGTGTCGGGCCCCGGTTGGGCCTGGACCGATGCCGACCATCTGGAGCTCAACGGCTACGCGGGCGAGGCCATCGGCGCCGAAGGCGACCTGGTGCTGACGCTTGCCGGGCAAAACTCCGTGACGGAGTCGCATGCGCCCGATGCGGACATCACGCTGTGCGGCATGGAGGTGTGGGGCAACCTGACGCTTCGCGGCACCGGGACCCTGACGGCGACGGGCTCGCAGTGCGGGATCCACGTCTCGCAGGCGCTCGCGGTGGACGGATGCACCGTCGATGCCCGGGCAGACGGGGCCGATATTACGGACGAGGCAGTTGCCGGCGTGATCGCAGGCGACATGGCCGTGCGCGGCGGCGGACGCGTCGTTGCCGCGGGCGCCGGGTACGGAGCGGGCGTGCGCGCCTACGGCGTGTATCTGCAGGACGCGGGCCTTGGCGATGGGCCGACTGGCCGTCGGCTTTCCGTCGATGCCTCGTGGCTTGATGCGGCCGGTGCCGACGGCGGCGTTGCTTGCCTGGGCGGGTCGCTTGTGTCTGCGCGGTTTGTAGCACCTGTTGGTGGGGCTTTTGGTGCGGGTAGCGTGGTGGATGCCTCCGGTGCGGTGGCACCGCATGTGGTGGTTGAGCCCGATGTCGCCACGCCTCCGGCGGGGGAGACCGGTGGGGGCGAGGTACCGGGTGGCGCGGGCGAGCCGGCTGGTGGCGCCGGTCCTGCCGGTGGGCAGCCCGGTGCCGGGTCCGCGACGGATCCCGCCCTGAAGCCCGCGACTGCGACGCCCAAGACGATCACGACAACCAAAACGACAGTAAACAGGACCACGGTGTCCACGCCATCCAAGGCCAAGGCTGCCGGCGCCGCCACCGCCACGCTCCCCAAGACCGCCGACAGCAACTGGATCGCCGCCTCATTAGCGCTATTCCTGCTAGGAGCAGCGCTTATAGCTGCCGCGCACCGCTGCTCGGTATCGCATGCATCGTCATGGCGGTTGTTCCCGCTTTGAGCTACGCAGGCAACCGATTAAAAGCGAGTTTTATGTTTCCCAAAGTAGGGGCGCACCGGCTAACGCCGGCGCGCCCCTACTACTGAGCGGACAGTTTTAATTACTAAGGATACGGCAGCAATCCGTACATTCCGCAGCAGTCGGGAACCATTCTATTCCGCCTCTACGATTTCGTCTGCATTGCCTTCGGTTTCGTTGTTCGGCTCATTTATCTCAGTGTTCTTGGCCACCGTCTCTGTGTCACCGTCTTCTGCAGGGAGGTAATACATTAAGCCAAATAGCTCATTTATCGCTCTGCGAGTATTTGCAGCTGAGACACCGATGCGCTTCAGCTGCATTGCATAGACAAGATAGCGTAGAAGCAGCAAATCAAGAATGGCAGCACCTTTGAAATCCTTGTCAATGTTTCCATGGGCAAAGTCATTTCTTTGCTCAGCCAGCCTGCTTCCAATGAATTCGTAGGAAAATTCCTCATCATTCCTTTTGTATAGACCTTCCCCAAATACCCCAATCATTTCATGAAAATCTCGACCAGCCTGTACTATCTTCGATTCCAGATTGCTAAAGCCGATGCTCTTCTTTGCATATTTCAATATCTTTTTAGCTTTTCCGGAGCTTTGGTTAATGCATTCATCCATCTGAGCTGATGCTCGTTGCTCAGCAGCCACTCGAGCTTCTGATTTGACAACTCCGCTTGGATACGCTTGGTCAAATTCCCATTCAAATGCTGCGGAAGTCAGCACGAAGTCCGATGCATCGAGCGTATGTCCCTTTTCGTATGTTTCAGGAATATGCCTTAGGTAGATTTCTCCGTCTGCAATTGCTCCAAACATTTTAATCTCATACGGGTCCAGCAAAGACAGCTGAATATATCGACCTTTTTCAAGAGGCTTGGTATCAAATGGCTCTGAGGATCTCGCTAGCTTGAATTCAGCTGTGCTGGGGTAATGCGAGTCGTCGTACATAGCCTGCAGGCTGCAATCCTCAATTAGTGTGTTTTTGCTGAATGTCAGATATTTGAGGAAGTCTTCTGCTGCATGCCACAGGCGATAGAAAAACCAGTAATCGTCCGTTTCATCAAACTCGAAAATCATGCTGGAATTAAGGGTGATGGGTGGAGTACTAATTTTCATACTGCATGTCCACCCAACTGAGAAATACGCCGCGATATCTCTGCCCTCAAAGCGAAATGCTCTCTTCACGGTCGAAGTTCTGTCGAATCCATTTGTCCTGATAGAGATGATTCCCTTTTCTGTAAGGTCGTCAGAATCAAATACCTGCGAGAATGCCCTATTAACCGGATGAATGTAATTCAAGGCCCTGCCGGATAGAGTCATCCTGCAAAAACCATTGGTATTCGGGCTACATTCCAGATACCCAGCAACGTTGATATACAGAGTCGAATTTCGACTTCCGACAGTCGATTCCTCCCTGGTCAAAAAGATCAATCGCTTGCTTGTCTCGTTGCAGAAGCCGTCAAGATAAGGCACATCAACAGTCAAAGGGTCGCCGGATGTATACACACCGGGGCAAATTTCTTTTTTTAGCCAACCCCACATAATGTCATTCTTGCGTTCTTTGGGCGGGATGAGAACAAGCTCAGAGCCATCGAACACAAAGACAAAATCAACATCTTTGAATTATAGAGTTCCCGAATACGTGTTGTCTGTCATCTTATTTACCCCTCATAATGACCTTTCCAGTCCTTGTTCGCAACCTTGTCGCCGATCCTCTCGAGATCGACGCAGGCGAAATGCCAGTCTCCTAACAGCTTGTCCAAGCTGGGCTTAACGGGTTCCACATCACCTGCGTGAACCCGAAGTCGGAGTGGGGGAAGCTGATAGTGAGGTACTTTCCCGAGCTCGCGCCGCTGCAGGCGATTCGGAACAACTATCCGAAGACCCCGCTCACGCTCGACCGCGTTGACGTGGGAGGTCGCGGCGGCATCAGGCAAGAGAACATCATCGACTGGATGCTGTCCGGGGCATGGCCAACAACGTCTCTTATGCCGAGTTCACAATTTAGACAGGAGAACCTGTACCCGCGAGATTAATTGCGTCTCATCCATTTCCTCGGGGGCAATCATCGAACTTAAGGTGGCGCATCGGAGCCATGGAATTAAAGAACTTATCACCGAAATAGTCGAGCAGAAACTCTGGAAAAGCCGATAGCACAAACACCGAACCGTCCTCGATCCGCATCCTTTTCTCCTCGCGGAAGATCGCATCGACCGTAACCAGCTCTCGATACGTCTCAAATGAAACCTCATCGAGACCGAGCAGGCACTTGCATCTCAATACGAAGGCAGCGATTGCATCTTTCCATTGGGGAAGCTCCATGTGCTTCCCCACGTTAACGTTTCCCTCTCCCGACTTATTTTTATATTGAGCGATTTCCGAGTTGTCAACAAAACAGCCTGAATGCGCCTGGCACTGCCCTGCGCGATAATCGTACAGTGCCTCGACCATCGGGTAGCTTATATAGAGCTTTCCGCTCTCGTGCTCGTTATCGAATGCGAGGAGCATCGTCTCCACAAGGGCATCGGACTCGCATCCAGGCGCATTGTTCTGATGAGAGTCGTAGTCAAAGAAGAGAAAGACCTCATCAACAGAATCCCTCTCCACGCCCTCTAGACATTTTGCAGCAGAAGGCACCGTTTCTCTCAGTACCTCCACAACATCCAGATCGAAGTCCTCCTCTGCAAGCCGCTCGTAAAGCATGTAGATGTTCTGCGCCGCTGGCAGACAGATCACCCTCAGGTCATCTCTCCCTTTCAGAAAAAGATCCTTCATCTTCTCCGCAAAGCGCAGGTCACGCGACTCTCCTTCAACGATGAAGAGCGTGACCGGGCTAGCCATCGAAAGCACCGGCCTTAAACATCTTCTGGAGGTTATGCGCCAATCTGAGCTCCTTGGGTGTTAGCTTTTCCAGCGAGCGAATCTCCCCCTCCTTGAGAATGAAATAGACATCGGGACGCATGAGGTCGTTCGTCAAAAGGTCCGTGTTGTGCGTCGTAATGAAAACCTGGACACCCTCAAGGTCCCGTAGCATCTCCACGATCGACCGGGACAATTCAAAGTGATAAAAGGCATCGAATTCATCGATAAAGACCAAGGAAGCCTTGCTCATCTTGATATACCAGTAGTAGTACAGAGCAAGTGACATGGTGCCTGTCGAGGCGACCGACGCAAACGGAACGGTACCGCCCTCGAACCTGCAATAAAGCTCGGGAACTCCATTCACGTCCACGGATACGAGGTTCAGGGAGATTCCCTGCTGGCGCAAGAATTCTTGGAAGTCCTCCATCTTTCCTTCGCGAATAATGCCCTGGGTAAAGATATCCGAGCCAACCGAAAGCCCCTGATATCCACGCTCATCGAGCGAGTAGAACATGAGCATGTTGTCGACAAAGGAGGTGAAGGCTCTAAACGCCCTGGCAGACGGCTCATCTCGCAGTATTGCATTGCTCTTGACATATTTGACACGCGACAGCCTGTCGGACTCAGTGGGGAGATCGGTAGAAAGCGAGAGGGACTCGGCGCCCGGCAGGTCAACATGGCCCGTTTGAGCGTCGAACCTGTAGCTCAAGACCTCCACGCCAGCAATGTACAGACTCTCGTATACAAGCGTCTGTGGGTCGGTTTTCCCGTAGCGGTATACGACCTCGATATTGTCGAAGACATAATCGTATTGAAACTCTGTAATTGAACTCTTTGAATTAAGGCACCGGTATGGCGAGTATTTTTTGAGCAGCTTTTCCTTGTCGGTCAGATGCAGAACAATGTCGAATATCGCGAGGGCGAAATTGGACTTTCCACTGCCATTCGCACCATATATGATGCCCTTTGCCTTAATGCCATCCTGAATTACCTGTTGATTGAATGAATAGTTGGCGGGATCGGATAGATCAAATGTAATTCGCTTATTGAAGCACTTGAAATTTGAAACCGAAAACTTCTTGAGCATGGCACGGCTCCTCTGCTTTCTGAGTCTATTTGAAACACAGGATAAAGTAGCTTAGCAAATTGGTCAATTTGCCCGTATTTTTAATACGGATATTCCGAAGAAAAACTACGGAAGTACGCGATATACGCCGGGCCTGTCCAACCGATCATAGTCTTCGCAGGGCAAGACTTCTTCGCGCGCGAGGGAGAATGTGATCTCGATCGTTAGGCGCACGCTGATAAAACTAGGCGGTACCGTCTCAGCGACCCCGCCTTACAAATCCGAAGGTTTTTCATCTAAATCTATTATGAACCATCTTTTATGGACTATCGGAACCATTTATCAAACAACATCATCAGAAACGTGAAGGGCGAATTCGGAAGCTGATTCTCCCTTTCACCGGCTGGCAAAACGATTTACACCTAATTGTGGACATTGCCCACGCGATTTCTCTTTGCTCCCGCATCGATCTCGCTAAACTAATAGGTGCTGCTACCAGGGCATTTTTCTGGTGCATATTCTATTGGCTCCTGCGAAGATCGGAGCGGCTATGTTTGCCGCCGAGTCCCACACCGGCCGTCATCACATCGCGATCGCTGCCATGGCCTGCCTATGCGTTTTGCTGGACGGGCCTTCTTGTGCCGCGGGCGCGGAGAGCCTGTTTATCGCGGGCGCGACGTACTGCGAGCCGGGCGTGTCGGGCCCCGGCTGGGCCTGGACCGATGCCGGCCATCTGGAGCTTGACGGCTACGCGGGCGACGCCACCGCCGCCGACGGCGACCTAGTCGTGACGCTCGCCGGGCAAAACTCGGTGACGGAGTCGAATGCGCCCGATGCGGACATCACGCAGTGCGGCATGGAGGTGTGGGGCAGCCTGACGCTTCGCGGCACCGGGTCCCTGGCGGCATCGGGCTCGCAGTGCGCGATCCACGTCTCGCGGGCGCTCGTGGTGGACGGCTGCGCCGTCGATGCCCGGGCGGACGGGGCCGACGTCACGGACGAGGCCGTGGCCGGCGTGATCGCCGGCGACATGGCCGTGCGCGGCCGCGGGCGCGTCGTCGCCGCGGGAGCCGGGTCCGGAGCGGGCGTGCGCGCCTACGGCGTGTATCTGCAGGATCTGGGCATTGTGCTGGCGCGGCTGGCTGCCGGCTTTCCGTCGCTGCCTCGTGGCTCGATGCGGCCGGTGCCGACGGCGGCGTTGCGTGCACGGGCGGGTCGCTTGTTTCCGCGCGGTTTATGGCGCCTGCTGATGGGGCATTTGGAGCTGGTGGCGTGGTGGATGCCACCGGTGCGGTGGCACCGCATGTGGTGATTGAGCCCGATGTAGCCACGTCTCCGGCGGGGGAGACGGACAGGGGCGAGGTACCGGGCGGTGGGGCGGAAAAGTCTCCCGCCGATTCAAGCCCCGCTGCTGGAGAGCCCACCACGGGGCCCACGGCAAATCCCTCGCTGAAACCCGCGGCCGCGACAACCAAGACCACGGTCGCCAAGACGGTCAAGCCCAAGCCTGCCACCGCAACAACTGTGGCACTCCCCAAGACCGGCGACAACAACTGGATAGCCGCTTCTTTGGCGCTTTCGCTGCTTGGGACAGTGCTCATGGCTGCCGCATGTCGGTGCTGAAGCACCCATTTCGATAGACTATGTAGAAGGCCATATTCTTAACGACGCATTAGTAGATTAATTTATTACAACAATTGCTCAGGATTTATCTAACATGTACCACGAATCGGATCATACAGTTGACGCTGCCAAGAAAGAATTAAACGCCGGCCTTCTTGAGCTGCTTGACCGTTGCAGCTATCTATACAACGAGGCATTTTATGCCAACACGAAACTAGCAATCCTTCGCGAACTGTCTAAAGCATCTTCCGACTATGAGAATGAGGTAATTTGCGCTGGCTGCTTCTTCAGCTTTACACAACTTGCATTAACCGAATCCTGTTTCATGAATTGCGCACGGTTATTTGATGCCAAAAGCGACGTCAGTATTGGGAACTTGATAGAAGACGTCAAGTCTCATTCTGCTGAAATCGACGCACTTGCAATCTCCTTATTTAATGATCGACCAAACTTTGACAGGCTTAATCCAATCGTTCATCCATTGGCAAAGGACGAGGAGCGTTTCTACCCCAAAGAAGTTGAGTCACAACGCTCAGAGGAAAAGCTGTTCGGAAATCATTACAGAATGGTTACTGTGTGTATAACCACTCATGACCTTTCCAATTTATGGAAAAAACGACTCAACAGTCTCCGTAAACTAACTGACATGCTTCGCGATCAGCGAAATAAGGTTTTCGCCCATAGCGACATGGAAGCACTGAAATATGATGAGCTTGTTAGGCGACTTCCTTTAACTTACGGCGAAATTCAAAAACTAATCGACTTCGCACTCGATCTGACAATCGAATTATTTGCAAAAATTACTGGCATTGAAAAAGATCGATTGCCCAAGAACTACAACGATATACAAGGCCTCCTAAAATATGCGGAGGTTGGCATGGAGGCTGTTGAGCAGCATTTGGGTAATCTATAGGATTCAAGCGCCTGCAAGTAGTTAAGCATGCGAGCGCTTGAATCTGAAGACGATCCTTGACATAAAGTCCGACTTTCGCACAATGACGGTTTTCCATGCCAAAAAGACACTGAAGTGTGAGGTGGTTCAAATCTCAGTAATACAAATAATCAGCAGTTCAGGTCTTATGGGAATAATTCAATTCGCATCACGTTGCATCTAAGCGGCTGTTTATACTTGGATATAAACACTAAGGAGGTAGCAATGCTTTGGAGCTATGTTCAGCTAGATGACGGCACTCAGTTTGCCTACTCAGAAACACGAGACGACGGGACCGTTCGCGTAGCCGTCGAGCGCCCGGTTGATTTTGGTTTTGACCATGCAGAATGCTTTCTACCTGCAGTCAAATGGTTTAATGTCGAAGGATTTTCTACTGCCGAACTGGATTTTTTGACCGAGTTCGTTAGATCAAACGCTCCGTTTATCTTCGAGCTTGCAGAACGGCAAAAAGCCGGACCGGCGGTGGCATAATGCCTCGAATTCTTGTTTTTGGACAGTATGTTCTGTTCTTTTGGATTGCAGAAAATGGCGAGCCCGTTCACATCCATGTAGGAGTAAAGAGGGCAGCTGCAAATTCGACTAAGTTTTGGCTCACTAAAAATGGCGGATGCACACTTGCGAACAACGAGAGCAAGATTCCGGCTAAAGATCTCAGGGATCTTTCAAAACTAATCACCATGAACCATCGATACATTTGTGACAAGTGGCGCGAAACCTTTGGTGATGATTCCCCGACATTCTATTGCTAAACCGCAATTGAGCCATGATTACGCTTGTCAACTCATGATTGCCGATGTTGACGGGCGGGACCTTCCTGTTACGCCGTTAGTGCTCCAATCGTACTTTCCGATAGCTCGGAACCCAAAGACAACCAGCACTACGCCTGGATCCAGGACCTTGTTTCCGGAAACCGCACGCGAGCAGAACTCGCCGACGAGCTGCGCCGCAATTGCGTTGTGTGTCTCGACGGTGCGTCGCACGTATAAAATCTAAGCATCCAAACTCTAACTATGAAATGGAATGGACGCCACATGGAACTCCCTAGCACCCTGTGCAGCAATGTGTACGACTTCGCGTTTTGCCCCGAGCCCTGCTACGAACGCCTGGCCGACCTCGCCGACCCCGAGGACTGGGGTCCCGGCAACCGCATCCTCAGAAACTACTTGTCGTTTTCATTTAGCCGGGCGGTGTTCCTGACCGAGCGCGACGTGGACCAGACCGCCCCGTCCAACTTGCCGCTGGTGTTCGACGACGACCGCTGCCTATTCAACACCGGCCTGTACACGCGCCGCTACGAGACCATCTACGGTCTGTTTGAGCCCAACACCAAGCCCGATGCGCGCCAGCGCTGGTTTTTGAAGGGTTTCTTTAAGGAAAGCGATCCCATGATGGTCTCGTTTGAATACCTGCCGTGCCGCGTGCGCTTTGCCGAGGACCCCTCCGAGCTGGTCTTTGACTACCGCCTGCCCATCCGTTCCAACATCGACCACATTCTGGGCGACGAGGAGAACCTCACGCGTATTCCCGCCAGCCTGATGGGGGAGGGCAACTCGCTGCTGCTGCGCCGCGCCTTTGAGGGAGCCGTCGTCGAGGCCGCCCGCCGCGCCGCCGCCAATTACACGCTCGCCGTGCCGCAGTTCTACGGCGGTCGGATCCAACTGCTGCTGCCGCTGTGCCTAACCGGCGACAAGCCCGAACTGGCGCTGACCATCCAGCGCGAGGACGGCTTCTACGCCGCGCGCACCTGCCTCACGCTCGACATGGCATACAACAATGCGCGACTAATCTGTCGCCCCGAGACCTCGTGGATAAAGCGGTAAATGGTGGTTAAGCTGCTGTTTTACCTATTGCTTTGGTTGCTTTGGCTTAGCTAGCATCCACGAATTTAAAATCGGGGGCAAAAAGTTCTTGGTAAACCAGGCGCGGCTATGATAGTATCTCTTTTGCCGAAAGGCGACGGGCGATTGGCTCAGGGGTAGAGCATATCCTTCACACGGATGGGGTCACAAGTTCGAATCTTGTATCGCCCACCATCAAAAGCGCAGGTCAGAGGTGTTAAGCCTCTGGCCTTTTTCTATTTGATACCAAGGGTGACACCAAAAGTGACACCAAATTTTCGATTTTTATTAGCATGGGGTCCTATTTTTTATTGATCGCAAACCCTTCATAGTTCCTACATATTGAATATTATTTTCGTTCGTTGACCAACTATAGAGTGACGTCGTCGAACATTTTGAAAATAGTTCACGCGATCTTTCAATGAATTCTTTGCATGATTCATACGCAATTGTGGAGAAAAAGACCACTGGCTCACAGCTCGTACCAGCACATTCACGCCTTGTGACAACCTTTCAACACATCCCATCCATTTTTTGGTCAGCGTTTGGTCAGCTTCCGGTACTTACCCGCATGATGCCCCAGTAGATAATCGTCCACGACCACAACCGCATGGCCTACGGCCGATACCAAGGGAGGCGCAAATGGACGAAATCGTCTGCGCAAACACCGCATTCCGCTATTGGCGCTGCCCACCGCAGGTGCGCGACCTCTACCCGCGCCTACCCAACTCCGAAGAAGGCTGGCGAGCTCTATCCCAAGCCCCATTCGTAACCGACGTCCTCAAGACCCCGATTATCGCTGTTGCTTCGCCAGGTTATTGCAATCACCACTCGGGATTGCGCTCCACTATTCGCTGGGAAGGGACATCGGATGTCAGCACAACAATCGACACTAATTTAGGCTTTAGTGTTACCAATCCGCTTAACACATTATTTACTATGACACGCTTTGTGTCCCAAATAGATCTCGTACTGGCTATGTACGAACTTTGCGGTTGGTTTTCCGTTTTCGAGCTTGCTCCCGCTGCCGAAATGCAGTTAAAAATGGCGGTAGAGGAGAATCGCAATTCCAGCACGCAGGATCTGTTCGAACTTGGAGAA
This sequence comes from Collinsella aerofaciens, assembly GCF_964283865.1. Lineage (GTDB taxonomy): Bacteria > Actinomycetota > Coriobacteriia > Coriobacteriales > Coriobacteriaceae > Collinsella. The sequence goes on along the minus strand of NZ_CAXYLS010000002.1, from coordinate 226,083 downwards.
GGCGAAGACGAGGTTCCTTGGAAACGAGTTTACGCCCGCGCAACCGTAAAGGCCACAGATAAAGAAGGCCAAACGAACAAGCGTGAGGATGGAAGAGAGGTTACGAAACTCAAAGGCACTTCTCTTTGGATGAGAAAGCCGCTCATCGAGCTAAGCGATCTACATCGATTCGCCGACAAGGTCAAAAGTCAAATGTGGGGAAAGCAGTTTTATGATGCCGCTCAGCAGGTTATCGGCATTGCTGCGTCTCCGCTCGAGGTCGCGGGGGTACTGCTTCTAAGTCGTTCTCGACGTCTAGGTGGTTCAGGATTCAGATACGTGTACCTCAACGATTTAACCCCTCTATCCGTGGCAGCCCAAAGCATCGCAGGCCAAAAGGTCTGCTACGGCGACATCGTGATCGTAAACCCAATCCTAATGAAGGCAGTTATTATCGAGATCCAAGGTGAGGTCATTCATGGCTCAGGTGCAATACTTGACCACGATGCGGAGCGCATGACTGCGTTGCAGAGCATGGGATTCGATGTATTCCTGGTGACTCACGATATGCTCAACGATTCAAAGCTGCTAGACACCATAGTCAGAAGTGTCTGCGACCGTTTAGGGATTCGCTATAAAGCCAAAACTGAGGCAATGAAGTGCGCCGAGACGAGACTGCGAGCAAATGTTTTGTGCAACTGGTTGGAAATCGGAAATTAGTCGGCGACAAGGCGCTAGAACTACCTAGTTTGCCTGTTAGTGAAATAATGTCATTTCAAAACTATGCCGGATTACGGGGCTGGACCCGGACTGGCCGTCCATACCCTGCATTTCACGGAATACGCAAGCCGTCTACCTGCGGTTTTGATTTTACCGATTACGGCATGCTCGGGGGTTCCCGGCCTGGCCCCGTAAACCGGCATAGTTTTGAAATCGCCGGGTCGGCGGGAGCGCGATTGGCCCCGGTAATGGGCCTGGCGCCGGCAAGACGGCCGTTGGGCGGATGGCGGCCCGCGCCGCGACTGCGAAATTTTCCAAAAATGTCCTTGCATCGCCGTCCGAGTTCCCGTATAGTACTTTTTCGCACGGGGGCGTAGCTCAGCTGGGAGAGCGCTTGACTGGCAGTCAAGAGGTCAGGGGTTCGATCCCCCTCGTCTCCACCCGAGCATTGAATGAGGCTCCAACGCAAGTTGGGGCCTTTTTTCTTATCTAACGATTGAAGCCATGTGTTGGTTGGGTAGCATCTTGGCGACATTCCCATTGTTAATTACGAATATGAATGTTAATAACTTTACGTCTCTGGATGGCAAAGCTAGTTTGCAGCGCTAACAACAAAGAGGCCGGGCGTAATGCCCGGCCTAAAATACTCTGGTGGGCCCTCCGGGATTCGAACCCAGAACCCAGGGATTATGAGTCCCCTGCGCTAACCGTTGCGCCAAGAGCCCTTATGAACGGTGAATGCAATTCTAATAAAGGCATCTAAGGCCTAATTTCTTCGCTTCACGTCGTGAAATACTACCATGCACGAGCAAGTCGCACAACGCAAGATCAAGTCCAATGCTAAACAACAACCAATCTAGGCGCGTCGCAGAAAAGACGTGTTTTAGAAAAAGTTAAGGCCATTAATTCAGGGCTCAAACACATTTAACCGCGAAATCAAGCTGATGCCATTTCAAAACACCGCCAGTTTACTACGACTGATCGGCGACTCCCGAGCACCGCGTGTTCCCCGTTTGCAAAACCGCAGGTAGGGAGCCCGACGGTTGCGTGAAAAGGCGTGCGTGGTCGAACATTCCTGATTCATCGTAGTAAACCGGCATAGTTCTGAGGCGCAGAGGAGGGGCGGTTCGCAATCGGGTCCGATAATGGGACTGGCGGAGCACGGGAAACCCGGTTGAGCGGGCGGGTCGTGTTTCGCCCGTGCCGGCACGGGCGAAAGTTTTTCTAAAATTGCCCTTGCATCGCCGTCGGAGTTCCCGTATAGTACTTCTTCGCACGGGGGCGTAGCTCAGCTGGGAGAGCGCTTGACTGGCAGTCAAGAGGTCAGGGGTTCGATCCCCCTCGTCTCCACCCGAGCATTGAATGAGGCTCCAACGCAAGTTGGGGCCTTTTTTCATATAGGCACACAAGGTCAAAGGCGGCACCATGATCCTCCTGGTCGACAAGATCGAAAAAAGCTTCGGCGCACGCGTCCTCTTTAGCGGCGCGTCCTTCCAGATCAACCCCGGCGAGCGCTTCGCGCTCGTGGGCCCCAACGGCGCCGGCAAAACCACCATGCTCAAAATCATCATGGGCATCGACAGTCCCGACTCCGGCCAGGTCCAGTACGCAAAGGACTGCCAGGTGGGCTACCTAGAGCAGGAAACTAATCTGGAGCACAAGGACACCACCATCCTTGCCGAGGTCATGGCCGCCGCCAAGGAAATCCGCCGCATGGGCGAGCGCGCTAACGAGCTGCAGGCCCAGATCACCGAGCTCTCCGAGCAGGGCAAGGACGTCGACGCACTCCTTAACGAGTACGGCCAGGTCCAGGACCGCTTTGAGCACCTGGGCGGCTACGAGCTCGAGAGCAACGCCCGCAAAATCCTGTCCGGCCTAGGCTTTAAGGTCACCGACTTTGAGCGCCCGTGCTCCGAGTTCTCGGGCGGCTGGCAGATGCGCATCGCGCTCGCCAAGCTCTTCCTGCGCCATCCCGACCTGCTGCTTCTGGACGAGCCCACCAACCACCTGGACCTCGAAAGCGTCCAGTGGCTGCGTGGCTTTATCGCCAACTACGACGGCGCCGTCCTCATCGTCAGCCACGACCGCGCCTTTATGGACGCCTGCGTCGACCACGTCGCCGCGCTCGAAAACCGTCGCGTGACCACTTACACCGGCAACTACAGCAGCTACCTCAAGCAGCGCGAGGACAACCTTGAGCAGATGCGCGCCAAGCGCGCCGCCCAGGAGCGCGACATCGCCCACATGCAGGTCTTCGTCGACAAGTTCCGCTACAAGCCCACCAAGGCCGCCCAGGCCCAGGAGCGCATCCGCAAGATCGAGCAGATCAAAAAGGAGCTTGTCATCCTACCCGAGGGCCACAAGCACATCGACTTTAAGTTCCCCGACCCGCCGCGCTCCGGCGACATGGTCGTGGGCCTGGAGGGCGTCTCCAAGTCCTACGGCAACAAGCACATCTACAGCGACATCGACCTCAAGCTCTACCGCGGCGAGCACGTGGCGCTCGTCGGCCCCAACGGCGCCGGCAAGTCCACGCTCATGAAGATCATCGCCGGACTGGAGCCGCCCACCACCGGCACCCGCGACCTGGGCACCAACGTGGGCGTGGCCTATTACGCCCAGCACGCGCTCGAGGGCATGACCGAGTCCAACACCGTCCTGCAAGAGATCGACACCGTCACGCCCAAGTGGACCGTGCCGCAGCAGCGCAGCCTACTGGGCGCCTTCCTGTTTAGCGACAACGATTCCATCGAAAAGCAGGTGCGCGTCCTTTCCGGCGGTGAAAAGGCGCGCTTGGCCCTGGCTAAGATGCTCGTGGCCCCCGAGGCACTTCTGTGCCTGGACGAGCCCACCAACCACCTAGACATCGACTCGGTGGACATGCTCGAGAACGCCCTGCAAAACTTCCCCGGCACCATCGTGCTGATCAGCCACGACGAGCACCTGGTGCGCGCCGTGGCCAACCGCGTCATCGACATCCGCGACGGACAAGTCACGGTCTACGACGGCGACTACGACTACTACCTCTACAAGCGCGAGGACCTCGCAGCCCGCGCCGCCGCCGAGGCGTCCACGGAGAGCGCGCCGGCCACGACCAAGTCCGCCAAGGCCAGCGCCGCCCAGGCCGACACCCCCGTCGCCGCCCCCAAGCCTGCCGAGGGCAAAAAGACCAAGGAGCAAAAGCGCGCCGAGGCCCAAGCCCGCGCTGCGCTCAACAAAAAGCTCAAGGGCGTGCGTAACCAGCTCAAGAAGATCGAGACGGAGCTCGACAAAAAGCGCGCCCGCTATGACGAGCTTATGGAATTGATGGCGAGCGAAGAGCTTTATGCCGATCAAGACAAGTTCAACGCCGCGCTGGGGGAATATAACGGCCTTAAGCAAGAGCTACCCAAGCTCGAGGACGAATGGCTGGAGCTTTCCACCCAGATCGAAGAGGAGACCGCGCGTGAACTCTCGTAAGGCCGCTGCCGTGGCGATGAGCATCATCGCCATCGCCTGCCGCATCTGCGGCATCTTTATGAGCGCGATGACCGTGCTGCTGTGCTTTAGCGGCCTCACCGCCAAGTTGCAGATTGTGGGCTTCGTCGTCGAGCTTTCGCGCGCACTGCCGAGCGCCATCGCCGGCTACGGCGTCATCACATCGCCCTTTGGCGGCGTGTTCCGCTTGGATTACGCCATCGTGGCCGTCATCCTGTTTGTGGCCGACTACCTGCTCACGCGCGCCTCGCGTCGCGTCCGCTAGGGGAGCGCCATGTCCAGCAGCTACCTCATGAACCTGCTAGCCAGCGCCGTCGCCGTCATCGTGGGCATCGTGATCCACGAGAGCGCACACGCCGCCGCGGCCTGGGCACTCGGCGATAAGACGGCCCGTTCGCGCGGACGCGTCTCACTCAACCCGCTCAACCATATCGACCCGTTTGGCACCATCATCCTGCCGCTGCTCATGCTTGCCGCCGGCGGCCCGGTGTTCGCCTTCGCCAAACCCGTGCCCGTGTACCTCAACAACCTCAAACACCCCAAGCGTGATGAGGTCCTGGTGAGCGCAGCCGGCCCCGCATCGAATATCGCGCTCGCATGCCTGGCCGCAGCCCTCATGCACGCTGCATACGGCAACCTCTACGCCAGCATGTCCTTTGCCGTGGCGACGCAAATCATGAACTTCGGCGCCACCTTTATCGTGGTCAACCTGTCGCTTGCGTTCTTTAACCTCATTCCGATTCCGCCGCTTGACGGCTCGTCGATTATCGTGCCGTTCCTCAAAGGCAAGGCGCTCTCCACCTACTACCAGCTGCAGCGATACGCCATGCCCATACTCATCATTGTGCTGTATCTGCTGCCCATGTGGACTGGCATCGACGTGATCGGCCGCTATTTCGACGTTACCGTGTATCCGTTGGCCGAGTGGCTGCTCAACTTCGCAATCGCCGGCATCTAAGGTAAACTTACAGGTCGACCGTGCAAAACGGTCGCAACATGCACCCAAACCGCGCCGCGAAGGCGCCGTCAAAGGAGGTCGAAGATGTCGTATCGCGTGTCGACGCAGGTCTACAGCGGACCGTTCGACCTGCTGCTGCAGCTGGTAACCCGCCAAAAAGTTGATATCGGCGCCATCTCGATCAGCGAGGTGGCCGAGCAATACCTGGCCGAGGCCGAGCGTATCGAGGCGCTGGACCTGGACGTGGCGAGCGACTTTTTGCTGGTCGCGGCAACTCTTTTGGACATTAAGGCAGCCTCGCTGGTACCCCAGGAGGCCCCGCGCAAGACAGGCGACGGTGACGAGGACGACGAAGACCTCGAGGAACTCAGTGCGCTCGACGGCGACGCCCTGCGCGAAGTCCTGATCCAGCGCCTGATTGCCTACAAGCAGTTTAAAGGCGCGGCGGCAGCCCTTGGCGCGCGGATGCAGGCCGAGAGCCGCATGCATCCGCGCGTGGCCGGCCCCGACCCCGAATTCCTTGGCCTTATGCCCGACTACCTGGCCGGCATTACCCTGCGCGGCCTCGCCGTCATCTGCGCCGACCTGGACGGCAAGCGCCAGACTTTCCTGCTGGAAGCCGAGCACGTGGCACCGCATCGCGTGCCGCTCGACCTGACGGTGGCCTCGGTCGATCGCTTTACCATGGCTCACCAAACCTGCACCTTCCGCGAGCTGTTGGACGGCGATGCCACCACCGAACAGCTTGTCGTCACCTTCCTGGCCATGCTCGAGCTCGCCAAGCGCGGCTCGCTTACCCTGAGCCAGGACGAAATCTTTGGAACCATTCAAATCAATCGCGTCGAGGGCGCCGAGGCATACGTGCCCGGCGAGGGCCCTGAGCTCACCGAATAGGAGCGGCAACCATGTCAACCCTTTCCACGCTGGAGGCAAACAGCCTCAAAGGCGCCTTGGAGGCGCTGCTGCTGGTGTCGAGCGACCCCGTGAGTGCGCCCGCGCTGGCAAGTGCACTGGATATCGCCCCGGGCGAGTGCGCATCGCTGCTCGCCGAGCTCAAAGTTGAGTACGAGGAGGCTAACCGCGGTTTTCAGCTGCGCGAGGTCGCCGGTGGTTGGCGCTTGTTTACGCACCCCGCCTACCACGATGTGGTAGAGGCCTATGTGCTGAGCTGGGACACGCAAAAGCTGTCGCAGGCGGCGCTCGAGACCTTGGCCGTTATCGCCTACCACCAGCCAGTCACGCGCGAGGTGGTCAAGGGCATCCGCGGCGTCAACTCCGACGGCGTCATTGCGTCGCTCGTGGACAAGGGCCTGGTGCGCGAGCTCGGCCGCGACCCCGAGCGCGGTCAGGCCATCATCTACGGCACGACCAACGCCTTCTTGGAAAAGTTCGGTCTGCGCTCCACCCGCGACCTGCCCGATCTGGAGCAGTTTGCCCCCGACGAGCAGTCGCGCCGGTTTATCCGCGAGCGCCTGAGCGGTCGTAGCATTCAGTCCACGCTCGAGGAGCAGGCCGATGACCTGGACGAAGAGCGCGAACTGCTCGATACCGATGTTGAAGATGTTGAGGCAGTCGAGGACTTGGAAACCCTGGTCGTCGACGAGACCTCGGAGGATTTACATGACGAGGACTAACGAAGTAGGGGAGACGCGTGCCATGGGCAACGCAGTACCCGCAACCGACGCCCAGCCCGTCTACCCGCATACCATGCGCCTGCAGCGCTTTTTGGCGCGCGCGGGCGTGGCGAGCCGCCGCGGATCGGAGGACCTGATGACCGCCGGCCGCGTGACCGTCAACGGCCAGATCGCGACCGAACTGGGCACCAAGGTCGACGTCGACCACGACCATATCGAGGTCGACGGCATGCCCGTCAAGCTCAACCAGGGCTCCGTGTACCTGATGCTCTACAAGCCGACCGGCTACCTCACCACCATGAGCGATCCGCAGGAGCGCCCTTGCGTGGCCGACCTGGTCCCGCGCGACCGCTTTCCGGGCCTGTTCCCTGTGGGCCGCCTGGACCGCGACACCACGGGCCTTTTGCTCTTTACCACCGACGGCGACCTGTCGCAGGATCTGCTGCACCCCAGCAAGCATGTTTACAAGACCTACCAGGCGCTCGTGGACGGCAACCTGACCGATCGCGACTTAGAACCACTCCGCCGCGGCATCGAGCTCGATGACGGCCTGTGCCAGCCGGCGATCTGCCGCGTCATTAACGCGCGCGAGGCCGAGGCCGTAGCTCCGCAAGGCGTTAAGCCCGGCACCACCGCCGTGGAGGTCATCATCCGCGAAGGCCGCAAGAACCAGGTCAAGCGCATGCTGAGCAAGATTCACCACCCGGTGATCCGCCTGCACCGCTGCAACTTTGCCGGCCTGGAGCTCAAGGATGTGGCCAAGGGCTCGTGGCGCGAGCTCACCGACCGCGAGGTGCAGATCCTCAAAGACGGCGGTATCCCGCCCAAGCAGGCCAGCTCCAAGCGCAGCGCCGCGCCGGCGACCAACACCGCGAGTCGCACGCGTCACCACGGTAGCCACGGCTCCGCGCCCAAGCGCAACACCTACCGCGAGCGCTACACGAGCTAGGCAATCGCAAAGCCCCAGCGCCCGCGTCCCATACCAGCACGTCAACCACCGAAAGGAAGCATTGCATGATCGTCGCCATCGACGGCCCCGCCGGTTCCGGCAAGTCCACCATCGCCAAGGAGATTGCCCGCCAGCTGGGCTTTAACAAGCTCGACACGGGCGCCATGTATCGCGCCGTCACCTTCGCCGCGCTCGACCGCGGCATCGATCTGAACGACGAGGCGGCCATTGACACCCTCGCCGAGCAAATCGAGATCCGCTTTACCAACGGCACCGGCGAGGACACGCGCCTGACCATCGACGGCAAGGACGCATCGGCCGCCATTCGCACCCCGCAGGTCGACGCCAACGTGTCCAAGGTCTCGGCCTACCCGGGCGTGCGCGCCGCCATGCTCATCCACCAGCGCCGCGCCGCCGAGGACCGCGATATCGTCGCCGAGGGTCGCGACATCGGAACCGTCGTGTTCCCCAACGCACAGGTCAAGGTCTTCCTGACCGCCGACCCGCGCGAGCGTGCCCGTCGCCGTGTGCTGCAGCGCCACCAAAACGACGCCCAGCCGCTCACCGAAGAGCAGCTTGAGGCCGAGGTCGACGAGACCCTCGACGCCCTCAAGCAGCGCGATAAGCTCGACAGCAGCCGCGAGGTCGCGCCGCTCGTTCCCGCCGAGGACGCGGTACATGTCGACTCCACCGCCCACACCATCGACGAGGTCGTCTCGATCATCGAGGACCTCATCAACCAAAGGAGGTAGCCCATGCGCCTGTTTAAGCAGACGCCCGAGGATTACTACAACGCCCCCTACGCCGAGTTCCCGGCGCTCATCCGCGGCACCGTCGCCGTGGTCATGGGCATCCTGTGGGTCTTCTCCAAGCTCATGTGGCGTTGGAAGGTCGAGGACAGCGACCTGCTGTTTGAGCGCCAGGAAGGCCGCGGCAGCGTGGTCATCTGCAACCACACATCGATGGCCGAGCTCCTAGCTGTGGAGACGGCGCTGTTCTTTGGCGGCCGCCGCATTCGCCCCATTTTTAAGTCCGAGTTTGCGAAGAGCAAGATCGTGCGCTGGGCCTTTAGCCGCGTGGGCGGCATTCCCGTCGAGCGCGGCACCGCCGACATGAAGTGCCTGCGTGCCGCCCAGCATGCGCTGCAGCGCGGTGAGGACGTCCTGATCTTCCCCGAGGGTACGCGCATCCGCTCGCGCGAGATCAAGCCCGAAGTCCACGGCGGCTTTGCGCTCATCGCCCAGATGGGTAAGGCACCCGTCAACCCGCTCGCCATCTGCGGCTGGTCCGATATTACGCCTGCGGGCAAAAAGATCATGCGCCCCAAAAAGTGCTGGATCCGCGCCGGCAAGTTAATTTCGCTTTCCGACGCGCCTGTCGAGCTCAAGCGCAAGGAGCGCCTAGCCTGGTTTGAGTCCGAAGCCATGAGTCGCGTCTACGCCATGCGTGATGACCTGTGCGCCGAGCACCCGGGCAGGTTCTAGCCATGGACGAGGAAGTCATGAACACCGCCGAGGCTGTGCCCGGCAAGGCAGACGCCCCCACTATCGAAATCGCTGCCCACGCCGGCACCTGCTACGGCGTACAGCGTGCGCTCGATATGGCGCTGGCCGCTGCGCCGCAGGCAGGGGAGTGCACTCAGGTCCATACCTTGGGTCCGCTCATCCATAACCCGATCGTGGTACGCGAGCTCGCCGAGGCAGGCGTCGGTCTGGCCGACACCTTGGACGACGCCACGTCGGGCACTGTGATCATCCGCGCCCACGGCGTGGTGCCGCAGGTCATTGATGCCGCTCGCGAGCGTGGCCTTAACGTCGTCGACGCCACCTGCCCCTACGTGAAGAAGGTCCACGTGGCGGCCGAGCGCCTGGTGCGCGAGGGCTACCGCGTGATCGTCGTGGGCGAGCCGGGCCACCCCGAAGTCGAGGGCATCCTGGGCCACGCCGGCGATGACGCGCAGGTCGTGAGCTGCGCTGCCGATGCGGACGCGCTGTCGCTCAAGGGTAAAGTGGGCTTGGTTGTGCAGACCACCCAGACTGCGCAGAACTTGGCCGAGGTCGTGGCTGCTATCACCCCGCGCGTGCAGGAGCTGCGCGTGATCAACACCATCTGCGCCGCCACGAGTGAGCGTCAACAGGCAGCAGCCACACTTGCCAACCGCTGCGACTGCATGGTCATCGTGGGCGGCAAGAACTCGGGCAACACCCGCCGCCTGGCGCAGATTTGCGCAGACGCCTGCGAGCGCACGTATCACATCGAGGAAGCTTCTGAGCTCCAAGCCGCGTGGTTTACCGACGCTCACCACATCGGCATCACCGCCGGAGCCTCCACCCCGCAAGAACACATCGAGCGCGCCGTCGAGCGCATCAAGGAGCTTTGCCGCTAACCATGGACCAGACCGTACCCGCATACGCCGCCGAGGTGGCCGATTACGGGCGCAGCCGCGACCCCGAGCCGGGTGAGGGCGCGCTCGTAAAGAACGTGCGTCCCGAATCGCCCGCGTGGGATGTGGGTATCGAGCCGGGCATGCGCGTGCTCACGGTCAACGGTGAGGCGCTCACCGACATGATCGTGTGGCTCTGGGAGGCCGACGATGATACCGTCGACCTCGAGGTTTTCGACCCGCGCGACGGCACCGTCACCCCCGTCGAGCTCGACCGCTTTCCCGGCGAGGATTGGGGTTTGGAGTTCGATGGCCCCATCTTCGACGGCATGCGTACCTGCGTCAACGCCTGCGTGTTCTGCTTTATGACCATGCTCCCCAAGGGCGGCCGCTCCACGCTCTATATTCGCGACGACGACTATCGCCTAAGCTTTTTGCAAGGCAACTTTGTCACGCTTACGAACCTCACCGACGAGGACGTGCAAAACGTCATCCAGCGCAACATGAGTCCCATGAACGTGTCGGTCCACGCTGTGAGCCCCGACGTCCGCCGTCGTATGATGGGCCGTAACGCCCAGCGAGGCATGGACGTACTCGAGACCATCATGGCCGCCGGCATCGAGATTCACGCGCAGATCGTGTTGTGCCCCGGCATGAACGACGGCGAGGAGCTGGAAAAGACCCTGCGCTTTTGCGAGGAGCACGAGCAAATCACAAGCCTGGGCATTGTGCCGCTCGGTTTTACCAAACACCAAAACCGCTTTAGCTGGTCATACAGCGACAAGCCCGAACTGGCGCGCGAGACCATTGCCATGATCCGACCGTTCCAGGACCGCGCCTATGAGCGCTTTGGCCGCCACACCTTCCAGATGAGCGACGAGTTCTATCTGGACGCCGGCATCGATCCTCCAGAGGCAGACTTTTACGACGGTTACCCGCAGTACTACGACGGCATCGGCATGATCCGCTCGTATCTAGACGAGACCGACGACGTGCTTGCCGCCTATACCGAGCGTCTGGCCCGCGTCCGCGAGGCCATCGCCGCCCGCAGCCAGCATCTGCTGTGCCTCTCGGGCGCCAGCGCACGCGACACGGTGGCCCGCTTTGTGGAGTCGCCCCAGGGACTCGCCGGCACTGTCACGGCCATCAAGAACCGCTACTTTGGCGGCAACGTGGACGTGACCGGCCTCATCGTCGCGTGTGACATCTTGGAGCAGCTGCCCCAAGATCTGTCGGGGGTTATGCTCTTTGTGCCTAAGCTCATGTTCAACGCTGACGGCATGACGCTTGACGAGTATCATCGTGACGATTTACTCGCAAGCCTTACCAGTCGCGGCGCCGAGGTTCATGTGGTGTCAACCATGCCGCATGAGCTGCTCGATACCCTGGAGCATATCCTTGGCATTGTGCCTGCCGACTCTAACACTTCCACTGAACCTACCCATTAAAGGAGAGCAGATGAAACCTATCGTCGCCGTCGTCGGACGCCCCAACGTGGGCAAATCCACGCTCGTTAACCGCCTGGCCCAGACCTCGGACGCCATCGTCCACGAGTCTCGCGGCGTCACGCGCGACCGCTCGTATCACACGGCCGATTGGAACGGCCGCGAGTTCACCATCGTCGACACGGGCGGTATCGAGCCGCTCAAGAGCGACGACGTCTTTGCCACGTCCATCCGCGACCAGGCGCTCGCCGCCGCCGAGGAAGCCGCAGTCATCCTGTTTGTAGTCGATGGCCGCACCGGCGTCACCGAAGAGGACGAGTCGGTCGCCCGCATGCTCAAGCGCTGCGACAAGCCGGTCTTTCTGCTGGTGAACAAGCTCGACAACCCCGATCGCGAAAACGACAGCATCTGGGAGTTCTATTCGCTCGGTATCGGCGAGCCCACGCCGCTCTCGGCCCTGCATGGCCATGGCACGGGCGACCTGCTCGACGATATCGTGGCCCTGCTTCCCGAGGAAGAAGACGAGGTCGCCGATGAGTTCCCCGACGCGCTGAACGTGGCCATCATCGGCCGCCCCAACGCCGGCAAGTCGTCGCTGTTCAACCGCATCCTGGGCGCCGACCGTTCTATCGTGTCCAACATTGCCGGCACGACGCGCGACGCCATCGACACTGTCGTCGAGCGTAACGGCAAGCACTACCGCATGGTCGACACCGCGGGCATTCGCAAGAAGAGCACCGTGTACGAGAACATCGAGTACTACTCCATGGTCCGCGGCCTGCGCGCCATCGACCGCGCCGACGTGGCGCTGCTCGTCGTCGACGCCTCCGTGGGCGTTACCGAGCAGGACCAGAAGGTCATGGGTCTTGCCATCGAGCGCGGCTGCGCCATCGTTGTGCTGCTCAACAAGTGGGATCTGCTCGACGACGACCGTAAGCGCGAGGCCTGCATGGAGACCATCGACCGCCGTCTGGGCGTCATGGCTCCCTGGGCCCAGTACCTGCGCATCTCTGCTCTCACCGGCCGCAGCGTCGAGAAGATCTGGGCGATGGTAGACGCCGCCGAAAAGACGCGCTCGCAGAAGATTAGCACCTCGCGCCTCAACGCGTTCCTCACCGACCTGCGCGAGTTCGGTCATACCGTGGTGGACGGCAAGCGCCGCCTGCGCATGCACTACGTGACCCAGACGGGCGTCAACCCGCCGACGTTCACGTTCTTCGTCAACCACAGTGACCTGGTCAACGACACCTACCAGCGCTACGTGGAGAACCGCATGCGCTCGACCTTCGACTTTGCCGGCACGCCCATTCGACTCTTCTTTAGGAAGAAGGAGCAAAAGGATGCATAATCCGATTCTGCTGACCGCCATCTGCGCCGTGGTCTCGTTCTTTATCGGAGCGATTCCGTTTGGCCTGATCTTGGGCCGCGTGTTTAACCACACCGACATTCGCAAGGCGGGCTCCGGTAACATCGGCACCACCAACGCCCTGCGCGTAGCCGGCCCCAAGGTGGCCGCGCTCACGCTGCTGCTCGACTGCCTTAAGGGCGCCATCTGCGTTGTCATCGCCCGTCCGTTCATCGCGAGCGTGGGCTATGGATTTCCGCCGAACATCATGGCGCCCGGAGCCCCCGGCGACTGGATGCTCGGTGTCATTTGCCTGGCAGCCGTGTGGGGCCATATCTTCTCGCCCTATCTCAACTTCCACGGCGGCAAGGGTATCGCAGTTGGTCTGGGTGTCATCCTCGCCTGGTACTGGCCTATTGGCCTGTCGCTGCTGGGCATGTTTATCGTAGCCGTCGCCATCACCAAGTATGTGTCAGTGGGTTCGCTTGCCGCGGCCATCGGACTTCCTATCGCTGCTTGCGCGGTCTTTCCGTACAGCAGCCTGGGCCTCAAGTTCTGCATGGCGATGATCGGCATCACCGTGGTGTGGGCCCATCGCTCGAATATCCAAAAGCTCATGGCCGGTAAGGAGTCCAAGCTCTCGTTTACCAAGCGCGTCACCGAGCCCGACGATAAGTAGGAGAGAGTCATGAATGTTGCGCTGATTGGCTCCGGCTCCTGGGGAACCGCCGTCGCCGGCCTCGCCGCCGAGCGAGCCGAGCGCGTGACCATGTGGGCCCATAGCGAGCAGACGGCCACCGGCATCAATGCCGAGCACCGCAATCCCCGGTATCTGGTGGACTACGAGCTGCCCGGCAACGTTGTCGCCGCCACGGACCTGTCGCAGGCGCTCGACGGCGCCGAGGCCATCATCTTTGCCGTGCCCTCCACGCACCTGCGCAGCGTATGCCATCAGGCAGCACCCTTCATCGCCGCCGACACCCCGGCACTCTGCCTCACCAAGGGTATTGAGCCCGAATCCGGCCTGCTTATGAGTGAGGTAATCGCCAGTGAGATCGGCAACGAGTCGCGTGTCGCGGCGCTCTCGGGCCCCAACCATGCCGAGGAGATCTGCCGCGGCGGGCTTTCTGCCGCCGTCATCGCCAGCAAAGACTCGCAGGTAGGGGAGACCTTTAAGGACCTGCTCTTATCCACGGCCTTCCGCATCTACCTGTCGCAAGACATGACCGGCGTCGAGGTATGCGGCGCTATGAAAAACGTCATCGCCATCGTGTGCGGCATCTCCGCCGGCTCGGGCGCGGGCGACAACACGCTCGCCCTCATCATGACGCGCGGCTTAGCCGAGATAAGCCGTCTGGTACACGCCCGCGGCGGCCAGGCCATGACCTGCATGGGTCTTGCCGGCATGGGTGACCTCATTGCCACCTGCACCTCCGAGCATTCGCGCAACCGCAGCTTTGGCTACGAGTTTGCCCACGGTGTTTCGCTCGACGAGTACCAGACGCGCACGCATATGGTGGTCGAGGGTGCCGTCGCCGCCCGCAGCGTGAGCGAGCTCGCCCGTTCACTTGGCGTAGACATTCCGCTCACCTTTGCCGTGGAGCAAACGCTCTATAACGGTGTTACTTTGGATAGGGCGCTCGAGATCCTTACCGAACGCGTCCCCTCTCAAGAGTTCTACGGACTTACCGACTAGCGCAGAAAGGCAACAACCATGGGTTCCATTAAAATCGCTCCGTCCGTCCTTTCGGCCGACATGGCCAACCTCAAGGGCGAGCTCGACAAGATCGCCGGCGCCGACTACGTGCACTTCGACGTGATGGACGGTCACTTTACCGGCAACCTCACCTTTGGCGTTGACATCCTCAAGGCCGTCAAACGCTCCACCAACGTGCCGGTCGACGCGCACCTCATGGTGTCGAACCCCGACGAGACGGTCGATTGGTATGCTGACGCCGGCGCCGACATGATCACCGTGCACTACGAGGCTTCCACGCACCTGCACCGCACGCTCACGCACCTGCAGCAGCGCGGCGTCAAGGCCGGCGTGGTGCTCAACCCCGCTACCCCCGTGTGCGTACTCGAGAGCATCATCGACGTTGTCGACATGGTGTTGCTCATGAGCGTGAACCCCGGCTTTGGCGGCCAGAGCTTTATCCCGGGCACTCTGCATAAGCTCCATGAGCTCAAGGCCATGTGCGAGCGCCACGGCGTGTCGCCCATGATCGAGGTCGACGGCGGCATTTCCTCCAAAAACATTGCCGAGGTCGTCAAGGCCGGTGCCAACGTGCTCGTTGCCGGCTCCGCCGTATTTAAGTCCGAAGATCCCGCTGCCGAGGTTGCGCTGCTGCAGAAGCTGGGCAACGAGGCTGCACAGGAGGCATAAATCCTTATGACCGCAGGTCAAAACCGCATAACCGTGAATCTTGACTATGCCGCCTCGACGCCCATGCGCGCCGAGGCGCTCCTTGCGCAGCGTGAGTACGACGATAGCGAGCTTGCGGGCGTCAACCCCAACTCTTTGCACTCACTCGGCCGCAAGGCTGCCGCGCGTCTGGAAGTCGCTCGTCGCGAGATCGCCCGTAGCTTTGGCGCGCGCGTCCGCCCGTCCGAGATCGTCCTGACCAACGGCGGCACCGAGGCCAACCAGCTGGCGCTCCTCGGTCTTGCCGAAGGCGCTCGCCAGCGCGACCGCAAGCGTAACCGCGTGATCGTATCTGCCATCGAGCACGATTCGATCCTGGACAACCTTCCGCTGCTGCGTGCCGCCGGCTTTACCGTCGACCTGGTGCAGCCCTGCCGCGCGGGCTACATCGAGCCTGCCGCTCTCATCGAGCTGCTCGGCGACGACGTCGCGCTCGTGAGCATCATGGCAGCCAACAACGAGACCGGCGTGGTGCAGCCCATCCGCGAGCTAGCCACGGCCGCGCATACCGAGGGCGCCCTGTTCCACACCGACGCCATCCAGGGCTATCTGCACATTCCGCTCGATGCCACCGAATTGGGCGTCGATGCCATGTCCGTTGCCGCCCACAAAATTGGCGGTCCCGTTGCCTCCGGCGCGCTCTATCTTAAGAACCGCACGCCGCTGCGCCCCCGAATCTTTGGCGGTGGACAGGAAGCCGGACGACGTGCCGGCACGCAGGACCTGCGTACGCAGCTGGCCTTTGCCGCTGCCGCCCGCACGCTGGCACCCCATGTGGCCCAGGAGCGCGAGAAGCTGCAAGCCCTTTCCGACAAGCTCTACGCCACGCTTACGGCCCATCCGCGCATTCACGCCACCATGGGCGACTACGCACATGCAGACCGTCTGCCCGGCATGGTATCAATCTACATTGACGGCATGGACTCCGAGGAGCTTATCATCAAGCTCGACGCCGCCGGTTTTGAGGTATCGGCAGGCTCGGCATGCTCGAGCGGCAGCATGGACCCCAGCCACGTTTTGAGCGCGATGGGCATCGGTCGCGAGCAGGCGCTGGGCGCACTGCGCATCTCCTTCGATGACCGCGTGAATCCGGCCGATCTGGACGACTTTGCCCAGGCGTTGCTCTCGATCGTAGGTGCCGCATGACCGTCGCCGAGCTCGAGCGCGCCCTGCTGACGCGCTATCCCAAGACGGACGCCGAACCCTGGGACCACGTAGGCTTATCCGTAGGCGACCCCGATGACGAGATCCGCGGCGTGGCCTGCGCGCTTGACGCTACCAGGGACAACGTGCACCGCGCCTTGGCAGCCGGAGCCAACGTGTTGCTCACGCATCATCCCGTCTACATCAAGGCACCCGAGGCATTTTGCCCGCCCAGCGCGACGCGTCCCCAGTGCAGTGCGGCGCTCTACGAGGCTGCCCGCTGCGGGGTAAGCATCATCTCGCTCCACACCAACCTGGACCGTTCGCACGAGGCGCGCGTTCGCCTGAGTGAGTTGCTGGGCGCTGAGCCCATGAGCTCACTGGAGCATGTGGACGAGCCCGAGGCCTGCGGCCTGGGAGCCCTTACGACACTCGACGAGCCCTGCAGCCTGCGCGACCTTACCACTCGCGCCGCCACGGCGTTTGGCAGCGACCCCCGCGTGTGGGGCGAGGCCGATCGCCCGTGCCGCACCGTCGCCATTTTGGGCGGCTCCTTGGGCGACTTTGGAGAGCTCGCCATCGCCTCAGGCGCAGATGTCATCGTGACGGGCGAGGCTGGCTACCATGTGGCGCAAGACCTTGCCTTGCGCGGTCTGCCGGTGATCTTGCTCGGCCACGACCGCTCCGAGGAGCCATTCGTTGATATCTTGATGAACTCTGCAGTTGATGCCGGGGTCGACCCCCGTCATGCGATTAAAATACTGAACCCTTGCCAATGGTGGACTGTGACAAAAGGAGAGAACTTATGAGCGCCGGCGCTACGCTACTCAAGCTGCAACAGATCGATTTGGAGCTCGCCCGCAACAAGAGCGAACTTGCCAATATGCCGGAGCTCAAGGAGCTCGCTTCCAAGCGCAAGACCTACGTTAAGCTCAAGGCCGAGATGACCAAGCTCTACGCCCAGCGCAAGGACCTGGATATTGAGCTCGACGATCTCAACACCACCGAGATCCAGACCAACAACGCCATCGAGGCCGCCAAGAAGCGCCACGTCGACGGCTCCGACTACCGCGAGGTTCAGGACCTGGAGAACGAGCTCGCCACCCTGGCCAAGCGTCTGGACAAGATCGAGCACACCCGCAAGGACATTGTCGTCGCCCACAAGGAGGCGCTCGACCGCGAGACCCGCGCGCAGGCCATCATCGCCAAGTTCGAGGAGGGCGTGAAGGCCGACACCAAGGCCGCCCGCGCCAAGGCCGCCGACCTCCAGGTCCAGATTGATGCCGCCACCAAGGAGCGCACCGCGCTTGCGGCCACGCTGCCGACCGACGTGCTCACCGACTACGAGCGCCTGCTCAAGCAGTTCCGCGGCCTGGCCGTCGAGACCATCAAGGGCAACATTCCCACCATCTGCCACACCGCACTGCAGGCATCGTCCATGAGCGACCTCAACCACGACGGTAGCGAGATCGCGCACTGCCCGTATTGCCACCGCCTGCTGGTGCTTCCCAGCAAGGAAGCCTAAATGATGACGGCGGCATCCAACAATTCAATGCAACTTGAGGGAAAAACGATCCTGCTGGGCATTACCGGCGGGATCGCCGCCTATAAGTCGTGCAATATCGTTCGCCTGCTGCAAAAGCGCGGCGCGCGTGTCAAGGTCGTTATGAGCGAGCATGCCACCGAGTTTGTGGGCGCGCTCACCTTCCGTGCGCTCACCAACGAACCGGTCGCCGTGGGCCTATTCGACGATCCCTCCGACCCCATCCACCACATTTCGCTAGCGCAGGAGCCCGATCTTGTGATCGTGGCGCCCGCGACGGCCAATATCATCGCCAAGATGGCCAACGGAATCGCCGATGACCTCATCTCTACCACGCTGCTTGCCACGCCGCGACCCATCGTGATCGCACCCGCTATGAACAACGGCATGTGGAAGGCGCCGGCGACGCAGGCCAATATGGCCACATTGCGCGACCGTGGCGTCCATGTGGTGGGACCCGGTAACGGCTACCTTGCCTGCGGCGACGTGGACACGGGGCGCATGAGCGAGCCCGAAGACATCGTCGAGGCCGTCTGCAAGGTGCTGAACCCCGTGCCCCAGGACCTTGCGGGCAAGCGCATCGTGATCACCGCCGGCCCCACGCACGAACCAATCGACCCTGTGCGCTTCATCGGCAACCGGTCGTCGGGCAAGATGGGCATCGCCCTGGCGGGGGAAGCCGCTCGCCGCGGTGCTGCGGTCACGCTTGTGCTGGGGCCGACATCGCTCGATGTTCCCCGCGGCGTGGAGTGCGTGCGCGTGCAAACCGCCGCAGAGATGCTGCAGGCGGCGCTGAAAGCCTTCCAGACGGCCGATGCGGCCATTTGTGCGGCCGCTGTCGCCGACTACACGCCCGCGGCCCCTGCCGACCATAAGCTCAAAAAGGCCCACGAGCGCCTGGATCGCATCGAACTGGTCGAGACGGTCGATATTTTGGCCGAGCTCTCGCGCCAAAAGGGAGGGCGGTGCGTGATCGGCTTTGCGGCAGAGACTGATAACGTCGTGGAGTACGCGCAGCGAAAGCTCGCCCGCAAGGCCTGCGATGTAATTATTGCCAACGATGTCTCGCGCGCCGATTCGGGCTTTGGAACCGACACCAACAAGGCTTGGATCGTGAGCACAGCGGGTACGCAAGAACTTCCCGTGCTAACAAAACCCCAGCTCGCAGATACAATTTTGGACTTGCTTCAAAATTTGTAAAAAAGTTCTTGCACAAGGGCAAAGTTTCGGGTTAATATACTCCCTGTTGCGAGCGAGAGCAGCGCAACAAACAAAAGCTTCGGGACGTGGCGCAGCTTGGTAGCGCACTTGACTGGGGGTCAAGGGGTCGCTGGTTCGAATCCAGTCGTCCCGACCAGAAGTTTGCAGGTCAGGTACTTAGTGCCTGACCTTTTTTGTTTTAAGCAATTGCTTAATTTTGATTAATCAACAGGGTGCCAAAAATCACCCTGCGCGATAATCGCCTTTTGCGGCTACTTGCGCGTTTTGCACACGCTTGGGCCGATTTATTAACGCGATATGAATCTACATACGCGTAGTTGGTATACAGCCGAGTACAGGCTGTATTTATCGCGGCGATTTACACAGATATAGCGACTGTAACGGACAAGCGTGTCGCTGTATTTATTCCAGTAGTTCACTTGACCGGTGGGCAAGTGGGCGATTGCAACGATATGCCAAACGGTATGGGCTCTATACGAGGACGCCGCAGAGGTAATGGCGGGGGAGTGCGGCAAGCGCTCTGAGAGCTGCTGTATGACCCCATTTCTCCTTAACTCGATAATTTGCGTTTCAAGCCACGAATCGGTCGAGCAATTGCCAAAAGTAAGGCCCATGCAGGATTGCACGGGCCTTACATCAGATCAAATTTGAGCTAGAAGCACCAAACGGGGCAGACGCAACACCATCTCGTCGCGGCCTCGGCGAGCGACATATCGCAGTCGAGGTAGACATCGAGGAAATCGTCAGATCCCGCACAGGGGGACCGCGATGGTGGCCACCGCACCGCCCGAGGGGCCGTTGGCGAGCGAGACGGATCCCCCGTGGGCGCTCGCGGCCTCGGAGGCGACGTGGAGGCCGAGCCCGTAGTGGCGGCCTTCGTCACGCGAGGAGCGGGAGGAGTCGTCTGTGAAGAGGCGCTCGCAGCCGCGTTCGAGGGCGGCGGGAGAAAAGCCCGGTCCGTCGTCGGCAACCTCGATGACGAGGTGCCCGCCCGCGACGTCGCAGGAGACAGCCACGCGCGAGCGTGCGTGCTCGGCGGCGTTGGCCACGAGGTTCGCGGCGGCTCGCGCCAGGGCGGTTCGGTCGAGCGCGGCCTCGGGCGCGCCCGCGACAGCGGGGCCCGTGGCCGCGTCGAGCGTCACGCCTCGCGCCCGGGCGATCTGGGCGGCCTCGGCGAGGACCTGCTCGCAAAGCTCGGCCGGCCGCATGGGGGCCCTCTCCGCCCCGCCGGACCCGCGCGAGGCCTCGATGAGCAGGCGCACGTAGCCGTCGAGCCTTTCGACACTGCCGGCTATGTCGCGCGCGGCGGCCGCGAGGTCGGCGTCTTTCTCGTCTTCCAGCTCCTCCGCTACGAAGTCGGCGTTGGCGCGCAGCACGGTGAGCGGCGTCTTGAGGTCGTGGGCGAGCGACGTCATCTGCTCGCGCTGCCCCCGCTCCGCGGCCCAGCGGGCCTCGAGCGACTCGGCGAGGGAGGCCCGCATGGCGTCCATCGCGGCGAGGACGTCGTTCACCTCGCGCACGTTGGTGCTGCCGACCGCGAAGTCGAGCTCCCCCGCGCCGACGCGCCCCGCCGCCTCCGCGAGCGGCGCCATCTTGCGCGAGATCACGCGGCTCGCGCGGCGCGCGACGAGCGCAAGCGCAAGTGCGCTTCCCGCCGTGGCGCCGACGAGCATGAGGTTCTGCGGGTTGGGAAGCAGGCCGGCGAGGTCGCGCGAGACCCACTGCGGCAGATACTCGCTGACGAGCGCGCAGGCCCCGCCACCTTTGAGCGGGAACGCGGCGTAGGTAACGCCCGAACCCCCGCCCTCGATCTCCACTGTGCCCGGATCCGCGGCGAGTGCCGTACGAGCCATTTCCTTCGCGTCCTCGAGCCGCGTGCTCTCGAGGTCTGTCATCAGCACGTTTCGATCCTTGTTCAGGATGAGGTAGCGGTACGCCGTCGGCACGTCCTGCTGCCCGCAGACGCCGTCGCGTGCCAGGCCCTCCGCGACCTCGCGCGCATTGGCCGGCCCCCAGCTTGCCTCGTAGACGAAGCCCGCGTTGATCGCCACAGAGAGCATCATGAACGAGGCGAGCCACGCCGTGGCGACTGCCGCGAACGCGTAGGCGAAGTAGCGCGCGATGACGAAGGAGAGCGGCATGCCCCCGCGACCTCGCGCCCCGATCCTCAGAGCTGCCACTTGTACCCCATCCCCCAGACGGTCGCGATCGGATCGGCGCCGGCCTCGGAGAGTTTCCTCCGGGCGCGACTGACCTGCATGGATATGGCCGCGTCGTCGGCGTCGCTCTCCCAGCCGAGCACCGCCTCGCGTATCTGCGCGCGGCTCATGACCTGCCCGGGGTGGCGGGCGAGGTACTCGCAGATGGCGTACTCGGTGGGCGTGAGCGGCACGGCCTCGCCGCCCACGGCGAGGCCGCGCGCCCTGAGGTCGATCCGCACCTCCCCGAAGGAGAGGGCGTGCGAGCGCGGCCGGCGCTCACGGCGTAGATGGGCCGCGACCTTGGCGCGCAGCTCCGCGGCCCCGAAGGGCTTGCGGACGTAGTCGTCGGCGCCCAGGCCGTAGGCGGCCACGGCATCCTCCTCGGCCACGCGAGCGGTCAGGAAGACGATGGGGCCGTCGAAGTCCGGGCGGATCTGCCGCACGAGCTCGAAGCCGTCGAGCCCCGGCATCATGACGTCGCAGAGCACGAGGTCGAAGCGCGAGAGGTCCATCCCCGGGACCGCCGTCGGGTCCTCCGCCTTGACGACCTCATGGCCGTCGCGGCCGAGGACGCGCGCAAGCGCGTCGAGGATCGCCCGTTCATCATCCACTGCCAGTATCCTCGCCATGTTCGACCTCCTGAAACTCTCGTCGGAATTGTACTAACGCCGCGCTCAGCGGTCCAGAGCCCTGCGCGCAGCCACGGGTGTCTCGGCCGCGTCGCACGCGCGGTAGCGCACGCCCGAGCCGCCGCGCGCCTCGATCTCGAGCCAGCCCTCGCCGTCCGACTCCCGCCCGAAGAAGATGAGCTGGAGCTCTCGGACATTGCCTCTGTCGTCCGCCGCGTCCACCAGGTAGACGTAGTTTGCCCCCGCCCCGGTGGCGTCGGCGTAGGAGCTCGCGTGGCTGCCGGGCTCGGGCGCGGGCGCCCACATGGCGATCTCAGGGTTAGGCAGCACGCGGTCGGCGATCGAGCGCAGCGCCGACCCCCAGCCGGCGTCGAGCAGGGCATTCCCGCCCAGGACGAGCGCTGCGGAGAGGAGGACGAACATGGCGGCGAGCGGCTTCCTACGCATCTACCCTCCCGTCCTCGAAGCGGCAGAACCAGGCAAGAAGGACGGCGTCGGCTGCCAGGGTGAGAACGAGGCTAGCGAGCGCAGTCGTGAGGAGAGGGCCCGCCGCGCGTGCGGCGTCGATGAAGGCCTCCACCCCGAGCGACCCCAGGCGCGCGGGCCAGGCGAGCGGCACCCAGCTCAGGGGCGTCGCCAGAGCGCCGGTGAGCTCGCCGGTCATGAGGCCGTGCGCAAGTCCGCCCACCGAGAAGAACGCGAGGAGCACCCCCGCCGCGCCGGCGCCGATGGCGGCGTTGCGGCCGAGGCGCAGGGCCACGCCGAGCCCCAGCGCGTAGAGGGGCAAGCTGCCCAGCACGATGCCCGCCCAGGCGGCCGCAAGCGGAGCGGGCCCGAGCGGCAGGCGCCCGGCGACGGCGAGCACGGCCCCGAACACGCCGAGCGCCACGGCCAGCGCGCCCGCGCCGAGCGCCGCAAGGGCGAGCAGCTTCGCCGCGACGGCGCGCCCGCGCGAGGGGACCGCCGTGAGGTTGGCGAGGCGCCCGGCAGCGCGCTCCTCGTCCACGGCGAGCCCGCAGACGATGGCGGACATGAGCGGCATGAGGGCGCCGAGGAACTGGGCGCAGGCGTCCGCGCCCAGCGCCGGGTCCCATCGGGTTACGGAGAAGTACTCGCCGCAGGCAAGACCGGCTGCCAGGCCGCAGGCGAGGTGCACCGCCGAGAGCGGGGAGCGCGCCAGGCGCAGGGCCTCGGAAAGCAGGGCCCGCGGGAGAGTCATGCGCGGCGTCGGATCGGAGAGTCGTGTCATGGCCATCACCTCTCCTCGGAGTGCGCAAACCAGGCCGCGCCCGCCGCCGTGAGCGCGGCGAACGCGAGCGCACTGACCGCAAGGCCCGCCAGCGTGAGCATGCCGTCCGCCGTGAGCGCCCCGCCGAGCGCCATGTCCGCCGCGAGCGGCTCGCCGCTCGGCAGCACGGGAATGAAGCTCGTGGGGATGACCATGCTCGCCGACGGCGGAAAGAGCTGCGGCAGCGGCATCAGCGACCAGGCGAACCCACCCACGAGCTGCGCGGCGAGCGGGCAGAAGATGCCCGCGAGCATGCCGAGCCGCGCCGTGAGGAAGAGCCCTGCGGGGATCATCCACGCCGCGGTCACCGTGTTGGCGAGCGCGCAGAGGAGCATCGTGAGCGTGCCCGCGGCCGTGAGACCCTGCGAGGAGAACGCCGATCCCGCGAGGTAGATGCCGAAGACCACGAGGTTCGAGAGCGTGCAAAGAGCAAGGCACCAGAGCGCCTTGGCCCACCAGGCGCGCCCGAGCGGGAAGCCCAGGCCCAGAAGCCCCCGCATCCGCGTGCGAGCGTCCGCCCGTGCGACGCACGCCACCACGAGCGATAGAGACACGGGCAGGAAGAGCGCGTACCAGTAGTTCCACGCACTAAAGATCTGCACGCCCCGGTAGGGCATCGCGCCGAGCAGCGGCATCGGCAGCGCCATGAGCACGGCCAGGCGAACCGGTGCCGCGTGGCGCGACTTCAGGGCCTCGGCGCGCAGGCCCGCGAGCAGGCCGCCTTTCTCGCCCGTCATGCCGCCACCTCCCCGCGTGCTCGTCGCCCTTCCCGACAGAAGCTCATGAAGAGTTCCTCGAGGTCCTGCCCGGGCCGAAGCGCATCCTCGTAGGCGAGGCGCCCCCCGCAGATGATGCCGATGGTGTCCGCCATCTGCTGCACCTCGGAGAGGATGTGGCTCGAAACGATCACCGTCGTACCCGCCGCCGCGAAGCCGCGGATCTGGTCGCGCAGCTCCTCGATGCCGATGGGGTCGAGGCCGTTGGTGGGCTCGTCGAGCACGAGCAGGCGTGGCCGGGCGATCAGCGCCAGCGCGAGCCCCAGGCGCTGCCGCATGCCCATCGAGAAGCGCCCGGCGCGCTTCTTCCCGGTGTCCGCGAGGTCCACGGCGGCGAGCACCTCATCTATGCGGCTCTCGGGAAGGCCCAGCAGCGTGGTGCGCACGCGCAGGTTCTCGCGCGCGGTGAGGTTGGGGTAGAGCGGCGCCTCCTCGATGAGGCTGCCGATTGCGTAGAGGTCCTCGCGGCGCCAGGCGTGCCCGGCAAAGAGGATCTCCCCGGCCGTCGGCCGCAGCATCCCGCAGATCATCTTGAGCGTTGTCGACTTGCCGGCGCCGTTGGGACCGAGCAGCCCGTACACCTCGCCCTCGCGGATATGAAGGCTCACGTCGGCCACGGCGTCCTGCGCCTGGTCGCCGCGGCCGAAGCGCTTGGTGAGCCCGCGCGTCTCGAGCATGTAACCCATGGGTTTATCCTTTCTCTTCCGGGCGCGCGGGCCGAGCCACCGTGCCCGCGCGCCTTACCTTTCGGGTTCACCATCCATGGTGGGGCGCGTTTCTAACGAAGCCGTAACGGCCGTTGGGCTCTTTTGGCGCCAACCCTTCTCGACCCGCACATCATGATTAATTTGCTTAAGGCAACAACTTTCCCGATAGATGTAATCACCGAATCAAAACGTGTACATCAGCCATCAAAGATGCCGAAAAATGTCATATTTGGAGGCTGATGTACACAAATGCAGAATCCCGCACAACCCAGTAGCATCCTCCATATGTCTGGACTCTCTATGCTTACGCTGGATAGACATCGCCGGAACGGGTATAGTATCGAAAGTTTTGTCGTTAACCAGCGGGGGAGTCCTGTGGGCATCAAAAAGAAGATCAAAAAGGAGCTTATCGGCACTTCCGATTACCCGTCGAATAAGATCTTTACGATCTCCAATTTCATCACCTTTACGCGCCTGATCCTCACCCTGGTATTTCTGTACCTGTTTGTGACGGATAACAACCGCGTCATCGCCATCGTTATCTACGCCGTTGCCGCCTCTACCGACTGGATGGACGGTCAGATCGCCCGCATGACCAAGACGGTCTCGTGGCTCGGCAAGGTCATGGATCCCATCTGCGACCGTGCGCTGCTGTTCACCGGCGTACTTGGGCTGGTGGTCCGCGGAGAGCTGCCCATCTGGGTCTGCGTGCTCATTATTGGCCGCGACATCTATCTGGGCATCGGCACGCTTATCGTTCGTCATTATCACCGTCGCCCCATCGATGTCGTCTTTCCCGGAAAGATTGCCACTGCACTGCTCATGACCGGCTTCTCGCTCATGCTGCTCGGGTTCCCCGTTATTGACGGCCTGCATCTTTTACCTTCAACCCTTACGGCCTTCCCGGGCCTCAACGGAAGCTCGGTGCCCCTCGGCATCTTCTTTGTGTACGGCGGCGTGATCTTCTCCATGCTCACGGCTGTCATCTATTCCATTAAGGGCGGAGTGGCCATTAAACAGGCTCTCGCGCATCCCGAGGACGAGGACATCGACTTTCTGAACCCTGAAATCGAAGACTGATTCGTTGGGGTATGATTACGTACGGTTCATTATTTGCGGCACGTCCGCGATAAGTTAGGGGTTGTCATGGACAACATGGTTAACAATATGCCTCAGAATGATAAGACTGCTGACGCTACCTGCGTATTCCGCGTGCCTTCAAGCGACGTCACCGTTCCCGACCTCATGGCCAACGTGCGCATCACCGCCCCCGTTCTGTCCATCGTCAAGGGTCCGCAGACTGGTGCCGCCTTTGAGCTCGAGGACGACGTGACCACCATCGGCCGCGATCCTGCGAACGGCATCTTCCTCAATGACATGACCGTTTCGCGCAGCCACGCGCGCATTATTCGTGAGGGGCTCCAGGCTCGCATCGAGGACTTGGGCTCGCTCAATGGCACCTGGGTCGACGGTGCCATCGTCAATGCAGCCCCGCTGCACGATGGTTCATCCGTCCAGATCGGTACGTTTACGCTCATCTACCACGAGAGCACGCCGGAGCGCATCGAAACCGGTGAGTAGGGCATGGCCGAACGCAACTATTTGAGTATCGGCCAAGTCGTCAACCTTCTTCGAGGCGCATACCCCGATCTTTCGAACTCAAAAATTAGATTTCTAGAGGATGAGGGGCTCATTACCCCTCATCGTACGCCTAAGGGATACCGTCAGTACTCCAAGGAGGACGTTGATCGCCTGGAGGTCATTCTGCACCTGCAGAAGACCCGCTACATGCCGCTCAACGTGATTAAGCAGCGCTTGGAAAACGCTACGGACCTGTCAACGCTCGCCTACGAGGTGGGCTTACTGTCCGATGTTCCGCTCAAGACGGAGCCCAAGGAGACTAAACAAAAGCTGCATCCCATCGAGACCATTCCCGATATGTTGGGCGTCGAGATTTCGTTTATCCGCTCGCTCGCCGAGAACGACCTTATTCGCATCATCAAGAGTCCGCAGAATCGTGAGCTCGTCGATGGTCGCGATTTTCCGATCATCCGTTACTGCTCCGAGCTGTCACGCTTCCATATCGAGCCGCGCAACCTGCGTCAGTACGTGTCTTCCGCCAACCGCGAGTCCTCGATGTTTGAGCAGGTGCTCGTGAGCATGCTCGGCATGGATACCTCCGATGACGAGCGCGACGCCAAGCTCGAGCGTGCGTTTAAGAAGCTTCACGACCTGACGGAGGGCGTGCACACCGCGCTGCTCAAAAACCGCGTTTTTGAGTCGCTCAACGCCGTGGTCGAGGACGCCGACATCGATGCACTCGATGAGGAAATCGCTCGCTCCGAGTCCACCAAGGCCAAAAACGAAGAAACTGCCGCGCCTGCTTCGCACGAGGATTCTCTCGTAAAGCCGCTCAAGGTCGTCGCCCCTTCGCACTCCGGCACCGTCACCGCGGGCAAATAACCGCTGCTGATATTTCGGCAACTCATTGAAAGGTCATGCAATGTACGACTTCGAATCTCAAATCGTCGACATCCCCGACTATCCCGAGCCCGGAGTCGTCTTTAAAGACATCACGCCGCTCTTTGGCAATCCCGAGGCGCTCAAAGCCATGACCGATGCCCTCGCCGAGCACTTTGCCGGCATGGGGATCACCAAGGTCGTGGGTCCCGAGGCTCGCGGCTTTATGGTTGGCGTACCGGTGGCTGTAGCCCTTGGCGCCGGCTTTGTTCCCGCACGTAAACCGGGCAAGCTGCCGCGCGAGACCGTAAGCCAGAGCTACGAGCTCGAGTACGGCACCGATTCAATTGAGATCCATGCCGACGCTATCAGCTCTAAAGATACCGTGTTGATTCTGGACGACTTGGTCGCGACGGGCGGAACCGTCGAGGCAACAGGTAAACTGGTGCGAGATATGGGCGCAAAGCTTATCGGTTACGGTTGTATACTTGAGCTTGCGTTTCTCAACCCGCGCGAGAAGCTCACGCCGTCTGATGACGATGTGGAGCTCTTTAGCCTGGTGACGGTAGGCTAGCCGTTACCCTTAGTTACTGGAAAGGAAGCTACATGCGCACAGCAAACACGCACAAAAACATGGCACGCTGCGCTGCTACGGCAACCCTCGCTTGTGTTTTGGGCTTGGGCCTCGCGGCTCCTGCCTACGCCGATACCGCATCCGACCTTGCCGCTGCTCGTACGAAACTCGAGCAGATCGGCACCCAAACCCAGCAGATTTACGATGAGCTTGCCACGCAGACGCAGGCGCTCGATCAGACTGCCGGCGAGATCACGCAAAAGCAGCAGGAGATCGCCGATGGTCAGGCCAAGCTCTCGACCTATGTCGCCGGCGAGTACAAAACCGGCGGTTTGAGCCTGCTTCAGGTTTTGACGGGTGTCGATGATCTGAGCGATATGCTCAACCGTCTGTTCTACTACGGCAAAGTTTCCGATAAGCAAGCTCAGACCATTCAAGAGGTCAAGGAGCTTAAGCAGCAGCTCACCGATAAGCAGGCCGAGCAGGAGAAGAACGTCGCCACCACGCAAAAGAAGGTCGACGAGCTTAATGCCCAGCAGGCTGAAGCCCAGAACGTCGTAAACTCCCTGGATTCGCAGCTGCAGGCCGAGCTCGCTGCCGAGGCCGAGGCCAACGCTGCGCTGCAGGCTGGCATTAATGCTAGCACCGCCGAAAAGGCCACGGTGAGCAACGACACCGCCGGTACGACCGAGAACACCAACAATGGCGGCCAGACCAACAATAACAACAACCAGGGCGGCAACACGCCGGCTCCCGCACCGCAGCCTGCCCCCACGCCCGCTCCGGCTCCCACGCCTTCAGCACCGAGTCAGTCTGTTGATGGTGGCTCCGTTGTTTCGCGCGCCTACAGCAAGCTCGGCTATGCGTATTCTTGGGGCGGCATTGGACCGAACAGCTTTGACTGCTCCGGTTTTGTAAGCTATTGCCTCACGGGACGCTACTGCCGTCTGGGCACCACGGTCGACTTCATGGGTTGGACCCGTGTGTCCGATCCGCAACCCGGCGATGTTGTGGTTAACTCCTACCATACCGGCATTTATATCGGTGATGGTCAGATGATCCATGCTTCCGACTACAAAACGGGCGTCATCATCAGCTCCGTTGCCGCCGGCATGAACAACAATTACATTTTCGTGCGCTACTAATTTATTACTGCAGCGAACGAACGTGGGCCTCGCGATCTTGAGTCACGAGGCCCATTCTTTTTTCCCTACCGTTTGCCATAAAATCAGGACGGCTATCTAGTATTCAAAACTAGATAGCCGTCCAATCAATCAAAAAGATGGCTATAATTGTTGGGGAACAACTAGAAAGGACCCTCAATGAGCTGGGCACTTATCTCAGATTCGAGCTGCAATCTTCGCGATTGGCAACCGACTGCACCCCGTACCACCTTTGCATTCGCTCCTCTCAAAATTCGAGTAGGGGAGCGCGAATTTGTCGACGACCTTTTGCTCGATGTTCACGAGCTTAATGTTGCCATTCAGTCGGAAGCCAGCGCATCATCGAGCGCCTGCCCAAGCGTGGGGGAGTGGGCTGAGCTCTTTAAGCTCGCCGACAAGACGATCTGCATGCCAATCTCGGAGGGTGTCTCTGGAAGCTATAACGCTGCCGCTACGGCACGCGATATGGTACTTGCCGAGGAGCCCAATCGTCAGATTCACCTGGTCAATTCGCGGGCAGCAGGCGGCAAGATGGATCTGATCTTCTTGCTGTTTGATCGTTATCTTGCAAGTAACCCGGACGTTTCCTTTGAGGACGCCTGCGCTTACTTCGACAGTCTCGAGCAAAACAGCAAGATTCTCTTTAGCCTGTGTAATTACGAGAACCTTGCAAAGGCAGGACGCATTCCTAAGGCAGCCGGCGTCATTGCCAACAAGCTCAATATTCGCATTTTGGGCACGGCGAGCGAGGCCGGTAAAATCGAGCTCGTCGGGCACACGCGTGGCGAAAAGAAGATGCTCAACAAGATCATCGACACCATGGAAGCCGAAGGTTTTACGGGCGGCGAGGTCGTTATCGACCATGTCGAGAATGAGGCAGGCGCCCAAGCACTTGCCAGCCGAATTGTGGAGCGCTGGCCAGGCTCCAAGACTATCATCATGCCCTGTAACGGGCTAGATTCATACTATGCCGAAATGTATGGGCTCATTATCGGCTACGGCATGGGCGTGGCTTCGGGCCAATAACGTCCAACCAAGCAAAAATACGGGCGGGACAAAGTGGCAGATAGCCCTTTGTTCCGCCCGTTTTATACGTCGGCTAGCTATTAAACCCATTAAACTTTAGATAGCTCATCAGGTACGCTTTCGAAACGAAGGATGAAACCGCACTGCGCACAAGCAGCGACTCACGCGTTACCTGATGCGCCGTATCGGGAACCGGCGCCTGCTCGACGGAAAACGCCGAACGAATCGATGCCTCGAGCTGATCGACCACATAATCGAAGGCCGTCGGGGCATCGTAGCTCAAACGCTGAATGTTAAAGAGTGCCTGCACCGCAGCAATAGGTAGCACCTGCTTAAAGAGGCAGATAGCGATCAGGCGGGCAATCTGCTCGCGGCCATATTGCTTTTTGACCGGAGCAGGCACCAGGCCGACCTTCACGTAGTTATTGATCATCGATGGCGTAATGACAGGGTGCTCAACGCAAATGGACAGCGGCTCCATCCACAGCGCAACATACTCAATGACCTGGTCGCGGTAGAGTGTCACATTGGGCAACTGGTTATAGCGCGGCAGACTCAACGTATTGAGTTTACGCACGATATCGGACTGAATGAATGCATCGGGCAGCACCGTGGGCTGAATATCCTCGGGCTTAATGCTTACCGACGAATCGGACATCGGAATAACGTGTTTAACGTGGTTCATAAAGGTCCTCCGTTCATTTTCTATATTGTATTCTAGGTTATCTAGTTTTGCATACCACATAGCCGGCAAGTAAAAGTGGTTGGACAACACATTGATGCATCGTCCAACCACTTTGTTTAAAGATAGCAACCTTACATAAGATATATTATCGTACTTATTCACGGAGAAACGCGTATGCGCTCGTTGCTGCTATGGCTCCGTCCGAAACGGCGGTCACAACCTGGCGTAAACGCTTGGAACGGATATCGCCGGCTGCGAATAAGCCGGGCGTACGGGTGGCCATCGAATCGTCGGTGACAATGCCGCCGTCAGGAGCCAGATCGACTAGATGCTCAACCAGCTCGGTATGCGGCAGCATCCCCGTAAAGACAAAGATGCCAAACGAGCCAGGTTCAAATGACTCGGTATGAGTCTCGCCAGATGCATTGTCCTTAAAGGTAATCGTCGTTGGCATGGCTTCGCCCGATAGCTCCACAATACTAGTTTGGTACCTAACTGTAATATTGTCCTTTGCGAGTACTTTCTGAACAACACCATCGGGCGCACGAAACTGGTCGCGGCGCAGCACGATGGTCACACTGCTGGCAATGTCGGACAGGAACAGCGCCTCTTCGCATGCCGAATTGCCACCACCGATTACAAAAACCTGCTTGCCGCGGAAAAACATGCCGTCACATGTTGCGCAATATGAAACGCCACGACCGCGATACGTATCCTCGCCTGCGAAACCTGCCGGACGCGGCGTGGCACCCATGCAAGCGATAACGCTCGAGGCCAGCGTATCGCCCATATCGTGATGCACCGTAAACAACGCTGCATCGGCATCGTAATCGATACCCGTAACCATGCTCCATGTAACCTGTGCTCCCAGGCCCTCTGCATGCTGCTGAAAACGCTCGCCAAGTTCGGCGCCACTCAGGAGCGGGAAACCCGGATAGTTCTCGACCTCATTGGTTGTGGCGATCTGCCCTCCCGACATGCCCTGCTCAATCACGGTCGTCGTCAGGTTGGCACGCGCAGCATAAATGGCGGCAGCATAGCCCGCGGGGCCGCCACCGATAATCGCAACATCGATCGGCTGATCGGTAGTCATGGAACATCCTCTCGTCGAAACATTGACGTTCTTTGCGCTCATACCCAAATTTACGTGAACGTGACACTCATGCACTACAATGATAAATCCGTATTACAAAGCTGAAGGGGAGTTATCGATGGACCAGGCGCAGACGAGTGACGACGCTCCCCTGCTCACGCACAGCACTCCCCAATCGGAGCAAACCACGCTCCTGGCTCAACAAAAACCTCTCGTGACCATCGTGCACGCCTCCGTTGGCTCGGGCCACAAGGCCGCCGCAAATGCGATAGCGCAGGCATTCGACCTCATCCGCGGCACCAATGGCATCCCCGAGGATATTGAGATTGAAGTGCTCGATATCCTTGATTTTGGACGTATTAAATTCGACGGCAATAAGACCGCGGCTTCTTTTACGGGAGCCACGCGCCCCATTTACGACCTGACCTGGCGATATACGCTTACGGGACATCTTCTCTGGGGTGGCGGAACGGCATGGTCGCGAATTATGTTCCCCGCCTTCAACGAATATATTCGTAGCCGCAGGCCCATAGCCGTGGTTGCAACGCACATCACAGCAGCCAATGTTGCCGTGGGCGCCCGCGTAATTACGGGTATCGATTATCCGGTCATCTGCGTACCGACCGACTACGAAGTCGAGGGATGGTGGCCCCACAAGGACACCGATTTATTCTGTGTTGCCAACGAATTTATGGCCGAAACGCTGCGTCCGCGCAAGGTGCTCGAGACAAAGATTCGCATTACCGGCATTCCTATTCGCGCCGGATTCGACACGGATTACGATCGCGAGGAAGAGCTAGCTAAGTTCAACCTCCCCACCGACAAGACCGTCGTGCTGGTAATGGCCGGTGCCAGCTTGCCTCAACCGTACGCTCGCTTTCGCGCGGAGATGGACCGCACCCTCCCCTTCCTACGCAGCTTCGAAGACATGCACTTTGTCTTTTTGCCGGGCAAAGACACCGAATATGCCACCCGCCTCAAAACGCTCTTCGACGCCATGAAGCTCGAAAACGTCACGGTTCTGGACTATGTCGATGATATGGCAGCGCTTATGCACGGCTGCGACCTGGCAATTCTCAAATCGGGCGGACTCACCGTCACCGAATGCCTGTGCGCACACCTGCCGATGATCCTGCTGGGCAAGTCCTATGGCCAGGAAAAGGCCAACACCACCATGCTCACCGGCATGGGCGCCAGCATGCATGTCACCACCGCACGAGAGCTCATCGTGACGTTGCGTCATCTCCACGATCATCCTGAGTCGCTCAAGGCACTGCTCATCAACGGCGAAGTACTACGCCGCCCACACGCAGCCGAAGACATAGCCATCGCAACCATGGAGCTCGTAGGCAAACCCCAAAAGCGCAAAAGAACCTTTTGCCGCTTCTACTGGGGCGGAAAACCCGCGCATATCCGCTAGCGTCTTTATGTCCGCTTACCTGCGGGAGGCCCCTATATATCATCCCATGCTCAAACATTCTCGCTTCGCTGCGAAACTGCGCGTGGGACGATATATAGGGGCCTCCCGCAGGTAAGCTGCGTTTACGTACTAGCAGCTATACCAGATTCCCCACCACTAGAACCTTCAAAGGCGAAACCGGAAAATCTAAATACAGTAAGCCAATGCGACAAAGGGATTGTTCCTTTGTCGCATTGGCTTACTAGAATGTAAATATTTTTTCAAGCGAGTAGCCGCCCGCCCGCCTCTCTCACATATCGTTCCACGCGCAGTTTCGCAGCGAGCGAAGCGACGCGAGAATGTTTGAGCATGGAATGATATAGGTAAGCCCCGGGCGGGAGGGATACGAGCGCCCTAGGCGATGCCGCTGGAGCCGAAGCCTCCGTTGCCTCGGTCGGTTTTGTCTAGTTCTTCTACTTCTATGAGGTTGACCGTGGGGACTTCTTGGATGACGAGTTGGGCTATGCGGTCGCCTTTATTGATTTGAATGTTAATGGAGGGATCCAGGTTGATGAGGATAACCTTGAGTTCTCCTCGGTAGTGGGCGTCGATGAGGCCCGGCGTGTTGACTATAGACAGGCCCTGCTTGATGGCCAAGCCGCTGCGGGGCTGAACGAAGCCGGCGTAGCCATCGGGCAGGGCGATGGCCAGCCCCGTAGAGACCAGACGGCGTTCGAAGGGCTTCAGGACGCAGTCCTCATTGGAGCGCAAATCCAAGCCGGCATCGGTGGGATGGGCGTATTTGGGAAGCTCGACGGTGGGATCGAGACGCTTTATGTTGACGGTAATGTTGGACATGGAATCACCTTAGCTTGTCGAGCTCTTGCAGAAACTCATCGACGTCTTTGAAATCGCGGTAGACCGAGGCAAAGCGGATGTACGCCACCTTGTCGATCTTGGCCAAGCGCTTGAGCACCATGTCACCCAACTCATGGGACGTGACGGCCGTCAGTGTGCGAGAGCGCAGCTCGACCTCGATGTCATCGATAATCTCATTGAGCTTCTTAGTGTCGATATCGCGCTTGATGGTGGCGCGCATCAAGCCGACAAGAAGCTTATTGCGATCGAACCGCTGCTTAGTTCCATCTGACTTAATGACCTCGATAGGGTCCTCGCATCGCTCAAACGTTGTAAAGCGGTAGTTACACGAGCAACATTCGCGACGGCGCTTAATGGTGTTATTTGACTCCTGCATACGGGAATCAACGACGCGGGTATGTGCCTTGCCGCATTTGGGACAGCGCATGGTACCTCCTCTTAAACGATAACAAGGGTACCATGCGCAGCGCGATAATGATTACGAACGAGCAGGAACCTTAAGATGCGCACCGGCGGCGAGCGAACCATGCT
Organism: Collinsella aerofaciens; assembly: GCF_964283865.1. Classification (GTDB taxonomy): domain Bacteria; phylum Actinomycetota; class Coriobacteriia; order Coriobacteriales; family Coriobacteriaceae; genus Collinsella. The sequence goes on along the minus strand of NZ_CAXYLS010000002.1, from coordinate 191,450 downwards.
CCAGATGATTGACGCTACGGATCATGTCGGAAGTCTCTTGCGTGGAAAGGCCTTCGATTGGATATTCTTCGGCAATCGACCAAAGAGAATCGCCAGGCTGAACGCGAATGGTCTCGTAGGTAATGTTGGAAACGGACTCGGCATACGCGGCGTGACGAGTGCTAAAGACCGACATAGCGAGGACAAAGAAGAGCGTAAGCGCAACGGCGACGGCGACAATCGTCGGAACCTTCAGGGCAACGCGGGCCGGCGCGACTACAGCCTGCTGATTGCGCGCAGGCTTTACGGTCAAAGGCTGAAAGCCGGAGCGGCCACCCTGAACAACCGTAAAAGTGGGTTCTGCAGGCGTCTCGAGCTTAAGGGCGAGGTTTCCCTGGACCATATTCGTTACGTTCATCATGTTCTCCTCTCGCGTGTTTTGCTGAGAACAGTTTTATCAAGCCGCGCGGACAAAAATGTCTAGCGCGAGAACGAATGTTCGGTTATTATTATCTTCGAACAGTTGTTCCTGTCAAGCAAAATTCGAACATTTGTTTGACATGGGTAGAGAGGATGCCCTGATGGCTCGCAAAATTACCAAGCGTCAGCAGCAAATTTACGACTTCATCAAGGAATATCAGCAGGAGAAGGGTTATCCGCCCAGCGTGCGCGAGATGGCTTCTGCCGTGGGCCTTTCCTCCCCCAGCACCGTGCACGCCCATCTCTCTGCCCTGGAGGCGCGCGGGCTACTCAAGCGCGATGCCACCAAACCGCGCGCCCTGGAACTCTTTAACGAGGATGGTTCCTCTGTCTCAATTTCTAAATCTGACGAGCCCACCGCACCTCGCGGAACGGTCTCGCTACCGCTCGTTGGTCGCGTCGCGGCTGGGATTCCCATTCTGGCCGAGCAGAATATCGAAGACACGTTTACTATCCCGACCGAAATCGCCACTGATCAGGGTTCCTTTATCCTTGAGGTGCATGGGAGCTCAATGATCAATGTCGGCATCTTCAATGGCGATTACATCATCGTCCGTGAACAAAAGAGTGCCATGAACGGCGAAATTGTCGTGGCCATGATTGATGGTTCGGCGACCGTCAAGACGTTCTACAAGGAGCAGGGGCGTGTGCGCTTGCAGCCCGAGAACGACACCATGGAACCTATCTATGCAACGAATCCCGTTATCCTGGGCAAAGTCGTCGGCTTGATGCGCCGGTTCTCGTAATGCAAAAACGCATCACCATATTTGATACCGTCCGCGGGTTTACGATGATTTCTATGGCAGGTTTTCACGCTTGCTATGATCTCGCCTACCTGTACGGCTGGGATATGCCCTGGTTTACCCAGTCAGCCTTTCAAGACATCTGGCGCGCCAGCATCAGCTGGGTATTTTTGTTTATCGCCGGTTGGATGTGCACCCTTTCGCGCAACAATATCAAACGTGCCGCCAAATACGCCTTAGCAGCACTCGTTGTCTGGTTGGCAACAACACTTGTCTCAGTCGACGATTCGGTTAATTTTGGCATCATCTACTGCATGGCCGCATGCACCGGCATCGTGGCGTTGACCGATCCCGTCCTTAAGAAGATAACGGCGAGATGGGGCATGCCCCTATGCCTTATGTTGTTCGTAATCACCTGGAGCATCCCCAAAACGATCTACCCTGTCCCCTACCTGGCGTGGCTGGGATTTCCGAGCCCTGGGTTTATCTCAGGTGATTACTACCCCATCATCCCGTTTATCTTTATGTATCTTGCAGGATACTTCGCCGCACACATAGCGCAGGGAATCGATAAGACCGTCCCTAGCTGGGCCTACGCCAACCCCCTGCCGGCGCTCGCCAGCCTTGGACGTCACGCTCTCCTCTTTTATCTGCTGCATCAGCCCATCATTCTGGGCATTTTGGAGCTCGTCTACTCGGTGCGATAACGCTCGAGCAGCGGTGCAATACGAGCCGGCAACTTCGCCACAATGCGAACGCCGTCCTCGAGATATTCCTCATGCAGAAGGGTTCCCTGCTCATGCACCAGCGTGATGAGAGCGCCCTCACGATACGGGATATCAGCGGAGAGCAACACATCGGTGGCAGCTGCCTCGCGAGCAATCCGGTCGACGAGATCGTCGAGCCCCTCGCCCGTTTGGGCCGAGAACAGAACGGCCTCCGGATAGCGACGACGGAAACTCAATCGATCGACGCTATCGAGAAGATCGATTTTATTGAATACGGTCAGCGTTAAACGCTCTCCGGCGCCGATCTCATCAAGCACGCGGTCGACAGCCTCCAGCTGCCGCTCATAGTCCTCGTCAGACGCATCTACGACTTTGAGAATTAGATCGGCGCCCAAAACCTCGGACAGCGTCGATTTAAAGGCATCGACCAGACCATGGGGCAGCTTTTGAATAAAGCCGACGGTATCGGTGATCGTCATGCCACGACCACCGGGCAAACGGTACGAGCGCGTTGTAGGATCGAGCGTGGCAAACAGCTTATCCTGCGAAAGTACCGTGGATCCCGTCAAACGATTAAGCAGCGTCGACTTGCCGGCATTGGTGTAGCCAGCCAACGCAACGCGAAACGCTGGCGATTCAATACGGCTTTTCGATTGCACATCGCGGCGCTGTTCAACCTGTTTCAGTTCGCGTCGAAGCGCAGCGATTTTATTGCGAATCAGACGACGGTCGACCTCGAGTTGGCTTTCGCCCTGGCCAAAGCGCGAGCCAATACCGCCACGCGTCTGTTCCTTGGCAAGGTGGCTCCACATACCTCGCAAACGAGGCAACAGGTACTGCAACTGTGCCAGCTGCACCTGCAAGCGGCCCTCACGCGTCTGGGCATGCAGACCAAAGATATCCAAAATCAACGCCGTACGGTCAATAATCTTGACCGGTTCGCCCACGGCTTTCTCAAGATAGGACTGCTGTGAAGGAGTCAGGTCGTCGTCGAAGATAACAACATCCGCATCCATGCGATGCACCAAACCGCACAGCTCCTCGACCTTTCCGGAGCCGATAAACGATTTGGGATAGGGCTTGACCAGGCGCTGAGACAAGCGTGCAACGCATTGGGCCCCAGCAGTGTGGGCTAGACGCTCGAGCTCGTCGAGCGAACGGTCGAGCGGCCAGGCGTTATCGTGCCACTCAACACCAACCAAGATGGCGCGCTCGGGTTCAGGCGCCGTGGGGACCAAAGGGAAACGAGCCATTAGGCAGCCTCGATGCGATGGTAAATATCATCAACGACCTCATCGATCGTAAACTCATCCATATCGAACCACACGATGCGATCGTCACGCTTAAACCAGGATAGCTGGCGCTTGGCATAGCGACGTGAGCGCATCTTGATAAGCTCACGGGCCTCATCCATGGTAATAGCGCCACGCAAGGCATCAATAATCTCTTTGTAACCAATTGCCTGCATCGACGTGAGCGCATCGCCCAGGCCCTGGTCCATAAGGCCACGGACCTCATCAACCAGTCCCTGCTCAAACATCAGGTCGACACGTAGGTTAATGCGCTCATACAGCACTTCACGGCTACGCGTCAGACCAAACCACAAGGCATGATAGCGCTCGCGCGGAACACTGAATTTCGACTTCTGCTGGGCATATGACACGCCGTCATCGTGCATCTCGAGCGCACGAATCACACGACGCACGTTATGGGGATGAATCACGGCAGCAGATTCCGGGTCGCGCTCGGCAAGCAAGGCATGCAATGCTTCCTCGCCAATGCGCTCGGCAAGCTCCTGATAGCCCACGCGGCGTTCGTCCTCAAGTTCTCCCGAAGGAAAATCCATTTCATCGAGAGCGGCCTTGAGATACAAGCCCGTACCGCCGCAAAAGACCGGAAGACGTTGTTCAGCAAGTAAACGCTCAATATGCGCTCGGGCATCCGACTGATAGAGCGCAGCAGAATACGCGACGCCCGGATCCACGATATCGACAAGGCGCAGGGGCACCGAGCACTCCTCAGGCATCATTTTGGCCGTACCGATGTCCATGCCGCGATAGATTTGCATCGCGTCACACGACAACACTTCGGACGAAAGACGAGCGGCCAGGCGGTCGGCAACATCACTCTTGCCGACCGCCGTCGGACCGACGATCGCTACGGCAGAAAGGTTTGCACCGGGGGAAATCATTAGCGAGGCTCGCCCACGACGGAGCCAGACAGATACCACGTCTTGGCGACATCAATATCGACATCAACGATTTTGCCGATAAGTTGATCGATGCTATAGCCAGCAGGAATCGGCGCATGCACCGTCTGGTTCTTGGGGCTCTTACCCAAAAGGACAGCGTCGTTCTTCTTGCTCGTACCCTCAATAAGTGCAGGTACCACGGTGTGAAGCTCGCCCTGGTTATACTCGTGCGCTGTCGTCTCGATAACCTTGACCAGACGGTTAAAGCGCTCAAGGATGACCTCGTGCGGTGTGGGATCATCAATCTCGGCGGCCGGGGTACCAGCGCGCTTGGAGTAGATAAACGTGTAGGCCTGAGCATAGCGAACGGTCTCGGCAAGCGAGAGCGTCTGCTCAAAGTCTTCCTCGGTCTCGCCGGGGAAGCCAACGATGATATCGGTCGAGAGCGCAATATCGGGCATGCGGTTGCGGATGCGATCGACCAGGTCCAGATAGTCCTCACGCGTATAGCGACGGTTCATCTCTTTTAGAATGCGCGTCGAGCCCGACTGAACGGCCAGATGCAGTTGCGGCATGACGGCGGGCGTCTCGGCCATGGCGTCGATAGTCTCGGGCAGTAGGTCCTTGGGGTGCGAAGACGTAAAGAAGATGCGCTCCACGCCCGTATCGCCAACGGCGCGCAGCAGGTCGGCAAAGCGCGGCTTCCCAAACAGATCGCGGCCATACGAGTTAACGTTTTGGCCCAGCAGCGTGATCTCGCGCACACCCTGGCGCACCAGACCGGTCACCTCATCGACAATCTCCTCGAAGGGGCGGCTCTTTTCGCGGCCGCGCACATACGGCACGATGCAATAGGTGCAGAAATTGTTGCAGCCCGTCATAATGGGGACCCACGCGTGATACTGGGTCTCACGATGCCACGGCATGCTCATAGCATCCGTGTCCTCGTGCTCATTGGTGCGAATATGACGCTTGCCGTCCAAGAATGCCTCGGCAATGAGCTCGGCCACATGCGCGATCGAATGCGTGCCAAAGATGACATTGACGTTATCGACATTGGTGAGCAGACCCTCGCCGTCGCGCTGCGCGATGCAGCCACCCACGGCGACTACGCGCTTGCCCGAGGGCGAAGGCGGGAGGCTCTTACAAGAGTTGCACTGACCGTACAGACGGGTGTCAGCTGCCTCGCGAACGCAGCACGTCATGAACACGACAATGTCAGCATGCTCCGGATCGAGCGCCATGAGGCAGCCATACGAGTCGAGCAGGCCACTCACGCGCTCGGAGTCGTGCTGATTCATCTGGCAGCCAAAGGTGCGGATAAAGTAGGTTTTACCGGCAAGAATATCGCGTACGGAACCCTGGTCCATGTGTATAAGTCCTAACGAGGTGGAATAAGCGGAATCAAAGAGCGCGGGCAAAGAGTAAACACTCTACGCCACAGGCTTAACGTCGTCCATCACAACGTTATCCATAGCAGCTCGATTAATCTGATGAACGTAAATAGAAAGACGGATGGCCGTGCGCGACTCCCCGTTGATGAGGATGTCAGAGAACACCGGCGCGCAGGAAATATCAAACCCGGTCGGAATCAAAAATCCGCGTGCAATGGCCACAGCCTTAATGGCCTGGTTGACGGCACCCGCGCCGACGCACTGAATATTGACGGGAACACCATCTTTGACCATGCCGGCAATGGCGCCGGCAACGGACGCGGGCGATGATTTGCTTGATACCTTCAGGCAATCCATGAAGAAACTCCTGCGTTTAAAAGTACGTTTTAACTGCAATAACTGTATCGTACCGAACGGACTCGGTAAAGATGCTATTCCTCTTTGGCAAGATCGAACGTCACGGTAATACGATCACGCGAAACACGAATCTTGGGGTCGCCGCAAAGGTTGAGATAGTACCGCGCTGCAAGATCGTTAAAGTCGCGCTCCACTGCTCGCGAGAACTGCGCCATGTCGTCCTTGGCAATACGCAGTCCGCGACGATCCTTGGCAAGATCGACCGGAGCAGACGCATGTGAGGACGAATCGCGCTCGCGTAGCAGGCGTGCGGTCACACCGCGAACGGGCTTAATCTGGCCCGCCAAGATACGGTGCGCCGTACGCTCGGACATCTCAAGGCCCAAACCCGAACAGATACGGATAAAGTCTTCCGCATCCGAAGCAAGACCCAGGCGATCGACCACCGGAAGCTCGGCTTCGTCATCGATAAACAAAAGACGAGAAGCATCAAGACGGCTGGAGGCCTGCGCATGCAGCGTCGCGGCGATCTCGGACGGAGACCCCAGATAGACATCACAGGCGCGCAGCTCCTCGAGGGCAAACTCGCAAGCGGCGCGAATGATGTTGTGAGGGCCACGGGCGCAAACATAGTGACCGTCCTCGTCCTTCACGGCCTGAGGCCAGCTGGACTGATCGGCGCGCTCGCTAAGGCGGTCGGTAGCGACGCTCACCTTAAAGACCGAGCCCAGGTCAACATCCGACGCGACAACGCGTGCCTCGTCGGTGTTCTGCTTAATCGAGAACAATGCCATGCCTCGACCGTGAACGCCCCAACGATCCATCTTCATGCTCTCGAGTTTGGAGGTAACGCGGGCATCGAAGATGCGCTCCTGCATATCCTGCGGCACGCCCGAGCCGTTATCCAGAAAGACGAGCGTACGGACGCCATCTTCCTTGGTCGTGGCGAGATAGACCTTGTCGGCGCCGGCATCACGAGCGTTGCGCAGCATTTCGATGACAATATCCTCGACATGCTGAATATCGTGCTTTGCCTGGCGCCGCTCGGCTTCCGAAACGCGGAGGCGGACATATCCCTCGCCAAGGTTCTCCTCGACGCGAAGGTTGCCCTCCCCCGACATCGACGCGATAAATGAGATAAGCTCGTTCGCGTCGTTCATATTATTTAGCGATATCGACAGCGCGGCTCTCGCGAATCACGACGACGCGCACCTGACCGGGATACTCCATCTCTTCCTCGATCTGATGGGCGATGTCATGAGCCAAGACCGTGGACTGAGCATCGGAAATCTTGTCCGGCTGAACCATGACGTGGACCTCGCGACCAGCCTGCATGGCATAGGTACGCTCGACGCCGTCATGGGAGTTGGCAATCTCCTCGAGCTTCTCAAGACGCTTGATGTAGTTCTCGGCCGACTCGCGGCGGGCACCGGGACGAGAAGCAGAAACGGCATCGGCAGCCTGGACCAGGACATCGAGCACCGTGTTGGGGTCGACATCGGCATGATGGGCTTCGATCGCGTGGACGATAACGGGCTTCTCGCCATAACGGCGGGCAAGCTCGGCGCCAATGACGGCATGCGGACCCTCAACGTCGTGGTCGATGGCCTTGCCCAGGTCGTGCAGAAGACCGGCACGCTTGGCGGTCACAACGTCCAGACCAAGCTCGGAGGCCATAACGCCGCACAGGTCAGAAACCTCAAGCGAGTGCTGCAGAACGTTCTGGCCAAACGAGGTGCGGTAGCGAAGAGCACCCAGGGTCTTGACGATCTCGGGATGCAGGTCGTGGATACCGGTATCGAAGGCGGCCTGCTCGCCAGCCTCGCGCACACGCTGCTGAACCAGGTCGGCGGCCTTGTGATACATCTCCTCGATGCGTGCGGGGTGAATGCGGCCGTCTGCAATGAGGTTCTCGAGCGCCACGCGGGCAGTCTCACGACGGACTGGATCGAAGCTCGAAAGCACGACGGTCTCGGGGGTGTCGTCAATCACGAGGTTGACGCCGGACACCTGCTCAAAGGTGCGGATGTTGCGACCCTCGCGACCGATGATGCGACCCTTGAGGTCATCGGAGGGAATATGAACGGAAGTAACGGTGACCTCGGCGGTATGGTCGGCGGCGCAACGCTGAATCGCCAGGGAGAGAATCTCCTGGGCGGTCTTGTGGCACTCGGCGCGGACCTGCTGCTCGGACTCACGGATGATGGTGGCCGCCTCGTGGGTAACCTCGCCGCGGACCTTGTCGAGCAGCTCCTTGTGAGCATCCTCACGCGTAAGGTCGGCAATACGCTCAAGCTCGGAAGTCTGCTTGGCGCAGAGCTCCTCAAGCTCACGAGAGCGCTTCTCGACCTGGCCGGCCTGGCTAGACAGCTGATACTCGCGCTTATCGAGCGCATCGTTGCGGCGATCAAGCGATTCCTCACGCTGCATTACGCGATTTTCGAGCGTGCGAATCTCGCTCTTACGCTGCTTGTCCTCGGCCTCGGCGGCCTGCTTGTTCTTGATGATCTCTTCCTTAGCCTCGAGCAGAGCCTCTTTTTTGAGGGTCTCGGCCTGACGCTTTGCATCACCGATCAAGGACTCTGCCTGCGCGTGTGCCGACTGAATCTTTTCGTCGGCCTCGTGAAGACTACCCTGCTTGGCGGTGCGCATGTAGGCAATGGCGGCGATGGCACCCAAAACGAGGCCAACGAGCGCTGCAATGATAGGCATGCTCACTCCTTTTTATGGATTCGTTACACAGCAAAGCGAACCGTCCTTACGAACGGCTCGCGACATTTGAGTAATATGGGCGCAGCTTATGCGGGTCGGATACAGATAAACATATAAACAAACTCATCACAGATGAGCACATATCACAAAGCAAATGACAGTATTTATCCTACGTTGAACCGCAACAACTGTCAAATTAACGCACCCGGCACGGCGCCAATCGAGCGGTGAACGGCAGGGGCGTAACGGGTGAACGTTTACACGGCGCATTCCTCGCTTGAGGCATCGAGGCGCGCCTTAACGGCATCGGCGGCGATGCGATACGAGAAGCCTTTACCCATCAAAAATCTGACGAGCTTTTCGAATGCACGTACTTCGGGAACGCGACGTTTAGCGAGCAAGGCCGAAGCGCGGGCCAAGTCATCATCAACGGCAAAATAAGCCTCGGGATACCCGGGGATATCGTCAAGCACGACATGACGGCGTTTGAGTTCAACCTCGATCTTACGCTGTCCCCAGCCGCGACGCTTACGCTCTTCAATAAAGTACGAACAAAAGCGGTTCTCATCCAAAAAACGATACTCGGTCGCTCGAGCAACGGCAAAATCGATCGCAGGCTGTCGAAAGCCATAGCGCGCCAACTTATCGCGCACCTCGCCCGTGGCATGATCGCGGCGCGAAAGCATCTCGGTCACCATGGTGAGCGCACATTTACGTTCGATAAGCTGCACCGCCTCGCGAAAGTCATCCCAATCACAGGGAAGATCGGGGCGGTTCTTAACGTACAGGCGCGCCACGCGCACGGGAATCCAAATGGAACGTTCAAAACCGCCCTCGAGATCGCAATCGATACGCGCGCAGGGCTTTTTAGACGCATAACCGCTCGAGAACGAGGAGGCCGCCTTCTTATCGGGAAAGACGACCGTGGCCTCGGTCACCGTATACGACATGTCGGCATCCGCTACTCGTCGTCATCGTCGAGCATCGCGGAACCATCGATGGCGTACAGCTCATCAAACTCCTCGGGGGCAGCCTGGTCGGTCAACTCAACCTCGGAGGGGGCATCGTCGTCATACTCAAGACCGCAGGCAAGGCGAACCTTGTGCTCGATCTCGTCGGCGCAATCGGGATGCTCGCGCAGGAACGTCTTGGCGGCCTCGCGACCGTTGCCGAGCTTATCCTCGCCATAGGCAAACCAGGACCCCATCTTTTTACAGATGCCGCACTCGACGGCCATATCCAGAATCGAGCCCTCTTTGGAGATGCCGGTGCCATACATGATGTCAAACTCGGCCGAGCGGAACGGAGCGGCCACCTTGTTCTTAACGACCTTGGCACGAACGCGATTGCCGATAACCTCGTCCTTGAGCTTGATGGTATCGATTTTGCGAATATCGATTCGCACGGAAGAGAAGAACTTGAGCGCGCGGCCGCCCGTGGTGGTCTCGGGGTTGCCGAACATGACGCCGATCTTCTCGCGCAGCTGGTTAATGAAGATGCAGGTCGTGTTGGACTTGGAAAGCGAGCCGGCGAGCTTGCGGAGTGCCTGGCTCATCAAACGAGCCTGCAGACCCACCGTCGTGTCACCGATCTCGCCCTCGATCTCGGCACGCGGAGTCAAGGCGGCAACAGAGTCGACGACGATGGCGTCGATGGCACCGGAGCGCACAAGCATATCGACGATCTCGAGCGCCTGCTCGCCCGTATCGGGCTGGGAAATGAGGACCTCATCGATATCGACACCGATGCGCGCGGCATAGGTGGGATCAAGCGCGTGCTCGGCATCGATAAATGCCACAACGCCGCCCATGGCCTGTGCCTCTGCAAGAATCTCAAGCGAAAGCGTCGTCTTACCGGAGGACTCGGGGCCATAAATCTCGACGATACGGCCGCGCGGAACGCCACCGATACCCAAGGCGGCATCGAGCGCCAGAGAGCCCGTCGGAATAGCCTCGACCTCGAGCTCGGGACCGCCGTCGCCATACCTCATAATAGAGCCCTGGCCGAACTTCTTCTCAATCTCGGCCTTGGTGGTGGCGATCATCTCGTCGCGCTCTTTACCCGTCGTGCGTGCATGAACGGTACGTACGGGACCTGAATTCTTGGCCATGAATAGCCCTCCTCTTAACAACCTGAAACGATAATAAACGAACGGCTGTTCGTGGTCAACCGTTCAGATTCATCATATGCACCCGACCATTCCAAAACCCAGCCAAACGCCAACCAATCACCGACCAAACGCTTGACCACGTCAATCACAAATACGAGTGCGCGAACAAATTTATGCCATGTACCAGCGCAAACGTAATTCCGGTCAAAGGTCCCTATCTCCACAATTAAGGGGCCCTAAGGCCCCTTAAACCACGTCTAATCCATAGAATTGAGCACGCGGACAATACGCTCCAAAGCCTCCGCGACCGCATGGACACGAACGCACGACCGATCGCCCTCATAATGACAGCGCGCAGACTCGACAACCGGCGCTCCCCCATCGGCCGCACGATACGCCCACCCAATATAGAACGTACCGGCGGGGTCTTGCTCAGTGCCGCCACCGGGCCCAGCGTAGCCCGTTGCGCTCACGGCCACATCGCTCTGATAGAGGTCCAGCGAGCCCACGGCCATCTCGCGCGCCGTCTGGTGCGACACGGCGCTAAACCGATCGAGCGTTTCCTGCTCGACGCCGAGCACGCGATGTTTGATCTCATCGCAGTAGGTCACCGCACCGCCACGAAGCACCGCCGAGGCACCCGGGATATCGGCAATCGTCGAGGCGATCATGCCCGCCGTCAGCGACTCCGCCGTCGACACCGTCACACCACGGGCACTCGCGCGCTCGACAATGTCGCGCGCCAGCTCCTCGTTGTTTGCGGCGATCTGCAAATAAGACTCCGTCATACCCACCAGGACCTAGACCGAAAAGACGATCTTGCGACAGTTCCAGAAGTACTGGGCGCCCGAGACAATGGTCAAAATCACGGCGATGACGTACAGGAAGCGCGACACCGAATAGACACCGAGCAGCAGCGACACCGGCCCCAGCTGAAGGCCGGCCATCGCAAAGACGCACAGATAGCCGCAGATGGAGACCATCGTGGTCGCCGTCTTATACTTGCCGAGCTTATCGGCGGCAACGACCACGCCGGCAGCGCTCGCGACCATGCGAAGGGCGCTCACCAGCAGCTCGCGGAACAAGATGATGAACACGGACCACACGGTCACCGCGCCAAAATCCAAGAACAGCAGCAGGGCCGAGAACACCAGCAGCTTGTCGGCGATGGGGTCCAAGAACTTACCGAAATCGGTGATCTCGTTGCGCGAGCGCGCCAGATAGCCGTCGACCTTGTCGGTGCACGACAGGATCACGTACAGAATGAAGGCGGCGGCAGCAAGCGGGCCGTCGAAGGTGCTCCAGTCCGTACCGGCAACGCTCGCGTGAGACAGGGCCGAGACGATCATGAACACCGGGATAAAGACGATGCGAACGCACGTCACGATGTTGGCGGGCGTCCAAACACTCGTCAGTTCCTTATTGCTCTCGTTTGCCACGACGCTCTCCTACTCCACAACATGGCCGATAAGCTCATAGCAGAAGCTATCGGTAAACTCGACGGTCAGAATATCGCCCACGGACGCCTCGCTGGAGTCCAGATGCACCGCGCCATCGGAATCGGGCGCCTGGAACCAGGCATGACCGATCAGCTCGGCGCCGTCCTCGGTCTCCTCGATGCCGTCGACGATCACCTGGGCACGCTCGCCCACATGGGCTGCCGTGGCGGCAAAACCGAGCGACTCAGCCAGATCCATGGCCTCCTGGGCTCGCTCGAGCTTGACCTCCTCATCGACCTGGCCCTCCATCTTGGCGGCCAGGCTGCCCTCCTCACGCGAGTAGGCAAAAACGCTCGTGTAGTCAAAGCCGACGGTGTCCATAAAGTCGATAAGATCACGGAACTCGTCGTCAGTCTCGGTCGGGAAGCCGACCATGGCCGTAGAGCGAATCACGATGCCGGGGATACGCTCTCGAAGGTCGCAGAACAGATCCTCGAGCTCCTGGCGCGAACCGGAGCGACGCATGGCCTTCAGGATGCGCGCGTCGCAGTGCTGCACGGGGATATCGATATAGGGCAGCACCTCGGGCGTATCACGAATCGTCTCGATAAGCTCGTCGGTCATGCCCTCGGGCTGCAGATAGAGCACGCGGACCCAGACGTTGTGCGGGCGCACAGCCTCGGCGACGGCACGCAGCAGCTGCGCCAGATTGCGCGGCGAGCCCTCGGCGATGTCCTCGTCGGCAAAGTCGGTACCCCAAATGCCCGTGTCCTGGCCGATCAGCACGATCTCGCGCACACCGCCGGAAACAAGGTCGCGCACCTCGGAGATAATGCTCTCGGCACTACGCGAATGATAGCGACCGCGAATGTAAGGAATCATGCAGAAGCTGCAGAAACGATTGCAGCCATCGGAAATCTTGACGTAGGCAACGGCGCCCTCGACGGTACGCTTGACCTGCGGGATATAGGCCGCGATCTCGCGCTCCACGCCCAGTACGCCATCGATGACAGAGACGATACCGTCTTCCTCATCGGCCTTCACAAAGGCCGCGACCTCGGGAAGCTCGTCGGGCAGGTCATCGCCGTAACGAGACGGAACGCAACCGCACATGACGATGGGGCAGGCGCGAACGCCGTCCTGCACCTCGTTAGCGAGCTCGAGCGTGGTCTCGATGCTCTCGGACGTCGCCGAGGCAAGAAACGAGCACGTGTTGACGATGGCGATATCGGCATCCTTTGGATCGAATGCCTCCTCGTAGCCCGCAGCGGTCAGCAGCGAACGCATGCGGTCGGTATCGACCTCGTTCTTGGCGCAGCCAAGCGTGATATAGAGTACGGAACCCAACGGAGTATCCATGTTGGAGAGCGGTCCTTTCGAAAGAATTAGCGGTAGTTGGTAAACTGCAGCGGCTGGCCGTAGTCCTGGTCGCGCAGGAACTGGATCACCGTCTGAAGCGCGTCCTTAGAGGCCGAGGTAACGCGCAGCTTATCGGCCTCGATGGTCACCTTGACCTTAAGCTTTTGGTCCTTGATGTCCTTATTGATCTTCTTGGCGGTCGCCTGGTCGATGCCCTCGACGATATGGCCGAGCACGCGCACGGTACCACCCGAAGCCGCCTGCGGCGCGTCCCAAGAGACAGCCTTGAGGTCGATGCCGCGCTTGATGAGCTTTGAGCTCAGCACGTCAATGATCTGTTTGGAGACAAAATCGGCCGGGGCACTAATCGTAAAGAGCTTGTCGCCCTTCGAAAGCTCGATGGTGGCGCCGGAGTCCTTGAGGTCATAGCGCTGGGAAATCTCGCGGGTGGTCTGCTGGAAGGCGTTATCGACCTCCTGCATGTTGACCTCGGACACAACGTCGAAGCTGGAATCTTTAGCCATGGTTCTTCCTTTCGGTACGGGGAGCCTTAGTAGCTGTCGTACGAATAGTCATCTGAATCGTTTGCTGTCTGGCCATCGGATGCCGTGTCGGTGCCGTCGGTAGACTGTGCATCGGCGCCGTCGGCAGACTGGGCGTCGGTGCCGTCGGCAGTATCGGTGCCGTCGGTACTCTCGCCATCCTTGGAGTCTGTGGTCTCCTTCTTGGGAACGGTAATGGTCACGCGCGCCACGCCCGATGTCTTGGTGTCATAGCGAACCTTTTCGCCGTTCTTGGTGACGGTGACATCGGAGGGCTTGGACGTGGTGATCTCAATCGAGGACTCGGGCGTGTACTCCTGCTCAAAGGGACCGGTCGCCTGGGCGCCGTAGACCGATTTACCGTCGACCTTGACCTCAATCCAGGCGGTCTTGCCCTTGGCAACCGAGACCTTGACCTTAATGACCTCGTCCTCTTCCTTTTTCGCCGTCGCCTTGGCGGCATCGGAATCGGCAGAATCCGTCGTCTCGTCGGTACCTTCATCCTCGTCAACGGATTCGGTCTTCTTGGAAGACTTCTTGGTCGTCGTCTTGGTGGCCGCGGGCGTCTCGGGCGTCGACTCGGGTGCAGAAGAGCCGCAGCCACGCAGGAGGACTACGATGAGCAAAATCAGCAAAAGCGCCACGGCACCAATGCCGGCGTAGATGATGCGCGGATCGAGTCCATTATTCTGGGGAGCACGTCCACCGCCGCGTCCGCGATTATTAGAACTACCGCGACCGTTTACCTGCGGCATGCGGCCGCGAGCGCTATCGGAACGACCACGATAGCCGCCCTGGCGCTGCGAGCCACGCTGACCCGAACGCGGCGCAAGCTCACCACGGTCCTGATAGCCACGCTGTCCAGAGCGAGGCACCGAAGAGCGCTGCCCGTAAGGCTGCGATTGCGAACGGAGGCGCGGCGTCACCTGCGTGGTATCGGCATCGGCGTAACCACCGCGGGAACGCCCGGCAGAAACTCCGCGATAACCCCGACCGGAGTAGCCACCGTCGCCGTAACCGGCGCGAGGATCACGGCTCAACCCGCGAGCGGCGGGAAGCGCACGGTCATCCGGCATGGGCGTACTGCGAAAGCGATCTCGCTGAGAACGAATCTCCTCGCTGGAGCCCGTCTCGGTGACATAGCCCGCTTGCGGAGGACGCTGACCGTACCGCGTCGAGCGACCGCCCTGAACCATCAGAAAGCGTCCGTTATCGACCGACGAACGCGAGTTAACGTAGCCGGCAGCATCCTGAAAACGACCGCCCTGCTGCGAGGTCTCGCGTTCATATGCCATGAGGTCGTCAAAATAAGCGTTGACGACCTCGCGCGGGTTAAGCCCCAAAAAGCGAGCATAGCTCGAAATCATGCCCTGCGCATAGCCACGCGGGGGCATCGATGCAAAGTTACCGGTCTCGAAAAACTCGATGATCTGCGGCCTGATTTTGATGGTGTTGGCGACCTGCTGGATGGAAAGGCCCATCCGGCGACGCTGCTCGAGCAGCATGTCACCAAAGCGTGCAGCCATCAGAATCCTCCAAACTCACGATCTTCACGTGCCATCTCGGCGTCGACAGACTCCAGCGCGGCAAGCCCCTCCTCGTCCAGCAGGACCTCGCGCGGCTTAGAACCGTCGGGCGGGCCGACGACACCCTTTTCTTCCAGCATGTCCATAATACGCCCGGCGCGCGCATAGCCAACCTTGAGGCGGCGTTGCAGGCCAGATGTGGAGCCCAGCTGCGATTCCACCACAATATGGGCGGCTTCCCAGATAAGCGGGTCGTCATCTTGCGGCTCGGCAACGCCCGTGCGGACAATGCCGCCACCAGCCATGGACATGGAAGCGGGCGCCACGGCAGACAGGATCTCCTCGTGGTAGTCGGGCTCGCTTTGCGACTTAACGAACTCGACAATCTCGTTGATCTCGTCGTCCGAGACAAAGCAGCCCTGGATACGACGGGGCTTGCCCCAGTCGACCTTGGAGAACAGCATGTCGCCCAAACCGGTGAGCTTTTCGGCGCCCATCTGGTCGATAATGACGCGGGAATCGATGCCCGTAGCCACGTTAAAGGCGATACGGTTGGTGATGTTGGCCTTAATAAGGCCCGTCACCACGTTGGAGCTGGGGCGCTGCGTAGCCACGATAAGGTGAATACCGGCAGCACGGCCCAGCTGGGCGATACGGACGATCGAGGCCTCGACATCCTTGCCGGCTACCATCATCAGGTCCGAAAGCTCGTCGATGATGATGACCAGATAGGGCATCTTTTGCGGCGGGTTATCGTAATGCTCAAACTCGCCGGCGGCCTGCTTTTCGTTATAGGTCGAGATCTTGCGCACGTTAAGGCGCTCGAAGACCTTCAGGCGGCGCTCCATCTCGGACACCGCCCACTGCAAGGCACTCGCGGCCTGCTTGGGCTCGGTCACTACGGGCACGTAAAGGTGCGGCAGGCCGTTATAGCCTGCGAGCTCGACGCGCTTGGGGTCGACCATGATCAAGCGAACGTCCTCGGGAAGCGCGCGCATGAGCAGGGTCGTGATGATGGAGTTGATCATGACCGACTTACCGGAACCCGTGGTACCGGCGATCAGCAGATGGGGCATCTTGGCGAGGTCGGCGACAACCGGCGTGCCCTCGGCATCGCGACCGATGGCAAGCTCGAGCGGACCGCCCTTCACATAGGGAAGCACGTCGCCCAAATTGACGTTCTGGCGCTTGCGATTGGGAATCTCGATACCAACGAGTGAGGTGCCGGGGATCGGCGCGAAGATGCGCACCGACTGGGCGGCAAGCGAAAGCGCGATATCGTCCTCGAGGCTCGAGATCTTGCTCACGCGCTCGCCCTCACCGGGCTGCAGCTTAAAAGTCGTGACCGTGGGGCCGGCAATCCAGCCGACAACGCGGGCGCTACGGCCAAACTCAAGCAAGGTGGACTGCAACGACTCGGCAGTCTGTTCCAGCTCCTTGTCAGAAGACGCGGAGGACGCCGACTGTGGGTTGGCATGCAGGATTTCGAGCGGCGGGAGCTTGAGACCGTCCTCTTGGTCGCCCTCGGCATCGACAGTGGTACCGTCCGCTCCCCCATCGGTGGCTGCAACAGGAGCAGCGGAAGCCGTGGGGGCGGAGGCATCGGAAACCTTGGGATGCTTTAGGAAGTCAGGGATCTGCGGAGCTGCCGAAACGGGATTCACGGCAAATGGCGGCTCTGACTCGTCAGCCTTGTCCGGGTCGTCTTCCATCGAAAACTGTCCGGTGACCTGTCCTGCGTTGGCGCGGCGACGCGGCAGCAAGGTGGTCTTGGCGGTCTCGAGCGGAGCCTCGTCGTAATCGTCATCGCCCTCAGTGAGTTCAATTTCGCTATCGGACCAAGACGGGTCAGGCTCGCTCGTGTTGAGCTTGGGCGCGGCCTTGCCCTTCTTGGCATGGCGACGCGGCAGCAGCGTGGTCTTGGCGCGCTCGGCCTCCACGGCCTCGGACACGTCGACAAACGGGTCATCGTCCTCGTCGTCATCCAAAACCGGGTCGGCATCGCCACCCATGAACGTGGTCACCGCGGCGTCAGCCCCCTTCTGGCGCAGAATGCTCAGGTGCGGACGGGCAACGCCGGGAACCGACAGGGCCTCTTCATCGCCCCACGGGCTCGCGTTGACATCGGCACGACGGCGCTCGGCAAAATCGGCAGCGCGATCACGTGCGGAGCGCAAAACGCCACCCACCGAAAAGCCAATGATGACCAGGCCAACGACGACAAGGCCCAGCAAGACAACCATAGCGATAGGTTTACCCAGGGCGTTTTGCAAGGCACTTGCGATAAAGGCGCCAATGTAGCCGCCCGAGGCGGTAAGGTTCTGCGGCGTAAACATGAGGTCGCACGAGTCGGTCGTACCCGGAACCATCAACGATAGGATAGAAACAATGGCCACAAAGACCACGGCACCACCCGCGACCGAGCGAATGTTGAGCGGCGAGTCCTCACCCAAAAAGAGCGTGGCGGCAAACAGCAAGATGACGATCGGCAGCACGTAGGCGCCCAGACCAAAGCCGAGGTGATAGAAACCGGCAACCGCAGCTGTCACGGGTGCCGTTGCCGGAGAAATCACGGCAATGAAGGACGCAATCGCCAAAACGGCAATGATAACGCCGGCGATATCGCGATTGGCCGAAGGCTCGACCAGGGGTTCGAACTCATCGAACTCGGACTCGTGGCCCTTATTGGCACGCAGATGGGAACCGGCACCCTTAGCAGATGCCGGTTGGTTGTTGGATTTGTTGCCTTTGGCGTTTTGTGCAGATCCGCGCGCCAAACTAAACCTCCATGACGACTGGGATGATCATCGGACGGGTGCGCGTGCGGCTCCAGATAAAGTTGGAGAGCGAATCGCGCACGGCCTTGCGAATGGCATCGGAGCCGCTACTGGTAAAGCTAAACTTGCCCTTCTCGATCGTCTTCATGATGGCTGCGGAGGCATCCTCGGAGAACTGGTCGTCGATGGCAAACGAAACGCCGCGGCCCGAGAACTCGATAGCCTCGATCTTCTTGTGCTTGAGCGAGACGATGGCAACAGCCGTGACCATACCGTCGTTGGCGAGCTTTTGGCGATCGCGAAGGACGATGGGGTCGGTGTCGCCGATGCGCAGACCGTCGACATAAACGACGCCGGACTCGACGGGCGCACCGCGTTTGACGATACCGCCACGCATCTCGAGCGTGTCGCCGTTATCAAGGATAAAGATGTGATCGTCCTTGATGCCCATCTTACGGGCAAGCTGGGCATGGGCGCGCAGATGCACGGCTTCGCCGTGAACCGGCATAAAGTAGGTGGGCTTGGCCATGGCCATCAGAAGCTTGAGCTCCTCCTGGCTGCCATGGCCCGAGACATGGACGAGGGCACGGGACTTATCCCAGACGTCGCAGCCAAGCTTGGCCAGGCTGTTGACGACCTGCTGAACTGCCTTCTCGTTGCCGGGAACGGGAGTTGCCGAGAGGATGACGGTATCGCCCTCGTGGATAGAAAGCGTCTTGTGCTCGCCGTTGGCCATGCGGGACAGGGCCGACAGCGGCTCGCCCTGAGAACCGGTGCACATGACGACGATCTTATCGTCGGGCAGGTTATCGATATCGAAGGCATCGATGATATCGGCATCGTCGATGTTGAGATAGCCAAGCTCACGCGCCACGCGGGTGTTGGTGAGCATGGAACGTCCGGTCACGACGACCTTGCGGCCACACTTGCGGGCGGCATCGCAGATCTGCTGCAGGCGATGGATGTGGCTCGAGAACGACGCGACGAACACGCGGCCCGGCGCGTTCTTGATGGCGTGCAGCAGGTTGGGGCCGACCTCGGCCTCGGACTTGGTAAAGCCAGGAACCGTGGCGTTGGTGGAGTCGGAAAGCAGCAGGTCGATGCCCTGCTTGGCAAAGCGGCTGATGGCGGCATAGTCGGGCGTGACGCCGTCGATGGGCGTCTGGTCGAGCTTAAAGTCGCCCGTGTGCATAACGGTGCCCTGGTTGGTGCGAATAAACACGCCCAAAGCACCCGGAATGGAGTGCGTCATGGAGAAGAAATCGAGCGAGATGCCACCGAGATTGACGTGGCTGCCGCCCTTGACCTCACGGAACTTGGGCGCGCGAATGCGGAACTCGGAGAGCTTACCCTCGATAAAACCGAGCGTCAGCTTGCTCGAGAAGATGGGCACCTTGTTGTTGAGGTCCTGCAGCAGGTACGGAAGCGAACCGGTGTGGTCCTCGTGGCCATGGGTGACGATGATGCCGCGGAGCTTCTCCTCGTTCTCCAGGACATAGGTGTAGTCGGGAAGCACCAGGTCGATACCGGGCTGGGAGTCGTCGGGGAACATGAGGCCGGCGTCGACGAGCACCATGTCGTCGCCGCACTCGAAGACCGTCATGTTCTTGCCGATGCCGTCAAGGCCGCCGAGCGGAATGATCTTCAAGGGAGATGATTTTTTAGCTGCCATAGGTTCGTGTGGTTTCCTTTCTTCGAAACGGGTCTGGAACAACCGACGGGGCGCTTCTGGCAAACCGACCGCCGTGAACGTACAAACATGCATCACAGAGTCGATGCAATAACTACAGCATCATACCCATTTGCCCACCAACAGACCACCCATGCATCAAAGCCCCATCTGAACCTGCGTATCCCACCGTTCTGGTCTCAGCGGCCCCGGCACGGGCTAAGTTTCCTGCTCTACAGTCCTGCTCACGACGGAGGCCACATTAAGTGGCCTCCTGTTCGTGCGGAACTCGCGATAAACTTAGCCCGTGCCGGGGCCGCTGAGACCAGACCTGCCAATAAAGGACAGGTTCATTTAAGTAGGTTTTATCTGAGGAAATGCTGCTACGTCTATCTACAGATCTAAATCTGACTACTGAATAGACTGTCTAACTCAATAGCGAGCGGCACTAACCAGCCCTTTTGCTTGCGCCCGGGAGGGACGCATATGAAGTTTATCGCGAGTTCCGCACGCAAAGGAAAGCACTTAATGTGCTTTCCGTCTTGCGCAGGACTGTAGAGCAGGAAACTTCATATGCGACCCTCTCGGGCGCAAGCAAAAGGGCGACCCCTGTCCGGAGTCGCCCTTGTTGAGCTGCTTATGTGTAGCTGTTACTCAGCGTCGTGGTGACGGCGGGGTTTGCGGCCTCCGTTGTCGCCGGGACGGCGCGGACGGTCGCTGCGCTCGGAGCGCTCGCGACGCGGACGCTCACGGCGCTGGAAGTGCTCGCCGTCGCCCTCGGAGGCACCCTCAGCGCGAGCCGGGGCCTCGGGCTTGTCGAGACGATCAAGCGAGATCTTGCCGCGATCGTCGACCTCGATGACGACGACCTTGACCTCGTCGCCCACGTTGAGAACGTCCTCGACCTTCTCCACGCGGCCCTTGGCGACGCGGGAGATGTGCAGCAGGCCGTCCTTGCCGGGCAGCAGGTTGACGAAGGCGCCGAAGGGCTGGATGGAGACCACGCGACCGGTGTACTCCTCGCCCGGCTCGGGAACCTTGATGATGAGCTTGATGCGCTCGACGGCCTGGTCGACGGACTCGCCGGTGCCGCCGACAAAGACGGTGCCGTCCTCCTGGATGTCGACCGAAGCGCCGGTCTCGTCCTGGATACCGCGGATGACCTTGCCGCCGGAGCCAATGACGTCGCGAATCTTATCGGTAGGAACCTGGATGGAGACGATGCGCGGAGCGGTGCTGCGTGTGGTGTGGCGCGGCTCGGGAATCACATCGAGCATCTTCTGCAGGATGAAGGCGCGACCCTCCTTGGCCTGCTGCAGGGCGCGGGCCAGGATGTCGAAGGTTAGGCCGGTGGCCTTGTTATCCATCTGCAGGGCGGTGATGCCCTCGGTGGTGCCGGTGACCTTAAAGTCCATGTCGCCCAAGAAGTCCTCGAGACCCTGGATATCGGACAGGACCACGGTCTTTCCCTCCTCCTGGATCAGACCCATGGCGATACCGGAGACCGGGCGCTTAATGGGCACGCCGCCGTCCATAAGGGCGAGCGTGGAGCCGCAGGTCGAAGCCATCGAAGAGGAGCCGTTGGACTCCATGACCTCGGAGACGACGCGGATGGCGTAGGGGAACTCGTTCTCGTCGGGGAGCACCGGGAGCAGAGCGCGCTCGGCAAGGTTGCCGTGACCGATCTCGCGACGCTTGGGGCTGCCCATGCGGCCGGTCTCGCCGGTGCAGAACGGCGGGAAGTTATAGTGGTGCATATAGCGCTTGCCCTCGGTGGGCTCGATGGTATCCAGACGCTGGCCCTCGTTGAGCATGCCGAGCGACAGGACGGAGAGCACCTGGGTCTGGCCACGCTGGAACAGACCGGAGCCGTGAACGAGCGGCAGGTAGTTATCCTTCACCATGATGGGACGGATCTCGTCTGCAGCACGGCCATCGACGCGCTCGCCAGTCTCGACGACCATGGTGCGCATGGCCTTCTTCTCGAGCTTCTTGAGCGCCACGGGGATCTCGCGCTCCCAAGCGGCCTGCTCCTCCTCGGTAAACTCGGCGCGGATGGACTCCTTCAGAGCCTCGACCTTACCGATACGAGAGAGCTTGTCGGCGTCGCGAAGGGCAGCTGCCATCTCGTCGTAGTGGGCAAAGATGCGCTCCTGGACCTCCTCGACGGGCTGGTCGAGCGGGTACTCCTTCTTGACGATGGGGCCGTTGACCTGCTCCCACTCGGCGACGAACTCGTCCTGGGCCTGGCAGAAGGCAGCAAGGGCCTCCTGGCCAAACTTCATGGCGGCGAGCATGTCGTCCTCGGAGATCTCCTCGGCGCCGGCCTCGACCATCGAGATGAAGTCGGCAGAGCCGCCCAGCTCCAGGTCCAGATCGGAGTTCTCGCGCTCCTCGTAGGTGGGGTTGACGATAAACTCGCCAGTCTCCACGTTACGGCCGATGCGCACGCAGGCAAGCGGGCCCTCGAAGGGCACGCCACCGAGCGTCATGGCCAGGGAAGCACCCATGACGTTGATGACGTCGAAGGGGTTGACCTGGTCGGCGACGAGCGAGGTGGCGACGATGTGCACCTCGTTGCGGAAGCCGTCCGGGAAACTCGGGCGGATCGGACGGTCGATCATGCGCGCGGTGAGCGTGGCCTTCTCGCTGGGACGGCCCTCACGCTTGAGGTAACCACCCGGGATGCGGCCAGCGGCGTACATCTTCTCGTTGAAGTCGACGGTCAGCGGGAAGAAGTCGTAGTTCTTGCGCTCCTTGGAGACGACCACGGTGTCGAGCATCGTGGTGTCGCCCTGCTTGACCAGGCAGGCGCCGGTGGCCTGCCTGGCAAGCTCGCCCGACTCAAAGGTGTAGGTCTTGCCGTACAGCTCAAAGGTCTTGGATACGAGTGTCATTGTTCTCCTTTACCCCACAGGCCCCTTGCCTGCGGGCTTCTCATGTGACGCGGGCCCCCTGCCCCCGCCACGCTTCAGAGCGTGATTGTTCGCGCCCTTACACAAAAAGAGCGCCCCGCTGCGCAGGACGCTCTTAGCATGTACAAATCCTTACTGGATGTTGTCGCGGATGCCCAGAGCCTTGATGAGCTCACGGTACTCGACGATGTCGTTCTTCTTGATGTAGGAGAGAAGACGACGACGACGGCCGACGAGCATGAGCAGGCCACGACGGGTGTGGAAGTCCTTCTGGTGGGACTTCATGTGCTCGGTCAGCTCCTTGATGCGCTCGGACAGGATGGCGACCTGAACCTTGGGGTTGCCGGTGTCGACCGGGGTATTACCGAACTGGGCAGTCAGCTCCGCCTTACGCTCTTTGGAAACAGTCATTGTTTCACCTTTCGTTTCTTGTCGCCCGCGGGCGACATTATTCGCCTCGGACTGGGAAGCCGCCGGTGGAGCGAGCATCCAAGGTCGAGGTACCAACAGGTCGGTATGTTACCACAAGCAGCCCACGCCTGCGCATCATCACCGACCCAACATGAATTCCATCGCACGGAGGCGCTGATCGGTGTGCGTCGCAGCCCAAACATGCGAAAGCCCCAACAAAAAGGCAGCGGTATGGGGATCGACCCTCTCGGCCAAAAGCGCATCGAAAGTCATGGACATAAGGGCACGCAGCCATGCGACCTCACCGGTCGATACCAGCTCGGCACCCGGAACGCTCGACGCGCACGAGCCGCACATGAGCCCGCCGGCCTGGGGCGAAAAATACGACAGCATAGGGTCTCCGCACAGTACGCAGGCCGAAAAATCGGGTCGGTAGCCAACGTGCGATAGCAGCTTAAACACATATGCCGCCACAAGCAGATCCATATGCGCCGTGTCGAGCCCGCTGCCCACCAGAGCAAGCGCTCGCTGCGTGATGGCAAAGGTAAACGGGTCCTCGGCATCCTCGAACGAGCACACGCGCGCGACCTCGGCGATCGCGCTTGCGGCGCAGGTCGTCTCGTAATCGGGCGCAGCGCCGAGCGGTGCCTCCATAAGCTCGGCCTGGGAAACCACGTCGAGCGACCGTCCATGCGCGAGCAGCATATCGACGGTACAGAACAGCTCGCAGCGCGCAGCCAGGCGCCCACCGGGCTTGCGGGCGCCCTTTGCCACGGCGCGAACCTGCCGACCCCGCTCGTCAAGCATCGTCAAGATCAGGTCCGTCTCTTTGAGCTTCGTCTTATCGAGGACGAGCACCTTCGTGCGATATGTCCGGGAGCCTCCCATGCGCGCCGCGCGTCCTTAGTCCTCGGCGTTGTAGCCAAAGCGGCGAATCTGGGCCTCGTCGTCACGCCAGCCGGCCTTGACCTTCACGTCCAGCTCCAAAAAGACCTGCGTGCCAAAGATGCGCTCAAGATCGCGGCGAGCGTCGATACCGATATGTTTGATCATCTCGCCGCCCTTGCCGATGATGATGCCCTTTTGGCCCTCGCGCTCGACGTAAATGGTAGCGTGCACGCGCAGCACCTTCTTGGTCTGCTCGAGCGCATCGCAGATCACGCCAACGGAGTGCGGGATCTCATCACGGGTGCGGCGCAAGACCTTCTCGCGCACAAACTCGGCAACGAGTGTCTCATCGGAAGCGTCGGTACCCATGCCCTCGGGGAACCAACGCGGACCCTCGGGCAAAAAGTGTGCAACGGTCTCGATAAACGCATCGACGTTGAAGTTCTTGACCGACGACGTCACGATCTCGTCATCATAGTCCATGAGCTCGTGGGCGGCCTTAAGCTGCTCCATGACCTGTGCGGGATCGGCCTCATCGGCCTTGGTGAGCACCAAGACTTTCTTGGAACGGGCGCTCTTGACGCGCTCGGCAACCCAGGCGTCTCCCCTGCCGATCGGCTTGGTGGCATCAATCAAAAACGCGACGACATCGACATCGTTCAGCTCGAACAGCGCGCTCTTGTTGAGCTCGGACCCCAGGCCGTCCTTGGGCTTGTGGATACCCGGGGTATCGACAAAGACCAGCTGGTAGCCGGGACGGTTAACGACGGCGCGCATGCGGCGGCGGGTCGTCTGGGCCACCGGCGAGGTGATGGCGACCTTTTTGCCATAGCAGGCGTTGAGCAGCGTGGACTTGCCGGCGTTGGGGCGGCCGACCAGGGCCACGAAGCCGCTGCGGAAACCGGGTTCAACGTCGCCAAAGCCCGCGAGGCTATCGTCCTCGTCGCACAGGGCGTCGAGTTCCTCGTCACTCATGCCCTCAAACGGATCGAACTCCTCGACATCCTCATAGGCATCGTTCGCTTCGGCATCCACCGCATCCAGGGACTCGTCGTCCAGAGTTTCATCGATAGGCTGCATAGTGTCGGACATGAAAATCCCTTTCTAAATAAAGTCGAGCGCGTGGGCAAATACCAGCAATCCCACAATCGCGGCGGTGATGGAAAGTACGTATACGGAGGCGGCGGCGATATCTTTCGCACGCTTTGCCAGCGGATGAAGTTCCTGGGTCGCCAGGTCGACGATCGCCTCCATAGCGGTGTTGCACAGCTCACCGTGAATCACCAGGCCACAGCAGATGATAACCGTGGCCCATTCGGCAATATCGAGCCCCACAATGCAGCCGGCAATGACGGTGCACACGCCTGCCGCGAGCATAACCTTGATGTTGCGCTCGGTCCTGACGGCGGTGACGAAGCCCTCCATGGCGTAGGAGAAGGACTTTAAGAAGGACGGGTGGTCCTTGTTCGATCCGGGAATCATAGACGGCTCCTAGTCGTGGGCGTGGTTGGTGATGGGGCCGACGTGGACCAGCTTGGGGTCCTCGCCGCGCTCGAGCGCCAGATCGCGCAGGATGGCGTCCTCGCGGGCCTCCATGACCTCAGCCTCGTCGTCCTCGATATGGTCATACCCCAGCAGGTGCAGCATGCCATGCACGAGCATCAGGCGGCACTCGTCGGCAGGGCTATTGCCAAAGCCGGGAGCCTGACGGGCAATGACCTGCGGGGCCAGGATAATATCGCCGAGCTCGAGCGTCTCGTCTGCGGGAATATCCTCGTCAAAGGCCGAGTCGCACTCAAACGAGAGGACATCGGTGGTACGGTCGATACCGCGCCACTCGTGGTTGAGCTCGTGCATTTCGTCCTCATCGACATACGAAAGGGAAATCTCAACTTCACGCTCAACGCCCTCGGCGGCAAGCACGACATCGCAGATGTGCTCTACCTCCTGCGCGTCGAGCAGCGTATCGAGCTCGGCATCGTTGCTGATCAATACACTCAACGGGACTCCTTTCGGTCACGCACGCGTTTCTCGCGTACATCATCATAAGCATCGTATGCCTCGACGATACGCCCCACCAAGGAATGACGCACCACGTCGGCACGCTCGAGGTGCGAAAATGCGACATCGTCGACACGGCCCAAAATCTGCTCGACGTCGGCAAGACCGCCGCGACGACCCACCAGGTCGCGCTGACTCAGGTCGCCGGTAATCACAAACTTGGAGTTAAAGCCCAGGCGCGTCAGGAACATCTTCATCTGCTCGGGCGTGGTATTTTGCGCCTCGTCGAGCACCACGAAGGCATCGCTCAGCGTGCGGCCGCGCATGTAGGCAAGCGGGGCGATCTCGATCACGCCGCGCTCCATGAGCTCATCGGTGCGCTCGCGATCCATCATGTCAAAAAGGGCGTCGTAGAGCGGACGCATGTAGGGGTCGATCTTTTCCTCGAGGGTACCGGGCAAAAAGCCCAGGTTCTCCCCCGCCTCGACAACCGGACGCGTCAAGATCAGACGACCCACCTCATGACGCTTGAGCGCGGCAACGGCGAGCGCCATGGCCAGATAGGTCTTACCAGTACCGGCAGGACCCAGGCCAAACGTGATGGTATGCGAGCGGATGGCATCCACGTAGCGCTTTTGGCCGAGCGTCTTGGGGCGAATGGCGCGACCGCGATACGAAAGCAGCACATCATCGCGAAGCGACGTAGCCTCGTGCTCACCGTCGCGCAAGACGGCCAGGCAGCGAGAGACATCGTCGGCAGACAGTGTGCGTCCGGCAGCCGCCTCGCGAAAAGCATGCTCAAAAAAGCGAGCCACGAGCTCGACCTCGTCCGGGTCACCGCTCACGGCGATGCTGTCGCCACGGGCGACCACGTGGGCGCGAACCAAGCTCTCCAGCGCACGAAGGACGCCGTCGCCGGCACCCAAAACGCGCGAGGGGTCAATTCCCCCAGGAACGGTAAGTCTAATCTTCGAGGCTTCCATGAACCTCCCTGCGTGCATGGACCAAGCCGGAATCATCGACTCCGATGATAGCAACATCGAGCAGGCACGGGGCTGTGAGTCCACTGGTATCGTCTAGACGGGCATGATGGAACGAACCAAGCGTCAGGTTGTCGCCATACTCGAGCACGGCACGCTCAACGGTGCCCACGCGACGGCGAGCGTCGGCAATGGCAAGCTCCTGCGCCGCGGCTCGCATACGACGGCTACGCTCGGCCATGACCTCGGGCGGCACCTGGTCGGGCATGTCGGCAGCAAGGGTACCGGGACGCTTGCTGTAGCGAAACACGTGCATACGCGAAAAGCCCACGCGGCGGCACAGCGCCAGCGACTCCTCAAACTCCTCGTCCGTCTCGCCGGGAAAACCGACGATGACATCGCACGAAAGGGACGCCTGAGGCAAGTTGGTGCGAATCATGCGCACCGTCTCCTCAAAGGCCTCGGCGCTATAGGGACGGCCCATACGATGCAGCGTCCTGGTGCAGCCGGACTGCACGGGCAGGTGTAAAAACGGGGCGATGCGCTTCGGATAGCGGGCCATGACCTTAAGCAGGGACTCGGAGATATCCATGGGCTCGACCGAGGAAATGCGCACATGCGGAATGGACGTGCGCTCCATGATCGCCTCGAGAAGCTCATCAATCTCGACGTGTTCGTCAGTCGCGCTCTTGCCATCGTAGGCGCCAAGGTTCACACCCGTCAGCACCACCTCGGGCACGCCGGCCTCCTGTGCCTCGCGAACTTGCTCGAGCACGGACTCAACCGGCACGGAGCGCTCGGGGCCGCGGGCCTTCCACACAATGCAATAGGTGCAACGATGGTTGCAGCCGTCCTGGATCTTCACGCCCAGACGCGAGCGACCGAGCGCGTCGACAACCTCGCCGTCGCTGCAGGCGGGAACGTCATCGGACTCAACGCCCAGCACCTCACAGACGCGTTCGGCGACATCGATCTTGGACGGCTCGGCGATCACGCGGTCCGAGAGCTCCAGCAGCTCCTCGGGATGCAGATTGACCACGCATCCGGTCACGACCACATAGGGCTCGTTTGAATAGGCCAGCGCATGGCGAACGGCCTTACGGGTCTTGGCCTCGGCCTCGCCCGTAACGGCACAGGTGTTAATGACGATCAGCTCAGCATCCTGAGGCTCCACCATCGCAAAGCCCAGGCGCATTAGATCGGCAGTGATACGGTCGGACTCAACCCGGTTGACACGGCAGCCGAGGTTGACGACAGAGATATGAGGTGCGAGCACGCGGGCTCCTTAATCGAGGATATCGTCGAGGGCGCTCTTGATACGATCGGTCACGGATTTCTTACCGGATGCGACGTCATCGCCCATCTCGTCGGCAAAGGCGCGAAGCAGCTCGCGCTGCTTGTTGGAGAGATTGGTGGGGACGACTACGCGCAGCTGCACGATCAGGTGACCGCGCGAACCGCCACCGCCGATACGCGGCATGCCGTAATTGTTGACGCTCACGGTGTCACCGTACTGGGCGCCGGCGGGGACGCACAGCTTGACGACCTCGTCGGGCATAATGCCCTCGACCTCGATCTCGCAACCGAGCGCAGCCTGCGCAATCGAGATATCGCTCACGAGGTACAGGTCGTCGCCGTTGCGCTTAAAACGCTCGTGGTCGGCGACGCGCACGTTGACGATCAGGTCGCCCGAGGGCTCGCCACGAAGACCGGCCTCGCCAAAGCCGCTCACGCGCAGCTGGCGACCGGTCGAAACGCCGGCGGGAATATCGATGTCGATCTTTTCGTGCGAAGGCGTGCGGCCCTGACCGTCGCAGGTCTCGCAGGGATGGTCGATAACCGTGCCCTCGCCATGGCAGTCGGGACAGGGCGAAGAAGACTGAACCTGGCCCAGGAACGAACGCTGGACCGTCGTGACATAGCCCGTGCCGTGGCAGCGGCTGCACTGCTTTTCCCGTGCACCCTCGGCCCTGCCGGTGCCGTTGCAATCCTCGCAGGGGGCAAGGCGGTCATAGCTGATCGTCTTTTTGCAACCGAGCGCCGCCTCCTCAAGGGTCACCGAAAGGGAGATGGCCATATCGCGGCCGCGACGACGCTCACGGCGATTTCGGGCGCCACCGCCGGCACCGCCGCCAAAGAACGACGAGAACAGGTCGTCCATGCCCATGCCACCAAAGATATCGTTGATATCGACGTACCCCGAACCACCAGGGCCGTCCGCGGTGCCGTAACGGTCGTAGTTAGCACGCTTCTGCTCGTCGGAAAGAACGGAATACGCCTCGTTAAGCTCTTTGAACTTGGCCTCGGCCTCGGGGTCGTCCGAAACGTCCGGGTGTACGGTACGGGCCTTCTTTAGAAACGCGCGCTTAATCGTCCGCGCGTCGGCATCCTTGTCGACGCCAAGTACCTCGTAGTAATCCCTATTTTCCGACACGACCGAATCCTTCCGACTTTCATTTTTGTCACAGTGCGTCCTATACCCAAGCTGGGCCGGCCGCAAACAGAGGGCTAGATGTTATTGCATTGCGTAGGGCGAAAGCATGGCACGTTGCGAGCAACTCGCAAACCAAACCGACACGAGCGCAAACATAAATCCGTTGGCAAAACCGTTGGCAAACTGCATCGCGCCGCGCTTCCACCACAGCAGGCTGCGGTGCAGCACGCCGTCCGAGACCACCATAAACAGGCCCATGGCAAACGGAATAAAGCACATTATGGCAAAGGCCGAGAACACGCCCGAGATGGCCGACAGCACCAAAAACGGCGCCACGATGCCCATCAGGTAAAAACCTGTACGGGCCTTGCCTTCCAGGCGCTCGGCCTCGACATGGGCGCGGCCGACCAGATCGCCACCCGAGGCACCGTTGGTGCCGGCGTGACCCATGCCACTAATGCGAACCTCGTCACCATCGTGCGTGCCGGCGGGAAACTCAATCGTCTGCTCGGAGGTCACACGGACACGGCCGCTGCCGCCGCAATCGGGGCAGGGGTCGGCGACGACCTTACCGGAACCGCCGCACTCGGGGCAGACAGACTGAAACGTGCCGGCACCGAACAGGAAGGACAGGTCGACGTCGATGTGGCCGCGACCGCCGCAGCTCGGACAGGTATGTGCATGCTCGGACGAAACAGATCCCGAGCCTCCGCAGTGACCACAGGTATCGAAGCGCGTATAGCGGACGGTCTTGCGGGCACCGCCCTTGGCCTCCTTGGCGTCGAGCTTGATATCGACGACCACGTTGGCGCCACTCTCGGGGTTGTAGGCCGCCTGGCCGCGACGGGGCTGGCCCCAGGCGCCACCAAAGGGAAAGCCGCCCTCAAAGGGATTACCATAGCCTGCGCTGCCGGCGTAGCCGCCGCCATAGGGCGAAGCCGTGGGAGCGCCGGCGAAGGGATTACCCGAACGCATGGCGTCATAGCGCGCACGCTTCTGCTCATCCGAAAGCACAGCGTAGGCCTCGGAAACCTCTTTGAACTTTTCCTCGGCATCCGGCTCTTTGTTGACGTCAGGATGGAGCTTACGTGCCTTTTGCTGGAAGGCCTTCTGTATATCACGCGAGGTGGCGTCCTTGGAGACACCCAAAATCTCGTAGTAATCTTTTTCGTTCATCGTCGCCATGCGCGGCAACCTCCTGCTCACAGCAGCGTATATATTGCGGTAATTCTACCCGAGCGGCCTAAGCTAGACCCCAAAACAGCTCGAACAGCACATTTCCATCGAGCCAGCCCAAGTGGGTGGGCGCTAAGCGGGCACGGATGCGACCTGCGATAACGTCTTTTAAGGTGACGCTCCCAGCATGTCCTTCAACATGATCGGGCACCCAGGTGGCAAGGCCCAACTCGAGAGCACGGTCACAGGCCGCCGCCAACTCATCTGCAGCGATCACGCTTGCCGAGCGAACCAACAGGTCGGGCCCAATGCCACGCGTCATGCGGCAGGCGAGCATCAGATCCTCGGCCGCAGCCTCGCGCTGCGACAGATACTCGGCATCAAACGCCGTCGCATCATCGTCACGTTGCACCAAGCGCACGCGATACGCATCGCCGCGAGCAGGCACGTCGGGAAACAGCCCGGCCAAGCGATCGAAATCCTCGGCATCGAGCATACCGGCGGCAGAGCGGCCCAAGCCCAGATAGCCCTGTCCGGTCCAATAGGCAATGTTGTGGGCGCACTCATGGCCGTCGAGCGCGTAGCTTGCCACCTCATACGGGTGATAGCCGGCCGCACCCAGGCACTCACGCGCCGCATCCATGCACGCAGCCTGAAAATCCTCGTCGGGCTCAAGCGACTCGTCGTGACACGCCATGCGGTAAAGCGGCGTGCCCTCCTCGAGCGTGAGCGGGTAAACCGACACGTGATGCGGCGCCGCCGCCAACACGCCATCGAGCGTGCGCTGCCAGCTTACGGCGGTCTGCCCGGGAAGTCCGCACATCAGGTCGCAGGACACATCGAGCCCAGCGTCCCTCACCGCGGCGATGGCTGCAAGGGCGCGGTGCGAATCGTGGATGCGGCCAATCGCGGCAAGCTCGGCGTTGTCGAGGGTCTGAACTCCCAGAGAAATGCGCGTGACGCCCACCCCGGCAAGCGCCGCAGCAAGCTGCGAAGTCAACGACTCAGGATTGGCTTCGCAGGTAAACTCAACTGGCTTGCAGCACGCAGAGATACGCCGGGCGAGTTCTACCAGGCGCTCCCCCGCCAGCGACGGCGTGCCGCCGCCAACATAGACGGTACGGATCTGCGCAAGCGCCCCGACGTCTCCAAAGGCATCAAGGCGCGCATACAACTGCTCAAAATAGGCATCGAGCGCAGCGCTCAGGTCGCACGGAGCAAAACTGCGCGAGTCAAAGTCGCAGTACCGGCACTTTTGGGCGCAAAACGGAACATGCACGTACAGCGCGGTAACGGCCACCGTTAGGCCTCCAGCGGATGAGCGGGCACCGACTCGCCGGCGGCAAGTGCGGCCTCGCAGGCCACCACATCGCGCTCGATATCATCGACCAATGCCATGAACTCCTCGTTTGTGGAGCAACGCACCACTTGGGCGCGCCAGGCCGCAGCATGAGGCATCCCCTTTAGATACCAGCTTGCGTACGTACGGGCACGCGACATGAGCGGCAACAGCTCGTGCGTGAGCGTCAGGTGCTCGCGCAGGGCATCCAGGCGCTCGACCGAGCTACGTACCGGTACCGGCGTGCCATCGAGCGCAAGGGCGCGGGCATCGCCGAACACCCAGGGATTGCCATAGATACCGCGCGCGATGAACACGGCGCTGGCGCCGGAGTTGCGCAGATGCTCCGCGGCATCCTCGGCGCAGAACACGTCGCCCGAACCGATAACGGGAATCTCGACGGCGTCGGCCACCTCATCGACGACCGACCAATCGGCCTGGCCCGTATAGAGCTGCGTGGCACAGCGACCATGTACCGCCACCGCAGCGGCCCCTGCCCCCTCGAGCATCTGGGCAAACGTCGCGGCATTGCGGTCTTCGGCGTAAAAGCCCTTGCGGATTTTTACGGTCACGGGCACGTGCGCCGCGCCCACCGCTGCCTCAACGATCTTCTCTGCCAGATCGGGCGTGCGCATAAGCGCCGAGCCCTCGCCCTTGGTGACGACCTTGCGAGCCGGGCAGGCCATGTTGATATCAATGAGCGACAGGCGATCGCCCACACGCTCCTCGACGGCAGCGACAGCACCCGCAAACTGATCGGGCTTGGAACCAAAGAGCTGCACGCAGATCTGCTGCTCCTCGTCGGCCGGCAACACCAGGCGCCACGTCTTGTTGCTGGCATAGGCAAGGCCCGCAACGCTCACCATCTCGCTGTAGGCAAGGTTGGCACCGCGGCGGCGACACATGATGCGATAGGCGGGGTCGGTTACGCCCGCCATGGGAGCCATAAGGAACGGCTGCTCGGCATAGGCGCCCAGCAGCCGCTTGCTGTATTCAGAAAGCGCCATGGGACCTACTCGTCCACCTTGAGGATCGCCATAAAGGCCTCCTGCGGGACCTCGACCGAACCGATGGCCTTCATGCGCTTCTTACCCTCTTTCTGCTTCTCGAGCAGCTTGCGCTTACGCGAGATATCGCCGCCGTAGCACTTGGCAAGCACGTCCTTGCGGCGTGCCTTAACGGTGGAGCGGGCGATGATCTTGTTGCCGATAGCGCCCTGGATGGGCACCTCGAACAGCTGGCGTGGAATGATTTCCTTGAGTTTGTCGCACAGCCCGCGGGCCAGGCCATAG
Source organism: Collinsella aerofaciens (assembly GCF_964283865.1). GTDB lineage: Bacteria > Actinomycetota > Coriobacteriia > Coriobacteriales > Coriobacteriaceae > Collinsella. The sequence continues at coordinate 158,008 of NZ_CAXYLS010000002.1, read as the reverse complement.
GCCTTGTCCTTGTGCACGATAAACGAAAGCGCGTCCACCTCATCGCCCGAAAGCAGGATATCGAGCTTGACGAGCTCGGAGGGACGATACTCGTTGAACTCATAGTCGAGCGAGGCATAGCCCTTGGTGCGACTCTTGAGCTGGTCAAAGAAGTCCAGGATGAGCTCGGCGAGTGGCATGTCAAAGCGCATCTCGACCGATTTGCTCGTGAGATGGATCATGTCGGTCGTAATGCCGCGGTGCTCGATAGCGAGCTGCATGACGGCACCCGTATACTCGGGCGGGCAGATAATCTTGGCCTTGAGGTAAGGCTCCTCGATGCGCTCGATGCGCGTAGCCTCGGGCAGATCCTGCGGGCTGCGAACATCAATCATCTCGCCGTCAGTCTTGTAGACGTGATAATCCACCGAAGGGCTCGTGGCAATCAGGTCCAGGTTGAACTCGCGCTCCAAGCGCTCCTTGACGACCTCCATATGCAACAGGCCCAAGAAGCCCACGCGGAAGCCAAAGCCGAGCGCCACCGAGGTCTCGGGTTCCCACACCAACGACGGGTCGTTGACATGCAGCTTATCGAGAGCGTCACGCAGGTTCTCGTAATCCTTGTTATCGATGGGGAACAGGCCTGTGTAGACCATGGGCTTGGCCTCGCGATAGCCGGGAAGTGGCTCGGGGCAGGGATTCGACGCCCACGTGAGGGTATCGCCCACGCGTACGGCCTCGGGATCCTTCAGGCCCGTGACCACGTAGCCCACCTCGCCGACCGTCAGCGCATCGACCGGGGTCTCGGCGGGACGCTTGACGCCCACGCCATCGACCAAAAAGTCGCCCTTGGCCTGCATCATTCGCAGGGTATCGCCCTTCTTGATGGAGCCGTCAAAGACACGGACCGTGGCAACGACGCCGCGGTACTCATCGAAATACGAGTCCAGGATGAGCGCCTTGAGCGGCGCGTTTGCATCGCCCTTGGGCGGTGAGATCAAAAAGACGATGGACTCCAGCAGGTCGTGGATACCCTCGCCGGTCTTGCCCGATACGCATACGGCATCGTCGGCGGGAATCGCCAGGTCATCCTCGATCTCGGTCTTGACCTCGTCGGGATGGGCCGAGGGCAGGTCGATCTTATTGATGGCGGGCACGATATCCAGGTTGGCGTTCATGGCGAGCGTCGCGTTGGAGACGGTCTGGGCCTCGACGCCCTGCGTGGCGTCGACGACGAGCACTGCGCCCTCGCAGGCGGCCAGCGAACGCGAGACCTCGTAGGTAAAGTCCGCGTGGCCCGGCGTATCGATCAGGTTGAACTGATACGTCTCGCCATCGTCGGCGTCATAGGAAACGCGAACGGCATTAGACTTGATCGTGATGCCGCGCTCGCGCTCGATATCCATGGTGTCGAGCAGCTGCGACTCCATGTCACGCTCGTCGACGGTATGGGTGAGCTCGAGGATGCGGTCACTGATCGTGGACTTGCCATGGTCGATATGCGCAACAATCGAGAAGTTGCGGATGTGGGAAATGTCAATTGAAGTATTCATGCAGACTATCTTACCCGAGCGGTACAAAAAATGGAGCCTGTTCCATAAAACAGGCTCCATTTATGCGCGTAATCTGTGTGGTGTGAAATTTACAACTTAGGCGTTGATGCTGTTCACGAGCTTGGCAAGACCGGACTTGCGGTTGGAAGCCTGGTTCTTGTGGATAACATGCTTGGCGGCAGCCATGTCGAGACGCTTGGTGACGGTCTTGAGGGCAGCCTGGGCCTTCTCGGCGTCGCCCTCGGCGACGGCGGACTGGACGTGCTTGGTCAGCGTCTTGAGCTCGGACTTGACAGCCTTGTTACGCATGCGAGCTGCCTCATTGGTGCGGATACGCTTCTTCTGAGACTTGATGTTTGCCACTTCTGGAGTTCCTTTCGAGTTCCTTGCAAAAAATGTATGACACCTCTGAGACACGGTGAGGTCATGCAAGCGCCTACTATAGCACGCTCCCCCTCAAAGGGATAGAACGAATTTGTCAAATAGGCAGGTATCATCACGATTTTCTCAAGATGTTCGTAATCCAGAGCAAAAGCGCGGTCTCAGAATCGGCCGAGCCCTTCAGCGCGAGCTCCACATCGACCGCGCCCTCGAGCGCACCGACAAGCTCCGCCATAGAAAAACGCCGCGCCCAGGTCAGGTGATTCTTAACCTGCCAGGCCTGAAGCTTGAGCGTCGCGGCGAGCTCGCGACCCTGTCCACGAGAGTCGAGCGCCTTGGCGACAATAAGTTCGCGGATGCGTCCGCACAGCAGCGTGTAGGTCCACACATAGCTCTTGGCGGGCAGTAGATTGAAAAGCTCAAGCGAGCGGCGCATGTCACGGGCTGAGACCGCATTGAGAAAGTCCCAGGGCTGAACTTCGGCCGTGCGCACGATCCAGCGCTCCACATCGGCAAGCTCAATTTGCGGCGCCTCGACCATCTGGGCAAGCTTGGCCAAGTCGTTATCGAGCATGCGGGTGTTCTCGCCCGAGCGCGAAACGAGCTCCTCGGCGGCCGCCGTCGAAATGGACTTTCCGTGCTGCGTCGCCATCTGCTGCACGCGGCGTGGGAGCTCCCAGCGCTTGGTGCCCGAACAGTCGATCACGGCCTTCTTGTCAATCTTGGCGATCGCCTTGTACAGGCGTGTGTTCTTGGCGAGTGAATCGGCTATGACGAGACAGACCGTCGTGGGGCTGGGACTCGCCAGATACTCAACAAGCGGCTCGGAGATCGCTTTGGCGAGTTTTGAGCAGCCGTCAAGGATTACCAGGCGAAACTCACTGCCCATAGGAAAAGTGTTGAGCGATCCGATAATGGACTCGATATCGGGGTCCTTGGTCATGTCTCGCTCGTCGAGGTTGAACTCGACCATACCCGATTTTTCCAGACGCGCTTTCATACGCGAGACGGCGTGGTCGCGCTTAACTCCGTCGGTACCGACGATCAGATATGCCGGCAACAGACCGGTTTCGGACATCGCGCTCCCCTCCCGCGGGCTCTCGTGTTCGTACCGTGCCATTCTAGCCCACGGGTTGATCCCGCGCCAACGGCAGCATCACGGTCGCTGACATCGCATGGCAAAACCGGTTGCAGTCGGCGAGACAGTGATGTCTCCCTGTTCGATGGTGCATGCGAACGCGCCGCCCGCATCGCGAACGGCATCGGTGCAGGCATCGGATGGATGACCGTAGCGGTTGCCCTCGCCCGCACTCGCGATAGAGAGCTCGGGCTTAAGCGTGCCCAGCAGGTCTAAGTCGACAGAAACCTTTGAGCCGTGATGTCCCAACTTGAGCACATCGATATCCCCCACCTCCTGTACAAACTCGCGTTCCTGATCGAGCTCGGCATCACCGGTGAGCAGCAAGCGGAGACTCTGGCCTCCTTGGGCATAACTGAGCAGCAAGACAAGCGAGTCTTCATTGCCCTCACCATCCACCGTGTCAAACGGCCACATCACACGAGCCCGAAATGTGCCGATATCGATCGTGTCCCCGCGAGCCACCTGCATATACGTTACGCCCGGGCGATTTAGAACCTCAGCAGGCGCATCCTCCAGCGCATTAGCCGCGACCGCAATGGTTCCAACCGAAAACTGATCGAGCACATCGGGAAGACCACCCCAATGGTCTTCATCCCAATGCGTCACGAAGACGGCGTCGATATGGTGAACGTTATTGCGAACCAACGCCGACACCACGCGCTCATCGAGTCCACAGTCCACGAGTGCCACGGTCCCACCTTGGCGGATAAGAATCGCATCGGCCTGACCAACATCGAGGACCGTCACAGAAGGCGGCGCACATCGATCCCAATAGACATACGGAACACCCGCTGCAAGAATCAAACACAGCAGCCCCACTGCCATGCTCCGTGCGCGGGGACGTGGCCACCAGACCAAGACGACCGCCAGCACAAACGGCACTACGTATACCAGGGGCGTATCGGGCGGCACGCTTACGGATGCGCCCGGAACGGCAGCAAAGAGCTGCTCAAAGAACAGGGCGCAGCGAGCGACAATCATGGGCCCCACGAGCGCCCCGTGACGCAACAGCGGCACAAGCGAGCAGGGCACCAGCACAACCGATATAGCAAGCAGTACGCTTATCACCGGACCGATCACGGCATTTGCAAGCGGGGCAATGAGCGAAAACGTCCCGAATGCGGGAATGGTTACAGGAAGTGTCGCGAGTTGTGAGCACATCGTGACAGACAAAATACCGGCAACCCCCGATGGCACGCTCAGCTCGCACAAGGCGTAGGTAGCGTAGGGGCAAAAACAAAGGATGGCAAAAACACTGGCGCACGATAGTTGAAAACCCATCTCGAACAATACCGTCGGGCGCAGCAACACAAAGATTGCCATGGTGACAAACAGAGCCGAGAGGCCATGCCGACGACGTCCGGCGCCGTTGGCGACAAGCGTCGCCGCCACCATACAGCACGCGCGCACGGCCGAGGGCGAGGCGCCCGTAAAGACGGCATAGGCAGCAAGGGCCAGCACCAGCAACCCCCGCTGCAGCCCACGAGAGAGGCGCGTCTTTTGCAGGGCGCTCTCAATCACAAACCCGACGATGGCAAGATGGCTGCCCGAGACGGCGATGAGATGTGCGGTGCCCGTTACCGAAAACCAATCGCCCGCCGGCTGGGCACGCAGCTCGGCCGAGCGTCCGCAGACAACGCCGGCAATGAGCGAGCGCGCTGGATCGGTCGCGGGCGCGATAACGGCAAGGAGCTCGTTTCGAAGCCAAGACAACGGGCCTGGAGGGCCCTCGTCGATCGATACCAACCGGACGACTTTAACCTTTCGAAGCTCGCCCCGAAGCACGCGTGAGCGCCCATACGCATCATTCTCAAAGCGCGAAATTCGACCGATAGCACGTACATGCGAACCGGCGCCAAGCTCACGATCACACGACAGCCGTACCTGACCCAAACGCTTTTCGCCCGCATACGCATCACAGGTATAGGAGTACGCACCGTCATTGATGGACGGGTCGCCACACACAACAAACTCGAGACTGCTCGCAGCCCGATTATCCAACGCCCTCGAAGCGCGCAGCGCCCCTATCGCCCAACCCGCGGACACTACCGCTCCCGCCACGAGGCCGAGGGCCGCGGCATACAGCCATCGCCTCCACCGCACAAGGCGCATGCAGGACCGAGCCAATACAATGCACCCTGCTGCCGCAACGGGAATGGCCATAAGCAATGTGACGGGCGCCGCCCGCTCTCCCAGCAGCGCATCGGCCGCCATGTTAAGCACTAACCCACAGCTCGCACACAAGCCGGCACAAAGGGCTATCGTCCACGGCATCAATGGGCGCGGTGGCATCACATGCTCGCGCTCGGTCGCACTCATACGCAGATGCAATCTTTAATTATGGCGAGTTTCTTCTCACCGATCCCCGATACGCGCATAAGGTCATCGACCGAGGCAAAGGCCCCGTTTTGCGTCCGTTCGTCGATAATTGCCTGGGCCATAGAAGGCCCGATGCCCGAAAGCGTCTGCAGCTCCGCCGCACTTGCCGTATTGATATTCACAAGACCCGACGAAGACCCTGTACCAGGGGTCGTGGAAGCGCTGCTTTCGGCGCCGCCGACGGCCGCAGCCGTTTGTTGCTCCCCTACCGTCGGCACATAGATCTTTTGACCATCGGTGATCTTGGACGCACGGTTAAGACCCGTCACATCCGCCTCGGCCGTAAGCCCTCCGGCGGCATCAATCGCCTGGGACACCCGTGCTCCATCTTTAAGCCGGTACACGCCAGGCTTCACAACGGCGCCATCAAGATCGACGTACACCTCGGCAGCAGAGGAGCTCTTGGCAGACGGCTCATCGGCATCGTCAGGAGAGGCATCCCCGGCCCCGCGCACATCCGAGGCGCTCGCCTCATCACTACGCTCAAACGATACGTCGCTGGAGTGACCACCAAAACCTGCCATCGCCAAGCCGCTCGCGGCGGCAATGACAACCAGGATCGCCACGACCATCGCCTTATGGCCGAGCAGCTTTTCTGCCCAGCGGTCCATCCGTTTAACCCGTTCGTGTTGCTCGCGCTGCGCCATAGCAAACACCTCCCAACACCATCGTGTCAGGAAACGAGCGCCGTAGCCTCCGCACGACCACACCAGTTATCGCGGTCAAACCAAAAGCTGACCAAAACCTTGCGAAAAAATGTCCATGTATTCAGGTACACGTCGACAAATGAACCGTTTATCGCCAAAAGCCCAGATACAAAAAGACCGACGATGCAAATGCACCGCCGGTCTATACACAACATTATTCGTGATCTTGGTAAATCTCACGTGGAGCGAGCTCGGAATGTTTGCGTTTTAAGGTCTTAGGGGCCTTATACGTGTTGCTCTCGAAGTCGATGTACTCGGTCTGTTTGAGCAAACGCTCAATCATCTCCTCGTGATCGAACAGCTCCCACGCCTCATGCACGGCATCGAGTTTGGCGTGCGTCTCGGGGCGGCGCGGCATAAAAAGCGTGCAGCAATCGGGAGCCGCCTCGGTCGAGATATCGAAGGTACCGATTTCCTCGGCACGCGCGATGATCTCCTGCTTGTCCGAACCAATCAGCGGGCGAAACACGGGAATCTTGACGGCCTCGTTGACGGCCATGATGTTCTCGAGCGTCTGGGAGGCAACCTGACCGAGCGATTCGCCGGTCACGATAGCCTTGGCGCCCTCGATATGCGCTATGCGCTCGGCAACCGAATACATGATGCGACGGTACATGATCACGCGCAGGTTGCTGGGGCAGGTGACCGAAATCTCGCGCTGGCAGTCGCCAAACGGGACTACGTACAGGCGACCGATCTGGACACCCGGCTCAAGCGCACGGATGATGTCCTGCACCAAATACTCGCTCGTATCGGGCGTCTGCGGACGGCCGGAAAAATGTACCGGCACGCACACCGCGCCGCGGCGCGCGAGCATCCAGGTCGCCACCGGAGAATCGATGCCCGAGGAAAGCAGCGTCACGACCTTGCCGGCAGAACCCACCGGCAGACCGCCCACGCCGCGCTCAGAGCGCGCATAAACGTAGACGCTACCCTGTACCACGAGCACGTGCACCATCGCGTCGGGATCGTGCATCTGGACCTTTTTATCGGGAAACGCCTCGCACAGTACCTCGCCAACCTGTCGATTGATATCAATCGAGGTGAGCTCATAGTCGGTGTTAGAGCGCTTGGCATGCACCTTAAACGACTCGAAGGGACCAAATTCGCGCAGCGCCTTCACGGCGGCGGCGCAGTACTCCTGCGGGTCGCGGTTCGTGTGATATGCCAGGGACACGCGAGCAACGCCGGGGACGGTGCGAATGACGCGCGCCGCCTCGTCGGCCTGATGCTCGTTAAAGGTCACGAGGATATAACCGGAAATTCGAGACACGGCATTCACGGAAAAGGCGGCCAAGGCCGCCTTGATGTTATCCATGAGGATATGCTCAAAATGTGCGCGGTTCTTGCCCTTCAGTCCAACCTCGTGATAGTGGACCAGGCAGACGCGGGCTGCCATTTAGGCTTCAGCAACCTTGTGGCCGAGCGCCTTCTCGTAACGGGCCTCGTCGTAGGAGATGTCGCCGTCGACAATCTCGTCCATAGCCATCGAGATGGTATCGGCGCCGGAAAGCGCAATGGTGATGTCGTCGACATCCTGGACGGCAAGCACGCGGTTGTGCTGGCCACGCAGCATGCTGTTAATGTCGCAGGCGCGCTTGGAGGCAAGCGAGGCGAGCAGGAAGCGGTTGTGATCGGTCTTCTCCAGAAGATCGTCAATGCAAGGCTTTACAACGGACACGGACCTCAGATCCTTTCATGCATATCGAGAACGCGAACGAGCTCATCGGTCGCGCGGTCGAGATCGTCATTCACCACGACGTCGTCGTAGCGGTCGGCAAGGGCAAGTTCATCGGCGGCGTTTGCCATACGCAGCTCGATCGTCTCGGGCGTCTCGGTACCGCGACCGACCAGGCGATCGCGAAGCACCTCGAGCGAAGGCGGCTTGATAAAGATCAACACGGCCTCGGGGAAACGCTCCTTGACCTGCAGGGCACCCTGAACATCGATCTCCAAGATCAGAGAGGAGCCAGAGGCGAGCTTGGATGTGACCTCACTCACCAACGTGCCGTAGCAGTTGCCGTGGACCTCAGCCCACTCAACAAACTCACCGTTTGCCACGCGGCGGTCGAACTCCTCGCGCGTCAGGAAAAAGTAGTTGACGCCGTCGACCTCACCTTTGCGTGGTGCTCGCGTGGTAGCCGAAACCGTCAGGCCCAGGTTCGAGCGACGCTCGCGCACACGAGTGACGAGCGTGCCCTTGCCTGCACCTGACGGTCCAGAAATCACAAAGAGCTTTGAATCCTGAGCGCTCACTTATTTGGTCAGCTGCTCGAGGAGCTGCTCGCGCTGACGGACGCCGAGGCCCTGGACGCGACGGGTAGCGGAGATGCCGAGCTCCTCCATGATCTTGGCGGCCTTGGCCTTGCCATAACCGGGGAGAGACTCGATGAGGGTGGAAACCTTCATGCGGGAAGCGATGGGGTCATCGGAGTTGAGCACGGACTCGAGGGACTTCTCGCCCTTCTTGATCTGCTCGCGAAGCTCAGCGCGGGCGTGACGTGCGGCGGCAGCCTTCTCAAGAGCCTGCTTGCGCTGCTCGTCGGTAAGCTGAGGGAGTGCCATTCGAACCTCCAAATAGTTGGGTTATATCTGATGCAATAATTGGCATTTTAGCACGTCAAACGCACTAAATGCCCAATCGACGGCTCCATAGGTTAGACGATACCTGCGAAAAGTGCAATATATGGAGGTCAAAGTTAAGCCCCTGACCTGCGATTCCACACAAAGGATGGGAAAGTTTTCGCAGGCACAGGGGCTAATTTGTGCTAAAGAGACCCAAAAGTGGTGACTTGAGGGAATCTTTTAGGCGACGTTTTCGACCAGCTCGGCAACGATAGCGTCAAATGCGGCAACCGGGTCGTCGGCACCGGTGATGGGTCGGCCCACCACGATGTGGCTCGCACCGCGCTCGATAGCCTGGGAGGGCGTCGCCACGCGGGACTGGTCACCAAGGGCGGCACCCACCGGACGCACGCCCGGAGTCACGATCAGCGCGTCGGGGCCGAGCAGCTCGCGCATGTCATGGGCCTCCATCGGCGAGCACACGATGCCGTCGATGCCGTTGGCCTGGGCAAGCTTTGCCAGGCGGGCGGCCTCCTCGGCCACGGGCGACTCAACGCCGATCTGGGTCAGCGCATCCTGGTTCATGCTGGTGAGCACGGTAATGGCGACGAGCTTGGCGCGGTCCTCGCGCGCCTCCTCGGCACCCTCACGGCACGCAGCGAGCATAGCGCCCGAACCCAGGCCATGGACCGAGAGCAGGTCGGCACCGGCGAGCGAGGCCGAACGGGCGGCACCGCGCACCTGATGCGGAATGTCATGAAACTTAAGGTCGAGGAAGACCTTAAAGCCCAGGTCCTTGAACGTCTTGACGATCTCGGGGCCCTCAGCGTAATAGAGCGTCATGCCGACCTTAAGCCAAGCGGCATGACCGGAAAGCTCGTGGGCGAGCTCGAGCGCACGCTCACGGTCGCAGTCGAGGGCGACGATAACGCGGTCGCGGGCATCGGTCTCTAGCATTCGAAAGCACCTACCAGCTCGTTGATGTCCTTCACGCCCTGGGACTCTGCCCAGGCCTCGAGCTCGTGCGCGATCTTGAGCGAAGCGCACGGATCGACAAAGTTGGCCATGCCGACAGACACGCAGGTAGCGCCAGCCAGGATAAACTCAGCCGCATCTTCGCCCGTCATGACGCCGCCGACACCGTTGATGGGGATATCGACGGCCTGGGCAACCTCCCAGACCATGCGCACGGCGATGTGGTGGCACAGCGGGCCCGAAAGGCCGCCCTTGGGCTTGGCCACACGGGACTTGCGAGTATGAACGTCGATGGCCATGCCCTGGATGGAGTTAATGACCGAAAGACCGTCGGCGCCGGCGGCTTCGAGAGCCTTCGCAATCTCGGCGACGTTGACCGGAGCCATCTTGACGAACAACGGCTTATCGGTCACCTTACGGCAGGCAGCCATAACGGCAGAGGCGCCCTCGGGCGAGGAGCCCATGGCGGCACCACCGGCGGCAATATTGGGGCAGCTCACGTTGATCTCGTAGCCGGCAGCCCAGGGGCACAGCTCGACATACATCTCGAGCGCGCGCACAAACTCGTCAACGGAGTGGCCGGCGACCTGGCAGATGACCTGGCAACCGTCCTTGGAAAGCTGCTCGAGCCACGGGCCGGACTCACGGGCAAAGGCAGCCACGCCGGGGTTCTGAAGGCCCACGGAGTTGATCATGCCGCCCGGGATCTCGGCCATGCGGGGCGCGGGGTTGCCGGGCCAGGGCTCGGCAGCGCAGCCCTTGGTGGTGATGGCGCCCAGTTGGGAGACATCAAAGAAGTTCTGGAACTGCCATCCGTAGCCGAAGGTACCGGCTGCGGTGTTGATGGGGTTCTGCATCTTGACGCCGCCGAAATCGACGGCCATGTTCACGTTACCCACTAGAAGACCACCACCTTGGAAGCATCAAACACGGGGCCGCACATGCAGGCGCCCTTCATACCGTCGACCGTCTCGACATTGCAGGTGTTGCAGGCGCCAAAGCCGCAGCTCATCATGCGCTCGAGCGACACCTCGCAGTACGCGCCGGCCTCGGCGGCAGCGGCGGCGACCTTCTTCATCATGACGGCGGGACCGCAGCTGGCCACGTAGTCGTAGCCGCCCTCGCCAAGCAGCTCGGCGGCAGGATCGGTGCAGAAGCCGTGTGTGCCCAACGAGCCGTCGTCGGTGCATACGTTGACCGTAGCTCCCAGCGCGCGGAACTCATCGACGCCCACGGCCTTGGACGCGGTGCCAAAGCCCAGACATACGTCAACGTCCACGCCCTGCTCGGCAAGCATGCCAGCCAGGCAGAGCACGGGCGGAACGCCAATGCCGCCAGCGACGAGCAGCGCCTTCCTGGTGCCCTCGGGCACGAGCCAGCCGCGGCCGCCGGGGCCCAACAGATTAGAGGTGGAACCGGGAGCCATCTGCGACAGACGGCGGGTATCGTCGCCCACGACGGCGTACCACAGCTCAACGGTGCCGGCCTCGGCGTCGGCGCGGTAGTAGCTCAGAGGCACGCGAAGCAGCGAGGACGCATCGCCGGGCACGGCGATGTTCACAAACTGACCGGGCTTGAGCGCACTTGCAAGCTTGGGGGCCGAGATGACGAGCGAGAAGATGCCGTCGGCGATCTCCCGGTTCGAGACGACCTCGAAGTCGTGCATGCGTGCAGTGGAAGGTGTGGGCATAGACGCTCCAATCCCCCATGCGGTTGCATGGTCTAAACGAATAGAAAGCGCGGCACCGCAAGGGCGCCGCGCACAAAAGCGATAAGGCTATGCTAGCAGATGCAGCCGTCGGCAAGCGTCTGTTTGCCGCCGACAAACACATCGGTGGCACGACCGGTAAGCGTGCGACCGGCGAAGCCGGAGTTCTCGGCACGCGACTCGTAACCGCCCTCGCCAACCGTCCAGGTTGCGGCGGGGTCGAACACGGTCAGGTCAGCAACGGAGCCCGCCTTGACCTGAACCTGGTCGAGGCCCAGGATCTCACGCGGTTTGATGGCCATGAGCTCGACCATGCGGCCCACGCTCATCTTGCCCGTGTTGACCAGCTCGGTGAGCACGAGCGACAGCGAGGTCTCGAGGCCGATCATGCCAAAGGGTGCGAGCTCGAACTCGCGGGCCTTCTCCCACGGAGTGTGCGGAGCGTGATCGGTGACGATAACGTCGACGGTACCGTCGATGACACCCTGACGGATGGCCTCGGCGTCCTCGTCGGTGCGCAGCGGCGGATTGACCTTGAGCGAGGTGTTGTAGGTCTCGTCCAGGTCGTTCTCGGTCAGGAACATGTGGTGCGGGGTAGCCTCGCAGGTAACCTGAACGCCAGCGGCCTTACCGGCACGCACGATTTCCAGGCCATGGGCGGTAGAGATGTGCTGGACGTGCAGCTTGGCACCGGTCAGCTTGGCGATCTCGATGTCGCGAGCGATCTGGAGCTCCTCGCCGGCAGCTGGCCAGCCCTCGAGAGCCAGACGGGTCGAGACCTTGCCCTCGTTGATCTGGCCGTGGCCGACCAGGTCCACGTCCTGGCAGTGGCTCATAAAGACCTTGCCGAACATCTTGCCGTAGTCCATGCAGCGACGGAGCATGCCCGCGCCCTGCACGCCGCGACCGTCGTCGGTAAAGGCGACGGCGCCGTGGGCGACCATATCGCCCATCTCGGACATAGCCTCGCCCTTAAGACCGCGGGTCATGGCGCCCGACGGATAGACGCGGCAGTGACCAACCTCGGCAGCGCGGGACTTGACGAACTCCACGACGGTGCCGTTATCGGTAACGGGATCGGTGTTGGGCATGGCGCACACGCCGGTAAAGCCGCCCTTGGCAGCTGCGCGGGTGCCGCTCTCGATGTCCTCTTTGACCTCGTAGCCGGGCTCGCGAAGGTGAACGTGCATATCCACCAGGCCAGGGACGAGGTACTTGCCGGAAAGGTCGCGGACCTCGGCTCCCTCGACGGCGAGATTCTCGCCGACCTCGGCGATCTTGTCGCCGTCAATCAGGACGTCAACGACACCGTCAAGCTCGACGGACGGGTCGACGACGTGGGCATTCTTAAGAAGCAAGGCCATTATCGGCACCTCCAAGCAGCAGATACAGGATAGCCATACGCACGCAGATACCGGCGTAGACCTGCTCCAGGATGACGGAGCGTTGCGGGTGGTCGGCCATATAGGAGTCGAACTCGACGCCGCGGTTGATGGGGCCCGGGTGGCAGATGATCGCATCGGGCTTCATGAGCTTCTCGCGGTCCTTAGTCAGGCCGAAGAGCTTGTGGTACTCACGAATCGTGGGGAACGGGGCACCCTCGAGGCGCTCCTGCTGCACGCGCAGCATGTAGACGACGTCCAGCTCGGGCAGGACGGAATCGAGGTCGCTCGTCACGTGGTCGCATCCCAGGACCTCGGGCGCCGGCGGCAGCAGCGTGCCGGGGGCGACGGCGTAGGTCTCGCAGCCCATGATCTTAAGGGCGGGGATCAGCGAGCCGCAGACGCGGGAGTGCGCGATATCGCCGACGACGGCGACCTTCAAACCGTGGAAGTCACCCTTGTGCTCCCAGATGGTATACAGGTCGAGCAAGGCCTGCGTGGGATGGTTGTGCTTGCCGTCACCGGCGCAGATGACGCTTGCGGGCGAGTTCTGCGTGACGATGTAGGGAGCACCGGCGTGCTTATCGCGAACGACGATGCAGTCGATCTTATAGGCGTTGAGGGTCTCGACGGTGTCGACGAGGCTCTCACCCTTGACCGTGGAGGTCGAGGAGCCGCCAAAGTTAAGACTGTCGGCCGAAAGACGCTTCTCGGCGAGCTCGAAGGAGCTGCGGGTGCGCGTCGAGGGCTCGTTGAACATGTTGACGATGGTCTTGCCCTTGAGCGTGGGGACCTTCTTGATCGCACGCTCGTTGACCTCGGAGAACGCCTTGGCGGTCTCGAGGATGAGCTTAATGTCCTCTTCGGAGTACTCGGTAATGTCGATCAGGTGCTTATGGTTGAACGCCACGGTACTACTCACCTCCCAGCGGCGCGGAGCCCACGTGGGAACCCGGCGCGACGTCGTTAATCTCGACGGCGGTGTGGCCGTCGACTTCCTTCATATATAGGTGCACGTTCTCCTCATGCGACGAGGGAACGTTCTTGCCGACAAAGTCCGGCGAGATGGGGAGCTCGCGGTGGCCGCGGTCAACGAGGACTGCCAGCTCAATACGGCTCGGACGGCCCAAGTCCATGACGGCGTCGAGAGCGGCGCGAATGGTACGGCCCGTATACAGGATGTCGTCCACCAGCACGACGCGCTTGCCGTCGACGCTAAAGGGAATGTTGGTGGCGTGGATCGCGGGAGCGAAATTGGTAGCGTAGTCATCGCGGTAGAAGCTGATGTCGAGGCTGCCGAGCGGAACGTCGACGCCCTCGATCTCCTTGATCTCCTCGGCGAGCTTCTTTGCCAGAAGGTCGCCGCGCGTGACGATGCCGACCAGAGCGAGGTCTTCACAGCCCTCGTTGCGCTCGAGAATCTCGTGCGCGATGCGGGTCATCGCTCGATTGACGGCGGTCTCGTCCATGATGACCGCCTTGGGGGAAGTCGTGCCCATCGATCTCCTTCCTCACATGTCTTGACTGCTGACACAGTCAAAAAAATAGATGCCCGACCGCTCAAAGCGGACCAGACACCCACAGGAAGGGCTGCTCTTTGGCAGCTATGTAATTCCATGTGGGTATCTCGTACCCCTTTAATGGTCAAGGGATAGTGTAGCCAACCTCGAGCTTAATTGCGAGCATAAATACAGAGCAATCCGTAAACGGAGCCCAATGCTCAATAAACCTATATATATTTGTGGGACGAGCTTGAAAACGCACACACGAGCTGGCATAATCCCCTCTGCTGCACGCAAATCGGATCTACGTCCAGGGCCGTGGCGTGGGCACTATCGCCAAAAGAGAAATATCTCTGTGTAGATTACGCACAGGGAGCTGCTTCTGTGCTATAGTTCAGGCTTGTTTGTTAACGCGACATGTTCGTTTGTCGCCCAAGGAGGGTCAGTTATGTCCAAAGTTTGCGAAGTTTGCGGTAAGCACCCCGTTGCCGGTCGCTCCATCAGCCACTCTCACCGCGTCACCAACCGTAAGTTCCGCCCCAACATCCAGCGCGTCTACGTCGTCGTCGATGGTCACCGTCGCAAGATGAACGTTTGCTCCACCTGCCTCAAGTCCGGCAAGGTTGCGCGCTCCTAAATAAGGTCTTACCAACAAGTACCTCGGACTCTCCGGGTCAAAGACCTCGCGTTCACATAGAACTTACCAAAGGCGCTCTCCCCTACGGAGGGCGCCTTTTTGCACTCATTGGGGACAGGCTTACATGAGTGAAAGCACTCATGTAAGCCTGTCCCCAATGAGTGGGGCGATGCTATAGGATAGTTTAGTTAAAACGCTTCAGTATATTGAAGCGTTTTAGTGTGCCTTTTAGAGGAATCTGACCGTTCGCCGATTAATTTCTTGCTATCATGCAAGACGTAGGGTAAATCTCCGATCGCAAGGAGACACAAATGGTGAAAAAGTCACCGGAAAACACTACTCCCGCAATTGTGGACAACGTAGAGGCGCTTGAGGCTAAGCTCGCTCAGATGCGAGAGGCCCAGGCGCTTTTTGCTACGTACACGCAGGAGCAGGTCGACAAGATCTTCTATGAGGCCGCCATGGCTGCCAACAAGGCTCGTATCCCGTTGGCGAAGATGGCCATCGAGGAGACCGGCCGCGGCGTTCTTGAGGACAAGGTCATCAAGAACCACTACGCCGCAGAGTACATCTACAACGCTTACAAGAACACCAAGACCTGTGGTGTCCTGGAGCGCGACGAGGCTTACGGCATCACCAAGATCGCCGAGCCCATCGGCATCGTGGGCGCCGTCATCCCGACGACCAACCCCACTTCTACCGCGATCTTCAAGACGCTGATCAGCCTGAAGACCCGCAACGCCATCATCATCTCCCCGCACCCGGCTGCCGCCAAGTGCACCATCGCCGCCGCCAAGCTCGTGCTTGATGCCGCCGTCAAGGCCGGTGCCCCCGAGGGCATCATCGGCTGGGTTGATGTCCCCTCCATCGAGCTGACCAACATGGTCATGCGCGACGTCGACATCATCCTCGCCACCGGTGGCCCGGGCATGGTCAAGGCCGCTTACTCCTCGGGCAAGCCCGCCCTGGGCGTTGGCGCCGGTAACACCCCGGTCGTCATCGACGACACCGCCGACGTGCTGCTCGCCGTCAACTCCATCATCCACTCCAAGACCTTCGACAACGGCATGATCTGCGCTTCCGAGCAGTCCGTGACCGTCATCGACACCATCTATGACCAGGTCAAGGCCGAGTTCCAGAAGCGCGGCTGCTACTTCGTCAAGCAGGGTGCCGAGATGGAGGCCCTGCGTGCCGCCATGTTCAAGAACGGCGCTCTCGATCACCGCATCCCCGGCATGGCTGCCGCCAAGATCGCCGAGCTCGCCGGCATCGAGGTTCCCGCCAAGACCAAGATCCTGATCGCCGAGGTCACCTCTACCGACCCCGCCAAGGAGGAGTTCTCCCACGAGAAGCTCTCCCCGGTCCTGGCCATGTACCACGCCAAGGACTTCCAGGAGGCCGTCGACAAGGCCGAGCACCTGGTGCTCGCCGGTGGCCCGGGCCACACCGCCTCTCTGTACGTGCACCCCGCCCAGGCCGAGAAGATCAGCCTGTTCGAGCACGTCATGAAGGCCTGCCGTATCGTCATCAACACCCCGTCTTCGCACGGCGGCATCGGTGACCTGTACAACTTTGGCATGAAGCCGTCTCTGACCCTGGGCTGCGGCTCCTGGGGCGGCAACTCCGTCTCCGAGAACGTTGGGGTGAAGCACTTGATCAACGTTAAGACTGTGGCCGAGCGCCGTGAGAACATGCTGTGGTTCCGCGCTCCCGAGAAGGTCTACTTCAAGAAGGGTTCCACGCCCGTCGCCCTCGACGAGCTCGGTACCGTCATGGGCAAGAAGCGCGCCTTCATCGTCACCGACCAGTTCCTCTTCAAGAATGGCAACACCCGCGCCATCGAGGCCAAGCTCGACGAGATGGGCATCGCCCACGACTGCTTCTACGACGTCGAGCCCGATCCGTCGCTGCAGTGCGCACGTCGCGGCGCCAAGCAGATGGCTCTCTTTGAGCCGGACGTCATCATCGCCGTCGGCGGTGGCTCCGCTATGGACGCCGGCAAGATCATGTGGATGATGTACGAGCACCCCGAGTGCAAGTTTGAGGACATGGCCATGGACTTCATGGACATCCGCAAGCGTATCTTCACCTTCCCCGAGATGGGCAAGAAGGCCTACTTCGTCGCCGTCCCGACCTCTTCGGGTACCGGCTCCGAGTGCACGCCGTTCGCCATCATCACCGACAAGGAGACCGGCATCAAGTGGCCGCTCGCCGACTACGCGCTGCTCCCCAACATGGCTATCGTCGACGCCGACAACTGCATGACCGCCCCGCGCGGCCTGACCGCTGCCTCCGGCATCGACGTCATGACCCACGCCATCGAGTCCTACGTCTCCATCATGGCTTCCGACTACACCAAGGGCCTCTCCGAGCGCGCTGCCAAGCTCGTCTTTGAGAACCTGCCCTCCAGCTTCACGAACGGTGCCAAGGACCCGCATGCCCGCGAGGAGATGCACAACGCCTCCTGCATGGCCGGTATGGCCTTCGCCAACGCCTTCCTGGGCCTCAACCACTCCATGGCCCACAAGCTCGGCGCTTTCCATCACCTGCCCCACGGCCTCGCAAACGCCGTCATCCTGACCCGCGTTATGCGCTACAACGCCGCCGAGGCTCCCGTCAAGATGGGTACCTTCTCCCAGTATCCTTACCCCAACGCGCTGCACAACTACGCCGAGATGGCCAAGTACTGCGGCATCGAGGGCAAGGACGACAAGGAGGTCTTCGAGAACTTCATCACGAAGCTCGAGGAGCTCAAGGACTTCATCGGTGTCAAGAAGACCATCGCCGACTACGGTGTTGACGAGCAGTACTTCCTCGACACCCTCGACGAGATGACCGAGCAGGCATTCAACGACCAGTGCACCGGCGCTAACCCGCGCTACCCGCTCATGAGCGAGATCAAGGAGCTCTACCTGGACGCCTACTACGGCCGCGAGCCCCAGGACTACGCCGTCTGCTAGTTTTTAGCACGGTTATTTGCGGCGGGGGTGCACGGGTGTACGCACGCCCCCGCCGTTGCTTCTATCGCATCGTTGAAAGGATGCAATCATGCTGCTCCCCGATTCCAAGACCGAGCTCGTCCGTCGCGGCAACAAGGTCGTTTACGACCTGGGCGACAAGATCGTCAAGGTCTTTAACGAGACCAAGCCCGTCTCCGACGTGTTCAACGAGGCTTTGAATCTTGCCCGCATCAATGAGTGCGGCATCCGCAGCCCCAAGGCTCTCGAGGTTTCTCAGCTCGAGAACGCCAACGGCTGGGCTCTCGTGACCGAGAAGGTTCCGGGCACCACCCTTGCCGAGAAGATGACTGCCGAGCCCCAGCGCTTTGGTGAGTACCTCGAGATGTTCGTCGACCTCCAGATCGAGATCCACGGCTACACCTCCCCGCTGCTCAACCGTCAGCGCGATAAGTTCGCCCGCATGATCGACAGCCTCGATCAGCTCAATGCCACCACGCGCTACAACCTTCAGGAGCGTCTGGACGGCATGACCAAGGAGTTCAAGGTCTGCCACGGCGACTTCAACCCCTCCAACGTCATCGTCGGCGACGACGGCCAGCTGTACGTCTGCGACTGGGCACATGCCACCCAGGGCTCCCCTGCTGCCGACGTTGCCACCACCTACCTGCTCTTTGCCCTCAACAGCAAGGACCAGGCTGAGGCCTACCTGGAGCTCTACTGCGACCGCGCCGACATGCCCATGCAGGTCGTGCGTCAGTGGACGAGCATCGTCGCCGCTTCCGAGCTCGCTCGTAAGCGCAACGTGAACGATGAGTTCCTTAAGAACTGGATCGATGTCGTCGATTATCAGTAATATCTGAGCGATTCATTTCGCATCGGAGGCACAAAGGAAAACCCCGCAGCTCACATGGGCTGTGGGGTTTTCCTTTACCCGTCGAGCTTATTCACGCAACAAAATAGACTGCTCCGTATCTCATCCTAAGAGAGATACGGAGCAGTCCTGCAATTACATCTACTAGCAGAAATGTCGATTAACGACGTGCTGCCTTCACAAGCTCGACGACCTTGGCGACGACCTCATCAATCGCCACATCCTCGCGCTCGCCCGTAGCACGGTCCTTAAGCTCGACGGTGCCGTTCTTAAGACCACGCTTGCCGAGCACTACCTGATACGGGAAGCCCATAAGGTCGTTGTCGGCAAACTTAAAGCCAGGACGCTCATCGCGATCGTCGACGACGACCTCGATACCCTCGGCGCACAGACCTTCGACGATTTGATCGCAAACGGTAGCGCACTCCTCCTTCTTGGGATCGAGCGGAATCACCGCGACCTCGTACGGGGCAACGGAGACCGGCCAGACGATACCGTGCTCGTCGTTATGCTGCTCCACGACGGCAGCGAGCGAGCGAGACACGCCCACGCCGTAGCAACCCATGATGAGCGGCTTCTCCTTGCCATCCTCGTCCATAAAGGTGGCACCCATGGCCTCGGAGTACTTGGTGCCCAGCTGGAACACCTGGGAGACCTCGATGCCGCGAGCAGCAGAGAGCGGCTTGCCGCAGTGCGGGCAGGGGTCGCCGGCGACGACGGTGACCAGATCGGCCCACTCGTCGACGGTAAAGTCGCGCTCGGGGCAGGCACCGGTAAAGTGATAATCGACCTCGTTAGCACCACAGGCCCATTGCTTGGACTCGCGCAGACTCTCGTCGCACACTAGACGGATGCCCTCGGGCAGGTTAACCGGTCCGATAAAGCCCTTGTGCAGACCGTAGGTCAGGAGCTCCTCGTCGGTCATCATGCGATAACCCTTGCCAAAGACGTGCTCGGCCTTGCAATCGTTGAGCTCATGATCGCCCGGAACGATGGCCACAACAGGCTTGCCCTCGGCGTCGATGAGAGCCAGGGACTTGCGCGTACCGTTCTCGGGGAAGCCGAAGAACTTTGCAACGGCCTCGATGGTGCCCATGCCCGGAGTCTCGACCTTGGTAAGCGTACCGTCGCCAGGACCCTCGGTCACAACGACCTTGGTGCTTGCGGCCTCATCGTCGGCAGCGAAGCCGCAATCGTCGCAGTAGACGAGCGAAGCCTCGCCAGCGTCGGCCAAAGCCATGTACTCGACGGAGGTATCGCCACCGATCTCGCCGGAGTCGGCGACAACGGGCAGAGCCTTGATGTAGCAGCGCTCGCAAATGTTGGCATAGGCCTGCTTCATCTTGTCGTACTCCTCCTGCAGGCTCTCCTGCGTAGCAGAGAAGCTGTAGGCGTCCTTCATGATGAACTCGCGACCGCGCATCAGGCCAAAACGGGGACGGAACTCGTCGCGGAACTTATCCTGGATGTGATAGAGGTTCACTGGCAGCTGCTTGTAGGAACGCAACTCATTGCGCACCAGGGCAGTCACGGTCTCCTCGTGCGTGGGTCCGAGCACAAACTCGCGGCCGTGGCGGTCATCAAAGCGCACAAGCTCCTTGCCATAGGCATCGATACGGCCGGACTCACGCCACAGCTCGGCATCGACCATGATGGGCATCATGAGCTCCTGAGCACCGGCGGCATCCATCTCGTCGCGCACGATGTTCTCGATCTTGCGGATCGAGCGCCAAGCGAGCGGCAGATAGGAATACAGGCCGGCGGCCTCCTTGCGGATCATGCCAGCGCGAAGCAGCAGACGGTGGCTCGCTAGCTCGGCATCCGCCGGATCCTCTTTGAGCGTCGGCGCATAGAGCTTAGACATATACATTGCTCGGGTCATTTATTTCTCCTCAATAAGTTTGTCGACCTCGGCCATAAGCGCGTCGACAATTTGATCCTCAGCTACTTTACCAATGATCTGGCCATGCGAAAAGAGCAGGCCCTGACCACGTCCGCAGGCAACACCCAGGTCGGCGTCAGATGCCTCTCCGGGGCCGTTGACCGCACATCCCATCACGGCGATCGAAAGCGGCGCGGAATAGTTCTTAAGCCGCTCGGTGACCTCCTCGGCGATGGGAATCAGGTTAACCTGGCAGCGGGCGCACGTGGGGCACGAGACAATCTCGGGACCACGGCGACGCAGGCCCAGCGACTGTAGAATTCCCCAGGCGACCGGCGGCTCCTCAACCGGATCGGCCGTGAGCGACACACGCATGGTGTCACCGATGCCTTCGGAAAGCAAGATACCCAAGCCTACAGAGCTCTTGATGGTGCCCTGAAGCTTGGTCCCCGCCTCCGTCACGCCCAGGTGGAGCGGAACATGCGGTATCTCGCGCGACAGGGCGCGATAGGTATCAAGTGTCGTCTGTACGCTATGGGCCTTGGCGGATAGCACGATGTTGGTAAACCCACGGTCCTCAAAGTGCCGCACAAAGCGTTCGCTCGACATCACGAGCTTTTCGGGCTGCGTGAGGTCGTCGCGCTCGGCAATATCTTGCTCAAGCGAGCCCGCGTTCACGCCAATGCGAATCGCGCAGCCCGCGGCACCCGCGGCATCGATGACGGCATCGACCTTAGCCCAATCGCCGATATTGCCGGGGTTGATGCGCAGCTTAGAGGCACCAGCCTCGACAGCGCCAATGGCAAGCTTATGGTTAAAATGGATATCGGCGACGATTGGCACCGGAGACTCGGCACAAATCGTGCGAAAGCCCTCGAGCGCAGCCTCGGTAGGCACGCTCACGCGCACGATATCGCAGCCAGCCTGCGCCAACGCGCACACTTGCGCAAGCGTTGCCTGGGCATCAGCAGTATCGGTGCAGGTCATAGACTGAACCACGACCGGAGCGCCACCACCGATCTGCACGCCGCCCACATGCACGGGGCGCGTCAACTCGCGAGGCAAAGGATGGGATAAAGACAATCCAAACACTCCCCTACAGAATAAATCGAAGGATGTCGGAACGAAGCATATAGACAAACAGCAGTGCAAAGAGCGCGATGCCGACATAGCTGACGATTGTCTGCACTTTGAGCGGCAGCTCGCGGCCCGCAATCTTTTGAATGATCTCGATGACCAGCTTGCCGCCATCGAGTGGTGGGATGGGCAGCAGGTTCATAAAGCCAAGCGAGAACGAAATGAGGGCGGCAAACGAAAGGAACGTGGCAGGGCCGGCAGCAGCGGCCTGTGAGGACATAACGCTAATACCCACGATCGAAGAGGACTGATCGAGGATCTCCATCGTATGCTGCGGCTGGAGCAGGCGCATCACGCCCTCCGCTGTCTGCGCAACATACGAGAAGGAGAGGCGCGCCGAGGTGATGGGGTCCAAACGGACCACCTGCGTAGAGGCATAAACGCCCAGACGTTCGTCCTCTTTGAGTCCGACCGAGGTCGAGCACTGCTTGCCGTCACGCTCGTACTCGATGGCGATATCGTCCTTACCGGCAGCCTTGCCGATGGCATCGTAGACATCCATCCAAGTGGAACATGAGACACCGTCAACCGAAAGGATCGCGTCACCGCCCTCGATACCCGCCTTGGCGGCAATAGACCCCTCGTCAACCTGACCGATCACGTTGGTATCCATCGGCACGGTGACACCCGCAATGGAATAGATGCTCATAAGGAGCAAAAAACCCGTCAAGATATTGACGGTAATGCCCGCGAGCAGCATAAAGGCGCGCTTGAGAAAGCCTTGGCCAAGATAGGTGTGCGAGCGCTCTTGCGCAAGGAACTCGGCCTCGCCGCACGGCAGCTCCCACACATCGCCCTCGGCAGTCGCATGTTCGCGATCGAAACGGCGACCATCAAAGGTGGTATAGCCTGCCTTGTCTCGCGGCAACGTCTGATATTTGGTGGGATAGTAGCTCGGCGAGGGCTTCTCCCCTTCCTCATACCAGGGCGCGATGGAGCCCCAGCCCAGCAAAAGGGCGCATGCCTCGAGCACAACCTCCTCGGAAAGCTCGAGCTCGACAGCAAGGTCGGCCACGGTCACGCGGCCATGACGATAGATAGCCGCGAGCACGCGATCGGCGCACGAAACATCGGTCGGATCCATACCGCAGATGGCAGCGTAGCCACCCAGCAGCAGCGGGGTCACGCCAAACTTGGTTCCAATGCGACGCGACGTGTAATGGATGTCAAAGCGGCACGGCAGACCCAAAAAGAACTCGGTCACACGGACGCCGCAGGCACGCGCCGTCAAAAAGTGGCCGCCCTCGTGCAAAAACACGAGGACGGAAAGCATCAGCAGGCCCCAAAAGACCGATGAGAGAACGCTCAGAACAGTATCCATAAAACGAAAAAGCAATCCTTATGGGTTAGGAACGGGTTGCGGCGAGCACCTGCGCAGCCTTTTCACGCGCCCACGCATCGATGTCGCGAAGCTGCTCAAACGAATCGACCGCCTGCATATCGTGGGCGTCCATGCAGGATTCCACAATGCGATCGATATCGGTAAAGCTGCAGTCATCGTGCAGGAAGGCATCGACGGCAACCTCGTTGGCGGCATTGAGCACGCACGGCATGGTGCCACCCGTCTTGCCGGCACGCTCGGCCAGTGCCAGACAGCGGAAGGTATCCATGTCGGCAGCATCAAACGTGAGCTGCCCCAGCTCGCGGAAATCGATACGAGGCGCCGGGGTATCCCAACGCTCGGGATACGAGAACGCGAACTGGATGGGAATACGCATGTCGGATGCACCGAGATGCGCCATCACGGAGCCGTCGGCGAACTCGACCATAGAGTGAATCTTGGACTGACGCTGCACGACCACGTTAATGAAATCGAGGTCGCAGTTAAACAGATGCATGGCCTCAATGCGCTCCAGGCCCTTGTTCATGAGGGTGGCGGAGTCAATGGTGATCTTGGCACCCATGGCCCACGTGGGATGCGCGAGGGCATCGGCACGCGTCACGCGATCGAGCTCGTCGCGCGTGCGGCCAAAGAACGGACCGCCCGAGCAGGTGAGCCAAATGCAGTGGGCCTCGCGCGGGTTCTCCCCCAGATAGCACTGGTAGATGGCGGAATGCTCAGAGTCGACCGGAATAAGCTGGCCCGGTTGTGCCAACGGCATAAGCAAGTCGCCACCGACGACGAGGGACTCCTTGTTGGCAAGGGCAAGGCGCTTATTCGAGGTCAAGGCCGCATGGCTCGCCTCGAGACCGGCGGCGCCCACAATAGCGACGAGCACGCAGTCGACATCGTCGCGACGCGCGAGCTCGCAAACCGCCTGCGCGCCAACGCCGAGCTTCGTTCCCTCGGGCAACTCCTGCAGCACGGCGTCATCGCCATGAGCGGCATCGGCCACGGCAACCGCCGGAACCGAGAACTCACGGGCAGCGGCAACGAGCTCAGAGGTACTGGAGTTAACGGACAGCGCCGTCACCTGCAGGCGATCGGCATGCTGGCGGCACACATCGAGCGCCTGGGTGCCGATAGAGCCTGTACAGCCCAGGATGGCAACGCGGAGACGTCCATCGGAGCCATACGTCATCTGGAAAGACATTACAGCACGCCTCCGATCATCAGCAACAGCTGCGCGGTGATGCAGCCGAAGATAAGCGAATCGCTACGATCGAGCATGCCGCCGTGGCCCGGGATAAGGTTGCCGGAATCCTTGACGCCCACACCGCGCTTGATGCGCGACTCGATAAGGTCGCCGATAACGCCCAGAATGGACACAACCACGCCGCACAGCAGCGCATAGGGCAGGCTGAGCTTGTAGAAGTGCGTCGCCCACAGGATGAGCCAAATCAAAACCGAGCCCAGGATGCCGCCGACAAACCCCTCCCAGCTCTTTTTGGGAGAAATCTTGGGAACCATCTTGTGCTTGCCGATACGGCTGCCCACGATGTAGGCAAACGAATCGGAGACCCAAAGGGACGCGCAAACGCCCACTGAAAGCAGGGCACCGGCAAAACCGGGCACGGCATCGCGCAGCAGCACGATAGCCGACAGCATAAAGCCAGTGTAGATGGGACCCATGAGCGTCACGGCCACATCAGAGATGCGGGTACGCGGCGACCAGACATACCAAATGCCCACAGCGAGCATCAGGGCAAAAAGCAGGGCATTCAGCAACATCGAATCGCCCAACGCCGACAGCGGAAAGAGTACGGCGGCAGCGATACCCATGCGCTCGTTAGCCATCTTGCCATCGAGCCTTGTCATACGGAAAAACTCATAGCAGCACAGACCGCTCATGACAGAAACAAAGATGGCCGTGGGCACAATACCCAAAACCAGGCACAGGATAAAGACAACGGCGTAGACGATACCGGCGGCGGCACGGGTAATAAAGCCCGCCAGCCACGAACCGGTGCCGCTCTTCGCTGCAGGCGCTCCCGCAGTGGCAGCTTTGCGCGCAGGCGTCTTGGGAGCAGATGCCTTGGGACGATCGGACACGATTAAGCCTCCTCGGTCTTGCTCAGTCCACCAAACCTACGGTCACGGCCCTGATAGGCCAAAATGGCGTCGACAAGGCCCCAACGATCAAAGTCGGGCCAATAGGTATCGGTGACGTAGAACTCGGAATAAGCCACCTGCCACAGCAGATAGTTCGAAAGGCGCAGCTCACCAGAGGTGCGAATCACAAGCTCAGGATCGGGAAGGCCGGCAGTATAGAGGTGGGAAGCCACCATGTCGTCATCAATTGCGGCAGGATCGATCTTACCGGCGGCAGCGTCGAGTGCAATCTGACGGACAGCGCGGGTAATCTCGGCACGCGCGCCGTAGTTGACGGCAAGCGCCAGCGTCATACCGGTGTGATCGGCGCACTCGGCAAGACCGCGTTCAAAAACGTCGCGGGTCTTCTTGGGCAGCGCGGAAATGTCGCCCAAAAAGACAACGCGCACGTTTTCGCGCTTCAGAAGAGGCAGCTCGTCGATAAACGTCTTGGCAAACAGATGCATCAAGACGTTGACCTCATGCTGCGGACGGTTCCAGTTTTCGGTAGAAAACGCATAGGCAGAAAGCACGTCGACGCCCAGGCGCACGCAGGCGGTAATGATCTCGCGCAGCGAGAGGATACCTGCCTTATGACCCTCGGTGCGTGCAAGACCGCGCGACGTGGCCCAACGACCGTTGCCGTCCATGATGCACGAGATATGGTGCGGAATGTTATTGAGGTCAAGGTCGGAAAAACCGACGCCCGCAGGGGCGTCGGCAAAGTACTCGACCAGTTTATGCTCGTCGTATTGCACCTTAGATCTCCATGACCTCGGCTTCTTTTTCCTTCAGAAGCTCCTCGACCTTGGCGACATACTCATCGGTGTGCTTCTGGACCTTGGCCTGCTCGCGACGGACATCGTCCTCGGTGAGCTCCTCATCGCGCTCGAGCTTATTGTTGAAGTCGCGACGGATGTTACGGATAGACACCTTGGCCTGCTCGGCGTACTCGCGGCACTCCTTGACGAGTTCGCGACGGCGCTCCTCAGTGGGCGCCGGGAACGGCAGACGAACGACGGTGCCATCAGAGTTGGGGGTAATGCCCAGATCGGAAGCGCCGATGGCCTTGACGATAGCGTTGATGAGCGCCTTGTCCCACGGCTCGATGAGCAGCATGTGAGCCTCGGGGGTCTTGACGGCGGCAACCTGCGTGACCGGCGTGGGGACACCGTAATAATCAACGGTGATGTCGGACAGAATGTTGGCGTTGGCGCGACCGGTACGGACCTTGGAGAAGTTATGCTTGAGGGACTCGAGCGACTTGTCCATATGGGCGGTGATGTTCTCTGCCATGCTTAATCCTCCTGATAGACGAGCGTGCCGACGGGCTCACCCGAAAGCGCGCGCTTGACGGTGTCCTCGCCATCGATGTTGAGGACCAAAATCGGCATACGGTTATCCTGGCACAGTGCCGTAGCCGTGGAATCCATAACCTGCAGGCCGCGGACGAGAACCTCGTGATAGGTAATCTTGTCAAAACGGACGGCATCGGCGCACTTGACGGGATCCTTGTCGTAGATGCCGTCGACCTTGGTGGCTTTAATCAGAATCTCGGCGCCGATCTCGCACGCACGAAGAGCCGCGGCGGTGTCGGTCGTAAAGTACGGATTGCCCGAACCGGCAGCGAAGATGACGACGTTGCCCTTGGACAGATGGTTGATAGCGCGGCGACGAATATAGGGCTCGCAGATCTCGTTCATCTGGATAGCGCTCATCACGCGGCAGGGAACGTCGTTATGCTCGAAGGCATCCTGCAGGGCGAGCGCGTTCATAACGGTTGCAAGCATGCCCATGTAGTCGGCCTGAGCACGCTCCATGCCACCGGCAGCGCCGGCCATGCCGCGGAAAATATTGCCGCCGCCGACAACGACGCCGACCTCATGGCCAACGGCGAGCAGCTCCTTGACCTGCTTGGCAAGATGGTCGGTAACCTTGGGGTCGATGCCATATTGGCCGTCGCCCATCAGTGCTTCGCCGGAAAGCTTAAGAAGCACGCGTTTATATCGGATGTCGGACAAAGCGATCCTCCTTTAATTAGACTCTCAATATGATAACAAAGGCTTAACGGGGAGCCATGAAAAAGCAGGCTGTGAGTAAAACCCACAGCCTGCTCATTACCAGCTACAAGAGCTTATTTACTCGCCACGGACCAGACGGTCAAAGGCAACGACGGTAATGGTGTCGCCGAGCTCCTTGGAGACCTGCTCAGCGTACTTCTTGATGGTGAGGGAGCTGTCCTTGATGAACTCCTGCTCGGTGAGCACGGACTGCTTGTAGAACTTCTCCAGACGGCCGACAGCCATCTTCTCCTGGATAGCCTCGGGCTTGCCGGACTCGGCAGCCTGAGCCATGTAGATCTGCTTCTCGTGCTCGACGGTCTCGGCCGGAACCTGATCGCGGGTAGCGCAGATCGGGGCGACGGCGGCAACCTGAAGGGCAACGTCGTGAGCGAAGGCCTTGAAGGACTCAGCCTGAGCAGTCTCGGCCTTCTCGAAAGCAAACTCGACGAGGACGCCGATCTTACCACCCATGTGGATGTAAGAAGCGAGAGCGCCGTTCTCGGCCTTGCGGGCGGCGAAGCGGGAAATCTTCATGTTCTCGCCCATGATGTGAATCATCTCGGTGAGCTCGGAGGAAACGGTCTCCTCGCCCATCGGCTTCTCGAGCAGAGCATCGACATCGGCCGGCTCGGTGGTGGCGACAACCTCGGCGACCTTGGAAGCAAAGCCGGTGAACTTGGCGTTGGAGCCAACGAAGTCGGTCTCGCAGGAGAGCTCGAGCAGAGCGCCGGTCTTGCCATCCTCGGAGACGAACGCGGCTACAGCGCCCTCGTTGGTCTCGCGGCCAGCCTTCTTAGCAGCCTTGGCGAGGCCGTTCTTGCGCAGAACGTCGACAGCGGCGTCCATGTCGCCGTCAGCCTCGACGAGAGCCTTCTTGCACTCCATCATCGGGGAGTCGGTCATCTCGCGGAGCTGCTTGACCATAGCGGCGGTAATCTGGGCCATTGTGGTTCCTTTCAAAGAGATGAAAAAGAATTAACTAAGACTGATTTACTCGGCCTTGGGCTCAGCGGCCATCTCGGCCTCGGAGACCTGCTCCTTACCGGAGCCAGCGAGGCAGGCGTCAGCCATGAGCTCGCACATAAGGGTGACAGCGGAGATAGCGTCATCGTTGCAGGGGATGCCGTACTCGACCTCGTCGGGATCGGAGTTGGTGTCGATCAGAGCGACGACGGGGATGTTCAGGCGCTGAGCCTCCTTGATGGCGTTCTCCTCGCGCTTAGTGTCGATGACGAAGAGAGCCTGGGGCAGACCCTTCATGTCGCGGGCGCCACCGAGGTTGGTCTGGAGCTTGGTGAGCTCCTTGCCGAGCACAGCCTGCTCCTTCTTGGGAAGCACTGCCATGCGACCGTCCTCGACCATGGCCTCGAGCTCCTCCATGCGGTTGATGCGGGAGCGGATGGTGACGAAGTTGGTCAGCATACCGCCGAGCCAACGCTGGTTGATGTAAGGCATGTTGGCGCGCTCAGCGGCGTTCTTGACGGCCTCCTGAGCCTGCTTCTTGGTGCCGACGAACAGCACATTGCCACCCTTGGCGACGTTCTTGACGAAAGTGTAGGCCTGGTCGGCGTCGAGGATGGTCTGCTTGAGGTCGAGGATATAGATGCCGTTGCGCTCACCGAAGATGAACGGCTTCATCTTGGGGTTCCAGCGACGGGTCTGGTGACCGAAGTGGCAGCCGGCCTCGAGCAGGGTGCGGATATTAATCTTGGTAGCCATGTTAAACCTCCTGTGGTTTGCCTCCGCGCGGGGTCATCCTCCAAAACCAACCCGGACATGTGCTACCAAAGCCCGGGCACCACGGTATGAAGTAGCCGCGCGTGCGTGATAAAAACATGTTGCCGTGAAGCAACCCGATGAATGATAGCAGGAATGCTTCTTCCTGCCAACCCGCAATCAAAACCACACACCTGAGTGCGGCGCGGGACGTCCCAGCCACTATTCGCCTCGGGGATGGGCTTGAGCCACGGCACGTTTGAGCCGATCGGGTGTGAGATGCGTGTAGATCTGCGTCGTGGACAGGCTCGCATGACCCAGCAGCTCTTGAACCGAGCGCAGGTCCGCGCCGCCCTCGAGCAAGTCGGTCGCAAAGGTATGGCGCATCGCATGCGGGGCGATGTCGGCAGGCATGCCGGCGAGCGTCGCCAGCGTATGAAACCGCCGCCTGAGCATGGCGGCACTCATGCGATTACCGCGCGCCGATATAAGCAGCGGATGCGGCCCGGTAGTGGGGTCACGGCGCTTTGCCTGAGCGAGCAACTCCGGCCGCCCCTCCTCAATATAGAGACGCGTCGCCTCGAGCGCGCGACGATACAGAGGGACGATACGTTCTTTGCTCCCCTTGCCCCACAGGCGCAGCGTGCGTTCGGACCACACAATGGACTCCACATTGAGTGCTGCGAGCTCAGAGATACGGGCGCCCGAGGCATAGAGCAGCTCGAGCATCGCCGCATCGCGCAGTCCCGCGGGTGTTGAGGTATCAGGCGTCTTGAGCAGCGCCTCCACCTGTTGGGTCGTCAGCACACCGGGTAGATCGCGCGGGAGCTTGGGCGAGGAAATTGCCGAGACCACATCGCCCTCCACAACCCCCTCGGCAGCCATCCACCGATAGAGCGAGCGAATGGCAGACAGGTGTGCCGCAAGCGTTCGGGGAGCCACCTGCTCACGCGAAAGTTCGGCAAGATAGCGACGAATGGTGCGCACGTCGGCAGCGAAAGCATCTATATCCTCACGCTCGCACCAGGCAGCAAAACGCTCCAGCCTCGAGCCATAGGCCGTCACCGTGTTGGGAGAAAGTCCCTCGACACGTGAGATATAGGCGATAAACGAGTCGACGGTGTCGTACAGGTCAAAGGCTATGACCGGTCGCCTCCAAACAAATCGGGGCGAGTGGCCAGATAGGCATCAAGGGCCTCGAGCGCACGGTCCGCATAGGCCTGGTAGCGGTCGCGCTTGCTGCGGCGCTTACCATCCTCGAGTGGCGGCACCAGGCCAAAGTTGACATGCATAGGCTGATAGCCCACGGTGGCAGGATCGGTCGCATAGCCCACGAGCGCACCCAGGGCGCCCACACGCGGCAGCTCGACGCCCGCGGCCCCGATAGCCTCGGCATAGGTGTTGAGCGCCGCGAGCAGACCCGTCGCCACGGCTTCCATGTACCCCTCGGTGCCGGTGATCTGACCGGCCAAGCGCACGCCGGTGCCGGGCACGGCAAAGGTGCCATCGAGCACGTGCGGGGCGTCGACAAAGGTATTACGGTGCATGACACCGTAGCGGAAGAACTCAGCGTTCTCCAGGCCCGGCACCATATGGAAGACGCGCTTCTGCTCGCCAAAGGTCAAGTTGGTCTGGAAGCCCACCAGGTTATAGGCGGTCTTCTCCTTATTCTCGGCACGCAGCTGAATCGCCGCCCAGGGACGACGACCGGTTCGCGGATCGGTGAGGCCGACAGGCTTCATGGCGCCAAAGCGAATGGCGTCCTTGCCGGTGCGCGCAACTTCCTCGGCAGGCTGGCAGGCCTGGAACAGATCGCCGCCCTCAAAGTCCTTGAGCACCACGCGGTCGGCCGTGGTAAGCGCCTCGATAAAGGCCTC
Source organism: Collinsella aerofaciens (assembly GCF_964283865.1). Taxonomy (GTDB): domain Bacteria; phylum Actinomycetota; class Coriobacteriia; order Coriobacteriales; family Coriobacteriaceae; genus Collinsella. The sequence continues at coordinate 127,121 of NZ_CAXYLS010000002.1, read as the reverse complement.
GTACTCCTCCTTATTGAGCGGAGCGTTGAGATAGTCGCCGCTCCCCTGCTCCTCGTAGCGCGACTGCGAGAACAGCACGTCCATATCGAGCGTGGAGGCATCGACGATCGGCGCCGCGGCATCGAAGAACGCAAGGGCGTCGCCACCGACGAGCTTCATGACCTCTTCGCTCAGCGCCGGCGAGCACAAGGGGCCGGCGGCAATGACCACGTGACCTTCGGGAATCTGCGTGACCTCGCCGTGAATGATCTCGATATTGGGACGGGCGGCAACCTCGGCCTCGACAAACTCGGAAAACTTGACGCGGTCGACCGCCAAGGCGCCACCGGCGGGAACAGCCGCGCGATGGGCGCAATCGAGCAGGACTGAACCCATGCGCTCAAGCTCGGCCTTCAGCAATCCAGCCGCGGAATCCGGACGGGTCGACTTAAACGAATTGGAACAGACGAGCTCTGCCAGGTGATCGGTATGGTGGGCCGGGGAGCTAACCTGGGGGCGCATCTCGCACAGCCTTACGGCGAACCCGCGATCTGCCAGCTGAATCGCGCACTCCGAACCCGCCAGACCGCCACCGATAACCGTCACCTGATCAAACAGCATCTGCAAACACCTTTCTAATTGACATGTTTTCCATTGTGACCGAAGGGTGTCTGAGCGTGAAGGGCAAACTTGGAGGGCGCATACCTTCCATCCATCATGCGCTCGATAAGACCCTCGAGCTCAAGCGAACCCAGGAGTTTGAGTACGCCGACGGCATCGAGCGAGACGAGCGCCGCGATGTCGTCGACCTTGAGCGGAGAGGCGATGAGCGCATGCATCACGGTCTGCTGTGTTTGATCCAGGTCGGCAATGCCGGGAGCATCGGGGCGCGAGTAGCGCAGGGTGCCGTAGATGCGTGAAATAGCCATCTCGATAGATTCCTCGTCGATGATGCAGCAGGCACCGTTCGCAATGAGGTAATTCGTGCCACGCGACTCGGGCGATAGGATCGACCCTGGCACGGCAAGAAGTTCTCGCCCCAAATCCATAGCAGCCTCGGCTGTAGAAAACGTCCCGGAAGGCATACCCGCCTCGGATACAAAGAGGGCTTGCGACAGGGCCGCGATTACGCGATTGCGGCGCGGAAAGGCAAACTTGCGCGGACCCATGCCCCACGGAGAGATCGACACGACCGCGCCACCCGTATCGAGCGTGCGCGTAATAAGCCCCGCGCTCGAACGCGGGTAGACCACGTCGGCGCCCGTCCCCAGCACCACGACGTGTTTGCCGCCGGCATTGACCGCAGCCCAACCCGAGGCCTGGTCACAACCGACCGCGCCGCCCGAAACTACCGTCACGCCCGCCTCGACCGCAACCTTTGCCGCAAGCTCTGCCACGGCAAGACCATACGGAGAGGCCTTGCGCGCGCCGATGATGGAGAGCGCGGGCGTCGAAAGCACCTCGGGGTTGCCGCGCACATAGAGTGTCTGGGGTACATCAGAAAGCTCCAAAACGGTCTCGGGATACAACGCGTCACCTGGATGCAGCTCGTAGGTCCCCTCGGCCATCATTGGTCCCTCCTTCCCTGGTACATCGCCGCCTCGAGCACGTGGTCCTGCGTCACTTGCTCGCTCTCGGCGACGTCGGCGATGGTACGCGCGATACGCACCAGGCGCACGATGCCGCGGCCCGTGAGATGCGTGCGCTTCGACAGGCCGAGCACACACTTCTCCGCCGCATCATCGAGCTCAAAGGTCGAAACGACGCCGTCAATGGACCGTGTCTCGTCATCCTCGGCCTCGGCATCAGCATCGTCCATACGGGATTCGCGCCAAGCGCGAAAAGCGCGACCGCGCACAACGTAGTCACGTAACTCGGCAGACGACATACCCTCCGCGCCCTCGATAATCACCTGAGGGTCGGGACGGGTCACATCGATCATCATGTCGATACGGTCGGCCAAAGGACCGCGCAGTTTAGACCGATAGCGCTCGACCATCGCCGCCGAGCAGCGACACGGTACCTCACGATCGCCCAAAAAGCCGCAGGGGCAGGGATTGCTCGCAGCCAGCAGCTGAAAGCGCGACGGGAAGGTAAAAGCCCCGTCGACGCGTACGATCCTGACGTAGCCGCGTTCGATGGGCTGACGCAGCGTCTGCAGCACACCCGTGGGAAACTCAGCAAGCTCGTCCAAAAAGAGCACGCCGCCATGAGCAAGGCTGATCTCACCCGGGTGCACCGGGCGCCCACCGCCGATAAGACCTGCGGTCGAAATACTGTGATGGGGACTGCGGAAGGGCCGGTGCCCTGCCAACAAGCCATCAATGTTCTCACCCAAAACCGAATGGATGCACAGCGCCTCCTGTTGATCCTCAACGGAAAGCTCGGGCAGGATGCCGGTCATACGACGCGCGAGCATCGTCTTGCCCGATCCCGGGGACCCGATCATAAGCAAACCGAGCTCACCCGCTGCCGCCAGCGCCATGCCGCGCTTGGCGACCTCCTGACCCAGTACGTCGGCATAGTCGAGTTCGGGCTCAAAGGTCGCCTCGAGCACTTCAGAATCCAAGTAGTGCCGCGCGGCATCGCCCATGCCATGGGCAAGCTGAGACAAATGATCGATAAATCCGCAATCCACGCCCGCAAGCGGCACATGCTGATCGGACCTGCCGGCGATAAAGGACAGCCCCATATCACGCGCCAATAGCTGAAACGCCACCTCGCCCTTGACGGGAAGCACCGTACCGTCCAAGCCGAGCTCGCCGGCGATAAGGCAGCGATCGAGGTTGTCACGGGGAATCTGCCCATCGGCCGCCAGAACCGCGATGGCGATGGGCAGATCAAAGCCGCTACCGGTCTTGCGAATATCGCCAGGCGCCAGATTGACCGTAATGCCCGAGCGCGGGATTTCGAACCCGGCGGAGCGCATCGCGCAGCGAATACGACCGCGTGACTCCATCACCTCCATACTCGGAATGCCGAGCATCTGAATGCCCGGAACGCCGCCGGCAAGCGAGACCTCGACCGTGACGTGAATCGCCTCGACGCCACGGATGCAGGCCGCGTGAACGGCAAACGTCTCGAACGCCATCACGACACCTGCCAATCGAACGCGTTGTACTGATGCTCGATCTCAGCGATATGCCCGCCGCGAATGGTGACACCCACGGCATCGAAGCGAATCGCCTTGAGCGGATAATGTTCCATGAGATAGCAACTTGCGATGCGGCGGTAGCGGCGTTGCTTTTGGGCGTCCACGGCCTCCTCGGGAAAGACCCGCGTGCTGCAATCCAGTGCGACGCGTCTGGTCTTGACCTCGGCCATCACCACGACATCGTCGAGCTCATCGAGCAGCACCAGATCGGCCTCGCCCTCGGTGCAACGATAACCCTGCTCCAGCAAGGTGTAGCTGCGTTCGTTAAAGTAGTCGATGGTGATCAGCTCGCCCAGCATGCCCAGCTCGCGGGGACTGAGTCCCTTGATAAACTCGGGCGTCATCGCCCCGCAGTCGAGCTCGCCGTTTTCCCAACGCTCCTTGAGCTGCTGCGTCTTGCTCTTTTTGCTTGCGGCACTCATGGGGTCTCCTTTCCCGCACACTGCATTGCCCCGATGATGAGGGCACCTTTCATGCGGGTAAGTACCGGAAGCAAACCAAAAGCTGACCAAATGCCGTCAAAAAACGGGCCGTACGCAGCAATGCTGTTGCATACGGCCCGCTACCAGCAGGTTTATAGAACCTTTAAGGTCCCTATCTCCACAATTGGCCTAGAAAAGGCGCTCAGTCTGCAGAAAGTTTCCGCAAAAGCTCACGCGGTGCAGCGGACAAAGTCCATGTTTGCGAATGGCCTCGATATGCTCGGGGCTCGCATAGCCCTTCGACTCGGCCAGATGGTACTCGGGGTATTCGGCGTCGTACTCGACCATCATCTCGTCACGCGTGACCTTGGCCATGATGGACGCCGCGGCGATGCAGGCGATCTTGGCATCGCCCTTCACCACATCGCGCTCGTTAGGAACGGCGCCCAAGGGGTTGCCATCCATGAGGACGCAGTCGGGTTCAAGTCCCGTATCGGCCACGGCGCCCGCAACGGCGGTACGGATAACACGGGCCATGCCCATCTCATCGATATCCTTCGGCGCGATATGGCAAAAACCGATCGCCGTCGCCACCTCGGCAATCTTCACTGAGAGCAACTCGCGGCGCGCCGGCGTGAGCTTTTTGGAATCGTTGATGCCCCAGACGCGCGGCTCCATAGGAAGGCAGACGGCGCATACCGTCAAAGGACCGGCCACCGATCCGCGACCCACCTCGTCGACACCAACGACCACTCCATCGCCGCCAAGCTCATGCATAAGCTCGTACATGTCATTGACGCGCTCGCGCTCGGCAAGCTCTTTGTCATGGCGTTTGAGGGCGCGTTCACAAGCCTTGATCACCTGCTGGCGCGGGTCCTCGCGATAATGCTCCACGAGGGCGGGGATCTCCTCAAACGTTGCGCTCGCCAGCTCTCCGGCAACCTGCGATGCCGAAACCGAGCTCGTCATGTTGGCCATACCAGGCCCTCCTTGCATGCAAATCAGATAAAAAGAAGGGCCACCCGAAGGTGACCCTTGTGCCCAAACGAGTGGACAGACGCTGCGATCTTCTTAGCGCTTCTCGGGGATGCGAGCAGCCTTGCCCACCTTGTCGCGGAGATAGTACAGCTTGGCGCGACGGACGCGACCATGACGGACGACCTCGAGCTTGGCGATCTTGGGGCTGTGAAGCGGGAAGGTACGCTCAACACCGACACCGAAGGACATCTTGCGGACGGTAAAGGTCTCGCGGGCACCGGCGCCGGCCATGCGGATGACGTCGCCCTGGAAGACCTGGATGCGCTCGCGGTCGCCTTCCTTAATGCGGTAGTGAACCTTGACGTTGTCGGCGACGCGAACCTGAGGAATGTCCTCGCGGATCTGCTGACGCTCGATTGCGCGGATGTAATCCATGTGCAATTCCTTACTCTTCTAGAGGTGCCGTACCACCCTGGCCGGCACGTAGTTGAACAAACATATTCGAGTATACACGCGCGGGTTTCTGCTGCAAGAACAATTTTTTACGCAGACAAAAAGACTAAACCCGCACATGATAACCGCCCGCCTCACGAATGAGACGGGCGGCATGAAGGGGGGCTACACTAGGCGTCTACACCCAAAACGTTAGGCGGAACGCTTGGCCTCGAGCTTGGCCTGAGCGGCAGCCAGGCGTGCGAGGGGCACGCGGTAGGGCGAGCAGGACACGTAGTCCACGTCGGCCACGTTAAACAGGCCCTTGATGGACTTGGGGTCGCCGCCGTGCTCACCGCACACGCCAAAGTGCATGCCGGGATTGGTGGCGCGGCCCTTCTCGACGGCCAAGCGCACGAGCTCCAGCACCGCCGTGTCGATGGTCTCGAAGGGATTGTCCTTCAGGATCTTCTTGTGCAGGTACAGCGGAATGAACTTGGCCTCGGCATCGTCGCGGGAGAAGCCGAAGGTCGTCTGGGTGAGGTCGTTGGTGCCAAAGCAGAAGAAATCTGCGTGATGGGCGATTTCGTAGGCGACCATGCAGGCGCGCGGCAGCTCGAGCATGGTGCCCACGGGAACGTTGAGTTCGACGCCCTCCTCGGCGGAAACCTCGGCGATCACGCGCTCGATGACCTCGCGGGTCTGGACATGCTCGGCCGTGATGGAGACGAGCGGCACCATGATCTCGGGGCGTGGGTCGACGCCCTCCTTGATAAGGCGAGCAGCAGCCGTGGCAACGGCGCGAACCTGCATGAGAGGCAGATCGCTAAAGACGACGGACAGGCGCACACCGCGCAGGCCCAGCATGGGGTTGGACTCGACCATGCTGTCAATGCGACGCAGGCGGGTGCGCAGGGCGGCAAGCTCTTCCTCGCTGGCGCCAGCGGCTTCCTTCTTGGTGATGGCGACCTCGAGCTCGCGAGGATCATCCAGGAACTCATGAAGTGGCGGATCGAGCAGGCGAACGACCACATCGCGACCGGACATGGTCTTGAACATCGCCAGGAAGTCCTCGGTCTGGACCTTGAGCAGGTCGGCCAGGGCCTGCTGCTTTACGGCCTCGTCATCGGACAGGATAAAGCTCTGGATGATGTTCTTGCGGTCGCCCAGGAACATATGCTCGGTGCGGCACAGGCCGATGGCTTCGGCGCCAAACTCGAGCGCGAGTGCAGCATCCTCGGGGTTGTCGGCGTTGACGCGCACGTGGTTGGCGTGGCCGCAGGTCTCGTCCAGACGGATCTCGTCGGCCCAGGACAGGATGGTGTCCAAGTCGCCGGTGAGCTCTGCAGAGACCAAGTCGACCGCGCCGTCGACGACGATGCCCTGGGTGCCGTCGATGGAGATGATGTCGCCCTCATGCAGCAGGCGGTCACTGCCCTCGATGTGCACGACCTTCTCGGCGGCGTCGATATGGAAGCTTTCGACACCGCAGACGCAGGGCGTACCCATGCCGCGGGCGATAACGGCGGCGTGGCTCGTCTTGCCACCATGGCTCGTCAAGATACCCTCGGCAGCGACCATGCCCTTCAGGTCGTCGGGGTTGGTCTCCCAGCGAACCAGAATGACCTTGTGGCCCTCGTTGGCGCGCGCGACGGCGTCATCACTCGAGAACACGACCTCGCCCACGGCGGCACCAGGGCTGGCGTTAAGGCCGCTGGCCAGGGCCTCGTACTTCTTGGTGGCGTCGAACTGCGGGTGCAGGAGCTGGTCGAGCTGCGCGGGATCGATGCGGCTCACAGCCTCCTCGCGGGTGATCAGGCCCTCCTCGACCATTTCGATAGCAATGCGCAGGGCGGCAGTGGCGGTGCGCTTGCCCACGCGGGTCTGGAGCATCCAGAGCTTGCCCTGCTCGATGGTGAACTCGATATCGCACATATCACGGTAATGATCCTCGAGCGTCAGGAACACGCGCTCGAGCTCCTCGCCTGCGGACTCGAGGCCCGAGGTGGTCTTGAGGTCGGCGATGGGCTCGGTGTTTCGGATGCCGGCGACGACGTCCTCGCCCTGGGCATTCACCAAAAAGTCGCCATAGAACTCCTTGGTTCCGTCGGCCGGGTTGCGCGTAAAGGCGACGCCGGTCGCCGAGGTCTCGCCCTTGTTGCCAAAGGCCATGGCCTGGACGTTGACGGCGGTGCCGAGCTCATCGGAAATGCCATGCTGCTTGCGGTAGATGCAGGCGCGCTCGTTCATCCAGCTGCCAAAGACGGCCTGGATGGCAAGGCGCAGCTGAAGCTCCGGGTCGTGCGGGAAGACGGGCTTGCCGTCAGCGACCTCGAGCTCGGGATACAGGGCAGCCTCGACGTTCTCGGAGAAGATGCCCTTGAAGGTCTCGACGAGTTCCTGCAGGTCCTCGGCCGAAAGCTCGGAATCGACGCGAACGCCGGCGACCAGGCGGGCCTGGGTCAGGGCATTCTCGAACAAGTCGGCATCGACACCCATGACGACGTTGGAGAACATCTGGATAAAGCGACGATAGCTGTCCCAGGCAAAGCGCGGGTTTTGCGTCTGGGCGATAAGGCCCTGAACGGAGTCGTCGTTGAGGCCCAGGTTGAGAACCGTGTCCATCATGCCGGGCATGGAGAACGGAGCGCCCGAGCGAACCGACACGAGCAGCGGATCGGAGGCGTCGCCGAGCTTCTTGCCGCAACGGGCCTCGAGGTCCGCCTCGGCGGCAACGATCTCATCGAGTGCGCCTTCGGGCCAGACGTTGCCGGCACCGGAGTACTCGACACAGGTCTGGCAGGTAATGGTAAAGCCACCGGGAACCGGCAGACCGATGCGGCTCATCTCGGCAAGGTTTGCGCCTTTGCCGCCAAGCACGAAGTTCATGGATTTGTCGCCCTCAGTGACACAGGTGCCCTGGGCGTCGGCTCCAAAACGGTAAACCCTCTTGCAATCGCTCACGATACTTCCCCTTCCATGCGCTTACGTGCACGACCGTGGTCACGAATCGACCCGCCGGATGCGGGCCGTGAGGGAACTATACGGCGGGTTTTGGACAGGCTTGAGCAGAGGGTGCGCGGTTTGGTAAACGTGCTAAAACCGGCGGTAAACGGTAGGTAAAGGTGGTTACCTTATGAAGATACCACTACAAGAAAAGTGCAGGTCGGATGCGATGTTTTTGCTAAATCGCTTTACCATTTATCAGCATTATTTCCAAGTATTCTCTTTGGTTAGCTAAAAGAGCCCCGTCCCAAATTAGCTACCCAAACAACCTTGTCCCAAGTGAGCTACTTTTGTTGAGCGCGGCGGACGGCACGGCGGGCTCTTGCCTCTTGAATCTCTTCAAGGTGGGCAATGATCTCGGAGGCGCTCTCCTCAATCGCCTTGCCGTCGGTACGCACTACAAAGCAGCCCAGGCGTTTCATGAGCGCGCGGGCTTCCGCAAGCTCACTACGCACGCTCTCGGGCTCCGCATAGGAGCCGGCAACGGCACGGGCGTAGTCATCGCCCAAGCGGCTATCGCGAATTTCGGAAATCACATCGACGGTCGAAATCAGGCCGAACAGGCGCATCGGGTCGACCTCATAAATCGACTTGGGCGGCTCCATGCCATGCGCCAGTGGGACATTGGCGACCTTGTAGCCCTGATAGGCTAAATACATCGACAGCGGCGTCTTGGATGTACGCGACACACCCAGCAGCACGATATCGGCACCAGACAGATCGTCGCAACCACGACCGTCATCGTGCTCAACGAAATACTCCATGGCCTCGATACGATGGAAATAGCGGTCATCGGTCTTGTGAATCACGCCCGCAACGCCCTTGGGCGGCACACCGATGAGCGACGACAGCACGGCAAGCGTCGGGCCGATCAGGTCGACCGAACGGATATGCAGCATACCCAGGTAATCGAGCACGCGGGCGCGAAGCGCCGGATCGACAATGGTGTGGAACACGGCAATATCGCGATGGTCCGCATCGACGCGCGGCCCCACAAATGACTTGACCTGCTCCACAGAGGTCACCTTAGGCAGACGCAAAACGCGAAAAGCCCCTTCATCAAATTGCCCGGACGCCGCAAGCACCACCTCACAAGCGGTATCACCGAGCGAGTCGGAGATAACGATAACGGTGGGACGAGCGGTGACCGGGCAATCCATGCGGGGCTCCTTTTGCGCTTATGCGCAGGCTGGCTTACTTTTTGCGGGCAAGCTCACCGATGTTGGCGATGCCGGAGAAAACGGCCTCGAAGCGGTTGAGCAGCTTAAGGCGATTATCGCGAAGCTGCTCGTCCTTGTCCATGACCATGACCTCATCGAAGAAACGGTCGATGGGCGCACGCAGGGCGGCGAGGGCGGCAAATGCGGCCGGGTAGTCCTCGGCAGCAAGGGCGGCATCGACGGCAGTCTGAGCGGCCTCGGAGGCGTCGGCAAGCGCAAGCTCAACCTCGCCCATCAGGGCGCGGTCGTACTCCGCACCCAGCTCGGGCTTGGAGATATGCGCGGCGCGGGCATAGGCGGTCGCCAGGTTGTCGAACGTCTCAGCGTCGTTCTTGCGGGCCTCGTCGAGGGCGGCGCAGCGGGCGAAGAAGACGGACGGGGCGATAATGTGCACCGCGGAGACGGCGGCAACGGTATCGGCCGGGATCTTTTCGTCGCGGGCCATGCTCACCAGGCGGCCATGGAAGAAGTCACGAACCTGCTGGGCGACCTCGGCGGCGTCGAACTCAATGCCCTGCTCGCTATAGAGCTCGAGCGCAAAGTCGATGAGCGACGTGGGATCGATCGACAGACGGTCGCGCAGGATGTTGATGATACCGATAGCGGCACGACGCAGCGCGTAGGGATCGGAGGAGCCAGTCGGGGGCTCGCCGATGGCAAAGATACCGGCGATGGTATCGAGCTTGTCAGCGCAGGCCACGATGCAGCCAGCGGTGCCCTCTGGCAGCTCGTCGCCGGCAAAGCGGGGACGATAATGATCGCGAATGGCGTGGGCAACCTCGTCGTTCTCCCCCATCGCGGTCGCGTAATAACCGCCCATCACGCCCTGCTGGCTCGTGAACTCGACGACGGCGTTGGACACCAGGTCTGCCTTGCACAGGTGCGCGGCGCGAGCAGCGTCGGCGGCAAGATGGGTGCCCAGGTGAGCCTCGCGGGCGATGGCGAGCGCGAGCTGCTCGATGCGCTCGGACTTGGCGAGCACGCTGCCGAGCTTCTCCTGGAAAGCGACCTTGGACAGGCGCTCACGGAACTCGTCGAGGGAGATCTTCAGGTCCTCCTCGTAGAAGAACTTAGCGTCGTCCAGACGGGCGCGCACGACGCGCTCGTTACCGTCGATCACGCGCTCGGCGTTCTCGGGCTTGCTGTTGGAGACGACCACGAACTCACGCGTAAGCTTGCCCTCGCCGTCATAGATCGGGAAGTAGCGCTGGTTGGTGAGCATGGACTCGCAGATAATCTCGTGCGGGACCTTGAGGAACTCCTCGTCGAAAGTACCGACGAGCACCGTCGGCCACTCGCAGAGGTTAATGACCTCCTCAAAGACCTTCTTGGGCGTATCGACATGGCAGCCGGGGCGAGCGGCCTCGACCTCGGAGATACCGGCAAGGATGGCCTCGCGACGGCGCTCGGCAGAAAGCACGCCGGCGTCCTCGAGTACCTGCTCGTAGGCGGCGGGGCTGGCGACAACGTGGTCACCGGGGCCGAGCACGCGATGGCCGCGCGTGGTGTTGCCGCTCGTCACGTCGGCAAACGACACAGGCACAACATCCTCGCCCAGAAGGCAGCAAATCCAGCGGACCGGACGCACGAACGTCGCGTGCTCGTGGCCCCAGCGCTGAGAGCGGTAGTTGGGCCACTGCAGGCCGGCAATGGTCTTCTCGCACAGGGCCGTCAGGATCGGGGTTGCCGGTGCGGAGGGAATGTTCTTCTCGGCAAAGACATACTCGCGACCGTCGGTATCCTCACGACGGACCAGGTCCTCGGCAGCCACACCGCACTTGCGGGCGAAGCCCTGGGCGGCCTTGGTGGCGTTACCGTCAGCGTCGAAGGCGATGTTTGCCGCGGGGCCACGCTTGACCTCGTGAACCTCATCGGTCGCGGTGGCAACGTCGGCAACGAGCGCAGCCAGGCGACGCGGGCTCGAGATCACGCGGACCTCGCCGTGGGCAAGACCGGCCTCGTCGAGACCCTTGGCGATCATGGTACCAAGCTGCTTGACGGCATTGTTCAGCGGTGCAGAGGGCATTTCCTCCGTACCGATCTCAAACAGGAAATCCTTAGCGTCTGCCATGGCTTACGCCACCTCGCCTTCCTGGTCGGCATTCTCGTTGACTCCGGCGACCTCGGCCATGTAGGCCTCGCAGCACGCCTTGGCGACGGCGCGGACGCGCAGGATGTAGTTGGCACGCTCGACCGCGGACAGGGCGCCGCGGGCATCGAGCAGGTTGAAGGCGTGGCTGCACTTCATGACACAGTCGTACGCCGGCAACGGCAGCTTGCGCTCCAGGCAGGAATGGCACTCGGCCTCGTAGTCGTCAAACTTCTGACGCATCATCTCGACGTTTGCGACCTCAAAGTTATAGGCACTGAACTCGCGCTCGTTCTCGAGGAACACGTCGCCGTAGGTCATGGGCGTGCCGTCGGGCAGATAGCTCCACACCAGATCGTAGACCGAGTTGACGCCCTGAGCGTACATGGCGATACGCTCCAGGCCATAGGTGATCTCGACGGGCACGGGGTCGACCTCGATACCGCCCACCTGCTGGAAGTACGTGAACTGCGTGACCTCCATGCCGTTGAGCCAGACCTCCCAGCCAAGGCCCCAGGCGCCCAGCGTCGGGCTCTCCCAGTCGTCCTCGACAAAACGGACGTCATGGTCGTTGGGGTCCAGGCCAATGGCAGCAAGAGACCCCAGGTAAAGCTCCTGAGCATTAACCGGAGAGGGCTTAATGAGCACCTGGAACTGATAGTAGTGCTGCATGCGGTTAGGGTTCTCGCCGTAGCGGCCGTCGGCGGGACGGCGGCAGGGCTGCGCATAGCAGGTGCGCCACTCGGCGGGACCGAGCGATCGCAGCGTGGTCGCGGTGTGGAAGGTGCCGGCACCGACCTCGGAGTCATAGGGCTGCATGATGACGCAGCCCTGCTCGCCCCAGTACTGCTGGAGGCGCAGGATGATGTCTTGGAAGGAAAGCGATGAAGCGTTCATGCCTCTAATATCCCCTCGTCGAAACGATTACACGGTTAGGTACTGTACTATAGCGGTTTTTAGTCGATAGCGCCGATGCGGTTGAGCGGCCAGTAGCGCACGAGCGCCACGGCGATCAGATCAGAGCGATCGACGGGACCAAAGTAGCGCGAGTCGGCAGAGTTTTCGCGGTTGTCGCCCATCACCCACACGCACCCGTCAGGAACGGTGTAGGGATAACTCACCTGAGCACTAGGGGCCTGGACCGAAAGCGGCCAGCTCATACCGGTCGTATAGTCCTCGTCGAGTGCCTGGCCGTCAACGACCACGCGTCCATCCTGTAAATCGACCGTCTGGCCGGCCGTGGCAATAGCGCGCTTGACCAGGACATCGTGCTCGGAGGTGCCATCGGGGTTATGGAACACCACGATATCGCCCTGCTTGACGGGCTGACCGAGCTCGAGGCTCACCTTTTGGGCCAGGATCTGGTCGCCAATCTCGATCGTGGACTCCATGGAACCGGTGGGCACCACAAAGGGTTCGACCACAAACGAGCGAATCAAGAAGGTGGCGACGAGTGCGATCGCGACGACCACAATCCACTCAAACGCACCCCTTAGCACGGAATGCTGCGATGGGACCATTCTCACTCCTCGCTCTGCGAATACGACGCGTCCAGAATCTCTTGCGCATATGCACGCTCCTCGGGCGTAAGCCGCGCCGTCTCGATTAGGTCGGGACGCCAGCGGCAGGTTCGCTCGATGGCATTCTTGCGGCGCCAGGCGTCAACCTTGGCATGGTCGCCGCTCACAAGCACCGGAGGCACGCCCTCGCCGTTGAACTCGGCGGGACGGGTATACTGCGCGTACTCGAGCAGGCCACCGTCCTCGGCGGTCGAAAACGACTCGTCGACGTTGCTCATCTCGTCACCAAGGGCGCCGGGGATGAGACGCACGACGGCGTCAGCCACCACCATAGCGGGCAGCTCGCCGCCCGTGAGCACGTAGTCGCCGATCGACAGGCGCTCATCGGCATACACATACGCACGCTCGTCGACGCCCTCGTAGCGGCTGCACACAAACAGCAGGCGCTCGCTTTTGAGCAGGCGCTCGGCCACATGCTGCGTAAAGGGCTCGCCACAGGGCGTAAAGAACACCACGGTGGGCTTGGGACCCTCGGAGCTAATAGCCTCGATGGCCTCGGCAATAGGCTCGACCTTCATGAGCATGCCCTGCCCGCCGCCGTACGGCTCGTCATCGACGGTACGATGGCGGTCGTGCGTCCAGTCGCGCAGGTTATACGCCTTAAAATCAAAAAGGCCGGCCTTGCGCGCGCGGCCCAAAATCGATGTGGACATGACAGGCTCAAACATCTCGGGAAAGACCGAAAGGGTCTCAATCAGCATGTTGTCCTCCCTACTTGTCCATATCGATCAGGCCGTCCATAACGTGGACGGAAATTGTTCCTGTGTCGGGAAGATCGAGCACAACCTGCTCGATCACGGGAATCAGCACCTCGCCGTACCGATCACCCTCGACAACCCAAACATCGTTAGCGGGCGTCGACATGATCTCGACGATCGTGCCGAGCGAACCGAAGCGCTCGTCGACCACCTCGCGACCCATCAGGTCGGTATAGGCGGCGTCGAGCGAATCGAGCTCAAAGTCGTCACGATTTGCCAGCACATAGCATCCCGTGATGCCCTCGGCGGCCGTCAAGTCGTCAATGCCCTCAAACGAGACCAGATCGCCATCGCCCGTATCGGTGACGGACACGACCGTGCAAAAGCGGTCGCGCTTGAGCGCCGGCGGCGTCAGGGCGACGCGCATACCCGGCGTCAATACAGAAGGAAGCCCCCGCAGCGGCTGCGCGAGGACCTCCCCCTTCCTTCCGTGCGGCTTGACCACACGGGCGATGTTTTTGTACTGGGACCTCAAGGTCCTAGCCCAGAACCTCTACCTCGACTGCAGTGTCGAGGCGAGCGGCCAGTGCACGGGCGAGCGTGCGAATGGCCTTGATGGTACGGCCACGACGGCCGATGACCTTAGCGACGTCATCCTCGGCGACAGAAACCTCGATCGTAGAGGTGTCGTCACCATCGATGACCTCAAGGCTCACGGAATCCGGGTCGTCGACGATCTGAACAACGAGATTTTCGACGAGATCGGCGATGCGATCTGAGAGCATTGCCTCACCCTCGAGCTGTGCAGCGTCAACCTCAGGCACGATTTACTCCTCGGCGCCCTCAGCGGCCTCAGCGGCAGCCTTAGCGGCCTCGGCCTCTTTGGCGAGCTGCTTCTTGGACTTCTTGACGACGGTCTCGGTCTTCTCGCCCTCGTTGGCGGCCTTGACCAGAGCGGCGACGGCGTCGGTGAGCTGAGCGCCCTTGGACTGCCAGTCGGCGATCTTCTCGAGGTCGAGGTTGATGGTCTTGGGGGCGGTCATCGGGTTGTAGCGGCCAACCTCCTCGATGATACGACCGTCACGCGGGGCGCGGGAATCGGCGACGACGACACGGTAGTACGGACGCTTCTTAGCGCCGTGACGAGCAAGGCGAATCTTGACTGCCAAAGGAAACTCCTCCAACCAAGCAGCTTTAGGCTGCAACTACAAACAAACAGTTGAACATAATACGCCATCGACGCGGGCAGGTGAAGTCCGTGAGACCAACTTCTTCGGTGTAGTCGAGGGCAAATCCATATCTTAGACAAGAATTCGGGATTTGCAAGCACATACACGCACCCCACATGAGCTGCGCGGTATACTCATGACATGGAAAGACGCGAACATACATACGGTTATGAGGATGCCATGGGCGTCACGCCGCCTCCCTGGACGGGTCCGGCGGTGGGCCTGATGGACCTCGATGCGTTTTTTGCGAGCGTGGAGATGCTCGATCATCCCGAATGGCGCGGAAAGCCGCTCATCGTGGGCGGAGACGCCGATTCCCGCGGCGTTGTGTCCACCTGTTCTTACGAGGCACGTCGCTTTGGCGTGCACTCCGCCATGCCCTCAGCCGAGGCACGGCGCTTGTGCCCGCAAGCCATTTGGACGCACGGGCACTTTGATCGCTACCGCGAGGTGAGCGCGCAGGTCATGGCGATTCTTGCCGAGGAGACGCCGCGCGTTGAGCGCGTATCGATCGACGAAGCCTTTATCGATATCACACCGGGTCGCTTTGCGCCCGAGGACCCGCTGCTGGTTGCACGGCGTATAAGCGACCGCGTGGCAGCGCTGGGAGTGACGTGCTCCATTGGCGTAGGCTGCAACAAGACGGTCGCAAAGATCGCAAGCGAGCGGGATAAGCCGTTTGGGCTGACCATCGTGCGCCCCGGAACCGAGCAGCGCTTTTTGGCCGCGCTGCCGGTATCTGCCATGAGCGGCATCGGGCGCTCGGCCGAGGAGCGACTGCGCCGCATGCGCATCTACACGCTCGGCGAGCTATCACGTGCACCGGAATCCACCTTGGCCTCTATTTTTGGCGTCAACGGCGAACGCATGCGCCAGCGTGCGCTGGGACTCGAAATCTCCGAAGTCACGAGTCTCGATGAAGGGCGCGAGGTCAAGTCGGTCAGCAATGAGCGCACCTTTGCGAAAGATTTGACTGAGCGTGGGGACATCGAAGCGGCGATTGCGCTGTTGGGAGAGTCGGTTGGACGCCGCCTGCGCCGTCAGGGACTGACGGGCGGCACGGTAACGCTCAAGCTTAAGTATTCGTATGGCAGCGGACGCACGGCGCAGCGCCGGCTTCCCCACCCCACCGACGACGAGAATATCTTTGTGGCGGTTGCGCTCGAACTGCTCGACAACATCTGGCAGGAAGGCATGCATGTTCGCTTAGCAGGCATCGGCATGAGCGACTTTGACCATCAGGGCGGCATCCAGACCGACCTGTTCTGCGAAGTCGACGACCGCGGAGCCCAATCAAGCGACCGTCGCGACCTCTCCGTCGCGATCGATGCCGTCCGAGACAAGTTCGGCGACACCGCCCTATCTTTCGGCCGCCAATCCCGCTTCGACGATTAACCGCCTTTGGGCAAAAAGAAAGCCGGGCAGGTGCGGAAAACCGCAACTGCCCGGCGAAATGCGCGAGGCTAGCTAAAAGCCCCATATCAAATGAGCCACTAGAGGAGGTCGAGGGGGAGCTGGGGGGCGTCACCCCAGAGCTTTTCTAGGCGGTAAAAGTCGCGGGCTTCGGGAGTGAAGACGTGGACGACAACCGAGCCGTAGTCCATGAGCATCCAGGTCTTCTGCTCGCGGCCCTCGATGGAGAACGGATGCTCGCCGCAAGCCTCGGCAACCTTCTCCTCGATCTCGTCGACAATCGAATCGACCTGGCGGTTGTTGGTACCGGTGGCAAGCACAAAGTAGTCGCACACGTCGGAAAGCTCGGTCAGGTCGAGCACCTGCACGTCCTCGCCCTTCTTGTCGTAGGCGGCCTGCGCGGCGGCGCGGGCGACATCCTCGGCGGCGACACCGCTCGCGGACAGCGAGGCGGCGGTGCGGTCGGACGTGGCAACGAAACTCTTGTGCTCCACACCTTCAAGAATCTGCTCGTCAGTCATGGTCTCGTCGGCCATGGAATACCTCTTTCTAGACACACCCGAGCTAGCGCAGCTGGGCGTAATGGTTGTAAATCGTAATAGCCGTGGGATAAAGATAGCGCCCGGACTGGATCACATAGACCAGACCCTGCGCAAAACAGGAGAAGAACAACTCATCGAGCGAGAACTTCCCCACCATCTTGCGCAGCGCATGGGCATAGTCGCCGTGACGGTTGGGCTCGATGGCATCTGCCACAAAGACCACCATATCGAGCGGCGTCATGTCGCAGGCACCCACGGTGTGACGGTCGACAGCCTGGAAAACGGCCGGTGACAGCTCGGGAAAAAGCTGCGGAAGCTCATAGGCGGCAACAGGGCCATGCAAAAGCGGCGTCGCGGCGGAAGGAGAGCCGGCAACCTTGATGCCATAGTGAAGCGCGCGGGCCACGAGCTCGTCATCGGAAAGAACCTTGTCCCAGTCGTGAATTAAGCCGGCGGCAGCCGCATCAAAGCGGTCAACGCCGTAGACCTCGGCCAGATGAAGTGCGGTCTCGGCAACACCCAGCGAATGCACATAGCGCTTGCGCTTATCTTTCATGCGAACATCGAGCAGCTCTTGAATGCGCTTGAGCAGCGCGCGCTCATCGCCCTCAAACTGATCCTCTACCGACAACGTAGCCCCCATCACTCAAAATCTTCTTGGCCCAAATCGGCATATAGCCTGCGCTTGCGAATGTAGCCGAGCACGGACTCGCTCGTAAGATAGCGCACGCTCATGCCGCGGGCAACTCGCTTACGAATGTTCGTCGAGCTGATCGCCAGCGCCGGAATCTGAATATAGCGCACGTCGAACGGCAGCCCCGACTCTTTGATTCGGGCACGCGCCGTATCGATATCAAAGCCCGGTCGCGTCGCCGCAATAAAGGTAGCAAGCTCAGCGATTCGTTCGGCATCATGCCAGGTCACAATATCGATAATCGCATCGGCGCCCGTAATAAAGTAGAGCTTTACCTGCGGCGGGTAAAAATCGCGAAGGGCATGAAGCGTATCGGCCGTATAGGTTACACCCGGACGATCAATCTCGAACCGGCTCGCCAAAAAGGCCGGGTTCGCGGCGGTGGCGAGGACCGTCATGGCATAACGGTCCTCGGCAGGCGTAACCGGCTTGTCAAGCTTAAAGGCGGGAGAGCCCGCCGGCATAAAGAGCACAGCGTCCAAGTCGAGCGACTCGCGCGCCTGCTCGGCAGTCACCAGGTGCCCGTAATGAATCGGGTCGAATGTGCCGCCCATAATGCCAAGCCGAAACTCCTTGCCCTCTTTTATGGGCAGCTCGGGCAAACCGATTCCACCGCGCAGCGACATGGCTTACTCGCCCTCCGAGGTCTCGGCATCGTCCGCGGCATCCGCCGCATCGACAACCTCGACGCCCTCATCCGCAGCATCGGCCACGTCAATGGCCTCAACGGCAACGTCCTCGCCAGCGTCCTCGAGCTCCTCGTACTCCGAGAAGTCCTCAGCGCCCTCAAAGTCAAAGGCACGCTGGCAAATGCGGACCTCGTCGCCCGTACGGCAACCGGCCTTCTCGAGCGCGTCGTCAACACCCATACGCGCAAACTTATGCTGCAGGTAAATGACGGCTTCCTCGTTTTCCCAGTCGGTCTGGATGACCATGCGCTCGATAGCGCGACCGACCACGCGGAAGGCACCGGGCTCTTCCTGGACAATGCGGAAACGCTTCTCGCGCTGCAGACGGCGACGCTCCCACTCCTCATCGCGCAAATCGACCGGCTCATCAGAGACCGCCAGCTCGGCGCGAAGCTTAGCCACCTGCTCGCCCACGGCAAGCATCAGCGTGTTGAGGCCGGCGCCCGTCACGGCGGACACGGCAAAGAACATATGGCCGTCGTCGAGTGCCGCACGCTTGAGGTCGGCAATCTTGTCGGCCGTGCCCGGCGCATCGCACTTGTTGGCGACGACGATCTGCGGACGCTCCGAAAGCTCGGCGCCATACTGCTCGAGCTCACGGTTGATGATACGGTAATCCTCAACCGGGTCGCGATCCTCAAACCCGCCCGTCATGTCAACGACATGCATGATGAGCGCCGTGCGCTCAATGTGGCGCAGGAACTGATGGCCCAGGCCCTTGCCCTCGCTTGCGCCCTCGATCAAACCAGGAACGTCGGCAACGACGTAAGAATACTCACCGGCACGCACCATGCCGAGGTTCGGCACGAGCGTTGTAAACGGATAGTCGGCGATCTTGGGACGGGCGGCACTCATGCGCGCGATAAGCGAGGACTTGCCCACCGAGGGGAAGCCCACGAGTGCGGCATCGGCCATAAGCTTCATCTCAAGCTCAATCCAGTGCTCCTCGGCCGGTTCGCCCAGCTGAGCGAACGCGGGCGCGCGGCGCACCGACGTCACAAAGTGCGTGTTGCCCAGGCCACCGGCACCGCCGGGCGCCACGACAACGCGCTCGCCATCGTGCACCAGGTCGGCAATCTCGAACATCGGGGTCTGCGTCTCGGGGTCGAGCTCGCGCACCACGGTGCCCATGGGAACCTTCAGGATCAGGTCCTCGCCGCTCTTGCCGTTACGACGGGCACCCTGCCCGTGCGTGCCGCGTTCGGCGCGGAAGTGATGCTTAAAGCGGTAATCGATCAGCGAAGACAGCTGAGCATCGGCCTGGATGACGACATTGCCGCCACGACCGCCGTCGCCGCCATCGGGGCCGCCCTTGGGAACAAATGCCTCGCGCCTAAACGACATGCACCCGGCTCCGCCGTCGCCGCCGCACACGTTAATGCGGCTGATATCGGTGAACTGTGACAACAGAATCGCCTCCTACAAAAAAGAGGGAGACCCTTGAATCCTAAAACTCAAGTGCCTCCCACATATGTGCTCTATGAAGGGTGAATTACGCGTTCGCGAGCGGGCGTACGCTGACCCTGTGCTTGATACCCTTGTGGAACTCAACGGTACCGTCGACCAGCGCGAACAGCGTGTCGTCCTTGCCACGGCCAACGTTCTCACCCGGGTGGATGTGAGTGCCGTGCTGACGGACGAGAATCGTGCCCGTGGTTACCGTCTGGCCGGCATAGCGCTTCGTGCCAAGGCGCTGACCGCGGGAGTCACGGCCATTACGGGAGGAACCGAGTCCTTTTTTGTGTGCCATTGTGTATACCTACTCTTTCGTTACGAGTGTAATCTACTCGGCGACGGGAGCCTCGGCAACAGCCTCGGCCTCTGCCTTGACAGCCTTCTTGGCGCGGGACGTAGCCTGGACCTTCACGATCTTCAGCTTGGTGAGCTGCTGACGGTGACCCTTCAGACGACGATAGCGCTTACGCTTGTGGAACTTGAAGACCAGCTGCTTCTCGCCCTTGAACTGCTCAACGATCTGAGCGGTAACCTTGGCCTTGGCCAGCTTGTCGGGATCGGTGACGATCTTCTTACCATCGTTGAGGAAGATAACCGGCAGGGTGACCTTGTCGCCCTCATTGCCCTCGATCTTCTCGACGGTGATGACATCGTCGGTGGCGACCTTGTACTGCTTGCCGCCAGTGTTAACGATTGCGTACATGTTTACTTGCCCTTCATGCATCAGTTAGTGCAACAGCCGAATATAGTAGCAGGCGAAAATACCCCCGTCAACGAGTATGTGGAGCAAATCCACAAGTTCGCACAGGTATGGGGCTGACGAGTCGGCCCTCGTCGTCCTCGCATGCTTGATTCTGACGCTCGACATCGTAGGAGCAGATGGTCACGAGGTCTTGCATACCGGTGGAAACAATAGGTGCATCCACGCCCGGGGTCAAGCCCTGCAACAAAACATCAGCAGCGGAAAGCAAAATTTCCGGACGCATGGAGCCCTCGTTGTCGGCATGGGTGTCGAGCATGAGCACCAGATGGTCCGGGCGCTCCCCCGCCGTGAGCTCATAGCCCACGAGTGTGTGATCCAAATCCAAGCGCTTGCTCTTTTTGCCGCGCGCGTAGTCGATGCCATGGTCCGCGCGCAGCGTGTCGATCGCACGACGCACCTCGTCGGGGCTTACGGGCGCCTCGGGATCCAAGTGCAGGTCGATGCGATACGACAGGCGCGTGAGCTGCGCCGTCAACGCCGGCGTGCGCACGTCGATGTACGCCGCCTCGATGGGCGCCAGATCGGCCGGAGACGCCGCAGCCAGGCGCCCAAACGCCTCGTCGAGCGCCACGAACTCGGTCATAAACAGGTCATACCACTCGCAGGTCGACGACGTACCAACCGGTAGCGCCGAAGAGAAGCCCACGCGCATGTGCGGAGAGAAGCCCTGCGTGACGGCATAGGGAAGTCCCGCACGGCGCACGATGCGCTCAATGGTATGGATTACTTCGAGATGGCCCAGGTACTTAAGGCGGTCGCGCTTGCCATAGCGAACACGAAGCCTAAAGAGCGAGGGGTTGTCGGTCAGGCGCTCACTCATGCGCGATCACCCATCAATACATTCTTGGCGTGGAGCGTGGGGCAGATCCCGCAGCCGGTGCACGACGTGCGGGTGCAGTCGGGAGTCGTGACGCCCTCGAGCGAGCGACGGTACTCGCGCTCGAGGAAGCCGCGCGTGCAGCCGGGACTCACGTGCTCCCACGGCAGGCGCCAGTCCAACTCGTAGGGCAGGTGCACGAGCTCATTGAGGTCGATGCCGTTTTTGGCAGCAGCTTCCTTCCAGTTATCGAGCGAGAAATGCTCTACCCAGGCGTCAAAGCGAGAGCCCGAGCGCCAAGCATCGATGATGACGGGCGTCATGTCACGACCGGCGCGGGACAGCGCGGCCTCGATGAGCGAGGTCTCGGCATCGTGGTAATGCACGCGGACGGCACGGTTGCGAACGCTCGTGATAAGCAACTTCTGGCGACGCTTGACGTCGTCGTAGTCGAGCTGCGGGCACCACTGGAACGGCGTGGCAGCCTTGGGGATAAAGACCGAAACCGAGATGGATACCGAAATCGAGCCGCGACGAGCCTTGGGCACCACGGAACGACCGAGCTCCAGCACGTGATCGGCCAGATTGGCAATGGCTACGATGTCCTCGTCGCGCTCACCGGGAAGGCCCATCATAAAGTAGAGCTTCATGCGGTTCCAGCCGGCCTCGAAGGCCGCCTTGGCCGCACGGTCCAGGTCCTCCTCGGTCACGTTCTTGTTAATGATGTCGCGCATGCGCTGGCTGCCGGCCTCGGGTGCGAACGTCAGGCCGCCCTTCTTTTCGCCGGCGACCGACTCGGCCATATCCACGCCAAATGAATCCAGGCGCTGCGACGGAATAGACACGCGAATACCCGTATCCTCCAGGCGACGGTTGAGCCTGCCGAGCACGTCACGAATGCAGGAGTGGTCGGTCGTGGAGAGCGAGGTCAGCGACACCTCGTCATAGCCGGTCTTTTCCAGACCCTGAATCACCGACGAGACGATCTGGTCGGCCGAGCGCTCGCGCACCGGGCGATAGGTCATGCCGGCCTGGCAAAAACGACAGCCGCGGGCGCAGCCGCGCAGGATCTCGATAGACAGGCGGTCGTGGACCAGCTGCGCATAGGGCACGCACGACTGCGACAGCGGATTCGTGGCACCGAAATCCTCGACGACGCGCTTGTAGACCACGGTCGGCGCATCCTTGCCCTCACGCGGCACGGTGTAGCCATGCGGCGAGCAGGGCTCGTCATGGCGCACCTCATAGAGCGACGGCACGTAGTTGCCGGCAATGGATGCAAGCTGCTCAACAATCTGCGCGCGCGGGACTCCTTCGTCGCGCAGGCGGCGATGCAGCTGGCAGGTCTCGAGCAGCGATTCCTCACCCTCGCCGATGAGGACGGCATCGAAGAAGGCCGCGTACGGCTCGGGGTTGTACACCGAGGGACCGCCGGCGATGATGATGGGGTCGTCTTCGCCTCGGTCGGCCGCCAACAGCGGAATGCCAGCGAGGTCGAGAGCCTCGAGGAAGTTCGTCACCGCCATCTCGTGCGGCACATGCAGGCCGACAATATCAAACGAAGCGACGGGGGCAGCGCCTTCGAGCGACAGCAGGGGAATACCCGCCTCGCGCATGGCGTCACCCATATCGGGCCACGGCACATAGCCACGCTCGCAGGAGATGCCCTCGGCCTGGTTAAGGATGTTGTAGAGGATGGCGATGCCCTGGTTAGGCAGACCGACCTCGTACACATCCGGGTAGATCAGGCAGCAACGGTAGTCGGCATCGGCCTTGGAAAGCGTGCCCCACTCGTGATCGATATAGCGGCTCGGTTTCTCGACCTTGGCGAGCAGCGGCTCAATTAAATGAAAACAGTCTTGGTATGCAACGCGCAACGGAAAACCCCTAAGCTGCGAGATCGGATGCGTCCTGGTAGGACGCGATAGGACGGGTAGCGCCCGCGACGGTGGTCACCAGATCGCGAACACGGGAGAACGTGGAAGTGACCACCTCGTTGGCACGGCTGTAGTCGACATCGCGCTCGTAGAGCGAAACGAGCGCACGGCCCATGCCGTAGGTGCCCGCGGCAGCAGTGAGCGCCTTGACGGCAAACCCAATATGCGGCGTCTGTTTGACGAGCGCGCGGGTGACCGCGCGGATCACAAGACCGCCGGCAAGCACGCCCGCGACCTCGTAGCCGCGCTCAGGCTTAATGCCGCGTCCAAAGACGGCAGCAAGCTCAAAGAGCATGCCCACCTGCGCCAGCGCCATAACGGGATAATCGGCGCCAGGCAAAAACACCAGCGCACCGGTCGCCATATTGGTGAGCGCGCACGAGGTGATGATACGATTGGCGGCCGCGATGCGCATGAAGGCAAAGTTCGCAGCAAAAGCCGTTTCCTTGTCGGTGCGATCGAGAATCCAGCGGGCAAGCGTCTCGAGCAGATACGTCTTATCGGTGGCCGCTACCACGCCGAGCATGGGCGTGGACTCCTCGATAAACGGCACCTCAACAGCAGACTCGGCAAGCACACACACGGGCGCGCCGGCGATCACGAGCTCCTGCACGGCACTCTCCAAGCGGTCGGAACCACACGAGAGCACCAGCACCACATCGGTATCGGTCTTTGGAGCAATTCGCTCCTCCCCCAGACGCTCGACGCGCACAATACCCGAGGTCGTCTGCGGCACAAAGGCGTCACGCACCGTCTCGGCCAGAAAGCGCGAGGCGGACGAATCCAGATAGACCGAGACGCGCACCGGCGTATCGGAATCCTTCTTAACGGACGCGCCCATCTTAAAAGCGCGGGTCAGCTTATCTACGGGAATTTTCATAGCAAACCCCTCCAGCGGTTACGCGGCGCCCGAACGATGCCGCCATATGGATTGTACGATACCCACCGTCAGCAGCTGAATCATCATCGAAGACGAACCAAAGCTAATAAACGGTAGCGGAATACCGGTAATCGGCATCATGCCGATGCACATGCCGATGTTTTCGAAGGTCTGGAACGCCCACATGCCAACGATGCCAACACACGAAAGACGCAAAAACAGGGACTCACACTTAAAGGCGACGCGAATCGTCGAAAAGATAAGCAGCACGTAGAGGCACAGGAGCAAAAAGGAGCCGCAGAAGCCAAAGGTCTCGGACAAAAAGGCGAAGACGAAGTCGGTATGGAACTCGGGTAGGAAGCCGCCGGCCGACTGCGTCGCATGCCCCAGGCCCTTACCAAAGAAACCGCCCGAGCCGACCGCGATCAACGACTGCTGCAGATTGTAGGCATCGTCCGAATCGGCATTATCGGGGTCGATAAAGACCGTCAGGCGGTTCATCTGATACTGCTTGATGAGCACATCGTGGCCGAGCAACGAATCAAAGACCGAATCGAGCGCCAGGACGAGGGCCACCAGGCCCACGAGCAGGGCCAGGGTCGACAGCACCCATTCGCGGCGTGCACCGCTCATGCAGATGACGATGGCGCCCGAGACCAGCACGACCAGGCCTGAGCCCAGGTCGCCCATGGCGACGACGGCCAAAAACGGAATGGACAGCATGCCGCAGAGCTTGACGTAGTCGCGAACGGTATCGATGCGGCCGTTATACTGCGAGCCAAGCGTGGCGATAAAGAAGATGGTGATGAGCTTGGCAAGCTCAACCGGCTGGAATGTCAAGCCGATACCGGGAATCTTGATCCAGCCCGTCATGCCCAGACCGCCCGTATAGGACAGACCCGGAATCTTGGGTGAGAAGATAACGATCAGGTCGATGACGAGCAACGCTGTCGAGAAATTGGAAATACCGCGCAGGTCGGTACGCCAGACCAGCACCGCCAGCACCGCCCCGATGCCAATTCCCAGAAGATGACGTGAGAACGAAGCATCGGCCTTAAACTGCGAAGCCGACCAGATAATGATGGCACCGTAGGCGACGAGCGCCACTGTAGCCACGAGCACACCGATATGCACCTTTTGGCGAAACGTGCCGCGCGAGGCCGAAAGTTGCTTGTTGACGCGGTCCAGGCTGCTGCGAGAGCCGGTCTTGGTTGAACGGAACAGATCCGCCGGAGAAAAATCCATCGCAACCTCCTATCGAACCGAAGAATCGCCCGAGGCCGAAGAGGTATCGGGCTCGTCATAAATCACGCCGAGCACATCGCGCACGACATGCATCGCGGTATCTGAGCCACCGCCGCCCTGCTCCAGAACAGTAGCGATGACATACTTGGGATCATCGGCCGGCGCATAGGCGCAAAACCACGCGTATTCGTCCTCGCCGCTTTTCTCGCCCGTGCCCGACTTGCCGTATACCTGCGGCGTCAGGGTGCCAAAGTGAGCCGCCAGGGACGTCGATGCCGTGTAAATCACGTCGTGCATGCCGTTGCGAACAAGAGCCAAATCCGAATCGCTGTTGATCTTGGCCTCCAGGCGCTTCTTCTTGCCTTTGCCGTTGTACTTATAGGCATCGCCGTCGCCATCGCGCGACACGGCAGACAAAAACACGTGAGGCACGTACTGCTTACCGCCGTTGGCAAGGCCCATGTAGGCGCATGCCATCTGCAGAGGCGTCACCAAAATGTCGCCCTGGCCGATGGCAATGTTGGTCATATCGCCGGCATTCCACTTGCGGTCCTCGGCAGAGGCGTCGGTAAAGTACGACTCTTTCCACTCGGCATCGGGAATACGGCCCGCGCCCTCACTCGGCAGATCGATACCGCAGGTCTTGCCTAGGCCCCAGCGACGAAAGACCTCCTGCAGGCCCTCGGAATGTTGCTCGTCATAAAAGAAGGCCTTGCCCATGTCGTAGAAGACGGGGTCGCACGAGTTGGCGATACCCGACTGCAGCGTCATGGTGCCGTGTCCAGACGTCAGCCAGCAGCGCTTGCCCCAAGCCTTGCCCAGGCCCGTCCAATAGCCCGTGCAGTTGGTTGTCTGCGTTGAAGTGTAGGTTCCAAACTCAAGACCGGCCAGTGCCGAGAGCGGCTTGATGGTCGAGGCCGACATGTACTGTCCGCTAATGGCGCGGTTGAGCAGCGGGTGCGAACCCTTGTCATCATTGAGCTCGGTCCACACGTCATTTGAGACGCCGCCGATAAAGACGGACGGATCGAACTTGGGCTCGCTCGCCATGCCCAGGATCTCGCCATTGTTGGGATCGAGACACACCACAGCGCCGTTGCCGGCATTGCTGTAGCCAGTGGTCTTGGCAAGCTCGATGGCGCTCGCCAGCGCCGTCTCACAGGCCTGTTGGATCTTAAGGTCGAGCGTGAGCTTAATGTCGGAGCCGGCCTTGGCGGGCACGGCGCCGGCCTGACCGGTCACATTGCCCGAGGCATCGACCTTGACGGTCTGCTCGCCACGAATACCCTGCAGCAGGTTTTCGTAGTAGCTCTCAACACCCGCCTGGCCCACGATATCGCCCGACTGGTACGTAATCTTGCCAGCAGAAGCATCATCATCGCCAGAGGTTTTCTTATTCTGGGCCTCGAGCTGCTCGGAGGTAATGGTGCCGGTATAGCCCAAGATATGGCATGCCGTCTCGCCATATGGATACTGGCGCTCGGTACGCTCGGCAATCTTGACGCCCGGGAACTCGCCGGCGTGCTCCTTGATATAGGCAACCGTGGAGCGACGGACGTCCGTCGCGATGGTATGCAGGCTCTGGGCGCCCTCGGAATTGTCCTGAATATTGCGCAGAACCGCCACGTAGGGCATACCGAGCACGTTGGCAAGATGACGAACCAGAACCTCATCCTCAGCAAGGTCGCGATAGGCCACGACAGCAAGTGAGGGACGGTTCTGGACAAGCGCCACGCCATTGCGGTCGAGGATGCGACCGCGCACAGCGGGTGTGGTAACGGTGCGCGTCTGATTGCTATTAGCCTGCTTTTCGTAATAGTCCGACGAGACCATCTGCATGCCCCACAGCTTGACGGCAAGCGCCGCGAACATCGCGCCCACACCCGTGGTGAGGATGGAGAAGCGGCCCTTAAAGGCGGTCGCCGCGGTATTGCCCTCGCCCTCGGTGGCGCGCGGGGCCGTTCCATGCTGCGTATCGTAGGTAAAACGAGAATCGCCGCGACGCATGATGACCAGTGCGACCACGATGGCCACAACCAGCACGATACCGGCGATAATAACCGTCATCTGGGAAGACATCTACGAGCCTCCCCTATTTGAGCTTACGGGTCTTGGGCTTAAAGCGCATGCCCGTCTGGCGTCCGCCACGTGCGGAAAATCCATAACCGGACTGCGGCACGACGCCGGACATCAAAAACGGAATGGCAACCAGACCCGTCAGGATCGAAGACGGCAGCGCATGGCCGAAGATCGCCACGACAAAGCTCGTCTCCAAACCCATAAACAGCAAGATGATGCTGTAGATCACATTAATGACGAACGCGAAGGCGCCCACCGTGATGCCGCGCGCACTCGGGGTACCGCCCGTCTGACCGGCAGCGCTATGCACCAGGGCAAAAGAACCCACGGTCAGCAGGAGCGACATAACGCCCACCGGCACGGCAGCGGAAAGGTCATAGAACAAGCCGCTGCAAAAACCGCACACGACGGCACGGGTCGGGTCGCCCGAGAACACGCTTAGGCACACCAGGATAATCATAAAGTTGACGCGACCGCCCGCAATGGAGATCTGCGGTGCCAGGCCTGCCTGCAGCAGCACGCACACAATGGCGGCGATTACAAACGTGCGGGAGCTCATCCCCTGCTCGTGTAGATCCATGGACATGCCCCCTATTCGCTCGAGCCGGAATCGGTCGTCTCGGACGTGTCGGAACTGTCATCCGGGCTCTCGTCCTTCGTCTTGGTCGCAGCATCGCGCGACGTTCCCTGCGGCGTGCTGTTGGCCGTGTTCACGTCCTCATCCGAGGCCGACTGTTCGTCGGTCAGCGAGGTAATGACCAGCACTTCCTCGTTGTTCTCGGCCGTGGTCTGAGCGCGCACCACAATGGTGTAGTACACGTCGTTTGCCGATTTCTCAACCGACGAGACGGTGCCGAGCGGAAGGCCCTTGGGGAACACACCGCCAATGCCCGAGGTCACGATGATGTCGCCAACCTTAACGTCGGAGTCGACGCTCACGTACTCAAGACGCAGCGTGCCGTCAGCCTGACCCTGCAGCATGCCCTGGGCGCGCGTGTCCTGCACCATAGCGGACACGCCCGAGTTCTCGTCGCCAATCAGGCGCACGGTGGACGTCTTGGCCGAGACCTCAATAATCTGGCCTATGACACCGGCAGAACTCGTCACAGGCATGTTGATGGTAAGACCGTCGGCAGAACCCTTATCGATGGTGACGGTCGAGGTCCAGGCATCGCCGGAGGCACCAACGATACGAGCAGCGGTCGATTTGAGGTTATAGGTCGACTGCAGGCCGACCAGACCCTCCAGTCGCTCGGCGGTCTTTTGAGCCTCGGAGAGCTCGGCGACCTTAGAGGTCAGTTCCTCGTTTTGCTTCTTAAGCTCGTCAAGCGTGTCCTGCGACGCCGTAAGGTTAGAGAACACGTTGCCGATCGCATTGAAGGGAGCCGCCACAGCCGAGCCCACAAAACGCACCGGCGAGGTAATCGTCGTCACGCCCGAACGCACGGCATGAATCGGCCCCGTCTCGCCCTCACGAATATAAAACGTGAGCAGCAACACCGAAATCAGGCTGAAAACAATCAACGGGCGCATACCCGTTGATTGTCGCTTGGTATTCAGATTTGTGGAGAAACCCGAAAATCGTGCCAAATGGAATCCACCTTTTGGAAATTAAGCATTGGTCTGGACGAAGCCGCCATCAAACGCATTGGCCTCGAGCACGCGGGCACAGCCGTTAACAACGTTATCGAGCGCCGTGGGGCTGACGTTGACCGAAACGCCGGTCTCATCGCGCAGGCGCACATCGAGACCGCGCAGCAGCGCGCCGCCACCGGTCAGCAAAATGCCATAGTACATAAGGTCCGAGGCAAGATCGGGAGGCGTAGCGTCGAGTGCGTCCTTGACGGCCTTGGCCATCTCGTCGAGCGGCTTGTTGAGCGCGCGACGAATCTCCTCGCTCTCGATGCGCACGGTCTTGGGCAGACCGGTGATCACGTCGCGGCCGTTGACCTCGACGTCGAGCTCATCCTTGAGCGGCACGGCGGAGCCGACCTTGATCTTGATGTCCTCTGCCGTACGCTCGCCGATGGCCAGGTTGTAGGCATCGCGAACGTGCGTGAGGATGGCCTGATCGAACTCGTCGCCGGCAATACGGATAGACTGCGAGACGACGATGCCGCCCATAGCGATAACGGCAACCTCGGTGGTACCGCCACCGATGTCGATGACCATGGAGCCGGTGGGTTCCTCGACGGGCAGGTCGGCGCCGATGGCAGCCGCCATGGGCTCTTCGATCAGATAGGCCTGGCGGGCACCGGCCTGGATCGTGGCCTCAAAGACAGCGCGCTTCTCAACCGACGTGACACCGGAGGGAACGCAGACGACAACACGCGGACGCGGAGTCCACGGATAGCGCTTCTCGGACGCCTTGTCGATAAAGTAGCGAAGCATGGCCTCGGTAACATCGAAGTCGGCGATGACGCCGTCCTTCAGGGGACGAACGGCCACGATGTTGCCGGGCGTACGGCCGAGCATGCGCTTTGCCTCGATACCGACCGCCAAGATGCGCTCGTCGTTCTTGTCGATGGCGACAACAGAGGGCTCGCGAATGACGATGCCCTTGCCGCGCACGGAGACAAGCGTATTGGCGGTGCCGAGGTCGATGGCAAGATCGCCCGCATAGCTACCGAAGAACATATCCATCAAAGAAAACAACGCAACTCCTGATGTGTTGGATGATTGCTGGAAAACTACTAGCTCATCATACTAGCGCAAGCCCGGCGCCTCACTTGCGGTGAAGCGCCGGGCAAAGCTAAATCCCATAAGGTCACTACTGGTTGTCAGCAGCCGAGAAATCCATATCGAGCGAAGAAACGGCCCAGCCGATATGGTTGTCGGAGCGCACGAATTTGACGGTGTACTCCTGCTCGCCGCCCTTGGACAGCGATGCCTTCACCTTGGCGGTCGTCTCGGTCATGGACTGATCCATGCCCTCGACGGACACGGTGGCACCCTGCGGAATCGAGGAGATGATCATCGACTTAGCGTCCTCGGACAGGCTCGAGGCCAGGCAAGGCTCGGCCTTTGCGGCGTCACCGTCGCCGGCAGCCTGGAACAGATCGGTAACGACAGACTCCTGAGACGGGAAGCCAAAGCCGCGCGTGTAGGCAAAGCCCAGACCGCCCGCGGCGATCAAAATGAGCAGAAGCAGCACGATGAAGACTTTAAGACCCGTGTGGCGATGGCGACGACGGACCTTGGCCTGCTTACGATCCTGACGGTCCTGCTGGACCATCTCGGACTCGGACAGCGTAAAGAAGCCGGTGTCCGAGGGATCGGGCATAAACTGACCGGTCGCGCCCGTAGGATCGAGCGGATCGACGGCAGGAGCGTCCATCGCGGGCGCCGGAGCCGTGGCCATAGCCGTCTGGGCAGACAGCGCGGCAAGCGAATCGTGCACGCGGGCAAGCTCATCGGCCTGCTCGGAGGTGAGCTGGTAGATGCCATCGGCAGTAGCGGCGTTAAAGGCGTCGAGTGCGTCGGAGGGACGGCCGGCGGCAGAAAGCGCCTGACCCATGCCGGCGTTGAGCGCACGCGTGTCGTCGCGGGGGCCGGCAAAGTCGATAGCCGTGCGGTAGGTCTCCACGGCATCCGCCGGACGGCCGAGCTTAATGAAGCAACGACCGAGCTCGCCGAGTGCGGCGGCAGGAGCCGGATTGGCGCCGTCGATGGCAGCCTGACGGAAGGCGGTTCCCGCGTTGGCATAGTCGCCCGACTGGAACAGCGCATTGCCCAGGCCCAGATAGGCCTTGAACGGCGTGGCATAGGAAGCATCCTGCGTAGCGGCAGAGAAAGCCTGAGCGGCCGTCGTGTAGTCGCCCACGGCGGCGAGCGCCTTGCCGCGGTTGGTGAGCAGCGCGCCGCGCTTGCCGTAGGTACCGTCGTTGAGGGCGGCGGCATAGGCCTCGGCGGCCTCGGCATACATGCCAAGGTGCATCAAGGCGTTGCCACGAAGGTGATCGGCCTCGCCCATAATCTCATCGGGAGTCTTTGCCGCCCCAAGCATCTGGGCTGCAGCAGAAAAATCACCCGCGCGGTAAGCGGCGCGGCCCTGTTGGATCAGCTGGCTATTCAAGGAAGTCCCCTTTACTCGTGAACGATCTCGACATGGACGATCTCGTCGCCGGCACGCAGCTGCGAAATCACATCGAGACCCTCGACCGTGGTACCAAAGACGGTGTAACCGGAATCGAGGTTATGCTGGGCACCCAGGCAGAAGTAGAACTGCGAACCCGCGGAATCGGGGTCCATGGAGCGTGCCATGGCAAGGGCGCCATCGACATGGCTGTTGCGCGGATTGGTGGCAAACTCGCCCTTGATGCAGTAGCCGGGGCCACCGGTACCGGGCATACCGTCGGGGCCCTCAAGACCGGCAGCGACGTCGGCGCCGGACATGTCGCGGGTATTGGGGTCGCCGCCCTGGATAACAAAACCGGGCACATAGCGATGGAACTTAAGGCCATCATAGAAGCCCATCGTGGAAAGCTCGCAGAAGTTCGCGACATGAATGGGAGCGCCCTCGCCGTCAAACTTGACCTTGATGGTACCCTTCGACGTCTCGATTACGGCGCACTCGTCGCCGACAAGCTGATACTCGGGCGTGTAGAGCTCTTTCTTAAAACCAAACATGTGGTTCCTTCCTCGTGCGTTTAAAGCATATTTGTACGAATTGTAGCAATAAGCACGGGTTTACATCAATTGCGCACGTAGGTTATGCCGACTATGGCGAACTAATTTTAGGAACGCTGCTGCGGCTTCCAGGAACCCACATTGGCATCGTACTGGTTCAGCGCGCTGTTGCCGCCCTGCGCGATGGGCGCCAGGATCTCGCTTTGGTGGGAACTCATCGACTCGCCATCGGGAATGGCCAGCGAGATATCCCAGCTCTGGCAGATCACGTCGACGCGCTCATACATCCACTCGGCAAGCTGCTTTAAGTGGGCGATGTCATCCGCATAGACCGTATCGTCCTGTACTTTCAGGTTGTTGAGCTCATCTTGCGTCTTTTTGATCTGGTCGCGTAGGGCGTAGGCACTCTGCGACAGCTCCTGACGGGTGGACAGCGGCGTTCGGAGATAACCGTTGTTAAAGGAATCGATGACCTCGCCGATCTGGTCCTCGTCAGCGTAGGACACGATGGTCTGATACAGACCATCGAGCCTGGTATAGAGCTGATCATCGGTGAGCACGGTTTCTTCCTGAACCACCTCGGCAGAATCGCCCTGCTTGGTATCGTCCTCAGTCGCCTCGCCCTTTTGACGCGTGGGGAAGGTGGTTTGTGCAGCTTGGCCAAACTGGTCGTAGAAGCCAGGCATAACACCCATGGGATCGGTCGTCACGAACCAATAGGCACCACCGCACACGACGGCAAGGACCGCGATGATAATGAGCGGCTTGGGAATATGACGCTTATGCTTGTGATAGGCGTCCTCGTCGGGGTGCACCTTGCGCTTGGGTTTTTGAGCATCGTCATGCAGGGAAACGGGCGTGGGAATATCGACCTTGGGGATACCGAAATCCTTATCGAAAGCTGGCAGCACGCAGGTCTCATTGGGGTCGGCGGCGTCCGAAAGCACCGCAGCGGCAGAGGCCGGCGCATGCGGCACCTCGGTATCGATCTGCTCTTGCGTTAGGCGCGGAAAGCCCGCCGTGCGGCCCGCTGCCAGGTCGGATGCTGCCGCATCCTCGGAGAGGATACCCGGAGCGGGGCGTCCGCATTTGGGGCACGTACGATCATGCGGAGAAAGACGGGCACCGCAGCCCTCACAGAACACGAATTCGGTGTGCTCGGGACCATCGCCCGGACCCACATAGGCGTTGCAGTAGGGGCAGAACGAGGCGCCGTCCTCGATAGTCTTAAGGCAATGCGGGCAGATCACGGCATCCTCTTTTCGAAGCAATTCAAATAATCGAGGTTAGAGCATAACATCGCCACGGCCCTACAGGAGCAAGGCACCAATTCAACATCGCCAGGGCGCGTAGTTACTTCTTCTTTTTGCTCGGCATCGAGACTTTGATGCCTTGGGCGGACTTGGTTACGCGAGAGCGCTTGGCTCCGCTACCCTTCTTTTTCTTGGGCTGGGCCTGGGCCACGCCCTCGAGTGCGCGGGCCTCGGCCTCGCGAGCGGTGCGATCTTCGCGGCGCTGCGCCATGTCGGCGGCGACGCGCTTGGCAAAACGCTCGGCCGTCGAACCCGTCGAGCTCACCTTGCCGCCACCGCGACCCAGGTGGACGCGCACACCGCGGCCAAAACCAGTTGCGGCATGACGACGACGCGGCTTGAGCGAATCCATCATCGTGGCGAGCTTAAAGAACACCGAGCAGGTAAAGACCACGATGACAGCCAAGATTACCATCTGGCCCATCGACAGGTTGGCAATAGACAGCAGCTCCGGGAATCCGATAACGCCCACCAGGATGCCGGCGACAACAAACACGAAGAGCACCACACGTAAGGGCGTGAGAGGCTGCGAGATGCGCCAGATCAGGCTGACGCTCACCGCGCACGACGAAAGCAGGCACATCGTAGACAGCGTGAGCTGGCTAAAGCCAAACACGCGCGCCACAAAGATATCGAGCGCCGCGGCCAAAATGACCGCAATCGACGCCGGCAGTGCCCGCTTGAGCACGTTCGTCAGGAACGACCCCTTCACGCGAGCATTGTTGGGCTCCAGGCCCAACACAAAGCCCGGCGCGCCGATGCAGAAGAAGTTGATGAGCGTCATCTGAATCGGCTCGAAAGGGTACGGCGGCAGCGCGATGCACAGCGCCGCCAGGCCCATCGAGAACAGCGTCTTAGTCAGGAACAGCGAAGCCGAACGCTGCAGGTTGTTGATGGAGCGACGGCCCTCGGCCACCACGGCGGGCATCGAGGCAAAGTCGTTGTCGACGAGCACGATCTCGGCCACGTTACGCGCGGCATCGGAGCCGGCCGCCATGGCCACGGAGCAGTCGGCCTCCTTGAGCGCCAGCACGTCGTTGACGCCGTCGCCTGTCATGGCCACGGTGTGCTCGCGGCGCTTGAGCGCCTGCACGAGCTCGCGCTTCTGCTGCGGGGTCACACGACCAAAGACATGGTAGCGGTCCACTGCGGCATCGAGCTTGGCCGGCGTATCGAGCGTCGTGGCGTCCACATAAGCGTCCGCCCCCGGCACGCCCACCACGCGCGCGATCGACGACACCGTACGCGGGTCGTCGCCACTGATCACGTTGAGCGTCACGCCCTGCTCGTTAAAGTAGCCGATGGTCTCGGCCGCCGAGGTACGAATCTCGTCGCGGATGGTCACAAAGCCCACGGGCTCGGCCTCGCCCACCATATCGCCATCGGGCGTAAAGCCGTCCACGCGCGCAACCACGAGCACGCGGCAGGTATCGGCAAGCTCGGCGACACGGTTCTCGACCTGGGCAAACGCACGATCAGAGAGCACAAACTGCGCCGCACCCATCACATAGGAGCCCTGTGCAAACGACGCGCCGCTCCACTTTTTGGAAGACGAGAACGGAATGACCGACAGCGGCTCGGACACCTCGACCGGACGGTCGGCGTAATAGTTGAGCAGCGCCTGACAGGTCTCGTTGGCATCGGCCGAGGTCGCACGTGCGACGTTAGCCAGAGCAAAATCGAGCACCGTGGTATCGACGGGAACGGCGGCGTCGCCCTCCCCCGCACCCATACCCTCGACCGGCAGCGGATACGTACCCTCGACCTCCATGCGACCCGACGTGATGGTGCCCGTCTTGTCCAGGCACAGCACGTCGACGCGAGCGAGCGTCTCGATGCAGTAAAGCTGCTGCGCCAGCACCTTGCGGCGGGCCAGGCGCACCGTGGCGATGGCGAGCACCGACGAGGTCAGAAGCACCAGGCCTTGCGGGATCATGCCCAGCAGGGCGCCCACCGTGGACAGCAGCGCCGACGAAGGCACATGACCAGCCAACAGCTCGGAGAAGCACCACGAAAGCGCGCTATCGCCCGGGGTTCCCGCGGCATCCCACAGCTCGCTCACACTCGAGGCAAACAACGCCAAACCGAGCGGGATCATGATGATGCTCGCAAAGCGCACGATGGCGTTAAGCGCGTTCATGATCTCGGAATTGACCTTTTTGACGTACTTGGCCTCGTTATTAATTTTGGCCACGTAGTTGTCGGCGCCGACATGGATCACGCGGGCGCGCAGCAGGCCCGAGTCGATAAAGCTGCCGCTCATGAGCTCGGAACCGGGCTGTTTCTTAATAAGGTCGCTCTCGCCCGTCAGCAGACTCTCGTTCACGAGCGCCTCGCCCGAAACCACCACGGCGTCAGCGGGAATCTGGTCGCCGCGCCCCAGGCGGATGATGTCGTCGAGCACGATCTGGTCCAGGTCGAGCTCCACCTCGGAGCCGTCACGCACCGCGATGGCCTTCTTGGAGGTCAGCAGCGTGAGCTTATCGACCATCTTCTTGGAACGCATGGACTGAATGACGCCAATAGCGGTATTGAGGAACACCACGAACAGGAACGTCAAATTCTTAAACGAACCGGTCAAAATGACCAGGAACGCCAAGATCACGTTGATCAAATTGAACAGCGTGCAGAGGTTCTCGATGATGAGCTCTTTGACCGACTTGGTCTTGAGCTCCATGTTGCGGTTGATCTTACCGGCGGCGATGCGCTCCTCGACCTCGGCGGTCGAGAGTCCGCGCTCGATATCCGTTGCTGCCATACCACGTCCCATCACGTCGCGTCGGTATAAGAAAAACCGCCCGGACCATGCGAGGTTCGGACGGTCTCACGTTCGATGGTGCCCCATGTTGGATTCGAACCAACGGCCTTCTGCTCCGGAGGCAGACGCTCTAATCCCCTGAGCTAATAGGGCCAACGTTTGGCATTATACCCAAGTACACCACGGGCTATCAAAATAAAAGAAAAAGCTTTGCAATTCCGAGGAAGACGCGGCTCAACGGCCCACTTTAGAAGGAAAAAGCGAGTCAGATAGTATAAACTCTCATGCACCATATGTACACGGCTCGCGATGCGGGCCGTTTTTGCAAGGGTTATCCATCGAGGTGAGAGGCACACCATGATTGCAATTTTAAAAGAGAGCGCCAGCGACGAGGCCGTCAGCCATATCGTCAGCTGGATTGAGAAAAAGGGCCTGAAGACCGACGTCTCGCGCGGCGAGAACGAGACGATCATCGGCCTGGTGGGCGATACGACCAAGATCGACCCGTTCCTGCTCGAGTCCATGGACGTCGTCGAGCGCGTGCAGCGCGTCTCCGAGCCGTTCAAGCGCGCCAACCGCAAGTTCCACCCAGAGGACTCCGTCATCGACTGCGGCCACGGCGTCAAGATCGGCGGCGATCAGTTCCAGGTCATCGCCGGCCCGTGCTCCGTCGAGGGCGAGAACCTCATCCGCATCGCCCGCCGCGTGAAAGCCGCCGGTGCCACGATGCTGCGCGGCGGTGCCTACAAGCCCCGCACTTCCCCGTACGCCTACCAGGGCATGGGCCCCGCCGGCCTGGACCTGCTGTGCGAGGCGTCTGCCGAGCTCGATATGCCGATCGTCACCGAGATCATGGACCCACGCGACGTGCAGGTCTTCCTGGACAAGAAGATCGACGTCATGCAGATCGGCGCCCGCAACGCCCAGAACTTCCCTCTGCTCAAAGAGGTCGGCAAGACCAAGACTCCAATCTTGCTTAAGCGCGGCATGTCCGGCACGATCGATGAGCTGCTCATGGCCGCCGAGTACATCATGAGCGAGGGCAACGACAACGTCATCCTGTGCGAGCGCGGCATCCGCACCTTCGAGACCCGCACCCGCAACACATTCGACCTCAACGCCGTGCCGGTGCTGCACCACCTGTCGCACCTGCCCGTCGTCGCCGACCCCAGCCACGCCACCGGCTACACCCGCTACGTTGAGCCCATGGCGCTCGCCGCGACCGCCTGCGGCGCCAACGGTCTGGAGATCGAGGTCCACGACGAGCCGAGCCGCGCCTGGTCCGACGGCGCCCAGGCCCTCACCCCTGATCAGTTCGACGACACCATGCGCCGCATCCGAGCCATCCGCGAGGTTGTCTGCCAAGAGACCATGGAGTAGCCCATGGGTACAGTGAGAAACGCGCGCGTTAACCAGGGCGGCCCCAAGTGTGCCGGTATCGTCGGCCTTGGCCTCATCGGCGGCAGCTTTGCCCGCGGCTATGCGCAGGCGGGCGTCCGCGTGCTGGCCTGGGATACCGATGACGATGTCATGACGGCCGCCAGCATGGGCACCGTTGCCGGTGAGCTCAACGACGAGACGCTCGGCGAATGCGACATCATCGTCCTGGCTTGCTACCCCGAAGCCTGCATCGAGTGGCTCGAGGCACACGCCCAGGCACTCGCCGACGCCACCGATACCGAGGCCATCATGGGCCCCGTGGTAATTGACACGGTGGGCGTCAAGGGTATCGTGTGCGAGCGCGCCTTTGAGCTTGCCCGCGAGCACGGCTTTTACTTTGTGGGCGCGCACCCCATGGCGGGCACGCAGTACTCGGGCTATGCACACTCCCGCGCCGACCTGTTCCAGGGCGCCCCGCTGGTGCTCGTACCGCCCGCGGTGGACGATGCGCTCAAGCTGGAGCTTTTGGGCCAGGTGCGCGAGATGGTGCGCCCCTTGGGCTTTGGCAAGTTCAGCGTGACCAGCGCCGCCGAGCACGACCGCGTCATCGCCTTCACGAGCCAGCTTGCGCACGTGGTATCCAACGCCTACGTCAAAAGCCCCACTGCCCAGGTCCACCACGGCTTTTCGGCCGGTAGCTACCGCGATCTCACCCGCGTGGCGCACCTCAACCCGCAAATGTGGTCCGAGCTCATGATCGACGACGCCGACGCGCTCGCCTTCGAGATCGACCATCTGATCGAATCGCTTGGCGCCTACAGCCGCGCGCTCAAGGACCGCGACCAGCGCTATCTGGAGAATCTCCTTGCCGAGGGCGACCGCATTAAGCGCGCACTCGACGACGAGGCCTCCCACTAGACAACCCATCACGCCAGGTCGAAAGGACCGAAGCTTATGGCGATTACCATCGATATCGACACTGCACGCCCCTATCAGGTGCATGTTGGCACGTTTTTGCTGGAGCAGGCGGGGCCGCTCGTGCGCGCCACCGCCGGCGGCACCAAGGCCGTCATCGTGACGGACACCAACGTGGGCCCGCTCTACCAGATGCCCGTTAAGCAGAGCCTGGAGGCGTCAGGCTACGAGGTGAGCATCTGCACCTTCAAGGCTGGCGAGGCCCATAAGCGCGCCGAGACCTACGTTGCCATTTTGGAGTTTGTGGCCGAGCACGAGCTTTCGCGCTCCGACGTGATCGTGGCACTCGGCGGCGGCGTCGTGGGCGACGTGGCGGGCTTTGTGGCCGCCACCTACATGCGCGGCTGCAAGTTTGTGCAGATCCCCACGAGCCTGCTCGCCATGGTGGATTCGTCGGCGGGAGGCAAGACCGCCATAGACCTGGCTGCCGGCAAGAACTTGGCCGGCGCCTTTTGGCAGCCGAGCGTGGTTATCGCCGACGTGGGGTGCCTGGCCACCCTCACGCCCGAGCAGTTCGCCGACGGCTGCGGCGAGGTCGTCAAGCACGCCGTAATCGCCGACCCGGAGCTTTTCGCCGAGCTGGAGAAGACCCCGCTCACGCTGGATCTGCTCAACCAGGACGTGGCTCGCGTGGCGCTTATCATTGCCCGCAATATCGACATCAAACGCGCCGTGGTCGTCGCCGACGAGCGCGAAACCAACCAGCGCAAGCTCCTCAACTTTGGACACAGTGCCGGACATGCCGTCGAGGCCTGCGAGCACTTTGAGCTGGGACACGGCAACTGCGTGTCGATCGGCATGGGTATCATCACGCGCGCCGCGGCCCTGCACGGCGTTTGCGATGCTGCCCTTCCCGGTCGTCTTGAGGAACTCTGCGCCCGCCATAGCCTCAAGACCCGCTGCGACCTAGATGCCGATGCCGTCTTTGCCGAGGCGCTCCACGACAAGAAGCGCGCGGGCGACACCATCGATCTGGTGATTCCGCACGGCATTGGCCGCTGCAGCATCGACCGCACGCCGCTTTCCACTTTCCACGAACTCATTGCCGAGGGCCTCGGCCAGAAGGGAGACGCATCCGCATGCTAGCCCGCATCACCCCGTCCTCGCTCAAGGGCACCGTTCCCGCCAT
Organism: Collinsella aerofaciens; assembly: GCF_964283865.1. Lineage (GTDB taxonomy): Bacteria > Actinomycetota > Coriobacteriia > Coriobacteriales > Coriobacteriaceae > Collinsella. The sequence goes on along the minus strand of NZ_CAXYLS010000002.1, from coordinate 87,636 downwards.
CGCGTCCAAGTCGATGGCGCATCGCCTGATCATCTGCGCTGCGCTTGCCAACGGCGAGACGCACGTCACCTGCAACACCACCTGCGCCGACATCGAGGCCACGGTGCGCTGCCTTACGGCACTGGGTGCTCGCATCGAGACCGTCGAGGACGGCTTCCAGGTCCACCCCACCATGAAGAGTGTTGAGTTTGGTCTGCTCAAGGCCCTTGCCGGCGGCACGCTTGACTGCGGTGAAAGTGGCTCCACGCTGCGCTTTATGCTGCCTGTCGCCTGCGCGCTGGGTGCGGATGCCACCTTCGTAGGCCAGGGCCGCCTGGGCGCCCGCCCGCTCTCCCCGCTCTCGGACGAGATCATCGCCGCCGGCTGCGACCTACAGGGTCTGGGCGGTTTTCCGCTCAAGACGAGCGGCCGCATGCGCCCGGGCACCTTTGTGCTTCCGGGCAACGTGAGCTCGCAGTACATCTCGGGCCTGCTGCTGGCAGCCCCGCTGCTGGCCCAGCCCTCCTGCGTGCAGGTAACCGGCCTCATCGAGAGCCGCCCCTACATCAACCTGACGATACAGGCCATGAAGGCCTTTGGCGTCGAGGTCAACGTCGAGCGCATTCCGGCCAAGGACGGCCAGCCCGAGGTCACGAACTTCCGCGTGAGCAGTGGCTCGTACCGCACGCCCGGCAGCGTAGCCGTCGAGGGCGACTGGTCCAACGCCGCCTTTTGGCTGTGCGCCGGCGCCATCGGCACCGACCCAATCACCGTCGAGGGCGTGTCGCTAAGCTCCGCACAGGGCGACCGTAACGTGCTTGCCGCGCTTTCGCGCTTTGGCGCCCGCATCGTGCGCTCCACCAACGCCGCCACCGTGCAGTCCGACAAGCTCGCCGGCTTTGAGATGAGTGCCCACGACATTCCGGACCTGGTGCCCGTCATCTCGGCCGTGGCCTCGCTGGCACAGGGCCGCACCTTTATCCGCGATTGCGCCCGTCTGCGCATCAAGGAATCCGACCGTCTGGTCACCACCACCCGCGAGCTCACCGCGCTGGGCGCGCAGGTGCGCATTGCCGGTGATGACCTCATCATCAAGGGTGTCGATGCCTTCACCGGCGGCGAGGTCGATTCGCACAACGACCATCGCATCGCCATGATGGCCGCTATCGCCGCGAGCCGCGCCACCGGCGAGGTCGTGATTCACGGCGCCGAGGCCGTCAACAAGTCCTATCCCGATTTCTTCGACCACTACCGCCTGCTGGGCGGCAAGGTCACACTCGAGGAGGAATAGCATGTCCTCGACCTTTGGCAACGTCTTGCACGTAAGCATCTTCGGCCAGTCGCACTCCCCCGCCATCGGCTGCTCCCTCGATGGCATTCCGGCGGGCATCGCTGTTGACCAGGGGCAGCTGCAGGCCTTTTTGGACCGTCGTGCACCCGGCCGCGACGAGACCGCGACCAAGCGCCGCGAGGCCGATACCGCGCATATCATTGCCGGTGTGGTCGATGGACACACCACCGGCGCACCCATCGCCGCGATTATCGAGAACACCAACACGCGCTCCAAGGACTATTCCGAGCTGCGCCGCAAACCCCGTCCGGGACATGCGGACTTCCCTGCGCGCGTGAAGTATCACAACATGCACGATGTCGCCGGTGGCGGGCATTTCTCCGGCCGCCTGACGGCCCCCTTGTGCATCGCCGGCGGCATCGCGCTGCAGGCACTAGAGGCCCGCGGCATTAAGGTCATGGCGCACGTGGCGCAGATCGGCGGCATCTCCGACCTGCCCATGGACGACATGGTCTATCGCGAGGCCGACCGCAAGGCGATCCTTACGAACGATCTGCCATGCATTGACGCCGCCGCCGCCGGCCGCATGCGCGAGGAAATCCTAGCCGCGCGCGACGAACTCGACAGCATCGGCGGCATCGTGGAATGCGGCATTTACGGGCTTCCTGCGGGCATCGGAGACCCCATGTTCGATGGCATCGAGAACCGCATCGCGCAAATCGCGTTTGGCATTCCCGCCGTGAAGGGCGTGGAGTTTGGCATGGGCTTTGCCGTGGCCGTCATGCGTGGCAGCGAGAACAACGATCCGTATCGCATCGATGCCGAGACCGGCGAGATTGAGGTCGAGTCCAATAACGCCGGCGGCATCCTGGGCGGCATTTCCACCGGCGCGCCCGTCATGTGGCGTATGGCCGTAAAGCCGACGCCCTCAATCGGTCGCGAGCAGCAGACCGTGGACATGGACGTCATGGAAAATGCCGAGCTCTCGGTCCACGGCCGTCACGATCCCTGCATCGTCCCGCGCGCCGTCCCCGTAGCCGAGGCAGCCGCCGCCCTCGCGATTTGGGACGCCCTCCTCGAGGACGCCGCCCAGCTCTAACCCGCCTCACCTGAGTTGCCCGTCAACTCTGCCATTACGTGAAAGGGGCCTCCATGGACCTTGCCGATATTCGCCAGGCCATCGATGGCATCGACACCACGCTCCTCAACAGCTTTGTCGAGCGTATGGACATTGCCACCGAGGTCGCCAAATCAAAGATCGAGATGGGCAAGGCCGTCTTCGACCCCGCCCGCGAACGCTCCAAGCTCAACAACCTCGCCGGCCGCGTGCCCGAGCGCTACGAGGCCCAAACCATCGCCTTGTTCCGTCTCCTCATGAGCATGAGCAAGGCCGAGCAGCAGCGCTACATCAACGAGCTCAAGGGCATCACCGTCTCGCAAAAGGCCCATGCCACGGAATCACCCTTTAACACACCCTTCCCCCAGACGGCTAGCGTCGCCTGCCAGGGCGTCGAGGGCGCCTACAGCCAGATCGCCGCGTGTAAGCTCTTCGATGTGCCCGATATCGCGTTCTTCGAGACCTTTGAGGGCGTTATGCGCGCCGTGCGCGACGGCTTCTGCGAGTTTGGCGTACTGCCCATCGAAAACTCCACCGCCGGCTCGGTCAACGCCGTCTACGACTTGCTCGCCCAGTTCGACTTCCACATCGTGCGCTCGCTTCGCCTCAAGATCGACCACAACCTGCTCGTCAAGCCCGGCACCAAGCTCGCCGACGTGCACGAGGTCTACAGCCACGGCCAAGCCATTGCCCAGTGCGCCGGCTATATCGAGAACCGAAACCTGCACGCCACCAAGTACCCCAACACCGCCATGTCGGCCGAGATGGTTGCCAACTCCGAGCGCGCCGACGTCGCCGCCATCGCCTCGCGCAGCTGCGCCGCGCTGTATGGCCTGGAGATACTGGAGCCCAACATCCAGGACTCGGACAACAACTACACGCGCTTTGTCGTCATCAGCCGCGAGCCGCGCGTCTATCCCGGTGCCAACCGCACCTCGCTCATGATCACTACGACCAACGAGCCGGGCGCACTCTACCGCGTGCTCGAGCGCTTCTACGCCCTCAACATCAACCTCATCAAGCTCGAGAGCCGCCCCATCCCCGGCCGCGACTTTGAGTTTATGTTCTACTTTGACCTGGACTGCCCCTTTGGCAGCAGGGCCCTCGACGACCTGCTCGATTCCATCGACGACGTCTGCGAGAGCATTACCTACTTTGGCAGCTACACGGAGGTGCTCTAGATGACCGATGCCGCCGCAACCCGCCCCTACGGCGTGCTGGGCCGCGTGCTGGGCCACAGCTACACCCCGACCATCTACAAGGAGCTCGCGGGGCTCGAGTACGTGCGATTTGAGCGCGAGCCCGAGGACCTCGAGGCCTTTATGACGGGCGACGAATGGGAGGGCACCAACGTGACCATCCCCTACAAGCGCGCCGTCATGGAATACCTGGACGAGCTGAGTCCGCTGGCCGAGCGCATGGGCAACGTCAACACCATCACGCGCCTGACCGACGGCCGCCTGCGTGGCGACAACACCGACTACTTCGGCTTTCAGTGCCTGGTCGAGGAGTTGGGCATAGAGCTTGCCGGCAAGAAGGCCCTCGTGCTCGGCGCCACCGGCGGTGCCGGAACCACGGCGAGCATGGTGCTCGGCGACCTGGGCGCCATCGTGGTGCCCGTGGGCCGCACGAGCGAAGTCAACTACGACAACATCGCGCAGCAATTCGATACCGCGCTGCTCGTTAACTGCACGCCCGCCGGCATGTTCCCCCACTGCCCCGACGCGCCTTGCACGCTCGAAGGGCTCGATGCGCTCGAGGGCGTTATCGACATTGTCTACAATCCCGCCCGCACGGGCCTGATGCTCGAGGCCGAGCGCCGCGGCATCCCCTTCATCGGCGGCCTGTTGATGCTCGTGGCCCAGGCGGCACAGGCTGTCGAGCGCTATACCGGCCAGATTACCCCGCGCGAGCGCATTCTGGACGTAACGGAGCGCCTGTCCCGCCGCGAGCAGAACATCGCGCTGATCGGCATGCCGGGCTCGGGCAAGACCCACGTAGGCGAGCAGATCGCCCTGCTCACGGGTCGCGAGCACATCGACCTGGACCGCGCCCTCGAGGAGCGCCTGGGCATGCCCTGCGCCGACTATATCGTCGAGCGCGGCGAGGCGGCCTTCCGCAAGCAGGAGACAGCGGCGCTGGCCGACGTCTCCAAGCGCAGCGGCTTGGTGCTTTCCACGGGCGGCGGCGTGGTCACGCGAGACGAGAACTACCCGCTGCTGCACCAGAACAGTCAGATCGTGATGCTCAACCGTAAGCTTGACGAACTCGCCCACAAGGGACGCCCCATCACCGCCCGCGACGGCATCGATAAGCTCGCCGAGCAGCGTATGCCGCGCTACCGCGCCTGGGCCGACTACATCATCGACTCACGGGACTGCACCGCCAACACCGCGGCTGCCCTCCTCGACACCCTTCCACCCGCTCTCTAACCAAAACCACCACAAAGGGGACAGGCACCTTTATGGTGGTTTTTCATTTCGCCTCTCCGCCCGCCCAACCACAAAGGAAGCAACCATGAAAGCACTCGTCATCAACGGCCCCAACCTCAACATGCTCGGCATTCGCGAGCCTGGCATCTACGGCAGCGACAACTACGACCGCCTGGTCCAGATCTGCAAGGAGGCAGGCGCCGCGCAGGGCTTTGACGAGGTCGAGGTCTTCCAGTCCAACCACGAGGGCGGCATCGTCGACAAGATCCAGGAGGCATACGGCAAGGTCGACGGCATCGTCATCAACCCGGCGGCTTACACGCACACGAGCGTGGCCATCCTCGACGCCCTCAAGGCCGTCTCCATCCCCGCCGTAGAGGTCCACATCAGCGCCGTCGAGACGCGCGAGGACTTCCGCCAGGTGAGCTACGCCCGCCTGGCCTGCTTCGCCACCATCACCGGCGAAGGCCTCCAAGGCTACGCCCACGCGTTGGAGCTGCTGAAAAAGCATCTCGAAAAGTAAGCCTGCAACACTACCGAATAAATGACAGCGGGGAGAACCAACTTGGTCCTCCCCGCTTTTAATTACGCCTTCTTGATCACGTACGCCAATCCAATATCGCAGGCGCAACGCACAATTGACGCGAAGAGCCACGATGCTGGCAGCGTCATAAGCAGAGGCATGGTCTGCCAAGGAATAAACCAATCGACCGCGTGGATTGCAAAGATGGCAAGACTGGCCTGTCCGCAGAACACGAGCGCTTGTTCAAAGGACCCCAAAACCGGCACGTCTTTCAACTTCTCCAGCGCTATGGAAACCCAGCACACGCAGTAGCTGCCGGCAAGAGCGGCAACTGTCGCAACCACAAACCCATCCACGCGGCGGCTCGAAAGCTCAAGCCCACTCAGCGCGGCAAGGACAAGCCAAGCGACACCGACTCCAATAAACAGCAGGGGCTTGCCCACGCTCGGCTCGAGCCCCCTTTGGCGTGCCGTATAGCCAACCCACATCAGCAGCACAATATAGCAGCTCAGATCCAAATCGAGCGGCAGGTAAACACCAAAATAGCGAGACACGCTCAAACCGCAAAAGGCAATCGCGGCACAGACAACGCCCTGCCAAACAGCCCCAATCCCGTGGCGATCAAACAGCCGCACAAGTACATTAAACAGTAGGCGCGACGTAAACAGCGCCGCTAGAAACCATGCCATGCCAACGGCGGCAACACCAAACCCAGGCACATCAACGCCAGAGGCAAACAGAATCGTCTCAAGTTCCGCAACCAGCGTACCGCCCGTCAAAGAAGCGCCGCTCATCAAAAAAGTCGGCATCTGCCACGCCAAGGCAAGAACAAGATATGGCACCAGAAGACGCGGCACCGATCCGCTCAGCAGCTCGCGCCACGGCTTCGGCCTAAACGTATACCCGGCAAGAAAAAAGAACACCGGCATGTGAAACGAGAAGATCGCGTGCCGCAAGGGAGAAGGATTTGGGACGGTGTGCCCCACAATGACCAAAATCATTGCAATCCCCTTTGCAATATCGATCCAGTCGAGCCTTTTGTTTCCCATGGCGAACCCTTCAAAACCGCAGCACACAAGATGAAAAAAGCCCAGACCACCAAGCGGTCCGGGCTTAATAAACGATGGTGCTCCATGGCGGATTCGAACCGTCGACCTTGGGATTAGAAGTCCCCTGCTCTATCCAACTGAGCTAATGGAGCATATAACCGCACACCCAAGCAAGCGCAAGCCTGTCAGGCGCAAGTAATTATAACCTAGTTGAACTGCTCGCGGTACGCCTTGCAGACCTCATCGACCGGGCCATCCATGCGAAGGTCACCCTTCTCAATCCAAACGGCACGCTGGCAGATGCGCTCAACCTGCTCCATGGAGTGCGAAACGAACAGAACCGTCACGTCGCCGCTCTGGATAAAGTGCTGGATGCGGGCCTCGCACTTCTGCTGGAAGAACACATCACCGACGGACAGCGTCTCGTCAACGATCAGAATATCGGGCTCGGTAATCGTCGCGATTGCAAAGGCAATACGCGCAACCATGCCCGAGGAGAAGTTCTTAAGCGGCATGTCGACAAAGTTCTGAAGCTCAGCGAACTCGATAATGCCGTCAAAGTTGACGTCGATGAACTCCTTGGTATAGCCGAGCAGGGCGCCGTTCAGATAGATGTTCTCGCGGGCGGTCAGCTCGGGATCAAAGCCGGCACCAAGCTCAATCAGCGGCGCGATGTTACCGTGCACCTTAACGCTGCCCTCGCTTGGCTCAAGCACGCCAGCGATAATCTTGAGCATCGTAGACTTGCCGGAGCCATTGGTGCCAACCAGACCCACGACCTCGCCACGATGAATATCAAACGAAATATGCTTAAGCGCCCTAAACTCCTCAAAGAACAACTCGTGCTTGGCAAGCTTGATGAAGTACTCCTTGAGGTTGGTCAGCGACTCGGACGCCATGTTAAAGATCATGGTGACGTCGTCGACCTCGACAGCCAGAGGCTGCTCGCTGTAATCAACAACAGATTCAGTCATCACAGCACTCCTTAGATGTAGAGGATGAACTTGCGCTCGGACTTATGGAACACGGTATAGCCAATAACAAGCGCAAGGACCGCCCAAGCAGCGCACATACCAAACGTCATAAGCGAGGGCGTAGTTTGGAACAGAAAGATATCGCGCATAAACTGCAGGTAGTTGTACATGGGGTTCGCATACATCAAGATACGCACGAGATGCGGCATTTGCGCAATATAGTCAGTCGTCCAGAAGATGGGCGTAATATAAGTCCACGCCGTAATGACTACGCTCCACAGATGCATAACGTCGCGGAAAAAGACCGTAAGGGCAGAGAGCATCATGCCCAGGCCCATGCAGAAGCACATAAGCAGCAGCAGGCAAACCGGCAGCAGAATCAGGTGCCAAGAAGGCATAACGCGGAACCACAGCATGACGATGGCGACGGCGACCAGCGAGAAGGCAAAGTTCACCAGCGAGAAAAGCACTTTCTGCACCGGGAAGACCCAGCGGTGCACCTTAACCTTCTTGAGCAGAGGGGCAGCACCCACGATCGACGTTAGGGCCTGGTTCGTGGACTCGGACATGACGGCAAAGGTAACGTTACCCACGATCAAGTACAGCGGGTACATCTCGGGCGTCATTGATCCATTGCGGCCCTGGCCAAAAATCGTCGAGAACACGATGGCCATGACGATCATCATCAGCAGCGGGTTGAGAACCGACCATGCGACGCCCAGAACGCTACGGCGATACTTGATCTTAAAATCCTTGGTAACCAGCTGACGAAGGATAAACGCATCCTTCTCAAATTCGTTCTTAGCAAACGTCGCAGGCAGACTGCGAGTTTCTTGTTGCTTTGTCTGATCCGACACGGATGCAACTCCTTTACTCGTAATCGTTGACAAACGAACAGTATAGACCCGACGGCCATGCAAACGATTCGCGCAACAAAACTGGAGAACTAACCCACATCTTAGGATGCCAAGCCCAAACGGCTATACTTTCAAGGATTGAATGTATAAGGAGCATTGAGTGAATTCTGAATCCATCGCCGTCATCATCCCCTGCTACAACGAAGCGCTCACGATCGGCAAAGTCATCGACGACTTTCACCGCGAGCTTCCGCAAGCGACGGTCTATGTCTATGACAACAACTCGTCGGACGATACCTCACGCATCGCCACCGAACACGGCGCCACGGTCCGCTTTGAGCCCCGTCAGGGAAAGGGCAACGTATGCCGCCAGATGTTTCGCGACATCGACGCCGATTGCTACCTGATGGTCGACGGAGACGACACCTACCCCGCCGAGGCGTCCAAAGCCCTCTGCGAGCCCATCCTTAACGGCACAGCCGACATGACCGTAGGCGATCGTCTCTCAAATGGCACCTATGCCGAGGAAAACAAGCGTGCCTTCCACGGCTTTGGTAATAATTTGGTCCGCTCCATGATCAAGTGGATCTATGGCTACAGCTTCGATGACGTCATGACCGGCTACCGCGCCATGAGCCGCCCGTTCGTTAAAACCTTCCCTGTGCTTTCCGAGGGCTTCCAGATCGAAACCGAGCTCTCGATCCACGCCGTCGACCACCGCTGGCGCATCAAAGATGTGCCCATCGAGTACCGCGACCGTCCGGAAGGTTCCGAGTCCAAGCTCAATACCGTGAGCGACGGCATTAAAGTCGTTGCGATGATCGGCACGCTGTTCAAGGACTACCGCCCGCTGAAGTTCTTCAGCCTCGTCGCGCTTCTGTTTGCGGTGATCGGCCTCGCCTTGGGCATGCCCATCGTTGTCGAGTATTTCCAGACCGGCCTCGTTCCGCGCTTCCCCACCGCCATGCTCGCCGCGTCGTTTATGTTCCTGTGCGGTCTGAGCCTTGCGACCGGCTTCATCCTCGATTCCGTGGCAAAGGTCGAAAAAAAGCAGTGGGAGGTCAACGTGTACAGCAAATACGCCTACGACGACCAGCCCGGCCACCCTACTTCCAAGCCAAGCGAGAGGTAAACCACCATGCCGCTCATCTCCATCGTCGTACCGAGTTACAACGAGCAGGAATCACTTCCGATCTTTCTCAAAGAGCTCGATGGCGTCGTTCGCATCATGACCCGGCAAGACCCCGGCATCTCCTTTGAAGCCGTCCTCATCGACGATGGCTCGGCAGACAAAACGCTCGCCGTCATGAAGGCGGAAGCCGCGGCGGCGCATCCATACGCCATCCGCTGGCACTCTTTCTCGCGCAACTTTGGCAAGGAGGCGGCACTACTCGCCGGACTCCAGCACGCAAAGGGCGACTATGTCGCCACCATGGATGCCGACATGCAGGACCCGCCCTCGCTCCTGCCGCAGATGTACGAAATCTTGCAGACCGAAGACTACGATAACGTCGCCACACGCAGGACCACCCGCGAAGGCGAGCCTCCCATCAGGTCGTTCTGTGCCCGTATGTTCTACAAGATCATCAACCGCATTTCCAAGGCCGACATCGTCGACGGAGCACGCGATTTTAGGCTCATGAAGCGACCTATGGTCAACGCCATCATCTCCATGGGCGAATACAACCGATTCTCCAAGGGCATTTACGGCTGGGTGGGCTTCAAGACCAAATGGCTCCCCTACGTAAACGTCAACCGCGTCGCGGGCGAGACCAAGTGGAGCTTTTGGTCGCTGCTCCTCTATTCCATCGACGGCATCGTCGCGTTTTCCACGGCGCCGCTCTCCCTCGCCGCCCTCACGGGTATCGTCTTCTGCCTCATCGCCATCATGGGATTTATCGTCATCCTGGTCAAAACGCTTGTTTGGGGCGATCCCGTAGGCGGATGGCCCTCCCTTGCCTGCCTCATTACGCTGTTTGGCGGCATGCAGCTCCTGTGCCTGGGAATCATTGGCGAGTACCTAGCAAAAGCCTACTTGGAGGCCAAGCACCGCCCCATCTATATCATTCGAGAATCCAACGAGGAATCTGATGACACGGCCCAATAACAGCACGCTCAAGAATGTGGCGTTCTACGCCGCCTGCTTCACGTTTCCCATCGCATTTTTTGTCGCACTTGCAGAGGCGGGGCATGTCTACCCCTTTGGCGACAACTCGTTTCTCACCAACGATCTCAAATACCAATACATCGACTTCTTCGCGTGGTTTCGCCGCGTCCTTTTAGGCGAGGCAAACCTTCGCTATTCCTTCTCACAGGGCCTCGGTATGAACACATGGGGGCTCTATAGCTACTACCTCGCCAGCCCCTTCAACCTGCTCTGCGTGCTGTTTCCCGCAGACAAGCTGACGCTCTTCGTATTTGCCATAACCGCGCTCAAGCTTGGCTGCATCCACATCAGCAGCGCTTGGTATGTGCAAAAGCGCTTTGACCTTTCCAAGCCCGCCGCATTCTTGCTATCCCTCTCGTTCACGTTTTGCAGCTGGACCATCAGCAACCTGCGCAACCCACTCTGGATTGATTGCCTGATCCTGCTGCCCATCTGCGCCTACGGATGCCACGAGCTCATCCGCAAGCAGTGCATGATCCGCCTCGTCATCACAACGGCGCTCAATGTCATGTTCTGCTGGTATACGGCCTACATCAGCATCCTGTTCCTCTGCATCTTCGTATTGGTCGAATTTGTCGATTATGTTGCAGAAGAAGGTTTTAGCTGGAAGCTCATGCTCGATCGGGCCCTGCGATTCGCAGGCGCCATCGTGCTCGGGCTACTTCTGTCCGCTTGGACCTTTTTGCCGACCATCCTTGCCATGTCCAAGGGCGGCCCCGTCCTAGCCCTCGGGCCGCTGCTTAAAACCAGCCTCAAATCGCTCATCAGGGGCTTTCTCCCTGGCATGTGGGTGAACAACGATAGTACACCGCAGTTCTATTGCGGCGTCATCATGATGCTGCTCGCGGTGAGCCTGCTGTTTAACCGCACGGTTTCGATCAAGACACGCATCGCAACGCTCGTCGTCACGATAATCCTGGTCGCCAGCTCCGTTTTGAGCCCGCTCGAGTACATCTGGTGCGGCATGCGCGTGCCCAACGGATTCTATTCGCGCACGACTTTCTTGCTGAGCTTCTTTGCGCTGTGGGCAGCGGGCTATTCGTTGCAGGTGTTCGAGGGCCAGCCCAAATTTCGTCATGCCTATCGACCAGCCGTCGTATTACCAATCCTGACAATCACCGCAATTGAGTTGTTTATCAACGCCCATGTGATGTGGAACCAACTGTACGCAGGCTATTCCGAAGAAGCCAACAGCACCTATGTCGCCACCGCAACCAACACGATCACAGCCATTCAAGACCAGGATTCTGCGTCATTCTACCGCATCGATCGAACGACCACGCGTGCCGATAGCGCCGCCCTCAACGAAGGCCTAGCGCTTGGGTACAACCAGTTGTCTTCGTATTCGTCTGCCAACAACCCGCAGGCCATCGCACTGCTCAACTCCCTTGGATACAGCAGCGTCGGCGAATTCTCGACCCGTTATGCCGAGCCCATTCTCGCCGTCGATGCCCTATTGGGAGTTAAGTACGCCATTCCTGAAAACGCGCCTGCAGGATACGTTTCGGCCAAGACGAATCAGGCCGACTCCACAAGCTCGGTGTACGAGAACCCCTATGCGCTCAGCATTGGCGTCGCAGCCTCAAGCGATATCCAAAACAGCACGCTGAAGAGCGAGAACCCCTTCGAAAAGCAGAACGACCTCTACAGCAAAATCCTAGGCCGCAAGGTCGAGCTCTATACCAAGATCGAGGCCGCGAGCACGGAGAATAGCGATAGCTTAAAGCAATGGAGCGTTACTCTTCCGGCAAGCTCCATCGGGTATCTCTACATCAACAAAGATGCGACCGCCGGCAGTTATTGGCCCGTCGCCCTTACCATCGACCAGCGAGCAATCGAAAACGAGGCCTGGAGATTCGACAATAATATCCGCCAGATTGCGGATGCATCGGACACCCCGAGCCAGCATACGGTGTCAATCGGAGTCGCAGAGGGCTATACAGACATGCCCCAAGACAATGAGCCGGTCTTTTACGCCCTCAATCTGGATGTTTTCGAGCAGATTATTAACGAGCTTAAGGCGAGCGAGTTTATTACGACGGTTTTTGAGGACGGAAGGATCGAAGGCGAGTATACCGCCAAGGATGACGGCAACCTGCTGTTGAGCGTTCCGTACGATGAGGGCTGGAACGCAACGGTAAACGGAACCGCCGCAGAACTAACGCCCGCCGCCGATAAGGGCTTGTCGTCCCTTAACATGCAGAAAGGCGCGAATAAGATCGTGATGACCTACAAGACTCCGGGCGCCCTTGCGGGGCTTGCAGTGAGTCTGGCGACCGCCGCCGCCCTTGTTGCAGCGGGTCTATACGCCAGGCATAAGAAAAGCCGCCGTTAACAAGCGGCGGCTTTTTCTCTCGAAAAGTTAATAACGGCTAGAGCGTCTTGAGGTACTCCCCCAGCTCTTCCTCCCAGTCGGGCATGTGGAAGCCTGCAGCCTCGAGCTTGGACAGGTCGAGCGCCGAGTGGACCGGGCGCGGGGCGACGGGGCCGGCGGCGTTCGCGTAGTAGTCGGCGGTCGAAACCGGCACGACCCTCTCGCCGTTGCCGTTGGCGGCCTCGAAGACGGCGCGGGCGATGTCCGCCCAGGACCTGACGGCGCCGGAGCCGGTGCAGTCGTAGGTGCCGTAGGGGGCGTGCGTGCCCAGCACGTGGAAGATGGCCTCGGCCATGTCGCGGGTGAAGGTCAGGCGGCCCAGCTGGTCGTCGACGACCGTGACCTGCGCGAGATTGTCCTCGGGGTCGGCGACGCGGTCGGAGAGCCCCTTCATGGTCTTGACGAAGTTATGGCCCTCGCCGATGACCCAGCTGGAGCGCATGATGTAGTGGCGCGGGCAGCCGGCCACGGCGATGTCGCCGGCCGCCTTGGTCTGGCCGTAGACGGACAGCGGGCTGAGGGGCTCGTCCTCGGTGTGGACCTCGGCCGTGCCGTCGAAGACGTAGTCGGAGGACACGTGGACCAGGGTGATGCCGTGCTCGGAGCAGGTGCGGGCGAGCAGGGCGGGGCCGGTCGCGTTGGCCTTCCAGGCGTTGACGCGGCCCTCGGGGGTCTCCGCCCTGTCGACCGCGGTGTAGGCACCGCAGTTGATGACGGTGCCGTAGAGCGACCAGTCGTAGCGGGAGTAGGCCTCCGGGTCGGACATGTCGAAGGTGTCGATGTCGCAGAAGTCGAAGTCCTTGGCGACGCCGCGCTCCTCGGCGAGCTTGCGCACCGCATGGCCCAGCTGGCCGTCGCAGCCGGTGACGAGGGTGCGCTTCGGCGCCATCGGGACGACGTCCTTCAGCATCGGGTGGTTGAGGTCGGCCTCGGATACGGTGGCCTCATCGAGCGGGATCGGCCACTCGATGGCGAGCTCGGGGTCGGCGAGGTTCACGAAGGTGTAGGTCCTCTTGAGCTCCAGCGACCAGTGGGCGTCCACCAGGTAGGTGTAGGCGGTGCCGTCCTCCAGGGCCTGGAAGGAGTTGCCCACGCCGCGCGGGACGTAGATGGCCTTACTCGGGTCGAGCGTGCAGGTGAACACCTTCCCGTAGGTGGCGCTGCCCTCGCGCAGGTCGACCCAGGCGCCGAAGACCGAGCCTCGGGCCACCGAGATGAACTTGTCCCAGGGCTCGGCGTGGATGCCGCGGGTGACGCCGCGGCTGTCGTTGTAGGAGATGTTGTTCTGGACGACCCTGAGGTCGGGGATGCCCAGGGCGGTCATCTTGGCGCGCTGCCAGTTCTCCTTGAACCAGCCGCGCGAGTCGCCGTGGACGGCGAGGTCGACGACCTTCAGGCCCTCGATGCCGGTCTCGGCGACGGAGAGGTCCTTCTCGAATGCGATGTCTGCCATGTGGGAAAAGCTCCTATCGAAGAGGTTGGGTAACCGGGGGCGCCCGCGCGGGGACGCAGGATCATCCCCATGCCCTGCGGCCCCGCGANNNNCCCCGCCCCCCCCCCCCCCCCCCCCCCCCCCCCCCCCCCCCCCCCCCCCCCCCCCCCCCCCGCGGTGCGGTTCGCCGGGGTCCGGCCTACTGCCCCTGGGCGCGGTAGCGTGCCTCGGTGGCCTCCTTGGCCGGGCGCCACCAGGGCTCGTTGGCGACGTACCAGTCGATCGTCTGCTTGAGCCCCTCGGCGAAGTCGGTGTGCGCCGGCCTCCAGCCCAGCTCGCGCTGGAGCTTGGTCGAGTCGATGGCGTAGCGGCGGTCGTGGCCGGGGCGGTCGGCGACCCAGTCGAAGTCCTCGGGGTCGCGGCCCATCGCCTCGAGGATCATGCGCAGGACCGTGATGTTGTTCTTCTCGCCGTCGGCGCCGATGAGGTAGGTCTCCCCCATGCGGCCCTTCGTGAGGATGTCCCAGACGGCCGAGGAGTGGTCCTCGGTGTGGATCCAGTCGCGGACGTTCTCGCCGCGGCCGTAGAGCTTGGGGCGCACGCCGTCGATGATGTTCGTGATCTGGCGCGGGATGAACTTCTCCACGTGCTGGTAGGGTCCGTAGTTGTTGGAGCAGTTGGAGATGGTCGTGCGCAGGCCGTAGGTGCGGGTCCAGGCGCGGACCAGCATGTCGGAGGACGCCTTGGTGCTCGAGTACGGGCTGCTCGGGTGATACGGCGTCTCCTCGGTGAACTTCGCCGGGTCGTCGAGCGCAAGGTCGCCGTAGACCTCGTCGGTGGAGACGTGGTGGTAGCGGACGCCGTATTTGCGGACGGCCTCCAGCAGGCGGAAGGTTCCCTCGACGTTGGTGCGCAGGAACGGCTCCGGGTCGGCGATGGAGTTGTCGTTGTGGGACTCCGCAGCATAGTGGACGATCGCGTCGTGGCCGGGGACGATCCTATCGAGCAGCTCCGCGTCGCAGATGTCGCCCACGACAAGCTCCACGCGGTCGGAGGGCAGCCCCGCGATGTTCTCGGGGTTGCCGGCGTAGGTCAGCTTGTCCAGGACGGTGACGTGGACGCCCGGGTGGTTGTCGACCACGTAGTGCACGAAGTTGCTGCCGATGAAGCCGCAGCCGCCCGTGACGATGATGTTCTTAGGTTCAAAAATCTCAGACATGAATCTCCTTTTTTCGCCTACTAGAGATGTAAGTACTTAAACATTTGAACATATGAGCCTTCAGCAGAATCAGAATCTTCTCCTGCAGGTTTGTTTCTTATGCCAAACTCTCTGTATCCCATGCGACTATAGAACTCAATAAGACCAGGCTCATTGACAGAGTCCAGAAACACAAACCTTCCGCCAACAAGACGCTGTATGTCAGAAATAGACTTTTCAACGAAAGCCATGAGTTCTTCACCGGTTACGCGACCTATACCTGAATCGCTTTTCCCAAATTGCGCCAACAGAACACAAGGCAAATCAAAACAACCAGTTTCTGGTCTAAGTTCACCAAAAGAAGCCAACTTCTTGTGAGCTGTTTTTGAAACGACATTCTCAGGAATGGAGGCAATCTTTAGAGCAAGGGCATAAAAGCCAACTAAAGCGGCCGCATCTGTATCAAATACAAGATAAGAGGCACAGAAACCCCTCAGGTTAAAATCAAACGTGTTATAACGAACAAAATCCTCTATATCCTTGTTACGTTCACAGCGAAAAGAGGAGAGAACGTCCGAAACCTCGTCCTCTCCTCGCGCATTAAGTAATTGGAGTAAAGAATACGATACAAGCGCCATTTCTAGAAGCCCATCGATTTAAACAAAGAATCGATGGCCTTCTTCATGTCTGGCGTCAAAGACGGATCCGAAGGCGATGGCTTGAACTTCAAATCCTTGGTTACGCCTTCATCATATGCGTCGCACAACGCCTTTACGCCCTGAGGAGAGAGCATCCTAATCGGTGTTTTTAAACTTGAAGTAGCCATATGCCCTCCTTCCCTTAAAAATATCTACTTAGATTATAACCGAAAATACGAACACATATTCGAATTGCCCGATTATCATGAAATTCTAACGCAGCTTCTTACTTCGCTTGCTGCTCAAGGCGCTTTACAAGCTGTTCCTCAGAATGGACAAACTCAAATGGTTCATACTCGCCATATGCGGAAGGACGACTGATGTTAATGAGCTGAAGGTCAGAGATGCCGAAACGATCCTCTATCCTTCGCATCATCTCGACAAGTTCCTGGCCTGGCTTAACGGCCATTACCAACGAACCTTGCTTAGAAAACCACTTAGCAACCAGATAACGCATCAGCCAACTCGCCTCCTCAGTACGAAAGGGATGAGAGCAGCTCGACGGAGAGGCCATCGCGCTCCAGAATATCAGTCATCACTCATCCCCTTTCACCAGGCAATTAGTACTCGCGCGGGCTGTTGACGATCTCGCCGGCGGCGACCTTCTTCAGGTGCTGCCCGTAGACCGACTTGCCGTAGGCCTTGGCCGCCTCCTCGAGCTCGGCGGTCGTGATCCAGCCGTTCTCCCAGGCGATCTCCTCGGGGACGGACACGGGCAGGTCCTGGGAGTGCTCCACGGCGCGGACGAACTCCGCGGCCTCGTGCAGGCTCTCCATGGTGCCGGTGTCGAGCCAGGCGTACCCGCGGCCCAGGGTCACGACGGACAGCGTCCCCTCCTCCAGGTACATCTGGTTGAGCGTGGTGATCTCCAGCTCGCCGCGCGCGGAGGGCTCCACCCCATGCGCCTTGGCGGCCACGTCGCCCGGGTAGAAGTACAGGCCGGTGACGGCGTAGGAGCTCTTGGGCTCCGCGGGCTTCTCCTCGATGGACACGGCCCTGCCCTCGCCGTCGAACTCAACGACGCCGAAGCGCTCGGGGTCGTCCACGTGGTAGCCGAAGACCGTGGCCCTCCCCGACTCGGCGTTCTGGACGGCGCGCGTCAGGTGGCGCGACAGGCCGTTGCCGTAGAAGATGTTGTCGCCGAGCACGAGGGCGCACGGCTCGCCGTCGATGAATTCCTCGCCGATGGTGAAGGCCTGCGCCAGGCCGTCGGGGCTCGGCTGCTCGGCGTAGGAGAGGTTCACGCCGTAGCGCGAGCCGTCCCCGAGCAGGCGCTCGAAGTTGGGGAGGTCGGTCGGCGTGGAGATGACCAGGATGTCCCGGATGCCCGCCAGCATGAGGGTGGACAGCGGGTAGTAGATCATGGGCTTGTCGTAGACCGGCAGCAGCTGCTTGGAGGTCACGAGCGTGAGCGGGTACAGGCGCGTGCCGGACCCGCCGGCGAGGATGATGCCTTTCATAGAATTCCTCTCAGTTGACAATCGTTAGGCAAAAGCTGCTAATTGCAAACAACGATTAGACAAACATATTTATTAAAATTATATGCGCCAGCAGCGGCTTCCTCCTCATTCTCTTTAAAACGGACAGTAGAAACACGTAACTCTTTCTGCATTTATCGCGAGGTAGGAAATGAATAAGTACAATGAGCAGTGTCCAACAAACGAAAGGCAAACAATGCGAGTCGAAACAACCGGAGTATGCAGAGGAAACTGGAAAATCTACCAGCAGCTTAAAATAGAAGGCATCCATGAAGGCTCCAGCATAAAAGCTCAAGCGGCAACGGTTGACGACCGCCGTTTACCTTTGTCTCTTCTAAAATTCAAGGACAATAACGGCGAATCAGACTCATACGTTCTTGTAATCCCCGACCCCGACACCCGATCCATTAAAGTTGAGTTTAGCGAAATCGGCAAAGACGGTCGTAACCTGAGCAGCGACTCCCTTTCGCTCAATTGCAAGAACATCAAATGGGAGTCGCGTCTTAACTACAAAATTAAACCTGACATGTGCAGCAAACTCAGAAATTACGATGACGTTTCAGAGTTTGAGATGGCGACGATTGATTTTTGGCAGTGCATCGAAGATTCAAACGAGTATATCCTGAGGTGCACGGTTAGAACACCGTACCGCAACGACTCGCAAATCAAACTTCGCTGCCTCGATCGGTTCCTCAATGAGGTTGAGCTGAGCATAGTCAACTTCGGCTCAAATGTAACGAGTGTTGGATTTACATCCGAGAAAAAACAACTTGAAACACAGCTCTCGATCCGCATGCCAAAGGCGTTTGATCGTTACTACTTTATAATTGGCGATCAAAATCACCCTTCATTCAGTGCATTTGACTGCTTAACGCCTGATAAATTAGGCTTGCTTCTTGAGGAGACCAACTTCCTCTTTACCCATGCGCAGTTTGACCCTGAATACCCCGAATGGTTTACAGAGCATAAGGCAACCATTGGCGCACTGGAGAAGCAGAGAAAAATCGTCTTCAATAGCGCTCCGAAATTCAGCATCATTGTCCCTCTTTACAACACGCCCATTTCGTTTTTTAACGATATGGTCGAATCCGTAAAAAACCAGTCTTATGCAAACTGGGAGCTCCTCCTAGTTAATGCAAGCCCTGACAATCAGGAACTAAAGGCTCGCGTTGAGCAGGAAACAGCCCGCGACAACAGAATTAAGTCAATTAATCTTACCGAAAATAAGGGTATTTCCGAAAACACAAACGCAGGCGTTGCCGTAGCTTCGGGCGATTTCGTTAGCTTCTTTGACCATGACGACATTCTTGAACCGGACTTGTTGTTCTCATATGCCGAGGCAATTGAAAACAATAATGGCGTCGATCTTCTTTATTGTGATGAAGATAAACTCATGCCCGATGGAAAGTTAGCGCAGCCGTTCTTTAAGCCGGATTTCAATATCGATCTGCTCAGAAACAATAACTATATCTGCCACATGCTTACCATCCGTAAGTCCCTGCTAGACACTCTAGAGCCGAACACAAAAGAGTTCGATGGAGCACAGGATCATAATCTGACTCTCCGCGCCGTGGAAAAGGCAAGGAAAGTTCATCATGTTGCGAAGGTTCTATACCACTGGCGCCTAAGCGAGACCTCCACCGCAGCAAATGCCGATAGCAAGCCGTATGCCACTATCGCAGGTATCAAAGCGGTCCAGAGTCATTTGGACAGGCTTGGGCTCAATGCGAAGGTCGAACAAGCGCGTCGTCCCTTTACATATAAAGTAACCTACGCTGTGCCAGATTCCCACCCACTCGTGTCAATTATCATCCCGACTAAAGACCACGCCGACATTCTGAACAACTGCATTACATCAATTGTTGAGAAATCAACGTACGACAATTACGAGCTCGTCATAATCGAAAACAACAGCACAGAAAAGGTGACGTTCGATTATTACGATAAGTTGCAAGCAAAATATCCTGACATCGTTCGTCTTGTAACTTGGGAACACGAATTCAATTTCTCCAAGCTCATGAACTTTGGCGTTGCTCACGCCAAGGGCGACTATCTCTTGCTATTGAATAACGATACTGAGGTAATTACGCCCAATTGGATCGAGACCATGCTTGGCATCTGCGCACGTGAGGATGTTGGCGCAGTCGGTGCAAAACTCTACTATCCCGACAACACCATTCAGCACGCGGGCCTATGCGTCACTGGCGGCGTGGCGGGACATCTTTGCCAGAGCATGCCAAGGAATAATTGGGGCTACTTTGCACTCAACGATGCGCAACAAGACTTCAGCGCTGTCACTGCAGCTTGCATAATGACCAAGCGTAGCGAATATGAGAAAGTCGGAGGTTTCACCGAAGAGCTTCAAGTTGCATTTAATGATGTTGACTTTTGCTTAAAGCTACGCGAGATTAACGACCTGATCGTATACACGCCCGAAGTCGAGCTCTATCACTACGAGTCGATTTCTAGAGGCGTTGAAAACAATACGGAAAAGCAGATTCGGTTCCACAAAGAAGTCGCATACATGAATTATCGCTGGGCAAAATACTATGTCGAAGGCGATCCGTACATTAACCCAAATTTCAGCGTGGGAGAACCCGGAAATCGCTACTATCATTTATAAAGTGTTAGCTTAATTCTGCGCTTTCTAATTTTAACCTTATTAAAATGCGACTAATAGATAAGGGAATCGAGGGTCAACCCTCGATTCCCTTACTATGAATAATTGCATTCCATACATGATATACAGTTAAGAAGCGTTTGTGATTCGATACACAAGCAGGCGTTGATTCCGCATGCTGGCCAGAATCCGCATCATTCCAAAGGCGTATTTAAAACCCAGCCCCACTGTGGTATAGCGGTAGTGTGGTAGTAGTTCAGCCACCAAGCAAGTGATGTTGTCCTGATGTAACCGATGTTATCCATAACCATACCGTTTCCGATATAAATAGCAATATGGCCCCAGCGGGCACCAGCACTTGTATGAGTATGCGTAGGGACCGCAACGATCATTCCAACTTTAAGCTGAGATATATCTCGGCTGTAACACCAATTCCAGAACATGTCGCATGCGTCGCCGTTGGGATATGACCCCAGCACGGGGTAAAACACATGGCTAACCCACTCCGAGCACAGTCCCGCCCCAGGAGAAGGAACGCTATGGCAACGATTAACGATCTGGGACTGCAAGGAGGCGCGCGCGGAGTGCTCAGGCTCCACCCAAGCACCTGAGGCATTAAAGAAATACTCGGAGTCTCCAATTCTGTTCCAGCCATTTACCATTTGTCCAGAAGACATAAGGTAGTACCACGTTCCATCATCATCGAGGAACCAGCCAGTATTCATAGCTCCGGATTCGTTGTCGAGGTGATACCACCTACCGTCAATGAATCGCCAACCGCGCTGCAGAACCCCATCTGAGTCTGTGTAAAACCACACCTGTTCAGCTGAGGACCAATACCAGCCAGCGACAGGCTTTCCCTCGGGATCCCTGAGCTTAATTCCACCCGCGCCGTCCTTGACGCCCGAAAGCACAATCGCACCACTGCTGCACGCATAATATACGTTTTCATCTTGTGAGAAGACCCAAGTGTTGCACTTTAATGCACCGCCGCTATCCGGATCCAAATAATAAATGGAGCCATTTACAGTTTGAAATCCTTCCAGCATGGCGCCATTATTATTGGGGTCTAGCAAATACCAGCTAGAACCATTGTAAAACCACCCGGTACGAATCTCTCCCGATGCGTTGGAGCAATACCATGCCCCATCGTTAATAAACCAACCGGAGCTCATAGAACCGGATTCGGAAAAATGATACAAAGAGCCGTTAACAAGCCTAAAGCCCGTAGCCATTAATCCAGAAGGCTCAAGCCAGTACCAAGTATTGCCAAGGAGTAACCACCCGGTCTGCATAGCGCCCGAACTGTCCAAATAGTACCAGCTATCATCAATTAAAACCCAGCCGGTCTTCATTGAACCCGATGTCTCGTCAAGGTAGAACCAGCGCCCACCGGTGGCAGCCCATCCCTTCAAATGTGCACAGGAGTTAGAAAATAAATGCCAGCCATCGTTCAAGTATTTCCAGCCAGTAGCTGCATAACCTTCGGAATCAAAATAATACTCCGCCCCTCTAATGGACAGAAAACAGTTTGACGGCCAACCACCAGCCTCATATCTCCACCACCATTTACCGTTTTGGTAGGCCCAAGAACCAGGAAGAGCGATGTTATTATCAGAGGAACGAACGATCTGGAACGACAGTTGAGAGGTAACGCCGGCGTAATTCCCTAGCCCATTCACTCTTATAGTGGCGCAGCCAGGGGCAACATTATCTGAATACGTGACTTCATAATCGATTCCGCTTGCTAGCACAGAACCGCTGGCAGTCAAAACAGAGACATCAGGAGTAATCACATCGCCAGTATATTCATATATCGACGAATCGATAGATGCTTTGAAATTATCGGAATCCAAAGTCAAACGATCGCTACCTGATGTCCCAAATGCTTCCTGACCCGATTGAACCAAAGAGCCATCAGTGCCTTCAGCCACGCAATCTTCAGTTAATGAAAATGCGATTGCGGGCCATAAAAGAGAGATGAAACAAATAGATGTTAGACAAACCACGCTGATTAAACTCAGATGTCGATTTTTCATCATTTTTCTCTTCTCGCCAAATCAAATTAACCTTTGAATATCCAGATGCAGTCGACCCAGAGATGCAGTTCCCAAATTAATTAATATGCAAGACAACTCGCTTGATACGTTGCACCAGATAAAACGATAAGACACTCAACATAGGGATTGTCTATTTGTTAGACAATCCACAACCAGCAGTCGAGCGCGATCAATGGTGCACAAACTTAGGAGCCCTAATGAGGGATAGCCGAAGGAACTGAATCAAACCATGTATTGAGCTCATTCATGATCAGACCTTTTCTCAAGCTCTTTTTCGAGCAGGGCAATCCTATGAGTAAGGTTTTTGATCGCCAAAACATGACGACTCGCGGCAACGCTAAGAGACAGAGAGATTGCAAGCAACAGCACGATTGCAACCAAAAAAAGGAAATTGGCCGGGTTGACAAACCCAATAGCTGTTGAGCAACTATAAATAATCTGAGGACATAAATCACAGATCAAGGCCGCCATACACATCAAAATCCACAGCAAAGAGTACTTAAGAAGCATCTTTCCGTTGGACACGAGACGTAAAACATAGACGAGGAATCCGCCGAAAAAGAGGGCCGCACCAATCCTCAAAATAAGATTCATTATTTGTCTCCCCTATGAACCCAGCACACAAGGATAATGGCTAACGTAACCTTGACCATATAGTAGACGGAAGAGAAGCCCCCGATAGATGAACGTCCACCTTGGCGCTCATTCATCTTTACAGGCGCTTCCATAACGGGAAGACCAAGCTTCATAGCCAAAGCAATCGACTCTGGCTCCGGGTAGTCATCAGGATAACTCTTGCAGAACAGGTCGATAGCATCTTTATTGCAGGCCCTAAAGCCAGAAGTGGGATCGGTGACCACCTTACCCGTAAGCAACTCGAGCAAAAATGAAAGCCACCTGATTCCAACACGACGCATAAAAGTTGATTGAAAACCATCAGTCTCAACCAGAAATCGAGAGCCTATCGCCAAACTCGCACCGCTCTCAATCAGCTTTACAAGCTCAGGAATATAAGAAGGATCATGTTGGCCATCGCCGTCAACCTGAATGTCGATATCATAGCCAAATCTCTGGGCATATTTATGGCCCGCTTGGACCGCTCCACCGATACCAAGGTTCTGCGGCAAATCCAATATGTTGATACCATGCTCTCGACAAAGCTCAAGCGTTGTATCTTGTGAGCCGTCGTTGATTACGACATAGTCATAACCCGCAGCTTTTATAGCTGCAACGGTATTGAGAATGCACTCCTGTTCGTTATAGGCAGGAATTATTACGAGAACACGCAGATGTCCTTTTGAACATGTCGTTGAAGTAAAAGACAATCGAGATTCATCCATTCCAAAAACAGTTGGCTCTTAGCGACGCCCAAAGAATTTGCGACTCTTACAGTCCAACGCATAGCTTAACTCAGACTTAAGTTTACTGTATCCTGTCTAACCATTAGGAAGTTACATCTCAAGCTTAGATATTTAGCTTGCTCAACTAGGGCACACATGGAGTCCCCATCCATCACCGCAGGAAAAGGACCCCTTGCAGTTCTGCCTCAAATACGGGGCGCATGTCCTGAGCGAACCCTCAACGCCGTCCCATTCGATCCAATCGAATCCAACTAATTGCCCACTCCTACTATAACCATGACCTATATCGCTAATTTAGAAAAAACGGATATACAGAAGCTCGAACATCACAAAATACAGCAGCGCAAATGGAGCCCCGAGCATAAAGGCTGTAACTTTAGCCTTCACCTCCTCATCGCAGTAAATAGGGAACCTGAGCAATAGACAGGCAAAAGGTATTATCAAAGGTATGAGATATCGCGCTTGGACACCCGCAACTGTCTGGCTTCCAACTCCTGTAAAAGCGATGTATAGAGCCAAAGCAACTAGGTGGCAAGTAGCAAGAACCAGGAATAAAGTCCAAACAATTCCGCAACGGCTAAGCTTTATTTTAGTATCTTTTTCATTATCAATAATGCAAATAGCTTCAAACAGCATGATGGGGAGATACGAAAGCCATGGGAACAGATTAGACACGTCCCCAAGATAAGCCATATTCGTTGATATTGAATTGAGAAACGCCGGGGTCAGCATCGATCCAAAAACGAAATTCGAGATTACAGCTATAGTTCCAACTGGATTTGCAAGCACTCCCGTCGTTTGACCAGCCGTAGAGACTTCGGAGCCACCACGTGCATCAGAAATATTATTTACGACAGATGAGAAATATGGCGTCAAGAAAGATAGGATCATAATGGCACAAACGAATAGAGCAGTACCAATCAAGATACGTCTTTGCTTGCTTGAAACATATTTATTTGCAGGAATTAAAAGCGCAAGTCCAAATAAGGGAAAATAAATCGCTTTAGCTGCAAACCCGATTGCAAAAGATAGTAGAAATGCGAAGAACGTTTTAGCAGAAATATCCTCTTCAGAAATAAGCATCTTCAACAAAAGAGCTGTTCCTAGCAAACTGAACGATATCACACAGGGATCATACGAGTAACTGGCTGCCATTAACACAGCAGACGGGAACAACGCAATACAAGTGAAAAGACATTTTCTGCAAGGGGCTATACGAATTGCGATTCCGCAGATAACTGCATACGCAAACAAATTAAAAATTTTACCCAATGCAAATTTGATAGAGAATGGGAGATGAAGCAAGCGACCCAAACAAAGGCCGATAGATGAAGGAATATAGGCAATTTTAGAAAGAGCCACACTATCAAAACAATTAAAACGTTCGATACCTTCAGCTAAATCATTTTTATCAGCCTCTCTGACCAATTGCTCAACAGAGCCACGGTTAAACTCTCTTGTTTCATCTATTGGGTACTTACCCAAAGCTGCATCCAAACTAAAGCCGTCCCCCATATAAAACTGCTCGACTATCATTCGGTCAGAATTTGTTATTTCAGCATTTGTGAGGTAGGAAAAACTGTTTGCATTTCCATAGTGGACCTCATCATCCCATGTCAAAAAATTTGTAACGGGAAAGCAAATAATTACGGATAGACCAATTGAGACAATGCATGCGAAAGCGAACAGTTCGGGCTTCAGATAAGAAATGCCCCCATTAATAGCAATCAATCCGATCAAAACCGTAATGGGCAAAGCAGACGCGAACAACACCGTCTTTGACTTATCGAGCGGAATGCCAATAAAAGCGATTAAAACAGCAAAGCCAACAAAAACCGCCAAATAAAAGAAACACTTCTTAGCATCAGTTTTCTTAACCGAGGTTACGAAGCTCTTCATCAGGCCATAGCAAAGCTCAATTCCCTGGAACGCTAAAACTAAATGAAAGCATATAACCAGACCTGAGATATTCCATGCACCAAGACCGAAGGGGCCAAACGTCTTCGCGCCAGCCAATATGATGAAAACTAGCAGAAAGCTGCTGAGGATACTGGACGCGACGAGAACGGTTATCTGACGAATAGCATCACCGCTCGACTGTGATTTCGGTTGCAAATATAAGCACGCAACAGCAACGACATCGCAAAAGAGTTCAAGAATGAATAGATTTAAATTCTTATAGTGCAATGATGTCGCGACAGCTAACAAAAGAAGTCCCAGCCCAAAGATGGCAAGCGCGTACTCGCTTTTCTTAATTGCAGGATTATTCAAAACGTGCATCTCCAACTAAAGACAAAATCGAATAGGATAAGTCGACAATAACAAATTCGGGTCTTAGATCCAACTTCACTCAAAAGCTAAGTAAAAGCCAGCCAAGTATCACTTAGCAAATACAAAACGCCTTCTCGACATCTATAGCAGTGGCGTCCCAGCTATATCGATTTTCAACAAGGGCCCTAGAGTTTCGAGACTGTAGAGAAAGCAGCTTTCGATCATCAAAAAGCCTGCATAATGCCGAAACCACCTCATCAGATGACATGGACTGAATTATCGTGCCGTAGCTATCATCTGGAATAAGCTCGTGCGCGCCTCCCACATCTGTTACCACAGCAGGCGTTCCGCAAGCTGAAGCCTCAAGAAGTACCGTCGAAAAGCCTTCGGACCGAGTTGGAAGACAAAGCACATCTGCTTGCTGAAGTAAGGAGGAAATGTCCTCTGCGCTACATCTCCCAAGCCAAAACAAGTTCGACGAACAGGCTTCCTTGACTTCATTGGCCAGCGGACCATCCCCTGCAAGAACAAAACAAATATCACGCTTGGTAATATCCTTTGCGCGAGCTGCCTCAATAATTGAATAAATTCCCTTTTCAGGAATAAACCGCCCAACAAAAGCCACAACTAAAGATGATTGAGGGACACCTAATTCTGATCGGAAATCTCTACCCGAAGAGATGCTCCTATAAATTGAAGCATTGATTGAGTTCGATATTACGCCCTTTGCACCGATATTAAAATGCTGAAGCCATTCAACGCTTTTAGAAGAAATCCCATAGAAATCAGGTTCAAACGTCTTTACGCGATCAGTAATCCAATCCTCATATCGGCGCACAAAATAATCAAGGAATGGCTGATTGAAAGAAAGATACGCTGAACCATGGTCGAGAACGACGGCCCTAGTGTTATGATCCACAGCAAACTTCAGCCCTTCGAGTGAGAGGGGGAAAAGCCTCGTGTTGATAAGTACGCCGTCCCACTCATAATCATCAAGGCTTTGCAGGAGCCGGTAATAATCGCCGGTTTTTTTGGGAAGAGGAAGCCTTCCATCAAGCAATGAAATACATGGAAGCCGAATTATCTCGAGACCGTTTTCGACTGAATGACCGACTCCTACGCGCATTGAATCATTAGTAACGATAACCACCCTGTCGCCGCGGGCAGCTAGGGCATGAGCGAGACCATCGACAAAATTGCCAATTCCACTAAGTTGCGGGTGATAATGATGGGTGAAAATACAAATAGAAGAACTCATTACATAACCTCATCTGGTAAAGATTTCATATCCTTAATTCTGCGCAGTCCAGACTTCACCATCCCCAAAGTCAAGCAGAAGAGGAAGATGGGTATGTCGATTTTCCGGCTCCGGAATTTTCTTCCATTCGCCATACATCGTTGTAAGATATTTATCCGTCATACGAGGAACGGGGAATTCACTGCCTTCGAAAACCGCACTGCTCAGAGGGAAAATCTCTGAAATAGGCACTGGCGCCATATTCGGCCAGCTTAACGTCAGACAATAATCAGAGACCTCACCCGTATTTGAGTCGGCAATACAGGAGTCGAACAAATCCTGGTAAGAGCATGCGCCTCGAGAAACCAGTCGTTCCACTACGTGTATAGCAGAACAACCAATTTGCTCGAGTTGTCCAAGGAACCCTTTATGAGGGACAACAATGGAAGAAGAGTGATATAAATAAGCTCTTTTCTGTGCAATTGATGCAGTTCGGACTTGTTTTGCACGAAGGCGTTTATCTGTATAGAGCTGGTCATATGGAAAGATGTCGACAAAAATACCCATCGAACTGGAAGCCTCTCGAGCCTCCTGATTCTCGAAGCGAGTTTCATCGCGATACACCTTAGCAAACATCGCAGCATAGCCAATAGTATTCCGCGATGTATGGAGCGAATATCCTTCCGGTAAACCATCCTCGGCTAAAGAGCAAAAGCGGTCATAGTCTGAACGCATCATTCCGATATCTATATCATCATCCCAAGGGATAAACCCCCTATGACGCATTGCTCCTAAACATGTTCCGCCATCAAGCCACCACCTGATGCCGTGCTTAGAGCAGAATGCAGCGACAACCTGAAGGATATCCAATTCAGTGTTTTGAAGCTTTAATAGCGCGTGAGCTTTAGACATCATCGGCCTATCTCTTTTCCCCAAACCATTCTTGCGTCTGTTTCCCCAAAACAAAAGACTGATAAATAAGGCAAATAGCATTGGATATAAGCGCCGTTACAGTAGGGCCATTTAAGCCAAACAACACTTGCGCGGGAGCCATGACAGCAACAGCACTGATTAAGGACAATATGCTGCCAACAAATACCCCTCGGTAGTTATCAAGAGAAACCAGCAAATCGTTGACAAACCAAGCAATGCCAGTCAAAAAGGCACAAGCCAACATAGGCTGAAGGAGATCAGAATGTTTGGCTATTCCAGCGCCATAAAACAAAGACAGCAATAATTTGCCGAAAAAGAAAAGCGCAACTGCTGATATGACGCCGACAAATAAAATACCGGCAAGTATTTTACCTATAAGCGTAAAAAAGGACTTTTCCCTAGAATAGTAACGCTCTACTAAATAACCTAATAAAGGATTATAGATATACGTCGCACCCATTTGGATAATTGCCACGGGAGCAGCAACTGATGCATAAATGCCTAGAGCAGAATCTCCGAATGTATAAGATAAATACTGCCTTGGAATATTCGGCGCCGCAGAAGCAGCAATGCCGCCCAGAACGATGGGCAAACAGCCACATAGGAAAGCTCTGACCTTCGCTTGGGTAATTCCAAGTTTGATTGCAGAGATTCGATTTGATCTCGGATAATCGTAAATAACACCGATACCTATAGTCACTACCGTCATTAGCAACAATGCACCTTCGAGGCTATTTAACAGCCCAAAGACAACAATGAACGAAAGGAGAGAACCAATGCCCTGCATTATGAGGGATTTCCCAATATAGTCCATCCTATGGCCAACCTGATCATTGGCATGCATGACATCAATAACTAAGCCGGCGGTTTTATAGAGAGCATACAAAAGAACAGCAGGCACCGTATCAATACGACACGTCGCAATGGAATAGACGGCCAACATTGCAAACGCCATAAACGTAGTAAAGAAACGAAAAGTCAGGTATTCACCAGCAGAGTTTTTCCTTTCAACATCTGCAATTTGTACCGTGTACATCCTGTATTGGGCCAATTGAGAAAACATGTTGAAAATAGACATAGCAAGGGAATAAATTCCAGCAGCACTATATCCATCAGACAGTCGAACGACCAATATAGTGATTAGCCATTGACAGCCTAAATTCGTCAACGAGCCAACGGTATTCCAGAACATATTGTGTTTAATCGAAAGAGTCTTCTCTGTGGCTTCCACAAATATAAGCGCCCTTCTGAACAAGTCGCGATTCGGATACGAAGCTATTTTGCTTCTTTAATCATGTTTAAAATCAAAAGAAACAGCCAATTCGGTACAAGTCGCATAACGATTTCAGCTTTAGCAATGGACGGGCAAGCTCGTCGATATTTAAGCAAGCCAATTATGGAGCGTCGCTCTCTTGCATCGGCGAACCCCATTATTTCCTTTAGGTGCGGTGAATCAGGAAATCTTTCGGCAAATTGCTTAGCTGTATCAACCCTGTTTTTAACTCTTGTTAAATACCAATCATCTTTTGAAGCAACACCCGCAAGGAATCCAGTTTCATTCCCGCCATGTCGACGATACTTAACCAAGGGAGTCGTTGTAAAACTGCACTTCCCCAGTTCGCTGCAGCCCAATGTCAACCACAAATCATGTGCAGTGGATTCCGGAAAGGGAATCATCGACTTAGCAGCACTCGCATCTAGCATGAGAGCCATACCAATGCCGTAGCATACACTTGCAGCCTGAATAGTAATATCCTCTCCGGAGCACCAATTTACTTCAGGCGAATTTGGATGAGCTTTTCTGTAGCTCTCTACCAGCATGTTTCCGTTTTCGTCGATTACCGATCTATCGCAAACATCAAGAATTGAGCCTTCTTCTAGCATATGGTTGAGCGAAACTTGAACTCTGTTAGGCTCCCAAATATCATCTTGATCGCAAAATACTACGTAATCCCCTTCTGCCAAAGAGAGTAGTGCCTCGAACGATTTGACATAACCGAGATTTTTATCGCCATGATAATAACGATAGGCGTTTTTCTTTATATGCTCTTGGATAAACCCCTCTAAAGAGGCCGATTCGGGGCAGTCATTTCTGACCAAAAGCGTAACCGGAAACGTTTGTTCATCAATCGAATCAAGTTGAGCGGCGAAAAACTTAAGATCAGGTTTATATGCTGAAAGAAGTACGCATACGCCTGTACCATTTCCCTTTTCTATTTCCAAAAATCCTCCCAAAGTCATGTTTTCAAGATTAGCAAAGCAATCATTAGAGATTTAAGGTGTTGTTTATTACGCTCAAAAAAGACAGGAGAAGGCTCGGCCTTTAGATAATACATGGCGGCAAATTGAATGGTGCTCCCGTAATTTTTAACACCAACACCGACATCTCGCCCCCCTAGAGGGAGCGAGATGGTTGGCTTTTCAAAATAATCTGAAAAGGAAGCTCGTAGAGAATTAAAATCCTGCGCACCGGAAGTGCATACAGTTTATGACTGCCTTCTCATGAAACCGCTTGCCAAATCAAAGCACCTCAATTGGAAAAGAGTCCCTTAAGAATCAGTGTCTTTCTCCCACCTTTAAAGACACTTGTCCAATATCAATAGGAAACAACCTTTGTTCCATAAGGTATGTTATCGTAAATCCATTTTGCGTTCTGGATCTCAAGGCGCACACATCCTGCAGAGGATGGAACGCCCATCGTGGGATCCATCACCCGGTTACTGTTGACGTAGTAGGGCGAAGAATGGAATAGATAATCACCGTAGAACTGTGTGTAGTAATAGCAAGTATATCCATGCCCAAAGGAGTATCCCTTTCCGTAGACTTGGTACTCCCCTATCACAGTTGGCGTACTGGCTTTTCCCGTCGAACATACATATCGACGGTTTAAGGACCAATTATTCCATGACCCAGTGTAGATGCTCGTGATACAACGCGACGTATCGACAAGTATCAGCCAATTTGTATTGCTTGAATAACTTTGAGCTTTAGCGTCCATATAGTCTGACACCCACGCGCCGTTAGCCATGAAGTAATTCCAGGATCCGTCCACAACGCGCCAGCCAGTAGCCATAGCCCCACTAGCATCAAGCCAATACCAGGTGCCGCCCAAATTGAGCCATCCCGTCTGCATATAACCAGACGAATTCAAGTAATACCAATATCCGTTAACGGCAACCCAACCGGTTTTCATAACGTAAGTAGATGGATCTAAATAGGACCAGGAGCCATCCTTGCTCAGCCAGCCAGATCGTGCATAGCCAGCGGTCT
This sequence comes from Collinsella aerofaciens, assembly GCF_964283865.1. Lineage (GTDB taxonomy): Bacteria > Actinomycetota > Coriobacteriia > Coriobacteriales > Coriobacteriaceae > Collinsella. The sequence continues at coordinate 56,315 of NZ_CAXYLS010000002.1, read as the reverse complement.
CATCAAAGAAGTACCATTTTCCGTTAACGTTCTGCCAGCCGACGCTCAAGGAGCCATTAGTCGGATCAGCATAGAAAATGCAGCCACCAAGCGTCACGAAACCGCGCGCTTCGACCAATTCGCCATCGCCGTTTGAAGTAAATAACTTCCCATTGCGCAATGTTCCGCACAACGAGCAGTCAGAACCAGCAAAAGCCTTAGACGGACCATCCTGAACCGAGTCCTGGACATCTACCCATTCACGACAAGCAACAGCGCCTGAGCCTTTTGCATAATAGCTTTTCCCATTTACAGAAAAATGCCCGAGCAGCATTTTGCCGTCGACGGCAGGATCAAGATAATAGTATTGGCTACCGTCCTTCAGCCAACCCGTCTTTACAATACCCGATGCATTAGATGGCTCAGCGTAATACCAGTCTCCATCGCTCATAAACCAGCCGAGTGACAGCGCTCCCGTTGAAGAAAAATGATACCGATTCGATCCGATGGAAAAAAAGCCGGTAACCATTCTATTGTCATTTGCGATATCGAGCCAATACCAAGCGCCGTTCACCGAACGCCAGCCCGACGCAAGTGCGCCGGAACCGTCTGCGTAATACCAGTCCGTACCATCAAACGCCCAACCAACAGCCATTGCACCGGAATCCGATAAATAATAACGTGATGAGCCAACGGAAACGATTCCCCTAGACATAGCACCATCATTGGCGGGATCAAGCCAATACCAGTTATTGCCAGTTTGAAGCCAACCGGTTAAGACTTCACCATTGCTACCCCAATACCATAAACCGTTATCAAGACACCATCCATTAATCAGTCCATAGGTTCCAAGAAGATAAGGATGCCCATCGATAACACGTCGCCCAGTAACCATGGAACAGCCGTCAAGGGAGTCAAACCAGTACCATTGGCCTCCGATAAGCTGCCAACCATTTGCCAAAGCGCCTGATGGACTCGCGTAATACCACTTATTGTCAGTAAAAATCCAGCCGCAACTCATCGCGCCGTCACGAGCGGGGTCCAAATAAAACAACGAGCCGTCAACATTCTGCATTCCGGTCAAACGGCAGTCGTCAAGATAGTAATACCAGGACAAACCGTCCCATTGCCATCCAGATAGTTTTTCCGTCGTCGACGAGTCTTGGCTTTCGACAACCTGTGGATTCGAATCTTCCGCTGTTTTGCCAGCATAATCGTTGGAATCTTGAGCGAGACCGCCGCCGACAAAAGCACCCGACCCTTCCGTCGAGTCGCGCTCTACGATATCGTTATCCGCCCCCTCTTCCACGGCATAAGCAGTGCAAGAAAACGCGGGGGCGAAAACCGAGAGCGAGGCGGATAGTAGCACCAAGCCGATTGCTCGCCAGCAAATTCGATGATCAATCCGAGCATTCATTTCAGGCCCCCAACCGGTACCGACTGTCTTACAAGGAATCAATTAGATAAACGGACGGGCTGCGCCGATCACATTTCCCCTAGCGCTGACGGGATGAATACCGACACCCTGATGAGGCCAGGAGTCAATCATCATACCGCCGCCAAGTGCGATTGCGATATGCCCGCGATAATAAATCACATCGCCACGCTGAATCGAGCTGGTGCTCACGGGCATAAAGATGTTGCTTCGATACCAATTCATCGAATTGTAGGTTTGGCTTGGATCCCAGCGATGGTTATAAGGGTTGTAAACACCCATATCCATGCCAGTAGCATAAAGACATTGCAAGACAAAACCAGAGCAATCAACAGCCCCGCCGGGAGCGGTAGACCAAGGCTCAATATATTGCGTACCGATATATTCGTAAGCACGCTGAATAAAGGCATTCACGCAATCTTCCCGCGTCGCTTCGACAGAAATGCGAGAAGGAGTCACATAGGTAAAGTAGCCAGTGCAGTAGCTAGGCAACTGAACAGTCCAAGAGCTGACCTGGGGATACTGCGGAGGATTTTGCCAGCCAACCTTGTCGCACTGGCCATCGCTCCAGAAAATTCGACGCACGCCATCGATGGTTCTTGCGCCTGTTGCCATAGCACCGCTGCCGTCTAGCCAATACCACTTACCCGAATCTTTAAGCCAGCTAACATGCATGCTGCCGTTGGAGTCAAGGTAATACCATGTTCCATTGAGGCATTTCCAACCAGTTGCCATTTTTCCGTCGGCGTTTAGGTAATACCATGCACCGTCAGTAAAAACCCATCCAGTTTTCATCGCACCAGAATCGGCATCAAGCCAATACCAATCGCCATCAATCTGCAGCCATCCACGATGAATGACGCCCGTTCCGGGCTCAGCATAAAACCTTTGATTTGCAACATTAACCCAACCGGACGCAACCTGCCAGCCATCAGCTCCAGCTGTTTTTAGGATAGTACCGTTTTCGCGGATCACATCTTTGCAAAGATATCCATTGCCATCGGCATATCTTTCTACGCCGTCTTTAACGGTAATCCAGCTTGACACCACAAGTCTACCGCTCAGGTTTGCGAAACAATCGTTGCCGCCCACCTCAAATAAGCCCGTTTTCATGAGATGGCTAGCAGGGTCCAGGTAATACCAACTCACGCCCTCTTTATACCAGCCAGAAATAAGCGCGCCAGATTCAGAGGCAAAATACCAGCCGTCCTCGGACTGAGCCCAACCAATAGCCATAGTCCCATTCGAATTCAAATAATATGCTGCATTGCCAAGGTCTAAATACCCAACAGACATTTTGCCGTCGGAAGCCGGATCGAGATAATACCAGGTTCCGTTAACGAGTTGCCAGCCAGTGACCGCAATACCATTAGAGCAGTAATACCAATCTACTCCATCTTTGAACCATCCATTTACGAGGCCATAGTCGCCAAAAATGTAGGTACTTCCATCGATCTCGTGACGACCTTTGAACATAGCCAGCGTCTGAGAGTCAAAATAATAGCGAGTCCCACCTATCGTCTGCCATGACGAAGCAAGTGCGCCCGATGGATATGCCCAGTACCAATTCCCGTCAACGAGAATCCAGCCGGTTTTCATAGCACCAGTGGCATCTAAATAGTATTTCCCGCTCCCGAGGTCGACAAAACCAACCTGCATTATATGGGTGGCAGGATCCAGGTAATACCATGTGCCGTCTTGATAAAACCAATCAGCAGCTAAATCGCCTCCAGCATTGGCATAAAACCAATTTCCATCTGAGTTACGTAGCCAGCAGTTCTGATATAGCGCGCCAAAAGGCGTTGCGGCATTGCCGTCATTCGCATAAAACGAAGCAGTCGATCCGCCAGCATCGGTCACATTGAAATAACCTGTCTGCATTGCACCATCATTGGCCGGATCAAGCCAATACCAATAGCCCCCGCTTTGCAGCCAGCCAGTTTGGTGTTTACCGTTTTTTCCGTAATACCAAACTCCAGACGACTCGTCTCGTTGCCAGCCATCTTTTATGACGGAAGAATTATCAGGTTGCAAACCACAGAAAAAATCCGCTTTTGACTCAATACTCTGAGCCTCAACGGAATCCTGTGCAAACGCGACATTCGCACTCAGGGGCAAGCAGCAAGCAGTGATTAATGACGCAGCAGCACAAACAAGCGTGGCCTTCTTTTCGAATCGATACATAAGCGACCCTCCCAGATATCCTATTTAGTTATTTTAATCCACCTTTCGAGATTGATTTTCGCTACTTTCTGTTCAGTCTATGTAGCTAAATACAATTGATTGAACATATCGTTCAATCATTCTATTCTTTTCCTAAGCAATGAACATCTTAATTGGAGGCCTGCAGTGGAACTGACCAAGCGTAACTTTACAGTTCTGTACGAATACCTAAAGAACCCATATGCCAGCCAGCGAGAAGTTGCCGAGCGCACCGGCCTTTCACTTGGATCAGTAAACGCAGCGAATAAAGAGCTCACGAATGAGGGGCTTCTCGAATCGGACAGCCTAACCGACGGCGGTTACGAAGCGCTTCATCCCTATAAGGTTGAAAACGCAGTGATATTGGCTGCGGGGCTTTCGAGCCGCTTTGCTCCCATTTCGTATGAAAAGCCCAAAGGCCTTTTAAAAGTACGTGGTGAGATCCTCATTGAGCGACAGATTAGGCAGCTGCAAGACGCAGGTATCAGCAATATCACCGTCGTTGTCGGCTATAAAAAAGAATATTTCTTCTATCTCGAAAGCAAGTTCGGCGTCTCGATTGTCGTCAACAACGAATATGCATCCAAAAATAACCACGCATCGCTTATGTGCGTAAAAGAGCGGCTTGGCAACACCTATATTTGCTCAAGCGATGATTACCTTCTAAACAATCCGTTCGAAGCATACGTTTGGAAAGCATTTTATTCTGCTCAATATGCTGAAGGCGCCACCAAAGAATGGTGCATTCAAACCGGAGCAATGGACAGAATTACCAATGTTACGATTGGCGGTTCCGATGCTTGGTATATGCTCGGACATGTCTACTTTGATAAAGCCTTCTCGCTTGCATTTAAGCAGATTCTCGAAACGGAATATAACAAGCCCGAAACAACGGACAAGCTTTGGGAAGATCTATATATCGAGCACATCAAGGAGCTCGATATGGTTATCAAGAAGTATCCTGAGGGCGAGATCAACGAATTCGATTCTCTTGATGAGCTGCGTGCCTTTGATCCGCATTTTATCGAAAACGTTGACTCCGATATTTTCGATAACATCGAGCAAGTGCTCGGCTGCTCCAAAACAGAGATTCACGACGTTTATCCCCTTAAACAAGGTCTTACGAATCTATCGTGCCACTTTAGAACCAATGACGGAGAGTACGTTTACCGCCATCCGGGAGTCGGGACCGAACTGCTTATTAACAGAAATGGAGAAGTAGCCGCACTTAAAAAGGCCAAGGAGCTCGGCCTTGACGACACGTTCATTCATGAGGACCCAAAGCGTGGTTGGAAAATTTCGAAGTTTGTACCCAACGCAAAGCAGCCTGACCCGCATGATCCTGCCCAAATGAATCGAATGATGCAGATGTGTCGTTCGCTTCACGAGAGTGGTGCAAATGTTGAAACCGAATTTGACTTCTACCTCGAAGCGAAGCGCTACGAATCACTTCTTCTGGAAAAAGGTCCCATCGACATTCCAGGCTACAGGGAAATGTCCGCCGAAATCGATGAATTGGAGCACTTTGTACAGGCCGATAATGCACCAAAATGCCTTTGCCACAATGACTTCTTTTACCTCAATTTCCTTATCGATGAGAACGACAAGTACTATCTCATTGACTGGGAATATGCTGGCATGAGCGATTACGCAAACGATTTTGGAACATGCAGTGTCTGCTGCGAGCTTTCCGAAGATGAAGTCGACCGCGCGCTTGATGCATATTTTGGGCGCAAGGCAACAAACAACGAAATTGCGCATAACTATGCGCACATTGCCCTTGCAGGATGGTGCTGGTACCTCTGGTCTCTTCTGAAAGAAGCCGAAGGCGACTTCGTGGGCGAATGGCTCTATATCTACTTCAATTACGGTGCCAAATACCTCAAAAAGGCACTGGAGATCTATCGGAAAGGTGAGTAACGATGCAATTCGGCTTTTTTAGCGGTCTTCTTTGGGGCCTTGATACAGTAATTCTTGGAATCGGCTTGGCGCTTGCGCCCTATATTGGATCGGCGGAAGCGCTTGCATGCGCCTCCATTGCGGGATCCTTTCTCCATGATGCCTTCTGTGCAATTTGGCTCTTTGGCTACATGGGAGTCCGAGGCAGACTAAAAGACACGCTCGCTGCACTTAAAACTCGTTCGGGCAAGGTCGTCATCGCCGGCGCCCTACTCGGTGGACCTATCGGAATGACCGGCTACGTATTGGCAATTAATAACATCGGAGCTGCCTACACGGCAATCATCTCCGCCTTCTATCCCGCAGTCGGAGCATTCCTTTCCTTCGTACTGCTGAAGGAGAAAATGGGCAAAGGCCAGATTCTTTCCCTTCTCGTTGCTCTTTGCGGTGTAATGACGATGGGCTATCTATCGGCCGGATCGAGCGAGATTGCAAATGCCCCCCTCGGCTTACTCGGCGCAGTGCTTGCCGTTATTGGATGGGGATCCGAAGCGGTGCTGTGCGCATGGGGAATGAAAGATGATGCCGTTGATGACGAAACAGCTTTGCAAATCCGCGAAACTACAAGTGCGCTTGTTTATGGAGCGCTCGTACTCCCCCTCTTCGGAGCATGGCATTTCACGTTGGGCGCTATCCCAAGCATGCCCACATTGATTATTGCACTCGCCGGACTCGCAGGAACTGCATCCTATCTGTTCTATTACAAGGGCATTGCGGCAATCGGAGCAGCGCGTGCGATGGCTCTGAATATCTCCTATTCGGCATGGTCAGTGGTCTTTGGCCTGATCTTGCTTGGAACAATTCCCGACATGGCATCCGTAATCTGCTGCGTTGTAATTGTATGCGGAACAGTTTTGGCAGCCAGTAACTGGGACGAACTATTTGGACGTAAGAAGACGGCGTAGCTAGATTAACAATGTAGCAAAAGGGGAGAGCTCGTCGAGCTCTCCCCTTTTAGCATCATGGCTATTCAATTACCACGGCCTGGCTATCCATCTGTTGCCACGTGCCGAAGAACACTTGGGCATTTCGCGCAACATTGCCGTTAATCGAATCCGAAAGATAGACAATTCCCTGCTCGTCATCATAGCCTTTAAGGACTACGGCATGATTACCGCCCCACAGACCATAGGAATGCCCGTTATACCAACGCGCAGCATAACGGCCTCCTGGCCAACTTCCCCATTCGGTATTCCACATCTCAACAGGTTGACCACAGGTCAGCCTGTTCTTAATGGAAGAAATTGACGAGAAAGAGACGTCTTTTGCCTGCTTGCCACTTCCAGCAGCACGCAGAAAGTTATTACCAGCAATAGTAATCGCAGGTGCGACGCATCCCATGAGACCCCCGCTGCTACGCCTTGGATTGCCATCAAAAGCGGTAACAAAATTGCCATTACTTCCCTTGGGCAAATAGTAATCCGCAATAATCGTCTTACCTAAACCGAAACCATAGTAGTTAAGCAAGTTTGTAAGGGCAACCGACTCACAGCCAGTAGGAAGTTCCGGGTACTGCGAATAGCACGGGACATCGACCCAAGCGCCAACCATTGCGCCGGATGAACTGAACTTGTAGTCAGTAGAGCCGATCCAATACCAACCGTTGCTCAACATTACTCCCCCACGTGCGGCATCAAGGTAATACCATGTGTCCCCACGGGAAAGCCATCCCGTTTTCATTATGCCAGAAGCGGAATCTAGCCAGTACCAGTTACCGCCATCGTTAAGCCAGCCGGTCGCCATTCGACCATCCGAGTTAAAGTAATACCAAGACCCAGCAATTTGCTGCCATCCAGTCAGAATTACCCCATTAGCAGAACAATAATATCGAGAACCCTGACTCTCAATCCAGCCCGTTCTGGCATTACCGTCATCGTCAATCAGCTGGATTCCCGAATCGGTCATTATGCCTTTAAGGTCAATTGCGCCGCTGGATGACGAATGATACATCCAAGACCCATCACCGTTTGACCAGCAATTAGCCATCATCTTGCCGGTACTATTAAATATGTATTCACATGATCCGATAGTTTGAACGCCCGTGGTCATGGCATGCGTCGAGGGGTCGAGCCAGTACCATGCACCGCTTAGGCTGAGCCATCCGGAGGCGAGGGCACCGGAGCCCGTCGCGTAGTACCAGGTCCCGCCGTCGAGCACCCATCCGGTCGCCATCGCGCCGGAGGCGCTGAACCAGTACGCTGAGTCGTTGCACACGTGAAGGCCCGTCACCATGGCGCCGCCCGCGTCGGGGTCGAGCCAGTACCAGGAGCCGCCGGTGTAAAGCCAGCCGGTCGAGGCGATGCCGTTCGCGAACCAGTACCAGGAGCCGTCGACGAGGCCCCATCCGTTAAGGGGGCCGCAGCTGCCGAAGTAGCGGCGGACGCCCTGCGCATCGGTCTGGTAGCCCGTCAGCATGGCCCCCGTCCGGGCGTCGAAGCAGTAGGGCACGCCGCCGACGGATACGGGGCCGCGCGCCAGCGCGCCGGATCCCGTCGCGTAGTACCAGGTACCGCCGTCGAGGACCCATCCGGTCGCCATCGAGCCGGAGCCGTTGAACCAGTACATGGAGCCGTTGCACCCATGGAGCCCGGTGGCCATGACGTGCGTCGAGGGATCGAGCCAGTACCACGTACCGTTTAGGTTGAGCCAGCCGGAGGCGAGGGCGCCGGAGCCAGTCGCGTAGTACCAGGTCCCGCCGTCGAGGACCCACCCGGTCGCCATGGCGCCGGAGGAGTTGAACCAGTATGCGGAGCCGTTGCATGCGTGAAGGCCCGTCACCATGGCGCCGCCCGCGTCGGGGTCGAGCCAGTACCAGGCCCCATTGGTATAGAGCCAGCCAGAATGCAGCGAGACTGGATTAACTGAATCCACATAGAACCAGTTACCGTCAAACGAATTCCAACCCTGATTCCATTTAACGGATTCTTGAGCAGACCCATCATTGATTGAATCGGAAGAATTAAGAGTCGAGGAGACGGATTGCTGCTCAAAATCAGTAGGGATGAAGGAGCTTATGGATTCTGCGTTCGCGATATCAACCACACCGGGCCCAGCGAGCAGTAGAGTTGAAAGAATGATTAGGATTAATGTTATTCGCTTTTTCCTTGCCATGTCAGCCCCCAGTAGTAACCAATTTTTACATAAACATAGTCTACAAATGGATAGCTAAGAGCAATATGTAATTAGAAAAAAGCAATTAAAGAAGAGTTGCTAGCCGAGCCAAGCACCATTACTAGCAAAAGAGTATTGTGCCCCGTCGATCTGCTGAACACCAGTAACCATAGCGTGCGTCGAGGGATCGAGCCAGTACCAGGCGCCGCCGACATATGCCCAGCCGGAGGCCAGCGCGCCGGAGCCCGTCGCGTAGTACCAGGTTCCGCCGTCGAGGACCCATCCGGTCGCCATCGAGCCGGAGCCGTTGAACCAGTACATGGAGCCGTTGCACCCATGGAGCCCGGTGGCCATGACGTGCGTCGAGGGATCGAGCCAGTACCACGTACCGTTTAGGTTGAGCCAGCCGGAGGCGAGGGCGCCGGAGCCAGTCGCGTAGTACCAGGTCCCGCCGTCGAGGACCCACCCGGTCGCCATGGCGCCGGAGGAGTTGAACCAGTATGCGGAGCCGTTGCATGCGTGAAGGCCCGTCACCATGGCGCCGCCCGCGTCGGGGTCGAGCCAGTACCAGGAGCCGCCGGTGTAAAGCCAGCCGGTCGAGGCGATGCCGTTCGCGAACCAGTACCAGGAGCCGTCGACGAGGCCCCAGCCGTTAAGGGGGCCGCAGCTGCCGAAGTAGCGGCGGACGCCCTGCGCGTCCGTCTGGTAGCCCGTCAGCATGGCCCCCGTCCGGGCGTCGAAGCAGTAGGGCACGCCGCCGACGGATACGGGGCCGCGCGCCAGCACGCCGGAGCCAGTCGCGTAGTACCAGGTCCCGCCGTCGAGGACCCACCCGGTCGCCATGGCGCCGGACGAATTAAACCAGTACAGGGAGCCGTTGCACTCGTGAAGGCCGGTTGCCATGGCACCGCCCGCGTCGGGCTCGAGCCAGTACCACGTGCCGCTCTGGAACAACCATCCGGCATACGCCTTGCCGTTGGAGGCTGCATAATACCAGGTGCTGTCAATTAGTTGCCAATGATAAAGGGAGACATCAACATACGCGTAGTTCATATCAACGTTGCCGTTGATTCCAAGGACTTTTCCGTTGCTCTTATACTGCCAAAAACTGTAATTGCCGGTATAGTCACATTGCGAGTTATATTGAGCAATCCAATGATCCCAAGAGCTACTCTTAAATACAGAGTCAGTCAAAATGTTGTTAAACCAATTTAAATTTGCATAAATACCAGGCTCATATCCTGCGGCAGAAATCCTATTACAAAAAACCTGCGCCCTCGATGCAATTCCGGTTTGACGTCCATTTGCAATTATCGAGTTATCCTCAAGATCGTAATACACCGGCAATCTTGGATTATGTCCAGAAAGGCAATTGATCACCATTGATGCCTCATCGGCTGCCTGCTGATTATCAAAAGCATATGAATAGATATAGACGCCGTAGGGAATTCCGAGTCGCTCGCACTCAGAAATATTTCGATTAAATTGATAGTCAACTCGACCGCCCCAAGATGGAGCGCCAAATCCAACACGCAGAATAGCGAAATCGATACCAGAAGCCTTAACAGCATTCCAGTCAATACGTCCTTGATGCTCACTGACATCGATGCCCTGCGCCGTAGCCCCATCGGGAAGAATGTCCATGGACAATAAGGCTATTCCATCTTCTTCGGAAGAAGCATCCTCTGCGACCAATTGCCCATCCTCATAACGCCAGGAATTCTCAACTAGGGACCGCGCAGCTTCCGCGTTCGAGGGGAAAACAAACACAGAAATGGGCGCAAGGACCATCAGCACCAACAATGCCGAAAATAACTTAAGATGTTTGCTCATGTAAACCTCGTCATTCGTTCTTGTTTGCGTTTAGCTTACAGCATGGCTGTGAAAGATTTCCGAACATCCAACTGGACAAGATGCCATCTAGGACGACAAATAACTGCACGCAATACCACAATGTAAACAAGAACTTCCCAGCAGGGTGAAACCAAGGACTCCTAGTCCCTACTCTTACCCCCCCCAAGAATACCGACTTCAAATAAACTTTCAAACTAGATGTCAAAAAGGTAGGGGATCCAGAGAGTCCCCTACAACTCAGAATTCTAACGAATCAATATTACTTTCGATGGACCCAAAGCGGTCAAACCGGAGATGCGGTTTCCATAACCATCACTATGCCAGAACAAATTTTCGCTCGGCGAATTGCCCCAGAAAAAGCCAATGTGGCTATCGTCGGCATATGGGTTGTAAGGATTGAAGAACACAATGTCCCCCTTACGAGCCAAGCCACTGCGCAACAACTCATCAATAGAGTTGAAATAAGTCACGTTCGCGCACGTATCGATAGCGTAGCCGTACCAACGATAAGCGTTAACGCAGCCGCCCCTTCCGGGACCTCCACTCCAAGGGGAATGGCTCTGCTCGGCGGCAATGGGAGCTAAATTACCGCCCGCTTTCATATACGCATGCGATACAAATCCGCCGCAGTTCATACCGGTATACCCATCCCAACGAGGATCACCCTTTGGATACATGCATGTTTCTTGGCTAAGATGCGTATCGTAGGGTGTTCCACGGTAATAGCCATCGTTTTCGTGGCTCATAAGCCAATTGACCAGGCTGGACCTATTAACCCCCAAAACAGAACCAGACGTATTCAACCATGCACCACTTGCATTGAAGTAGTAGTCGACGCCATCGATTTTCAGCCACCCGTTAGCAAACATAGCGCCCGAAGGCTGAAGCCAGTACCACGTGCCGCGGTCATTGAGCCATCCGGTCTTCATCTTGTAGGTGGAAGGATCCATCCAATACCACGCACCGTTAACATATTGCCAACCAGACTTAAGGACACCATTGGAAGATGCGTAATACCAAGTATTGCCGCTTTCGTCAGAAGCGTCTTTCGACATAATCCAACCAGATGCTACATTGACGGCACCGTTTGCATCCGCATAGAAAACCGCGTCTCCAATATGAATCACACCTGGCAATGAAGACGAGTCAGCACGATCAGCGACTACGGGAGATCCATCAGATGAAGTAGGCAACGGCTCGCTCAGTGCTCCAGACGATTTCGCCCATGCCATACCGTCGCTCAAGTTAATCCAGCACGAAGATGCCATCGCACCGGAATCATAAGAAAAATAGCGCGTGTTTCCTACCGCGAATTCACCAGTACACATTGCGCCGGATACATCATCAAGGTAATACCAGGCGCTTCCGAACTTTATCCATCGTCCTCGTTGAATAGCTCCATTTGATGCGGCGTAATACCAAGTACCATCAACAAGTGCCCAGCCTGTTGCCATGGCGCCTGAACTCGTAAGGAAATAGGTGGACAACTCCACTTGCATAAAGCCCGTGAGCATAATATGGCTTCCTGGATCCAGGTAATACCAAGAATTCCCTAGAAGTAACCAGCCTCCATGCAGTAAGCCGTTGGAGTCAGCGTAATACCAGTTGTTGTCAATAAGAGCCCACTGGGAGGAGAGCATGGCCCCTGAGCTGTTAAAGCTATAAGAAGTGCCATTACATTCTTTCAACCCGGTGGCCATAGAACCGTCTGCAGGATCAAGCCAGTACCAACGACCCCCATCCGAGAGCCAGCCTTTCACCATGGCACCAGAGCCGGAGAAATAATGCCAGACGGAAGCATCAAGGTGCCATCCGATAAGCATTGCGCCAGAAGAGGAGAATCCATACGTGGCTTCCCCGATCTGCAGCATTGTATCGTGGACCATCTTGCCCTCATCATCCAGCCAATACCAGTTGCTGCCGTCTGAAAGCCAGCCTTTTACCATGGCGCCAGAACCGGAGAAATAACGCCAAGCAGAAGTGGGGCCTGTAGAATCTAGGTACCAGCCGACACGCATTGCACCCGAAGAGGAGAATCCATAAGTTGCACCCCCGACTTGAACCAATCCATCCTGAGCCATTCGACCTTCGTCGTCGAACCAGTACCAGCTACCGTTTATGTGTCTCCAAGAAGAAACAGCGATTGTTCCGTCGGACAAGCCCCAACGCCAATAACCAGCCCCTTCTTCGGGTGATATCCACCCCTGATGCCAAACAATTTGATTCGAAACCTCAGAAGGGGTCTCATTATCAACCTGAGAGTTCTGCTCGACAGCGAAGGTCGATTCGCGCTGAGCATCAACGCCTGACTCGACAGAAGCAATAGCAACGTTAGATGCGGGACCTTCGTCAGTGTTATTCGAATCAAGGGCGTATAACATCGAGGGCGAACCCAAAAGGAGTCCCAAAGAAACAAGGCCCGAAAAGACCAACACCCCGAATGAGCATTTCTTCATAGCAGCACGGTATCCAATCACGCAGCGACCCCGTCACCTCAGGGCAACGGGGCCTCAATCAAAACTAGCTCAATAATGCGTTAGCCAATTTGTTGGCAGTTCTTGCACTCTCGTAAAGCACCGCGCCTCCGGGCCTCCTGGATAGAGATCTGCGAATAGCCCTTTGCGTCCTTGCCAACGGTACGACACTTATGCGTATGGTAAACATCGCTACCGCTCTTATACCAAACTAAACCGTAGTCCGGAATCCACTTGCCGTCCTCGCCGACATAGTAGGAGCCAACCCAGGCATTCGTAGCCATGGCGCCGGAAGACTGGAGGTAGTAGTCGCCGACCCAGGCGTCGTGGGCCATAGCGCCGGAACCGCTAAAGTAGTACCAGGCGCCGCCGACCTGACGCCAGCCGGTGGCCATCGCACCGGAATCGTCGAACCAGTACCAAGAGCCACCCAGGCTGCGCCAGCCGTTAGCGACCATGGCGCCCGAGCCGTCGAGATAGAACCACGCACCGCCGATGTTGAGCCAGCCAGTGGCCATCGCGCCGGAGGCGTTGGCGTAGTACCAGGTGCCCGAATCGTTGATCCAGCCAGTTAGCATGACACCGTACTCATTGAAATAGTACCAAGTTCCACCGATATTATGCCAACCGGTCAACAGCTCGCCGCTGGAAGTCGCATAGAGCCACTTTCCATAGATGGAGTCATAAATCCAGCCACTATGCTGCATGCGGCCATCAGCATTGGCGCCAGGGGTGTTCAGGAAGTAGTTTTTGCCATCAATCTGAACTCGGCCGTATGCCATATCGTGGTTTTCGGGATAGAAGTAGTACCAATCCCCGCCGATAAGCTGCCAGTTCGACACCGCGGTCCCGTCAGCGCCAAAATAGTACCAAACGGCTTCGTAATCGTTATACCACTGGTTCGTGACCATGACGCCAGTCTCGGGATCGAAATAGCGAAGGTTGCCGTCCTCGCACCGAACGAGTTCGGTCTGCATCGAGCCATCGTTGTCGAAATAATACGTTCCAGCAGGACGAGAAACAGAGAAACCTGTCAAATTGCGAGACTCGCTATGATCAATATATTGAAGACCAACGAGAGAATCAATATCAGCAAATGAGGGCGCCGGGACAACCGTCATGCAGGCGGCGGCAAATACAGCAACTCCCAGCGCTGTTAGTCCTCGCCATCTTTCTCGAAGGTTATTCATACGACATCCTTTCTCCGAGATTTAAGGCTCTCTTAAGTTATTCTCAGACTATCAATTTAGTTTTTCAACAGGGAATCGATAAAAGGTATCTTTGTGACTGCAATTTGATGAGAGCCGCCACGTCCTTGCCGTCCCGTGCATTGTCGACAGCAACGTCTTATGGCACAAACCGGATATCCTTTTCGGCGCAAATCGTTTGAGCAGGCGGCACGCGGAAGGAGTGTGTAGAGCGGTTTTCTGCTGGCTGCCAGCCACGGCATCCTTTCGGAAACCTAATTGCCGCCGGAATTAAAGTCCCCGGCGCGGACTCACCTTATCTCCCCGACGCGGGCTCGATATCCTCTCGGATATCTAATCGTCTTGGACTTTTACCTGCCCAAGCACAGTACAACTTTTACGTGCCGCCACACGGAGCAAGGCCCGGGGATTATTCTCTAAAAACCATGCTTTCAAAGCAACTTAGGCACAAACGTAGTCAAACAAAATACCTTTCAGGTCTTTCTTGAAGATAAGCAGTAGATTAAAGTATCCGACAAGAAATCCCGCATTACATTCAACCCGCAGAAAAAACAGAGCACTAATACTCCGCCATGCCTTCGGACTCATATAAAAACCTCATATGATCGACATCGAATCTAAGTGATAGCACATCTATAGATTTGCGTACATCAGAACACAGGCAAACGAATTTAAAAAACGAATCAGTTAATTCGCTTTCAAACTCTTTGTCGCATATACGTTTTCCAAGCTCAATAGCTTGGCTCAATTTAGTAGCGACAAAGTGGTTGGAAATTAAACCAAGCATGTTATTAGCCTTCTCAAGGCTATCAAGAACAGGCAAAACGTATTGTATTGCGAAATCTAATGTGACGGTATCATCCTCAATATAATTCGGAAGTCGATACGCTAAATCACATGTATTTATATAATATTTGATCCATGACTCTTTCATTTTTGGAAACCGAGAGATATGGATTAACCGACTTTCAGCAGAGGTATCGCCCAATCTATTAGAAGTTGGAATTAAAATAGTATTTGACCTTTGCTTTCGCCAAGACGAATTATCGAAATTCAATCGAACACGAATATACTCTTGCAACCAGACAAAATAGCACGCTCCATCATCCGCTAAAGAACATCTAATTAAAAGAAAAGGTATTGCAAACATTTCAGCGTATAAAAGCGTCTTCGTATCAATGGAAAATGGAATTTCAGGTTTATCTTCGAGTGGCTTGTTTGTTCCCTTCACCTGAATTGCCATTAATTCACCAGTAGCGAATCCGTTTTCAAAGCGCTCAAAAATTTTATCGATTCCAAAATCACGTTCTGTTAAGTCTCGAACAACCCAGTTTTCAGAAGGCATAAGGGAGGTGACGAAAGAGCATGCCTCTGTATCAATTATGTGGCTATTTGGACGTTTCGGAGGATATGCCATAAAAATCAGCTCCATCAGCCTTAGCGCAAGAGCACCTAATAACGACAAAATAAAGATAACAACCAACATAATTAGACTGCATGTCAGTTGATATCGAATAAGCGGTTAAGGACACAATAACCAATAAAACAATAGCACTCACTGTGTCCAGGGGCATGGACCATCTCCTCCATCCTTCCTGCTCGAGCACGTCAGAGTAACCACCCGGTGAAACCATTGGCCGAGAGCTGCGCCCCCAGTCCCCGGGAAGCGGCCCTCTTGATTAAACTGCTCAGTATTTCGTGCTCACGGGCTCAATTCCCGGTGACCACTTGAGTCACTTCATAGTAGAGAGCAACGACAATGTCGACGCTGCAGGTCTTAAGAATACATTCGCAATAGATGTTCCGGCTGTTCACGCCACTGCAGTGAAGCTGACCGGCCTCGGCTTCTATGATCGAATTAAGCACCTGATCGGAGAGCCTGCGGATAAGCACCAGCTGTCGATCGTCCCGTCGCTGAGGTGGGGCTCAGCGAACATGTCGGGCGCGGCGTCCGCTAAGATCTACATTGCGGTCCTCATCCTTCTCAAGAACCTTCCTTGTGGTTATTTCAGATTCTAGTGCGAAAGCCGTTTTGCGTCAGGCAGACGTCATCACCCCCCCCCCACGCTTACGCCATCTATTTTTTGTGCGATCCAAAGTATCGCTAGCTCACGCTCTTCACTATCATCAAATTTGCAGGTCTCATATTTGATGTTTCATTCAGCTCCTTAGAATCGATAACCAAATCCCATTGTCCATTTTGGCCCGGCAATGATCGGCAAAGTTGTTTGTTAGGTATACGAAACAATCGATTAACTGGAGTCAAACGCTTAACTCCAAAACATTTCAAACTGACAATTTCGATACATAATAAAGCTGCCAGTGAATTCAAACAGTTCTCCAAATTAGCTTTTCTAAAATACGTACCACGATCATGTTTCACAGCGTTATAGCTATCCCACCAAGTTAATTTTGCATACATTCCATTTATCCACGCATTAAAAGGTTTGAGTGAAATACTCTGGTTAATCGCAATGTCAACTACCTCATTTACAAAGGCAATATCATTCAAAGCAGACAGGCACTCGAATGCTTCCTTGATATTAGATGGTCTATTTCCGGATCGAAGTTCGACATAATCTTTAAAAACCGAATCAAATTCAGAACAAATCGATAAAAGCATCTTTGCAAATTCAACTGAATAAGTTGAGAAATTATCGTTGCTCAGCTCAACATAATTAAAGGAATTAACAAGCTCTCTTTCAAGAACCAAGTAGTAATCCCAATTTGATAAAGATAAACTCATAGACAAGCAACTCCCGTTAACGTAAATTACACCAAATTATCTTTCGAAATGCCCCCGTAGATATAGCAATCGCCAGCTCAGAAGTCTACTGACGCCCGATTCAGCTGACAAATAATTGACTATACGGCACTATTAAAGGATAACTAGCACTGTTCATCTACAGGAATATCCAGTTTATTCGCCGCGCAAATGCAAAGCTCTTTATCCTCTTGAGTCATCCTGCTCCCAAGAATAACTCGCAACGGCTTGCATGGGCGTTGTACATAATTCATCTCAAGCTCATCTGGCTCTGGTACAAGACGGGCACGATATTCGTTCTCCCGCTCAAACACACTGCCCTTTCTGTAAATTGCCCGTAGATCACTAAGCATGTCATCACTGCTCACATTAAGACCAAGCATCCTAGCAGCAGTCCAAGCAATTTGAGGGTCGCAATTAAATGGTTCGTCATCATATAAAATTGGTAATAATTCAGTGCGCATTCCGTTAGCTATGTTGCAATTGCGAATAGCTTCTCTGTCGTAAGCAAGAACGAAACCCGCTTGGCTTTCGGAATATACATTCCACATATTCGAATCGCTAGGATTGTCCGTTAGGCACAAAATGCGACAACAATTTCGGCAGCTATTCTGATGAACTGGGGCAACAAATCCTCCAACAAATAAGCGCAAGTTTTTAACAGCCGAGCGAAAAAGACTAACTTTTCCCTCATCGGATAGTATCTCGAACTCATCTATTCTTGCTGGATTAAAAGGAGCCCCCAGAACCCCTAAAACAAACGCAAGTCGTCTAAAATCAATTTGATTTATTATCTTTAACGCTTGTTCATCATCATTGAGATTACTTTCGATTTCATCTATACCATTCCAGTTATAGATCGGTACCGAGTCGCACTGATCGCTGAAAACCTTTGGATGAGAAAATGTAACAGTCGCGTTTTCTAGATCGGCAAAAGCGTATTCACTTGGAGGTCGATAGCGGTAAAGCATTCGCGGGACGAGAGAAGTCGATAGCGCTTCCAGCTCCTTCTTTGCGGAAACAATGGAGGCGCCATCGTTTTGCTTGGCAACGAGATTAGCCAGCGTCTCCCGATATGTTTCTTTCTGTGTCAAGCTTAGCGCCATGCAATATCGCTTCCCGATCTAGCTAAATTAGATGCAGTTGATTTTATCCAGTGCAATAATACTGAATGCACATACGAAGCAGAAGTCATGTCTATCAACTACCAAAAAATGATTCCGATTGGAACGTACCGGAAATCGTAAAAGCTGCCAACGGATATATTTATAATAGCCTGAGATGGCTAGAGATGAAAACATATAGTCATCAAGCAGTCTTGTCCTCCGATGAAGACGCCAGCTATGACATCGAATTCCACTCTCTGTCAGGTCGCTTTACCAATTACGGAGCGCCGCAGAGGCTGCAGAAGCAGTCGAGTATGCAGAAAAGATTTATATGGGCGCGTCAATTAAAAAAGCTCTGTTAGACCAGGATTGACACACATCTGTCCCCACGGCGCCATATCGTTAGCCTCGTAGACCGCGGGGCAGCATGAACGCCGAGGACCTGGTAATCGCCTTCAAACGGGACATGGCGAAGCTGAGCGGGACCGAGCGCCGCCGCGCGATTGAGTCCGTCAGGGACGTGATCCGCGCGGCGGCGTTCGACGACACGGCCGGCTCCGCCTACGAGGTCGAGCGCAGCCGCGTCTGCCTCAAGACCGCCTACGCCATGCGCCATAGGCTGATCGAGTGCCTCTCGGCCCACTGCCCCCATTCAGGGCCGGGCGGGGCTGCGGCGGCGAGCTCGACGAGATCTACTTCCCTGAGTCGCTCAAGGGCAAGGGCAACCGCGCGAAGGGGTTGTTCGCGATGCCGTATCGGCAGCATAGAGACGGTATGTCCATTTCGTCTCTTTTAGCGCTGAATACCATGTATCGGGTTCATTTTCTCATGCCTTATAAGGAATATATGAGACGGCTGAATTCGTAGATGCCTGTTGTAAATGAATGTATGTGAGAAAGCTAACAACTACATAATAAGAGTTGCGTTTGGCATCAGGCAACGAAAACCGTTGCATTTTGTCTCTTGCAACTAAAAGGGTTGCGTTTGGTATATAGCAACGAAAACAGTTGCATTATGTCTCATGCAACTAAAAGGGTTGCTTTTGGTGTCTAGCAACGAAAACAGTTGTGCACGGGCAAGATAACCCTCACGCTTTGCGAATGATATCTTTGTTCCTGCAAATTAAAACACGCAATGTTATAGATAGACGAAATCTGATTAGCGGGCGACGATGAATGCCACATCTCTATTATCACGGGGACTGCCGCCCCAGAAAAACCCGATATGGCAATCGACGCTGATAGCAGTCTTAAAGAACATGACGTCGCCCTCACTCGACCTAGAACCGTTCGAGAATCTCCTCGGCGTTCTCTCGCAGATAGATATCTAGGTCCGGCACGGCAAACTGCACGTAGCCCCTCTGTGGTGCCTGAATAACCTCTCTTTGTAGCAATTTTGCCCTAATGGAGCTGACCTCATTGGTCTTTTTACCCATGCGCTTAGCAATCTCGGATGATTTGGACTGTTGTTTATCCTCGCACATGGCCAAAAGGTATTTGATATCGTTGAGCCCCAGTCCAGAAATCGCGGGCTCGTGAACAACATCGTGAAAACGAGCCTCTGCCAGCGCAATGCCTTCAGTGACGTCGCGCTCGCTCACAATGGCACTTTTGGCACGATGCAAGTTGGCGCGCTGCCAAATGGAATAACCGACCAGTTGCACCAGATAGGCATAGCCCTTAGTGGCCTTAGCGGCTCTCGACAGGAGATTGTCCTCTATGGTCAAGCCAGTCGCGACAAAGCTATCGCCCATAGAGAGCGCTACCTCCACCTGGTTGATAGGCGCCAGATCTTCGGGGAGGGCACGACGCAAGAACGTAAGCGCCTTGCCGTTAATAAGATCCATAACACCGGCGGGTAACCCGGCAAAGGCAAGTGCGATATCTACTTTTTCCCCTATCAAAAGCTGAACCGTAGACGCAATGGCACGCATATCGTCAATCGGAGCGTCCTGAACTTCATCGATGGCAATAAAAAGACCCTCGGATGACTTCGCCGCCGAACTTAGCAACTTTCTAAGGCTCGACTCTTTGGGTGCAACATCGACTTTCGCAGAAACAAAGCCGGCGTTTACACCGACCGAAGCATTGGCCGCAAGGGAAGAATCAGCAACCTGATCCTTCAAGTCCAGCAATAGGTTAGGGCCAGCAGAAACAATAGCGGTCTTCCATCCAAGCTCTCGCGCACGATCCCTAAGATCGCAGAGCAAAACAGTTTTTCCGGAGCCCCTCGGTCCAGCAATACGCATGAGCCTCGCAGGTGCACCAATTCCCGCATTCAAACTCTCGGTAAACTCAAGGGCAATATCATCACGACCAATTATGCGCGGAGGCTCAGCGCCGGCAGTGGGACGAAACGGATTATGGAATGCTGTGGCGCTCACTTGTTTGCCTTTCTAGGGAATCGATTAACAGCCAATCATCGGTTAAATAATTATCGCAGACTATATCGAATAATATCGAGTTATATAAGGCTGTATAAACTTATCGCGGAAGTATCGAGCTTTCGTAATATGACTTAGTTAATAGTCCACCATTGCTTTCTTCCAAGCTCATAGCGAAAGAAAGTTCAGGACTTCCTAAACCCATTGCCTTAATACGAGAAATACTCGCTCTCGGCAGATAGGTTTGGCCCCAACCACGGATCGCCGCTGAGGAAGAACTCCGGCCAGCGCTGCATGAACAGTGCTTGCTCACGCTTCCAGCGGCGCAGCTTTTCCTCGTTGGCCTCTTCCCTGCCGCGCGAGGTGAACTCGTAGTGATACAGGGGTGAAGATAGGTAGGCCCGGCCGTGCGCGGTAGCTCCGCGGGCGGCCGGGCCGGTTTTGCCTCTTGGCAATGTTCAACTCATATTAAAAGGGAGGAGTCGACTGATCGGCCCCTCCCACGGCGTTTCGCCGTTTCTCTCTGCACATATTAGCACACGGAAGGAACGTCACCGCTTGCGCCCGTAGCCATCGATGAACCCCTCAATAAATCCGTATTTCTGCCGGTCACCGCTTCCGACGATCATCATGTACGTATCAACCCCGACAGCGCTCTCGAGCTTCTCGAGCTCCCGCAGGCATTTCCGAAGAAAATCTCTGGAACGCTTCTTCTGATGCGTTAGCAAGGTCAATAGGTAGGCCAGGAGAACGATGTAGTCGATTATGGAATTGAAATTCAACCTGTACCCGATAGAAAGATCCTCATCGAGAAGCTCGCCAACCGCGGCCAGGTTTCTGTCGGTCTTGGGATACTTAACCGATTGGCTGAACCTCGAATCAAATACCGCCCCGTTATGGGCGACCGCGTTCCTTAAGGGACGAATCGTCTCGACGATGTTGATGACGATGCCGGGGTTCGCATGTAAGAGACCTAGGTCGCTTGCGATATCGGCGAGGATTTCATCGGGAAGGCTTCTGCATACGCTTGTGAGATCGCCGAGGGTCATCACCTCGAAAATGCTCCAAACGGGCGCGTCATCGTCGCGATCGACATAATGCTTCACGAGATCGTTTTTGTAACTCCGTCTCACGATGTTCTGAAGCTGGCTCTTGAGCTTGAGCTTTTCCCCCATCTGCCCGTTCACGACCCTTCCGTTGACATCCCTGCATGTCCGGAGGCCGCGCTTTAAGAAGGTCGCCAGCCCGGGGTCCTCTATGTTCTCAAGTATTCTGGCCAAGACTATGTTTTTAACCGCCGTTTCGATGAACATTATCTCCGGGTAGATTGCAGCCTTGATGGCGGAATCGAACCCGTATATGTCCATGAGTGCATCGAACGAAGGGAGGGGGAGCGCATTTTTGGGCTTTCGGACAAACCGGAAGCCTTTATAGCCATGGAAATAGCCCATGTTTCTCAGCAGTATCTTTCTGTCGCTCCCCCGCAAATCCTCCATACCGTGATTCGTCCTCATGTGCTTCATGAGGGAATTGATGCTCATGCCCTTCTTCATCGAACCTCCCTTGGCCTCCTTCTAGGAAATTATATCCCAGCCCGCCTCGACGGGGCGAGCCTGTCGTTGGCGCCGGCCTATTTGTGTTTGTTAACGTCGTGATTGCGGGTTTGATCACATCCGATTTTCAGAATTGAGCACGATAGTTTTTCGGTTTTGAGCACGGCCACGCCGACCAGACCGCATGCCTTAACGTTGTCGGTGCGTCGTATCGGCAACGAGCAAAGGCAGGAGGGAATGATCGACGTGGACAAGATAGAGGACGCAGGTGGCGGGCTGCAGGGCCATGCTCGAGGCCGAGCTCGCGCACAGGGACGCGACCAAGAGGGCACGGCTGCTCAGGCAGGCGAGGCTCCCCGTGCACAAGTCGGCCGAGGGGTTCGACTGGTCGCACGTGCGGTTCTCCGAGGGCTGGGGCCGCGACGACATGCTTTCGCTGGGCTTCGTCGGCCCCCGCGAGGACCTCGTGTTCTTCGGCAAGACCGGCAGGGGCAAGACCCACATGGCCGTGGCCCTGGCGATGCGCACGGCCGCCGCCATCTGGTCGTCGCCGAACACCGCGCCCCACCGGCTGAACTCCAGGTTCGTGGTGATGACCACCGACTGCCGCTCGTAGGCGTCGGCGAACACCTAGAAGAGCGCGCGCGCCGTCGAGATCCAGCGGCAGGAAGCCGAGCTCGTCGATGACGAGCAGCCTAGCGCAGCCGATGAGCGCGGCCTCACGGTCAAGGCGCCCCTCGTCGCGGGCGCGCCGCAGCCGCATGACGAGCGATGACGCGGTGAAGAAGCGGGCCTCCATCCTCCGCTCGCACGCCAGCATGCACAGCGCCGAGGCCATGTGCGTCTTGCCGGTGCTGACGTCCCCCACCAGCACGAGGTCCTCGCAGAAACCAGTTTCATGGAGCGTTTCATTGAAAATCCCCCTAATCTAGCAACGGTTTAAAGTCTACTAGATTGGGGGGGGGACGCGAGCCAAGTCGACAAAGGCAGTTAACCGGCGGCTATTCATGCCTCGATTTAGAACCGCTCGAGAATCTCCGCAGCATTCTCTCGCAGATAGATATCTAGGTCCGGCACGGCAAACTGCACGTAGCCCCTCTGTGGTGCCTGAATAACCTCTCTTTGTAGCAATTTTGCCCTAATGGAGCTGATCTCATTGGTCTTTTTACCCATGCGCTTAGCAATCTCGGCTGATTTGGACTGTTGTTTATCCTCGCACATCGCCAAAAGGTATTTGATATCGTTAAGTCCCAGTCCAGAAATCGCGGGCTCGTGAACAACATCGTGAAAACGAGCCTCTGCCAGCGCAATGCCTTCGGTGACATCGTGTTCGCTCACAATGGCACTTTTGGCACGATGCAAGTTGGCGCGCTGCCAAATGGAGTAACCGACCATTTGCACCAGATAGGCATAGCCCTTAGTGGTCTTAGCGGTTCTCGACAGCAGTTAAACCATTGTCTAAAGCGAGAAATACTCACTCTCGGCAGATAAGTTAGGCCCCAACCACGGATCACCCGTCAAGAAAAACTCCGGCCAGCGCTGCATAAACAGCGCTTGCTCGCGCTTCCAGCGGCGCAGCTTTTCCTCGTTGGCCTTTTCCCTGCCGCGCGAGGTGAACTCGTAGTGATACAGCTCGGCATAAGGCGTATAGATGGTGTGGTAGCCCGCCTCCCATACGCGCAGGCAAAAGTCTGCGTCGTTAAAGCCAACGGCGAATTCCTCGTTGTAGCCGCCGACGCGCTCAAATACGTCGCGTCGCACCATCTGGCAGGCACCCGTTACGGCGCTAAAGTTGCCCGGGCGCACAGCGCGGGCAAGATAGCCCTCGCGCTTTGCCGAGAAGTCCTGGTTGGCATGGGCAAGTGCCCCACGCACGCCAACCAAAATGCCGGCATGCTGCACCAGATGATCGGCAAAGTAGAGTTTGGCGCCCACCACGCCCGCATCGGGACGCTGCAGATAGCCCATCATCTCTTCGATAAAGTCCGGGCTTATGACCTCGGTATCGTTGTTGAGCAGCAGCAGGTAGTCGCCCTTGGCGTGCTTCACACCAAAATTGATGATCTGAGAGTAATTGAACTCGCCCGGCCAGCACACAACACGCGCGATGCCCTTGCCTTCGGATGCTGCAGCCACGCGCTCTGGCAGGGTTTCGTAATACGCAAACGTCTCCGGGGCTTCGCTGTTGTTCTCCACCAAGACGATCTCGTAATTGGTATACGTTGCCTTCTGAGCGATCGACATCACGCAGGCATCGAGCGTCTCAACGTGATCCTTAGTGGGAATCACAATGCTCACCAGCGGCGCAGACTCCGGCAGCGCATAACGCATGTGATAGACAAACGGCGTCTCGGCCTCCTCGACCGTTCCGCAAATGCCCAGCGCGTTAAAGTGGCGCTGAAGCGCAAGGCGCCCAGCTTCAATAGCATACGGCTTGCTATCGGCAGAACCGTCGGCGGTTGAACCGGGATGCACGCGCCAGTGATACAGTACGTGCGCAACATGTTCAAACCGCGCGCCCGCCGCAAGGCAGCGGAGCGTCAGGTCGTAATCTTGGGCGCCCGCGACGTCTTCCGGCGACATGCCAATGCGATCAATAAGCGCCTTCTGCACCATCAGGAAATGCGTCACGCAGTTATGGCTATAGAGCAGGTCGACGTTGAGCTTGGTCTTAAAGACCGGCTGGCCCCACTCCCCCGTTTTCTGGAACATGTCCTCGTCGCAGAACAGGACCTGGGGACGCTCGTCCTCGGCAGCCTTGTTCAGCGCGGCAACATAGTGGAACAACGCGTCCGGTTCCAGGATGTCGTCATGGTCCAAGAACGCGATGTAGTCGCCCGTCGCTTGCTCGATACCTGCGTTGGTGTTGACCACAATGCCGCCGTTGCCGGGAAGCTCGATGCGACGGATGCGCTCGTCGTTGGCACCTGCCGCAAGGGCGGCCACCGCATCCCATTCAGGCGAGGCATCCATAAGGAGCAGTTCCCAGTTGTCATAACTCTGGACTAGCACCGAGTCCAGCAGCTCGCGCAGGTATTCCCGATCAGTCTTGTAGCACGGCACCACAATACTCACGAGTGGTCTATAGGCAAAAGCCACCGAAGCGACACGCTGGCACGCTAAATCGCCCGGCTTTGCGCGATGTTGCTCAAACCAACGTCGATAAGCTGCGTCGTCTGCACGCGCGTCCTTCATGCGGTTCCAGCTGTCGTCGACAATGCCGTTGTACAGGCGACCATCCATGGCGCAAAAACCGCTCTGGATTAGGCCCGTGGGATCAGCCGCAATCGCGACAAAATCACGTATATCCTGGGGCATCTCAACGCTCAAATACGTTTTATTGACGCGGCAACCGTTGCGCTGCGGCACATCGATCTGCGATTCAAACACATGCACGGTGACATCGATGGCATTCATATGCGCATCGAAAATCTGGAGCTCAGGGGTGCACTTGGAGTCTCCCACCCACGTAACCTCATAGCGCCACACCGCGCCGGCGTCTGCCGGCAAATAACGAATGGCATCGATCTCGTAGCGACCGCAGCATTCGCCACGCTGCGCATCGCGGATAAGCGCACACAGCGCAGGCTTTGCTTTGTAGTTAATCTTGGATTCCAGCTTGGCCACGCGGCTATCGAGGCGAATAGAGCCCAACCTTTGGCCACCGAATGCAAAAACGGCATCCATCGACGAGCCATCCAAAAACGGAAGTACCAAGACGGCGAGCTCGCGTTCGTAATCGGAAACGGAAGGGCAAAGCGCCAGCACACGGCCATGATCGACCGGGAGTACCAGCGACGGCACACAAGAGCCGCTCGTCGTCGCATGGGCAAACGCTTGAGAACCCTCCCGCTCAATAAGCGCGGTGACATCCTGACCGGCAAAACGAAGCAGCACAAACAGACGGCCCTGACTGCGGCAAAGCGCCAAACGCTTGATACTCATCTACACTTCTCGCTTTCCCAGGGCGTTCGCTGCCATGCGTTTGCAGGCACCCAGGCGCCCAAACCTCAAGACGTCGTAATCGAACATGAGCTTTTTACATGCACGGGCATTGGGGGCCTTGCTGGTAAGCGCCGCACGCACCATAGCAGCAACAGAAGGAGCGCATTGTGCGAGCGCAGCATCGCTGCCCACGGCAGAACCGGCAAGCGCCGTGGCAACGGCAGCAAACACCTTGCCGCAGTCCGAACCCAGCAACCTGAGCGCATCGTACAGCACCAGATCGCATAGGAAGTACGCCAGGTCATCGGCATACTGGACATCGAGACCGTCGCGCTGCCAGTCAGCCAGCACAGCGGAGTAAATCTTCACATGCTCCAGCAGACGCGTCTCGTCGTCATAGCGCATGGTGTCCATGAGCGAGCCCTTGCGCGCCACGCGGTAGTCATACAGCTTGTTCGAAATAAGCGCGGTCTTGCGCGAGCGACCGTACACGGCAAAATCGAAGACCTGGTCCTCGCCATACTTAACGGTTTCGTCGAACACGATCCCGTTGCCCAGCAAAAACTCACGCTTGCAAGCGGTGCGCCATGCAAAGGGGCGAGACGCTTCCTTAAACAGCAGGTCGGAGCCATAGCCTTCAAACGACACATCGCGCGGGCTCAGTACATAGTTAAGCCACGGATACCCCGCCTCCAGCGGATACGGATTCGCGCCAAAGGTCAAAACATCACAGCGCTCGCGCTCAAAGGCATCGACGATTACACGGCATGCATCGGGCGTAAACCGGTCGTCGGAATCCAAAAACGCGACGATAGGCGCCGTGGACGCAGCGATGCCGGCATTACGCGCACTCGACAGGCCCCCGTTTGGCTTATCGACCAGCGTAAAGCGCGCGTCCTTTTCGCAATACGCAGCCGCAATATCGCGCGAGCCGTCCGGCGAGCCATCGTTGACCAGCACGCCTTCCCAATCGGGCATGTCCTGCGCAAGCAGGGAGTCCAGGCACCAGGCCAGGCACTCCTCCACGTTATAGATGGGAACGACAACGGAAATCTTGGGGGTAGCCATAGTCACTCGCTCCTACTGTGCGGCCGGAACGTCATCGGGGTGCGGGTTGTCGCCGTGGGTGCGCTGATACGTCAGCACGCGCCAGACCAGCGGCAGGCCGCCGATCTTAAAATAATGCTTAAACGTATTGATCTTGCCCGGCTTCTTAAAGTCAAAGCGCGAATCGATATAGGCGCGGGGAGACTTGACCATCAGGCGCAAGTCGGTCTCGCCACGCGGATCGAACAGCGACAGGTCAAAGCGACCGGCATCCCAATCGGCCTTGAGCTCGGGAGATGCCTTCTTCCAAAACTGCTCACGCAGTTCATCGACCAGACGTTCATCATTCCAACGGTACGTATCGACCTTCATGCGCATTAAAATCCCCTGGAGCTGAGCCTTGAGCTCGGGGCGCTCTTCCAAAAAGCGCTGCATCTCGGCATATTCGTCGCAAACGCAAAACACCTTGTTGGGCGAATTAACGGAGCTCTTCTCGTTATCCTGACGATAGCACAAAATGGGGTCCGCAATAAACGCGGCACGTTCGGCACAAGCCCAAACCTTAAAGTTAAAGCCTGCGTCCTGATACGAGGCACCCGGCGTGGGAAGGAACCGAATCTGATTGTCGTTGAGGAACTCGCGCCGATAGATAGCCGACCAAATGGAAGGTTTGCGGTAGAAGATGCCCGGGCGGTCGACGGGGCGATACGCGGCGCCCGTCATATGCTCGTCGATAATCCCAAACAGTTCACGGCGCTCGCTGGGCGTGGACCAATACAGGTAAAAGTCGCCCTTTACCACATCGGCATGCTCAGCATCGGCCTTGGCGACCAACTTTTGGAGCGAATCCTCAAACATAAAGTCGTCGGACTCAAGGATGCCCACGTACTCGCCGCGCGCCATCTCCAGGCCGCGGTTCATCGAGTCGCCGTAGCCGCTGTTGGCCTTGTCGATCATCTTTACACGGGGGTCGCGCTCCATGTACTCGCGGATGATATCTGGCGAGCTATCGGTAGAACCGTCGTTGATACAGATGATCTCGATGTCTTTGAGCGTCTGCGCCACGGCGGAATCAAGGCACTCGCGCAGGTAGCGTTCGACATTGCAGATGGGGACAAGCAGCGAAACTTTAGGGGTATCAGAGTTCTGCAAGAGAACCTCCTGTTGAATAGCGTGTAACAGGGTTATTTTAGCAGCCGAGTTGCGGCGGGCGGCAGCGCTTGGAATTAGATAAAGCGCTCCAGGCAGGCTTTGAGACCGCGAGTCGAAAGATAGAACAGCGTGGCGTCTGCCATCGAAACGCCCGAGGTCGCCACAACGAGCTTGTGGGCAACACGGCGAACGGCGCCCTTAGCAGGCATATCCGTCCACTCCCTTCCCAAAAACGTCGTGAGATCCATATTGACGCGAACGGCTACACGGCGGTAGTCATTAGCGTCCAAGCGTGCCAAATCAAACACGATAAGGTCCAAGAACCAGGTGATCAGCTCGCCGGGGCACAGGTCCAAAAGACCGTAGGCCACCCAGTCCTCCAAGACCTCCTCGAGCATCCTCATGTGGGAGTCAAGCTTTTTGGCGCGAGCCTCGGCACTGTTGAACTCGTGCGTCGCCGATTCGCTCTCCATCACGTAGTGGTAGAACTTGTCCGGCATGACAACGGTCTTGCGGGCAAGCGCATAGGCCGCAAATTGAAATACGACATCCTCGCCCAAGGCCAAGCCGGGAGCAAAGCGAATGCCTTCGCGATTGAGCAGCTCGCGCGAAAAAGCCGCACGACAGGCATAGGGCTGCGCATTCGAATGGAACAGCAGTTGGGGATCACGGGCGCCGAAGGTACCGGCTTTGGGGCTCATGAGTTGCTGGACGCGTTTGGGGGCAGCATCGGCAGGTTCACAGACGCCGCCAAAAACGGCGGCCTCGGCATCTGCAGACTCCATGGCATGCAGCACGCGCTCGACCGTCTGGGCATCGATGTAATCGTCGGCATCCACAAAAAAGACGGTCTCGCCCTCGGCGGCATCGATACCGGCATTTCGAGCACACGAGACGCCAGCGTTTTCCTGGTCAATCACCAGTACGCGATCGTCGGCCTGCGCGATCTGACGCAACACGTTCAACGAATCATCAGTCGAACCGTCGTTGACACACACAACCTGAATCGAGCGCTCGGACTGGGCCAGCAGCGAATCGAGGCATCGCTGAATGGAGCGCGCAGAGTTGTAAACGGGGACGACAATGGTAGCTTTAGGGCACGAGGCCTCTCCCATGCCGACCTACCCCCTTAGCGATTCGATGAGGAAGGCGGCGACCACGCCTGGGCCTCCAACCGAGGCGTAATACTTAGCACGCCCCAAGGCACCATCCGTCGCAAAACTCGGATGCTCGTCAACCCAACCCTCAGGATCTTTGAGGATGGCAGCGAGATTCGCGCGCTTCCACGGCTTGAGGTCGTCAAGCGAAAACTCCCCCGCGTCCAAGGCCGCCTGAAATTCCTTAGCCATCTGAACCAGGAACTCCTTATAGAACTTAGGCGCCAGGCGCACGTAGTTCCACATATACGAATCGTACTTAATGAGCTGATTGAACTTGAGCATGCGCGCGACGTCATCACTTGCGTGGTCGCGGGCATAATCCTCTCGAATCCAACGCTCAATCTCGGCATACTCGGTATTGACGCAAAAGACCTTAGCCGAAGAATTGACCGAGGAATTCTCGTTGTCCTGGCGATACGACAACACGGCATCATGCAGGTAAATAGCCTTTTCGGCACACGCGATCACCTTAAAGGCAAATGACGTGTCCTGAAAGGATGCCCCCGGAGTCGGCAGGAACTTGATACCGTTGCGCTCAAGAAAATCACGACGGTACACGGCCGACCAAATCGACGGTTTTTGCTTAAAGAACTGCGTCGTATTGCTGGGATGCACCGGTTTGCCACAATCCCTTGCCTTAAACATCTCGTGCAGCGAACGGCGCTCCTCGGGCTTAGACCAGTAGAAATCAAAGTTCGCCTTCGCAAAGTCGGCATTATTGCTATCGGCGGCCGAGACAAGCTTTTCGAGTGCGTCGGGCGCCATAAAGTCATCGGACTCCAAGATGCCAACGTACTTGCCACGCGCCATCTCCAGACCGTGGTTCATCGAGTCGCCGTAGCCGCTGTTGGCCTTGTCGATCATCTTGACGCGCCCATCGCGCTCCATATACTCGCGGATAATCGCCGGCGAGTTGTCGGTCGACCCGTCGTTAATGCAGATGATCTCAATATCCTTGAGCGTCTGCGCCAGGGCGGAATCGAGACACTCGCGCAGGTAGCGCTGAACATTGTAAATGGGAATAAGCAGCGACAGAACAGGGCTGCCAGAGGCGTTAGTAGACAAATGTGCTCCTTAGGAAATACCTGTCGTTTCATGGTATCAAAGGGTCAGCGCGCCAGCGGGCGTTTATATAATCTATGGAGCCTCTTGCGGGCAAAGTAGCCGCACGTCATGCGGCGGGCCCGTGGCAGGTTCCTGCGTTTTATTCAAAGCTTGCCGCCAAGGTGCGCCGAGCCTTTACAATAGGACAGTCCCAAGGACGTATTCGATAGCTTCCGTGCAGCGCATGCGCGCCGCGCGTGAAAGGATATATTGCCCCATGCCTTCAACCCTTCCCGCTCCCATCGATAAGCTCGCCATCGTCGTCGTTACGTACAAGCGCCAGGAACTCCTGGCCAACTTGTTCGAATCTATGACCGAGCTCACGGCAACGCCCTGGCGCATCGTGATTGTCGATAACGAGAATTCGCGCGAGACCGAGGCCATGTGCACCGCATTCAACGAGCGCCTGGCCAACCTGTGGGGCATCGACACCGAGCAGCCCGACGCGCAGGGCGGCACCGACCGTGTCATCTACGCCCCGCAGCTCGAAAACGGCGGCGGTGCGGGCGGCTTCTCGGCCGGCACTAAATGCGCCTACGACCTAGGCGCCCAGTGGTTCTGGGTGATGGATGACGACGTGCTCGTCATCCCCGAAGGCATCGAGCGCTTGGCCAAGTGGACCGACCGCTACGATGTTATCCAGGGTTCGCGCTTGGACTTTGACGGCGGCGCCTTCTTTTGGCAGTACCAGCTCATCCTTTCGCTCGGCATTCCCAACCCCATCGCCAAGTGGGATCTGGGTCCCGAGGGCTACCGTTCCATGAACCAGCTGTGCTTTGAGGGCGGCATGTTCTCGCGACGCGTGGTCGACAAGATTGGCCTGCCCGATGCGCGCTTCTTTATCTACGGCGACGATGCCTGCTACGGTTACGTAGCCAGCCAGCACTTCCCCGCCGCCGTGGTCGCCGACGTGGTGCTCAAGCGCGCCCGCGCCGTCTCTAACTGGGACATCGCCGGTAAGCGCCAGCTCAACTCCACAAGCGACACCAACCGCTACTACATCATGCGCAACCGAGGCTTCCTCGCTCGCTATATGCAGATCTACGGTGACTACCACCCCATGCTGTTCCGTCTGGGCAATGCCGCGACCTTCTGCAAGGAGTTCATTCGTCTGGCAGCAGTCGACAAATGCTTTAAGACCGGCATTCCGGCGCTGCGCCGCGGCATGAAGGACGCCCGCAAGATCGTTAAGGATCCCAACTGGAAGCCCATGCCGCCCCTGAAGGACGCCGAGTAGTAAAGGGCTTTCGCCCGCCGCTACAGTCGTTGACACACCACGGACACACGCTGACCGTCAAAGCCAAAGCCCCAACGCATGCGCCCGACGGCGGGGCGCGGCACGCGGATATCATCGATGCCGTCGCGCTCTATGTCGAGCAGCGCCTGAACCGCCAACAGTTCCAGGCCCAGGGCATCGACGCCAGGGTCGTACAACATGTTGACCGTAATGAGCGGTCGCTCATCGAGCATGCCGAGCGTGTCGGCCACGTCAAACACCCGACCGGTGGGAATCACCTGGATATCCCAGCGATCCGAGACGCCACTTCGCTTGGAGCTGGGATTGCAATAGCCGGGCAGTCCAAAGCAGAGCCCCTGAAGCGCCAGATGATAGGCTGTCGGCATATCTGATTGGCCCACATCGATGCCCAGATCGCTGATAGCACAGCTCAAAGCTTGCTTTACAGTGTCCTCGTCTCCTCGACACAGCCCGTCATGGAACGAGTCGATAACTCCAACGTCCTCAACGGCGCACTCAAACCATTCCAGAATTACAAGACGGAGCGCCTGACGCACTTCGTTATTAGGCAGACGCAGGGAACGAAGGCACGCGCCGTTTTCCGAATGCCCCGTCATGTCCGTCGTAAGAAATCCAGACAGATACAGCGCTGTCCAGATATCTTCGGGCTTGGCGGCATCGGCCTCCTCGGCATGCACATGCACTGGCACCTCAATAAACCCATGCGCCTCAAGTAAATCGAACAATGCGGACAGGCGCATGAGATTCCAGTCGCCGACGCATGCGCTCAGACGGTCGGCGTAACCATACAGATCTGCCCGAACGGGCGCGACGCAACCGCGATGTGCGTAGTCCACCACGCGCTCCGGGCTCGAGCAATAAAAACCACCAAGCAGATAGCCCTCGAGCCACTCACGCGCGTCATCCAGACAGCCGTTGCGACCGATGCAATCCAACAGCACTTGGACTTCGTCGTCCGAAAAACCGAACCATCGATCACACCAACTCGACAACGCTGTCGCCGACCGATAGGAAACCCCACGTTGGGACAACGCAAACTCGGCATGACCGGGGCGTTCGCACATCAGACACGTCAATCGCAACGAGTCGCCGGCATCGGCAATGGTGTCGAACAACATTCGGCTGAGCGACTCTAGGGAATCCACGCTACCGTCGTCCTTAGCGTCCAAACGCTTTGGACATACCGCGTCGTAGTCGTCTATCAGAAGAACAACCTGCTCATCGAAAGCTGCCTGGAGCAGTTTAATAAGCACGCCAAGCGCCGCATCGATCTCCTTATCGCTGGCCACCCCACGCGCCGCCCTCTCGATAAGACGAACCTCACGTCTTGACAGATCAGGCGCGGTAAGCAGCGGCAGTAATCGGGCGCACTCGCGCACGACAGCCCCGCGAATTGCTGCCGCAGCACCAGCGCCATGCCTCGAAGCGGCAGCTGTAAAGTCGAGCATGATGACCGGATAACTCGCGTACTCATCACGATAGCGACCGCCGCCCGCCTGCCAAATCTGGGTACCAGCGAACAGGCTTCGATCCGGCAGCCGGCGATCAGGTCGTTCCAAATAGCACTTGAGCATCGATAAATTCATGCTCTTGCCAAAACCCTTGGGCCGACAGCAAAGCGCAACAGGTGCTTCACTGTCCAATATATCGGCAATAAACATAGTCTTATCGACGAGTAAACACCGATTGATTGCATCGGAAAAGTCGTGTGCATCAACCGGTAGAGCTGCGCTATCCGCATGATTGAGCAACCGTGCACCAAACGCATGAGTAAAACCACAATTCACCTGTTCAGACACCGTAAACTCTCCTTCTAACGCAGCACGATGCCCATTGTAGCGAGCGGGTAGAGCGCAACAATATCGACATGCAAACGTTTCGGGCAGCGGTAGCAACAGCCCCCCGAGGGGCCATAACAAATCGTTGCACAACAAAAAAAAGGGGGGCCGATGCCGCCGCACCGGACCCCGTCCCAAACTCTTATAGAAAACGATCTGGAAGATTACTCCTCCAAGCCGTCCTCCCCAGAAGCCTTCTTCTGCTGATCGAGCTTATGCTTACCACTTACGATAGACGTAGCGCCCAGTGTGGCCAAGCTTGCACTGGCAAGGCTCGCCATCACAATCAGATCGCCCGTCTTGGGCATGTTGCCGCCCGAGGACTTGGTAGTTGTAGTCGTCGTGGTCGTGGTGGTCACCGTTTTGGAGTCATTTTGCTCTTGGACCTGGTTGTCAGCACCGCTCTTGTCGTCGTCTTCGGACTGTTTCTTTTCGCCCTCGGCCTTGCTCTTGTCCTTCTCCTCAGATTCAGACTTCTTATCCTCGTCCTTCTTCTGTTCGGACTTGTCGCTCTTCTCCTCAGAGCTAGAACCCTTATCGGATTCGGTCTTCTCGGAAGCCTTGTCCTTGGAGTCGCCCTTTGCGGCTTCGATCTTTTCCGTGGAAACCTGATCAGAGTTGCCCTTGTTCTGGGTCGAGCCGTTATTGACGCCAGCCATCAGCGAAGAGCCCAGCGTAGAACCAAGCTGCTCGGAGAAAGAAGGCTTCTTGTCCGGCGAAGCAACGGGAACGTCCGGCGCCTTATTCGAGTCATCCTTGGAAGCATCGGAACCAGGGTTTGCGTCAGAGCCGGAGCCGTTGTTAGAGCCGGTGCCAACGGACGAATCGATCGAGCCGGTGGATGGGTTAGAGGTGCCAGCGCCGGTCGAACCAGAAGCGTCGCTGTCCGTATTGCCGGCAGAGCTTGAAGACGAATCGCCCGCAGCAGAGCCGTTTGAATCGGAGCCGTTCGAGGTGGAGCCGTTGTTGGTAGTGCCATCAGCAGAGCCATCACCGTCAGCACCGGTCGAGGGCGCATCCATCCTGTCATCGTTGGCATCGTCGCTCGAGTCGTCATTCGAATCAGGCGTCGGCGAGGGCGCCGGCGTAGGTTCGGGCTGCACGGGCGTCGCAGCGGCAGCGGCCTCGTCCTCGGCGATATAAACCAAACAGTCCTTCAGCTCGTTGCGGTAGCGGTTCTTCCAGCCCTCATGATACTGGGGCTGGCTCGAATACTTGGTCGCCACGTTATTGACCACACTGTTGGAAAGCGCCGTCACAAACTCGCGATCAGTCATACTGTTAGAAAGGTTTGCCCAACGGAAGAAGTCCCTGCAACCACCGGTGCCGCACATGTTGGTGATGCTCCACACCATGCCCTTAACGCAATCGGCACGGCCCGAAATATCAATGCCCAGGCCGCTCTTGAGCCACGCCTCGGTCACCGCATAGTACGAGTTGTACGCATACGCATCCTGCAGAGCCGAGAACTCAACAGGGTCGGTGTTATAAGCACCTTGGAAAGCCTCCTGCGCAATACGGCCCAACTCGGTGAGCTGGCCGTTCTCGTACATGGCATTGCTCGTGTTGGAAATCTCGCTGCCGCGATCAATCGCATCCTTGAGCATGCTGTATTTTTCGTGGTTGTAGTTGTAGGCCTGCTTCATAAACGGAATGAGCGACCATCGACGGTCGAACTGGTAATAACCCAGCGCGTTATAGCCGTCGCCATACGAAAAGCCCTGGTTATAGTTGCCATGGCTCTCGTACTTGGTAAAGTACTTCATCTCGGGGGTCACGTTAACAAACGAAACGCCCTGGACCGACCTCAGCACGCCCGAGAAGGACTGCTGGGTATAGAGACCCTTATCGATATCGGTCGCATCCGAGGCAACGCCCGGCGTGGGCTCCTCGGCAGCGGCGGGTGCCGGCACGGAAACGGCGCCAAACGAAAGCGCCAGCGTCAGGCCCGCGACAATAGCAGAATGCTTGCGCTGCATAAGATCCTCCCTGCATTGGTGTAGTTAAAGTGCAGTTTGCAAAGATAGAATTAAGTATTGCAGCTCACCCGTTGTTGCACAACAACCCCTCGGTAAACGGCAACAACCCTCCGCGAAATCTTAAGGAATTGCGCTAAACCTACAGCTTGATGTTGAAGTTGACTTCGGGGACGGCTGCCAGGTCTGCCAGCGTCACGCCGTCGACGTACTTTTCGATCACGTCGTCCAGCCCGCGCCAGAACTTGACGGTCGAGCAAAGATCGCTGCGGGTGCAGCTGTTGTCGATGCCATCGCACGCCACCGGAGCCGTGCTGCCCTCAACGGCACGCAGGATGTCGCCGGCACGCACCTCGGCCGGGTCCTTGGCCATCATGTAGCCGCCGCCCTTACCGCGCACGCTCTTTAGCAGGTTCGCCTTCATAAGCGGACGAACCAGCTGCTCCAAATACTTTTGCGAGATATGCTCGCGGTCGGCGACCTCGCGCAGGGCGATCTTGCCCTCGACGTCGCCAAGCGCTGCGATATAGATCATCAGTCGGAGGGCATAGCGGCCCTTAGAAGAAATGAGCATACCTACCCTCCCGTTGTTCCTGGGACAAAACCACCAGGGGCATTTGTCCCAAATCTTATGCACGCGGGGCAAACAAACCTGATTATTATGTCCCGCATCTAAAAAGTCGAGTGGATTAGTCGGGTTTTCCCTTGACTAACGCCGAACCCATAGTAACTTTATTCCGAGAAGATTCCTAGGGTTTAGTACACCTATGAGTACACCATAAACAGAGAGGGACAGCATGAGCGCAAATCCGCTGCTTTCCATCGAAGGTCTCACCGCCTCCGTGGACGAGAAGACCATCCTCCACAACGTCAACCTCAACGTCGCCGCCGGCGAGACCCACGTGCTGATGGGACCCAACGGCGCCGGCAAGTCCACCCTCGGCCACCTGGTCATGGGCGACCCCGTCTATACCGTCAACGACGGCCGCATCGTCTTTGATGGCCAGGACATCACCGATCTCACCACCGACAAGCGTTCCCGCGCCGGCCTGTTCCTGAGCTTCCAGGCCCCGGTCGAGATCCCCGGCGTGCCGCTGTCGAGCTTTTTGCGCGCCAGCATCGCCGGCCGCCCCGGCCTGGAGATGAAGGGCAAGGAGTTCCGCCGTCGCGTCAAGGAGCTCGCGGCCGAGCTCAACATGGATACCGCCTATCTCAACCGTGAGCTGGGCGTGGGCTTCTCGGGCGGCGAGAAAAAGAAGGTCGAGATGCTCCAGCTTCTGCTGCTGCAGCCCAAGCTCGCCATCCTGGACGAAACCGACTCCGGCCTGGACGTCGACGCGCTTTCCACCGTCAGCCATGGCATGGACGCCTACCGCAAGAGCTGTGACGGCTCCATGCTCATCATCACGCACAACACGCGCATCCTGGAGCACCTGGATGTCGACCGCGTCCACGTTATGGTCAAGGGCCATATCGTGCGCGAGGACGACGCCTCGCTGATCCCCTGGATCGACAAGAACGGTTTTGAGACCTTCGAGCGCGAGGCCGCCGAGCAGCGCGCCCAGGCCGAGGCCGCCGCTGCCGAGCAGCAGGCGTAAAGGGGCGACGCAATGACCAAGAACCGCACCGAGGTCGCGGACATCGACCGCAGCCTCTACGACTTCACCTATGGCGAGGAGGGATTCGAGCGCCTCGACGCCGGCATCACGCCCGACATCGTGCGCGAGATCAGCGCCAAGAAGGACGAGCCGCAGTGGATGCTCGACCTGCGCCTCAAGTCCCTCGAGATCTTCAACCGCTTCCCCGACCCGACGTGGGGCCCCTCCATCGAGGGCCTGGACATGGACAACATCGTCACCTACGTCAAACCCAACACCGACCAAAAGCACGACTGGGAGTCTGTGCCCGACGACATCAAGAGCACCTTTGAGCGCCTGGGCATCCCCGAGGCCGAGCGTAGCTACCTGGCGGGCGTCGGCGCGCAGTACGACTCCGAGCTCGTCTACCACAACATGCAGGACACGGCGTCCAAGATGGGCATCGTCTACTCCGGCATTGAGGAGGCCTTGCACGACCCGCAGTGGGAGCCGCTCATCCACGAGAAGTTTATGACGCTCATCCCGCCCACCGACCACAAGTTTGCGGCCCTGCACGGCGCCGTGTGGTCGGGCGGCTCATTTGTCTACGTGCCCAAGGGCACCAAGCTCGATTTTCCGCTGCAGAGCTACTTCCGCCTTAACGCCAAGGGCGCCGGCCAGTTTGAGCACACGCTCATCATCGTCGAGGACGATGCCGACCTGCACTTTATCGAGGGTTGCTCCGCGCCCAAGTACAACGTGGCCAACCTCCACGCCGGCGCTGTCGAGCTGTTTGTGGGCAAGCGCGCACACCTGCGCTACTCGACCATCGAGAACTGGTCCAAGAACATGT
The DNA here is from genome assembly GCF_964283865.1 of Collinsella aerofaciens. GTDB lineage: Bacteria > Actinomycetota > Coriobacteriia > Coriobacteriales > Coriobacteriaceae > Collinsella. The sequence goes on along the minus strand of NZ_CAXYLS010000002.1, from coordinate 18,377 downwards.
ACAACCTCAACACCAAGCGTGCGCGCGTGGACGAGGACGGCGACATCGAGTGGATCAGCGGTTCCTTCGGCAGCCACGTGGGCTACCTCTACCCCATGAGCGTGCTCAACGGTCGCCGCGCCCGCTCGAGCTTTACCGGCATCACCTTTGCCGGCGCCGGCCAGAACCTCGATACCGGCTGCAAGGTCGTGCTCAACGCGCCCGAGACCTCGGCAACCGTCGAGACCAAGGGCATCTCCAAGAGCGGCGGCATCCAGACGTTCCGCAGCTCTATCGTTGCCACGCCCAAGGCTGAGGGGTCTAAGGCAACCGTGAGCTGCCAGTCGCTCATGCTCGACGACCAGAGCCGCTCCGACACCATCCCGGCCATGGACATCCGCGCCAAGAACGTCGACATCGGTCACGAAGCAACCATCGGCCGCATCGGCGACGACAAGGTGTTCTACCTGATGAGCCGCGGTATCTCGGAGGAAGAGGCCCGCACCATGATCGTCAACGGCTTTGCCAACCCGGTCTCCAAGGAGCTGCCGTTGGAGTACGCCGTCGAGATGAACAACCTGATCAAGCTCGAGATGGAAGGAGCGATCGGATAATGAAACAGACCACGAACACCGCTGCAACCACGCTCGAGCAAGTTAATGCGATGCCTGCCGCCACTTGGGGTTGGCTGCGCATGAACCAGACCAAGCTTGAGCTTTCTGACGAACTTACCGTCGCTCCTGCCGAGGCCGTCGAGGTCGAGGGGCTGGACGAGCAGTTCCGCGGCGCTGCCGACGCGTTTAATGCCGCCATGGACGCCATGGCCGAGCGCTTCCCCGAGCGCCGCGCCTCCGCCCCCGGCGACGCCGCCGACCGCGCCCGCATCACGCCCGAGACTGAGCTCGACGTGCCCGCAACCTCCGTCTACCAGGCCGGCGCCATCAAGCTCGAAGAGGAGTTCTCCCCTGCCGAGGCCTTCGAGACCGGCATGGGCGAGGCTGCCTACACCTATCTGGCTGATCACGCCACCAAGCGCATCATCATCGACGTGCCCGCGTACCAGCACGCCACGGTTACCGTGCGTGTGAGCGGTGTCGATGCCGCCGCGGCCATCGCCGCCATCGACGTCGTCGCTCGCCCGCAGGCAACGCTCGACCTGCATATTGCCCTAGACTCTCCTGTTACCGGCGAGGGTGTCGTGGGCTCCGTGCTACGCGTGTGCGCCCACGAGTACGCCACCGTCAACGTGACCTGCACGCAGACACTCGACGACAGCTGGATCGCACTCGACGACACCGGCCTGTTCCTGGACGAGGGCGCGCGCGTCAACGTGCAGCACACCGTCCTGGGTGCCGGCGCCAGCGCCACCGGCCTTGCCGGCGACCTGCTGGGCGACACCGCCAAGGTGACCATCGATACCGATTACCTGGGCGCCCGCGAGCAGGTGCGCGACTTTAACTACGAGCTGCGCCACCGCGGTCGCAAGACCGAGTGCGAGATCGACGCCAACGGCGTGCTGACCGGCACGTCCAAGAAGGTCTACCGTGGCACCATCGACCTCGTGCACGGCTGCAAGGGTGCAACCGGCACCGAACGCGAGACGGTGCTTTTGGCCAACAAGGGCGTCGACAACAAGACCGTTCCCGTCATTCTCTGTGACGAGGACGACGTCGCCGGCAACCACGGCGCCACCATCGGTCACGTCCGCGACGAGCAGCTGTTCTACCTCGCCTGCCGTGGCCTTGACCAAAACGCCGCCGAGGACCTGTTCATCCGCGCCAAGCTGGAGGACGCCGCGCTTTCCGCCACCGACGAGCGCACCCGCGCCGCCGTCGTCCGCCTAGGCAACAACCTGATCGACAACTTTGAAGAGGAGCTCGCATGATCGACACCGAGCACGTTAAATGCGATACCTGTACTGCCCCCGAGCCCATGGAGCTCGACGCCAGCGACGAGGCTTCGCGCTGCTGGCCCACCGTGGACATCGAGACCAACCCCTACAAGGGCCAGTTCCCGCTGTTCCAGCAGCACCCCGAGATCGCCTTCCTCGATAGCGCCGCCACCGCGCAGCGCCCTGCCTGCGTGCTCGACGCCGAGCGCGACTTCTATCAGCGCATGAACGCCAACCCCCTGCGTGGCCTGTACTCGCTGTCCGTCGAGGCCACCGAGGCCATCGCGAAGGTCCGCCAGCAGATCGCCGACCTCATCGGCGCTCCCCAGGCCAACGAGGTCGTCTTCACTCGCAACACGAGCGAGTCGCTCAACCTGGTCGCCAAGAGCTTTGCACCCACGGTGCTCGAGCCCGGTGACGAGGTCGTCATCACCATCATGGAGCACCACTCCAACCTAATCCCGTGGCAGCAGGTCTGCCGCAAGACCGGCGCCAAGCTCGTCTACCTCTACCCCACCAAGACCGGCCAGCTCACCACCGAGGAGGTTCTTGCCAAGGTGGGTCCCAAGACCAAGATCCTGGCCGTGGGACAGGTCTCCAACGTGTTGGGCGTCGAGAACCCAGTCAAGAACCTCGGCAAGCTCGTGCACAAGTACGGCGGCTACCTGGTCGTCGACGGTGCGCAGTCGCTGCCGCACATGCCGGTCGATGTGGCCGACCTGGGCGCCGACTTCTTTGCCTTTAGCGCGCACAAGGCCATGGGCCCCATGGGCATCGGCGTGCTGTGGGGCAAGATGGACCTGTTGAACGCCATGCCGCCAGTGCTTACCGGCGGTGAGATGATCGATTCGGTCACCGAGCAGGACGCCGTCTGGGCGCCCGTTCCCGAGAAATTCGAGGCCGGCACGCAGGACGCCGCCGGCATCTTCGCCACGGGTGCGGCACTCGACTACCTGGTCAACACCGTGGGTTACGAGAACATCCAGGCCCGCGAGCAGGCACTCGTCCACTATCTGATGGGCGAGCTCATGCAGCTCGACTTTGTCCAGATCATCGGCTCCATCTATTGGGACAACCACCACGGCGTTGTGAGCTTTAACGTCAAGGGCATCCACCCGCACGACGTCGCGAGCATCATGGACATGGACGGCGTCTGCATACGCGCCGGCCACCACTGCGCGCAGCCGCTGCTCACCTGGCTGGGCGTCGAGAACCTTGCCTGCTGCCGCGCCAGCGTGGCCTTCTACAACGACAAGGCCGACATCGACAAGTTCATCGCCGGCCTGCATCACGTTTGGAGCACGTTCAATGGGTAATCTGTACACCTCCACCACATTTATGGAGCACAACTCGCACCCCGACTATAAGTATGAGATGGATGCTCCCACGCACGAGCACGACGGCATCAACCCCAGCTGCGGCGACGAGCTCACCTTGCAGCTGCGCGTCGAGAACGGCGTGATCGAGGAGGCCTCCTTTACCGGCCACGGCTGCGCCATCAGTCAGGCCAGCGCCGACATCATGGCCGACCTCATCACCGGCGAGACCGTCGAGGAAGCTCGCCGCCTAGCAGAGCTCTTCCTCGCCATGATCCGCGGCGAGCAGCTCTCCGAGGAGGACCTGGAAGACCTGGACGAAGCCGCCCAGCTCCAGGACATCTCGCACATGCCCGCCCGCGTCAAATGCGCCGAGCTCGCCTGGCGCACCCTCGACGGCATGCTCGAGGGGCAAACAAACCAGTAGTTTATGCCCCGAATCCAAGTTTTTTGATTGCCGAGCCGCCCGATACGGGCGGCTCTGTTTTTACCTAATGAGCGCGAACGCACAAAGTCCGCGCGTCCGGCGCCCCGTCTGACATTTGCCACACAGCCAGACGCGAGCACGGGCGTTTTCCACAGCACCAAAGGCCTGCGGCAGGGCCCCGGGCCCGCCAAGCAATGCGCCAAGCCCCGTTCCGCGAAGCTCCGACTCGCTTCGCGCCTGCCGCAGACGGGTCCCATAGGGAGCGGCGTGCATTTTTGCGAGTATTCAGCACGCCAAGCTGTGTGTATACGCATCGAAAGCGTTAATCAATGTCTTTAGGCGCATATATATTGTGTTTTAGAACAAGCATCGCGGTCTGACGGGACGCAGGCACGTGCTTCGGGGGCGCAACGGCAGGAATCAATAGCTTCGGGACCCGTATGTTGCAAGATTGCGGCGGTGCCGACAGCAACACGATGCTGAAAACTCCGTTATTTGCACGGCGCAGACGGGGGTAGGCACGGGCAAACCCGGACCGAGCCGTTATTTTATGCAAGATGGCGATTTTTCTATGCATATTTAGAAGTGCAGTTACCGTACCAGGCTTTTAGAACAATGGTCGTGGCATATGGGCGACCCCAGCTGCGGTGAACAGGCAGTCCTACGCCACGTTTCGGCCAGTCTGCACCGCCGTTCGTGCACAGGCACGCACGATACGAGAAACGGTACTTTTGCCAATCCCCGTATATCGCTCAATCTGACGCACCGTAAAACCGGCATCGTGCAATCCAAGAATGACGATATTGCGCTGCGCCGACGGCGCGGCTTTAACCCCGTGGAGCGGAACCCCGAGCCCCTTCGCCAACTTTTCGGCAAAGGCATGCCGCTCCCACTCCGTCTCTTCCAGAACGGGCATCGCTGGATCGCAGCCGTCGGGCGTCGAAAGCGAATGGGCAATAAAGTCCTCGGCAGAACCAAAGAGCTCAAGCACGCAAGAAGGATCAGAAAATCCCCTCGCGACATCAGGCACGTCACCGTCGTAAGCGCACAAATGCTCCGCAAAGCTGCTCCAGGGATAACGCTCGATTAGGCTAACGCCCGCCTCCTGCGGATCGGCGTGAACGGAGCGAATAGCCTCCATCACCTGCCAGTCGGTATCGAGCGAGCGCCGGTCAAAACGGTTCTGGAACAGATGCCCTGTGCGCCCCGTGCGTTTATTGAACCGCCGCGCGTACGTCAAAAGCAGCCGGTGCATCGCCGCGCTCATCGCGTCCTCGTAATCTGCAAGCACCAGACGCACGTGATTGCCCATAAGGCACCAGGCGATAACCGTCACGCCCGCCTTGCGGCAGCACTCACGCATCAGCTCCAAGAACTCCCACCGGTCTTCATCGCCCTCAAAGATGAGCTGCTTGCCCGTACCGCGGGCACAGACATGGTAAAAGCCGGTAACCGTTCTCCAAACGCGCTGCATGGCGCTCCCTTCGCCGGGATCTGCTTGCCATCCAATACAGCACGATTGAAGCGTGCCATCAAAACATTCACGCAAAACAATTCGCTCACGCGGCCAAAGGCAGTAAACAGGCGGCGAACGGCACCGTTGCAACAGGTCAACCCCTGCAACGCTTGCAAGAGCGGACCAAAAGCTTGCCCAAGACGGACCCCCTCTACGGAAGTTCGCGACCACAGACCATAGAGTTAAACCGTTTCAATTAAAACTTCCGGACTTCTCGCTACGAAAACTGAGCCGTTCGCCGAATATTCCGTGCATTTCGCGGTATTATAGGGGCTGCATGTCATGTCCCTTTCGAAGGGTCGCCCGGCAATCGCCAGCCACGACCCCTAGACGGGACGCCAACACGATAGAGAGGAGAGGCATGCAGTACTCACAGGAAGTGGAGAACATGTGCCCCGTTGCCAAGGGTGCATACCACGGCCCCGCACCCATCCCCGAGGAGGGCAAGTGGGTCCAGGCTAAGGAGATTTCCGACATCTCCGGTCTTACGCACGGTGTGGGTTGGTGCGCACCTCAGCAGGGCGCCTGCAAGCTCACGCTGAACGTCAAGGACGGCATCATCGAGGAGGCCCTCGTTGAGACCATCGGCTGCTCGGGTATGACCCACTCTGCCGCCATGGCTTCCGAGATCCTTCCCGGTAAGACCATCCTCGAGGCCCTCAACACCGACCTCGTCTGCGACGCCATCAACGTTGCTATGCGCGAGATCTTCCTGCAGATCGTTTACGGCCGCAGCCAGACCGCGTTCTCCGAGGGCGGCCTGCCCGTGGGCGCCTCCCTCGACGACCTCGGCAAGGGCCTTCGCTCTCAGGTCGGCACCATGTTCGGCACCAAGGCCAAGGGCGCTCGTTACCTCGAGCTCGCTCAGGGCTACGTCACCCGCATGGCTCTCAACGACAAGAACGAGATCATCGCATTCGAGTTCCTGAACCTCGGCAAGTTCACCGACGCCGTCAAGGCCGGCAAGACCCCCGAGGAGGCCATCGCTGGCGCTATGGGCCACTATGGTCAGTGGGAGAACGCTGCCAAGTACATCGACCCGCGCACCGACGAGGAGACTCACTCCGTCGCCAGCGTGTTCCCGGTTCACGAGTAGAAAGGGAGGGAAATAACTATGACTGTTACGTTCGAAGGTTACGAGCGCCGCGCTGACAAGATCAACAAGTGCCTCGCCGACAACGGCATCGCCTCCCTCGAGGAAGCTCTGCAGATCTGCACCGACAAGGGCTTCAACCCGCGTGAGATCGTCAACAACACCCAGTCCATCGCCTTCCAGAACGCCGAGTGGGCCTACACCCTCGGATGCGCTCTCGCTGTCAAGCGTGGCGCCAAGTCCGCTTCTGAGGCTGCCGCTATCATCGGCGAGGGCATCCAGGCCTTCACCGTTCCCGGCTCCGTCGCCGAGGACCGCAAGGTCGGTCTGGGCCACGGCAACCTGGGCGCTATGCTGCTCTCCGACGACACCGAGTGCTTCGCCTTCCTGGCCGGTCACGAGTCCTTCGCTGCCGCTGAGGGTGCTATCGGCCTGGCTCTGAACGCCAACAAGGCTCGCAAGAAGCCGCTGCGCGTCATCCTCAACGGTCTGGGCAAGGACGCTGCTCAGATCATCGCCCGCATCAACGGCTTCACCTACGTGAAGACCCAGTTCGACTACTTCACGGGCGAGCTCAAGGTCGTCGAGACCATCCCCTACTCCGATGGTCCCCGCGCCGCCGTCAACTGCTACGGCGCCGACGACGTCCGCGAGGGCGTTGCCATCATGTGGCACGAGAACGTCGACATCTCGATCACCGGTAACTCCACCAACCCCACGCGCTTCCAGCACCCCGTCGCTGGCACCTACAAGAAGGAGCGCCTCGAGGCTGGCAAGAAGTACTTCTCTGTCGCTTCTGGTGGCGGCACTGGCCGTACCCTGCACCCGGACAACATGGGCGCCGGCCCTGCCTCTTACGGCATGACCGACACCATGGGCCGCATGCACTCCGACGCCCAGTTCGCCGGTTCTTCCTCCGTGCCTGCGCACGTCGACATGATGGGTCTCATCGGCATGGGCAACAACCCCATGGTCGGTGCCACCGTCGCCTGCGCTGTCGCCGTCGAGGAGGCCCTCAAGGCCTAATCGCGCCCGCGCGATGCTCATATAGCTGAGCTTTGGAGCCGCTACCCACCCGGGTAGCGGCTCTTTTTGTTTGCGCTGTCGCAGGGTAGCTAATGCCGATATATCAGTTGGGGCGAAATACTAGATGTGATGAGATGGAGCGTCAGAGCGTCCATGACGCCCACCTGCCATATTTGCCCTTTACCGATTTGCCGAGTTTTTGCGGCCCCATTGCCGATCACCCGTGCGACAATGCGCCGGACGAGAAAGGAATCCGATGGAATCGACTGATGTACTGGTAATTGGATCTGGCATTGCGGGCCTTTGCGCCGCCATCGAAGCGGCACGCACGGGTGCAACCGTCACTGTGGCAAGCGCCGGCAAGACTATGAGTGGATCGAGCTTCTTCCCCGGAACCTGGGGCCTAGGGCTTATCGGACCCGTTAACGAAGACGACGAGCAGGACCTCATCGACACCATCCTGGCCGTCGGCGGCGGCGTTGCCGACCCCGAACTCGTCCAAGCGTTCGTCCACGGCATTCCCCAAGCGATTGACTGGCTCGAGCAAGACCTGGGCGTTGAGCTCCAGCGTCCGCAAAGCGCCAAGAGTGCTCAACAAAAGCAATTTATCCCCTGCTTTGACCACAAGACGCGCATGTGGCGCGGCCTCACCCGCAAGCCCCTTGAGGACGCTCTGACGACCTGGATCGAGTCGCTCGGCATTCGCCTGCTCCCCCGCCATGAGCTTATCGACCTTGTTGAGGACACGAACGGCAGAATAACCGGAACCGTGCTCTACGACCTCACCGAAAATCGAATCGTGCCCTTTGCTGCCAAGGCCACGATCATCGCAGCCGGTGGCACAGGCGGCCTGTTTGAGCGCAGCCTTACGTCGGCCGATGTGCTCAGCTCCTCGCAGGCCATCGCACTCGCGCACGGCGCATCGCTTACTAATATAGAGTTCATGCAGATGATGCCCGGCTTCATCGAGCCCAAGCGCAACCTGGTCTTCAACGAGAAAACCTGGCGCTACGTACATGTAGACCAGCCGGCAGATATTGCCGACGACAAGCTGGACGACCTGCTCGAGCAGCGCTCTGGATATGGTCCCTTCACGTCACGCTTGGCCTCCCGCGCTATCGATCTCGTCATCGATCAGGCAGGTGTCAAAGGCCTGGCACTCCACTACGACTTCCCCCGCGAGGATGTCCCAGAGTTTGTGCAGACCTTTGCCACCTGGCTGCAAGACGAGCACGGCATCGCGCCGACCGACGAGATGCGCGTTGCGATGTATGCCCACGCCGCTAACGGCGGCATCAAGATCGATAAGACCGCGCACACGGGCGTTGAGGGCCTCTACGCTTGCGGCGAGGCGACAGGCGGCATGCACGGCGCCGACCGCATTGGTGGCTTGTCAAGCGCCAACGGCATCGTATTCGGACGTATCGCGGGCGCATCGGCAGCCCTCACAGCGCAGAAAGAGCCTGAAGTGGCCCTGAAGGCGGATATCACCCTCCCCCAGTGCGGCATTGCCACAACAGATGCCGATCGCCTGACACACAGCCTTAGGCACACGATGAGCACCTTTTGCATGATCAACAGGACCGAAACAGGCCTATCCGAGGCCCTGCAACAGCTTGAAAGTCTGCAAGACAAGACCATGGCGCTGAGCAAGCCGCATGCCGATGACAGCGAGATCGCAGCCCTCGCCCGCCTACAGTCGCAGATTCGACTAGCACAGGAAATGGTCAAAGCCATGCGCAAGCGAACTGAAAGTCTCGGGTCGCACTATCGAGCGGATTAAACCGGACACCTATCTAAAGCAGAACACAACCAATCGATATCCATGGGCCCCGTGAGCTCGAAGCAGCACGGGGCCCATTCGTGTCCGCACGACAGCGTATCCTTATTCTGAATACAGAGCGGACAAAGCCCGCATAGAAAATAGACCAGCGAGGAGGAGATATGGACAGTAGAGATATCGAGAAGTGGCGTATCGAACTTGATAGCTACGCCAATGTGGAAGACGGCGTTGAGTATTGGCTCGCACGCGATTTAATGGAACCCATGGGGTACACTCGATGGGAGAACTTCGCCGAAGTTGTTAAGAGGGCAAAAGTCTCATGCGAAACAAACAAAACTCCAGTTGATTCCCATTTTCGTGACACCACGAAAATGGTAACTGCCGGTGTCGCCGCTCGCGCGGTTAAAGACTACAAACTTACGCGCTATGCATGCTATTTAATCGCACAGAACGGAGATTCAAACAAGCCAGAGATCGCGCTCGCCCAGGCATACTTTGCCGTGCAGACGCGCCGCCAAGAGCTCATAGAGCAGCGCTTCGCAGAGATTCAGCGCTTGCAGGCGCGTCACTCGCTATCCGATTCAGAGAAACAGCTCTCGGGTATTGCGTTCAAACGCGGCGTGGACTCCAAAGGATTCGCGATCATCAAGTCGAAGGGCGATGAGGCGTTATTCGGCGGCAGAAGCACGGCGGAAATGAAGCAGCAGCTCGGCGTACCCAAGAGAGCGGCATTGGCGGACAGGTTAGCCGATGTCCTCATCAAAGCAAAGGACCTTACGAACTCGATGACGGCCTTCAACGCCGAGGAACACGACCTGTACGGCCTGGACCAGATCAAGCAAGAGCACGTCGAGAACAACACAAGCGTGCGTGGCAGCCTCATCGACCGCGGAATTGTCCCCGAGAACCTACCGCCTGCCGAGGATACAAAAAAGCTCGAGCGTCGCGTGAAGACAGACGAGAAGAAACTCAAGGAGGGTACTGACGGTTTTACCGATCCCCAGGGTAGGCTCGATCTGTGAAAGCGGCTGTGCCCTTTCGGGTTCGACCCCATGCGAGGTCAACAAAAAACGACCAGCCTGAGCCAGTCGCTTTAACAATCTTTGGGTGGGCCGTCAGGGGGTCAGCCTGCTGCGCAGGCGGTCGCTGCGGCGTTTCGCGCCTTGCGCGCTGCGCTGGCAAATGCTTACGCATTTCCTCAGCTCCGCGCCCCGACGGGTTCGACCCCATGTGAGGTTAACAAAAAAGCGACCAGCCTAAGCCAGTCGCTTTAACATGCTTTGGGTGGGCCGTCAGGGGGTCGAACCCTGGACCTTGGGATTAAGAGTCCCCTGCTCTACCAACTGAGCTAACGACCCAAAGCTAAAGTCCGTTGTGGCGAACTTTAGAGGAGATATCGTGTGGTGGGCCGTCAGGGGGTCGAACCCTGGACCTTGGGATTAAGAGTCCCCTGCTCTACCAACTGAGCTAACGACCCGATATCAACACGAAGCAAGAACTGGGGTGGGTAAAGGGACTCGAACCCTCGACCTACGGGACCACAACCCGTCGCTCTAGCCAACTGAGCTACACCCACCGTGTCCTGTGCGCTTCGCGCTCGACTATTATTGCAAGGAACGCCACGCGATGCAAGCCCCAATTTTCAAGAATTTTGAAAAGAGTTTTTCGAGACCATTTCGAGCAAATCCCACCGGTTTCATAGGAGTAAACTTGCCCCACTGCAAATCCTCGAAAGGACCGTCATGAAAGAACTCTCCAACCGCACGGCAAGATTTACCGATTCGGTCATCCGCCGCATGACACGCATCTCCAATAAGTACGGAGCTGTCAATCTCTCGCAGGGCTTCCCCGACTTCGATCCCCCGGCGCAGCTGCTCAACAGCCTGAGCGCCATCGCCAGCGACCCCAAGCCGCTCTATCACCAGTACTCCATCACCTGGGGCTCCCAGGCCATGCGCGAGGCGCTCGCAGCAAAGCAGGAGCACTTTATGGGCATGCCGGTCGACCCCAACCAGAATATCGTGGTCACCTGCGGCTCCACCGAGGCCATGATGGCCGCCATGATGACGGTCACGAACCCCGGCGACAAGGTCGTCATCTTCTCGCCGTTCTACGAGAACTACGGCGCCGACACGATCCTTTCGGGTGCCGAGCCCATCTACGTGCCGCTCAACCCACCCACATTCGACTTTGACCGCAAGACACTCGAGGCGGCCTTCCGCGACAACGACCCCAAGGCCATCGTCCTGTGCAACCCGTCCAACCCCTGTGGCAAGGTCTTTACGCGCGAGGAGCTCACCTTTATCGCTGACCTCTGCAAAAAGTACGACGCCTACTGCATTACCGACGAAGTCTATGAGCACATCGTCTATGCGCCCCACGAGCATGTCTATATGGCCACGCTGCCCGGCATGTTCGAGCGAACCATCAGCTGCAGCTCGTTGTCCAAGACCTACTCCATCACCGGTTGGCGCCTGGGCTACACCATCGCTCCCGCCGAAATCACCGAGCGCATTAAAAAGGTCCACGACTTCCTCACCGTGGGCGCCGCCGCTCCCCTGCAAGAGGCCGTCGTCACCGCCCTCAACTTCGACGACAGTTATTACCAGGAGGTCCTCGACCTCTACACCGCCAAGCGCGACCTATTCTGTCAGGGACTCGACAGCATCGGCCTCACGCACAACGTGCCGCAGGGCGCCTACTACGTGATGATGGACATCTCTGAGTTTTGCTATGACAGCGACCTCGAATTCTGCGAGGACCTCGCATCCAAGGTGGGCGTGGGCGCCGTGCCCGGCTCGAGCTTCTTCCGCGAGCCCGTCAACCATCTGATTCGTTTCCACTTTGCCAAGCGGGATGAGACGCTTAACGCGGCACTGGAGAACCTCAAGTCGCTACGTGATAAAATCAAGCCGCGCGGGTAAGGACGGCCCGGCAACTAAAGCAACCAAAGAAGCCCCGCACCGCCCGCCACGTTGCGAGGCTTCTTCTTTTTATAGCGCTTTCTTAAATGGTTTAGAGCCCTATACTTTAGTCACGGAGCAACTCGTCCCAGAGAGAGGAATACTATGGCAGAACAGCAGCTTATCGGAGCGCTCGAGGCCGGCGGCACCAAGATGGTCTGCGCCACGGGCTATGCAGACGGTACGGTCCTGGAGCGTGAGCAGATCGCGACCACGACCCCGCAGGAGACCGTTGAGGCCGTCAATGCATGGTTTGCGAACAAGGGCATCGCCGCGCTGGGCATCGGCGCCTTTGGACCCACCGCAGTCAACCCTGCCTCGCCCCAATACGGCAAGATCCTGGAGACGCCCAAAACGGCATGGCGCTACTTCGACCTGCTGGGCACCATCCAAAACGAGCTCAATATCCCCTGCGGCTACGACACCGACGTCAACGTCGCCTGCCTGGGCGAGGTCACCTTTGGTTGCGCCCAGGGCCTCACTGACGTTGTGTATCTGACCATCGGCACCGGCGTGGGCGCCGGCGTGCTCTCGGGCGGTAAGCTCGTACACGGCATGATGCATCCCGAGGCCGGCCACATCCTGGTCACGCGCGACCCGCGCGACACCATTGGCGAGCACAGCGCCTGCCCCTTCCACGACAATTGCCTCGAGGGTCTCATCGCCGGCCCCGGCGTTAAAAAGCGCTGGGATGGCAAGAGCGCCGGAGACATGGCCGATGACCCGGAGGCCATGGACCTGCTCGCAGGCTATCTGGCACAGGCGCTCATGACCTACACGCTGTGCTACGCGCCGCAAAAGATCATCATCGGTGGCGGCGTGGCCGACCACACCCCCATCGTGCCGCTCGCGCGCAAGAAGTGCGCCGAGATGCTCAACGGTTATATCGTCACGCCCGAGGTCAACGACATCGATACCTATATTGTCAACAACAGCCTTGAGGGCAAGCAGGGCATCATGGGCTGCCTGGCCCTGGGCGCGCAGGCGCTTCAGTAACAGACGCACCCACAGGGCGTGGCGCGCCCGGCAAATCCAACCTACGGAACGACGCCACCACGCCCTATATAAGCCCTCTAATAAAAAAGGCCGCCTAGCACCAAGCATACGTCCTAGGCGGCCTTTTTGGCACATATGAGCGATCGTAGTAGATATCGGAGCACAACGCCCGTTGCCGCTCCACAGCAGTCGATCATCACATCGGTGATCATGCCGGCGCGTCCCGGCACAAAGAGCTGAATCGTCTCGTCGATCGAAGGAATCAGCAGCAGGAACACCGCCGTGGGCAGCAGCACGTCAAAGGTGCGCCGGCCCTCAAAATCAAAGGCGTGCGTTGCCAAGATGCCGAGCACCATATACTCGGTAAAATGCGCGCACTTGCGAACAACAAAGTTGGTCACCCATTCATATGGAAGTCCCACGCCGTGCAGGAAACCGCGGATAGCTTCCATGACCGTTAGGCTCAGCGAGCCCGACCCCGAGCCGGGAACCAGCGAATTGCCCCAGATCAAGAGCGCCATCAGGCAGGTCACGACCGCCCATTTTCGATTGATCTTAACCATGCAGAAGTTATGCCTCCGCGCGGAGCGGCGCGAAGCTGGCGGTACCGCCCTCGATAACGCTCAGGTAGGCACGGCCCGTACGCTTGGCGGTAGAGGACTGCAGGCGCTCGATCTCCTCCTCGAGGATCTGATTGACGCGCTCGTGACGACGGTTTTCCATAATGCCGGCGGCAATAGCCTCGGCCCGCTCGATGCTCTCGCGCGAGATACGGGCAGTATCCTCGGGGAACACAGCGCTGTGACGGCCGACATAGGCGGGGGCAGCAGGCTGAGGGGCAGCGACGGGAGCGGGGGCTGCAACAGGAGCAGGCTCGTCAATCTCATCCAGAATCGCGGTGGCGGCGGCCCACATGTCCTCGTGGCCCGAGTAATCGGCCATGGGGACATCAACCTCGAGTGAGGCATCCGGAAGGTCGCCGGTGTCGATGCGATCTTGGGCATCAATCGATGCGGTGATGGCTGCAGGCTCATCGAGGTCATCGAAATCGATATCCGCGGCACCGGAGATGATAGGCATGCTGGCGAGGTTTACATTGTACGGCGCAGCCTCAGCCGCCTGCTGCTGGGCAGGAGCGCCCCACAGCGAGCTTTCGGCGGCACGGCGGGCGGCAACGGCCTCCTCGTCCGCAGTCATGGCTTCATCAACGTACGAATTGTCGGCAGAAGCGTTCGCGTCCGCCGAGGTAGCGCTGTAGGCGTTATTGGCTGCCGCGTTGGCGACGAGTGCCACGAAAGCCGCCGTGCTGCCCGCAGGGGCGGCCTGGGAGCCAGACACGGCGCGTGCCGCGGCGGCGATGTCGTCGCGATTGAAGGAGCCGGTCTGCCCGCCGTTGGTGAGCTCGTCGATGGCGACTTGATAGACGTCGCGCGAGTGTGCAGGGTCGCAGCTCACCGGCGAATCGTCGTCAAGCATACTGTCGATCATGGACCAAGCCTCGTCCTCGTCCATAGCATCTGCGGCTCGAGCGATGGTAGGGACACCATCATCGGCATGACGGCGCTGGAACGCACCAGTCAGGCCGGAAAGGAATGCCGAGGTAGACTGCTCCGCCTGAGCCTGAGAATCAGAAGCCGCAGCGTAAGGAGTCGCATCCTGCTGCTGAGCTGAAATCGAGGCGGTCTTGAACTCGCTTTGATGCTGATTGAGATTGGCGGCACCGCCCATGGCATCGGGCTGGAACAGACGCTCTTCACGCTGCGCACGATACTCGGAGATACCCAGCGAGGCGGCATAGATGCCCACGCCCGCCACCGCGCCCACGGCGAAGGGAACCGCACCCGCCACGACCGTCTCGTTCACAGACGAAAACGGCAGCGTCGCGGCATACATAACCACGGGAGCGGCAAGGCCGATCCCGCACGAAAGTCCGGCAAGGACTGCTCGTTGTGTTGCATCAGAAGAAGCCATGAGCTCTCCCCATCTTCCAGCACCCAAATCGCATCATTCAGTTGGCTGCGCGAGAGAAGATGAAGCGGGGCTATGCCCCAAAGCAACGGTATATGGTTCGTTTCATCTGCGTTATCCGTCGCGAAGCTTAAAAGCTATTATGCGAAACCGCCCTGTCGATTGCAAGCGACGATGTCGGATTGAAACGGGAAACCTGCTGCTTGCCAGTCTTATGGTCAAAAATAAGCGCGGAGCGGCGATATAGAAAAGGGCCGAGGCTCAAAGCCCCGACCCTTTATTGCATTGATGACTATCGCTGCGTGTGGATGACAACCTAGAACGTCTGCTCGTAGTCGCTGTGCTTTTTGGCCGAACGCACCAGGAACTCCTGGTTGGTGTTGGTGCCCTTAAGACCCTTGATAAACGACGCAGCTGCGCGCTCGGTGTTGTTCATGCCGGCAAGAATGCGACGCAGGCCAAAGACAAACGGACGCATCTGCTCGTCAACCAACAGGTCCTCGTTACGCGTACCGGAGGCAACGGGGTCGATAGCCGGGAAGATGCGGCGGTCGGCCAGGTCGCGGTCGAGCTTGAGCTCCATGTTGCCGGTGCCCTTGAACTCCTCAAAGATGACCTCGTCCATCTTGGAGCCGGTGTCGATGAGGGCAGAGGCCAGGATGGTGAGCGAGCCACCGTTCTCGATATTGCGGGCTGCGCCCAGGAAGCGCTTGGGCGGATACAGTGCCGCCGAATCGACGCCGCCCGAAAGGATGCGGCCTGAGGCGGGCGCCGCCAAGTTGTAGGCGCGGGCAAGACGCGTGATGGAGTCGAGCACCACCACGACATCGCCGCCCAGCTCCACGATGCGCTTGGCGCGCTCGATGACGAGCTCTGCCACACGAGTGTGGTTGTCGGCGGGCATATCGAAGGTCGACGCCACAACCTCGCCCTTGATGGAACGCTGCATATCGGTGACCTCTTCGGGGCGCTCGTCGACGAGCAGGCAGATGAGGTGCACCTCGGGGTTGTTAATCGAGATAGACTGGCAGATCTTCTTGAGGATTGTGGTCTTGCCGGCCTTGGGCGGGGACACGATCAAGCCACGCTGACCCTTGCCGATCGGCGACACGATGTCGATGGCGCGACCGGTAATGGAGTCCTTGCCATGCTCCATGCGCAGCGGCTCGTTGGGATAGACCGGGGTGAGGTCACCGAACTTGGGGCGGTTGCGAATCTGCTCGGGGTCTAGACCGTTGACGGTCGTGATTTTGGCGAGGCCGGCGCGCTTGTCGCCGCCGCGCGAAGGACGAAGCGAGCCCTCGATGACGTCGCCCGTGCGCAGACGCGCGGAGCGGATGAGGTAGGCGGGCACGAAGGCGTCGTCGTTGGACTTCATGTAGCCATGGGCATGGATGATACCGGAGCTGTCCGGACGAATCTGCAGGATGCCCTTGATGTCGCGGAAGCCCTCGGCCTTCGCGGCGGTGACGTAGATCTCCTCGACGAGCTCGGCTTTCTTCTTGCCGGTCGTCTCAATCTCGAACTCCTTGGCCTTCTCGCGCAGCTCGGCGACCTTCATGGCCGCGAGCTCCTCGCGCGAAAGCGTGGGCTCGGTGGGAGCGGCATTACGCTCCTTGTTGCGCTGCTTGCGATCGCGCTGGCGGTTGCGGCGGTCGTTGTTGCGCTCGTCCTTGCGCTCGTTGCGCTCGTCGTTGCGCTTGTGCTGGCGACGGTTGGGGCGAGCGCCGTCTTCGGCCTCGGCGGGCGCGGCGCCATCGGTTGCGGCGGCATCGGCGTTAGCCGCAGTATCATCGCTGGCCTCGGCCTTGGAATCGCCCTGCAGCTCGGCCTCGGCCTGCTGCTCGGACGCCTTGGCCTTAGCGGACTTCTTACGACCGCGCTTGGGCTTCTCGGACGCAGACTGTTCGACGTCTTGGGGCTCGGCGGCATCAGTCGATGCATCGGCGGTCGTCTCGGCGGAATCCTCGGACGCACCCTTCTTGGCAGTCTTGGCCTTGGACGTGCGCTTAGCAGCAGTACGATGGCTGCGACCAGGACGGACGTCGGCGGGCTCGACATCGGCGGGAGCGGCCTCGGAAGTCGTAGCATCCTGGACGGGTGCATCGGCAGCGGTTGCAGACTCGGCGGTCGCCGCAGCATCCCGAGCGGCTGCAGCTGCGGCTGCGGCCTTCTCTGCCTCGACGAAGGCCTTGGGCTTGCGACCGCGACGGTGCGGGCGCAAAGCCGGATCGACAACGGGAACTTCGCTGGCCTCGACAGGCGCAGCGGACTCAGCAGGCGATGCGCCCTCCCCTGCCGCGGAACGAACCGAAGCCTCGGTGAGCTCGAGGGTTACCTGATCGGCAACCTGCTCGGCCTTAGCAGCCGTGCGACGGCGTGTGCGCGGTGCCGGCTTCTCGGTCGGCTGGTCGGCGGCAGGTGTCTCGGGCACAGACGGAGCTGCAAGCTCGGTCAGAGCCGCGGCCTCGCGCTCGGCAGCACGACGGCGGGCGCGCACCACCTGAGCCTCGCTAATCTGCGCCAACGCACGCGCCTGCGCGACCTCATCGGAAATCGGCTCCGAGGAGTCAGCTGCAACGGTGCGCTTGACGCGCGTCGTGCGCGTGGTACGGCGCTTGGGCTTGGTGACCCCCTCGCCGTCAGCAGCAGACTTGGCCGTGCGGCGCGTACGCTTGGGCTTTGCCGGAGCAGCCTCCTCACCAGTTACAGGCACGGCCTTCTCAGCCGCTGAAGGCGTAGGCGTCGAAGCAGCCTTAGGCGTCTCAGGAGCCGAGGCTTGCGCGGGCGCCGCGACCTGGTCCAACGCAACCGGTGCAGCGGGAGCGGCTTGCGTCGTCGTTATTTCGTTTTCTTGCTGTTGATCAGACACAGTGTTTGCTCAACTTTCTTTTCAAGCCCTGTGATCACATGCTCCCTGCATAAACCTTCAGGGCGGCTAAACAGTCTAGCTCCGTCAAATACCGACGGACATCATTGATCTGTATCGAGATGATTGCGTCAACTACGCAGCGTTAGTGTAACACAACCGCCGTCACCTGCAACTTAGTCATCGGGGACGTTCATAAACGACTAGTCAAAAGGGACACTCTTTGTTTGCCACCCACAAATCCGACTGCCTCCGCCAAAACTATGGCGGTTTACTACGATGAATCGCTCAACCGCGACCACTCCGAAACTTGTTGAACTAAAACCGCAGGTAGACGCCTTGCACTTTTTAGCAAAACGCCGGCGTGGTTAGAATTCCTCAATTCATCGTAGTAAACCGGCATAGTTTCGTATTTCCAGCAGTTCCAAATTCATCAATACGTCGGCGTTTGCGAAAAAAGCCCGACCTCCGTGTGAACTGCGTCCCAAATCTTGGACGCCCTAAATAGCGACTAGGCCGCGAGGGCCTGATTCCGGAACTCCTCCGGGGT
>NZ_CAXYLS010000001.1:0-318990 GCF_964283865.1 Collinsella aerofaciens | reverse complement strand
GAGGGAGCCTAGACGCCGAAAGCGGCGCATCCGCGTTGGCGAATCCGGCGCATCCGCGTTGGCGCGATTGGCGAAAATACGTTGGTGAAAATGGTGAAAAATATATTGACGCTAACACTCCATCTTCGCGACCGCCCTCCCGACGGTTCCGCCCGCGGCCACGGACCTCGTCCAGCGCGCGACGGCGCTCTTGCTCGGCCCGTCGAGCTCCCGGGCTATCTCCCTGCACGAGAGCCCGGAGCGGCGGAGCTCCCCGGCCCTCTCTACTACGGCTCTACTGTATGTCATGCGGACTCCAAACCGGACCTTGACGGTCCAACTTTTTGTCCGCAGTCCCCGGCCTCAAAGTGGGAGATTATCCACTCTCGTTCGATACGTGTCCAAAAATCCACTCTCACCCTTCGGATTAGTAAATAACCTATGCGTACCGGCTGGGCTTTGTACATGCAATCCATATCGTTGTTCGATAAACTATTCCGATAACGATAGATTCGATGAGGGTGAGTATATGTCCAACAGCGTTCAGCGTATGGCCAAGGCGGGCGAGACTGTAAGGAAGCTTGGCTTTTGCATGGCGGTCGTTTTTGCGGGAATGCTCGTCGCTTTCGCCGCGTTGGTTGTTTACGTGATCTGGTATGCGGTTGCAAACGCTGCTTCTGTCGATTCTTTCGGTGTTGTGACGCTTCTCAATGGCGGGTGCATCGTTATCCCAAGCGGACTGTGCATGGCGCTTGTCATGGGTATTTCGCTTGTCGTTTTGTGCGGAATCAGCCGTGACATTTCGCGGGGCGTATCGCCCTTTACCAGGGCGCATGTGCGGCTTATCCGTGTTCTCGCGCTTGCCTTTGCTGTTAACGCCGCGGTTTCGCTTGTTGGTGCCTATGGATCGGTCAATCTTACCATTGGTGGGCTGGAGCTTTGCGTCGTGCCTCATTCCTTCGTTATCGCGATTTGCCAGGGCGTTGCCTTTGACGCGGGGTCGCTTATCGGCGCGGCCGTCTGTTTGTTTGTCTCGGTGATCTGGAGCTATGCCTCGCTGCTCCAGGAGCAGTCTGACGAGCTTGTGTAGGAGGAAACATGAGCTATCTCATCATCGAGCTTGAGACGCAGCTGCTTAAGACCGGAAAGACCAGCTCTGATCTGATTCGTGCCACGGGGCATACTCCGGCTAATATTTCTAAGCTAAGAAACGGAAAAATTAAAGCTATTCGTCTTAAGACGCTTCTTGAAATCTGTGATGAGCTTGATTGTCAACCGGGAGATATTATTCAGCGCGTGAGCGAGAAGGAGCTCGAGGAACTTATTGTCGAGCGCGCGAAGAATGCCGTGAGGCAGATGCGGGATGGCAGAGGCAATGAGGTGTCGCTTCCGACATCGGTCTTCGCTGTAGATTTGAGCGACGAGTAGCATAAAAAGAACAACTATAACGAAATATCAGTGTAACGGAACCCGTGTCTAACACGGGTTCTTTGTTTATTAATTATCTTGACAAATATAAGTTATCGGCAAACAATAACATCAAGAACGAACGATAAAAGAAAGGAGGAACGATATGAGCTGGATTGTAAAGCCGAGTTATGTGGACCCCGGTGGTGGGTGCAACGGTTACTGCAAGGCATTCTGTGGAGCACGCGTCTGCGTCAATAACTGCAGCAAAAACTTGTGTGTTGTTAATTTCTAGCAGTTGCGGCTGCTGCCAGGCGACAGTCTGGCAGCAGCGGTTTTGTTATCAAGCAGAATAGGAGGCCAATGAGCGCATCAGCGATAAAGCTATCAAAGGTGTCAAAGCGCTATGGAAAACGGCGTGTGTTGCATGACGTTTCCTTCGAGGTGAATCAGTCTGAACTTTGCGCCCTTGTTGGTGCAAACGGGGCGGGCAAAAGCACGCTTATTAAAATAGTGCTGGGCCTCTGTGAGCCATCGTCGGGGAGCGTGGAGCTCTTTGGAGGCAAGTCGAAAAAAGAGCTGAGCCTGATGCGGACGCGTGTCGGCTATGTGCCAGATTCCAGCGGAGCATACCAATCCCTCAGTGCGGTGGAGAATCTTCGGATCCGATGTGCGGAATGGGGGCTCGATGAGACACGTGAGGTTCCTCGCGTCTTGGGCCTAGTCGGGCTGGACGTCGATGAGAAAAAGAGCGTGAGCAGTTTTTCTCTGGGAATGAAACGGCGACTGGATATAGCTACGGCTTTGTTGGGCGACACCGACGTACTAATTTTCGATGAGCCGGCAAATGGGTTGGACCCGCTGGGCATCGAGAGTATATGGGCCCTTATCGGCCGATTGAATCGAGAACAGGGTAAGACCATGCTCATCTCTAGCCATGATTTGGATGAGTTGGCATCGGTTGCAACAAGTTGCGTGTTTATTCATGACGGTGAACTGCTGAAAAAGGAATCGATGGATGTCATAAGGGATGAGGCGTCGTCCCTAAAAGAATATTACAGGCGCTTGATGAACGCGGTCTCGCTATGAAGCGGGCGATCCATCCCATAAAGGCAGATATGATGCGTCTACACAGGATGTTTCCGGCGCAGTTTGGTCTTACGCTTATGTTGGCGTGCGGTCTTCTCTTCGGTGTTTTTTTAAATAACGGAGCAACGTTGCTAGGCTTTGGCTATGGCGTTTGTGGGGAGGATATTGGTTTCCTCTGGAATGCAATCGATCCTTCTGCGCCTGATGAGTCCCTTGCGCGCAGCGCTTTTGCCGGTACATCCCTGTTCGTTCCACTCATCGTTTGTTTGGTGCTTTTACAGGAGCATGGCTATAAAGAGGGATACCGAATTTCTTCAGCAAGAGGTCTCGCCCGCTTTAATGGGGCTCTGGCACATGTGCTTTCGTCTGCTTTAATAGTCGGTGCAGCATATAGCGCACTTTGCCTTCTTTTGTTTGCAATAGCCATAATGCGTGGGGAGCAAAACTACACGCACGGCATGCTGGCTGCATTTTTTCCTGCGATGATAATCAACGCCGTATTGGTGATATCGGTTGCGTTGGAGACGATGACCATCTATCGGATTACAGGCAGCGCTGTATTGAGCGGGGCTGTAATAATAATTGGATTTGTCATGAGCTTGACGCTCTACGGAACCTTCCTTCAGGCACCTATACCATCCTTGCGATGGATCTTCTTCCTTCCTGGGCCGTACCTAGGGGTCGGATGTGCCCTTGGGTATAGCGATATGGGGCACCTGGCGCTTCTGGGCTATGGCGTGGCAGCCAGCTGTCTATCGGTATTGATTTACGCTCTCGTGACCTGTCGTGTCGGAGGTGTGCTCAATGGCTCGTCAGATTAAAAGGTTCCTCCATTCAGAATTGAAGCATGTGAGCAAATGGACGTACGTCTTAATCCTGGCAATTTATGCGTGTATGGTGATATTGCAGCTTAATTCTTTCCCGATGTGGTTCTGTAGCCTCCGCGAGGGCAGTTTCTTGGGCTTTTTCCCAGACCCGACGCTTAAACTGTCGGCAGAGGACGCCCTTCTATTTGGTAATGCAGAGGTTTTTCGCGGCTTGCTGTTCAACGTGGCCCCGTTGGCTCATGCATTGTTCTTTCTGTTCATCGCGGCTTGTATTGTGCCGCGCTTTGTTAGTTCGGGCTTTGTCGAGGAACCGTGGGGGCTGTCGGAGGCTCGGGGAGGGAAGCGGGCGTGCGTTACCGTTGCGCGAACGGTGCTGTCTTCTTTCGCCCTATTGGGCGCGTTTGTCCTGTCAAGTGTCGTTTTGTACTGTCTTAACTGTGCAATCGTTTTGGATGCTCAACAGTGTTTCAACCTGAATATGTTTTGCGATCGACTTCTTCTGGCGAGTGCCGTCTGCCTTGCATATGTGGTCTCTTGCGTGATCGTTGTTTCCTATTTTGGGTCCGGCTTCGGTCCTATTGGCATGCTGCTGCTTGTCAACGTCGTAACGATCTACATACAGGTCGGAGCCAATTCCATGCTTCCGTTTCCGTCCTCGATGCTCATGTGGATTTGCGGCGTGACCCCGTTGGAGGATAGTCAATGCACCTCGATTTTAATTGACTGCCTGATTAACGTAACAAGCGTTCTTGCCATTTGCTTTACCGTCGACCAATTGCGGTCGAGATTTCTTTGATTGTTTGTGAGGGATAATCATATGAGGCCGTCTCAATACAACTTGATTGAAAACCACGGCGAAAGAACGCTGGTGATGAATGCGAAGACCGGTGCGATCCTTTCGTTGGATAAACAACATGCAGAAAGTATGTGCCGCATGGTATCGGGAACCGAATGGGAGCCAGATGAATTGCGCGAAGCGTTGCTTCAAGGAGGAATGCTGTTAGAAGATGATCGTGACGAAAAAGAGGAAATGAAGGCGATAGGCCGTCTTCTTCGATTTTCCAATCGCTCTCTAGGCATGACGATAGCCCCGACATTGGAGTGCAACTTCTGTTGCCCATACTGTTATGAAAAAGGACAACGCAAAACGACAATGACTCCGGAGGTTGAAGACCGGCTTGTCTCATTCGTGAAGGAGCGTTCACGGGGGCTGAGCGAGCTTGAGATCGGTTGGTATGGTGGAGAGCCGTTGCTGCAAGTCGATAAAATTCAGCGGCTTACGGAGCGTATAAAGGCGATCCTTAATCCAGAGTGCTCCTATTCGGCATCCATCGTTACAAATGGATATCTTCTGACGCCAGAAGTGGCCGAGACTCTCGCGGCTTGTGACGTCAAGATGGCTCAAATAACCTTGGACGGGTCTCGAAAGGACCACGATTCTCGACGGTTCTTGCGGAACGGACAGCCGACGTACGATGCGATTCTAGACAACGTTTCTAAAGTCACGCATCTGTTGGATATTTCTATCAGGTGCAATGTCGATGCCCATAACATTGCCGGTGCTGGCGATTTGCTGGATGCACTCGAGGAAAAGGGCCTTAAAAACAAGGTTGGATTCTATCTGGCGCCTGTCGACAATATTAACGATACGTGCCCAAGTGACAGTAGTTGTTTTTCGATGGAGGCGTTTTCTCGGGAAGAGCTGGACTTTTATAGTCATGCAGTTGATAGGGGGTTCTACGTTGACCTGACGGTGCGCTTTAATCCGGCTATTTGTGGCGCCGTTTGTGCAGGGTCGTTTGTAGTGGATCCGGAGGGCTATCTTTATAAATGTTGGGACGAAATCGGGATGCGTGAACGCTGCGTCGGTACGCTTGCCGAAGGGCCGAGGATGAATGCTCAGCTGGTCCAATGGCTAAACTATGAGCCGAGCGATCATGAGTGTGAAGAGTGTTTTGCCTATCCCTCATGTATGGGAGGTTGCCCTAATCACGCTCTTCATGGAGGGTCAAAACAGTGCGTATCTCAAAGGTATCAGGTGCGCCAACGAATGATTTTGACCGAGAAGGCTCAGCGATTGCTTTCGGAACTGGATTCAGCTCATGTTTAATCTCTGCGCAAGAACAATAATCAAGAATCCAAAGTATATAACCTATCTTCTAATGTGCCTGCTCTCGCTTATGGTTGGTCTCGCAATTCCTTTTCTGACGGGACAACTGGTCAACAACTTTGTCGGTGTCGCGCGAGATGGGGAAAGCGCAATCGCCATCGGCGCTGAGATAGCAGCGCTGGGTATTGTGCGAGCCGGTTTGAATTGCGTCAGTGAGCTGGTCTATGTCGATCTGCAAACACATGTGGGATTTGCATTGAATGAAGAGGTGATAAGTCACGTTCAAAGGCTACCACGGGCCTTCTTTTCTAATTTTGATGCCTCATATTACAACCAACAGATTAATCATGACGCTAACGATTTGGTGATATTTGTTATAAACGCAAGTGTCCAAAGCGTGAGCAATATAGTGACGTTGCTTGTGGTGTTTGTTGTCCTGGCGACCATAAACGGTCACCTGGCAATGCTGTGTATGGCTCTTGGCATAATAGGTGGCGCGGTCTATTCGCTTTTCAAAAAGTGTTTGTTCGCAAGAAGTTTCGAGGCTCAAGAGCAGGAGGCTCGATTCTTTTCCGATCTGGAGAAGCAGCTTAGCAACGCACAATTTATCCGCAGACATGTTCTATTCGAGGTTTTCAAGCAAAGGCTTGAGCACTCTTTTGCAGAGCTATATCGTTGCGTTTATCAGAACCAGCAAATTAATGCGACCTTTACGTTTGCCAACACTGTCGTCACATCTTTGGCACAGGGTGGAATCTTGATCCTGGGCGCAAAGGAAGTTCTCGACGGCAATTTGCTGCCCGGCTATCTTATGACGGCGCTAAGCTATTACTCCTATTATTCTTCGGCTATTGAATTCTTCCTTGCGCTGGGCAAGGACTATCAAACGTCAAAAGTATCCTACGAGCGTTTGCGGCGCTTGCTGGACATGCCAGAGGACTCAAATGGGGCCATTATCCTCGCCGATGTTTACGAGGTGAGCTGTTCCGAGCTGGCGTATAGCTATCCTGGGTCTGAAAAAACCGCGTTCAGAGACATTCGAGCTTCTTTGGAAAAAGGAAAGGTATACGGAATCGTTGGGCCGAACGGTTCCGGTAAGAGCACGCTGTTGGATGTGATAAGCGGTTGCGATCCAGAAAACTGCAAGGGTGATATTTGGATTAACGACAAGCCCCTGAGCTCTCTGGACCGTTATGCGCTGCGGAAGCGCAATATCGGGATTACTGAGCAGGAGCCGCCCCTGACCGAGGGGTCGATACGGGACAATTTAACTCTTTGCTGCAGAAGCACTGAAGAGCGTGACCTTGAGAGCCTCATTGAGAGAATGGGGCTTAAAAAGATGGTCGATTCAAGTGGTGGACTTGATGTCGAGCTGGACGATAAGCAGAACAACATTTCAGGGGGGGAGAAACAAAAAATAGCGATAATTCGCCAGCTGCTGAAAAACCCGGACGTGATGATGTTTGATGAGCCGACATCTGCACTTGACAGTCAGAGCAAGCAGGCGTTTATCGAAATCCTTAAGGAAAGAAAGGGGCGACATATCACGGTCATCGCTACGCACGACCCTGTGCTTATTTCGGCATGCGATGAGGTGATTGAAATTGCCTGACGGGTTAGTGGACCTAGCATATCAAATACAGGGGGCGGGCACCGTAGTTGGTGTCCGCCCCCCCTGGCATGGATGGTTTTAGCCGGTGTGGTTCGTAAGCTAGCGGGCCTGCTTAACCTTGGTCGCTGCCTCGACAAACGACTTCCACAGGTTAAAGTCGGTCTCGAGCGTCTTCCACGTGTACTCAGGGTGCCATTGCACGCCCAGGCAGAAAGGCTGGCCTTCGACTTCGATGCACTCGGGAACGCCGTCAGTTGCCTTGGCGACCAAGCGCGTGCTTTTGCCCAGACGATCGACGCAGCAGTGATGTGCCGAGTTGGTCTGGATCAGCCCGTGCCCGCCAACCGCGCGCTCCAGCAGCGAGCCCGGCACGACCTCGACAGGGTGCACAGGGTCGTTGAGCACGTGGGTGTGGCGCCACTGCGTTCGGCCCTCGCGCGCACCCAGGCTCGGCACGTCCATGCACAGGGTGCCGCCAGTGGCGACATTGAGCAACTGCGTGCCGCGGCAGGTGGTAAAGAGCGGCTTCTTGGCGCGAAGCACCTCGTTAACCAGCTTAAACTCAAAGCGGTCGCGAATTTCGCAGCACAGCGTGGGGTCGTACGGACGCTCGTCGCCCCAGCGTTTGGGGTTGACGTCCGGGCCGCCGGGAATGGCGATACCGTCAGCGATTTCCACGTAATGACGGATGACATCGACGTCTTCGGTAATGGACATCTGCAGCGGCAGGCCGCCGGCGGCAAGGATGGCATCGACAAAGACGCTCGCAATCTCCTCGTTGGGGGAGAGCGTCTCGCTCAAATAGGGTTTCGCTTCTTCCCAGCGTGGTGCTACCAGGATGAGCGGGCGGTCGGCGGGATTGACGTCGACGTGCGGAGTGTAGGACGATGAGGTGCGGGTTCCGATCATGGGTGTGGCTTTCGAATCCGGGTGGACATGGCACAGGGGTGACGTGGGACAAACGCTGGTGATGAATTTGCCCGCGTGGCAATTGGGCTAGTGGCCCTTGATGGAGTTGAGGAAGTCCTGGGCGCGCTTGGTCTGGGGGTGGTCGAAGAACTCGTCGGGCGTGCCAGTTTCTACGATCTGGCCGTCGGCCATAAACACGACGCGGTCGGCCACGCGGCGGGCGAAGTTCATCTCGTGTGTGATGACGATCATCGTCATGCCCTGCTGGGCCAGACGGACCATGACCTCGAGCACCTCGTTGATCATCTCGGGGTCAAGGGCACTCGTGGGCTCGTCAAAAAGCATGGCCTTGGGTTGCATGGCAAGCGAGCGGGCGATGGCTACGCGCTGCTGCTGGCCGCCCGAGAGCTGTGCGGGCACCTTATCGGCCTGCTCGGCAACGCCCACGCGGCTCAGCAGGTCCATGGCGCGCTCGCGGGCCTCGTCCTTGGACACGCCCAGCACGTCGACCGGTCCCAGCATGACGTTCTGCAGCACGGTCATATGTGCGAACAGGTTGAACTGCTGAAACACCATGCCTAGCTCGGCGCGCATGCGGGCAAGATCCTTGCCTTCCTGCGGCAGAGGCTCGCCCTCGATGAGGATCTCGCCCGAGTCGATGGTTTCCAGACGGTTGATGGTTCGGCACATGGTCGACTTGCCCGAGCCCGAGGGGCCGATCACAACGACGACCTCGCCGCGGTCGACCGAGAGATTGATGTCGTTGAGGACGTGCAGATCGCCATAGTGCTTATCGACGTGCTTGAGCTCAATCAGCGGCTGATTGCCGGTAGAAGAAGTGCTCTGTGCCATGGTGCTCGGCTCCTTATGACTCGAAATGGTAAATCGTTAGCGAATGATGGTCGCGCCGGTCTTGTGCGAAACGTAGACAGCGGCCTTGTTGATTGCGACGTTGATGAGGATGTAGATGACCGCGATGACCAGGTAGACCGACACGAGGGCGTCGTAGTTGGTAATGAGCACGCGGGCGTTTTGCATAAGGTCGGGGTAGCTCACCACGTAGGCGACGGTGGTGTCTTTGACGACGACCACAAGCTGCGAAATCAACGACGGAATAATAAATCGAATAGCCTGCGGCAGCACGATTTTAAAGGTGATTTTAGCCTTGGAGAGACCGAGCGCCTGGGCGGCCTCGACCTGGCCGCGCGGCACGGCGTTGACGCCGGCACGGAAGATCTCGGCAAGTACGCCGGCTGCAGCGAGCGCGACGGGAAGCGTGAGCATCCAAAACGACGGCAGCGCGATCTTGTACTGGGGCAGCACCAAAAAGAAGAAGTAGATGAACAGCAGGCTCGGCACACCGCGGAAGAAATCGGTGAGCACGCGGCAGACCAGCTGCAGCGGCTTAATGTCGCTCGTGCGGCCGAGCATGAGGGTCAGACCCAGCACCAGCGCGATGGCGCCAGCGGTGAGTGCGACTTTAACGGTGCCCTCAAAGCCGGCAAGCAGGAACTTCCAGGTGGTGAGGTGTGTAAAGAAATACCAATAGTGGACCGAAAGCTGACCGGTCACATAAAAGCGCTGCAGCACGAGGGCGACAAGTGCGGCCACAGCGACAAGCGAGATGGCGGTGCCGACGCGAATCTTGGCGCGCATCTTGGGGCCGGGAGCCTCGTAGAGCGCGTCGCGCATGGTGAGTGCGGGGGAGGAGTGCTTGCTCATCGGAGGATCCTCACCTTCTTATCGATATAGTTGCCAATGTGACTCACCACAAAGGCCGTGCCCAGGTAGCCGAGCGCCGAGACAAAGAACGCGGCGACGCCGCCGAGCGAGCGCGTGTTGATGTAGCTCACCACGCCGGTGAGCTCTTGCGGTTTAAGGGGTACCTGGCTGCCGAGCGCGGTGGTGAGCATGACGGCGATAAAGAGGTTGGTCATGGGCAGTACGCTCGAACGCAGTGCCTGCGGAATCACGATCTTGGCGAGGATGCGGTTGAAGCTCATGCCGAGCGAGCGGGCAGCTTCTACCTGGCCGACACCGACGGTGTTGATGCCGCTCATAAAGTTCTCGGAACCAAAGGCAGAACCCAAGAGCACTGTGGCGACGATGACGCAGGTGCGGTAGGGCAGGACGACCTTGAGCGGGGGCAGCGCATAGACGACGATAATGAGCAGCGCGATGCCGGGGATGTTACGGAAGACCTGGACATACAGGTCGCCAAAGACGCGCAGCGGCTTGAGCGGCGACACGCGCATCACGGTGACGGCGACGGCCAGCACCATGGCGATGGCAAACGACTCAAGCGTCATGCCCCAGGTTGCTAGCAGCGCGTCGATATAGTTCTGGCCATAGAGCGACCAGAGCTCGGAGAGACTCATGCGGACCTCCCGCCGATAAGGAAAGGGGCTCCCGTGTGTACGGAAGCCCCGACAACTCAGTAAGGAAACAGTTTAGCGCAATAAAGCGCACCGTGCGTTTCCGTATGGTTTCGTTGCGGCCGTTACTAGGCGCGTTGCCTAGGCGCCGATCTCGGGCAGCTCGGGAACATTGGTGTCACCCGTGCGGTCACCGATGCAGATCTGCCACAGCTCGGTCCAGGTGCCGTCGTCCTCAATCTTCTTAAGGAAGTCGTTGACAAAGGCGACGCCGTCGGAATCGAGCGGCAGGCCGATGCCATAGGGCTCCTTGCTGCCGAAGGGCTTGCCGGCGATCTTATACTTACCGGGCTCGCGGACTAGGGCGCTCTGCTGCATGTTGTTGTCGATGACGTAGGCGTCAACGCGGCCCTGCTGAAGTGCCTGGCGGGCTTCCTCGTCGGTCTTGAACTCCTGCTGGCTGGCCTTGGGGGCGAACTCCTCCAGGATGGCGGGGCCGTTGGAGCCGGACTGGACGGCGACGTTCTTATCGGCCAGATCGTCGACGCTCTTGATGTCGTCGTTGTCGGCGAGCACCAGGATGGCCTGCTGGGTGTAGTAGTAGGGGCCGGCGAAGGAGACG
Organism: Collinsella aerofaciens; assembly: GCF_964283865.1. Lineage (GTDB taxonomy): Bacteria > Actinomycetota > Coriobacteriia > Coriobacteriales > Coriobacteriaceae > Collinsella. The sequence goes on along the minus strand of NZ_CAXYLS010000001.1, from coordinate 308,060 downwards.
AGCTTTTTACGCTCGTCAGTGATGGTGTAGGTGGCAAAGACGGCATCAACCTGGCCGTTCTGCAGGACGGACTCACGCGTGTCCGAGGTCACCTGGGTGATTTCGACCTTGTTCTCGCCCAGGATGTAGTTGGACAGGAGCTGTGCGATGCCGGCGTCGAAGCCGCGGGTCTGACCGTCTTTCTCGTTGAGGAGGGAGAAGAGTGTGGAGGTCTGAACGCCACCGATCTTAAAGACGCCGGCGTCCTTGACGGCCGTGGCCCAGTTGCTGGCGGCGATGGCGTCGTCATCGGCCTTGGGGCCATCGTTGACGAGATTGTCGAATGCCTTGGCGTCGAGCGTGGCGGAAACCTCGGTATCCTCGGAGTTCTTGGAGGAGGCGGCGGAGCCCTTGTCGGCCTCGGCGCTGGTGTCGGAGCAGCCGGCAAGACCAAGGCCGGCGACGGTTGCGAAGGTGGCGGCAACGAAGCCGCGGCGGTCGAGAACGACCTGCTGGGAGAGGTTCTTGCTCATGGTAGAACACCTTTCTCAATAAAATCCCTAGCGGTTGAGTAGAGTTATACCCTATCGCGCTCAGACGGGTCAACACGAAATAACTCAGAAACATACTTACCTTATGGGTTATTGTACCCACCAAAAGGGGACAGGCACCTTTGCGGTGGTTTGGGCGGGTGCGGCGGCATGCCTTACTGTTTTGTCTCAATCTGTAACATCTGCAGCCATTTTTGCCGAGTAACTGTTACAGATTGAGATTTACAGATTGAGATTTTCTCTTCAGCGGAATTCGAATGTCTCGATCTGTAACAGTTAGACGGGCAAAAGGTCTCTATCTGTTACAGATTGAGACAAAGGTCAGGGGCAAAGACGGTTTGTCTCGATCTGTAACAGTTAGACGGGAATTCGGGCCATAGATGTTACAGATTGAGATAATCGCGCCGCGAAAATAAAAACCTCCGCAGGGGTGCTTTCCTTGCGGAGGTTTTCTTACTCGTTGAGTAGCCTTACGGCTTCGGCGGCCATGTTCTCGACCGTCATGCCGTTCTGAGCGAGCAGCTCGTTGGGGTCGTAGCGGTCGGGGAAGCCCTTGGCGATGCCGAAGGTGCGCGTGCGCAGCGGTGTGCAGGCCAGGTAGCACGCCACGCGCTCGCCCCAGCCGCCGTCCAAGATGCCGTCCTCGAGGGTGACGACAACGCGATGCTCGGCGGCAAGGCTGTCGAGGGACTCACGGTCGAGCTCAGTTGCATGGCGCGGGTTGACGAGCGTGGCCTCGATACCGTACTCGGCTGCCAAACGGTTTGCTACGCGCTCGCCCAGCTCAAAGAAATCGCCGAGCGCGAGCACTGCTACGTCGCGACCCTGGCGCACCACGTTGTAACGAACGGCGCCGTAATCGGCGTCCTCGGCAGGCGCCAAGTCGGGGCGGCTTACCAAGCCAATGCCCGGCACGCGAATCGCCACGGGATGCTCGCGGTGATCGAGCGACCAGCTCAGCATGGACAGATATTCCTCCATGCAGGTCGGCGCCAAGTAGTGCATGTTGGGAAGACCGCCCAGCATGGAAATATCAAAGAACGAGAGGTGCGTCTCGGATGTGGTGCCAAAGATCGACGCGCCAAATACCAGGATGGTCGCCGGGGCGTCGTTGAGGCACAGGTCGTGCCACAGTTCGTCGTAGGCGCGCTGCAAAAAAGTGCCGTACACACCAAAGACCGGCTTGGCGCCCGAGCGCGCAAGCGCGGTGGCAAAGGTCACGGCATGCTCCTCGGCAATGCCCACATCGACAAACTGCTTGCCTGCCGCGGCGCGAAGCTCGGGTGTAAAGCCCATGATGTAGGGCGTGGCGGCCGTGATGCCAACGACCTGCGGATCGCGCTCGATGGCGGCGCTGAGCGCCTCGCCCGTAATGTCGGCATAGGTGCGCGGCGCAGGCTCGCTCGGATGGCCCGGGCAGAGCTTGCGCCCGGTTGCCATGTCAAACGGACCCACGTGGTGCCAGCGCTCGGGGTCGCTCTGGGCCGGCTCAAAGCCCTTGCCCTTGGCGGTGGAGACGTGCAGCACGATGGGATGATCGATATCGCGCAGCTCCTGCAGCGCGTCGACGAGGGTCAACACATCGTTGCCGGCGTCCAGATAGCGGTAGTCGAGCCCCATCGCGCGGAAAACGTTGCGCTCGCAGGTGCCGTTGCTGGCGCGCAGCTCGGCCAGATTGCGATACAGGCCACCGTGGTTTTCGGCGATGGACTGGTCGTTGTCATTGACGACGATGATCAAGTTGCTGTCGAGTTCGGCGGCATTGTTGAAGCCCTCAAACGCTAGACCGCCCGAAAGCGAGCCGTCGCCAATGACGGTAATGACGTTGTAGATGTCGCCTGCCAGGTCGCGCGCGTGCGCCAGGCCGCAGCCCAGGCTCACCGACGTGGAGGTATGGCCCATGGCGAACAGGTCGTGCTCGGACTCGTCGGGATTGGCAAAGCCAGAGGCCTCGCCGTAGCGTGCCGGGTCGATATAGGTATACGCGCGCCCAGTCAGCGCCTTGTGGGCGTAGGTCTGGTGCGAAACGTCAAAGACAATTTTGTCGATGGGGGAGCTAAACACGCGATGAAGCGCAACCGTAAGCTCAACGACGCCCAGGTTGGGGGCAACGTGCCCGCCGACGGCGGCGGAGCTTTCGAGGATTGCCTGACGGATCTCGCCGCAGAGCAGCGGAAGCTCGGCGCGGTCGAGAGCCTTGACGTCCTCGGGCGTTGTCGTTTGCGTAAGCAGCATCGTTGTGGGTTACTCCATGCGAATCGAGCACCGGCGCTCCCTCGGCCGGCACAATTGCACAAGACAGTCTCGCACATTTTGGCGTTTGATATGTGACGGCGGCGCGGTAATTCGCCAACTGGCGGGGCAAAACGTTTTGCCCGATGCCATACTGATAAGTTCCATGGTGATTTTATTCATTGCGTGCAGGCTGTGGCTTGCCGTCGAGAGCCGCTGGAAGGAGGCCGCATGTCCGAAACCGTTCGTGCCGAGAGCATCGCGCGCGAAGTAGACCATGCTGCCCGTCAACTGGCGCAGGCGGGCCGTCTGGACCTGACGCGCGAGTTTATCCAGCATGGCGATGTGACGGTCTATGCGCATGTGACCTCGGTGGCGCGGGCAAGTCTGTCCTTTGCCGAGCGCCTGGGCCGTGCTGGCATTTCGGTCGACCGCGCCTCGCTGCTGCGCGGGGCCCTGCTGCACGATTACTTTCTCTATGACTGGCACGATCCCGACCCAAGCCATCGGCTGCATGGCTTTCGCCACCCGTTTTTTGCCCTGGCGCGTGCGGAGGAAGATTTTGAGCTGACGTCGCGCGAGCGGAATATCATCGTGCGTCATATGTTTCCGCTGGTGCCGGTGCCGCCGACGTGTCGCGAGGCATGGATTGTGTGCCTGGCAGATAAATGGTGCGCGCTGCGCGAGACGATTGCCGGCCGTCTGCCGCGCAAAGGCGGCGCGAACGATTTGAACGAGGGCTCGAGCGACGGCTCGAGCAAAGAATCGAACGAAAAGAGGAGTGGGTAGACGGTGGGAACCGCGATCGGCATGGCATTTGACGGCGCGACGCTTGCCGCTTGTCCGCTCTCGGCGCTGGTACTCTCGTTTGCCTTCTACGGTTTTTGCGGCTGGGTATGGGAGTCGACAGTCTGCGCCATGCTCAACCACGGACGCTTTGCCAACAGCGGCTTTTTGCTAGGGCCGTGTTGTCCCATCTACGGTGCGGGCGGCATCGCGTGCTGGTTGCTGCTGCGTGGAATCCCAGACGCCTCGAGCCAGTTTGTCGCTGCCGCGCTCGTATGCAGCGTGATCGAATATAGTGTGGGCGTGCTGTTGGAAAAAACGACGGGTGCCCGGTTTTGGGATTACTCGCATCTGCCGTTTAACCTGCACGGACGCATCTGCCTGTACTGGGCCTGCGCGTTTGGCTTGGGTGCGTTGTGTATTTGCCGTTTAGTGGAGCCGGCATTGCTGGGGCTGCTTGGCCATCTGCCGGTGCTGATTGTGCGGCTGTCCGCCTTTATCGTCGCGGTCGCGATGATGGTCGATGCGGTGTGCTCGTTGGCCAGCTGGCGCCGCCTGTCCGATCAGCTTGAGCGTGTGCGTGCCGACCTTGCCGACCGCATCAATGAGTCGCTTGCCGACGCCTCCGACTCTATGCTCGAACGTATTCCCGATTCGGCGATCGACTCGGTGGCGCAGACGCATATCCGCGGTCGCGCCGTTAACGCTTGGCTGGCCGAGCTGGGCGACGCGGCGCTCGATGCCCTGCGCGAGAAGGCTTCGATGCCGACGTTTATCTCGGATGGTGCTCGCGGCCTGGCGCTCGCTGCCCGCCGCGTTGCCGATGTCGCGCCGAGCATGCCGCGTCCGTCGCTCAGTCGTCGCCTTGCCGGCAAGCGCATGAGCCGTCCGGTGCCGAGTGTGTCGCTCAGCCGTCGTGACCTGCGCTTCTTTAACGCCTTCCCGCGTCTGCGCATCAATCGCTACGAAGGCGTCATCCGAGCTACCGACCTCCGCGACCGAGCCCGCGAGCTGTTCCGGCGCTAGCCAGAGCGGAGCCAAGCGCGCCCTTCTCGTTCGCACGTTTCCCGTTCGTTTCGCGCCCGTTGCCGTGCCGTTTCCAAGATTGCGGCACCGTTTCCATTCGACAACGCAGCGTTTAACAACGCCGTATCTGGTCTACACCAGTTGGCCCTCGGCCGCATCATGAGCGCCGACAACGTTCATGCGACCAAGGGGGAGCGAATGTACGATACGGGATCGACAACGTTTATGCTCATCTGCACCATGCTCGTGTTTTTAATGACACCGGGTCTGGCGTTTTTCTATGGCGGCCTGTCCAGGCGCAAAAATGTCATCAACACCATGCTTATGTGCTTTGGCGCCATTGGCCTGGTTGGTGTGCTGTGGATTGTTGCCGGCTGGTCGCTGGCCTACGGCGGCGACGGCTCGAGTCCGTTTATTGGAGGCCTTGACCAGCTGCTGTGCCTGCCGGTGCTCAACCAGGTGCTGCAGGCGGCCGAGGGCAATGCTGTGGATGGTGCCGTCTACCCTCAGATCATCAACATCGCCTTCCAGATGGCGTTTGCCATGATCACCGCCGCTATCGTTACGGGCAGCCTGGCAGGTCGCGTTAAGTTTGGTGCCATGACGGCCTTCCTGGGCATTTGGCTGCTCGTGGTCTATGCGCCGCTCGCCCACATGGTTTGGGGCGGCGATGGTTCCTTTATCGGCGACATCATCGGCGCGCTCGACTTTGCCGGCGGCGACGTGGTACACATTTCGTCCGGTCTTACGGGCCTGATTCTCTGCTTAATGCTCGGCCGTCGTCGCGGCTTTGGCATGGTGAGCTATCGTCCGCATAACGTGCCGTTTGTAGCACTGGGCGCCGGCCTGCTTTGGTTTGGCTGGTTTGGATTTAACGGCGGCAGCGAGTTTAAGGCCGACGCCGTGGCGGCGCTCGCCATCCTCAACACCGTGACGGCCAGCGCGGCGGGCATGGTCTCGTGGCTTGCCGTCGAGCGCGTGCACACCGGTCGTCCCACGCTGGTGGGCGCCAGCACCGGTCTGGTTGCGGGCCTTGTGGTGGTCACGCCGGGCGCGGGCTTTGTCGAGCCGTGGGCGGCGCTGGTCATGGGCCTGATCGTCTCTCCCGTCTGTTACCTGGCCATCAGCCATCTCAAGACCAAGTTCGGCTACGACGATGCGCTCGACGCGTTTGGCTGCCATGGTATCGGCGGCATCTTGGGCGGCGTGCTCACGGGCCTGTTCTGCGTGCCGGAGCTTTCGTGGACCGGTAAGGGCGGCCTGTTCTACACGGGCGACGTGTCGCTGCTCATCTCGCAGGTCCTGGGTATTGTGGTGACGGTCGTCATCGTGATGGTGCTCGACTTGGCAATCGCCGCGGTGGTCAAGGCGCTGTTCCACGGCAGCCTGCGCGTGGACGAGGCCGATGAGGCGCTGGGCCTGGATGCGAGTCAGCACGGCGAGAGCGCATATCCTTCGTTCTCCGGACTCGATTAGCAGCACGGCTTTCCCAGGCACCCGACCTTGCCCCTCAAACCGTCGCTTGCGTACCGAAGTACGCGGCGCTCCTCTTTCGGGGCAATCTCGGGCACCTGGAAAACCCGTGCCATGTGAAGGACAATTCATTTCTTTTATTGAAGAGAGGAATTCACTATGAAGAAAATTACGGCTATCGTGCGCCAGGAGAAGCTTGAGGTTCTCAAAGATGCGCTGTTTGCTGCTGATGTTCGCGGCATGACTATCAACCAGGTGCAGGGCTGCGGCGCGCAGCATGGCTGGAAGGAATACGTGCGCGGCAACGAGTTGCTTGTCAACACGATCCCTAAGGTGCAGTTCACCCTCATCTGCGCCGATGAACATGTCGACGGAATTGTCGACATCATCTGCAACGCCGCCCGCACCGGCGCCGTCGGCGACGGCAAGATCTGGGTCGAGCCGGTCGAGGAAGTCATCCGCATCCGCACCGGCGAACACGGCCCCGCCGCGGTGTAGAATCGACCGCCTGCCATCCGCAACGTTAAAATGCTGCAATGAGGCACAAGACTTGCGTTGCGGATGGGCGGATTATGGGTCGCAATAAATATCCCGAGGAGACGGTCGCGAAGATTCTCGACGCGGCACTGGAGCTATTCTGCGCACAGGGTTATGAGGGGACGAGCATTCAAGATATTGTTGACCGTCTCGATGGCATGACCAAGGGCGCTGTCTATCATCACTTCAAGAGCAAAGAAGAGATTTTCAACGCCGCGTTTGATCGGGCGATGACTCCGATTGTTGAGCGCCGCCGCTCGATGCTTGGCGTCGGTAATATGACCGGAGCCCAAAAGCTCAAGCGACTGTACGCTCCCGAGTCCGTTGTTCCACAAATTGAGCTATGGGCACGTATGCGTCCTGCAGCAGATCCGGTAAAAAGCTCGCGCCTACTGGCGATGCAGTACCAGGGCTCATTTGACGAGTCGGCCGATGGCTGTCTCTTGCCAGTGATCGAGGAGGGCATCGCCGACGGATCCATTGCGTGCGAATGCCCGCGCGAAGCGGCAGAGGCCGTATCGTTGCTGGCGAATCTCTGGTTGCTGCCACTGTTTCGTCCGCTTGAACCCAAGGATCGAATGCTCGCTCGCGCTCAATGTTTGGCGCAGATGGCCTCTGCGGTGGGACTCGATTTGGGCGAGGAAGTGCTCCAGACAACGGCGCAGATTTGGGACGTATGGGACTGCGCCGGGTGGTAATATAGATACCAACGGTATGTAATTGATTTGTGAGGGTAGCCACGGCTGCCCTTTTCAAGTCATTAAATACATACTAGTGGTATGTATAGGGGGTGGGCTTATGGCTGGGCTGAGAGACGTCGGTGTCTCGTTGAAATCAAAAACAGTGCGGTCAATCAGGCTCGCGGAACTTCTGGTTGCGCAGCTGTGCACGTATTCGATGCTGTCGGCGCTGTGCTTTGCGTATCCACTTTACTTGTTCGATCGCAGTGGATCGTCAACGTTATATGGCGTCGTCGCGGCGATAGCGTTCATACCCGGCGTACTTGCAACTCCGGCTGGCGGAATCTTGGCGGATAGGGGAAGACATCGCGAGGTCCTCGTGGCCCTCGGCATTGCTCTGATGACTGCATCACTGCTGTCTATCCCCATGAAGCGCTCGTTGCCTCTTGCGGTCGTCGTAGTAGCGATACTTTGTGTTCAATATGGTGTTCAATCGCTGCTAAAGCCAATGCTCCAAATTGAGACGGTGCGCATGGCGGGTGAAAAGAAGGTTGAGCGGGCCACTGCATTGGTTTCGCAGGTGACCATGGTGAGCAATATCTTGGGTCCTGTGGTCGGGACGGCAGTCTATGGGTGCTTTGGCATCGATGCTCTTTGCACAATCGCGTCGGTAACGTTTGCGATTTCAGCTCTGTTGTTTGGTGGCGTACTCAAGCAAAATGCCTCATCTGAAACGATGGGAGACGGCGCGACTCGCACGACATGCCGAAACGATTTTCGGGAGTCGATTCGGTATCTGTTGCAAAATGCATCATTGGTCGCTGTGATTTTGCTTGCGGCCGTTTTGAACCTTGCGTTGGTTGGGCTAACGATTGGCGCTCCCATTATTGTTACAAAGCATCTCGGCATGCAATCGTCCTGCGTTGGGATAGTTGAGGTTGCTCTGGGCTTGGGTGGTCTTACCGGCAGTGGCTTGGTCGGCATTTGGCCGCATCGCTTTTCTTTCAATGGCATATGTCGATATGTTGCGATGATCTGTTTTGGAGTCGCGCCGATCATTGTCGCGCTATTGTGCGGCACTGATGTATGTGCGTTCGCCGTGTTTGCAGTTGGTTCGGCATGGGTCATGGTGTGGGCAAGCATTGCGTCGGTTGAAATCATCGCGTTTGTTCAGCGGGCAGCGCCGACTGAGCTCTGCGGAAAAGTGCTTTCGGTCGTTTACATGGTCCTTTCCTGCGCAACGCCTATCGGCCAATTGACGTATGGGGTTGCATATGATCGATGGACACCGGCGATTGTATTCGCAGGCATGTTGGCGGTGCTGACGTTGACGACGGCGCTGTTTTATCGGCTGAAAAATCGCTTGCGGCGATTGTCTTAACGCGTAGTGGCACCGTGAATCTGCGGAGGCAGTGGCCCGCCGCGCCGGGACGGCATTGTTTGGACATGCCTCTCCTTCGTCTACAATATCGGGCAGACGAAGGAGAGGCATGTCCATGATCAAGATGTTCGCGAGTGACTTAGACGGAACGCTGCTGAACGCCCTGCACGCGGCGGATGGGACCATCCGCCGCGCCATTCGCGAGCTGACTGAGGCTGGCCTGCACGTGGTTCCCGCGACTGGACGCTCGACGTTGCCGATCGGCGAGCATGGCTTTACGGGCCTGGCGCTTGACGCCTGCTGCTCCAATGGATCCATCGTGCGCGACAGCCATGGCGAGGTGCTCAAGACTTGGACCATCGATCCGCAGGTCACTGAGGAACTGCTCAAGGCGTTCCCGGACATTTGCTTTGATTGTTCCACGCCCGATGGCATGTACTCGAGCGGTTCGTTCGAGATGCATCAGGCGGGCTTTAAAAAGGACAGCCCCATCAAGCGTATTGTGATGCGCGGCATGCGTGCGCGCGGTGGGTATCACGAGGAGCAGTATTTCGACCAGTCGATCGGTGACATCCTGCGCCACGATGTATGCAAGATCAATTGTCGCGTGACCTCGCCCGAGCTGGAGCGTGACCTTAAGGCCTATCTTGCCGAACGCTCGGACCATGTGGTCAACGCGCCGTTCGATCCGGTGATGTTCGAGATCACGGACGTGGCGTGCAACAAGGGCGAGAGTGTGGCCTGGCTGGCGGGCTACTACGGTATTGCCGAGGACGAGGTCGCGGTCTACGGCGACGGCGGCAACGACATCGCCATGCTCAAGCGTTTCCGCCACAGCTATGCGACCAAAAACGCTAGCGATGCAGCTAAGGCTGCTGCGAGCGCAACTATCGGCAGCTGCATGGTCCACGCCGTCCCCAAACACATGCTCGCCACCATGCATAAGCAGAGCTCCCGCACCATCATTGAATAATGTGACAAAGGGACTGTCCCTTTGTCACATGGGAGATACCGGCTTTTGGCGTATAGGACTGTCACGCTTTCGCCACCAACAAATTTCGAGTTATTCGGCCTGTCGGAGGTCGTTAAATGGCTAAAGATGCCCTCTCGGGAACATTCATGCCTCTAATGGTGTTTGATTCGGTGACGTAAGTGCGCAAATGGGCATGTATACGCTCAAATAAGGACAAAAACCCTCAGATAATCCCGGCGGTGCATTTATACAAAACCAGTAGCGTGGCCGAATAAATCGAAAAATGTAGTTGGCAGTTCGGCGACAAGCTCGGGTATGGCAAAGGAACTGCTCCTTCGCCATACCCGAGCTCCGATCTTCTGAAATGCGAACAAACATTCGCATATCTAACTGCGCTTTGATAGAATCGGTATCGTTGACGGCAGTTCCATGTGCCGGGCAGCGCCCTCCATCTGATGGGAGGTGATGCCCATGACCGATTTGATTGATTTCGTGAGGCTCCTGACCGCATTGGTCTCGTTCTTCACGGCGCTTGTCGGCCTTTCCGAGGCACTCAAGCAGCGTTCGAAGCGCAACAGAAGGGGTCGCCGCCGCTAAGGCGTTGACCCCCTAATGCAAACAACGGCGCTGCCCAGCCAGCTACAACTTGGACTGCCGTCGACACTATTCTACCCACGAATGACATTTTGGACAATCGGTAATGCCGCTCCAAAAGCCAGGCGGGTTGTGACAAAGGGACTGCCCCCTCGTCACATTCCAAATATTGCCTTTACGTGTTGATGCACACGGTGTGCAATAATACTCGCACTGTGCAATAGCGCACAGGCTGAGTAACAAGGAGGACGCTTGTCCCAGCTCGAGAAATGCGACCGCCGGTCCCTTCGCTCGCAGCGTGCCCTTCGCCAGGCACTTGCCAGCGAGCTTGCCGAAAGCGGCGACCTTTCGCGCATTAATGTCGCGTCGCTCACCGAGCGCGCTGGCCTTACGCGTCGCACGTTCTATTCGCACTACCGCGATATCCCCGACTTTATCAATCAAATCGAGGACGGCTTGCTGGCCGAGATCCGTGAGCGCATTGAGCTCATTACCGCAGCTCAGCTGCCTGATCTCTATCACAATATCGATAAGCTCGAGCCGGCGCCCGGTTCGGTTGAGCTGCTGCGTTATCTTGCGGCCAACCGCGACTTAATCGGTGCGCTGCTGGGGCCGGGCGGCGACCAGGCCTTCATTAAAAGGATTATCGACACTGCGCGTGAGGCTGTGGTGCCGCGTGCGCAGACGGGCATTTTGGGCCTGGCGCTGGGCACGTTCTTTGACTACTACGTCACCTACGTCGTGAGTGCCGAGGTCGGCATGATTCAGCGCTGGTTTGAGCGTGACCTTTCCGAATCGCCCGAGGCCATGGCGCGCATCATGACGGTTATCGCCTTTGTGCGCCCCGGCGACCTGTATGGCCAACCCATCGATATCAATGTGCCGGAATACGGCATGAAGCTATTGAACTTGCAGCTCGAGGACGCGGCCGACACCGCCGCAACCGTCGAGTCCAACAACTAAGAGGAGAGACAGATGAGCAAACTCGTCGAGGGCATCAAGGACCGTATGGTTGCTGCCGCGCGCGAGGCCGCGCCCGCCGTGGTGGACGCCGCGCAGAAGGCCGCGACCGCGGCTGCCGAGAAAGTTGCCGAGGTAGTTGCCGATGCCAAGAACACGGCAGGGGAGACGTCCATCGCTAGCGAGCCCGCCACCGCCGCTGAGCCCGTAGCCGCCGCCCACGCCCCCGAAGGCGCGATCTTCAACCCCGAGGCCGCCCGCGGCAACCTGCACCTGGGCATCGACGTGGGCTCCACCACCGTTAAGCTCGCCGTGCTCAACGACGACAACCAGATCGTCTACGCCAAGTACCAGCGTCATCACACCGATGTCCGCGCTTGCGCCCGCGACCTGTTCGCGGGCGCTGCGACCGTGCTGCCGACGGCCCAGATGACCTGCGCCATTACCGGCTCGGGCGGCCTGCTGCTGTCCCAGTGGCTCGACCTGGAGTTTGTCCAGGAGGTCATCGCCAGCAAACGCGCCGTCGAGACCCTCATCCCGGCCACCGACGTCGCCATCGAGCTGGGCGGCGAGGACGCCAAGATCATCTACTTTGACAACGGTATCGAGCAGCGCATGAACGGCACCTGCGCCGGCGGCACGGGCGCCTTCATCGATCAGATGGCCACCCTGCTGCACACCGATGCCAGCGGCCTCAACGAGCTCGCGACCAACGCCACCACCATCTATCCCATCGCCAGCCGCTGCGGCGTATTTGCCAAGACCGACGTGCAACCGCTGCTCAACGAAGGTGCCCGCCCCGAGGACGTGGCTGCCTCCATCTTCCAGGCCGTCGTGACCCAGACCATCTCGGGCCTGGCGTGCGGCCGTCCCATCCGCGGCAACGTCGCCTTCCTGGGCGGCCCGCTGCAGTACCTCTCCGAGCTGCGCCACCGCTTCTACCTCACGCTCAACCTGGACGAGGAGCACCGCATCGTGCCCCAAAACGCCCACCTGTTTGTGGCGAGCGGCGCCGCCATGGCGCACGAGTCCAACAAGCTCAGCACGTTCCCGCAGCTCATCGAGGCTATCGACAGCTTGGGCGACACGCAGGGTGCTGAGGTCGAGCGCCTGGATCCGCTCTTTGCCACCGACGAGGACTTTGCCGAGTTCAAGGGCCGCCACGACACCGAGGTCGTCCCCAAGGGCAAGCTCGACGGCTACACCGGCCGCGTGTTCATCGGCATCGACGCCGGTTCCACGACCATGAAGGCCGCGCTCGTGGGCGAGGACGGCCAGCTGTTGCACACCTGGTACGGCAACAACAACGGCGACATCCTGGGCACGGCCAAGGTCATCATGGCCGATTTCTACAACCACATCCCTGCCGGCTGCACCATCGGCCACGTGACCACTACGGGCTATGGCGAGGCGCTGCTCATCGAGGCCCTCAAGGCCGACTCCGGCGAGATCGAGACCGTCGCGCACCTGCGCGGCGCCAAGGCATTCCTGCCCGGTGTCGAGTTTATCCTGGACATCGGCGGCCAGGACATGAAGTGCCTGCGCGTGAAGGACGGCGTCATCGAGCACATCATGCTCAACGAGGCCTGCTCGTCGGGCTGCGGCAGCTTTATCGAGAGCTTCGCCGTGTCCATGAACATGGACGTGCGCGCGTTTGCCGACGCCGCCATCCATGCCAAGGCTCCCGTCGACCTGGGTAGCCGCTGCACGGTCTTTATGAACTCGCGCGTCAAGCAGGCGCAAAAGGAAGGCGCCACAGTGGGCGACATCGCGGCCGGCCTGTCCTATTCCGTCATTAAGAATGCCCTGTTCAAGGTCATTAAGCTGCGCGACCCCAAGGAGATCGGCAGCCAGGTGATCGTCCAGGGCGGCACCTTTATGTCCGATGCCACGCTGCGCGCGTTTGAGCAGCTCACCGGCGTTCATGCCGTGCGTCCCGACATCGCCGGCTGCATGGGCGCCTACGGTGCGGCCCTGCTCGCCCGCGATCGCGCCGGCGCCGACGGCACCTCGACCATTCTTTCTGCCGAGGACATCGCGCACCTCACCGTGACGCAAAAGCACGTCCGCTGCGGTCGCTGCTCCAACAACTGCCAGCTCACCGTCAACGACTTTGGTGGCGGCAGGCGCTTCATTACCGGCAACCGCTGCGAGAAGGGTGCCGGCCACAAAAAGCAGAAGACCGAGGCCCCCAACCTCTTCAAAAAGAAAAACGAGCTGCTCTTTAACCGCGAGGTGCTGAGCCCCGACGAGGCCCCGCGCGGCACCGTGGGTATCCCGCGTGCACTCAACATGTACGAGAACTACCCCTTCTGGCATGCGTTCTTTACGCGCTTGGGCTTTAGCGTGCAGCTGTCCGACCAGTCGAGCAAGAAGACCTACCAGGCGGGCATCGAGTCCATGCCGTCCGAGAGCGTGTGCTACCCGGCCAAGATGAGCCACGGCCACGTGATGAACCTTATCGACCGCGATGTCGACTTTATCTGGATGCCGTGCGTGCGCTGGGAGCGCAAGGAGGATCCGACCGCCGGCAACTGTTACAACTGCCCCATCGTCATGAGCTACCCCACGGCGTTGGCGCTCAATATCGATGAGATTCGCGAGCAGAATATCGAGTTCCTGTACCCGTTTGTGCCCTATCATGACAAGACCGAGCTCAAGCGCCGTCTGTACCAGGTGCTCGCCGTCGACCGTGTGGCCGATGCGCAAGCCGGTCGCGGTCGCGTGCGTGGGCCCAAGATCACGCGTTCCGAGGTCGATGCCGCCGTCAACGCCGCCTTTGAGGCCGATGCGCGTTTCCACGAGGACATCCAGACTATGGGCGAGGAGGCTCTTAAGTGGGTCGAGGACCACGGTGGCCACGGCATTGTGCTCGCCGGCCGCCCCTACCACAACGACCCCGAGATCAACCATGCCCTGCCCGAGCTTATCTCGAGCTTTGGCTTTGCGGTCTTTACCGAGGATTCGCTTGCGCACCTGGTGAAGCCCGAGCGTCCGATTCGCGTCGTCGACCAGTGGATGTACCACAGCCGCCTGTACGCCGTCGCCCGTTTTGTGACGATGCGCAACGACCTGGACCTGATCCAGCTCAACTCCTTCGGCTGCGGCCTCGATGCCCTGACCACCGACCAGGTGCAGGAGATCCTGGAGGCCAGTGGCAAGATCTACACCGTGCTCAAGATCGACGAGGTGTCCAACCTGGGTGCTGCGCGCATCCGAATCCGCTCGCTCATGGCGGCGCTCAAGGACCAGGAGGCCGAGCGCTTGGCCGAGGCCACGGCCGCGGGCGAGGTCTTTGAGCAGGGCGATGCCGCGCCGGTGGCGCCCTCCACGGATGCCCCCGCGTTCGCGAGCCGCAAGTACACGTTCGAGGCACAGCGTGAGAGCGCCACGACCGCATGGCCCAAGGTGCCCTTTACCGAGCAGATGCGCGATGAGGGCTACACCATCCTGTGTCCGCAGATGGCGCCGATCCACTTTGACCTGGTCAAAGAGGTGTTTCGCGGTGCCGGCTACAACTTGGAGCTGCTGCCCTCGACCGACCACGATGCCGTCGAGGCCGGCCTGCGCTACGTGAACAACGACATCTGCTATCCGTCGATCCTGGTGACCGGCCAGATTATGGAGGCCATTGAGAGCGGTCGGTACGACCTGTCCAAGACGGCCGTGGTTATCAGCCAGACCGGCGGCGGCTGCCGTGCCACCAACTACATCGCACTCATCCGCAAGGCGCTGCGCGAGAGCGGTCACCCCGAGATTCCGGTGATCTCGCTTTCGGCTGTGGCGCTCGGCGAAGACAACCCCGGCTTTAAGCTGACGCCGGCGCTGCTTAAGCAGGCGGTCTACGCGGTGCTCTTCGGCGACGTGATGATGCAGATGCTCTACCGCTGCCGCCCGTACGAGGTCACGCCCGGCGCCGCTAACGCGCTCTACGAGCAGTACATGGCGCGCGCCCGCAAGCTGGCGCCCAAGTTCAACCGCCACAACTACACCAAGCTGTGCCGCGAGGCCATCCGCGCGTTTGACACCATGCCGCTTGTGGGCGAGGGTACCAAGCCGCGCGTGGGCGTGGTCGGCGAGATTCTGGTCAAGTTCCACCCCACAGCCAACAACCACGTGGTTGACGTTATCGAGCGCGAGGGCTGCGAGGCAGTGGTGCCGGGCCTGCTCGACTTCTTCCTGTACTCCATGAGCAACGCCGAGCTGCAGAAGGACGAGCTGGGAAGCTCTGCTACCACGCGTGCAGGCATGCAGGCGCTCATCAAGCTCGTGGACTGGATGCGCACGCCGGTGGAGGAGATGCTCGAAAAGTCCCGCCGCTTTGAGGCGCCCGAGCGCATCGGCACCATGGCCGACAAGGCCCGTACGGTGCTTTCGGTGTGCAACAACATGGGCGAGGGCTGGTTGCTCACGGCTGAGATGCTCGACCTGATCGACCACGGCGCGCCCAACATCATCTGCACGCAGCCCTTCGCGTGCCTGCCTAACCACGTGGTGGGCAAGGCCGTGATCAAGGAGCTGCGCCGCCAACATCCCGAGAGCAATATTGTCGCGGTGGACTACGACCCCGGTGCATCCGAGGTCAACCAGCTCAACCGTATTAAGCTCATGATCAGCGTGGCGAAGGAGAACATGCGCGCCGGCAAGGGCTTTAAGCTCGAGAAGGTGGCGCCGCTTGCGATGGACGAGGTCACCGGCCAGATGCGTGCCCACGATGGCTGCGTGAGCTGCGGGCCGGCCAGCGAGGAGGCCGTTGCATCGGTCGCCAAGCGTCTGGGACGCGGCATTAAGAAGTAGTTGGCCTGCTTTGGGCTAGATATGAGGCAAACGGGTGGTAGCCGTACCGGCTGCCACTCGTTTTTATTGCACATATGTTGTGTAAATAGCGTTGCAGGCGCCTTCAGCGGACTCGGATTTCGGAAGTATGCGGCAAAATTTGAATAGGCCGAGCACACTGGATATGCCCAAGCTTTGTACCTGCGGTTTTATTGGTGAAAAACCGGGGTGTGCTCGAGGGCTCCGGAATTTGCCGCATACTTCCGAAAACAACGTCTCGGTGGCACCAAAAATTGCCTCCAGAACCCTGAGATAATGAACATATGTAGCCGTTCGCCGCAAATTATCGTCCGTTCATGGAACCTATCTCCAACGAGTTGTAACCATATGGTTTGATGTTGGAAACATATGATTGCCGGCAGGCCGTAGGTGACGTTTGCCCTGATATCGGAGGTACCAAGTATGTTTCGTGCTCCGTTAAACAAGTATCGGGCTGGCTAACATGAGCCGCCGTTTTGTCTCGATAACCCTTGCAGTGGTCTGCCTGGCTGTGCTCCTGGGCGCTACGGGGATGTTTGCTATAAGTCGAGAAACATCCTATATGCAGGAATGTGCTTCCGAAGGCTTTGCCATTGATGGTTACTATCGGGATGACAAAACGAGTCGGGAAACCCTGGCTTTTCTTGAGGAGGACAACTGTCGATGGCAGCTGGTCGACCAAGACGGAATCTGCACAGACGGGCAGTTTAAGCGTACGGATGACCCCAACATCCTGATATTAAAGAAGGAAAA
Source organism: Collinsella aerofaciens (assembly GCF_964283865.1). Lineage (GTDB taxonomy): Bacteria > Actinomycetota > Coriobacteriia > Coriobacteriales > Coriobacteriaceae > Collinsella. Next base: position 291,320 of record NZ_CAXYLS010000001.1, on the reverse strand, counting down.
CGGTGAAGAATTCGGTACGGTCCACGTGGCGTACCTGTCACGCCGACGCGATCAGGGCTTGCTCTACCTATTTAGAGATACCAGGGTGACCCGTTTTTATCTGGTGAGTACCGGTCCGGCGTTTACGGTGGAGTCTGGCGATGTCGATGCGGACAGTTGATTCACGGCAATAAAACAGCGAGCGGGGCACGGACATGAATCGCGCCCCGCTTTTTTGCTCGCGGCCTGCGTCGCGTCTGCGCTTCGTTCCGACTCGCGCCTGTGCGCGCATCCATCTCACGTCCCGCATCACTTCACATCGAACTCCACGCGATCGAGCTCGGGCACGTTGAGGTCGATGAGCTTGCGGGCAACGCGGCGGTCGTGTGCCCCAAGCGCCTCGCCTGTCGTCACATGGGCGACAATCTCGCGCTCGACGATGCCTTCCTCGTCCCCTTCGGTGGCCGAGGTCTCGACGGCGACGGTGTAATCCTTAAAGCCCGGCAGCACCGCGGCAAGCTCGCGTGTGGTCTCGGTGACGCCGTAGCCGTCCTGCACGCCGACCTGCGCCGAGCCAATGGACCCCGCGGTCATGACGATGCAGGGGATGGCAAAGATCACCGTACCCACGATGATGCGGCGGCGCACCTTGTGTGACAGCTCATCGACCTCGGCATCTTCTTCGGCGGTCACAATGCCGTCGCCGTTGAGGTCGCGCTTGAGCGGCACGCGCAAAAGAAGTAGTACGGCTTCGGCCGCCAGCGCGATAAAGACGACGTTGATGCCAAACTCGTAAAGCGCCGAGAGAAACAGCGACCCGCTTGCGATGGCGATGCCATAGCCCGCCGCGCACAGGGGCGGCATGAGCGCGGTCGCCACGGCCACGCCGGCGATGAGCGTTGCGGGCTCCTGGTCGCGCGAGTTGCCCAGGCCACCCGCAAAGCCGCCCGCGAGCGCGACGGCAAGGTCCCACACGGTGGGCGTCGAGTTGTCGATAATGGCGGCTGTGGTGGTGCCAAGGGGCGAGAGCTTAAAGTACAACGTGGATGTGACCAGGCAAAAGGCCATTTGCAGCGCAAGGCCGGCGACGGCTTCGACGGTAATCTCGCGGTCGAGCGTGGCGATGCCATATGCCATGGCAAGGACCGATCCCATAAGCGGGCAGATGAGCATGGCGCCCACGATGGCGATGTCCGAATCGATATCGAGGCCAATACTTGCGATTAACATCGCGATGATGAGGATGCACAGGTGAGTGCCAGTCAGACGCGCCCCGTTTACAAAACGCTTGCGGATCACGTGATAGGGTGCGCGTCCCTCGCGAATGTTGAACGCGCGCTTGAGGAAGCGGGTGACGTTTTCCATGGCTTCGCTATGAGCAGGGCGGATGCCGTGACGCCGATGATGACGCTCGCGCAGTCGTTCGATCTGTTGCTTGTCGAGTTCCATGTCCACCTCGTTCTGGCACGGGCCGCGCAACGCGCCCGTTGTCCTAACTCTACACCGTGGCGGACGAGGTGTCTGTTGGATGCGGAATCCGATAGGGCGGATGACGCGGGAGCAAATGCAAATCACAGGTTCAATTTGATCCCGCAATAATATGATGCACCAGCTCCTACATATGTGACGAAATTGTGAAGCACGAGAGCGTGAATTTCAAAAAATACGCTGGTCGCCAATGTTGCGCAACAGAATTCAAAAATCGACAGCTACCATTTGATACGTATGGATACATCCGTGTCAAAGGGAGAAAGCCATGGCAAACTACAGTCCACAACACTTTGGGCCTCGGGCCAAGACTGTCAACGTCAAGGGCGTTGCTAACCGCGCCGTCGCAACCGTTTTGACGGCGGGCCTCATTGCTCAGCCGCTTATGTCGCCGCTGGCGGCAATCGCCGCACCGTCAACCGATAACGGCGATTCTGTTCAGGGGGGGGGTAGTTCTGTAGAGAACACCGTTGCCGCCGGTAACCAAGCGGTCGTAAAGACGGCTGCCCAGCTGGCCGAGGAGTCGGCAAAGCAGCTCAAGGACGCTCAGGCCGCCTACGATGCCGCCCAGAAGAACGCCGATGCGGCGGGCCAGTCTCAAAAGCAGGCGCAGCAGCAAAAGAATCAGGCCTCGCAGGCTGTGAGCGACAACGAAATCGAGCAGAACGCAGCAGAAGTCGCCGCGCTCCAGGAGAAGATTGACGAGCTCAAAGCCGCCGTCGAAAAGACCGAGCAGCAGCAGAAGAAGCTGGGCGACCTGAACGATCGGCTCGAACAGGCCAACAAGAGTGTCGAGGATAAGACCCAGGCGCTCAAGGACGCCAAGGCAAAGCAGGATGAGGCCAAGAAGGCCCTCGATGATGCCCAGGCCAAGCTCGAGGCCATGGGTATGGACGAGTACGAGGCCGCCAAGAAGGCCGTCGAGGACGCGCAGGCAAAGCTCGATGACGCCAATAAGGCCGTTACTACTGCACAGGCCAATCTGGACCAGGCCAAGGCTGCCGAGGCCAGCGCCCAGCAGGAAAAGCAGAATACCGAGGCGGCTTTGACGACTGCCCAGGCCAAGAAGCAGGAGACTGCCGCTGCTCTCGCAGCCGCAACCACCGCGCGCGATAACGCCCGGCAGAAGTTCAACCAGGCGCAGGCCGCGCTCGATGCTGCCGTCTCGGGTACGGGTGTTGACCTGAGTGCGCTTGAGGCCGCCAAGAAAGCTGCTGCTGGTGAGCTCAAGACCGCGCAGGCGGAGCTCAATGCCGCGACGGATGCCGACGCCACCGCACAGACAAATCTGCAGGCCGCCCAGGCTGCCGTCGCTGCCGCGCAGGAGAAGGCCAACGCCGCCAACGCTGCTGTGGCATCTGCCCAGTCTGCATACGATGCGGCAAACAAGGAGTACAAGGACGCGGCCAGTAAGCGTGACGCCGCGAAGACGGCATACGAGCAGGCCCAGCAGACCGAGGCCGACAAGAAGGCGGAGTACGATAAGCTTGTCGAAGTTCGCAAGCAGAAGCGCAGCGAGTGGGAGGCAGCCTGCGCTGCTTCGAACGCCGCGGAAAAGGCTTATGACGCTGCTAATGTCCAGGTTGAGGCTCTTGAGCAGCAGATTGCTGAGCTCAAGTCCAACATGACCGTTGACCAGGAAGTCATCAGCCAAGGTATACTCGGCTTCATGAACTATATTAGCGACGGCAGCCAGTTCACAGCCACGCAGAAAAAGAACGCCCAGGAAGCCGTATCGATGCTGACCGGTGCCGCTGACAAGGCCGAATGGTATGACCAGTACGTCGATCAGGACATGTCTCGCGACACCAACCCGCTTTCCTTGGAGCAGATGCGCAACGCCCTGACATATCTCGACACCCAGAACAACCTCCGCAAGGCGAACGGTCAGTCGGCGCTCAGCGTCAGCCTCCGCATGACTGCGGCAGCCGCTCTTAATACATCATATTCATCGAACATCTGGGGACACTCGAACTGTTACTTCGACAACGGCGAAAATCTTGCTGGCGGAGGCGGCGCATATACCGGCGGCGAGACCGAGGATACGCTTGGCTGGCCATATACCGGTCTCTACACCCAGGAGAAAAAGGCATTCGATAAGTACGTCGAACAGTATGGTGACGCACTTGGGAGCCATCGATATGATTCATACTATATCTACCAGCACTACTACAGCATCTACAAAGAGTGCGGGCACTATCTCAACATCATCGATGCCGGCACGAAGGCTATCGGTATCGCGACCGGTAGCGGTAAGAACACCGATTCCGAGGTAACCGTATTCGATTACAGCGCTGATGATACTCAGGCTGATTTCACTGTCTCCGAGTTCAAGAAGCTCGTGAACGACTACATCGACTCTGCCTATAACGCTGGCGGCACGCAGGCGCAGAAGGCGCAGCTCAAGGAGCTTCAGGGCAAGCTCGCCGAGGCGCAGAAGAACTTTGGAACTACTAGGGAAGCTTACTTCGCAGCTGTAAACGGGCAGGATGCCGCCCAGGACGCTTTCACCGCAGCAGATGTGAACATGAACACCGCCAAGGGCGAGTACGAGAAGGCCAAGTCCGGCACCGCCGCCGCGAAGACGGCATACGACGCCGCCGAAGCCAAACTCAAGGGTATCGACGTCAAGACGCCCAAGACCAAGCTCGACGCCGCCAAGGGCGAGGCCGCTACTGCCCAGGCAGCTCTCGATAAGGCAAACGCCACGCTTGCTGACAGCAAGACGAAGGCAGCCGAGGCCGCTGCTCACAAGGCGAAGGCTCGCAGCGCCCGCGACGCCGCCAAGGTAAAGTCCGATCAGGCCAACGAGGCGTATGACAACGCTACTGCTTCGGTCAAGGACCTTGCCGCCAAGTGCGATGCCGCCAAGACGGATCTTGCGAACAAGCAGGGCACGCTTAACGATGCCAAGAAGGCCGACGACACTGCCCAGGCTGGCGTTGACAAGGCTCAGGCCGCAGATGTGCACGCCGCGACCGCTCTTTCGGGCGCCAAGCAGGCAGTTGCCGCCAAGACGCAGATCCTGTCCGACGCGCAGGCGAAGGCCAAGGCCGCCGAGGACGAGCTTGCCACCGCAAACAAGGCCTTCGAGCGCTTCGCCGGTGCCCAGAAGGCGGTCGACGACGCCAAGGCCGCCTATGACGCTGCCGTCGCCGGTGTCGCCGATGCCCAGAAGCAGCTCGATGCCGCCAACGAAGCCGTCGTCGATGCGAACCTCGAGATCGTCAAGGCCAAGGCCGAGCTTGCCAACGACGAGGCGCTCAAGGCCGATCTTGAGGCTGTCGACCACAAGGCATCCCTTGCCGCGGGCACGACGGGCAACGAGAAGCTGGTCAAGCTGAACGCTGCCTACGCTCGCTATAAGGCCGCCGTCGATGCCGCCGCTGGCCTCAAGGCTGCTCTGAGCGATGCCGATGCCAAGCTGTCCGATGCCAACGACGCCTATGCCGCCGCGCTTGCCGAGCTTGGCGATGCCAAGGATGCCCTGGCTGCCGCGCAGGCCGAGTACGACAAGTATCATCCCAAGGCTGAGCCGCAGGCCAAGCCTCAGGTTGCGCAGGCTGCTGCAAAGGCTCCTGTCGCCAAGAAGAAGGCAACGTCGGCCGCACTCGCCCAGACCGGTGATGACTCCGCGCTTGCGGGCGAGGTCTTCGTTATCGGCGGTATTACGCTCGTGGCTGCGGGTGTGACGCTCGGCGATCGTCGTCGCAAGCAGATGTAGCGTTTCGAGCGTAGATTCTGCAACGAACTTCGGTTCATAGCAGGAACGCTTCGATAGCTTAACCGATAAGGCCGGCGCGCTGTTAAACGCAGCGCGCCGGTCTTTCTTTGCGTTGGTATCAAAAAGCCCGGTCGGTAGCCGCGAAAGCTACCGACCGGGCAAATCGTAGGCAATATGGTTGCTGTCGAGCAACTGCTCAGCTTATCCCAGCAGGCTCAGGCCCACGGAGACAAACGCCAGGATAACGCCGACGATGGACTCGCCGCCCAGCAGGCCGCTGGCAACGACCAGGCCCTGCTCCTGGAAGGCGGCGTCCTTGGCAGCCTTCTCCTCGTCAGAAAGACCAGCGGTGGCGTCGCGGTGTGCTGCCCACTTGTCGTAGGCGAGCTTGACGCAGGAGCCCAGGAATGCCGTGAGTGACATGTAGAACGGCAGGTACACGCCCAGGCCGATCATCATGGCCGGAATGCCGAGCCAGTACATGACGATGCCGGCGATAAAGCCGCCAACGAACCACGGCACGCTCGGGATGCCCGAGACCATGGTGGCGACCACACTTGCCTGCGCGGCAACAAAGCTCTTGTCGGGGCCAAAGGCGTCCGGACCATAGGCGGTGACGAGCGCGACCATGACGGCTGCGGCGACCAGGGCACCCACGATGCCGCCAATGGCCTGGCCGATCCACTGAGCACGCGGGTTGGTGCCCAGCACGGCGCCGGCCTTAAAGTCGTTCATGACGTCGCCCGCAAGGCCGCACGCCACGGCCACGATGCCGGCGATAAAGAACAGCTTGACCTGGGCGATCTGTGCGAAGGCGGCCACGATGAGCATAACGATGAGGCCAAAGATCTCCATGGGGTCGATGCCCGTCTGGCCGCAGCTCTGTGCGCTCATGATGGTGGTGACAAAGGTGAACAGCGTGACGATGACGGCCGGAACGGGGCCAAGGTCGAGCACGATGGCGATGATCACGGCGATGGCGGCAGCGCCCAGGCCGATGATACCGGCGTCGAGCTTAAGGGAACCCGAGATGAGCGACTGCTCGTCGGTGTCGGTGGAGCTGTCGGCGGCGAGGCCGCGGACGATACCGGCGACCTGCGGCAGGATGTCCTTGAGGACGACGGCGACACCAAAGCCCATCATGAGGCCCATACCCAGGGACTTGACGATGCCCTGCGCAGTCACAACGTCGAACAGACCGGCAGCGGTGCCGCCCACAATGATGCCAAAGTTGCCCAGCAGGGCGCCGGCAAACCAGAAGGCGACGGGGGCGAAGCCCACGAGGAAGCCGACGGAGAGCAGCATGGGCGAGTTGTAGATACCAAAGGTCACGCCGGGAATGTTGAGCGTGCACAGCATGCTGGGCACAATGCCCAGGGCGTCGCGCAGCACGCTATAGATGCCGGCGATGGCCATGGAGCCAAAGAGCTGCTTGCCGGTCTTGCCGCCGGCCTCGGTCGCGCGCAGGGTCTGAGCTGCGGCGTTGCCAGTGGGGAACTCAAGCGCGGCGTCCACGATAAAGTGACGGTGGATGAGTGCCGTGGCCAGCAGGCCCAGGATAGTGCCGGCGAGTGCCACGATAAACATATCGAGCCAGCTGATCTGGTTGGCATAGCCCAGCATCCAGGCGCCCGGGATGGTAAACGCCAGACCGCCGGCGACCATGGCGCCTGCGGACATGATGGTGTGGGTGACGTTTGCCTCGTTGAGGCTGGCGTTGCCCATGAGCTTAAGGAAGAACAGCGAGATGACGGCAGCGAAGACGATTGGCCAGGGGAGTGCGCCCATCTTGAGGGCGGTGTAGGCCGAGCTTGCCGTGATGATCACGCAGCCAAGGACGCCGATGACGACGCCGCGCAGCGTGAGTTGCCCGCGCATCGAAGCGCGGTTCGAGGGATTGCTCATATAGAACTCCTTTGCGTATATCCGCTTCCCCCGGGAGCGCCGCTACGGATACGGCGCGGGAAGTCGGGTTACCAAGGGCCGCCGCGTGAGCTCGCAAACGACCGCGCACCAGTATAGCCGCAAGCCAGTCATTTTGGGATGACTGGTTTAGGTAGGCGATATACTGCTGGACAGACGAAAGGAGCGCCGACGATGCTTAATGGGTGCGCATATATATTGACGGTCGACGTGGGTAACACGTTCATTCGCTTTGGCCTGTTTGCCGAGGATTCGGCCGCGGCGCAGGAGCGCCCGCTCGCGACGTGCGAGATCACGACGCCGTCGAGCATTACGGCCGACGAAGCGCGTATGCGTCTCGCGCAGGTCACGGCCGCGCTGGCGGCCGATGCGGGCATGCCGGGCGCGCTTGTGCCCACGGCTGCCGTGCTGAGCTGTGTGGTCCCGGCGCTCGAGCGCCCGTGGAAGGCAGCACTTTCCCGTACCTGCACGGGGCGCGTGCTCACGGTGGGGCCGGGCCTCAAGACCGGTATGCCCGTGCACTACGACGATCCAGCAGAGATCGGTCCCGACCGCATCGCCGACGCCGTGGCGGCACGCGCCGTCTACGGCTCTCCCTGCATCGTGATCGACTTGGGTACCACGACCAATATCGAGGTCATCGACGCGCGCGGCACCTTTGTGGGCGGCGTCATCGCGCCGGGTCTGGCGCTTGGCGCCCGCTCGCTTTCGGCTGCTGCGGCGCGTCTGCCGCAGGTCGAGCCCTCGGCACCCACGCATGTGATCGGTCGCAACACGCGCGAGGCCATGCGTTCGGGCGTGGTTCTGGGCGAGGTGGCCCGCATCGACGGCATGCTCGACATGGTGCTCGCCGAGATGCGCGCGACCAAGGCCGCGGGGGAGGGCGACGTGCCCATCGTCATTACCGGCGACGATGCCGAGGCGCTCGCGTCGCTGGTCGGCCACAGCCTGACGGTAGACGACGCGCTGACGTTGCGAGGACTCGCCGAGCTCTACCGCATCAACCAAAAGCCCCGCCGCGTGTAAAAGTGAGGGCGCCGGTGGGACAAACGCCCCCCCACCTTTCACCTGCTACAATGGGTCAAACTATTGCGATTACGGAGGTGTCTGCCATGTCGGACGATCTTCATCAAACTTCGTCAGGCAAGCGCCTGGACGTCATTAGCTGGGACGAGTTCTTTATGAGCGTGGCCATCGCCGCACAGCGCCGCAGCAAGGACCCCAACACGCAGGTGGGTGCGTGCATCGCCAGCACCAACCACCGTATCCTTTCGGTGGGCTACAACGGTACGCCCTCGGCGCTCAACGACGACTTTTTCCCGTGGGGTACGAGCGACGACCCGCTGCAGGACAAGCACAACTACGTGGTCCATGCCGAGGCCAACGCCGTGCTCAACTACCGTGGCTCGCTCAAGGACCTCGAGGGTTCCACGGTCTACGTCACGCTGTTCCCGTGCCACGACTGCGCCAAGATTTTGGCGCAGGTGGGTGTGGGCGAGGTTGTCTACCTGGACAACAAGTACGCCGACACCGACGACGGCCGCATCAGCCGCCGCATTCTCGACTCCTGCGGTATTAGCTACCGCCAGGTTATCGTCGATGTTCACATCGGTACCGAGGGGCAGGCTCAGCAGTAGCGCGTGACAATGCCAGCTGGTAACAACAGGCAGCTAAAAGATCCCCGTCCCAAATTGACTGCTCGTGAAAGTCGTGTCCGCGCGCATGGATGGCTCGTGAGCGGGTACATGGCTGTAGTAACATAGCCCCTGTCCGCGGGCGTGCCCGCGTTATTGTGAGAAAGGAGCCCCTGTGGCTGTTAACGAAGAGCTGCTTAAGAAGGTTCTTGAAGAGATTCGCCCCAACCTGCAGGCCGACGGCGGCGATATGGAGTATGTGGGTGTTGACGACGAGGGCGTCGTCAAACTGGAGCTGCAGGGTGCCTGCGCCGGCTGCCCTATGAGCGCGCTGACCCTGTCCATGGGTATCGAGCGTATCCTCAAGGAGCATGTGCCCGGCGTTACCCGTGTCGAGCAGGTTAATGCCTCCGGCGAGACCGACGACCTGTACGACGAGTACGCGCCGTTCTAAGATGCGAAAGCTGCGGACGGCATACTCCGCATAGACGTTACGCCCAAATATGCGGCTGCGAGCGCAAGGCCCGCGGCCGCATTTGTATGTAGGGAGTAGGAGGGTCGACATGCTCAACGACTTCTACCATATGCTTGATCCCGTCGCGATTTCGGCGGGGCCCATCACGATTTACTGGTATGGTCTGGCCTATGTGGTCGGTGCCCTGCTCACGGCGGTCGTCATGTACCGCACGCAGCGTCGCTGGGGCTTTAACATCACGATTGACGACCTGACGAGTGTCGTGGTCGGCGTGGTCTTTGGCCTTATCATCGGCGCCCGTCTGTTCTACGTCATTTTCTACGGCGACGGCTACTACTGGGCGCATCTGCTCGAGATCTTTGCCACCAACGAGGGCGGCATGAGCTTCCATGGCGGTTTGGTGGGCGGCATTATCGGCGGCATCATCGTGTGCCGCATGTATAAACTCGACGCATGGACTTTGGCAGACCTTGCCGTCATAGGCGCGCCGCTGGCCTTGTGCCTGGGCCGTTGTGCCAACTTTGTCAACGGTGAGCTGTGGGGCAAGCCGACCGATCTGCCCTGGGGCGTGGTCTTCGGTGGCACCGCGGGCGATATGCCGCGTCATCCCTCCCAGCTCTACGAGGCATTTCTTGAGGGCATTGTGCTCTTTTGCATTCTGCAGGTGCTCAGCCGCAAAAAGCCGCTGCTGCCCCAGGGCACGTTTATGGGCGTGTTTGTGATGGGTTACGGCATCGTCCGCTTCCTCGTCGAGTTCGTGCGCGTGCCCGACGCCCAGCTTGGCTATCTGCTGGGCGGCGTCATCACGATGGGTCAGCTGCTGAGCCTGCCGCTCGTAATCGCGGGCCTGGCGCTCATCATCTTTGCCCGTCGCCGCAACCGTCCCCAGCGCATCTACCTCGACGCCTAACCACCACATACCACCACAAAGGGGACAGACACCTTTGTGGTGGTTTTACCGGGCAACGATGACAGAACCGTAACGTTTCCCCAGATAAAACCTGCCAAAATAAACCTGTCCCTTTTTGGCAGGTTTCTAGAAAGGCTTTCGGACTGTGAAGGATTCCGATCTCTCCACAACGGCTGCGCGCGACGCGGCCCGCATCGTCTGGTTTAAGCGCTACCCCGCCAAGCAGACGCTCGCCGCATTTTTGCTCGCGCTGTTGGCGACCACGGCGTTTTCCATCGATCCCGCCCCGGTGTCGAGCAACGCAGTCTTGGCGATTGACCCCAAAGCCTCGGGCATGCTGTACGTGTGCTACGAGGTGCTCCTCTCGTTTGCCGGCCATACCGACGCGGTCATGCTGCTTGCGCTTGCCTGCCTGCTCACGCTGCCGTTTCGCTACGTATTCTTTGGCCGTGGCGACACCTGGCGCCCATCGATTATTCTGCCGTCGCTGTTTTTCGCCATCTGCATGGTGTTCGGCCGCAGCTACGACCTCGCCGACTCGGCCGAGATTGTTCTTGGCGACAAGGCCCGCATCATCTGCGCCTGGATTGGCGGCGCGGGCTGGATGCTCCTAGCGATCGTGGCCTTCTACCTTGCCTTTGAGTGCCTGGATTGGCTGAGCTCTCGGCGCATCCCGTTTTCCGAGGCGCACTTTGGCCGCATATGGCGTGTGGCTCACGCCGTGCTCTCGGTCCATCCCTTTGCCGGGCCCTTCCTGGTGCTTATGATCGCCTGGGCGCCCACGCTCATCGCTTCGCTGCCCGGCCTTTTTATGGGAGATACGGGTGCGCAGATTCGCCAGTGGTTCAACTATCCCAACGGCACGAGCGACTACCTGCGCCTACTCAACCCCAACGTGCTGCTCAACGGGCATCATCCCGTAGTGCACACGGCCATTATCGGCTCGTGCGTTCAACTGGGGCTTTCGCTGTTCAACAGCGCTAACGCGGGCCTCATCATCTATACCTGCGCTCAATTTGTCATCACGGCTGCCTGCATGGCCTATTCCATTTCGTCGCTGCGCAAACTGGGCGTGAGCCTGCCGGTTCGCGGTGCGATCCTGCTGTTCTTTGCGTTTATGCCGATGTTCTCTAACTACGCGGCGTTGCTCACCAAAGACGTGCTCTTTGCCGACGCGTTTTTGGTGCTGCTGGTACAGACCGTCAAGTTCGTGGCATGTGGCTTGCCCCGTCGTGATGCCAATGCCGAGCGTGCGGGCGAACAGAGGCCCGTGCTCTTTGCGCGCCATGACTGGCTGCTGCTCGCTCTGGGTGCCATGGGTTCCACGTTTCTGCGCAACGGCGGCCTGGTGTTTCCCCTGGCGGCATGCGTAATCGCGGCGGCGTTTTGCGCATGGGACGCGCATGTGGCTCGTCGTGCAGTCAAGCAGGCCGGTGCTGCGCCTTCGGGCGCCATCTCGCGTTTCCGCTGGGTGGGAGTTCTTGCGGTGCTTGGACTCTGCCTTGCCTCTAATATGTACTTCACCAAGGTCTTTATGCCGGCGCACGACATTACGCCTGGTTCCAAGCGCGAAATCCTCTCGATTCCGTTCCAGCAGACGGCTCGTTTCGTCCAAAAGCACGACGGCCTCAACTCGGGTGTCAACCCTACGGTTAAGGAGGACGGCACTATCGTGGAGGCTCCTTGCGACGGCTTGGTGACCGACGATGAGCGTGCCGTGATCGACCGTGTGCTCAAGTACGACAATCTGGGCCGCCGCTACAACCCGGATAAGTCGGACGCCGTCAAAAATTGCTTTAACGAGTACGCCTCGCAGGAGGACATCAAGGCCTATTTTGAGGTCTGGGCGCAGATGCTCAAAAAGGATCCCGAGTGCTACATCTCGGCGCTCATCAATAACTACTACGGCTACTTTTATCCGAGTGCCCGCGATGCGTGGGTCTACAGCACGGCGCGCAGTGCCGAGATTATGGCGAAGCCCGATAACCTCAAGTACTTTGACTTCCATCCGGTCGATAGCAAGGTTGTGCGCTGGTGCGACCACCTGATCAACCTGTATCGCGTGGCGGTGCAGCGCATTCCGTTTATCTCGCTCACCATGAGCTCGGCCACCTATGTGTGGATTATGATCGCCGTGGTGGTCTACCTGTTGCGCCGCCATTCGTGGCGCGGGCTGGCCATTTGGGTGCCGCTGCTGGGCGTGCTCGCCGTGTGCCTGATTGGTCCGTGCAACGGCTCGACCTACATGCGCTACCTGTATCCGGTCATCGCCTGCATGCCCTTCGCCATCGGCGCCACCGTCACCCGCAGCGACTTCCTCTGGTCCTAACTTGGTGCATTGGGGTCAGGTTTCTTTGCACCAAAGGGGACATCATCACGACGCCTTCATTTTGGGGTTTATCTCGCAGGCTAGTAGGTATATCATAACGACGTTTGTTTATATTGCCCGAGCATCTGCGCTGGGCTTTAGGTCGAAACCGATAGGAGACACGTATGTCCGGACACTCTAAGTGGGCCACAACCAAGCATCGTAAGGGCGCGCAGGACGCCAAGCGTTCCGCCCTCTTCTCCAAGCTCAGCCGCAACATCACCGTTGCTGCCCGTCTCGGCGGTGACCCGCTGCCCGAGAACAACGCCAGCCTCGCCGCTGCCGTTGCCAAGGCCAAGGCTCAGTCCATGCCTAAGGACAAGATCAAGTCCGCTATCGACAAGGCTTTTGGTTCGGGTGCTGACGCCGCCGTCTACGAGAACATCGTGTACGAGGGCTACGGTCCCGCCGGTGTCGCCGTCTACGTCGACTGCCTGACCGACAACCGCAACCGTACCGCCGCTGATGTCCGTTCCGCCTTCTCCCACGCTGGTGGCAACCTGGGCACCTCCGGCTCCGTCGCCTTCCAGTTTGAGCGCAAGGGCCAGATCGTCGTCGCCAAGGAGATCCTGGACGAGAACGCCAAGAAGGAGACCATGATCGCCAACGGTGCTGCCGGTGACGAGGATGAGTTCATGATGGCCATCGCCGAGGCCGGTGGCGAGGACTACGAGGATGCCGGCGAGGAGTGGATCGTCTGGACTACTGCCAACGAGGTCATGGCTGTCTCCAAGGCGCTCGAGGAGCAGGGCGTCCAGGTCAAGGGCTCCGAGACCACCATGGTCCCGACCACCCCGACCGAGGTCTCCGGCGCCGACGCCAAGAAGGTTCAGCGCCTCATCGACCGTCTTGAGGAGCTCGACGACGTCCAGGACGTCTACAGCACCATGGACATGACCGACGAGGTCATCGCTGCCCTCGAGGAGGAGTAGCGCTCGCACGGGTTAAGCCGTGCATATCTGGGCATAATGAAGCGAGCATGCAAGCCTCGTGGAATAGATGAGCCGGATCCGCGTGCGTAGAGCACCGGACCCGGCTCTTTTATAATGATGCGAACCGTTCTGCATTTCGAGAGCCGAGATTTGAAGGGAGCGCCGCGTGCGCGTACTCAAACGAGCCCTAGCGATCGTGTATCTTGCCGCCACCATCGTGGCGCTGGGTACGCTTGTCTGCCAGTTTTGGGGGCCGTATACGTATCGCTTTATGCTGCTGATGCGCGACCCCATGCCGCGCATCGTCGTCACGGCGTGCGCCGGCGTCGTGGCGATCGGCGTGCTGGTAAGCTTTTTCCGCCTGATGTTCGCCCGTCGCGAACCGTCCTGCGTGCATCCGGCGGGGGAGCGCAATATCGAGGTTACCCTTGCGGCGCTTTCTTCGTGCGCCAGGGCTGCTGCCGAGCGTGACGACCGCGTGATGGTCGAGCATGTCGAGGCTCGCGTCCAAGGTCCCGACGATTCGCACGTTCGTTTTAAGGTCGAGGCTATCGCGCTTGACGATAAGGACGTGGCATCTCTGGCTACCGCGATGCAGCAGCGCATCGAAGAAGCCTGCGATACCATGCTCGGCGCGCCGGGTACGACCGCGCGCGTCCGTTTTTTGCCGTCCAAGACTACCGTCCAGACCGTGGAGGTTTCCGGTGAGTGATACCAATCAAGATAAGACCGCTCGTACGCCGCGCCTGACGATTGACCAGAGCGCCACGTCGGCGAGCGAACCTGTTGATTCCAAAGCAGAGGCAACCGAGTTACAAGACGCGGCAGCCGCGGATTTTGACGAGGCTATGGGTCTCATCAAGGGTACGGGCGCTGCCATCTGGAGCTATGCTGTGCGTCATCCCAACACCACGCTCGGCGCCGTCGCCGGCTTTATCCTCGCCGTGTTGGTGCTCACGTTGGGCCTGTGGGACACGCTCGTCATTGCATTCTTCGTGCTGATCGGCGCTGTGATCGGCCAAATTCGCGACGGCGAGAACGGGATCGTCAACTTCTTCGGCCGTCTGTTTAGCGGCCGCTAATATGTATTCGACTGTCGCATCCGCGGCAGGCATAAGGAGGAACCATGGCTTTTAATACGAAGGTCGATGTAGCCGATACCGAGCTCGAGGAGAACGAGGCGGTCGTCGCCGAAGCTGAGGATGTGACGCTCGAGGATGAGGCTCTCGTCGAGGCCGAGTCCGATACGGATGAGGACGACGAGGAAGCGGATGAGTCCGAGGACTCGCTGACCTATTCCAACGGCGTGATCGAGAAGATCGTTGCCATGGCCACCCGCGAGGTTCCGCACGTTCTGGGCATGAAGGGTAACCTCATGCACTTTGTGCAGGAGCAGTTTGGTGCCGAGAATCTGACCAAGGGCGTGACGGTCGAGGTCACCGACGATAATCGCGTGGTCGTCAACATCTCCGTCATCATCGAGTACGGCGCCTATGCGCCCGCGATCTTCGACGATGTCAAGGCACGTGTCACCGAGCGCCTTGCCGCGATGACCGGCCTTGAGGTGGCGGGCGTCAATCTGCGCATCGAGGACGTCATCACCCCCGAGGAGTATGAGCACCGCACCAGCCAGCACGAATAACCTTCCAAAAAGGAACAGGTTTGTTTTGGCAGGTTTTATCTGCGAAAACGTTAAACGGCCGACCGCGCAAGCAAAAGCGTGGCCGGCCGTTTTTATACGCTCCCGATGTAGTCATACCGCTCGTCTAACTGGGGGTTGCAATCCCTACGTTCCGCGTTACTCTAATGGGCGCATTGTTTCCAAATTGTTAACGAGGAGTTGCCGTAATGGCCGACGAGCACGAAACAGAAAGCAAGGCATGGGCGATTGAGGCCGCTGCGGCAGAGGCGGCGTCGCGTGCTGCCGAGGAGGTGCATCGTCCTCCCGTGGTGCCGATGGAGCGCGTGGTCGATCGCGATGTTATCGAGCGGGGCGAGCGCGCTGGTCGCAAGCGCAGCCAGGAGCCGGGCTTTCCGCGCTTTTTTGCCGAGCTCAATTTGGGCCTGATCCTCACGGCCTTTGCCATCGTTGCGTTTAAAACCCCTAATCACTTTGCTTTTGGCGGCACCTCGGGCGTGTCGGTCATTCTGTCCACGCTGTTCCCGACCCTGCCCGTCGGCGTTTTTATGTGGATTATCAATGCGGTCCTGGTCGTTCTGGGCTTTATCTTTTTGGAGCGCAAGGCAATCCTGTGGAGCGTCTTCGCCTCGTTTGCGCTGTCCGCCTATGTTTCGCTGTTTGAGCTCTTTATTCCGACCGATGTCTCGATGACGGGCGATATGTGGCTCGACCTGTGCTTTGCCGTGATTCTGCCGGCGCTCGGCAGCGCCATCGTCTTTGATATTGGTGCCTCGACGGGCGGCACGGACATCCTCGCCATGATTCTCAAACGCCGCACCACGCTTGAGATCGGCCGTGCGCTGCTGTTGGTCGATATCGGCATCGTGACCATCGCGGCCTTCTTGTACGGTCCGCGCGTCGGTCTGTACTGCGTGCTCGGCCTGTTTGCCAAGACGCTTGTGGTCGACAAGGCCATCGAGAGCATTCACCTGCGCAAAGTCTGCACGGTCATTTGTTCCGAGCCCCTTAAGGTCGAGGAGTTTATCGTCAAGCATCTCAACCGTACGGCGACTATCAGCCGCGGCTACGGTGCTTTCTCGGGCAAGTGCGTGACGGTGATTATGAGCGTGCTGAGTCGTCGCGAGGCCGTGCAACTGCGTCGCTACGCGCGCGAGATCGATCCGGGTGCCTTTATCACGATTGTCGACAGCTCCGAGATCGTCGGCAAGGGTTTCCGCGGAACGAACTAACGCAGACGTATTCAACGAACCGCCTACTGGCGCCGTGTACCTTGCAAATCGGTCATCTTTGAGTATTTGACCCCACATTGGGCAATAATGATGCTAAAGACATCGTTTGCGATCCAAGTGATTCGCTCAAGATACGAAGGGATGATTCTATGTTCTGCTCGCAGTGTGGCGCCCCCATGGGCGATAACGACAAGTTCTGCGGCGCGTGTGGTGCTCCTAATGCCGGTGCCGCTGGACCCGCTCCCCAGGGACAGCCTCAGCCCCAGCAGTTTGTTCCGCAACCGCCCGTGGCGAATGCGCCAAAGGGCTGTGTGGCTCAGGCGTTCCAAGATATGACCAAGACTCCGGGTGTGCTTCAGCGTGTATGCCAAATCGCGTTTTTGCCGGCGCTGATTTGCGTTGTGTCGGTGCTCGTGTTGTTTATTCCCGTTATTGGCGGCATTGCGGCTGCCATCGGCTTTTTGGCAGCTTGCATTGCGAGCGTGTGTGGTTCCGGCTTTGGTATCGAGTGGGGCCGTGATCTTTCGCTCAAGGTCGATGACGGCATGGACCGTCCACTCATGCGTTCCACGTCGTTTGGTCTCGGAGTCTTTTCGGGCGTTATTTCGGTCGTGCTCGAGGTTATCGCTGCCATTCCCGTTATCGGTGTAGTGCTTTCGCTGGTGGAGAGCGTGGTAATTGGCGCCGCGGGCTCGTATTCTTATTACGGCTCTTATGCGCTCGAGGCTGCGCTGTTTGGCTCGCTTGGCCTGCTTGTCCTGGCTATGATTGCCACGGCGGTCTTGGGGGTCTTCTTTAAGATGTTTGCCGACATCGCCGTGATGCACTTTGCGGTGACCGGTCGTGTGGAGAGCGCGTTTTCGCTTGATAAGGTCTGGGCGGCCTTTAAGAACAATAAGACCAAGCTGTTCTGCGCTTCGTTCCTCCCCGAGTTTTTGACGGGTCTGGTCGCTAACGTTGTCACTTGGATTCTGACGTTCGTCTTTGGCACCATTGCCTCTGTCGGTATGTATAGCTACTACTACCGTCCTACGGCTATTGAGGCGCTTGTTACCGGCGGTGGCATTACGCTCGTATTGTTCTTGGTGCTGACGGCGTTTGTCACGGTATTTCTCACGGTCTTTGGCAAGATGCTCAAGCACCGTGCCGTTGGCTATTGGGTTGCGCGCTACGCAAGCGAGTGGGCCGACGAGGACAAGGACGACGTACTGACTTTTGTGCTGCCGTTTGAGAAGAAGTCTGCTCCGGCTGGTTTTAGCGCCGACGTAGCGCCCGTATCCGATTCCGCTGCGGCGCCGGCGCCTGCGCCCGAGCCCGAGCCCGAGCCCGAGCCCGAGCCTGAGTCTGAGCCTGAGCCTGAGCCTGAGCCTGAGCCTGAGCCCGCGCCCGTGCCCGTGCCTGAGCCCGAGCCTGCGCCAAGCTCCGACGAGGACCCGCAGGACGAGTAACCCTGCCACCTGCCATTTGGGGACGGGGTAGAAACGGTAGAAATAGCGCTTGACAAATGAGCGGGGGAGGACGTGTCGAAACGTCCGCCCCCGCTTTGATATCGCGATGTGGCTATGACTGCGAGATGGCCGCGAATCGACTACTCGCCGCGCTTCTCCTCGCGGCGAGCGGCGGCACGTGCATCGTGGATGCCCTTGATCGCGGCATGGCGTGCCGTGCGGGCGTCATGGATGGCGTCGCGAGCCTCGGCGGTCGTTGCCTTGGCAGAGCGCAACTTGGCGGCCAGGTCGGGGTTGGTTTCGGCGACCGCGGTGATCGCGGGGCCGTCGAGCTCCTCTTGTGTGGGCTCGGCCAAAAAGTCGATGGCATACTGGGCGGCCACCATGGAGCCCTTTGCCAGCACAGTCTCGTCGATCTTGTAGAAGCAGGAATGTTGGGCGTACGTGGCGCCAATCTTGGGGTTGCGCGTACCTACAAAGGCGAGCACGCCCGGTACGCGGCGCAGGTACTCCGAAAAATCCTCGCCCGAAAGCGTGCCGCGGTAATGGCCTTGGCCGGTGGGGCCCAAGCATTTGATTACTGCCTGGCGGCAGCGCTCGCTCGAGGCGGCATCGTTTTCGACCTTGTAGTTGGCGATGGTGTAGTCGGTGAGCTTTGCCTCGGCGCCCAAGGCGGCCGCGGTATGCTCCACGATGCGGCGCATGAGCTCCGGCATTTCCTCGTGGGTCGAATCGCCGTAGGTGCGCACCGTGCCGGCGAGGTAGGCCGTGCCGGCGATAACGTTGCGCGCGGTGCCGCCGTGCAGCTCGCCGACGGTAATGACGGCCGGCTCGTAGGGACTGATCTCGCGCGAAACGATGGTCTGCAGAGCGTTGACGATCTCGGCGGCAACCATAACGGCGTCGTGACCGCGCTGGGGCATGGCACCGTGGCACGAGGTGCCGCGGACGTCGATGCGGAACCAGTCGGTATTGGCCATGCGCGGCCCGGGCTCGCAGCTCACGGTGCCGGCGTCGACCTCACTCCAGATGTGCGCGGCGTAGGCGCCATCGACGCCGTCGAGCACGCCCGTGCCGATCATGAGCTTGGCGCCCTGGCCGTTTTCCTCGCTGGGTTGGAAGACGATGCGGACTTCGCCGTGGATGTCGTCGGTCATATGGCGCAGGATTTGCAGCGTGCCGAGCATCATGGCGATGTGGCAGTCGTGGCCGCAGGCGTGCATGCAGCCCTCGTTGACGCTGGCAAACTCCTCGCCGGTCTGCTCGGTGACGGGCAGGGCGTCGATGTCGGCGCGCAGCAGGATGCGGCGGCGTGGCGTGCCGTCCTCGCGATAGGCGTCGGGCGCGGTGCCGCGAAGGGTTGCCACAAGGCCCGTCTTAAGGGGACGCTCGTAGGGGATATTCATGGCGTCGAGCTGGTTGGCGATGTCAGAAGTCGTGCGCTCCTCGGCAAGGCTCAGCTCCGGGTGCTTATGGAAGTGGCGGCGCTGCTTGATGATATAGGGTTCAAACTCGGTAGCGATATCTTTGATGGCTGCGGTGACGTCGTCAGCCGCGCGAGCCTCGGTCGCCGCCATAATCTGCTGTGCCTTGGTCTTCGTCATGGTCGATTTGCTCCTTGCTGGGTTGATCGCAAAATCGTACAGGCTCTCTCCAGTATGCCACCTGCCGCTAGGGCTGGTAAAGTTGCCGTTTGCCGCTTGGGGTTTTGTTACAAGGGCGGGGGAGTACACTCGGGGGTGTTGAATTTCCTGCCAGAGATGGGGATGCCCATGCAACATATCGATCGGATTATCCGCTCTAAGAACGTCTTTACCGCGCAAGACGGCATCGATACCGCCCGCGAGCTGGCGATTGCCATCGCAGGCGACCGTATCGTCGCAGTCGGTGCGCCCGATGACGTGATTGCCGCCGCGCCTGCCGCCACGCCGGTTATCGACTACGGCGAGCAGTTTGTCTGCCCCGGTTTCCATGACGCGCACCTGCACTTTTTCCATACCTCGGTCGGCTCCTCGCCGTACATGCTCATGGATATGGGCACGTCAGAGGCGGCACTGGTGCAGCATGCGCGCGAGTTTTCCCAGGACCTGCCCGATGACGCTTGGGTTGTGACGCAGGGCTGGCGCGACTACCGTTGGGACCCGCCCGAGCATCCTAGCAAGGCGTCGCTCGATGTGGCATTCCCCGATCGTCCCTGCGTTATGTATTCGGGCGACGGGCACACGCTTTGGCTCAACAGCCGTGCACTCGAGGCGCTCGGCGTCACGCGCGACAGTGAGCCGCCGGCGGGCGGCAGCTACGACAAGGACGCAAACGGCGAGCTCACGGGCATTGCTCACGAGGCAGCTGCTATGCAGCTGCTACCGCGCTGCCTTGAGTGGCTGGGCGAGGATCGCATCGCAAGCGCTTACGCCGATCAAATGAGGCGGATGGCCGAGCAGGGCATCACCTCGATATGCGATATGTCGCTCATGCCCATGCCGGGCTGCGATTTTATCCGCGATGACGTCTACGACAAACTGCAGGCAGCTGGCAAACTGGGCATCCGTGCCCATCTGTTCCCCACGTTGCTGGATGACCAATCGCGCTTAGAAGAACTGCAGACCCGCTACGCGAACAACGCGCTGCTCTCGGCGCCTGGTTTTAAGCAGTTCTTCGACGGCGTCTCGAGCGAACACACGGCCTATCTCACCGATCCCTATACCAACCCGCGCTTCCCGGGCGATCAAGGTCGCCTGACGGTTCCCGTCGAGCGCATGCGCAAGCTGGTCCTGGCGGCAGCCGAGCGCGGCCACACCGTGCGCATCCACGTTATCGGCGACGGCGCCATCCATGCCGCACTCGATATCTTTGAGGAGGCGGCAGAGCTCTACGGCTTGCCCCAGCACGGCCATAATACGCTTGAGCATTTGGAGAATCTGCTGCCCGAGGACATCGATCGTCTGCGCAAACTCAACGTCATTGCCTCGAGCCAGCCCTGTCATATCACACTCGACCCGGGTGGTCCGGAGCGCGACCTGGGCTTGGAGCGTAGCCGCATCATGTGGCCGTTTGCGACCTATAAGCAGCGCGGCATCCGCCAAGCCTTCGGCACCGATAGCCCCATCACAGCCGTTACCAGCATGAACGTGCTCTACACGGCTATCACCCGCCAAGACCCCCGCAGCCACTGGCCCGAGGGCGGTTGGCTGCCGAGCGAGCGTATCGATGCGGCAACGGCTCTGCGCAACTACACCCTGGGCAGCGCCTATGCAGCGGGCGACGAGCAAAACCTCGGCAGCCTAGAACCCGGCAAATACGCCGACCTGGTAGTCCTGGACCAAAACCCACTCACCATCGACCCCCAAGAACTCCAAGCCACCAAAGTCCAAGCCACCTACCTAGCCGGCAACCTGATCTACGAGCGCTAAGTATTCATGTCTTACCGTTAAACGCGGCTCGGGCAGCTTATTTTGGGATGGCGCTCGAGCCGCGTTTGTTTGCAAATGGGGGGTTCGTTAGGAGCGTCCCCGCCCTGCTTGATTTGGGCGCGGGGCGGAGGCGCCGCCGCCCCGCGCCCAATTTGGACAGCAGCAATGCTATCTCTAGGTGTTTTGCATACTTTCCATTACGAATTGCATAAAAAGGCTGGGATGTTCTTCCGGATCCTGATGTACCACCGTCCGCGCCGTGCAAAAAACGGAGTGCGAGCTCTGCCTGTGCCGCTGCGGCTGAGTAACGTTGCAGAGATTGACGTCATTTTGTGCTCCGGTGCGGCGTGAGGCATGCCTTTCTGTCCTGACGGGGTTTGCCTGCCGACCAAAATCGCCGGCCGAAGGCGTCCTTGGGACCAATATGGTGTGTCCGGCACGTATGCAGCCGTCCTAGTCTGCTGAATACTCCCAAAAATGCACGGTGCTCCCCAGGGGACCCGTGCGCGCAGCGAAAACCATGCACATGTCGCTATCCGCATCGCCATTTTGCTGCACTGACTTTTCTGAATGCCGGGCCCGAATTAGTTAACCTGCCTCCCGTGTGGCTCCGGAGGGGCGGGGCATAAGGTTTATCGCGAGTTCCGCACGAGCCGAAGGCCACTTAATGTGGCCTTCGTGCGAGCAGGACTGCCCGAGCAGGAAACCTTATGCCCCGCCCCTCCGGAGCCACACGGGAGGCATCGCTAAGTTATCCCCCGGCATTCAGAAAATCTAAGTGCCAAAAAATAAGATTTTTTGACTCCGTGTTGTATAACCCGCCATTCGTGGGTACCATTCAACGCGTACGCAAACAAAAAGGGTTAATTCGCGCGGCATAACCGCGCGGCCCAAAAAGGAGGAAACAAGCATGTCGTCTTTGAAGCCGCTTGCAGATCGCGTCCTGGTCAAGCCCGACGAGGCCGAGCAGAAGACCGCTTCTGGTCTGTATATCGCCAGCAACGCTCAGGAGAAGCCGCAGCGCGGCACCATCGTTGCCGTTGGCGCCGGTAAGGTCAACGACAAGGGTGAGCGCATCCCTATGGACGTTCAGGTCGGCGACGTTGTCATCTACGGTAAGTTCGGCGGCAACGAGGTCAAGGTCGACGGCGAGAAGTATCTGCTGATGCGCGCCGACGACATCTACGCCGTCGTCGAGGCCTAGTCTCGTCAGAATCTCTGATTCGTCTTTGAACGCGCCCGCCGCATAGGACTCGGAAGCGGCGACGCGAGTCACATTTCTTTTGGAGGATTACCTACCATGGCAAAGAACATTACGTTCAACACCGATGCCCGCGCTAAGCTCGCCAAGGGCGTCAACACTCTGGCCGACGCCGTTACCGTCACCATGGGCCCCAAGGGCCGTTACGTCGCTCTGCAGCGCACGTTCGGTGCCCCGACCATCACCAACGACGGCGTTTCCGTCGCTAAGGAGATTGAGCTCGAGGACAACATCGAGAACATGGGCGCCCAGCTGGTGAAGGAGGTCGCCACCAAGACCAACGACACCGTGGGTGACGGCACCACCACCGCAACCCTGCTCGCTCAGGCTATCGTCAACGACGGTCTGCGCAACGTCGCCGCCGGCGCCAACCCGCTGGCCATCCGTCGCGGCATCGACAAGGCTGTAAACGCCGCCGTCGCCGAGATGAAGAAGCAGGCCAAGCCGGTCGAGACCAAGGAGCAGATCGCTTCTGTCGGCACCATCTCCGCTGGTGACCCCGAGGTTGGCGAGAAGATCGCCGAGGCCATGGAGGTCGTGGGCAAGGACGGCGTCATCACCGTCGAGGATTCCCAGACGTTCGACATCACCATCGACACCGTCGAGGGCATGCAGTTCGACAAGGGCTACGTCTCCGCTTACTTCGTCACGGACAACGACCGCATGGAGGCCGTGATGAAGGATCCGTACATCCTCATCACCGACCAGAAGATCTCCAGCGTCCAGGACATCATGCCTGTTCTCGAGGCTGTCCAGCGCGCCGGCCGTGGCCTGCTCATCATCGCTGAGGACATCGACGGCGAGGCTCTGCCGACCCTCGTCCTCAACAAGATCCGTGGCGCTCTCAACGTCTGCGCCGTCAAGGCCCCGGGCTACGGCGATCGCCGCAAGCGCATCCTCGAGGACATCGCCGTCCTCACCGGTGGTCAGGCTGCTCTGGACGAGCTGGGCGTGAAGGTCGCTGACATCACCGCCGATATGCTCGGTACCGCTAAGTCCGTCACCATTTCCAAGGACAACACCGTTGTCGTCGGCGGCGCTGGCTCCAAGGAGGCCATTGACGCCCGTATCGCTCAGATTAAGGGCGAGATGGAGAACACCACCTCTGACTTCGACCGTGAGAAGCTCCAGGAGCGCCTGGCCAAGCTCTCCGGTGGCGTTGCCGTCATCAAGGTCGGCGCTGCTACCGAGTCCGAGCTCAAGGAGATCAAGCACCGCGTTGAGGATGCCCTGCAGGCTACCCGCGCTGCTGTCGAGGAGGGCATCGTCGCCGGCGGTGGCGTCGCCTTCATGGACGCTGCTCCTGCGCTCGATGCTGTCGAGATCGACGACCCCGAGGAGAAGATCGGCGTCGACATCGTCAAGAAGGCTCTGACCGCTCCGGTCGCCACCATCGCCAAGAACGCTGGCTTTGAGGGCGCTGTCGTGGTCGACAAGGTTGCCGAGCTGCCTGCTGGCCAGGGTCTCAACTCTGCCAATGGTGAGTGGGGCGACATGATTGAGATGGGCGTCCTCGACCCCGTCAAGGTCAGCCGCGTCACCCTGCAGAACGCTGCTTCTGTCGCCAGCCTGATCCTCATCACCGAGGCCACCGTCTCCGATGTGCCCAAAAACACTCAGCTTGAGGACGCTATCGCTGCTGCTACCGCTGGTCAGCAGGGCGGCGGTATGTACTAAGGCCGACAAGGTCTAGAACTCCCACCGGGAATCCGGGGGCGTGACGGGGGCTTCTCTCCGGAACGTCCTCGGACATGCAAAGAGGCTCCGCATCGCGCTTCGCGCTGCGGAGCCTCTCTGCGTCCTGCGGAATGTTCCGGAGAGAAGCCCCCGTCACGCCCCCGGATTCCCTGCGTTTACGGCCTTGAGGTCGGCGTGGGCGGAGGACTTGGTTGTTGGGAATACGTGTCCCGGTCGCTGTTTCGCGGCTTTGCCGCGAAAGGCGCGCTACTTTGGGATGGGTGGGGAACGTGGTTGTTGTGGCAACTGATCCCCACCACAAATTACCCTCGGCATACTTGCGCGAACGATTGCTCGTGCTACACTTGCAAGTGCTGTTTCAGGGCGGGGTGGAATTCCCCACTGGCGGTAAATCGGGCGGTGCCAAAGGGGTGCCGCGGAGCAGGCGAGGCGTCTGCGACCGAGCCGATGAGTCCGCGACCCGAGCGTGTGTTGGTTCGCATGCCGGCTGAACTGGTGAGATTCCAGTACCAACGGTTAGAGTCCGGATGAAAGAGGCAGGTGATCTTATGTCTGAACAGTCGCAGCATATCCATTTTGAGAACACGAATAGGTGGAGCACCAAACAGCTCGTTACCATGGCGCTGATGTGCGCCTTGGGCGCCCTGTTTATGTATGTGCAGCTGCCCATCCTTCCTTCGGCGCCGTTTTTGACGTATGACCCGTCGCTGGTGCCGGCGATGGTGTGTGGATTTGCGTATGGCCCTGGCGCCGGCACTGCTGTTGCCGCTATGGCGATTGTTATCCATGCGCTTACCACGGGCGATTGGGTCGGCGCACTTATGAACCTGGTGGCTACGCTGGGCTACATTCTGCCCGCGGCTATCGTGTACCAGAAGATGCATACCTATAAGGGTGCCGTGATTGGCCTAGTGTTCGGTGTCATTGCCGCTACGGCGCTGTCTATGGTCGCTAACCTTACCATTGGCGTATGGTTCTGGTATGGCTCGGTCGATGTGATCGCCCCGCTCATGATTCCTGCCGTGCTGCCGTTCAACCTCATCAAGACCGTGCTCAACTCGGTGCTGACACTTGCGGTGTACAAGGCGGTCTCTAATCTCATCACGCCCAAGAAGGACCAGGTCAAAGGCCGCGCATGATTGAGTGTCGGGGCGTTTCCTTTAGCTATGACGGTGCCACACCGGCACTCGACGGCATCGATCTGAACATCGAGGATGGCGAGTTTTTTTGCATCCTCGGCGGCAACGGGTCGGGCAAGTCGACGTTCGCCAAGCATTTGAACGCGCTGCTGCAGCCCGATACGGGAACGGTGCGCGTCAACGGCATGGTCGCGTCCGATCCCGAGCTGGTCTACGACATTCGCTCGACCGCGGGCATGGTATTCCAGAACCCGGATGATCAGCTGGTGGCGACGCTTGTCGAGGACGATGTTGCCTTTGGTCCCGAAAACCTTGGGGTGGAATCGGCCCAGATCGCGCAGCGCGTACGCGAGGCACTGAAGGGCGTGGGTTTGGTGGGCTTCGAGCGCCACGAGACCCATGCACTTTCGGGCGGACAAAAGCAGCGCGTGGCGCTTGCCGGCGTGCTCGCCATGGAACCGCGCGTGCTCATTTTGGACGAGGCGTCCTCGATGCTCGATCCGCGCGGGCGCAAGGGCCTTATGAAGGCCTGTCACGCGCTGCACGAACGCGGCATGACCATCGTGATGATTACGCACTTTATGGAAGAGGCAGCCGAGGCCGATCGCGTTGCTGTCTTCCAGGCGGGCCGTGTTGCCATGTTCGGTACGCCCGAGGAAATCTTGACGCGGGCGGACGAACTCGCGCGGCTGAACCTGGATATGCCGGCATCGTGCTGTCTTGGCAGGGCGCTTCGCGCGAAGGGCGTGCCCATTTGCGCACAGGTGCGTGAGGCGGATATGGTCGCCGATATAGCGCAGGCTTATGCCGAGCGGAGTTGGACAGGCATCACCGGGCGGCCTTTCGCATCCCAGTTGGAAATCGCTGACGGCGCTGTTCCGGCAGACAACGAGGACAACGCGTCGGAGCCCGTCATCGAGCTATCCCATGTTTCGTACAGCTATTCGCTGAGCGCCCGAGATCGTCGCCGTTGGCACAAGCGCTCAGCCATCGAGGGCGCATCGAACAAACAGGCCCTCTGGGGCAACGACCCTAGCAGCCCCTGGGCGTTGCGCAATGTGTCGCTAACGGTGCGTCGCGGCGAGTTCCTGGGCCTTGCGGGCCATACCGGTTCGGGTAAGTCGACGCTGGTTCAGCATCTCAACGGCCTGATTCGTCCCCAGGAGGGTTCCGTTTACGCGTTGGGGCTCGACCTGGCAAACAAGAAAGATGCTGCCGCGGTTAAGGCAAAGGTCGGCGTGGTGTTTCAATATCCCGAGCGTCAGCTGTTTGCCGAGACCGTGGCACAGGACGTGGCATTTGGTCCGCATAACCTTGGCTTGTCGCAGGCCGAGGTTGCCCGCCGCGTTGAGTCATCGCTCGAGCGCGTGGGCCTCGACCTGGCTACGGTGGGCGACAAGAGCCCCTTTGAGCTTTCGGGTGGCCAACAGCGGCGCGTGGCGTTTGCCGGCGTGCTTGCCATGGAGCCCGAGATCCTGGTACTCGATGAACCCATGGCGGGGCTCGATCCGGCTGCGCGCAGGGATTTCCTTGAGCTTATCGGTCGACTTCACCGCGATGGCCTGACCGTTGTCATGGTTTCGCATAGTATGGATGACCTGGCCAACTGCTGCGACCGTATTGTCGTGATGAACGAGGGCGCGGTGTTTGCCGAGGGCACGCCCGCTCAGGTTTTTGCGCATGCGGATGAGCTCAAGTCGATCGGCTTGGGCGTTCCCGCCGCCCAGCGCATGGCGTTGGCGCTCGCGGAAGCGGGCGTGCCGCTGCGCTTTGACGGCCTCTATACGGTTGAGTCGCTGGCAGACGAGTTGGTGGACCTGCTAATCGGTCGCTCGGGCGGTCCTTCTAACGTCGCGGACATTGCTAAATCCAAGACGGTTGCGCGAGAGGAGGGCTGCTAATGGAGGCGTTTTCGTTTGGCAGCTACTATCCCGGCGATAGTGCGATCCACCGCCTGGACCCGCGAACTAAGTTGCTCTTGGGCTTTGTGTTTCTGATCACGACGCTCACGGTCAGCAGCTTCCGCGGACTGGCCCCGGTCGCAATCTTCGTTGTCCTGATCTATACCGTGTCCCGGGTGCCGTTGCGCCGGGTCCTATCATCGATGGCACCATTGCTGGCGATTGTCGTGGTGGTCGCAGTGCTCAACCTGTTTTCCGACCAGAGCGGGCGCATTCTGTGGCAGCTTGGCTTTTTGCAGATAAGCGAGGGCTCGCTGCATTCCGCCGCCTTTATGGCGTGCCGCCTGAGCTTGATGATGGCCGGCATGAGCGCCATTACGCTCACCACGCCCACGCTCGACCTCACCGTGGGCTTTGAGCGTCTGCTCGCACCGTTTGCGCGTGTGGGACTTCCTGCACACGAGCTCGGCATGATTATGGGTATCGCGCTGCGCTTTATGCCGCAGTTTGCCACCGAGATGAAGCAGACGGCCGATGCGCAGGCGAGCCGCGGTGCGCGCGTGACGGGAGGCCCGCTCGGCGGCGTGCGTATGCTCGGCAGTGTGGCGATCCCGCTGTTCACGGGTGTGTTCCGCCATGCCGAGACGCTGTCTGCTGCCATGGATACACGCTGCTATCACGGCGAGCAGGGCCGCACGCGCCTGCATGCGCTTGCATTTCGCCGCGGGGATGCGCTGGCTGCGGTGGTGACGGCGCTGCTGCTCGCGTGTGTCATCGTCATCAACCTTCAACTTGTTTAGGCGCGATTCGAGCGCAAGAAAGGGGTCCCTATGACCGACAACGACCGCATGGCTCAGCTCGAGCGCGCCTGTTCGTATCTCAGGCGCATTCCGGCGTGGTATCTTGCCACGACCGATGCGAGCGACGGGCATCAGCCCCGCGTGAGGCCGTTTTCGTTTGCCATGGTCGATGACGGTAAGCTGTGGTTTTGCACGTCGCGCGACAAGGACGTGTGGGCGGAGTTGAGCGCGAATCCCAAGTTTGAGCTCTCGGGCTGGAAGCCGGGGGAATGTTGGATCGTATTGACCGGCGAAGCCGCACTTGAGGACGACGCAGTTGCGAGCGACAAGGTGCGTCAAGCGGGTTTTAAGCACATGGTGGGCATCGGCGAGGAACACGAGAGTGCCAACGACGGCCGCCTTGCTTTCTTTTCGGTCCGCAACATTGCCGCCCGCTTCTGCGATATCGACGGCAGCGAAGAGCATCTGGAGCTCTAGCGCGTCTCAAATTAACTACCCGTTCCAAATTGGCTAGTGGCAGGAGGACGCATGGACGGATTGAATACGGTGTTGGAGTATCTGACGTCGGTGCCGGCATGGTATTTGGCGACGAGCGTTGACGGACAGCCTCATGTGCGTCCGTTTTCGTTTGCGCAGATCCAGGATGGCAAGCTGTGGTTTGTAACAGCGCGCACCAAAGATGTGTGGCAAGAGCTGCTGCAAAACCAGCGCTTTGAGGCCACGAGTTGGTGGCCGGGCCATGGCTGGCTCATCTTGCGCGGGCGTGCCGGCTTGGATGACCGGGCTTTAGGCGAAATGCGCGAAGCCGGGTGGAAGCATCTAGAGCACCTGGGCGAGCACTATGAGGGGCCTAACGACCCCACGCTCGTCTTCTTTAGCGTCGAGGATCCCGAGGCTTTTATCTGCAATCACGACGAATGGGTGCCGGTCGAGCTCTAGCCAGCTGGCTCATCCTAACAACTTGGTTTTCGCATGGGCGGGCCCCGTATTGCCCGGCGCCGTTAGGAGCGCCGGTCAATACGGGGCCCGCTCCATTTGTCAATTCCTTCAAGCGAATGTGTCGGGAATGTTTCAATGCATGAATATGCAAGCCATTTACGTAGTCATGCATCTTTTGGTGCTAAAGTTTCAACCCACTTCATAACGACCGCTGTGAAATGCGCATCGGTGCATAAATCGCAGACAAGGAGTCTGATATGTCTTTGAAGGTTGGAATCGTCGGCGCGGCTGGATATGCCGGAGCCGAGCTCATTCGCCTCGTCCTCGGTCATCCCGAGTTTGAACTTGCTGCCATTACGTCCAACGCCGATGCCGGCCAGCCGTTGTCTGCGGTGTACCCGAGCTTCACCGGCGTAAGCGATCTTGTCTTTACGACGCATGATGCCCCCGAGCTCAAGAACTGCGACGCGGTCTTTTTGGCCGTGCCGCACACGGCTGCCATGGCACAGGTGCCCGCGCTGCTTGCATCGGGCGTCTCCTGCTTTGATCTTTCGGCCGACTACCGTCTGAACGACGCGTCCGTTTTTGAGGCTTGGTATGCCGCCGAGCATACGAGCCCCGAGCTGCTCAAGACCCGTGCCTTCGGTCTGCCCGAGCTGTTCTGCCAGGACTTGGAGACCGCCGCATCCGACCATGCCGACGGCAAACCCGTGCTGGTCGCCTGCGCCGGTTGCTATCCCACCGCAACGAGCCTTGCCGCCGCGCCCGCCGTGCGCGCGGGCTGGGTGGCCGAGAACGGTCCCGTGATTGTCGATGCCATTAGCGGCGTGACGGGCGCCGGTAAGTCCTGCAACGCCCGCACCCATTTTTGCAGCGCCGACGAGAACTTGGAGGCCTACGGCGTGGGCAAGCATCGCCACACGCCCGAGATTGAGCAAATCCTTGGCCTGACCGATCGCGTCGTCTTTACCCCGCACCTGGCACCGCTCAAGCGCGGTCTGCTCTCCACGGTGACGCTGCCGCTCGCGCCGCAGGCTCTCGACACGCTGGCTCTTGAGGATGTCGTCGACCATTACAAGCAGTTCTACGCCGGTCGCACCTTTGTGCGCGTGCTCGATGCCGGCCAGCAGCCCAAGACGGCTTCGGTCGTCGGCACCAACGCTGCCCAGATTGGCCTCGCGCTCAACAAGCGCGCGGGCGTGCTGGTGGCGACGGGCGCCATCGACAATCTGTGCAAGGGCGCTGCGGGCCAAGCAGTCCAGTGCGCCAATATCGTCTTTGGCTTTGACGAGCGACGAGGCTTGCCTACAGTGGCGTGCCCGGTGTAGCACATTCGATTGTTAACGATTTGGTAGTCGGGCATCGAATGGGGCGCCACTCTTAAGCTGGTCTCATGATCACGACTGGCATGGCGCACCAACCGATGTCCGTTTTTTTGTTTGACATAAGGAGTCATAAAGACGATGGATACCGAGCTGTTTGATATCAAGATTCGCGCCGTCGAGGGTGGCGTTACGGCTGCGGCTGGTTTTAAAGCTGCAGGCATCCACGCTGGGTTCCGCAAGAACCCCGAGCGTCTGGATTACGCGCTCGTCGTGCCCGATAAACCCTGTCCCGGTGCCGGCGTGTTTACCACCAATCGCTTTTGCGCGGCGCCCGTGCAGGTGAGCCGTGCCAACCTGGGCGGTGCCGACAAGGGCTACGGTATCATCGCCGGTGTTTCGGTCAACTCTGGCAATGCCAACGCCGCCACGGGTGAGACCGGCCTTGCCTGCGCGCGCGAGACGTGCAGCATCGCATCGCAGGTCATCGGCTGCGAGCCCCAGCAGATTCTGGTTGCCTCCACGGGTGTGATTGGCCAGATTCTGCCGATCGACACGTTTGAGACCGCCATTCCTGCTGCCTACGAGGTACTTTCCGCCCACGGTGGCGCCGATGCCGCTCGCGCCATCATGACGACCGACACGCACTCCAAGGAGTACGCCGTATCCTACGTCAGTGAGGCTGCGGGTCATGCGGGCAATGTCTATACGGTAGGCGGAATGTGCAAGGGCTCGGGTATGATCATGCCCAACATGGCCACCATGATCGCAGTTATCACCACCGATGCCCCCGTCGAGCCTGCGGCACTTCATGCCCTGCTGCTCTCGACCGTCAAGCAGACCTTTAACAAGGTAACGGTCGATTCCGACACCTCGACCAACGACACCTGCATCATGCTTGCCTCCGGCGCCGCTGCCGCAGATGCCGAGCCTATCGTCGAGGGCTCCGATGCCTTTGACGAGTTGGCATTTGCCGTGCACGAGGTGTGCGAGAGCCTGGCGCGCAATATCGCCGCCGATGGTGAGGGCGCATCTAAGCTTGTTACGGTCAACGTTACCGGCGCCGTGAACGACGAGGAGGCCGATATCGCCGCCCGTGCCGTTGCCAACTCGCCGCTCGTTAAGACCTGCATCGCCGGCCACGACTGCAACTGGGGCCGCGTTGCTATGGCGCTTGGCAAGTGCGGCGTGAAGTTTAATCAGGAAGACGTTTCCATCGACATGATGGGCATGCCTGTCTGTCGCGATGGTCTGACTGTTCCCTTTGACGAGGACGAGGCTCTACGACGTTTCGAGGCGCCCGAGATCGTGATCTCGGCCGACCTGGGCGCAGGCGACGCGGCAACGACCGTGTGGACCTGCGACCTCACGCATGAGTACATCTCCATTAACGGCGACTACCGTTCCTAGATTCCAGGCACGCTGCGCATCTTGCCGCGATTGCGGACAGCGGAGCACGGCGCGATAACGATACGAAAGACGAGGCAGATTATGAAATTCGCACGCGATTGTCGTTCGAACGAATCCAACGAAGCAACCGCGCAGCTGCTGTTCGAAGCGCTGCCGTGGATTAAGAACCTGACCGGTAAGACGGTTGTTATCAAATATGGCGGAGCCGCCATGGTTGATGAGCAGCTGCGCCGCGACGTGATGAGCGACATCGTGCTGCTCAAGATCATCGGCATGCGCCCTGTTATCGTGCACGGTGGCGGCAAGGCCATCAACGAGGCGCTGAGCCACTACGACATCCCCGTCGAGTTTAAGAACGGCCAGCGCGTGACCACGCCGGCGACTATGGATATCGTGCGCGAGGTGCTGGGCGGCAAGGTTAACCAGGAGCTGGTTGCCGCCATCAACCACCACGGCAACCTGGCCGTGGGCGTGTCGGGCAGCGATGCTGGCACGCTCATCGCCGAGCCGCTCGACCCCGAGCTCGGTCGCGTGGGCAAAGTGACGCACGTTAACACCGACTATATCGAGCGCTTACTCGATAGCGAGTACATCCCCGTTATCGCTACCGTCGCGGCGGGGGAGGACGGCGGTTTCTTCAACATCAACGCCGATACCGCCGCCGGTGCCGTTGCGGCAGCGCTCCACGCGCACAAGGCGATCTTTTTGACCGACGTCGACGGCCTGTACAAGGACTTTAGCGATAAAGACTCACTCATCTCCAACCTAACACTCGACGAGGTTAACGAAATGCTCTACGGCGGCGAGGTCGATAAGGGCATGATTCCCAAGCTGCGCGCGGCCGTCGATGCGCTTGCCGGCGGCGTATTTCGCGCTCACATCATCAACGGCACCACGCCGCATTCGCTGCTGCTGGAGCTGCTGACCGATGCCGGCGTCGGTACCGTGATCCATTCCACCGAGACGGCTTACGAGTTCGATACGCATCCGCATCCGCTTTCGACGTTTGCTGCGCGTCTGACCGAGAATCTTGACGAGGTCGAGAAGCTTCAGACGGTCTAGCTGACCCTCAGCCGCCCCATTCCTACACCCATAGGCCTGCGCCGTCCGGCGCTCAACGAAAGGCATCCCATGTCACTTGCAGCTCAGCAATCGCTTGAATCCCATTACGTTATGCATACCTTTGGCCGCTCTCCGGTCGAGTTTGTCGAGGGTCACGGCATGAAGCTCACCGGCGACGATGGCCGTGAGTACCTCGACTTTCTTGCCGGCATCGGCGTGTGCAGCCTAGGTCATGGCGACCCGGCTGTGCTCTCGGCGCTCGAGGCACAGACCAAAAAGCTCATGCATGTCTCCAATTACTTCTACATTGAGCAGCGCGGACAGGTCGCGGCGCTGCTGTCCAAGCTTGCTAACGACGACGTAGATGGTGCGCGCGTGCTTGCCGATGCCATTGCCGCCGGCGATGAGACCACGGCAGCTGCTCTTGGTGCCCCGGCTGCGGATGAGCAGGTTTGGGAGACCTTCTTTGCCAACTCTGGCGCCGAGGCCAACGAGGGCTCGATGAAGCTCGCGCGCCTGTACGCCAAGCGTGCCGGTAATGGCGGCAACACCATCGTGTGCATGCGCGGCGGCTTCCACGGCCGTACGCTCGAGACCATTGCCGCCACCATGCAGGATTGGCTGCAGGACAGCTTCCGCCCGCTGCCGGGTGGCTTTGTGGCCTGCACGCCCAACGATGTGGATGAGCTGCGTGCGATCTTTAAGCAGCTGGGGAGCGAAATTTGTGCCGTGATGCTCGAGCCGATCCAGGGTGAGAGCGGTGTGCATCCCATGACCGAGGAGTTTATGGCTACGGCGCGCGACCTGGCACACGAAGTGGGCGCCGTGCTTATCGCCGACGAGGTCCAGTGCGGCATCTTCCGCTCCGGCAAGCCGTTTGCGTTCCAGACCTATGGCGTGGAGCCCGACATCATGAGCCTTGCCAAGGGCATTGCTGATGGCGTGCCCATGGGTGCCGTCGTGGCGAAGAAGGAGATTGCCGACGTGTTTAAGCCGGGCGACCACGGCTCGACCTTTGGCGGTAGCTGCTTGGCCATCGCGGCGTGTGCCGCGACGCTCTCCGCGCTTGTGCGTGGCGATTATGCCGAGCATGCTGCCAAGGTGGGTGCCTATATGGAGGCAAAGCTCGCCAAGCTGCCGCACGTGACCGAGGTACGTGGTCGCGGCTTGATGCTCGGCTGTGATTTGGATGATGCCGCGGGCGACGCGCATGGTGTTGTTGCCCGCGCGCTGGCCGCCGGTGCCGTGATCAACGCTACGGGTGCGCATACGCTGCGTTTCCTGCCGCCACTCGTCTGCGAGGAAGCCGACGTGGACAGTCTGATCGAGATCCTGTCGGGTGTTTTGGGCTAACGCGGCGCAATAACTCAATTTGGACCGAGTTCCGGACTGCGGACGTGCCCTATGCGGCATGATTCAGCGGTCTGGAGCCCGTTTTGCCTTAGATTTGCTAAGGCAGGGAGACCTGCTGGTCAAAAAACATCAAATATGAGTACTGTTACCGATTTGGTAGCAGCAATTTTGGACTAATAAGGCCAGATGGCAAGTCGAAATGGCGATGAATACACGATTTTGATCTGACTGTTAGTCCTTATAATGGACATATGTTGCGTAACCTAAGCAAACACTATCTGTTTATATGTTGCAAGCAAAGTAGCAGTACTCATTTTTGCCATTATTTGGCCACGGCCTTTGTGACAGATGTGCTGGCGGGTTCGAATCCCATGCGCTGGGCCCAAAAAAGAAAGGCTCCCATTGCTGGGAGCCTATCAAATC
Organism: Collinsella aerofaciens; assembly: GCF_964283865.1. Lineage (GTDB taxonomy): Bacteria > Actinomycetota > Coriobacteriia > Coriobacteriales > Coriobacteriaceae > Collinsella. The sequence continues at coordinate 256,850 of NZ_CAXYLS010000001.1, read as the reverse complement.
AGTGGTGGGCGATGAGGGATGTCGCGTGCGGCTGACGCCGCCCGCTTTCGCTTCGGGCCTACGGCCCTCGCGTGCTGCGCTGGAAAACGCTTCGCGTTTCCTCAGCTCCGCACCCTTTCGGGTTCGAATCCCATGCGCTGGGCCCAAACAAAAACGGTCCCCTTGCGAGGACCGTTTCCAATTCAATGGTGGGCGATGAGGGATTCGAACCCCCAGCCTTGTGCGTGTAAAGCACCTGCGCTAACCGTTGCGCCAATCGCCCGTGCGGAGAGAGTATAGCAAAACAATCGCCCCATTCACCTCATATCCATTAAAGGTAACCGGCGCGTGTCACAGCGGAGCTGATTCAGTTGAGATTGCCTGAACATTCCGCCCCTCTTTACGCCCTCGGGTATACTCAAAAGCTACTGATTCGATTTGATGCCCAGCAACAGCAGAGGGGATAGTATATGTGCGGTTTTGTCGGTTTTGTCGGTGGGACGGATAACCAATCCGAGGTGCTCACCAAGATGATGGACCGCATCGTCCATCGCGGTCCCGACATGGGCGGTCAGTTTATCGACGGCCGCGTTGCCCTGGGCTTCCGCCGCCTGTCGATCCTCGACCTGACCGAGGCCGGCGCTCAGCCCATGGCCAATGAGGACGGCAGCGTCGTCATTGTCTTCAACGGCGAGATCTACAACTTCCAAGAACTCCGTTCCGAGCTCGAGGCCAAGGGCTACAAGTTCCACTGCGGCGCCGACACCGAGAGCCTCCTGCACGGCTACGAGGAGTGGGGCGAGGCCGTACTCGATCGTCTGCGCGGTATGTACGCCTTCGTCATCTGGGACAAAAAGAAGAACAAGCTTTTTGGCGCCCGCGACATCTTTGGCATCAAGCCGCTCTACTACTATCCCATGGCCGATGCGGGCGACGGCGCTCCGGGCGTGCTCTTTGGTTCCGAGATCAAGAGCTTCCTGGACTACCCGCACTTCCACAAGGCGGTCAACAAAAAGGCTCTGCGTCCGTACATGACGCTGCAGTATTCGGCGACTGAGGAGACCTTCTTCGAGGGTGTCTACAAGCTGCCGCCGGCGCACTACTTTACCGTCGATATCCCGACCGGCAAGATGAACATCGAGCGCTACTGGGATTGCGATTACTCTGCCGTCGAGAAGCCGTTCGAAGAGTATGTCGATGAGCTGGACGAGGTCGTGCACGAGAGTGTCGAGGCCCATCGCATCGCCGACGTCAAGGTCGCGTCGTTCCTCTCCGGTGGCGTCGACTCCAGCTACATCGCCGCTTGCCTCATGCCCGACAAGACCTTCTCGGTGGGCTTTGACTACAAGAACTTCAACGAGACCAACTACGCCAAGGAACTTTCCGATAAGCTCGGCGTCGAGAACGTTCGCAAGATGATTACCGCCGACGAGTTCTTCGGCGCGCTCGAGGACATCCAGTATCACATGGACGAGCCGCAGTCCAACCTGTCTTCCGTGCCGCTGTGGTTCTTGGCCGAGATGGCCCGCAAGGACGTTACCGTCGTGCTTTCGGGCGAAGGCGCCGACGAGCTCTTTGGCGGCTACGCCTACTACGAGGACACGGTCCCGGTGCGCAAGTACAAAAAGATGGTGCCGCTGCCCATCCGTCGCGCGCTCGGTAACCTGGCGCTGCATATGCCGTACTTCAAGGGACATAACTTCCTGGTCAAGGGTGCCGAGATCCCCGAGAAGTCGTTCCTGGGACAGGCTCTGGTATGGCCGGAGCGCGAGGTCGACGGCGTGCTCAAGCCCGAGTACAACACCGGCGATGGCGCCTTTGAGCTCGCTGCACCCATCTACGCACGCGTGAAGGGTCAGCCCGAACTGGTCAAGAAGCAGTACCTGGACATGAACATGTGGCTCCCGGGCGACATTCTGCTCAAGGCCGACAAGATGTGCATGGCGCACTCGCTGGAGCTGCGCGTGCCCTTCCTGGACCGCAAAGTCATGGAGTTCGCCGAGCACATTCCCGATCGCTACCGCATCAACGAGAACGGCAACAAGCAGGTACTCCGCCACGCTGCCAACAAGTCGCTGCCCGATGAGTGGGCCACCCGTCCCAAGGTGGGCTTCCCGGTGCCGATTGTCTACTGGCTGCGCGAGCAAAAGTGGTACGACTATGTCAAGGAGTACTTCACCGCGCCGTGGGCAAGCGAGTTCTTCAATACCGACGAGCTCATGCACCTGCTCGATCTGCACTTTGCGGGCAAGGGCGATTTCCAGCGCAAGATCTATACGCCGCTCGTGTTCCTAGTGTGGTACAAGCGCTTCTTTATCGACGAGGACCAGCCCGCTGTTCAGGCTGCCTAGCCTCGGCTTACGAACGCCTGCGCGTAACGGCTCCTCCGGGAGCCGTTTTTGCGTGGGTGCGTTTCAGTTACTATAAAACCGTCCCTGCCAAATGGCTGAGAAAGGTGAAAGATGCACCATTCGGATTCCGCGACCGTGACCACGGTCGATACGCTTGCCAAGCTTCTCGATGTGTGCGGCGAGCTGCGCGCATCAGAGCAGGTTGACGAGCGCGCCGTGACCGGCTGCTCGTTTGATTCGCGCGCGGTCTCGGCAGGTGACGTATTCTTTTGCAAAGGTGCTGCCTTTAAGCCCGCGTTTTTGAGCATGGCGCTCGATGCGGGCGCCGTCGCATTTGTGTGCGAGGAGTCGCTGGTCGAGTCTCTGGAGCCGCTGGCGCAGGAGAGCGGTGCTGCGATGCTGGTTGTTGATAGTGTTCGCACGGCCATGGCCCTGTTGCCGCCGGAGGTCTACGACCGTCCCGACCACGACGTCAAGATCGTGGGCATCACCGGCACCAAGGGAAAGACCACGGCCGCTTTTATGCTCCAGTCCATCATCAAGGCGGCGGGCGAGTCCTGCGGCATGATCGGCTCGGTGAGTACCGACGATGGTATCGAGTGCTACGAGAGCACCAACACCACGCCCGAGGCCCCCGAGGTTTGGCGCCATATCGCCAACTGCCGCACGTCCGGTCGCCAGTCCATGGTCATGGAGGTCTCGAGCCAGGCGCTCAAGTACCAACGCGTCGAGAATCTGCCGTTTGACGTGGCGTGCTTCCTCAACATCGGCCGCGACCACATCTCGCCGATCGAACACCCCACGTTTGAGGATTATTTTGAGAGCAAGCTTAGGATCTTTGACCAGGCAAAGACCGCCGTGGTGAATCTGGGCACCGATGAGGTTGACCGTGTGCTAGAGGCAGCGTCGACGGCCGAGCGCTTGGTGACCGTTGGCGTCGAGCATCCCGAGGCAAGCCTGTGGGCGAGCGATGTCCGCATGCTCGGCTTTAACATCGAGTTCAACTTGCACGGCATGAGCGCCGACGAGCCCGAGGCGGGGGAGAAGGTCCTGCTGGGTATCGCGGGCGACTTTAACGTGGAAAACGCGCTGGTCGCTATCGCCGCTGCGCGCGAGATCGGCATCGGTATCGAGGCTATCAAGAAGGGCCTCTCCAAACTGCGTGTGCCGGGCCGCATGGAGGTCGTGGAGTCGAAGGACGGCCGCGTGATCTGCGTCGTTGACTATGCGCACAACCAGCTTTCGTTCCGTTCGCTTTTCTCGTCGGTCAAGCGCGCGTTTCCCGCTAGCCCCGTCATTGCGCTGTTTGGCGCCGCCGGCGGCAAGGCGCAGGAGCGCCGCGAGCAATTGCCACGCGAGGCCGCACCGTATTCCGACCTGATGATCTTTACGAACGAGGATCCAGCTCACGAGGACCCGATGAAGGTCTGTCGCGAGCTTGCCGAGCATGTTCCCGACGATACGCCGAACAAGATCATCCTCGACCGCGAAGCCGCTGTGCATGCGGCGTTCAAGGCGGCGCGCGAGGAGTACGTCAACCCCGATGCTCCCACCATTGTCTTGCTGCTGGCAAAGGGTGACGAGGAGCTCATGCACGTGGGCGACGAGTTCGTGCCCATCGAGAGCGACCTTTCGCTGGCCAATCGCCTGATCGATGTTACCCAGTTTGACTAATGAACCATGATGGCGGCGGCGCCCTGAGTGCGCTGTCGCCATAAGCGTGTTCCCTCAATCAAAACATGCCGTCCAAGTCCAAACCCTTCTACGTAAACGGAGTAACCATGTCCCACAACACCTTGCCGACCGTTGCCGAGCTTTCGGGCGAGATGCGCGAGCGCTTGGCCAAGGTCAAGTACGTCTTTACCGACCTGGATGCCACGATGCTCGCGCCCGGCTCGTGCGTGCTGCGCGACAACGACGACAACCCCTCGACCAAACTCGTCGAGGCCGTCGTGGCGCTCGCTCGCGCTGGCATTCAGGTGGTTCCCACCTCGGGCCGCAACCGTACCATGATCCACGAGGACGCGCGCGTGCTCGGCCTCAACTCCTACATTGGTGAGATGGGCGGCCTGGTCATGTACGACCTCAAAGCCAACGATTGGGAGTATCTGACTGGCGACATGCCTTACGACCCCGCCTGCGGCCTTACTCCGCACCAGGTGATCGAGCAGACCGGCGTGTGCGAGAAGATTCTTGCCCGCTGGCCGCACAAGATCGAGTATCACAACGACATGTCGACCGGCTACAAGTACCGCGAGGTCACCGTCGGCATGCGCGGCGATGTGCCCGACAATGAGGTCCAGGCCATCCTGGACGAGGCCGGCTGCGGCCTGGTGTGGGCCTGTAACGGTCACCTGACGCATCTGTCCAAGCCGACGACGCTCGAGCTCGATCGCGTCGAGGACGGTCGCGCGTTTAACATCAATCCCGCCGGCCTCAACAAGGGCGTTGCCATCGCGCGCTTCTGCGAGCACCTGGGGATCGAGCGCGAGGAGACGCTCGCGCTCGGCGATTCCGAGTCCGACTTCTACATGGCCGATCACGTGGGCACGTTCTGCCTGGTCGAGAATGGCCTGACGAGCGCCGGTGCGCCCGAGTTCCTGGCTGCTTGCGAGAACGCTTTCGTTACGCGCGGCAAAATTGTCGACGGTTGGGCGGCGACGGCAGAGCTGCTGGTCGCGGCGCGTTCGTAGCGCGGCGTCGCCGCACTTGGACATGTCTTTTCGAGAGAGACTGGTGAGGTAATGTCCGATATCGAGAATCCGACAGGCGACACGCGCCCGATTGGCGTGTTCGATTCTGGTTTGGGCGGTCTGACGGTTGCGCGCGCCATCGCGACGGTGCTGCCGCGCGAGTCCGTCTACTACTTCGGCGACACCAAACGCTGCCCCTACGGCACGCGCACCGAGGATGAGGTGCGCTCGTTTGCGTTGCAGGCGGGCCGTTGGCTGTCGAAGCACGACGTCAAGATTATGGTCATCGCCTGCAACACGGCGACAGCTGCGGCCTTGCGTCTGGCCCAGCAGGTGCTCGACGTTCCCGTGATCGGCGTGATCGCGCCGGGTGCCCGTGCGGCAATCAACAGCACCCGCACGCGTCGCGTGGGCGTGCTCGCCACCAACCTCACCATTCGCTCGGGCGCTTACACGCGCGCCATTCAGGACCTAGATGCCGGCGTCGACGTATACGGCTGCCCCGCCTCGAGCTTTGTCGAGGTTGTCGAACACGAGCTCGCCTCGGGTGCGCATCTGCAAGAGCAGTGGCTTGAGAACGAGGACATCTTCGATACGCCTGCCGTGCGTGCGCTGGTGGGTGCCACGGTTGAGCCACTGCGCGACCACGGTATCGATACCGTGGTGCTCGGCTGTACGCATTTTCCGCTGTTGGTGGGACCTATCCGCCATGCGCTGGGGCCTGGGGTACGCGTCGTGAGTTCCGCCGAGGAGACCACGCGCGAGCTGACCGATATCCTCACGCGCCGCGAGCAGCTGGCGGGCGTCGCCGCCGAGCCGCAGCATCGTTTTGCCACGACGGCCGATAACATTGCCGAGTTTGCGGTGGCGGGCAGCTTTATCTTTGGTCAGCCGCTCAAGAGCATTGAGCATATCGATATCGATGAGCTGAAATAGATGTAAGGCCGCCGTCAGAGCCTTCGCCACACCTTTTGCCGAAAGGATTTTTCTATGGAGTACATGCAGGTCAACCGCGCCAACGGTCGCGCCGCCAACGAGTTGCGCCCCGTTGAGCTCACCCGTGGCGTCATGAAGCACGCCCACGGCTCGTGTTTTGCCGAGTTCGGTGACACGCGCGTGTTGTGCGCCGCCACCATCGAGGAGGGCGTGCCGGGCTGGCGAAAGGGAGCTAAGGTCGGCTGGGTGACCGCGGAATACGCCATGCTGCCGGCGTCGACCGGCAAGCGCTGCAAGCGCGAGCACGCCAACCGCAAGGGTCGCTCCATGGAGATCGAGCGCCTCATTGGCCGCAGCCTGCGTACCGTCGTCAACATGAAGGCGCTCGGCGAGTACACCGTCACCGTCGACTGCGATGTGATTCAGGCCGATGGCGGCACGCGTACAGCGAGCATCACCGGCGCCTGGGTGGCGCTGCACGACGCCCTCGCCATGTGGGTCGAGGCGGGCAAGATCGAGCGCATCCCGCTTACCGGCCAGGTGGCTGCAATCTCCATGGGCGTTGTCGACGGCAATACGCTGCTTGACCTCGATTATTCCGAGGACAGCCATGCCGAAGTCGACATGAACCTCGTCGCCACCGACACCGGTGAGATGATCGAGCTCCAGGGCACTGGCGAGCAGGCGCCCTTTGACCGTAAGCGCCTCAACGCCCTGCTCGACCTGGGCGACAAAGGCATCGCCGAGCTCATCGAGCTTCAGCGCCAAGCCATCGCCTAACCTGCCAAAAAGGGACAGGTTTATTTTGGCAGGTTTTATCTGGGAAAACGTCGAAGTATAAGACTGCCGTTGATTGAGAGGGGAGAGGCGGAGGCCCTCGTCGCCCTCGGCGCGGCATTGCTATAGAGACAAGGAGACCACTCATGGCACTTGAGAAGATCGACATCGACACCCTCGACCCGGCGGCGACCATTGTCGTGGCAACGGGCAACGCCCATAAGCTCACCGAGATCGAGGCCATTTTAGGCAAGGTCATGCCCGAGGTTCGCTTTGTGGCGCTCGGCCAGCTGGGCGATTTTGAGGACCCCGAGGAAAACGGCACGACGTTTTTGGAGAACGCCATCATCAAGGCGCAGGCTGCCGTCGAAGAGACGGGGCTCATGGCCATCGCCGACGATTCTGGCTTGGTCGTCGACGCGCTTGACGGCGAGCCGGGCGTGTATAGCGCGCGCTATGCGGGCGTGCACGGAGACGATGCCGCCAACAACGCCAAGCTTCTCGTTAACCTGGAAGGCGTGGCGGACGAGGACCGCACCGCGCGCTTTATGAGCGTCGTTGCGCTTATCGACACGGATGGTCTGGTCACCTATGGCGAGGGCGCCTGCGAGGGCGTTATCGCACACGAGGGCCGCGGCGATCACGGCTTTGGCTATGACCCGCTGTTCCTGCCGGTCGACACGCCGGGCAAGACCATGGCCGAGCTGACGGCGGACGAGAAGAACGCCATCAGCCATCGTTTCCACGCGCTCGAGCATCTGTCCGCCAAACTGACGGGCGAGGAGTAGGCCGTGCGTGCGGTGGTGCAGCGCGTACTCAACGCCGGCGTGACGGTCGACGGCGAGTGCGTGGGCAAAATTGGGCGCGGCTATCTGGTGCTGCTGGGCGTGGGCCACGGCGACACGCGCGCCGAGGCCGATAAGCTGTGGGGCAAGCTCCGCGGCTTGCGCATTAACGAGGACGAGAACGGCAAGACCAACCTGGCACTTGCCGATGTCGACGGCGAGGTTCTCGTAGTGTCGCAGTTCACGCTGTTCGCCGATTGCCGTCACGGCCGCCGCCCATCGTTTACGGATGCCGGCGCCCCCGATGTCGCCAACGAGCTCTACGAGTACTTCCTGACGCTCGTTCGTCAAGATGTCGAACACGTGGCGCATGGCATCTTTGGCGCCGATATGAAAGTCGACCTCGTCAACGACGGCCCATTCACCATCGTCCTCGATACCGACAATCTGTAAGTAGCCAAATTAGCTACTTGCGCGTGGTCGCAACAGGGTGCTATAGTATTAGAGTTTTGTCTATCTTAGGGGTATTATCCCCTTTTTGAATTGCACCTTCTGGAGGCCCTGTTCATGGAAGAGATGGAAGTCAATCACGTCGACGACATCCACGAGAAGCTGACCGATATGGTGGGCGATCGCGTCAAGGTGAAGGCCAACATGGGCCGCACCCGCGTCGTCGAGCGCATGGGCACCATCAAGAGCGTCCACCCCGCCGTCTTTATCGTCGAGGTTGACGAACGTCGCGGCCGCAAGTCGCGTCAGTCCTACCAGTATATCGATGTCCTCACCGGGCAGGTCGAGCTGTTCGACCCCGAGAGCGGTGAGCACATTTTTACCCCGCTCGGCAATCAGCTCGAGGAGCACTAACGGTGACCGATCGGTCCCTGACTCTTTCCGCGCCGGCAAAGATTAACCTCTACCTGGGGGTTCATACCGAGCGCGATGACCGCGGCTACCACAGGGTCGATTCCCTGATGGCAGCCGTCGGTCTTTCCGATTCCGTGACGGTCGCGCCGGCGCAGGCGCTGACCGTCCAGACGGTTCCGGCATCAGATTTTCCCATGCAAAAGAATACGGCGTATCGGGCTGCGGTTGCTATGGCCGAGCATTATGGTTGCGAGGCAAACATCTGCGTGACGATTGAGAAGCGCATTCCATTGTGCGCCGGCTTGGGCGGCCCCTCGACGGACGCGGCCGCGGTCATTGTCGCCTTGGCGGAGCTCTGGGGAATTGATCGCACCGACCCCGCGCTCGACGACATTGCGCGGGGTATTGGTGCTGACGTCCCGTTCTTTTTGCACGCGAGCCTTGCGTTCTACGTAGGTGGGGGAGACGTGCTGGCAACTGAGTATCCCGCGCTGCCCGCAACGCCCGTCGTGTTGGTCAAGCCGCGCGAGGCAAGCGTTTCAACAATTGAAGCCTATCGACGTTTTGACGAGGCTCCGGTGCCTGCAGACAAGCCCGGCGCGATAGCTTCTGCCTTGCATGCTGGTGATGCCGAGACGGCATATGCGCTCATCCATAACAACCTAGGTGTCATTTCCGCACAGATGGAGCCGCAGATTCAAACGGTTCTCGATTGGCTGCGTAAACAGGACGGCACCGTTGCTGTAGATGTGTGCGGATCGGGTGCCTGCTCATTTGCCATTTGCGACACCGCCGCCACGGCCGAAAGGCTTGCCGACGCTGCCCTGCAAAACGGCTGGTGGTCCTGCGCGACGGAGCTCATTCCCAACACGGTTCGCATCGAAGTGCCAAAGAAGTAAAAATTTCTCTAGCACACGACGGAAATCTTTGTTACTATAGTCGAGCTAACGGGTTGTGGCTCAGTTTGGTAGAGCACTGCGTTCGGGACGCAGGGGTCGCTGGTTCAAATCCAGTCAACCCGACCAGAGCATGAGGAGGGACCGCTTCTTGCGGTCCCTTTTTTTAGCTATTGTTGTGATACCGCGATACCCGCGGTATACTCATTCGAGCTTGTCTCGCTGTATTGTGGAGGTCTACATGTTTGGACTGAGGGCTCCTGAGCTCATCATTATTCTCGTCGTTGTCCTGATTATCTTCGGGCCCAAGAACCTGCCGAAGCTCGGCAAGTCCCTCGGCTCTACCGTCAAGAATATCCGCGAGGGTATGGAGGGCGACGATAAGGCCGAGACCAAGCAGGCCGAGGAGGTCGTGGTCGAGCAGTCCGAGGAGGACAAGGAGATCGCTGAGCTCGAGGCCAAGCTCGCTGCTGCCAAGAAGAAGCAGGCAGAGGACAGCGACGCGGACGCAGAGTAGTCCCATCCCTTTGGGGTGAGCACCTGACCGGCTTGCCCGCAGGCTAGCCGGTCTTTTTCGTTTTGTTGACAGTTGATTGTTTGATCAGAGTTGGGGAGATATCCGTATGGACGCAAGCCAGATCGTACTGACCGCTGAGGGCCGCCAGAAGCTCGTCGAGGAGCTCGCTTGGCGTGAGGGCGATTACGCCAAGGAGATCGTCGAGGACATCAAGGAAGCCCGCGCGTTCGGCGACCTTTCGGAGAACTCCGAGTACGATGCCGCCAAGGACAAGCAGGCCCAGAACGCCGCTCGTATTGCCGAGATCCAGGCCATCCTTGCCAACGCTCAGGTTGCTGCCACCACAGGTGATCTGACCGTCTCCATCGGTTCCACCGTTTCTCTGATTGATCCCAACGGTGAGGTCATGGAAGTCACGCTCGTCGGTACCACCGAGACCAACTCGCTCGAGCACAAGATTTCCAACGAGTCTCCGGTCGGCCACGCCATCATCGGTCACGGCGAGGGCGACTCCGTCGAGGTCGTTACGCCTTCCGGCAAGACTCGCGTCTACACCATCGCCAAGATTGCACGCTAGACCACGGTCCCGCGTAAAGGTATGTTTTCGCTCCCTGGGACCGAATCCTGGGGAGCGTTTTAGTTTGAGGAGCTAACTTATGGCAGAGAACCAGAACGCCGCAGATCAGGCATCGACGCTCAACGACGAGCGCGCCACCCGCCTGGCCAAGCGCGCCGCCCTGTTCGAGGCGGGCCAGAACCCCTATCCCGAGCACTCTGAGCTTGAGGACTACGTTGCCGATATCGAGGCTAAGTACGCCGAGCTTGCCGATGGCGAGGACACCGAGGACGTCGTGAAGATCGCCGGCCGCGTGGTCGCCAAGCGCGGTCAGGGCAAGATCATGTTCATCGTCGTGCGCGATGCGACTGCCGAGATTCAGCTGTTCTGCCGCATCAACGACATGGACGAGGCTGCATGGAATACGCTCAAGTCCCTCGACCTGGGCGACATCCTGGGCGTGACCGGCGTGGTTGTGCGCACCCAGCGCGGCCAGCTCTCCGTTGCCCCTAAGAGCGCGACCCTGCTTGCCAAGGCCGTTCGTCCGCTGCCCGAGAAGTTCCACGGTCTTTCCGACAAGGAGACCCGTTATCGTCAGCGCTACGTCGACCTGATCGCCAACGACGATGTCCGCGAGACCTTCCGCAAGCGTTCGCAGATTCTCTCCACCTTCCGCCGCTTCATGGAGTCCGACGGCTACATGGAAGTCGAGACCCCCATCCTGCAGACTATCCAGGGCGGCGCCACGGCTAAGCCGTTCATCACGCACTTCAACGCGCTCGACCAGGAGTGCTATCTGCGCATTGCTACCGAGCTGCATCTCAAGCGCTGCATCGTCGGCGGCTTTGAGCGCGTGTTCGAGATTGGCCGCATCTTCCGCAACGAGGGCATGGACCTCACCCACAACCCCGAGTTCACCACGATGGAGGCCTACCGTGCCTTCTCCGATCTCGAGGGCATGAAGGCGCTTGCCCAGGGCGTCATCAAGGCTGCCAACAAGGCCATCGGCAACCCCGAGGTCATCGAGTACCAGGGCCAGACCATCGATCTTTCCGGTGAGTGGGCAAGCCGCCCCATGACTGATATTGTCTCTGACGTGCTCGGCAAGAAAGTCACCATCGACACGCCGGTCGAGGAGCTTGCTGCCGCCGCGCGCGAGAAGGGCCTGGAGATCAAGCCCGAGTGGACTGCTGGCAAGATCATCGCCGAGATTTACGATGAGCTGGGCGAGGACACCATCGTCAACCCGACCTTCGTGTGCGATTACCCCATCGAGGTCAGCCCGCTTGCCAAGCGTTTTGAGGACGACCCGCGTCTGACGCACCGCTTTGAGCTGGTTATCGCCGGTCACGAGTACGCTAACGCGTTCTCCGAGCTCAACGACCCGGTCGACCAGGCCGAGCGCTTTGCCGCTCAGATGGCCGAGAAGGCTGGCGGTGACGACGAGGCCATGGAGTACGACGAGGACTACGTGCGCGCCCTCGAGTACGGCATGCCTCCCGCGGGCGGCATCGGCATCGGTATCGACCGCGTGGTCATGCTGCTCACCAACCAGGCCTCCATCCGCGACGTCCTGCTGTTCCCGCACATGAAGCCCGAGAAGGGTTTCCAGTCCGGTGCTGCTGCCGCCAAGGCCGCCGAGGCCGGCAACGCCTCGAGCCCGTTCGTCAAATCGCTCAAGCCTACGCTCGATTACTCTAAGATCGCCGTCGAGCCGCTGTTCGAGGAGTTTGTCGACTTTGATACCTTCTCCAAGAGCGATTTCCGCGCCGTGAAGGTCAAGGCGTGCGAAGCCGTCAAGAAGTCCAAGAAGCTGCTGAACTTTACGCTCGACGACGGTACCGGTACCGACCGCACCATCCTTTCCGGCATCCATGAATACTATGAGCCCGAGGACTTGGTCGGCAAGACCCTGCTCGCCATCACCAACCTTCCTCCGCGCAAGATGATGGGCATTCCCAGCTGCGGCATGCTGATCAGCGCTATTCACGAGGAGGAGGGCGAGGAGCGCCTCAATCTGATTCAGCTCGACGCTTCCATCCCCGCCGGCGCAAAGATGTGCTAACTAGTTACGCGGTTCTACGAACCACGTAACGGCTCGACGCTGCGCGCCGCCCAGGGCGACAATTTGTCATTCAAAAGGTAAGGCATGACCAGAAGGTCTATGTCTTGCCTTTTTCATGCCAACTTGTTCGCCCTGGACGTCGCTCGCTGTCCGTCCTCTACCTGCGGCGTTGCCTTGGTTGGCACTTAGGGACGTTCTTAAACGACTAGCCATTCAAGAACGTCCCCAACGACTACCTAACGGCTATTGCGTACATGACTCACATGACAGTTGTCTCTTTTATGTTTCCTTTAGCCGTCGCTGCCTAGGATGGGAGTTAGTCGGCAGGAAGGGAGCGTCTGTATGGACGATGCGAGCGAGCGCGCGATCGAAGAGGACATGCTCGATCAGTTCAATTACTTTGATGATGAGGACGAGGAGCTGATCGACCGTCGCGAGCCAGCGCCGCTTGATTCCTTTGATCTGGTCGATGAAGAGGCTGATGAGGTTGAGGATGAATCGACGGAACCCCCACAGCCTTCGCGCCTTGACTCACTGCCTTCGAGAGCCCCCATGCACCACGGTGTCCGTGCCGGCGCGCTCCATATGAAAACTGACTGGCGCCAGATCGTGACCGCGGGCGATGAGCTTGCCGTCGATGCGCCACTTACCGACAAATCATCCATCATCTGCCGCACCGGTATGCTTATGCTCGCGAGCGGAACGGGTGCCTGGCGTGTACGCGATACCATGAACCGCGTCGCCGCCGTACTCGGTGTCACCATCCACGTTGACTTAAGTCTCCTGTCGTTTGAGTGCACCTGCATCGAAGGCGGCCACTGCTTTAACGAGGTCGTCAGCCTGCCAACAACGGGCGTCAACACTCATCGCATTTGGATGATGGAGAGCTTCCTAAAGGAAATCGAGACTTATGGGCGCCGGTTTACCGTGCATGAGTATCACGAGATGCTCAAGACCGTTGAGAGTTCAAAACCTGATTACGCGCCTTGGCAACAGGGCCTTGCGGCGGCCTGCGCCTGTGGCGCCTTTGTCTTTTTACTTGGTGGCGGTCCCATTGAGATGGCATGTGCGTTCGTGGGCGCGGGCGTCGGCAACTTTGCCCGTTCTCATATCCTCAAGCAGGGCCTCGGCCAGTTTAGCGCGTTGACGATTGGCGTCGCGCTGGCCTGTATCTCGTATTTACTGGCGTTGCTCGGCCTTGGCCAGGTCATTCCGGGGGCAATGTCGCACCAAGAAGGCTATATCGGCGCCATGCTCTTTGTCATCCCCGGCTTTCCCCTCATTACGGCAGGCCTCGACATCGCAAAGCTCGATATGCGAAGCGGCATCGAGCGTCTTTCGTATGCTGTGTCAATTATTGTGATGGCGACCCTCGTAGGCTGGATGGTTGCCGAGTGTGTGGGACTGGCGCCGGATGACTTCGCCCCGCTCGGCCTCTCACCGTTGGCTCTTACGCTCTTGCGCATACTGATGAGCTTTATCGGTGTATTTGGCTTCTCGGTTATGTTCAACAGTCCGATAAAGATGGCCGCGGCGGCTGGGCTCATCGGTGCCGTGTCTAATACCTTGCGCCTTACGCTCGTCGATGCGCCGACGCTGTTTCCCTTTCTGGGCCTGAGTGCAGGCATGCCTCCCGAGGCGGCGGCGTTTATCGGCGCGCTGGTGTCGGGACTGCTTGCGAGCCTGGCCGAAATCAAGCTCACGTACCCGCGCATCGCCCTCACGGTGCCATCGATTGTCATCATGGTGCCGGGACTGTATCTGTATCGCTCGATGTACTACATGTGCACGTTTGACACGGTTAATATGCTTGGCTGGTTTGTGCGTGCGGTGCTCATCGTGGCGTTCCTTCCCGTCGGCCTGAGCGTAGCGAGAACTCTCACCGATCCCCGCTGGCGCCACACCAGCTAATTGGTGCAAGGGGGACAGGTTACTTTGCACCAATACGCCGAGCATCTCCACAAACTCAACGCTTACGAAGCGCGTGTTGTTCGTGTTAGGGTAGTTCCACCACATAAGTAGTCGCAGACGCACGTACCGCGGGCGGGCGAGATGAAGTCCCAGTAACTCCATCTCGCCTGCCCGTTTTTTTGCACGCGCCGCGGCGTAACACAGAAAGGATTTCGCCCTTTATGCCTATCAACAAACGAGAGAGCCTGCTGTTCACCTTTATCATGTGTTTTTGTATGGTGCTCTGGATGAGCATCTACAACGTTGCCCTGCAGCATGGGGCCATCAACGGCGAGGTTGTTGCCGCTGCATGGCTTGGCTTCCCCGTTGCCTACGTCTTTGCCATGTGCTGCGACTGGTTTATCGCCAGCCCGCCAGCCAAAGGCTTCGCCTTCAAGTTCCTGGTTACTCCGGGCAAGAGCTCGCCGCTCGCTATGACGCTCGCCGTCAGCTCCTGCATAGTCGTCCCCATGGTCATCATCATGTCGCTCTACGGCGCCTGCGAGGGCCTGTTCCATATGCCCGGCGGCCCGCTTGCCAATTTGCAGGCGCTGCCGATGATGTGGCTCGTCAACATTCCGCGCAACTTTATCATGGCCCTGCCCTGGAACCTGCTGGTGGCCGGTCCGGTTGCCCGGTTTGTCTTCCGTCGCGCCTTCCCCATGGGCACGGTCTTTGCCGAGCCGCACATGGAGCTCGTGCACATGCCGGGTGCTCCCGCTGCCGAGGAGGTTGCCAACATTTCCGAGGGCATGGACGTCGAGCCTGCCTGCTAGGCAACGCTCAGAACCAGACCCCCAAACAGACCGGAGCGATTCCTTTTTTGTAGACGTTGTCGTATGGCTCCGTGCGGAAAAGGTCCCAACGGTTAACATATACTCCATATGGGTAAAGAGACCAAAGCGCTGCCGCGGGGCGGCGCTTTGCGTTTGAAAAAACTAGCTCGTCTAAGAGGAACTAGCATGTTAGACCGTTTTACCGATCGCGCGCGCAAGGTCATGTCCATGGCCAAGCAAGAGGCGCTCGATCTACACTCAAATAAAGTGGGTACCGAGCATCTGCTGCTCGCGCTCGCTAAGGAGGACGAGGGCATTGCCGCCGAGGCACTGCGCTCGCTCGATATCTCCTACGACGACATCATGGACACCCTCAAGGAGGTCCAGACCACCGTTCCCGAGCCCAGCGAGGAGACCGAGGCCGCCAAGCTCGCCTTTACGCCGCTCGTCATTAGCGTGATGGAGCGTTCCTTCCGTGTGGCGCGCGAGAACAACCAGACCTATGTGTCGACCGAGCACCTGCTCATCGGTATCGTCGAAGAGGGCAACGGAATGGCCATGGACATCCTCATGCGCCTGGGTGTTTCGTCCGCTTCTATCAAAAAGGCCATCGAAAAGCTCACCGCCAAGGACCAGGACAAGAAGCGTCCGCTCGCCGGAGCTGGCGCCGGCCGCCCCGGTGCGGGCCTGCCGTTCTTTAGCGGCTCGGACGCCTCACAGCAAAAGGGGGACGGCACCGACACGCTCAAGCAGTTCGCCACCAACCTCACACAGAAGGCGCGCGACGGCAAGCTCGATCCCGTGATCGGTCGCGAAAAGGAAGTCCAGCGCATGATGGAGATCCTTTCGCGCCGCACCAAGAACAACCCGCTTATCTTGGGTGATCCCGGCGTGGGCAAGACAGCCATCGTCGAGGGCCTGGCTCAGCAGATTGCCGCCGGCAACGTGCCCGAGAACCTCATGAACCAGAATATCTGGACACTCGACCTGCCGGGTCTTGTTGCGGGCGCCAAGTATCGCGGCGAGTTCGAGGAGCGTCTCAAGAACGTGATCCAGGAGGCGACCGAAGCCGACGACGTTATCTTGTTTATCGACGAGATGCACACCATCATCGGTGCCGGCTCTGCTGAGGGTTCTATCGATGCGAGCTCCATGCTCAAGCCCGTTCTCGCACGCGGTGCCTTCCAGATCATCGGCGCCACCACGGCCGAGGAGTTCCGCAAGTACCTCACCAAGGATCCGGCCTTTGAGCGTCGCTTCCAGACAATCGATGTCGAGGAGCCGAGCGTCGAGGACACGGTCAAGATCCTGACCGCGCTCAAGCCGCGCTACGAGGAGCACCACCATGTGCGTTACACACAGGGTGCTATCGAGGCCGCCGCGAACCTCTCCAACCGCTACATTCAGGACCGCTTCCTGCCCGATAAGGCCATCGACCTTATCGACGAGGCCGGTGCCCGCGCCCGCATCGCCGCTAACCGCGCGCCCGAGCCGGTGCGCGAGGCCGAGCATCGCGTCGAAGAGCTCAAGGCTGCCGCACAGGAGGCCACCGAGAGCGACGACATGAACAAGGCTGCCGAGATCACTGAGCAGCAAAAGGCTGCCGAGATTGAGGTTGCCGAGGCCAAGGCTGCCTGGACGGCCGAGCTCGACGCGAGCCCGCTCACCATCGACGTCGCCCAGATCGCCGACATCGTCTCCGTGACCTCGGGTGTGCCGGTGTCTTCGCTCACCGAGAGCGAGAGCCGTCGCCTGCTGCAGACCGAAAGCGTGCTCAAGACCCGCATTATCGGCCAGGACGAGGCAGTCGAGGCCGTTGCCAAGGCCGTGCGCCGCAGTCGCTCGCCGCTCAAGGACCCGCGTCGCCCCGGCGGCAGCTTTATCTTCCTGGGTCCCACCGGCACGGGCAAGACCGAGCTCGCCAAGACGCTTGCCGAGTATCTCTTTGGCAGCAAGGACGCGCTCATCAGCTTCGACATGTCGGAGTTTGGCAGCGAGTTCGAGGTCTCCAAGCTTATCGGTAGCCCCCCGGGCTACGTTGGCCATGACGAGGGCGGTCAGCTCACCAAGGCCGTGCGCCGTCATCCGTACTCGGTTGTGCTGTTTGACGAGATCGAGAAGGCGCACCCCGATATCTTCAACATTCTGCTGCAGGTGCTGGAGGAGGGCCGCCTGACCGATAGCCAAGGCAAGACGGTCGACTTCCGCAATACCGTGATCATCATGACGTCCAACGTGGGCGCCCGCGAGATTGCGCAGGATGCGAGCGTTGGCTTTGGCACCACCGGCGAGCACGGCCTTACCTCGAGCGAGATTAAGGGCCGTGCGATGGGCGAACTCAAGCGCCTGTTCCGCCCCGAGCTGCTCAACCGTATCGA
Organism: Collinsella aerofaciens; assembly: GCF_964283865.1. Taxonomy (GTDB): domain Bacteria; phylum Actinomycetota; class Coriobacteriia; order Coriobacteriales; family Coriobacteriaceae; genus Collinsella. The sequence goes on along the minus strand of NZ_CAXYLS010000001.1, from coordinate 239,327 downwards.
CGACATCGTGGTGTTCCAGAAGCTTTCGGGCGAGAATCTGACCAAGATCGCGCACCTGCTGGTGGACGACTTGCGTCAACGCCTGATTGCCAACGGCATGAACATCAAGCTCACCGATGCGGCCTACGACAAGATTGTGGCCGAGGGCACCGACCTCACCAATGGCGCGCGTCCGCTGCGCCGCGCCATCCAAAAGCTCATTGAGGACCCGCTGTCCGAGGAGCTGCTGGCCGGCGAGTGGGGCGAGGGCGATACCGTCCTGTGCGATGTGGCCGACGGCAAGTTTGTCTTTAGCCACGGCACGGGCGAGATTCCGGCACCGCGTCCGGTCGGCGCGCTCGGCGGCGATACCGCTCCGGCGGCGCCGCACACCGGCAACGCCACGCCCGTAAGCGGCGGCGTGACCTCGGGCCCCGGCGGCATGATGCAAGCCGGCTCTGGCGCGCTGTAAAGTGTGAAATAGTCTGAATGAAGGGGATGTTCCAGCTGGGACGTCCCCTTTCTGGTAAAGGCGGCATTCATCCTAAATGCTATACTAAGTAAAGGAAAGCGTATAGCAAAAGGAGCCAACATGTCTATGTCGATACTAGACTCACGGCCGGTTCAGATGAACGTGCGCATGGATCGCCAACTCAAGGATGCCGGGGACGCCGTTTTGGCACAGATTGGCATGACGCCGTCGCAAGCCGTTCGGACACTTTGGGAGTATCTGGTCGTTAACGGACATATGCCCTCGAAGGGAGACGCGGCGGCTCCAGTTTCTGACGGAGTGGAGCCCCGGCGCATGGAGTCAAGGGCCGCGCAAGGCAGCCATATCGTTCGCGATTCGTGCCTCAAATACGGCATCCCCATCCCTGAGTTCTCGGGAGACTATGACGACCTCTATGAGGAGGCCATGGCGGAGCGCTATCCCGAGTGGGTGGAACTATGAGCACAGAAGGCGTCCTCAAGCTGTTAATCGATACCAACGTATGGATGGATTATTTTTCTGGCAGGTCCGACCGTACGGCAAATGTCGCCCATCTGATCGAGATTGCCGACGCCTCGGAGCGGATTGCCCTGTTTGCCTCGTCGCTTTCGGTCAAAGACGTTTCATATCTTGTCTCGGCGGCAATCAAGCAGGAGTGCCGAAGAAAGACTGGCTCACTGAGCGATAACGCCATTGCGGCGGCAGACGAAACGGCCTGGGCATGCGTTCGACAGATGCGCGAGCTAGCCCTCATCGCCCCGGTCGGTGCAGATGAGGTCTTCGACTCCTTTGTGTTCAAGTATCATCACAACGACTTTGAGGACGACCTGATACTGGGCGTCGCTAATCGCATTGATGCCGATTACGTCGTGACGGAGGACAAAAACCTCATTAAACATACCAATGGCGTATGCATAAACGTTGATCAAGCTTTGAGGTTGGTTGAAGGGTCCAACGCCCCTTCGGTGCGGCCCGTCTAACCTGCTTTATCTTAATAAAGTAGCGTTTCCCCGCCGTTAGCCGATGATGCGAGGGCGCTCGGCGTTTTCGACTGGTTTATGCACGCAAAGTCTGGGAATATACAAGGCGCATGTCTTACTGTCTAACCAGTTGCGCCAAGGAGGCACCATGGATTACAAGATTACCGGCTACGAGCCCGCCCAGCTGTTCCATTTCTTTGAGGAGGTCAGCGCGATCCCCCGTGGGTCTGGCAACGAGAAGGGCATCAGCGATTTCCTGGTTGCGTTTGCCAAGGAGCGCGGCCTCGATGTGTACCAGGACGAGGTCTACAACGTCATCATTCGCAAGCCCGCTTCTGCCGGCGCCGAGAATGCTCCGGCCGTGATGCTGCAGGGCCACATCGATATGGTGTGCGACAAGTTGGGCTCCGTTGAGCACGACTTTACGACCGACGGTATCGACCTGGTCGTCAAGGACGGCGTCCTCACCGCTAACGGCACCACCCTGGGTGCCGACAACGGCATTGCTGTCGCTCTGATGCTCACTGTTCTCGATGACGATTCGATCGTTCACCCCGCCCTCGAGTGCGTATTCACCACCGACGAGGAGACTGGCCTGGTCGGTGCCGAGACGCTCGACAAGTCCCAGATTAGCGCCCGCACCATGATTAACCTTGACTCCGAGGAAGAGGGCGTTGCCACCGTCAGCTGCGCCGGCGGCGTCGTTGTTACCTACGCCTGCCCCATCGTGCGCGAGCACAAGACCGGCAGCACCCTCACGCTCGACATCTCCGGCCTACTGGGTGGTCATTCCGGCAACGATATCAACCTAGAGCGCGGCAACGGCAACCTCATCATGGCCCGCATCATCGACCGCCTGATGGTTGCCGGCGAGCCCGCCATCGTTAGCTTTAACGGCGGCACCAAGGACAACGCCATCAACCGTGAGTGCAAGGCTGTTCTGGTCTACGCCGACCACGCTGCCGCCGAGGCCGCGGCCCAGATCGCAAAGGGCATCATCGCCGACGTCACTGCCGAGCTCGAGGTCTTCGACCCCGGCTTTACCTGCACCGTCGAGATTGCCGATAACGCTGAGGTCGAGGCCATGGACCAGAAGTCCGCGCTTGCCCTCATCCGCGCCCTGCGTCTTGCCCCTAACGGCGTGATTCGCCGCAACGTCGCCACCGACGGCTCCGTCGAGGTTTCCTCCAACATCGGTGTGGTTGCCACTTCTGACGACGAGGTCAAGATCATGCTGTCCCCGCGCTCCTCGATCACCTCGCTGCAGGACGAGTTCAAGGACCGCCTGCAGACGCTGGCCGATGTCCTGGGCTTCGACGCCAAGTTTGAGTTCGAGTATCCCGGCTGGAGCTATGCCGAGCATTCGCCGGTCCGCGACGTCTTTGTCGAGAGCTATCGTGAGCTCTTTGGCTCCGAGCTGCGCATCGAGTCCATTCACGCCGGCCTTGAGTGCGGCCTGTTTGCCGAGGCCCTGCACGGTCTGGACGCCATCGCCGTGGGCCCGACGCTCTCCGATGTCCACACCCCGGACGAGAGCATGGAGCTCGCTTCTGCCGAGCGCTTCTACGAGCTGCTCATCGACGTCCTCAAGCGCCTTGCCGCGTAAAGGTCACGCCGGCAGCGGTCCGAGCCACGTGCTAGCGGATTGCAAATGACATTACGAGAGGGGACACCCGGTCTTTTGCGACAGGTGCCCCCTCTCTTCTTTTAAGAAATGGGAAATTGCCTGGCGTCTAACCCATATCACCCTTTAGTCAATTTGGAACGTGTCTCTATAGTTTTGTCCACTCTCCCGGGACGACCCCGCCTTCCTTGAGGCGCGTCGGGAGGCTCGGCGTTACAGAGACGGCAAGGCCGGACGGGGATTACCTCTTCGCGATGGAGGGGAACCCCCGGCGCTGGAGGGCGACGGGGAAGAGCCATGCGATCAAAACGGGGAGCAGCGACTGCCGAAAGTTGATCGTCTCGCACAAGCGCCAGCACGACATTCGGGCTTTCGGATCCTAGGGAGCGGATGGCCGGGGCGGAGATTCCGGTTCAGAGTCAGAGAAGAAGAGGTGAAGGCTTGAGCCCCGGTGGAGGGAATTAGTGCCTTCCCGGGCGTAGCGCCATGTCTCCTCCACGGTATCGCCCGGAACCTTTACGTCCCCGCTTCGGAGCAGATTGATGAAACCCTCGGGGTCGTTCCGGTATTTCTTGCCGAAGGCTGCGGAAAGCTGCCTCTTCTCGTCATCGCTGAATTCGCGTACGGAGCCGTAGAGCGCATGCTCGAGGTTGCGGGACATGAAGTAGACTCTGTAGGGGACTGCGTGTTTTCTGTGCTTGAGCTCGCGCGTGCCCGCGAGCTCAAGCAGCGCGGCAGACTTTCTCTCGTTTCTGTCTACCACCCTAGCGGTGTCCCGGGCGGTGATAGAGTCGCGGCCATAGACGAATCCATCGCAGTCCCCCTCGACGATGCACTCGTTCGGTATGAAGGCGCCGTCCAGGTCGACGATGTGGATGATCCGGTCGAGGTCGGTCCATTCGTACTCGTGCCGCGACGCGATGCGGTCGACGACGAACTGGCGCACGGTGTCGCGCACCCTGTCCTTGACGGCGAAGGAGGCCTCCCGTGAGAAGGGTCGCACCGTGGTAACGTCGCAGTGGAAGGCGAGCGCCCTCGCCTCGGGCGGTGCACCGTTTGCGGCGAAGTTGAGCGCGGCCTGCATGGGCTCGAGGAGCGCGTTTTCATCGCTCGGCCCCTCCACGAGAATCAGGACGACCCGCTTCTCCCTTGCCATGGTCACTCGCCTCCCATGGAGGACAGAAGGGAGTCGAAGTCGAGGGCCTGGGGGCTTCCAGCCTCAAGGAGGGCGGAGCCTATCGCGGAGGTTCTGGTCGGCTCGTACAGCTGTTCCTTCTGCCCCCCGAGGTTGATGGCTCTCAGGTATTGGTTCCTGAGGTTGTTCGAGGGTGCCATGCCCCGGAACCCGATGTAGCGGTTGTTGGGGTTGGAGGTCGAGAAGACGAGGCATCCGACCGGGAGACATTCAAGCGCTCGCAGGTTGTGAGCGGTGAAGATGAGCTGGCCCTTGCCCTGCTCGGTCACGACTTCGAGGAGCTCGCCGAGCAGGAACTCGAACACTCCGGAGTCGATCTCGTCAACGACGAGACAGGCGCTGTCGTCATTGAAGACGTTTATCAGCCAGCCGAGCATCGATGCGATCTTCTTGATTCCTTCCGATTCTGTTCTGAAGGGGACGCGTACCCCCTGCCGGCATGATAGGAGCTCGACGCGCTCGCCCGGTGTGCCGTCTTCCATCGTTTCGCCGTGGAGGGTGTTCACTTGGATGCTGAGTCCCGGAACGATTGCCCCAAGCGCGCAGTTGATGGTCTCGACGGTCTTGCGGACCGAGTCGCAGACTTCTGAGGGGAGGACCGTTGTCTGATCGATAGGGAGTGACACGTCGCGGATGACAGGGGCCTTTCCGGCCTCCTCGGGTGACCATCCGCCTGTGCTGCTGCCCGGGGAGGCGAGGAGGAAGATGTTGAACGCCAGCGCCGCGCTTCGGCGCGTGTCACAGACCCTCATCTTATCGTCGGCGAACCTGTTCAGGAGCGTCGTGGAGTCCATGAGTGGAACCAATACGCTCTCGTACGCCGTCCTCGCCGCCTCGGATAGGGAGTTATTTCCGAGGCGCTCGAGATAGGACTTTCTCGCGGCGACCGCGAAGGCGACCATGGCGTTCGAGAACAGCTTCGAGGAGCCCTGCAGGTCGGGGGAGCGCCGTGCGACGGTGAGGTCGAGGTCGGCCTCCCTTCCGGCGAGATTTCTGAGTGCCCGCCACCTGTTGACGGGCTTCAGGTTCTGGCTGTCCTCGGTATCGGCCGCATCGTAGGCGGCGAGCCTTCTCTTGACGAGCCCCTCGGCGCGGACGGAGAGGTCCTCGGAGAGGAGGCGCGGTCTGTCGTCGAGCCTGTCGAAGGAGAACGAGTAGCAAACTGTGAAGGGCTTCCCGGCCGCTACGGTGCCGCCGAGCCCGCCTACGAAGCCGAGCGAGGAAGGGGAACCCTCCGTCACCTCGACCTCGATGCTGATTTTGGCGCACTCGGCAGAGGGGCCGATCAGATCGACGCTTTCACGGTCGAGCGGAAAGCCGCACATCAAATCCTGGACTCGCGCGAGGGATTCGACGACGGCGGTCTTGCCCGATCCGTTCTGACCGTATATTCCCATCACGCTGGAACCGAAGGGGCTGTCCTTGAAGCCGATCGTGCCGTTAGCAACGTTTTTCACATTTGAGAGCTCTATGGAGCGAATACGGATCATGGTGCCCTCCTTGAACACAATTTATATTACTATATATCGAATAATCGATATAAAATCAAGATAACAATTATTAAGAATGGAAATGAGATCAACCAATAATTAAAACAAATTTGCATTTAAGCTATTATTTTTACTTGATTTAAGACGGAGTGGAATGTGAGCGCACAAGGAGATGCGGAATCGATGAGAGCCTCGAAAAAAATTACTGCAGTGTTATCATCTTTCATCCTCTCTATTCTTCCATTTCTGATTCTATGGGCGGCTTGGTCAGCCCTCCCTGATACAATTCCCGCTCATTGGAGTGGGGGTGTGGTTGATCGATGGGGTAATAAGCTTGAATTGCTGGTTGTTCCGCTGTTTTCTCTGATTGGTTCTATTGCAATTTCTGTGTACCTTATTGTTTCCACGCGGCGAAGAGAGTTCGCGGATTTCTCTGTTCGAATGCGACGGGACTTTCTTGCGTGCTATATTTCTAGCCTTCTTTTATCGACAACCTGCTCAGTGATAATTGCCGTTTGGGTTCAGTTGATTCTTACGCAAAACACTGCGGTTGATGGGGGGCTTGGACTATCGATCCTGTATTCCCTTCCCGGGCTATATGTGATCTTGTGCGCTTTGCCGCCTTTTTATGCGAGCGGCGAGAGCAAAAAGGCAGAGCGCCTGATAACAGTTCTTATTGGCGGCGCGGAGATTGTTCTTTGTGGAATAGTGTTTGAAGGTTCGGCTGCCTCTTATGCGATGATTGGACTGATGATTCTGTTCTGTGCGTTTGAGATTGTGTCACAGGTAAGGGATAACCGGTCCTTATGAGTTGAATTACGCGCGTGCGGATATAAAGGTTGGCATGTTAAGCTGGTCGTTTTCTCGTTCTGGGACATTTGCAGTAGGATGAGTGGGACTAGGCGCGCTGCGGTGTGATGGTTGAGACTTGTATCGCTGCAATTCCGCTGATGCACATTTTGCTATTGGGCTTGAAGGTGGGACCGACAGGCCTTTGTTTGGGATGTTCTGGTCGTCCAACGCGTGTTGCACGGCTTTATATTGTTACGCTCGTTCGGCGCTCCGTTGGAGCATTTCCGGGTTTGTCGGCATCATGACTTGACCAAGTGACACGCTTGCCGGGACGGTTGTAACGCCGCGCCGGTTCCGTGTGCTCCTTCGTTGTTGGCCTGTCCAGCCGGGGGCGGATTCGGCCTCATGTTGTGGCGCACGGCCTTCAGGGGCTTCCCCTGGCGAGCTATGTTCGTCCGTATGGGTAAGGGTCGGTTTGAGCTGACAATCCCGTGCCGGAAGAGGCTTGCACCATGCGTACGATGATAGAGATTGAGTGGCTGGACGGCCGTATGACGAAGGTGCCGGAGCTCGTCCTGGGCGATGCGTTCGGCGAGAGCGTCCAGGCGGAGCTCGATTTCGGGTTCGATGACGTGTCGGAGGGCCTTTGGGTCGAGGTGCGCCATCACGAGCCGGATGAGGGCTCGGGCGGCGACCCGCGCGGGAGGGGCTGCGCGCTGTACGCGGACTGCCGGTGCAGCCTGGTCGAACCGTCGGACCTCGAGCGCGTCTTCTGCATCCTTTACGAGGGGCAGCCGAGGGTCTGCCGCGTCGCGGGGGAGCTAGGGGTCCCCGTGTCGGCGGTGAACGCGGCCGCTGCGTGGGAATCCGGGATGGGGGCGGGTTTCGAAACGCCTGCGGAGGGGAGAACCCCGTTGGGCGGGGACTATTCGTGATGCTACTGGCGTTGAGTTTTGAGCGATTGCGTTTGGCGTTACAGCGCCAAAATCCCCAGATGCTCAAGCAAGATCTTAAGCCCGATGAGGATGAGCACGATGCCGCCCACGATGGTGGCAGGTTTTTCGTAGCGCGCGCCAAAGGTGTGGCCGATCGCTACGCCGGCGATGGAGAAGATAAACGTTGTGACGCCGATAAGCGATACAGCGGGAACGATGTCAACCGAGAGCGCCGCAAATGAGATGCCTACGGCTAGGGCGTCGATTGAGGTGGCGATGGCGAGGATCAGGTACTCGCCCAGGTCAATCTTTTCGGCATCCTTGCCGTCGCCTTCATTCTCGTCCTCGGTAAAGGCTTCCCACAGCATTTTGCCGCCGATAAAGGCCAAAAGGATAAAGGCGATCCAATGGTCGATGGGTCCGATGATGCCCATGAATTGACTGCCAAGCGCCCATCCGATTACGGGCATGCCGGCCTGAAAGCCGCCAAAGAACAGGCCGAGCACCGCGGCGACTTTAAGGTCGATCTTCTTCATGCCAAGGCCCTTGCAGATGGATACGGCAAAGGCGTCCATCGAAAGGCCAACGGCGAGCAGCACGAGCTCTGCGAGTCCCATAGTCTGACTCCCTCTCTGCGGGCGGGCCCGCGTGTACCTCTTGGGGGAGTAACAAAAAAGACCCGTGGCGTACGCGTTGCGCGCACAGCCACGAGTCTCGTTCATTAAGGCAAGCCAGGCCGCATCGGCCAGTGTGTTGACTTACCGCGCCACCGGAGGCGAACCCGGTCACGCGACTACTCCCTCATTCATGTGAATCCCGATGCTACCACATAAGCAGCTCATTTGGGTTGGGGCTCTTTTGACTACCCCAGCGGTGTTCGCTCATTCTGTAAGCATCGGATTTCGCAAGCGCTGCGGGGGCAAACCGTGAGAAACTATTTAGCGTTTATGGAGCGTATACGATGGGAGCGATGCCTTGGATAAGAACGAGCTGCAAAAGCGTATGGAACAGGCTATTCGCCTGACTGCCCCCGGCCAGCCGATCCGCACCGCCCTCGACATGATCATTGCTGGTCACCTGGGCGCTCTTATTTGCGTCGGCGACACCGAAAACGTACTCGCTGCCGGTAACGACGGCTTCCCGCTCAACATTTCGTTTACCTCGAACCGCCTGTTCGAGCTTTCCAAGATGGACGGTGCCATCGTCATCGATGGCGACCTCACCCAGATCCTGCGCGCCAACTTCCACCTCAATCCCGATCCCTCGCTCGCCACGAGTGAAACGGGCATGCGTCACCGTACTGCCGCTCGCATGTCGGTGCTCACCGACGCCATCGTGATCTCGGTTTCGGCCCGTCGTGCCGTCGTCAACGTGTACGTTCACGGCAAGAGCTACGAGATCCAGCCCGTCACCACCATCATGAGCTCGGTCAACCAGCTCGTCGCCACGCTCCAGACTACCCGTCAGTCGCTCGATCGCTCCCTGCTGCGCCTGACAGCCCTCGAGCTCGACGACTACGTTACGCTCGCCGACATTACCGGTATTTTCTCGAGCTTCGAGATCATGCAGCAGGCAAAGACCGAGCTTAAGGATTGCATCGTCAAGTTGGGCAACCAGGGCAAGCTCGTGCAGATGCAGCTCGAGCAGCTCGCGGGCTCCAGCATGGATACCGAGTATGACCTGATGATCCGCGACTACGCAAGTGATTCTTCCGAGGCTAATGCCGAGAAGATTCGCGCCAACCTAAGCCGTATGACACCTAAGGACCTGTCCGACCCACAGCATGTGGCGGCGGTTCTGGGTTACGACGACCTGGACGAGGACTCCGTCATGACGCCACTGGGCCTGCGCACGCTTTCGCGCGTGTCCGTCGTGCGCGACGGCGTGGCCGAGAAGATCGTCGACGAGTACGGCTCGTTGCAGGAGCTCATGGACGACATCAGCGAGGATCCGGAGCGCCTGGGCGACTTTGGCGTCAACAACCCTGCCATTCTTGCGGACTCGCTGTACCGCATGAAGGGCACCAAACAGGGGAACGCATAATGGCGCCCGTATGCGCCGTGGTCGTTGCCGGCGGCAGCGGCCAGCGCTTTGGAAATCCCGGCGGCAAGCAGCTCGTTAACGTGGCGGGCCGTCCGCTCATGAGCTGGTCTATCCGCGCGTTCGATCGTAGCGACAAGGTCGGCCACATCGTGGTGGTGTGCCCTGCCGAGCGCCGTGCCGAGATGCGCCGCCTGGCCATCGACCCGTTTGACTATGACACGCCCATCAGTTTTGCCGATGCCGGCGATACCCGTCAGGATTCCACCCGTGCCGGCGTGCATGCGGTACCGACGGGTTTCGAATATGTCGCCATCCACGACGGCGCCCGTCCGCTTATCACGACCGAGGCCATCGATCATGCGATTGACGTGCTTGTGGGTGACCGCTCGCTCGACGGTGTCGTGTGCGGTCAGCCCGCGATCGATACGCTCAAGATCGTCGACGGCGACAATATCGTCGAGACGCCGCCGCGCGAGCTCTATTGGGCCGCGCAGACGCCGCAGATCTTTAGCGTCGATGCTATGAAGCGCGCCCACGCTGCAGCCATTGCCGAGGGCTTTATCGGTACCGACGATTCATCGCTGGTCGAGCGCATGGGCGGGCGCGTCCGCTGTGTCCAGAGCCCGCGCGATAACCTTAAGGTGACGGTGCCCGAGGACCTGCGTCCCGTAACCGCGATTCTGCTTGGCCGCATGGCCGAGGGAGAGGACCTTCCCCATGTTCAGTAACCTGCGCATTGGCCACGGCTACGACGTCCACCGTTTGGTGGAGGGGCGTCGATGTATCATCGGCGGGGTCGACATTCCCTACGAGCGCGGCCTGCTGGGCCACTCGGATGCCGATGTGCTTGCGCACGCCTTGGCCGACGCCATTCTGGGCGCCTGCCGCGGGGGAGACATCGGCAAGCTATTCCCCGACACCGATCCCGCCTACGAGGGTGCCGATTCGATGGTGCTGCTCGCTCGCGTGATGGACTATGCGCGCGAGTTGGGCTTTGAGTTTGTCGATGCCGATTGCACCATTGCCTGTCAGCAGCCCAAGATCACTCCGCACCGCGATGCCATGCGCGCCAACCTTGCCCATGCCCTGGGTGTCGACGTCGAAAACGTGGGCGTCGCCGCCACCACGACCGAAAAGCTCGGTTGGGAAGGCCAGGGCGAGGGAATTGGCGCCTGGGCCGTCTGCCTGCTACAGAAAACCGTTAAGGAGTAACGAATGCGTATCTACAACAGCGCTACCCATAAAAAGGAAGAGTTCCAGCCCATCGAGTCCGGCAAGGTCCGCATGTACGTGTGCGGCCCCACGGTCTACGACAACATACACATCGGCAATGCCCGCACGTTCATCAGTTTTGACGTGATTCGTCGCTGGCTCATCGCGAGCGGCTACGAGGTCACGTTCGCCCAGAACCTCACCGATGTCGACGACAAGATCATCAAGCGCGCCAACGAGCAGGGCCGTACGGCTGCCGAGGTCGCGACGGAGTTCTCGGATAAGTTCATCGGCGTCATGCGCGCCGCCAACGTGCTCGATCCCGATGTGCGCCCCCGCGCCACCAAGGAGATCGGCCCCATGATCGCCATGATCAAGACGCTCATCGAGCAGGGCCACGCTTACGCCGCCGATAACGGCGACGTGTACTTTGCCGTGCGCAGCGATCCCAACTATGGCCAGGTCTCGGGCCGCAACATCGATGACCTTATGGTTGGTGCACGTATCGAGGAGAACGAGGACAAGAACGACCCGCTCGACTTTGCCCTGTGGAAGGCCGCAAAGCCCGGCGAGCCCAGCTGGCCGAGCCCCTGGGGCGAGGGCCGTCCCGGTTGGCACACCGAGTGCGCCGCCATGGCGCACCGCTACCTGGGCACCCCAATTGACATTCATGGCGGCGGCTCCGACCTTGCCTTCCCGCATCACGAGAACGAGTGCGCCCAGGCTACCTGCGCTTGGCACCAGGGCTTTTCCAACACCTGGATGCACACGGGCATGCTGCTGGTTGACGGCGAGAAGATGTCCAAGTCGCTCGGAAACTTCTTTACGCTGGCCGAGGTCCTCGAGCAGCACTCCGCTGCCGCCCTGCGCCTGCTGATGCTGCAGACGAGCTATCGCTCGCCGCTCGACTTTTCTTGGGAGCGCCTGGAGGGTGCCGAAAACTCGCTCACGCGTATCGCCGGTACGGTCGAGAACCTGCGTTGGGCCGCGAACCACGCGACGGCCGATGCCGATGAGGCAGCATCCGAGGCGTTTGCCGCCAAGGCCGCCGAGACCCGTGCCACCTTTAAGGAGTGCATGGACGACGACTTTAACACCGCCGGTGCCATGGGTGCCGTCTTTGGCTTTGTGACCGAGTGCAACCAGTACCTGGAGCAGGCGGGCGACGCTGCCGACAAGGCCGCCGCGCTTGCCGCCGCCGATACGCTGGTCGAGCTGCTCGATACGTTTGGCGTTGAGCTCCCCGAGCCAAAGGTCGAGTTGCCGCTGGGCCTGCTGGGCGTAGCCGCCGGCCTGGTTGCCTACACGGGCGACGACGTGGACGAGGCCGCTGCCAAGATTCTCGAGGCCCGCGCCGAGGCCCGCGCTGCCAAGAACTGGGATCTGGCCGACGCCATCCGCGATCAGCTCAAGGACCTGGGCCTGACGATTGAAGATACCGCCGCCGGCACCCGTATCAAATCTCTCTAATCCCCTCGGGTTTCCCAAGCACCCGACCTTGCCGTTCAAACCGTCGCTCGCGTACTCAAGTACGCGTCGCTCCTCTTTCACGGCAATCTCGGGCACTTGGAAAACCCGTACCGACCGCTTGAGCTATTCGTCTTAAGCGGTCGCTTCTTTTGTCCTGTTTGAAAATTTTTTAAAGGAGGCCGTTTTATGGCCGACAATCGCAAGCGTGCGCCTCGTGGCGGCAAGCAGACTGCTTCTGGCTCGCGTCCGATTCGCCGCAACGACCGCGCTGCCGCTCCCGAGGGCCAGCGCGATCGCGCCCAGGCCGCACGTCCGCAACGCGATCGTAACCGCGACGCTGTCCAGGTTCCCAAGGGCGAGTTTATCGAAGGTCGTCGTGCTGCCGCCGAGGCACTGCGTACCGGCTTTCCCGTCAAGTGCGCGCTCATCGCCGAGGGCGGGGAGCGCGATGCCGCCTTGTCGCGCCTGGTCGACGACCTCAACGCCGCGGACGTCCGCATTAAGTATGTGCCGCGCACGCAGCTCGATGCGCTGTCGAGCCATGGCGCTCACCAGGGCATTGCGCTCGAGGTGGGCAATTTCCCCTATGCTGATGTCGCCGATATCCTCGATCGCGCGGGTGACGGACCGGCGCTCGTCGTCGTGCTCGACCATGTGACCGACGATGGCAACTTTGGTGCGATCGTGCGCTCCGCCGAGGTCGTGGGCGCGGCGGGCGTCATCATTGCAAACAAGCGCGCCGCCGGTGTGACCGTGGGCAGCTACAAAACCTCTGCTGGTGCCGTCATGCACCTGCCCATCGCGCAAGTTCCCAATATCGCCCGAGCGCTTGACGACCTCAAGGCCGCCGGCTTTTGGGTGGGCGGTGCTTCCGAGCACGCCGAGGGCAGCTGCTGGGATGCTCCCTTCGAGGGCCGCGTTGCGCTCGTCATGGGCTCCGAGGGCGACGGCATCTCGCGCCTGGTGCTCGAGAAATGCGACTTTTTGACCAAGCTTCCCCAGCGCGGCATGACCGAGAGTCTCAATGTGGCCCAGGCGACCACCGCGCTGTGCTTTGAGTGGCTGCGCCGCAATGCCGGCGAGCTCATGGGGGAGGAGTAGCGCATGTCCAAGAAGAACCGCGCCAAGTCCAAGGCCAAGCGCTTTGGCGAAGGCTCGGCCAAGCCGATTGTTTCGGCCGCGACCTATGGCGTGGGCGGCAATGCGTTTGCGCAGGCCATCGCCGACCCGGTCTCGACGGTGCACCCCAATAAGCCCGAGCTGCTGGTGGTCGACGGCTACAACGTGATCCACTGCACGCCGCGCTACGAAAAGCTCGTCTACGACCATTCCGATGATCCGTATTCCAGCGACGTTCACGATATGGCGCGCACGGCACTCATCAACGATGTTGCCGCGTTTGCCCAGGGCCGCTACGAGGCCGTAATCGTGTTTGACGGCGCGGGCAATATCTCCAGCGAGCGTCCCAACCTGCCGGCCCGCGGCGTGCGCATCGAGTTTTCGCCGACGGGCGTATCGGCCGACACCGTGGTGCAGAAGCTCTGCATCGAGGCGCGCGAGGAAGGCCGCGCGTGCTCCGTGGTGTCGAGCGACGGCACGATCCAGGCCGTCGTCATGGGTAAGGGCGTTACGCGCATCTCGAGCCGCATGCTGGTGGACGAGATCAAGCAGATAGATAACGATGTTCACGAGGCAGAGGAAGCTCCGCAGATCAAGATGACCCTGGGCAGCCGCCTGAGCCCCGATGCCCTGGCCAAGCTCAAGGCCCTGCGCGGGAGGTAGGGGATTATCCATAGAGACCCGTTTCCCAATTGGCCGGCCCGTTGATTTGTAATCAACGGACTGTGGGTTGCCGTCGCCAAAACGAATAGTTTTTGGTTTTGGCGAACGGATAAAACTATTCGTTCTGACGAATAGTTTTGAGATATGGTCGGTCGAAGGGTCTGTTGCGCCTCGTCCGCAATTCCTTTATTCTTAACTGGCTTCGCGCGAAAGCGCCAAGTGTGCCAGTGTGGCGCAACGGTAGCGCAACTGATTTGTAATCAGTGGGTTGCAGGTTCGATTCCTGTCACTGGCTCCATGAGAGTTTCGGGCCCTGTCCCCCTGAGGGACAGGGCCCGTTTCTATTTATGTCGATAAGTCAGCGTGTTTGGCGCCAACCAAGCTTCAGGTTTGACTCGATCTGTAACACGAGTGGGCTGAAGACCCTCCTTATAGTTACAGATCGAGACATTGCCAAGGGACGGCCGATAACATCTCGATCTGTAACACGAAGAGGCTGAAAGCCGTTCTTGCTGTTATAGATTTAGATAAACAGACAAGCCGCCAGGGAAACATCTCGATCTGTAACAGATAGAGGAGGAATAACCCTCTTACTGTTACAGATCGAGACAGAAGCCAGGGTGAGGTTGGTCATCGTCATCGAGCGAGGATTTTCGGACACACGAGAGTGGAAAATCTCCCGCCTGGAGAATGAGCGTGGATAATCTGCCACTTTGGCCTCAGAAACACGCCAAAAGTGGGAGATTATCCACGCTCGATGTCAAACGGGAGAAAATCCACGCTCGATTGTGCCGGTGAAGCCCGATCACGACCTATGTAATAAGCGCAAGGGATCCGTTATCGAGGGTCGAGACTGCAGACATACTCCATTACGCCAAAGTGTTCCCTTGGGAAATGACGCCGGCATTGCCAAATTCATCACTCCACATAATCAAACTCAACAAAACCGCAGGTCAAAGGTATATAGATACGCCCGGAACCGTGTATCTAGAGGTTTTCGTTGACAGCCCCCAAGGTTGCATCGTATTATCTTTTTCGTTCGCGGGGGCGGCGGTCCAAAAGACCAAAGAACCTGCGGATACTTGAACGATTGGGAGTTTGCCCGAGTGGTTAATGGGGACGGGCTGTAAACCCGTTGGCTCTGCCTACATAGGTTCGAATCCTATAGCTCCCACCCGTCAAGTGCCTGTATAGCTCAGTCGGTAGAGCACTTCGTTGGTAACGAAGAGGTCACCAGTTCAAGTCTGGTTGCAGGCTCCATCCGGCGGTGTAGCTCAGTTGGTTAGAGCACACGGTTCATACCCGTGGCGTCACTGGTTCGAATCCAGTCACCGCTACCATAGGTAACACGGTGGCTTCTCAATAGTATGTTGAGAGGCCACTATGGTATAAAGGCAAAGTCCCGTCCGGGGACGACCTGTTAAGAGGAGGGCTTTATGGCCAAAGAGAAGTTTGAGCGCACTAAGCCGCATGTTAACATCGGCACCATTGGTCACGTCGACCACGGCAAGACCACGCTGACCGCTGCCATCACCAAGGTTCTCTCCGAGACCGAGGGCTGCAAGGCTGACTTCACTGCGTTCGAGAACATCGACAAGGCTCCCGAGGAGCGCGAGCGCGGCATTACGATCTCCGTCTCCCACGTCGAGTACGAGACCGCTTCCCGTCACTACGCTCACGTTGACTGCCCGGGCCACGCTGACTACGTCAAGAACATGATCTCCGGCGCTGCTCAGATGGACGGCGCTATCCTGGTCATCGCTGCTACCGACGGCCCCATGGCTCAGACTCGCGAGCACATCCTGCTCGCCCGTCAGGTCGGCGTTCCCTACATCGTCGTCTTCCTGAACAAGTGCGACATGGTCGACGATGACGAGCTTATCGACCTCGTCGAGATGGAGACCCGTGAGCTCCTCTCCGAGTACGATTTCCCCGGCGACGACATCCCCGTCATCCGTGGTTCCGCTCTGGGCGCTCTCGAGGGCGACGCCAAGTGGATGGACGCTATCCGCGAGCTCATGAACGCCGTCGACGAGTACATCCCGACGCCTGCTCGTAACAACGACCTTCCGTTCCTGATGGCCGTTGAGGACGTTATGACCATCTCCGGCCGTGGTACCGTTGCTACCGGCCGTGTCGAGCGCGGTGAGCTCAAGCTCAACGAGCCCGTCGAGATCGTCGGCATCAAGGATACCCAGAACACCGTCGTTACCGGTATCGAGATGTTCCGTAAGTCCATGGACTTCTGCGAGGCTGGCGACAACGTCGGTCTGCTGCTCCGCGGCATCAAGCGCGAGGACATCGAGCGCGGCCAGGTTCTCTGCAAGCCCGGTTCGGTTACCCCGCACACCAAGTTCACCGGTGAGATCTACGTTCTGACCAAGGAGGAGGGCGGCCGTCATACCCCGTTCTTCGATGGTTATCGTCCTCAGTTCTACTTCCGTACCACCGACGTTACCGGTACGGTCAAGCTCCCCGAGGGCACCGAGATGGCTATGCCTGGTGACCACATCACCATCGAGGGCGACCTCATCCACCCGATCGCCATGGAGGAGGGCCTGCGCTTCGCTATCCGCGAGGGTGGCCACACCGTCGGTTCGGGCATCGTCTCCACGATCATTGAGTAAATTAGCTCTTTGATATAGCTGACTTAGAGAACCCGGCACTTATTTGGGTGCCGGGTTCTTTTCTGCAATGGATATTGAGCCGTTGCTGGTGTCGAGAGGATCGATAATGGTCCTGGATGCACCGTCGATTAGATCTCGATGGCTTCATTGATGTGTTCCAAATATGAATGGATCCACCGAGAACCAATTGACTCGAGGTTTTCATTGACAGCACTTACGTGGAGCTGATAAAGTAACAACTCGTGCCCGTACGGGGCGGAAATGAAAGGTTCAGGATACATGCGTACTCTAGTTACTCTTGCGTGCACTGAGTGCAAGCGCCGCAACTATACGACCACCAAGAACAAGTCGACCATGCCTGATCGTATGGAGATCAAGAAGTATTGCCCCTGGTGCCGTCACCACACGCTGCACAAAGAGACTCGCTAGTCTCTAGTCATATACGCCAGTAGTTCAATTGGTAGAGCATCGGTCTCCAAAACCGAGTGTTGAGGGTTCGAGTCCTTCCTGGCGTGCCAGTCATTATTCCGTAAGCTCCCACTTGGGGGCTTACGGTTTACTCATGTATAAGCGCATTGCGCGGAGGTAACCCAAATGGCCAACAAGAAGAACAAGAAGAAGGCACAGCAGCAGGCGCCTGCCAACAACGCTGCCGCCAACTCCAAGGTTGAGGCCAAGAAGGCCGTTGCCAAGAAGAGCGAGAAGGCTGCGAAGTCTAAGAAGAACGAGAAGCCTGGTTTCTTCGCCCGCACCAAGAAGTATTTCGCTTCGGTCAAGTCCGAGATGAAGCGTGTCACGTGGCCTGATAAGAAGGAGCTCGTGAACTACTCGGTCGTCGTTTGCGCTTCTCTGGTCGTCGTCGGCGTCGTCATCGCTCTGCTCGATGCTGGCTTTGGCGAGGCTCTTGCTCTGTTCTCTGGATTGAGGGGCTAAACCATGTCTAAGCGTTGGTACGTCGTTCACACTTACTCCGGATACGAGAACCGCGTAAAGTCCGATCTCGAGCATCGTATCGAGACCATGGGCATGCAGGACCGTATCTTTGATATCGAGATTCCTATGGAGCGTGTCACCGAGATCAAAGAGGGTGGCAAGCGCGAGACCAAGGATTCCAAGATCTTTCCGGGTTATGTCCTGGTTCGCATGGAGATGGATGACGATGCGTGGACGTGTGTTCGCAACACGCCCGGCGTCACCGGTTTCCTAGGCGGCAACGGCAAGCCCGCTCCGCTTTCCCGCGACGAGTACAACAAGATGACTCGTCGTCCCGGTAAGGGCGATTCGCCCAAGCGCACCTCGGTTGATATTCAGGTCGGCACGTCCGTCCGCGTCACCGATGGCCCGCTTACCGACTTTGATGGCAAGGTCTCCGAGGTTAACACCGAGGCTGGCAAGCTCAAGGTCACGCTGATGATCTTTGGCCGCGAGACGCCGGTCGAGCTCGACTTTAACCAGGTCGCTGTCATCGCTTAAGTTTTCGTCCGTTCGCGCGAGCGTGCTTCTTCTGTGACTGCTCATCTCAGGAGTGCTTCTAACACGTGCGTGCTTACGATATAGCAAGTACTTCACACTCGTGATTCGAAAGGAATGACCATGGCTGAGAAGAAGGTTGCCAACGTCATTAAGCTCCAGATTCCTGCTGGTGCAGCTAACCCCGCTCCTCCCGTCGGCCCCGCTCTGGGCGCTGCTGGCGTGAACATCATGCAGTTCTGCCAGGCCTTTAACGCCGAGACGCAGGACAAGAAGGGCGACATCATCCCCGTTGAGATCTCTGTCTACGAGGATAAGTCCTTCTCCTTCATCACCAAGACCCCGCCGGCGGCTCACCTCATCAAGAAGGAGCTGAACCTCAAGTCTGGTTCCGCTAAGCCCCAGGCCGACAAGGTTGGTCAGCTCTCCCAGGAGCAGCTCACCAAGATCGCCGAGATCAAGATGCCGGACCTCAATGCCAACGACATTGACGCCGCCAAGAAGATCATCGCCGGTACCGCCCGTTCCATGGGCGTCACCATCGCTGAGTAGCGATTTCTTATGGTAACGACGGGTGCTCCGACCTGGGCGCCCGTTAAATGTGTGCAATAGGGCACACGATACGATGTGGGAGGGCTCACGCCCGTTTAACCACAGGAGGTAATGCACATGGCTAAGCATGGTAAGAGCTATAACGCCGCTGCCGAGAAGATCGATCGCGCCACGCTCTACACCCCCCTTCAGGCTGCCAAGCTCATTAAGGAGCTCGACACCGCCAAGTTCGACGAGACCGTCGAGGCCCACTTCCGTCTGGGCATCGATACTCGTAAGGCTGACCAGAACATCCGTGGTTCCATCTCCCTGCCCCACGGCACCGGCAAGACCGTTCGTGTTGCCGTCTTCGCCGAGGGCGAGAAGGCCCGCGAGGCTGAGGCTGCCGGCGCCGACATCATCGGTTCCGACGAGCTTGTCGCCCAGATTCAGAAGGGCGAGATCAACTTCGACGCCGCTATCGCTACGCCGAACATGATGGCCAAGGTTGGCCGCATCGGTAAGATCCTTGGTCCCCGTGGCCTCATGCCGAACCCCAAGCTCGGCACCGTGACCATGGACGTCGCCAAGATGGTCTCCGAGCTCAAGGCCGGCCGCGTTGAGTATCGCGCCGACCGTTACGGCATCTGCCACGTGCCCCTGGGCAAGAAGTCCTTCTCTGAGCAGCAGCTCGTCGAGAACTACGCTGCCCTGTACACCGAGATCCTGCGCGTCAAGCCCTCTTCTGCTAAGGGCAAGTACGTCAAGTCCATCTCCGTGTCTTCCACCATGGGCCCTGGCGTCAAGGTCGATCCCGCTGTCCAGCGCGACTTCCTGGCTGAGTAACTGCTAGTTTACTGCCTGAGCAAAGCAAGCATTGCTAAAGAAACCCGGTTCTGCCTCGCGCGCGACCGGGTTTCTTGCTTTTGAGTCAACGAAACCACCACGAAGGGGACAGGCACCCTTGTGGTGGTTTTACTTGTGTTGTACTTTAGCGCGATGTAGTACTACCCGAGGCCGAAGGGAGCCCAACATGTTTAAGAACACGCAACAGCTCCTAGGCCTAGCGCTACTAGATTGGATAGCGCGCTAGGGTTGTAATCTCGCTATAACGATTTGTTGTACCCGGGTGCGCTATCGTCTGCCGCTTTCAGGCGTGATGAGCGACACGGGTATTTTTCTATCTCTAGGCCTTCTCTCTCTCCTGAAAGCCATCTGTCATAAAACGGTCAATCAGGAGGAACATATAAGCCGCAAAATCACAATCTTTGACGCCACCCTGTGCGACGGTGAGCAGTCGCCGGGCGCCAGCATGAATACCGAGGAAAAGCTCTTCATCGCCCGCCAGCTGGTGCGCATGAACGTGGACGTTATCGAGGCGGGCTTTCCCATCTCGAGTCCTGGTGACTTTCGCTCCGTACAGGAGATTGGCAAGATTGCGGGCGACCGATGCACGGTATGCGGCCTGACGCGCGCTGTCGACAGGGATATCGAAGTGGCTGCAGAGGCGCTCAAAACGGCCCAGAGGCCCCGTATCCATACAGGGCTGGGTGTGAGCACCAGTCACCTGCGCGACAAGCTCCATATGACTGAGGAAAGGGCAATTGAGTGAGCGATCCATGCCGTCAAACATGCTCGCAAGTTCGTTGACGATGTTGAGTTTTATGCCGAGGATGCCGGCCGCTCCGATCAGGAGTTTCTGGTGCGCATTATCGAGGCGGCCGTAAAGGCCGGTGCCACGGTCGTGAACATCCCCGATACGATGGGCTACAACATGCCGTGGGACTTTGGCGCCCGCATCCGTGACCTGCGCGGGCGCTGCGGGTGCGGCCGGTCAGCGTGCGGTCGACGTGATGGAGTATCGCGAGTACGAGATTGAGCGCATTGCGCGCCAGGCATTTGAGGCGGCGCGCAAACGTCGCGGCAAGGTGACGAGCGTTGATAAGCGCAACGTGCTGGAGACGAGCCGCATGTGGCGCGAGATCGTGCATCGCGTGCAAGACGAGGAGTACTCCGACGTGGAGCTTGAGGACCTGCTCGTCGACAACGCCGCCATGCAGCTCATCAGTCGACCGGCAGACTTTGACGTCGTGGTGACGGAGAACATGTTCGGCGACATCCTGTCCGATGAGGCGGCTCAGATTACCGGATCGCTCGGTATGCTTGCCTCTGCCTCGCTGGATGATGGCGTATCGCTGTTTGGGCCGAGCGCTGGCAGCGCTCCTGACATCGCGGGGCTCGGCGTGGCCAATCCGCTGGCTCAAATCTTGTCGGTGGCGATGCTGCTGACCTACGCGCTCGACATGGGCGAGCAAGCCGCGTGGATCGAGAGCGCCGTGGCGCGCGTGCTCGACGAGGGCTGGCGCACCCGTGACATCGCCGATGTCAACACCCCGGCAGATAAGATCCTCGGCACCACGACGATGGGCGACAAGGTCGTCGCCGCGCTGTAGGCGATGCCGATTCAAGCTGTCAAATATCTCAATCTGTAACATCTAAGGGGCAAAATCGTTCCTACCTGTTACAGATTGAGATTTTCGGCTGAGCATCCGTGGTCTGTCTCGATCTGTAACAGCTAACCGATTATTTGGGCCCTACCTGTTACAGATTGAGACAAACCGTTGGGACAGGTCGGACGAGTCAGCAAAACCACCACAAAGGTGCCGGTCCCCTTCGTGGTGGTTTTTAGCGCAACGAGGTGTTCCCAGCCGACCATACGGGCGGCCTTGCGCTCACGCTGCTCGATGACAGCGCATCTTTAGACGCGAAGTGCGGAACCGGGTGCATATACGAGCCGCGTAGCGTTACGAATTCATGGGAATGACCGTATCGCCAATTTGTACGCTTGCAATCTTGTCTGTGTCACAAACTTGCGAGAACGGCCAGGTCTTGTGGACATCAGTGGTGCCGTTATCCAGTTTATTTGCGAAATAGCCGCTGTGGCTGGTTGCGTCCTCAACATGACCGTCTTTGAACGTCACGATGAGGGGTATGTTGCCAACGGCATCCATAGACTCCTCCATGTTTTGAGACATCTTGCCGCTGTTGTTGTCGTGTTCGATGGAACGATCTATGTTGTAGCGGACTGAAACGCCAACGCAGGATACGGTGGCCTCTTGAATCGTCGCCTTGGTGCCGTTAAAGTTGACCGATTTGGGCGCGGGAATCGTAACGGATGTATCTTCGTAATTCAGCTGGAACTTAAGATCCCATGGGCCCGTAAGTATTTTCTTATACTCGGGAAGCTCTTTGCCAGCACGTGGCACAACGAGAGAGTTGATATGCGTGCGGACGGTCCTGCCCATAAGGCCGGGTGATTCAACGCTGAACTGTGCAAAGTATTGAATGCTGGAGTCATTGGGGTTCTTGTCAATGAGCCATGATTGGCCTTGGCCGCCATGCTCGCCATCAACGTATACGTTTCCATCGACACTTCCGGCGATAGTTCCGTTCTCGCCCGGCTCGGAAAGCTTTTTCAGGGCAGCGGGATCGTCGAACGTAAGCGTATAGGCGATGGTAACCATATCCTTGTCGCCCATGATGGCGTCGGCGGTCACGGTGACTCCGTTGTTGGAGCAGCTAGCACCGACGGGCCGGCCAATACGGTCGATGATCTCGGTTTGAGAAGCAGGTCCGTCAAAGATGTCGGAAAGCATGTCAGAAGGAAGCGGCAGGACGCCTGTTGCCATAGCCGTGCCAGCGCCTCCAATGACGATAGCGAGGACTGCCGTTACAGCGGCAATGCGAGCGACTGTTCTTACGGGATGGCGGGCGATGCGCGGCTTGCGTCGCGTGCCATTAAAGTTGCTTTGAGCGGTCGCCGCATCGCTTGAGGCGACGGACTGAGCAATCGAGTTTGCCATGTGCTGCTTCGCATTATCGGTAAACGAAATGTGCTCCAGGGCGTGGCGATAGCCATTCGAATTCGTAGTCATTGTGGTCTCCTTTCAAGGAAAGCCGAAGTGACGCACGTCCGCGGCTAAGGTGCTGGGCGGTTGCAGCTGGCGTCGCGTGAACGGCGTCTGCGATTTCCCTGATGCTCATGCCTGCGTAGTAGTGCAAAAAGATGGCGATGCGCTGTGCTTGAGGCAGGGCCGTGACAGCGGAAAGAATGGCGCAGTCGCGTTGCGCGAATTCTTGCTCGGTATGTGTTACGGGTGCGCAGAAATCGGGGAGCGAATCGAGGTCGACAACCGGGTGATTCGCGTGCGTACGGCCGATATCGCGACATGCGTTCAGTGCGACTCGGATCACCCAAGCACGTTCGTGTTCGAGCGAGTCGAACGGTTGAGTGCGTTGGAGAATCTTGATCAGCGTGTCCTGGCAGATGTCTTGAGCGTCGTCAGCGGATCCAAGGGCCGAATAGCACAATCGAAGGATGAGGTCGGAATACGTGTCGACCAAGCGCTTTGCTTCCCGCTCGATCTGATCGGCATCGCATCGGAGCGTGCTATTGCGGTTACGGCGTGCAGGCATAGTGTCACCTCCAATTGGTCGTGGTGGATATAGGGAAGGCGTCTCGCGAGGTCCCTCTACATACAACACGGTCGAGACTGCATAAGTTGACAAAAAAAGACGGCACGTGAGCGCCGTCCTTACAAAACAATGAGTGTTCTCGTTAATTACACAAGCACCGTGATGGACAGGTCGGACGAGTCAGCAAAACCACCATAAAGGCGCCTATCCCCTTCGTGGTGGTTGTTGGCAGTTACCAGGGGGTTCTGGCGGTTGAAGACTCGATTGCTTCGTGGCGTTTGAGCTCGCGGCGCATGGTTTGCGAGTTGAGCCAAGCGGCCTTCCAACCGCGCGTGGGGTAGCGCGCCTCGTCAATTTCGATCTTGGTATAGCCGCAGGCGTTGACAATCTTCGTTCCGCATGGGTGTTGGCGCTCGCGTTGAAAGTTGGGGCCGTAGCTTTGGTGCACATGCCCGTGAATCATATAGTCGGGACCCCAAGACTCAAGAGCCGCATTAAAGCACTCGAATCCTCGATGCGGCAGGTCGTCCAGGTCGCCCATGCCTGCGACGGGTGCATGGGTAAGTAGAATATCGCATCCGTCTACCAGTGCGATTTTTCGCGATAGCTTGCGCATGCGTTTTGCCATCTCGCGCTCGGTATACATGTTCGCGCCGTCGCGGTAGCGCATGGAACCGCCCAGACCCGCAATGCGAATACCTCGGTACACATATACGCTGTCCTCAACACAAATGCACCCGCCCGGTGCATGGCGCGCGTAGCGGTCGTCGTGGTTGCCACGAACGTACACAAGCGGTTTGTTGATGACAGTGACCAAAAACTCAAGATAGTCCGGATCCAGGTCGCCTGCGGATAGAATCAGGTCAACGTCCTCAAAGCGCTCCTTGCGAAAACATTCCCACAGGCAGCGCTCCTCTACATCGGCAATGGCTAGGATATTCATAGGGCACGGACCTCCGGCTCGTTATCGAGCTGCGGAATCGAGCCTATAACGTTGTCAGCCAGCCAGTTCATCTCGACAATCTGCGTACTCGGCAGGGGAGGGAAGCCCTCAATCTGAACCACGCCGTCCTGGCTGTGGAGCTCGCCGCCAAATGGGTTGATGGAGCCCTCGACAATGCCGTTGCGAAGCAGCTGCACAAGTTTACGCGTCTGATAGGGTAGGCCCGGAGCGTAGCGAATATCGATGACGCCGGAGCTCATACCGTACCAGTAGTTGACGGCGCGCACCTGCTGGTCATCGGCGGTCTCGTCCCATGTGCCGTGCAGTAGGCTGCGTACGATGAGTTCGTAGTAACGGCCCCAGTTCCATACCGGCATAGCAATACCGGTAACTTCCTTGCCGTTTACCAGACGGTGAAGCCCGTAGGCGGTGGGGTCCTCGAGAGACTTGGACATATCGGCGCCGGTCATGACGCTCACGCCCTCGCGACACATGGCTTCGGCAAGACCGCCGGCGGGAACATCTCCCCAACTGAGGATAATCTGCGCACGAGGGTCGAGCAGCGAGGCACCGATAGCGAAGGCGTTGATTTCGCTCAGCGCGCCCGAGGCGAAGACCGACGCATGGTAGCCAATACGGTGGTTGTCGGCCATGCTGGCGGCAAGGGCGCCCAGTAGGAACTTGGCCTCGTACATCTTTCCAAAGTACGAGCGGACGCTTTGGTGGGGAAGGCCGATTGAGCAGTTAAGGAACCGCACCTGGGGATACTCGACTGACGCCCTGAGCGTGTATTCCATGAGCCGGTGTGAGGTCGAGAAGATGACGTTCGCCCCGTGCTTTACGGCTGTCTCGACGGCGGCGTAGAACACGTCCGAATCGTGGCAGTCCTCGAACGCCTCGGTGCGCACGATGCCGCCAAAGTGCTCATCAAGATACCGGCGGCCCTGGTCGTGTAGGCTGTCCCAGCTCGACGTGGCACAGGGAAACTCGTGGATAAAGGCGATTCGCATGGGATTGGCAGTGGAGTAGACGGTCTTGCTCATAAAGAAGTTGAGCACGCCCGAGGTAGCTTTTGTCGGTGCGCCCTCTTTCTCGTTGGGCTGCGGCGCTTCGACAAGATCGACTTTGTCCTCGTCGCTTTTGCCGGCAATGACAAGCTCGCGCCAAATCTTGCACAGACGGTTGACGACGATATCCGTCGGCGTATCCAGCAGACGGTCCTGGTTGTAGACGTTGAGGTAGACGAGCATGGCATCGGCAGGCGTAATGTCCAAGTGGTCGCCGCCCGCGCGAAGATAGGCGCGCTTAAAGAGCAGGAAGGTGTGACGTAGGTAGTCGACCTTCTTTTGAGGCCATTTTTCGACAAGATCTTGGCCGAGCATTTTGGCAAGCATCTCGTAGCTGCCCTCGCGCGAAAACTCAATCTCGTACAGGGGGCATACGTACCAAAAGGCGCAAAACTCACCGTACAGGCGGCTCTCGACGGAATCCCACTTACCGGGGTACAGACGCGTCACCTTGGCCGAAACCGTCGGAGCGTCAAGGAATTTGAGGACGCTGACACGCTTGTTGCCCTCTTGGACGTAAAAGCGGTGCATGAACTCGGTGACGATGATGGGGTCGCGGTAGCCCTCGGAGATTTGGATATCGTAGAGGTTGGACCATTTGCGGGCGAATTCGGTATTCCAGGGGAGCAGCGGCATAAAGTTACACGAAAAGGCGGACTGGCGACCTTTGGTAACCGTGCCGACGACCATTTCGAGCGGAATGTCCCGCAGGCCGATGTTCTCGCGCTGCCCGCAGGGAAGCTGGGCGACCAAGCTGTCGAGGTCCGTAAGATATGGATGCTCGCTTTGGCTGATGGCGCGACGGCGTCCCTGCTCGCCGCGCTTGCGTGCTTGACGATAGGCCTCTTCCATGGTGTCTACTCCCTTAGTCGTTTAAACAACGATATGAACCATGGTACCACGATGCGAAACCACCACAAAGGTGCCTGTCCCCTTTGCGGTGGTTTTAGGCGATGATGGGGGCGATGGCGCGGATGCAGGCGTCGGCTGCCGTGAAAGTGGTGCTGTCGTCGCTGACGATAAAGATGATTTTGCCCTTGACGCCAAAGTCGCCGATCTCGCTAAAGAGCACGTAGGGCTCCTTGTCAAAGCCCGAGATGGGAAGCACCGCGGCCTTGGTGGCGTCGGTGAGCTCATCTGCCAACGCGTCCAGTGAAGCCCACTTGGACGTGTCCTTGACCGCGACGGGGACGGCCACGCGCCCAAAGGGCATGAGGTGCACGAGTGTGTTCTTGGAGATGTTGGAGTTGGGGACGATGATGGTCTGCCCGCAGGCGTCCTCGATGGTCGTATGGCGCCAGGTGATGTCTTGGACCACGCCCGATACGCCACCGACCTCGATATTGTCGCCGGGCTTGATGATGCCCATAAACGTTACCTGCATGCCGCCGATAAGATTTGACAGCGTGTCCTGAAAGCCGAGCGAGATGGCGATGCCGCCGACGCCAAGAGCGGCAACGAGGGCGTTTGCGTTAATGCCAAAGCAGTTGTCGAGGATAAAGCTGCCGCCGATCATCCAGATAACGGCGCGCGCGATGTTGATGAAGATGCTCGATGCCGGAAGCGGATTGTCGTCTCGGTTAAGCAGATGGTGCAGGGTCTTGGATGCGACCTTGGCGGCGACGGCGGTGCCTATTGCCAAGATGCCGGCCCAGATGATGTTGTGGACCCATCGCTGCGCAAAGAAATGGAGAATCGGCTCAAACAATTCCATGTAGGGAAAACCTCCTATGATCGTTCAACCATGATACCCACCAAAAGCCCGTCCGATCACATCGGACGGGCCGATAACTTGGGATGGGGGGCGGTGGCGTAAGCTGGGGCGCCGGCGGGCGCACCGGCGAGGAGAGCGGCGGTCAAGGCAAGACGGGGAAGGAGTCTTCTCATGGCAGTTTCCTTAGCTCTTAACCAGTGATCCCTGCTGACGCTGGATTATCGACATAATATGCGAAAACCGCCGCAAGGGCGTCTGTCCCTTTGCGGCGGTTTTGACGTTTGCGCAGGTAAAACCTACCAAAATAAACCAGTCTCTTTTTGGCAGGTTTTAGCTCAGCAGCATGCGGTCGTTGGCGAGCTCGCCGCCCGAGACCTCCTCGAACTTCTGCAGCAGGTCGGCTACGGTGAGCGACTTCTTCTCGTCGCCGGCCACGTCGTAGATCACATGGCCCTCGTGCATCATGATCAGACGGTTGCCCAGACGGATAGCGTCATTCATGTTGTGCGTAACCATGAGCGTGGTCAGATGGTTTTCGTCGACAATCTCCTCGGTCAGGTTGAGCACCTTAGAGGCCGTCTTGGGGTCGAGGGCCGCCGTGTGCTCGTCGAGCAGCAGCAGGCGCGGCTTGGTGAGCGTGGCCATCAGCAGAGTGAGTGCCTGGCGCTGGCCGCCCGAGAGCAGGCCGACCTTGGCGTTGAGGCGCGTGTCCAGACCGAGGTCCAGGCGCTTGAGCAGCTCAACGTACTCGTCCTTCTCGGCCTTGGTGACGCCCCACGAAAGACCGCGACGCTGGCCGCGGCGCTTGGCGAGGGCCAGGTTTTCGGCAATTTGCATGTCGGCTGCGGTGCCGCGCATGGGGTCCTGGAACACACGGCCCAGGTACTTGGCGCGCTGCGACTCGCTCAGACGCGAGATGTCGGTGCCGTCGAGCTCGATGACACCCGAATCGAGCGGATACACGCCGGCGATCATATTGAGCAGCGTGGACTTGCCGGCGCCGTTGCCGCCGATCACGGTTACAAAGTCGCCATCATTGAGGGTAAGGTCGACGCCGGTAAGCGCGCGCTTCTCGGTGACGGTGCCCTTGTTAAAGGTCTTCTTGACGTGCGAGAGCTTAAGCATCTGCCTCATCTCCCCTCGTATAGGAGCTGCGGAGCTTGTAGCGCTCCCAAACCACGGGCACGCACAGGGCCACGGCGACGATCACGGCGGAGAGCAGCTTCATGTCGTTGGCGTCCATGCCCAACTGCAGCACGATGGCGCGGATGAGGAAGTACACCACGGAGCCAAAGACGGCGGAGGCAAGACGGACGCTAAACTGCGTGAGACCGCCGGGCAGCAGGCGGCCGAGCACCTCGCCGATAACAATAGCGGCAAGACCGATAACGATGGCGCCGGTACCCATGCCAATGTCGGCATACTTTTGGCTCTGGCAGATAAGCGCGCCAGAGAGGCCGATGAGGGCGTTGGAGAGCACGAGGGCGATCATCTTGGTGGTGTTGGTGTTAACGCCCAGGGCGCGGATCATGTACTCGTTGTTGCCGGTGGCACGCAGCGCCGAGCCGATCTCGGTGCCAAAGAACCAGTACAGGATGGCGACGATGGCCACGGCCAGCACAATGCCTAGGATAATGGCAACAGTGGACTGCGGCAGGCCCGTCATGTTGCTGACGGATGAGAAGATAGTGCCCCTGGCAAGGATGGGCGTGTTGGACTTGCCCATGATGCGCAGGTTGATGGACCACAGACTGATCTGCGTAAGGATTCCGGCGAGGATTGCGGGAATCTCAAAGACGGTGGTCAAGATGCCCGTGACGGCGCCCGCGATGGCGCCCGCGCACATGCCGGCCAGCACGGCGAGCAAGGGGTCGACGTTATTGTTGACGATGAGCACGGCGCAGACACAGCCGCCGAGGGCAAAGCTGCCGTCGCAGGTCATATCGGGGATGTCGAGCAGGCGGAACGTGATAAACACGCCAAGCACCATAATGCCCCAGAGGACGCCCTGCGAAACGGCGCCCTGCAATGCAATGAGCATGCTTCATACCTCCTAGGATAGGGTGGACACGTGATTTTCCATAATAGCGGTACCAATGCATAAAAGAGCGGCGGACAGACGTTTTGTTTTACCTGAAACAAGCAGGGCGAACGCCGGCCTTTAGCGTTCGCCCCAATGACTCAGATATTGAATAACGCAGCCGTGGCGCGCGTGCGGGCCCTAGACGCGTTATTCGTCCAGAGCGGAAAGGTCGATACCCAGGGCCTCGGCCATCTCGTCGTTCTTGACGACGACCAGGTCCTTGCTCGAGAGGTGCTTGATCGGCATATCCTCGGGCTTGGCCTCGCCCTTCAGGATCTTAACGGCCATCTCGCCCGCGGCGTAGCCCAGGTCCTTATAGTTGATGGAGAGGGTGAACAGGCCGCCGGCCATGCACATACCCTCCTCGCCGGTCACGAAGGGGAGCTTATTCTCCTTGCAGATCTGGCCGACCTGCGAAGCACCCGCGGCGATGGTGTTGTCAGTGGGGGAGTAGAGTGCGTCGACCTTGCCCACGGCGGACTCGACGACGGACTGAATCTCGTTGGAGCTCGAGACGGTGAAGTCGGTGTACTCCAGGCCAAGCTTGTCGAGTTCCTTCTTGGCGGCCTTGATTTGGACGTCGGAGTTGGACTCGGCGGTGCAGTAGAGCAGGCCGACCTTCTTAACGTCGGGCAGGACCTTCTGCATCATCTCGAGCTGCTCGGCGACCGGGGTGAGGTCGGAAGCGCCCGTGACGTTGGTGCCGGGCTTGTCGTTGTCCTGGACCAGGCCGGAAGCGGCGTAGTCGGTGATGGCGCAGCCAACGATGGGGATATCAGCGGTGGCACCGGCGGCAGCCTGTGCGGCGGGCGTAGCGATGGCATAGATCAGGGCGACGCCATCGCCCACGAACTTGTCGGCGATGGACTTACACGTGGACTGGTCGTTCTGGGCGTTCTTCTGGTCGATCTTGACCTTAAGGCCGCTCTCCTTGATGGCCTTGACAAAGCCGTCGTTGGCGGCATCGAGTGCGGAGTGCTCGGTGAGTTGCAGAACGCCGATGGTGTGGTCGGAACCGGCGGCAGCAGAGCCGGAACCAGAGTTGCCGCCGCATCCGGCGAGCGGGACGAGCGCGAGCAGGCCGGCGGAGACCAGAAGGCTCCTGCGGCTGATGGTGATGTCCTTCATATCATTACCCCCAGTATAAAAATGGCTGGAAACACTGCACTGGGACAAAGTGCAAGTGGAACTATAGTAGCGCTGATGTCCATTTTTACAACAGCTCGGCGGGTTTTTTAATACAGAACCGGATGGGCGGTACGGGTAGTCGAATGGACGGCGGAGGGTCTTATGCGGCGGAGGCGGCGTCGTCCTCGTCCAGGGCGGCGAAGAGCTTCTTGCCGTCGAGGAGACGTGTGGTGACGTTTCTCATGCGGCCGATCTCAACGGTACGCAACGTGTCATCGGCGCCTCGCGCGTCATAGACCGTTCCCAGCAAATACGAGATGCCGTCTCGTTGCTTGATGGCAAAGGGCCGGAGTGTCATCCGTGCCACTTCGACCTCTCCGCGTGCCGTGACACTCGAAATATCAAAACTCACCGTGGTTCCGTGGTCGATGGCCTGCTCGATGAGCTCGCAGGCATCGATGCG
Source organism: Collinsella aerofaciens (assembly GCF_964283865.1). Taxonomy (GTDB): domain Bacteria; phylum Actinomycetota; class Coriobacteriia; order Coriobacteriales; family Coriobacteriaceae; genus Collinsella. Next base: position 208,833 of record NZ_CAXYLS010000001.1, on the reverse strand, counting down.
CTTGACGGGCGTGCGTGTGGCCTTGGTGGATTTGCCGCCTGCGCTTGGAGCAGGCTCGGGTGCATCGAGGTAGCCGCGAACGTCGGCACTCGCCATGGCGACCAGGTGCTGCGCCATGCTTTTTCGAATGGCGATGGGCGTAGAGCGGTTGCGCATGACCATGCCGTGGAGTCGGATGATCTCTTCGTCGGTGAGCGGACGGGTCAAGAGCCGATACCCCACGCCGCGCTTGTACTCAATTTCGTATCCAGCATGGCGAAGTGCGGAGATGGCGGTGTAGATGCTGCGCCGCGCCGCCGAGATGGGCATGCGGGCGGGGTCGTCGGGATGGGCGAGGCGCCGGATCAACTCATCGGAAAGCATGGCCTTGTCCTCACCGGTGTTTTCGCTCAATAGTTGCAGGATGCGAACGGCGCGATAGGCTGCCATCGAGGCGGCGCCCCTCGTCGTGGTCTCGTAAGTTTCAACAGCGGTTTCGGTCATGGCGCCCACGTCCTTTCCGTTTTGGGTGGCGACGGTATGGAGCCTAGGACGAGGGGCTTTCCCAGGGGCGCAGGACGCCCTGGGCGGTCGGTAGCCGTCGGCAAGCGGCGGGTCGAGTTTTCAACAGCCCTGCTCAACTAACCAAAACCTTGCCAAAAGCTTGACGGGTGCTGTTGAAAAAAAGCGCCCCTCGGCTTGCCGAGAGGCGCTGGCGCGATGCGCTGTAACGCGCTGGGTGGCGCTGTGGCGATTAGAAGTCGGCGTTGCCCACGGTGCGCGGGTGCGGCAGGACGTCGCGGATGTTGCCCACGCCGGTCAGATACATGACCAAGCGCTCGAAGCCCAGACCGTAGCCGGCGTGCTTGCAGGAACCGTAGCGGCGCAGGTCAAGGTAGTACTTGTACTGCTCGGGATTCATGCCCAGGTCCTTGATGCGGGCCTCGAGCAGATCCAGGCGCTCCTCGCGCTGGGAGCCGCCGATAATCTCGCCGATACCGGGAACCAGGCAGTCGGCGGCGGCGACGGTCTTGCCGTCCTCGTTCATGCGCATATAGAACGCCTTGATCTCGGCCGGGTAGTCGGTTACGAAAGTCGGTCGCTTAAAGTGTTCCTCGGTCAGGAAACGCTCGTGCTCGGTTTGCAGGTCGATGCCCCAGCTCACGGGATAGTCAAACTTGTGACCGGCGGCGACGGCCTGCTCCAGGATCTCGACGGCCTCGGTGTAGGTAACGCGGGCAAAGTCGGAGTTGGCGACATGGTCCAGGCGCTCGAGCAGACCCTTGTCCACAAACTTGTTGAGCATATTGAGCTCGTCGGGGCAGGTGGCCATAACGTCCTTAAGGACGTACTTGAGCATGGCCTCGGCGTTGTCCATGTAGTCGTTAAGGTCGGCAAAGGCCATCTCGGGCTCGATCATCCAAAACTCGGCGGCGTGGCGCGTGGTGTTGGAGTTTTCGGCGCGGAAGGTGGGGCCAAAGGTGTACACGTCGCCAAAGGCCATGGCAAAGTTCTCGGCATTGAGCTGGCCGGACACGGTGAGGCTTGCATGCTTGCCAAAGAAGTCCTGGCTCCAGTCGACCTCGCCGGACTCGGTGAGGGGCGGATTTTTGGGGTCGAGCGTGGTCACGCGGAACATCTCGCCGGCGCCCTCGCAGTCACTCGTGGTGATGATGGGGGTGTTGACGTAGACAAAGCCCTGCTCCTGGAAGAAGCGGTGGATGGCGGCAGCCGCGACAGAGCGGATGCGGAAGACGGCGCGGAACAGGTTGGTGCGCGGGCGCAGGTGCTGCTGGGTGCGCAGGAACTCGACGGTTGCGCGCTTCTTCTGCAGCGGGTAATCCGGGGCGCTCGTGCCCTCGACCTCGATGGAGGTGGCAGAAAGCTCGAAAGGCTGGGGCGCATCGGGGGTCAGCTTGACGGTGCCGGTGCAAATAAGTGCGGCCGAGACGTTTTGATGGGCGATCTCGTCGTAGTTGTCGAGTGCCTCGCGGTTCATGACGACCTGCAGGTCGCGGAAGCAGCTGCCGTCGTTGAGCGTAACAAAGCCAAAGTTCTTCATGTCGCGGACGGACTTGACCCAGCCGGCGACGGTGACGGTCTGGCCGCCGAGCGACTCGGCATCGGCATAGAGCTGCGCGATTTTGGTGCGGTTCACGTATCCTCCCATAACGGTTGAATGATAGTTATCCATACAGTTCGATATTCTAGCAGCTCGGCTCATTTGGGCTATACAGATAAGGCATTGGCGGGATGGTTTTTCAAACGAAAAGCGCCCGCGGCCAAATGGTCGCGGGCGCTTGACGAGGTGCCTTTTGGCTGTGTGGCGCGGGGCCTTGCTACTTGGTCTTGGCAACCAACAGCGGGTCGCCCAGCTTGACGAGCGGATTGCCGCCGATAAGCGTGCCAGACTCGCCGACGTGATCGATGCTCTTGAGGCGGTCGAGCTCGGAGACGATGACGGTCACGATGTCCTCGTGGCCGGCGGCCTTAATGGCGTCGCGGTCGAAGCTGATGAGCGGCTGGCCGGCCTTGACCTCATCGCCCATCTCAACAAAGCGGGCAAAACCCTTGCCGTTCATTTCCACGGTGCCCAGGCCGACATGGATGAACACGCGAAGACCGTCCTCGGTGATCATGCCGATGGAGTGGTTGGTGACGGTGGTGGCGCCGATGCGACCGTTGGCGGGCGCATAGATGGTGCCGGTAATGGGCTCGATGCCATAGCCCTGGCCAAGCATGCCCGAGGCGATCGTCTCGTCGGGAACCTCGTCCAGGTTGACGAGTACGCCATTGACGGGGGCATAGATGACGCCTTCGCGGGTGGCGAAGCTTGCTGCGGGCGGAACGGACGCCTCGCCGGTCGAGGTGAAGGTGGACTTAAGCGAATCGAGCAGACCCATAGTTGCCTCCAACTTAAATAGGCGCATATCGCGCGTTTGGTTTGCCGGAAACGTTTCATATGTGTTTCGCGGCTTGGTCAACGCCCCCTATTCTACGCTGCTCAGCGATACCTCTGAGCTGGGATTATGTGATATATCAGTTGGAGGGAAACTTATTGCCGGAGAGTTTCTGCGTCCTGCACCCAACTGGGGTACGCTTAGATGCGAAAAAAGAGTGCGCATAATTTGCGCGAAGGGAGCACATATGATTGTCGAGAACCATGCGCTGTGGGGCGAGGAGCCGACCGAGGATTATCCGGCGACCTTTACGTATCTGGGAGCCGAGCCGCTGCCCGATAAACCGAATGGCCGCCGCCCTGCCGTGATTATCTGCGGCGGAGGTGCGTTTACGCATATCGCTCCGCATGAGCAGGACCCGGTGGCGTTTGCGTTTTTGGATCACGGTTACCAGGCCTTTGTGCTCAACTATGTCACGAGTTCTACGGGTGACGTGAGCTTTCCGCACCCCCAGGCAGATCTTGCCAAGATGGTCGCCACGGTGCGCGCCAACGCCGACGAGTGGCATGTCGATCCCAAGCGCGTGTGCGTCGTGGGCTTTTCTGCTGGCGGCATGATTTGCGCCTCGCTGGCAACACAGTGGAAGACCGGCCCCTTCGCGGCACTTGCCGGGGCGCGTCCGGACGACATTCGTCCCGATGCCGTGGTGCTGGGTTATCCATTGCTCGACTTTGCCTATGTGCGTGACATGCAGACGCGCGATCCGCGCATTGACTTGCGTGTGCCCAAGACGGGCGGCAAGACGGGGCGCGATCTGCTCAACGACTACCTGTCGATGGTGACGGGTGGCGAGGCAACTGACGAGCATTTGGCCGATATCTGCCCCACCACGCATGTTTCGCGTCAGATGCCACCGACCTTTGTGTGGGGCGTGTCCGACGACAAGACGGCACCGATCGCGCAGGTCTACCCGTTTGCGCAGCGCATGGCCGAGGAGGGCGTTGCATGCGAGATGCACGTCTTTGACCAGGGCGGTCACGGCCTTTCGCTCGGCAACGCCAACACCGCGGTCGACAACGAGGACAAGCAGGTGGCGGTCCGCCCTTGGATTCGCCTAGCCTTCCGCTTCCTGGAGCGCCACGGGTTTTAGCTACGGCGTTTTACCAAACGCCGTAACCACTTGACGCTACAAGCCCGCCAGAGCGGCAATCTGCCTTTCAACTTCGGCGGCATGACCAGAAGGTCAATGCCGTCTCGTTTCAAGGCACCTCGCTCGCTCTGACGGGCTTTCGCTGTCGGTTCCAAGGCATCGGCATCGTCCTAGTTGTCAAGGGCTTGGTGCAAAGTAATCCGTCCCCCCTGCACCGATCTGTTGATTGAACGTCGCCGTGCGTTCGCGCTATCATGCATGGTTAAAATTGGTTAGCCATGGCAAACGGTTAGCCATGGTGAACATAAATACAACGCCCTGTGGGCGCCGGGGGAGGAACACGGACGTGAAGCTCGATACACTCGAGATTGGAAAGGACGCCGTTGTCGCATCGGTGGCATCGGACGATCAGGCACTCCGACAGCATATTTTGGACATGGGCCTGACGCCGGGCACCGAAGTCACCATGATGAAGTACGCCCCCATGGGCGACCCGCTCGAGATTCGCCTGCGTGGCTACGAGTTGACACTGCGCAAGGACGATGCCGCTCGCATCGAGCTTGTGGGTATTCACGACACCGATACGGGTCCGCGCGCTAACGCCGCAATCGGCACGACGGAGCATCCGGCCCTGGGCGAGGGAACGTATTCGCCCCGTGCGGCAAAGACGGCCGTGCCCGAGGGCGCGCCGCTGCACTTTGCCCTTGCCGGCAACCAAAACTGCGGCAAGACCACGTTATTCAACCAGCTGACGGGCTCCAACCAGCACGTCGGTAACTTTCCCGGCGTGACTGTCGACCGCAAAGATGGCACCATCCGTAACCATCCCGAGGCGAGCGTTACCGACCTGCCTGGCATTTACTCCCTGTCGCCGTACACAGGCGAAGAGGTCGTGAGCCGTCAGTTCATCCTCGATGAGCGTCCGGACGCCATCATCGACATCATTGACGCCACCAACATTGAGCGCAATCTGTACCTGACGCTGCAGCTTATGGAGCTCGACCGCCCCATGGTCATCGCGCTCAACATGATGGACGAGGTAACGGCCAACGGAGGCGCCATCGACGTCAACCTGCTCGAGAGCCTGTTGGGCGTGCCTGTTGTCCCCATTAGCGCTGCCCGCAACGAGGGCATCGGTGAGCTGGTGGAACACGCTCTGCACGTGGCGCGGTTCCGCGAGCGTCCCGGCCGCCTGGACTTTTGCGCGCCCGATGGCCCGGACGGCGGAGCCCTGCACCGCTGCATCCACGGTATCGCCAACCTTATCGAGGACCATGCCGTGACGGCGCATATCCCGGTGCGTTTTGCGGCGACCAAGCTGGTTGAGGGCGACGAGCTGGTGACGGAGGCGCTTCACCTGGACCGCAACGAGCTCGACGCCATCGAGCACATTATTTCCCAGATGGAGGGCGAGGCCGGCACCGACCGCCTGTCCGCGCTGGCCGATATGCGCTTTAGCTTTATCGGCGACGTGTGCGGGCGCTGCGTCGTCAAGCCGCACGAAAGCCGCGAGCACGTGCGCTCCGTCAAGATTGACCGCATCCTGACAGGTCGTTACACAGCCATTCCGGCGTTTCTGGTGATCATGGGCCTCGTCTTTTGGCTGACGTTTGGCGTGATCGGCGCGGCGTTGCAGGGACTCATGGAGGACGGCATCGCGGTCATCATCGCCTCGGCCGATGCGGGCCTCAAGGCGTTCGGTACCAACGACGTGGTGCGCTCGCTGGCTGTCGACGGCGTGCTTACGGGTGTGGGCAGCGTGCTGACCTTTCTGCCGATTATCGTCGTGCTCTTCTTGTTCCTCTCCATTCTGGAAGACTCCGGCTACATGGCACGCGTGGCCTTTGTCATGGATAAGGTGCTGCGTCGCTTTGGCCTGTCGGGCCGCAGCTTTGTGCCCATGCTCGTCGGTTTTGGCTGCACCGTGCCGGCCATCATGTCGACGCGCACGCTGCCGTCCGAGCACGACCGCAAGATGACCGTCATGCTCACGCCGTTTATGAGCTGCTCGGCCAAGCTGCCGGTTTACGGCTTGCTGTGCGGAGCATTCTTCCCGCAGGCGACGGTCCCCGCCATGGTCTCGCTCTATCTGATCGGTATCGTGGTCGGCTGCATTGCCGCCCTGGTGCTCAACCGCACGGCATTTAAGGGCGACCCGGTGCCGTTTATCATGGAGCTCCCCAATTACCGCCCGCCGAGCGTCAAGACGACGGTGATGCTGGCATGGGATAAGGCCAAGGACTTCATCACCAAGGCCTTTACCATTATCTTTGCCGCTACGGTGGTCATCTGGTTCCTGCAGACGTTCGATATCCGCTTTAACGTGGTCGCCGACCAGTCGCAAAGCCTGCTTGCCGGTCTGGGTAGCATCATCGCGCCGGTGTTGGCCCCGCTCGGTTTTGGCGACTGGCGCGCATCCACGGCGCTCGTCACCGGACTTATTGCCAAGGAGAGCGTCATCTCGACCCTCACCGTGCTTTTGGGTGCTACGTCGCCCGCGGCACTGTCGACCATGTTTTCGCCGTTCACCGCCTACGTGTTCTTGGTCTTTACGCTGCTGTACCCGCCCTGCGTGGCGGCCATCGGCGCCGTCAAGAGCGAACTGGGCGGGCGTTACGCCGTGGCCGTATTCGCGTTTCAGGTGACGGTCGCCTGGATCGTGGCGTTTGTCGTGCATTCGGCGGGCATATTGCTGGGGCTGGCTTAGGGGCGCGTTGATGCTCCGCGCTTTTGGGCGAGCAACAATTCAATAAATATGAGCCAAAATACCGGTAATTGTCGGCCTGCGGGGACTGTCCTACGCTGCAGGTTGCCGTTCGCTGCCTATTTGCTGCCGTTTACGGATTCGTAAATACTTGCAATCGTCAGTCGATTTAACCGCATTACGCGATGCCGATGCGCATTTTGTGTGCCCCTTTCTACAATCACTTTGTGTCTATTGCCGAACATGTCTTCCGTTTCGCCTGTGTGGGGACGTGGGGTGCAATAGTCGTTTGTAGAGGCTCATTGAGGAGGGAATTGATGAAAGAAAAATTCCAATCGTTCGGAAAGGCAATGCTCGTTCCGATTACGCTCATTGCCATTTCCGGTCTCTTTTTGGGTATCGGTAGCGTTTTTACGACCGAACTGACCCTTGTGTCCCTTGGCGTTAATTGGGACTGGTATGCCGCTTCGCCGCTCTTTACGTTCTTCTCGGTATTTAAGGGTCTCGGCGAGGTAATCATTGGAAACCTCGGTGTTTTGTTTGCCGTCGGCTGCGCCTTCTCCTTGTCTCGCAAAGAGAAGGGCTGGGCTGCCTTTTCTGCCCTTGTCTGCTATCTCACCATGCTCAAGACGGTTGAGATTCTGCTTGGAGCAGCTGGCTTGGCTGCCGACAATACAACGGTGGAAGCTCTTCAGAAGGTCGGCCTTACGTCCATTCAGGCGAGTGAGCAGTCCGCACTCTACACTACCTCGCTCGGCTTTTTTGGCTACAGCTCTGGTGTCTTTGGCGGCATTATCGTGGGCTGCCTGGTCGCCTGGATCACCGGCCGTTTTTACAAGACCAAGCTTCCAACGGCGCTGGCGTTTTTTGCGGGCAGTCGAACGGTTCCCATTGTATCGCTGGTCGCCGGTGGCGTCCTGGGCGGCATCATGTACTTCGTTTGGCCCGTCATCGGTGGATGCTTCTCGGGTATTGCGACGTTCGTGAAAGGCTCCGGTCTGGTCGGTACGTTTGTCTATCGCTGGGTGCTCGAGAGCCTTGTGCCGTTTGGCTTGCATCCGCTGCTCGAGACGCCCATGTATTGGACTGAGCTTGGCGGCTCCATGGTCGTCGACGGAACGCGCGTGGTGGGCAATAGCGCTATTCAGCTTGCACAGCTAGCTTCTCCCAGTAGCGACAAGCTCTTGGTTAGGGCCTTCATGGCTGGCTATGGCATTAACGATTACGCGTTGTTCCCGGGCATCGCCCTTGCTATGTGGTCTTGTGCCAAGCCCCAGAACCGCAAGAAGGTTGCTGGTCTTTTAATCCCCACAGTGATTTCGACTGTTTTCTTTGGCGTTACGGAGCCTATTCTCTTTACGTTCCTGTTTGCCGCCCCCTGGCTCTACTTTGGCGTTTACGCTCCGCTTTCCGGACTGGGTGAAGTTCTCTCGGAGGCAATGGGCGTTTCGGTGTACCAGGGAAATATCAAGGACCTGATCCCATTCTTATTCCGCCCCGAGAAGCTTAATCTGCTTCCGTACCTTATTCTGCTCCCCGCCTTTTTCCTGGCAGCTTTCTTCCTCTTCCGGTTCTTTATTACTAAGTTCGATATCAAGACGCCCGGTCGAGACGATGGTGACGATATTGAGTTGATCAACAGCAGAGCCGAGTTCGAGGCAAAGGCCGCTGAGGCAAAGGGCGAGTCTGATAGCACTCCCGAGAAGACAGTCCAGGGCCGTGCGACCAAGGACAGCGCGCTTGCTGTTGGCATTGTCGAAGCGCTTGGTGGAGCCGACAACATTGATGATCTTGACAACTGCATCTCACGTCTTCGCGTGATTGTCAAGGATGGTTCTAAGGTTGCAGACGACGAGGTGTTCACCAAGAATCTTGAAGCTATGGGCGTTATCCGCCTGAGCGACAAGGCAATCCAGGTCATTTACGGTCCTCGTGTCGGCGAAGTCGCTTCTGAGGTGCACGAAGTTCTCGGTGACGAGTAAAACGCGCAAGTGGCTTTCAATTGCATAGCGCAATTCTAGGGCTTGGCTTCCTATCGCATGATTTAGGGAGCCAAGCCTTCTTGTTTTAGATTGTCAAGGCAGATACTCAATAGTTCTTCGAATGCGAGAATACAACTTCCGGTAAAGCAGTTAGGCTTAACGTTCTTAAGATCCATTGGGTGATCGTCATGTATCGTAAAGATCGCGTCTGCCGTCTTGGCGAGCTCGCTGTCTTCGTTGCCGGTAAACGCGAGGGTCGTAATGCCCGCGTCGTGGCATGCCCTTGCGGTTTCCAGGATGGCTTCTGTCTGGCCCGATTTGGATATGAGCATCATGCAGCTGAGCGTATTTCGGTTGGATTCGACAAACTGATCGGTTTCTAGGAAGTCCTGTATGACGGCCAAAAAGCCAAGTCCAACGAGCTTGGTCGCCATGTACTGCGCAACGATGCGTGAGAAGCCCTCTCCGTTTACTCCGATCATTCTGTTGCGATGCAGTGCGGCGATGAATACGTCTACATCTCCGGTGTGGCATACGAAGTGGACGCTACTGTCTTTGAGTGATTGATTCATTTCGCGGGAGACATGCTGAAGGTGCTTGAGATCGTACATCATTTCGCGGTAGCCACGGTAGCCGAGCTTTTTCGAAAGCCTGATGACTGTCGTCATGCTGGTAAAGCATGCCATGGCGACGGGTTTTATGCCAATATCATCGAGGGTGTCGATATTGTTGAGCAGGTATTCGAGTACGCTTTGCTCGGTTTCGGATAGCTTTGCGGCTGAGTAGAGCTTGGAAATCTGCTTTTTATCAACCATCGGTGCTCCCTTCCCGCCGGACGTGTGTGGCCGCTTCCGTTGCGTAAATAATAACTCCTTGGGGAATTCCTTTCCCGCCTTGCAGCCGGGGCGGGAAGCGGCCCTCCATGCTGGATACAATATCCATACACAGGCGAACCATGCAATATTGAATGTGCTAATTGGGGGTTTCGATATGAAACTTACGGTCATAGGCGGCGGTGGCGTCCGCTCCATGTTTTTGGCAAAGAGCATAGCCCAGCAGGCGTCATCGCTTGGAATCGATGAACTTGTGTTTATGGACAATGATCCCGAGAAGCTGCGCATCTACGGTGGCCTTGCCGCCCATGTCTCGGGCATGCTTTGCCCCACGCTTAATTTTTCACTGACGGGCGATGCAGTCGAGGCCGTTAAGGACGCCGATTACGTGATCACGACGATTCGCGTCGGTGGGGACCATATGCGCGTTCGCGATGAGCGCATTGCTCTCTCACATGGGGTTCTTGGCCAAGAGACGACTGGCGCAGCCGGCGTGTCTTTTGCCATGCGCTCCGTCCCTGCGCTTGCTTCGTATTGCGAGTTAATCAAGAAGTACGCAAAGCCGGGCGTCAAGGTGTTTAACTTTACTAATCCCGCTGGCGTCGTATCTCAGGCCTTACGCGATATGGGCTACGATTTTACTTATGGCATTTGCGATGCCCCCTCGGGCATGTTGCATCAGTTTGCCGAGTATAAAGGCGTTGATCCCGCATCGGTTCAGGGCGAGTGCTATGGACTCAACCACCTCTCGTTCTTCCGCAATGTGACGGTTGACGGCGAGGACATCATGCCCGACTTGATCCACGACGACGGGGCATATGCTCATACGGATCTTAGGTTCTTCGAGAAGGATCTCGTTCTAAATCGCGGATGCGTGCCAAATGAGTACCTATACTATTTCTACTATCGCGAGCGCGCCGTTGCCAACGTTCTCTCTTCGCCCCAGACGCGCGGCGAACTAATCGAAGAAATTAATCGAGAAATGACGAGCGAGCTTGCATCTATCGATATTGAGAACGACTTCGAAAAGGGCCTCGCGTGCTTTGAGAAGTGGTACGGAATGCGCGAAAACAACTACATGGCGGCCGAGACAGGTATTCACCGCGACAAGCCGTGGACGTTTGACGTGTACGGCAAAGATGCTGGCGGATACGCAGGTGTTGCGCTCCGTTTCATGGATATTGCTCGCTCTGGCAAGACGCAGCAGATGATCCTGTGCACCCCCAACAATGGCGCCATCCCCGGCCTTCTCGATACAGATGTCATCGAGTCAACGTGCGATATCTCCACCGATGGCTGTGTACCGCATCGCGTCGAAGCCGATTCTGTGCCCGCGGGAAACCTCGAATTGATTCGTCGCGTCAAGTACTACGAGCGCACCGTGGCGCGTGGCATCGTTAACCGATCGAAGCGCGACATTGTCGAGAGCCTCGCGATGCACCCGCTCGTTAATTCGTACTCCTTGGCGAAAGACATCGCCGCGCAGTACTTTGAGCTTAACCGCGACTACATCGACGGCTGGACAGACTAGTCTGGACGTTAAAACTAGAAATCATGGATGGGCGGACCGGCGTTTATATTGGCGCTCGTTCGCCCTGCCTAGTAAGAAAACGGGTATAGAGTGAACTTGCGAGAGAACTTCAATGTCTTTCTGGAATCGGGCGATCGGGCGAAGGGATGCCGGAGTGGCTGCACGATGGCGTTATATATCCCCTTGTTTGTTATGAGCGCGCTTCAAATTGGTGTATCAAACGTTGCAACTGAGCTCGCCTATATCAATCCGTCCATTACGCTTATTTGCACTGTGGTCGCGGCCTTTTTAAACCTGCTTCTATCGAATGTGGCTTTTTCATTATTTGCCGTCGACCGGTCCAAAGAGACGGTGCAACCTGCTCGAACCCCTCCGGTTTATCTCTTGGCCTCGACGGTTCCCCTCCAGATTTCTGGGGCGCTGCTAATTTATTTGGTTCACTTGATTTTATCGGCAATTGTAGTCTTTGCCTCGCTTGCGAGCAGCCAGCTCGGGGTGTTGTGCTCGCTTGTGGTGGCAGTAATCGTGACGCTTCTTTCCGCGTCGTTCGTATTCGTGTTAATTGAAGATGCGGGCGTGGAGCAGAGGGGACTACGAGGCATTCGGTTTGCACCACGCTACATCATGCGTTCGGTCACGGTGCTTCGTTCCTCCTGCAGAGAAATCGCGCGTCCCGCAACGCTGCTAGTGGCATGGAACCTGGTTGCAAGTTGCGCTATCCAGGTTCTTGTTGGATGGGTAGTTTCGAGTGCGGCGCTGCCGTCGGCACTTTCAGTGACGGCGCTTGTACATGAGGGACTTTATAATGGGGCGTTTGCTTATATCCTTCTTTTGCTAGTTCATTGTGCGGTTGCGAGTTGGCTCGAAATTGACGTGCTCATGGGGGTGTCCTTGTGCGTATCCGAGCAGGCGCGATAGCCCGAAGATGAAGCCGCGTTTTCGACATTGAGTTCCTGCGTACCTTGCTTTCTAAGTAGAATTGGCGCGCCGTCTGTTAACGATCGTTTTCCAAGAATTCTTTTGTTGCTCATTTTATAGACTTCTCATTGCTATAATCGCCCACCGCTCAAGATAATCGGAGAGGTTTTCCTATATGGCCCAAACAAAGCAAGGTGGTATCGCACTCAGGCAGTGGCTCCCGCTTATCGGGCTCACCTGCTGTGCGTTCGTGTTCAACACGTCGGAGTTTATGCCCATCGGCCTTTTGACTGATATCGCCGCGTCGTTCTCGCTCACCGAGGCCCAGGCGGGCATCATGATCTCGGTCTATGCCTGGGGCGTCATGCTGCTGTCGCTGCCGCTCATGGTGTTCGCCTCGCGCTTTGAGTTCAAGCGGATGCTGCTGGGCGTGCTGGCCGTGTTCTCGCTCGGTCAGTTCCTGTCCGCTGTGGCGCCGACCTATCCCATCCTGGTCTGCGCGCGCCTGGTGGTCGCTTGCGCACATGCCGTGTTCTGGTCGGTCGCCTCGATTATGGCCTCGCGTCTGGTTGACACGCGCCACGGCGCGCTCGCCATCAGCATGATCGCTACGGGCTCGTCCATCGCGCAGATCTTTGGCCTGCCTCTCGGTCGCGCCATTGGCTTGGCCGTGGGCTGGCGCATGACGTTTGCCGTGGTCGGAGCGCTGTCTGCTGTCGCGGTCGTCTACCAGGCCACGGTGTTTCCTGTCATGCCAGCGGGCGAGCGTTTTACGCTCAAGCAGCTGCCCGAGCTGCTCAAGAACCCGTTCCTCATCGCACTCTATGTGGTCACGGTGTTCATGGCGACCGGCTATTACGCGGGCTATAGCTATATCGAGCCTTTCCTGGCTCAGGTCGCGCATGTCGACGCAAGCGCCATCACTATGACGCTGACGGCGTTCGGCTGCTCTGGTCTGCTCGGAAGCTGGCTGTTTGGCCGCCTGTTCGATGGGCATCGCTTCCCGTTCCTTGCAATTACGCTCTCCGGCGTGCCGGCGGCCCTGCTGCTCATGGGTCCGGCCGCATCGTCGCTCGCGGCAGTGCTTGCCGTCTGCGCGCTGTGGGGCTGCTGCGCCACGGCCTTTAATGTGGCGTTTCAAGCCGAGCTCATCAAGTACACGCCCGCGGATTCGTCGGCTGTCGCCATGTCGATCTTCTCGGGCCTGTTCAATCTCGGTATTGGCACGGGCACCGCGATCGGCGGCGCCGTGGTTTCGGGTCCCGGTATCGCTTGGATCGGCTTTGCGGGCGGGGCGATCGCCGTCGTGGGCGTCATCCTCGCCATTACGGTGCTGTTCCCGGCCATACGCCGCGCCAAGCCCGTCGCCTAATCACGTCCCCTCATCAGTTGCGGTGGAATAGTTCTTGTTTAAGGCCTCTGAAGACCCAAGCAGGAACTATTCCACCGCAACTTATTTTGGGGAAGAGGATACAAGCTGGGCATACAATGGGTGGCGTTGCGTGAAGGATTTCTGGGAGGCTGTTATGTGGGCATACGAGACGACGTTCTATCAGATCTATCCGCTGGGCTTTTGCGGAGCTCCGCACGAGAATGCCGCGCCCGTTGCCGAGGACGAGCTCGCCCAGGTTGCCAACGCCGCGCCCAATCCCGACGCTCCCATCATGAAGATCGCCCAATGGGCCGACTACCTGCAGGAACTCGGCGTTGGCGCCGTGCTCATCAACCCGCCGCTCGAGTCCGATAGCCACGGCTACGACACGCGCAGCCTGCGCCATATTGACCGCCGCCTGGGTAGGGATGCCGACTTTGCCGCCGTGTGTGAGACGCTGCATGCCCACGGCATCCGTGTGGTGCTCGATGCCGTCTTCAACCACGTCGGTCGCGGCTTTTGGGCCTTCCGTGATGTGCAGGAGCGCAAGTGGGATTCGCCGTACAAGGACTGGTTCCACATCAGCTTCGACGGTGACTCGTGCTACGGCGACGGCTTTTGGTACGAGGGCTGGGAGGGCCATTTTGAGCTTGTGAAGCTCAACCTGCAAAACCCCGCTGTGGTTGATTACCTGCTTGAGTCCGTGCGTCACTGGGCCGAGGTCTTTGGCATCGACGGCCTGCGCCTGGACGTCGCCTATATGCTCGACCGCGACTTCATGCGCTGCCTGCACGCCTTTACCCGTGAGCTCAAGTCCGACTTTGTGCTGATTGGTGAGACGCTCCACGGCGACTACAACCAGATCGTCAACGACGAGATGCTCGACTCCTGCACCAACTACGAGTGCTACAAGGGCCTGTACTCCAGCTTTAACTCGGTCAACATGTTCGAGATCGCCCACTCGTTGCACCGTCAGTTTGGCGGCGACCCGTGGTGCATCTACCGCGGCAAACACCTGCTGTCTTTTGTCGACAACCACGATGTGCCGCGCCTGGCAAGCATCCTGACGGACAAGTCCTGCCTGCGCCCCGCTTATGGCATGCTCTTTGGCATGCCGGGCATCCCGTGCGTCTACTATGGTAGCGAGTGGGGAATTCCTGGCGAAAAGGGCGGCCCCGATGGCGACTGGGCGCTGCGACCTGCGCTCGATGAGCCTGCGCCCAACGAGCTGACGGCCTTCATCAAGCAGCTCACGCACCTGCGCTCGACAGACAGCGCGGCGGCCCGCGCCCTCAACTACGGTGCCTATCGCAACGTGGTGATCCAGAACAAGCAGCTGCTGTTCGAGCGCGCCTGTGACGGCGCGACGGTGCTCGTGGCGGTGAACGCCGTGGGCGAGCCTTACACCTTTGGCGCCGGCGAGCTCAACGGCTCCTTTGTCGATCTGCTTGCCGACGACGCGCTCGCGGTCGAGCTGACGGGCACCCTCGAGCTTGCGCCCTACGAGGTGCGCTATCTGTTGAGGGCCTAGATCATGGCGGCGTCCGACGAGGGCTATCAACATATTGAGCATGGGTTTGAGCCCGTGTTCGACCAGCACTCGCGCGTTTTGGTGCTCGGGTCGTTTCCCTCGGTGCTTTCGCGCGCCAATGCCTTCTACTATGGCAATCCGCAGAATCGCTTTTGGCGCGTGATGGCCGCGTGCCTCGGTGTGCCTGTGCCGCCCAACGAGGGCGATCCTTTGGCAAGCGGTGAGCACGCGGCGCTCGATGCCTCCATTGCCGTCAAGCGATCTATGCTGCTTTACGGCGGCGTAGCCCTATGGGATGTGATTGAGAGCTGCGACATTAAGGGCTCGAGTGACGCGAGCATTCGCAACGTTGTGCCGGCACATATCGAGTGCATTACCGGCGCAGCCCCCATTGAGCAGGTGATATGCAACGGTGGCACAGCTGGTCGGCTCTACAGGCGCTATCTACAAGAACGCACCGGGCTGCCCGCCATCGTTCTGCCGTCGACAAGTCCCGCCAATGCGGCATGGCGCCTGGAACGCCTTGTCGAGCGCTGGCGCGATGCCGTTGATTGGGGCGCTCTGTAATTTAGATATCTGATTGGGCGCGGGTGCCGAGGCGTTTGATGATGACGCGCCAGATTGGTGCGGGCACGGCGGGCCTGGCACGCACCATGCCGTCGGCATCGACACTACCGGCATTGCCACCGCCAAGCAGCTGCGCATGCTCGATGGAGCAGCCCATGCGCACAGCGCCTACAAGCTTATCCATCGCTTCCGAAAATGGTCGGCGCAAGACGCCCATGCGTGGGGAATGGTGAAGCGCTGCGATGCCGCTGCCGGCACAGATGACAACGCCGTCGCACCATGGCAGGTCACGTAGAATGCATGCCCGGTGCAAGCGGTCGAGGACTTCGTCCGCCTGCTTGTTGTTTTTTGACAGGGCCTGGACGACGACATAGATGCGTGTCTCTGTATTCCCAAGGCGATCGAGTATCTGCTCGACAGCAATCATAGCCTCATCATCAAATGCATCGTCAACAGCGAGCACCATGCCATCGACTGCACCGGCATCATTTGCCTTCAAGTTGACTGGGCGGGGGAGTACGGTGCCAGAAAGCTGGGCATAGGCGGCGATGGCATCCTGGAGGTCCCAGAGCAAAAACTCAAGATCGGCGCTCTCGGGAATACTGACAAACGCGATGTTATACAGCGTTTTTGGTATATCGCCGTGTGCGGTCGTCTCCATGCCGCCTCCTTTCCGGTTGGTTTCCGTTTAGGTTACACCGTCTGGCGGCGTCTCGCCGCGCTATCCTAGTGCAACCCTTACGAAAGGAACGCCATGCGTCTGCCCATGAATACCTCGCTTGCCACGCTCAAGCCCTCCGGCATCCGTCGGATCAATGCGCTCGCCGCCCAGCATCCGGGGTGCATCGCGCTTGCGCTTGGCGAGCCTGATTTTCCCACGCCCGATGTGATTAGCGCCGAGGTGACCGCCGCGCTGGGCCGCGGCGACACGCACTATCCGCCCAACAACGGTCGCCCCGCCCTGCGCGAGGCGCTGTCTGCCTACATGGGGGACGCGGGCCTTACGTTTTCGGCCGACGAGGTCATCCTGACCGACGGAGCGACCGAGGCCCTGTCGGCAACATTTATGGCTATGCTCAACCCCGGCGACGAGGTCATTATCCCAACGCCGGCCTTTGGCCTGTACGAGAGCATCGTCGTGGCCAATCATGCCAAAGCGGTCTTTTTGGATACAGAGCCTGCACAATTCCAGATTGACGAAGACGCACTTCGTGATTGCGTGACACCGGCGACTAAGGCCATCGTCATCTGCTCGCCCAACAATCCCACGGGTTGCATCCTCGACGCGGCGTCGCTCGACGCCGTGGCGCGCGTGACAGACCAGACGGGCATCTACGTAATCTGCGACGACGTATATAACCGCCTGGTCTACGTGGACGGCTACGAGCGATTTGCCCAGCGTCACCCGGAGCTTCGCGATCAGACGGTAGTTATCGAGAGCTTCTCCAAGCCCTGGGCCATGACCGGCTGGCGCTTAGGTTGGCTCGCAGCCGCAGCCCCCGTCATCGCCGAGATCGCAAAAGCTCACCAATACCTAGTATCGAGCGCCGTCTCCTTCGAGATGGACGCCGCAGCCCGAGCCCTGACCGTCGACCCAGCCCCCATGCTCAAAGTCTACCGAGCCCGCCGCGAACGCGTACTCGCAGCCTTAGACGCCATGGGCCTCGACGTAGTAGAGCCCGCAGGAGCCTTCTACACTTTCCCGAGCATCAAACAGTATGGCCTAACCAGCAAAGACTTCTGTATCAAAGCCATCAAAGAAGCAAACGTAGCCCTAGTCCCAGGCGACTGTTTCGGCACCGAAGGCCACATCCGCCTCAGCTACTGCGTCTCCGACAAAGATCTGGACGAAGGCCTAAATCGCCTGTCCACCTTCATTTCAACCCTGTAGCCATCAGGGACGCAACACATCAGCCCACCGACCCAAGCATTATGAGTGGGGCGCGCCGGCCAACGGAAAACCGGGCTGCCCCATAGTTGACGCAGGTCGCGCCGCCGAAGGCCAGGCGCAAGCTTTTCGTAGATTCCGCACGAGCCGAAGAGCACTTAATGTGCTCTTCGTGCGAGCCCAGGACCTGACCGAGCGAAAAGCTTGCGCCTGGCCTTCGGCGGCGCGACCGAGATGGTGGAATTGTGTGCAGCCAGGGTTGCCGTTGACCGACGCCGGGGTCCCCGCCATAATACTTTCGGTTCACGCACGAATCCGCTGCCAGAGACAGCCGGTGCAAACGGGCATCGCCCGCGAGCTTAATGGGATATCCCGCCAGCCGAGGTGGTCGAGTAGATATGTCTTCTCGCCCCCGTCGCTCATGCAGCGCGGGGGCTTTCTTTTTGGACATGCCCCCGTCACGTCCTTGTGGCGGACCGTGCCCGGAAAGAATTCGAGGAGGTGTAATTCATGCCCCAGCAGTACAAAATCGACAAGGTTGCAGAGATCGAGTCCCGTATCGCCGAGAACGCCGGTCTGTTCGTCGTCAACTACAACGGTCTGACGGTTAAGCAGGCTCAGGAGCTGCGTCATCAGCTTCGCGAGTGCGGCGCCGAGATGAAGGTCTACAAGAACAACCTGGTCAAGATCGCTCTCAAGAACCAGGAGCAGCCCGAGCTCGACGAGATCCTCGCCGGCCCCGTCGCTTATGTGTTCTACGAGTCCGAGCCGGTCGAGGCCGCTAAGGCCCTTAAGGACTTCTCTGCTAAGTCCAAGGGCGTCCTTGAGATCAAGGGCGGTATCTCCGACGGCAAGGCCGTTTCCGCTGATGATGTTAAGGCTATCGCCGAGCTGCCCACCAAGGATCAGCTTCTCGGCCAGATCGCCGGTCTCATCTCCGGTTTCGCTCGCGACATCGCTGTCTGCGTCAACGGCGTTTCCTCTGGTCTCGCTCGTTCGATCCAGCAGGTCTCCGAGCAGAAGGCAGCCTAGTCGCTGCTTTCACCCGCGGCGGCAACGTCGCACCCCTGGCGCATTCGCGCCGTGTTTTAACTGATCTCCGTGCACAGACACGGAAACCGAAAGGACTTAGAAATGGCTAAGCTTACCACCGATGAGATCATCGATGCTCTTAAGGAAATGACCCTTCTCGAGGCTTCCGAGCTCGTTAAGGCTATCGAGGACACCTTCGGCGTTTCCGCCGCTGCTCCTGCCGCTGTTGTCGCCGCTCCCGCTGCTGGCGCTGCTGAGGCCGAGGAGAAGACC
Source organism: Collinsella aerofaciens (assembly GCF_964283865.1). Lineage (GTDB taxonomy): Bacteria > Actinomycetota > Coriobacteriia > Coriobacteriales > Coriobacteriaceae > Collinsella. The sequence goes on along the minus strand of NZ_CAXYLS010000001.1, from coordinate 190,173 downwards.
GAGTTTGACGTCGTGCTCGAGGGCTTCGGCGACAACAAGATCCAGGTCATCAAGGCCGTCCGTGAGCTCACCAACCTTGGCCTGAAGGAGGCCAAGGAGGTCGTCGAGGGCGCTCCCAAGGCTGTTCTCGAGGGTGCCAAGAAGGAGGACGCCGAGGCTGCCAAGGAGAAGCTCGAGGCTGCTGGCGCTGCTGTCACCCTCAAGTAATCAGGCTTTCTCGCCAGATTTCTTTGCAGACGGGGTTCGCATTGCGAGCCCCGTCTTTTTTGTTTTGGCCTCTCATTCCCATTGCTCGGCACGCAGAACACCGTTGTCTTCGCCGTGCCAATCCCGTTACCGCTGGGGCGTAAAATTGCACCATTCGAGCAATAATTTGCGTTGACCTGCTGAAGAATTGCGTTTGCCTTACGGTGACGTATGTCTCCGGCGGTAAGATACTTCGGTATCGCAATTTGGTCTGCGGCCGCCGTGCCGCACGCACAGGGCGCATCCTGCGCCTGCGAAAGGATCCTTGAATAACATGAAGGCAATCATCCCCGCCGCCGGTCTTGGCACGCGTTTTCTGCCTGGCACCAAGTGCACGCCCAAAGAGATGCTGCCGGTGCTCGACAAGCCGGTCATCCAGTACGTCGTTGAGGAGGCGCTCGACCCCGAGGAGGTCGATGATGCCATTATCGTCACCTCTCCCGGCAAGCCCGAGTTGCTGAGCTACTTCCAGCCCGATCGTTCGCTCGAGAACCTGCTGCGCGAGCGCGGCAAGGATGCTTATGCCGACGCCGTCGCCCATGCGGGCGGTATGCCGGTCGACTTCCGTTATCAGTACGAGCCCAAGGGCCTCGGTCACGCCATTCGCTCTGCCGCTGACGCTGTGGCGGGGGAGAACTTCCTGGTTCTTCTGGGCGACTACGTTGTGCCCAACCGCGACATCTGCGATAAGATGCTCGCCGTTTCCAAGGAGCACGGTGGCGCTTCGGTTATCGCCGTTGCCGCGTGCGCTCCCGAGGAGGTCAGCCGCTACGGCGTTATCGCCGGCGATCGCGTGGGCTCTCTCGAGGGCTTCGAGAATGCCGCCGACGACGAGCCCGGTGCCGTTTGGCGCATCGGCGGCCTGGTCGAGAAGCCCGCTCCCGAGGCGGCTCCGTCCAACCTGTACATCGTTGGTCGCTACCTGCTGAGCCCGCTGGTCATGGACCTGCTGGCCGATCAGCAGGCCGGTAAGGGCGGCGAGATCCAGCTGACCGACGCCATGGCACGTTCGCTCGACCGCGAGGCCATGTATGCAGTCGTCATCGACCCGCTGTCGGGCTACGACACCGGCACTCCCTCTGGCTGGATGGCCACCAACGCCCTCATGGCTGCAAGCGACCCCCGCTTTGCCAGCGCCTTCTGGGACGCCATCGACGAGCGCGGCGGATTGATGCGTAAGTAAGCCTTCGGGCATCGACATTTACGGGCGCGGACTTCGGTTCGCGCCCGTTTTTTATAAGAGCTGCGATTGCTGGCTCCCTGTTCACAGAAAATATATGAACAGATGTTCGATACACATACATCTACCTGCGTGTTTTCCGTCGAAAAACTTTGCTACTCCAAAAACTCAATCGCGTCAAGGCTTTTCTTGCCCAACGGTCGGTACCTGATAAACTATTAGGTTGCGATAACTGGCGAAGCTATGCCTCGCCAACCCACCGAGCATTTCCGTGAAGGAGGAAAAACCTGGTGACCTACGCATACACTGCCACTGAGCGCAAGCGCGTCAGCTTCGGGAAAATCCCGGAGGCCATGGAGCTCCCCAACCTTATCTCTGTTCAAAGGGAATCCTTTGAGCGTTTTAAGGACGAGGGCCTTCGTGAGGCGTTCAAGGAATCCAGCCCCATCCAGAGCCAGAACCATGTTCTCGAGGTTACCTTCGGCGAGCATCAGTTCGGCGACCCCGCGCACACCGTCGAGGAGTGCCGCGAGAAGGATATGACCTATCAGGCTCCGCTTCTGACCGACGTCCGTCTCACCAACAAGGAGACCGGCGAGATCAAGGAGCAGCTCGTCTTCATGGGCGACTTCCCCATGATGACCGATCAGGGCACCTTCATCATCAACGGTACCGAGCGTATCGTCGTCTCGCAGCTCGTCCGCTCCCCGGGCGTGTACTACAGCTCCGAGATGGATTCGGGCAAGCAGATCTACAAGGCCCAGATCATCCCGTCCCGCGGTGCCTGGCTTGAGTTCGAGGTCGACAAGCGCGACCAGCTCATGGTCTCCATCGACCGTAAGCGCAAGCAGAGCGCCACGATGTTCCTGCGCGCCCTTGGCATCGCCGTCACCAACGACGATATCATCGAGCTGCTCGGCAACTCCGATGTGATCAAGCGCACCCTCGAGCGCGATACCGCCCTTACCCGCGAGGATGCTCTTATCGAGATCTACCGTCGCCTGCGCCCGGGCGAGCCTCCCACCGTGGATGCTTCCCGCAGCCTGCTCGAGGGCCTGCTCTTCAACCCGCAGCGCTACGATCTGGCCCGCGTCGGTCGCTACAAGGTCAACAAGAAGCTCAACCTCACCACCGAGGAAGAGGTCACGGTGCTCACCGACGAGGACATCGTCGCTACGCTTCGCTACCTGCTGTCCCTCGCTGCCGGCGAGCAGGGCTTCAAGGTCGACGACATCGACCACTTTGGCAACCGCCGCATTCGCACCGTCGGCGAGCTCGTCGCCAACCAGTTCCGTATCGGCATGAGCCGTATGGAGCGCGTCGTCCGTGAGCGCATGAGCTCCCAGGACATCGACGAGATCACCCCGCAGTCGCTCATCAACATCCGTCCGATCGTGGCCTCTATCAAGGAGTTCTTCGGTTCCTCGCAGCTCTCGCAGTTCATGGATCAGGCGAACCCCCTGACCGGTCTGACTCACAAGCGCCGTCTGTCCGCACTCGGCCCTGGCGGCCTTGCCGGCCACAAGTCGGGCTCCAGCCGCCGCACCAACGTGCCGACGGCCGTCCGCGACGTTCACAACTCGCACTACAGCCGCATGTGCCCGATCGAGACCCCCGAAGGCCCCAACATCGGCCTGATCGGCTCGCTCGCCCTCTACGCCCGCGTCAACGAGTATGGCTTCATCGAGGCCCCGTTCCGTCGTGTCGAGAACGGCGTTGCCACCGACCAGATCGACTGGATGACCGCTGACGAGGAAGAGAAGCACGTCATCGCGCCGGCCAACACGCCGCTCGATCCCAAGACCAACGAGTTCATCACGACCGATGCCGAGGGCAAGATCGTCCGTCCGCATACCGTGATCGCCCGTACCCGCGACTTCGACGGCTCCTTCGGCGCTCCCGCCGACGTGCCTGTCGAGGACGTCGACTACATGGACGTCTCGCCGCGTCAGATGCTCTCCGTCGCAGCCACGCTGATTCCGTTCCTCGAGCACGACGACGCCAAGCGTACGCTCATGGGCGCCAACATGCAGCGTCAGGCCGTGCCGCTGGTTCACCCCGCCGCTCCCTATGTCGGTACTGGCATGGAGCGTCGCGCCGCCCTGGACTCTGGCGAGGTTACCCTGGCCAAGAACGCCGGCGAAGTCATCTATGCCGACGCCTCCAAGATTATCGTCAAGCACGCCGGCGGCATGGACGAGTATCACCTGGCCAAGTACCAGCGCTCCAACCAGTCCACCTGCATCAACCACCGTCCGCTCGTGCGCGTCGGTGACACCGTTGAGCAGGGCGAGCCTCTGGCCGACGGTCCTTCGACCGATCATGGCGAGCTCGCACTGGGCCAGAACCTCACCGTGGCATACATGCCGTGGGAAGGCTTCAACTACGAGGACGGTATCGTCGTGTCCGAGCGCCTGGTGGCCGAGGACCTGCTGACGACCATCAATATCACCCGTCACGAGATCGACGCCCGCGACACCAAGCTCGGCCCCGAGGAGATCACTCGCGAGATCCCGAACCTCTCCGAGGACATGCTTGCCAACCTCGACGAGGACGGCATCATCCGCATCGGCGCCGAGGTCGGCCCTGGCGACATCCTGGTCGGCAAGGTCACGCCTAAGGGCGAGAGCGCTCTGACCGCCGAGGAGCGCCTGCTGCGCGCCATCTTCGGTGCCAAGGCTCACGATGTTCGCGACACCTCCCTTAAGATGCCTCACGGCGCTTATGGCCGCGTCATCGACGTCGTCCGCTTTAGCCGCGAGAACGGCGACGACCTGGCCCCCGGCGTCAACGAGCAGGTGCGCGTCTACGTCGCCCAGCGTCGTAAGATCCAGCAGGGCGATAAGATCGCCGGTCGCCACGGCAACAAGGGCGTTATCTGTAACGTTCTGCCGGTCGAGGACATGCCCTACATGGCTGACGGTACCCCGATCGACGTTATCCTCAACCCGCTGGGCGTTCCTTCGCGTATGAACGTCGGTCAGCTGCTCGAGTGCCACCTTGGCTGGGCTGCTGCCTGCGGTTGGGATACCGAGGATGCCGACTCCGACAAGTATGTCCCCGGTCCGTTCTTCGTCTCGACGCCCGTCTTCGACGGCGCCAAGGAGGACGAGATCGCCGAGGTCATCTGTCGCGCCAACAAGAACATGCTCAACAAGGCCACCGCTGCCTTTGGCGATCACATGCGCCCCGAGTTTGTCACCCAGCTTGACGAGCGCGGCAAGACCCGCCTGTTCGACGGCCGCACCGGCGAGGAGTTCCGCGAGCCCATTACCGTGGGTACGTCCTACATCCTCAAGCTCGGCCACATGGTCGACGACAAGATCCACGCCCGTTCGACCGGCCCTTACAGCCTGGTTACCCAGCAACCGCTGGGCGGCAAGGCTCAGTTCGGCGGCCAGCGCTTCGGCGAGATGGAAGTTTGGGCACTGTACGCATACGGTGCTGCCAACGTCCTGCAGGAGATCCTGACCGTCAAGTCCGACGATACCGTGGGCCGCGTCAAGACCTACGAGTCCATCGTCAAGGGCGAGAACGTCCCGGTTCCGGGTATCCCCGAGTCCTTCAAGGTTCTCGTCAAGGAGATCCGTTCCCTCGCACTGGACATCGAGCCCATGCACGATGCCGACGAGGACGCCTCCGCCCCTGTGACCGCCGAGGAGACCTCTGCTCTCGACGACCTGGCTGCGCTCGCCGGCGTTGACACCGACGTTGAGGCCCAGGATGCCGAGACCGCCGAGGCACCCGAGGCTGTCGCCGCCACGACCACTGATAAGGAGTAGTTGACTGTGGCAGATTTCGAAGCTACTGATTTTGACTCGGTAAAGATCTCCCTTGCCTCCGCCGACCAGATCCGTTCCTGGTCGCACGGTGAGGTCAAGAAGCCGGAGACCATCAATTACCGTACCCTCAAGCCCGAGAAGGACGGCCTGTTCTGCGAGAAGATCTTCGGTCCCGCCAAGGACTGGGAGTGCTCCTGCGGCAAGTACAAGGGCATCCGCTTTAAGGGCATCGTCTGCGAGCGCTGCGGCGTCGAGGTCACCTCGGCCAAGGTGCGTCGCGACCGCATGGGCCACATCGAGCTCGCCGCTCCCGTGTCCCACATCTGGTACTTCAAGAGCCCCACGAGCTTCCCGATGAGCCGTATGCTCGACATCAAGTCCAAGGACCTCGAGAAGGTTCTGTACTTTGCCAGCTACATCATCACCGAGGTCGACTACGAGGCTCGCGAGGCCGACGCTGACGACCTGCGCGAGGAGCTCGCCGCCGATCTGGAAGAGATCGATGCCGAGTGCGCCCGCCAGATCGAGTCCCTCAAGGAGCAGGGCAACCCCGAGAACTTTGACGAGTTCTCCGACGAGGAGCCGCTGACCCCCGAGGAGATCGCCTCTGGCATCGTCGACATCGAGGAAGAGTGCAAGGACGAGAAGCAGCTCCGCACGGACGCCTTCAACGCCTTCATGAAGCTTACCGAGCGCGACCTCATCTCCGATGAGCCGCTGTTCCGCGAGATGACCCGTTACTACTCCATGTACTTCAAGGGTGGTATGGGTGCCGAGGCCGTCCGCGACCTGCTCGCTGCCATCGACCTCCCCTCCGAGGCCGAGAAGCTCAAGGCCATCATCGCCGACGAGGATTCCCAGAAGCAGAAGCGCGAGAAGGCCGTTAAGCGCCTCGAGGTCGTTGACGCCTTCCTGAAGGGCGGCAACAGCCCCGCGAACATGATCCTGGATGTCATTCCGGTCATTCCGCCCGATCTGCGCCCGATGGTCCAGCTCGACGGCGGCCGCTTCGCCGCGTCCGACCTCAACGACCTGTATCGTCGCGTGATCAACCGTAACAACCGACTCAAGCGCCTGCTCGACCTGGACGCCCCTGCGATCATCGTGAACAACGAGAAGCGCATGCTCCAGGAGTCCGTGGATGCCCTGTTCGACAACGGCCGTCGTGGTCGCCCGGTCTCTGGCCGTGGCGGTCGCCCGCTCAAGTCGCTCGCCGAGGCCCTCAAGGGCAAGCAGGGTCGTTTCCGTCAGAACCTGCTGGGCAAGCGTGTCGACTACTCCGGCCGTTCGGTAATCGTTACCGACCCCAAGCTGCTGCTGCACCAGTGCGGTCTGCCCAAGACCATGGCGCTGGAGCTCTTCAAGCCCTTCGTCATGAAGCGCCTGGTCGAGCTCGGCAAGGTCGAGAACATCAAGGGCGCCAAGCGCGCTATCGACCGCGGTGCCACCTTTGTGTGGGATATCCTCGAAGAGGTCATCGACGGTCGCGTCGTGCTGCTCAACCGTGCACCGACCCTGCACCGTCTGTCCATCCAGGCCTTTGAGCCGGTGCTGGTCGAGGGCAAGGCTATCCACCTGCACCCGCTGGTCTGCTCGCCCTTCAACGCCGACTTCGACGGCGACCAGATGTCTGTCCACGTGCCGCTGTCCAGCCAGGCTCAGGCCGAGGCTCGCGTGCTCATGCTCTCTGCGAACAACCTGCGCTCGCCGGCATCCGGCAAGCCGGTTAACATCCCTTCGCAGGACATGATCATTGGTGTGTACTACCTCACCCAGGTCCGCGAGGGTCTGCCGGGCGAGAACCACGTGTTCGCCAGCTTCGACGACGCGCTGCACGCCTATGACTGCCGTTCCGAGGTCGACATGCAGGCCAAGATCCAGGTTCGCGTGTCCGCTGCCGATGCCAACGTCATCAACGAGGACGGCACCCGTATCTTCCGCGTCAAGAACGGCAAGAACGAGTTCGTCGACTACGACGTTACCGGCAACAAGACCGCGCGCTTCGAGACCTCTATCGGCCGCATCATCTTCAACCGCCAGTGCCTGCCCGAAGACTATGAGTTCATGAACTACAAGATGGTCAAGGGCGATGTGGCCAAGCTGGTTGCGGACTGCTGCGATCGTTACCCCGAGGCCAAGGTCGGCCCGATCCTCGACGCCATCAAGTACTCCGGCTTCCACTACGCTACCCGCGCCGGCCTCACCATCTCGGTGTGGGACGCTCTCATCCCTGCCGAGAAGCAGGAGCTGCTCGATCGCGCCCAGGCCAACGTCGACCAGATCAACGAGTACTTCGAGGAGGGCTTCATCAACGAGACGGAGCGCCACATCGAAGTCGTTAACGAGTGGACCGCTTGTACCGACAAGGTTGCAGCGCTCATGCTCGACTTGTTCGACGAGGAGAACCCGCTCTATATGATGGCCGACTCCGGCGCCCGTGGTTCTAAGACCCAGCTGCGTCAGCTCGGCGGCATGCGTGGCCTGATGGCAGACATGTCCGGCGAGACGATCGACCTTCCCATTAAGGCGAACTTCCGCGAGGGCCTGCTGCCGCTCGAGTACTTCATTTCGACCTACGGCGCCCGTAAGGGCCTGGTCGATACCGCATCCCACACCTCGGACTCTGGTTACCTGACCCGTCGTCTGGTCGACGTGGCCCAGGACGTCATCGTCCGCGAGGAGGACTGCGGTACGCACGAGGGCGTCACCTACAACCTCATCATCCCCGGCACCACCGACCTCAACACCGACCTCGTCGGCCGTTGCTTCATTGAGGACGTCGTGGCCCCCGATGGCACCGTGCTCTTTGAGCAGGACGGCTACATCGAGAAGGTCGCCGACATCCAGAAGATGGTCGATGCGGGCCTCAAGAAGGTTAAGCTCCGCGCGCTGCTCACCTGCCGCTCCAAGTACGGCGTGTGCCAGAAGTGCTACGGCTGGGATCTTTCCACCCGTCGTCCGGTCGCCATCGGTACCGCGGTCGGCATTATTGCCGCCCAGTCCATCGGCGAGCCCGGTACGCAGCTTACGATGCGTACCATTCACTCCGGCGGCGTCGCTGGCGTCGACGATATTACGCAGGGTCTGCCTACGGTCAGCCGTATGTTCGATATCGTCGGCAACGTCAACGAGAAGATCCTGGGTCGCGAGGCCGAGCTGGCTCCGTACTCTGGCCACCTCTCGATTAAGCCCGAGAAGTCCGAGTACGTGCTGACGCTCACCGACTCCGAGGATCACACCAGTGTCCTCGACGAGCGTCGCGTCCCCGCTTCGGTGCGCTTTATGCCCGAGATCGAGGACGGCTGCGAGGTTCGCGCCGGCGACCAGATCACCAAGGGCTTCGTCAACTTCCGCAACCTGCGCAAGCTGACCGACATCGAGTCGACGATGCACACCTTCGTCGAGAGTGTCAAGGACGTCTACACCAGCCAGGGCGTCGACCTGAACGACAAGCACATCGAGGTGCTCGCACGTCAGATGCTGCGTCGCGTTCAGATCACCAACCCCGGCGACTCCAAGTACCTGCTTGGTCAGTACGTCGACCGCTACGAGTTCGCCGACGAGGTCGAGCGCGTTGCCCGTCTGGGCGGTCAGGCTCCTGTGGCTGAGCCCGTCATCCTGGGTACGCTCAAGGTCGCGTCCAACATCGACTCCTGGCTGTCGAGCGCTTCGTTCATCCGTACCGCCGGCGTCCTTACCGAGGCTGCCATCGAGGGCAAGGTCGACCACCTGCTCGACCTTAAGTCCAACGTCATCGTCGGTAAGAAGATCCCGGCTGGTACCGGCCTCAAGCCGTACGCCAACGCCAAGCTGACGTATCGCACGGCTGACGGCTACGTGGACATCGACGGTCCGGCTTCGCCCAACGCCAAGTCGCTGCCCGAGTGGGCTCCGGTTGAGCTCAAGGACCTGGACGAGCAGCTCCCGCAGCAGCTCGACTGGGCCGGCTACGACGAGTTCGGTGGTGCTGACGGTTCGTTCACCCGCAACGGCCACACCATCTCCGCCGAGAAGGCTCGCCTGTACCTGTTCGACGACCTGGGCGTGTCGCAGCGCTGGACCAACAAGTTCAGCGAGGTCGGCATCGAGACGGTCGGCGACCTGGTCGGCAAGTCCGAGGAGGATCTGCTGCGCATCGATGGCATCGGTGCCAAGGCGATCGAGGAGCTCCGTGATGGCCTTGAGGCCCACGACCTGCTCTACATCCTCGAGAACAACGACGACGTTGCCGACGAGGAAGACCTCTCGCAGCTGCTGCAGATGGTCTTTAGCCCCGACGGTCCGGACGACATCCTGCTGGGCACCTCCGCCACGCCGACGCATCACGCCGACGCCGACGAGGAGCTCCTGGGCGCCCCGATCGACGACAAGAAGGCTCCCGCCAACGGTGCCATCAACGAGGACATGGCTTCCCTCGACGAGTTGCTTAACCAGCTCGTAGACACCGACGACGCCGAAGAGGCCAAGGACAACGACGAGGAGTAATTAGTTCCGCCGTTCTAACGAACGGCGGCGACCTCCGTCGCTGCGCGGCCCCCAGAGCTACAATCTGTCATTCAAAAGGCAGGGCATGACCAAAAGGTCAATGCCCTGCCTTTTTCATGCCATCTTGTACGCTCTGGGGGCCGCTCGCTTGCGTATGCTCAACCTGTTGCGTTCCGTTGATCCCTTGCCAAAAAGGGACAGGTTTATTTTGGTAGGTTTTTCCTGCTTGGATTTGAAACATTTCGTTCGGCCAAAGCGTATCTATGGTGAGGACCTCATCAAGAACCATCAGCGTCACCGGGAGGTGATTATGGAAGAACAAGCTTTTAGACAGGCGGTCGAAGACCACCGGGATGTCGTGTTTCGGATCGCATTGACGTATCTGCGTGATCGCGCTGACGCCGACGATGTCGCTCAAGACGTCTTTCTTAAGTTGCTCAAAAGCGACGCGCAATTTGAAAACTGGGAGCATCTTCGTCGATGGCTTATCCGGGTCACGATCAATGAATGTAAATCTCTCTTTCGAAAGCCGTGGAGGCGCGTGGAGGATATTGAGAATCTGGCCGATTCGCTTTCGACGGCGCAGGAGGAGACCAAGGCGGTCCTGTCAGACGTTATGCGACTTCCGGAGCGATTCCGTATTCCTATCGTGCTCTATTACTATCTGGGCTTCTCGACTTCAGAAATTGCCGAGTTACTGCATGTGCCAGCCGCGACCGTTCGAACGCGTTTAGCTCGCGGCAGATTGAAGCTCAAGTTCATCCTAGAGGAGGGCGACCGTGAAATCCAACCAGATCAAGCAGGCCTTCGAGTCCGTCCAAGCCGATAGCGATCTTGCTGACCGTGTTCTTTATGCCGCTGCTGGCGAGCCGCTTCGCCGAAAGGGTCACGCGAAGCCTCTGTATGTTGCCGTAATCGGATGTCTTGCCGGAGTGCTGGCGACCGGAGGGGTCGCCTACGCCGTCGTCAATTCCAGTTATTTTGCCTCTGCCTGGGGAAACCATGGCAACGGAGGGTCCATTACCTGGACTCAAGGTGGCTCGTCGGGGACTAAATATACATACACCAGAGAGTTTGGTGATGGTATCGCGCCCCAAAGCTTGGAGGGTTCAGTACAGAAGGTCAATCTGTCCGTCGAGGGCAACGGCTATACACTCGACATTCATGATATGGCTATCGACCAAAACGGCTGCGGTGCTGTGACGTTTACGCTGTCCAATCCAAATGGTGTTAACTACTACAAGCCGGCAGCAGAGACAGGCGAACTTGTTCTCTATGGTGAAGAAGAACAAGGCATCGGTACACCCAGCATGAACTTCGGCGAGGAATGGGCTGATACACGCTGCACCATTGATAAAGACACATCAAGCGACACGGTCATTAACGGCACGATGTACTTTGCCTCTATGGATCGCGAGCGAGGTTTTCAACATGCGGTCACCTGGAATATCTCGTGGACCGAGGGCGAAGGAGAGGATGCGAAGCCGTTCGAGGCATCGACGCCCGAGTTTAGCGTTGGAGCGTACGTCGATACTAAGGAACTCCGCTCCGATGACTCGCCTCTCGAGATCAGCCCGTTTTCCATCCAGACGCACATCGATGATCTGGGCATTGACGCAGTCACGAAGAAGTTGACGGTTACCTACAAGGATGGATCGGAGCAGATTATCGAAGATGACGACGCAGGGGCGTTCAACTTATATTTTTCTTATACGCGCAATAGCGGAGAGAACATCTGGGTGCCAACGAAGTTGATTGATGTCGACCAAGTGGTCTCGGTGACCCTCGAGGGCACGAGATGCACATCAACAGGAGAGACCGAAACAGAAGTACCCTTTACCATCGTCTATTCGTAAGGTCTAGGCCGCTTCCCAAGAGGGGAAGCGGCCATTTTTGCGTTACATGGACGGCTGGAATGGGCACTTGCGCACAGGCGGGGATTCCTTTTATGGAGGCTTTGCGGAAATATGGCTATTTTGGGATACGCCCGGCGGCGTGGTCTGTTGACGGCACAGCTAACGGCACGTATCCTATCGAACTGCGTGTTTCGTAGGGGGATGCTGACCCCTCGATTCAAGCCGTTGCACTTTACAGAAAGCTGGAATCATTCGAGAAGGAGTACGCTTTGCCTACTATTAACCAGCTGGTTCGCCAGGGCCGTCGTTCCGTGCCCAAGAAGTCCAAGAACGCTGCTCTGCAGCACAACTCCCAGAAGCGCGGCGTGTGCACCCGCGTCTTCACCACGAGCCCCAAGAAGCCGAACTCGGCTCTTCGTAAGGTTGCCCGTGTTCGCCTTGTCAACGGCATCGAAGTTACTGCTTACATCCCGGGTGAGGGCCACAACCTGCAGGAGCACTCCATCGTGCTCGTCCGCGGCGGTCGTGTCCGTGACCTCCCTGGTGTCCGTTATCACGTCATCCGTGGCGCCTACGACGCTGCTCCGGTCCAGAACCGTATGCAGGCCCGTTCCAAGTACGGTGCTAAGCGCCCCAAGGCTAAATAAGCCAGATAACGTTTTGATACTTTCGCCGTGTGCCGTCTTGAGCGCCGCACGGTAGACACTTAAGGAGATTTCACATGCCGCGTCGTGCAGCAGCTAATCGTCGTGAGGTTCAGCCTGACGCCGTTTACAACAACCGCCTGGTGACTCAGCTCATCAACAAGGTCCTTCTTGACGGCAAGAAGGCCACCGCTGAGCGCATCGTTTACACCGCTTTCGAGATCGTTGCCGAGAAGTCCGAGGGTGGCGACGCTCTCGCTACCTTCAAGAAGGCTATGGACAACGTCAAGCCCACGCTCGAGGTTAAGCCCAAGCGTGTCGGTGGCGCTACCTATCAGGTCCCGATGGAGGTCAACTCCCGTCGTTCCACCGCTCTGGGTATCCGCTGGATCGTCAACTTCTCCCGCGCTCGCAAGGAGAAGACCATGGCCGAGCGTCTCGCCAACGAGATCCTCGACGCTTCCAACGGCCTGGGCGCTTCCGTCAAGAAGCGTGAGGACGTCTTCAAGATGGCCGAGGCCAACCGCGCGTTCTCTCACTATCGTTGGTAAGTTAAGGTAAGGAACTAACATGGCTAAGCCTAAGTACAAGCTTTCCGATACCCGTAACATCGGCATCATGGCTCACATCGATGCCGGTAAGACCACCACGACCGAGCGTATTCTTTACTACACCGGTAAGACCCACAAGATCGGTGAGGTCCATGAGGGCGCTGCCACCATGGACTGGATGGTTCAGGAGCAGGAGCGCGGCGTAACCATTACCTCCGCTGCTACCACGTGCTTCTGGAACAAGGACGGTAAGGACTACCGCATCCAGATCATCGACACCCCGGGCCACGTTGACTTCACCGCCGAGGTCGAGCGCTGCCTGCGCGTCCTCGATGGCGCTGTCGCCGTCTTCGACGCCGTTGCCGGCGTTCAGCCCCAGTCTGAGACCGTTTGGCGTCAGGCTTCTACCTTCAACGTTCCCCGCATCGCCTTCATCAACAAGTATGACCGCGTGGGCGCTGACTTCTTCAACGCTATCGAGACCATGAAGGATCGTCTCGACGCTAACGCCGTGGCCGCTCAGGTCCCGATGGGCGCCGAGGACAACTTCTGGGGCGTCATCGACCTGGTCACCATGACCGCATGGGACTTCAAGGCCGACGAGAAGGGTATGACCTACCCCGAGCCGATGGACGAGATCCCGGCTGAGTTTGCCGACATCGCTGCCACCAAGCGCGAGGAGCTCCTTGACGCTGCTGCCAGCTTTGACGACGAGCTCATGGAGAAGATCCTCATGGAGGAGGACTTCACCGTCGAGGAGCTCAAGGCTGCTCTGCGCAAGGGCGTTCTGGCCAACGAGCTCAACCTCGTCTTCGTGGGTTCCGCCTACAAGAACAAGGGCGTTCAGGAGCTGCTCGACGCTGTCGTCGACTACCTGCCCAGCCCGCTCGACGTTGAGGCCGTCACCGGTACCGATCCGGACACCGGCGAGGAGATTCAGCGTCATCCTTCCTTCGACGAGCCCTTCTCCGGCCTGGTCTTCAAGATCATGACCGACCCGTTCGTCGGTAAGCTCACCTATGTCCGCGTTTACTCCGGCCGCGCCGAGTCCGGCTCTTACGTGGTCAACGCTTCCAACGGTCAGCGCGAGCGCCTCGGCCGCATCCTCGAGATGAACGCCGCCGAGCGTATCGACCGTGACGACGCTGCCGCCGGCGACATCGTCGCTTGCGTCGGCTTCAAGAACTCCACCACCGGTGACACCCTGTGCGCCGAGGGCAAGGAGATCGTCCTCGAGAAGATCGAGTTCGCTAAGCCCGTTATCGACGTTGCCATTGAGCCCAAGACCAAGGCCGAGCAGGACAAGATGTCCCTGGCTCTGACCAAGCTCGCCGAGGAGGACCCGACCTTCCAGGTGTCCACCAACCACGAGACCGGCCAGACCATCATCGCCGGCATGGGCGAGCTGCATCTCGAGATCATCGTCGACCGTCTGCTCCGTGAGTTCAAGGTTGACGCTAACGTTGGTAAGCCCCAGGTTGCCTACCGCGAGACCGCTGGTCACGACGTCGAGAAGGCTGAGGGCAAGTTCGTCCGTCAGTCCGGCGGTCGCGGTCAGTACGGCCACGCCGTCATCAAGCTCGAGAAGATGGAGGAGGGCTTCGGCTACGAGTTCGTCAACGCTATCGTCGGCGGCGTCGTGCCCAAGGAGTACATCCCGTCCATCGACAAGGGCATCCAGGAGGCCCTGAACACCGGTGTTATCGCCGGCTTCCCGGTCCTCGACGTTAAGGTCACCCTGTTCGACGGTTCTTACCACGAGGTCGACTCCTCCGAGGCCGCCTTTAAGATCGCCGGTTCCATGGCTATCAAGGACGCCCTCAAGAAGTCCGACCCGCAGCTGCTCGAGCCGATCATGGCTGTCGAGGTCGAGACCCCCGAGCAGTACATGGGCGACGTTATGGGCAACCTCTCCGGTCGCCGCGGCAAGATCGAGGGCATGGAGGATCGCAAGAACAGCAAGCTCATCCGTGCCAAGGTGCCGCTGGGCGAGATGTTCGGTTACGCTACCGACCTTCGCTCCCAGACCCAGGGTCGTGCATCCTACACGATGCAGTTCGACTCTTATGAGCCCGCGCCCAAGTCCATCGTGGACGAGGTCATGAGCAAGAACGCCTAAGTTCGAGCTCCCTGTTACGTAATCCGCGAGAGCATCTCTCGCACTCTTTGGAGGTTTAAGTTGGCTACCCAGAAGATCCGCATTCGCCTCAAGGGCTATGATCACGAGGTCGTCGATCAGTCCGCGAAGCTCATCGTCGAGACCGCTCAGAAGACCGGCGCTCGCGTTTCCGGTCCTGTCCCCCTGCCCACCGAGCGCAACCTGTACACGGTTATCCGCTCGCCGCACGTGAATAAGGACTCCCGTGAGCAGTTCGAGATGCGCACCCACAAGCGTCTCATCGACATCCTCGACCCCACCTCGGGCACCGTTGATTCGCTCATGCGTCTCGACCTCCCCGCTGGCGTCGACATCGACATCAAGCTCTAAGCGATATCGCTCATAGCTTAAAGGGCCCCGCTGCCGTTACGGTAGCGGGGCCCTTTTGTTTTGCATGATGGGTTTGGATCGCCGGGTAAGGCTGCCGAGCGGCTGGATGTGGCGACCTACTCACTCAAGGGGCGCAATGACGCTTCCTCAAAATGGAAGGATCGCAAGCCGTCTTCTGTTTCGATGCACGCACGACCAAAGCCATCGACCGTTTTAAAGATGCCTCGCGCCAGCTCGTCACCGGCAGGGGAGCGGGCGATAACGTGCTTTCCAATCCAATTGAGGTGAGCGACATATTCGCCGTGGACGGGCGCGAGCGGTCCGGTGTTTTCTTCCATGGCGTTGAGGCGTTCTGCCCAGGCATCTATAGCGTCTATAACTGCGTGATAGACCTCATCGAGGAGCATGTCGACAGCTGGAACGTTCTCGTTAAGGTCCGAGAGACCGATTGCTGGCAGGCCGCCATCGGGCACCTCTTGGGGCGCATAGTTCACATTGACACCAATGCCACAGACGGCGAAAGGTTTGCCTTCGTTATCGCGTGCGGCCTCGACCAGAATGCCGCCGAGTTTGCGCCCTCGAGCGACCAAGTCGTTGGGCCATTTGAGGCCAATCTCGTTTGCAAGACCCTGCTTTTCGAGCGCCTCGAGTACCGCTAGGCCGCTGACGGCGGCAAGGCCAGAGTACTTGGCGGGATCAACACATGGACGTAGGACAATCGAGAGTAACAGGTTGCCGGCGGTTGAATCCCACTTGTGGCCGCGTCGGCCGCGTCCTGCCGTTTGCGCGCGGGCTGCAAGCCCCGTGCCGTGCGGCTCTCCCTGTTTTCCTGCTTCGAGCAGGTCGTCGTTGGTCGATCCGGTTACGTCGACTATCGTTAATTGGGCATCCATAGCGGCTGCTACCTCCTTAATGAATAAGTGAATGACGTAATGGTGTCGATAGATAGACACAATGTGAAGCCTTTGTCGCATTTGGACAATTTAATGTTAACACGTCAACAAAGCGAAGAATGCGCTATCCTCTCTTGGTCGATGTAAACACGTCAACAACTCAAAGGAGGTTAGTGATGGGTTTCACGATACTGGGAACGGGCTCGGCACTTCCCGAGCGCAGCGTTTCCAACGACGAGCTGTCCGAGTTCCTGGACACCTCGGATGAGTGGATTTTTACCCGCACGGGGATCAAGAGCCGCCATGTGTGCACCGCCGAGTCGCTCGACGACCTTGCCGTGGCAGCGAGCGAGCAAGCGCTCCAGACGTCCGGAATCGATGCGAGCCAGCTGGATCTTATCGTCTGCTCGACGACGACGGGTGACCACCTTGTTCCCGCCGAAGCGTGTGCCGTTGCCGAGCGACTAGGCGCGACGTGCCCTGCCTTCGATGTCTCGGCGGCCTGCGCCGGCTTCGTATTTGCGCTCGATGTCGCCGAGGGCTATATCGCCCGCGGCCGTGCCGAGCGCGTGCTTATCGTTGCTGCCGAGCAGATGACGCGCGCGCTCGACTGGACCGACCGCGCCACCTGCGTGCTCTTTGGCGATGGGGCAGGCGCCGCAGTGATTGGGGCTGGGGGAGACAACCCCATTGCTGTTGAGCTTTCGACGGCGGCCGACGTCGAGACGTTGCGCGTTCCCGGCCTGGTCGGCACCTCGCCGTTTAAGGCCTCCGCAGATTGCGAGAGCGTGCTGTCCATGAATGGCCGCCGCGTGTTCAAGTTTGGCGTCAACGCCATCTGCGACACGGTCCGTAGGCTTGCGAGCGATGCGGGCATTTCGGTCGAGGATATCGATCATTTTGTATTCCATCAGGCTAACGAACGAATCCTGAGCCAGGCGGTCAAGCGCCTCGGCGTGCCAGACGAGCGCGTGATTCGAACGCTGCGGGAGACCGGCAACATTTCGAGCGCCTGCATTCCCTTTGCGCTTGACCGACTGGCACGCACCGACGCACTGAATGTGGGCGACACCATCGCCTTGGTTGGATTTGGCGCCGGTCTGGATATAGGTGGCTATCTGCTTCGTTGGAAGTAGTCGCACATAGGAAATAAAAACGCCCTAGGGCACAACCAAAGGAGAACTACCATGGCAGATCAGAAGACCTTCGAGCGCGTTTGCGACGTTATCCGCGAGACCGCTGGCCTTGACGACGTCGAGATGAAGCCCGAGTCCACGCTCGAGGAGATTGGTCTCGACAGTCTGGGCACCGTGGAGATCCTCGTCGCCGTCGAGGACGAGTTTGGCATTGAGCTCGATACCGAGGAGAACCCCAAGACGGTCGGCGAGTTCGCCGATACGGTCGAGGCGGCATTGGAGAAGTAGAGATGCTCAAGACTCCTCTCTGCGATCTGCTCGGCATCGAAAAGCCCGTGTTCCAGGGCGGTATGGCCTGGATTGCCGACGCCTCGCTGGCATCTGCCGTGTCCGAGGCGGGCGGCTTAGGGATTATCGCGGCGATGAACGCCGACGCCAACTGGCTGCGCGATCAGATTCACGAGCTGCGCGCCAAGACGGATAAGCCCTTTGGCGTCAACGTTATGCTCATGAGCCCGTTTGTCGACGAGGTCGCACAAGTGGTGATTGATGAGCAAGTGCCGGTCGTCGTGACGGGTGCCGGCAATCCCACCAAGTACATGAAGGCGTGGAACGACGCCGGCATCAAGGTTATCCCGGTTGTTGCCTCGGTGGCGCTGGCGCGTCTCGTGGCGCGTCGCGGGGCCACCGCCGTGGTTGCCGAAGGCACCGAATCGGGTGGGCATATTGGCGAGACGTCGACGATGGCACTTGTCCCGCAGGTTGTCGATGCGGTCGATATTCCCGTGGTTGCGGCTGGCGGCATCGCCGATGGCCGCGGTGTGGCGGCCGCCTTTATGCTCGGCGCCGCCGGCGTGCAGGTGGGAACACGCTTTCTGGTCGCAAACGAGTGCACCGTATCGGAGCAGTACAAAGAGCTGGTGCTCAAGGCGGGCGACACGTCGACGCGCGCGACCGGTCGCTCGACGGGACATCCGGTGCGTGCGCTCAAGAGCCCCTTCACCAATGCCTACGCCAAAAGTGAGGCGGCGGGCGCAAGTGTCGAGGAGCTTGGGGCCATGGGCACGGGTGCTCTTCGCAAGGCCGCCAAGGACGGTAATTACGAAGAGGGTTCGTATCTGTGCGGACAGATTGCCGGCATGGTCAACGAGCGCCAGAGTGCGTGCGAAATCGTTGACGACCTGGTCGATGGCGCCGAACACGTCCTGAAGGGTGCGTGCGCATGGGTAGCGTAGCGTTTCTGTTTGCCGGCCAGGGTGCCCAGCACCCCGCGATGGGTGTCGACCTGATCGAGGCATCGCCGGCGGCTGCCGAGGTGTTCGCGATCGCCGACGAGGTGCGTCCGGGAACCAGTGAGCAGTGCCGGAGCGCCTCCAAGGAGGAGCTCTCGCAGACCGAGAACACGCAGCCTTGCGTGTTTGTTCACGACCTGGCAGCGGCTGCCGCACTGCGCGAGCGCGGCGTGGTGCCTGCCGCCTGTGCGGGATTCTCGCTGGGCGAGGTCGCTGCGCTCACCTTTGCGGGGGCGTTCGATACGCGAGCGGGCTTTGAGCTCGTGTGTGAGCGCGCGGCATTGATGGCCGCGGCTGCTGAGCGCCATCCGGGCGGCATGCGCGCCGTCATTAAGCTCGATGCGGCGCAAGTCGAGAACCTGGCTGCGCAGGCCGGCGAGGACTGCTGGCCGGTCAACTACAACAGCCCGCAGCAGACGGTTGTTGCCGGAGCGCCCGAGGCGCTGCAGGAGCTCGACGTCCTAGTAAAAGAGGCTGGCGGCCGCGCTATGAAAGTCGCGGTGTCTGGTGCATTTCATAGCCCCTATATGGCCGAGGCGACTGAGGGGCTGGCGACGTATATCCAAGCCGGCCACGCGCCGTCTTCGCTGCTGATTTCGGTCATGGCAAACATGACGGCGGCGCCCTATCCGGCGGACCCGCAGGCGGCATCGGAGGTGCTGGCCAACCAGGTGAGCCATGCCGTGCGCTGGGTTGACACCCTGCATGCGCTGCAGGATCAGGGCATCGACACGTTTATTGAGGTCGGCCCCGGCAAAACGCTGTCGGGCCTGGTCAAGCGTACGCTGAGCGACGTTCGCGTGTATTCGTGCGAAACGGCTGAGCAGGTCGCAGCTATTGCCGACGAGCTCGCATAGTTCACAGGGCTGCAACCCGAAAGGAATGACATGGGCAACTTGAACAACGGCGCGCTCGAGCGCAACGACTCACGTCGCGTGGCACTGGTCACGGGCGGCTCGCGGGGTATCGGCCGCGCCTGCGCTGTCGGTCTGGCGGAGGACGGCTTTGATATCGCCGTCGTCTATGCCGGCAGCGTCGATGCGGCGCGCGAGACGTGCGAAGCCTGCGAGGCGTCTGGCGCCACGGTGCGCGCATATCAATGCGACGTGGCCGATCCCGCTGCCGTCAACGCGTGCGTGGAAGCGGTCCTCAACGACTTTGGCTCCATTTGGGCGCTCGTCAACAACGCCGGCATCACGCGCGATGGCTTGCTCATGCGCATGGGCGATGACGCCTTCGATCGCGTGCTTGATGTCAATCTCAAGGGAACATTCAATATGACGCGCGCGCTCACCAAGACCTTTATGCGCCAGCGCGGCGGTTGCGTCGTCAACATGAGCTCGGTCGTGGGCCTGATGGGCAACGCCGGACAGGCCAACTACGCTGCCTCCAAGGCGGGCGTGATTGGCCTGACCAAGGCGGTAGCGCGCGAGCTTGCGCCCCGCGGCGTACGAGTGAACGCGGTCGCCCCGGGGTTTGTCGAGACGGATATGACGTCAAAGCTCTCGGAGAAGGTGCGTGCGGCAACCGAGGAGCAGATTCCCCTGAAGCGCATGGCGCGCCCCGAGGAAGTGGCCGGCGTGGTGCGCTTTCTGGCGAGCGATGCGGCGGCCTACATTACGGGCGAGGTCGTGCGCGTCGACGGCGGAATGGCGATGTAAAAACCAGGGCCGATCAACGGCTTAAATGAGGAGGCCAAGATGGAACAGAGAGTTGCAATCACCGGCATCGGTGCCGTATCGCCGCTCGGCAACACGGCGCTTGCCACTTGGGCGGCTATGTGCGCCGGCACGTGCGGTATCGGCCCGATCACGCACTTCGATACGGATGCGTTTGCTGTCAAGGTGGCGGCCGAGGTCAAGGGCTTTGACGGCAACGAGTACTTTGGTAAGCACGATGCCAAGCACCTCGACCCCTGCGTTCAGTTTGCGATGGCGGCTTCGGACGAGGCCATGCACGATGCGGGCCTTGATGTCGAAGATGCCATCGATCGCGAGCGCCTGGGCGTCTACGTGGGTTCAGGCGTGGGCGGCATGCAGACACTCGTCGACAACGTCCACACGATTGCCGATCGAGGGCCTCGCCGTGCATCACCCTATATGATTGCGATGATGATCCCCAACATGGCTTCGGGCAACATCGCGATTCGCCATAAGGCAAAGGGCCCGACCCTACCCGTCGTGACTGCCTGCGCGACTTCTGCCCATGCGGTGGGTGAGGCGTTCCGCGCCATCAAGCACGGCTATGCCGATGCGATCCTCGCGGGCGGCGCCGAGGCCGCAATTATCCCCGATGCCGTTGCGGGCTTTACGTCCTGCCGCGCATTGACCACCAACCCCGATCCCGCGACGGCCTGCCGTCCGTTCGATGCAGACCGCGACGGCTTTGTGATGGGCGAGGGCGCCTGCGTGCTCGTGCTCGAGAGCATGGAACATGCGCAGGCGCGCGGTGCGCACATTTACGCCGAGGTCGTGGGCTACGGCAACACCGATGATGCCTATCACATCACGAGCCCCGATCCCGAGGCTGCCGGCATTGCCCGTGCGATATCGCTGGCGGTGGCCGAGGGCGACGTTAAGCCTTCCGAGGGCCTCTACATCAACGCTCACGGCACCTCGACCAAGCTCAACGATTCGTCCGAGACGGCGGGCATCAAGCGAGCACTCGGCGAGGACGCGGCGCGCGCCGCATATGTCTCGTCGACCAAGTCGATGACCGGTCACATGATCGGTGCCACGGGTGCCATCGAGGTCATGGCCTGCGCCATGGCGCTCGAGCAGGGCGTGGTGCCGCCGACCATTAACTACCACACACCCGATCCCGCCTGCGATCTTGACTACACGCCCGATCGCGCGGTTCGCGCCGACCTTACCTGGGCGCTTTCGACCAATCTGGGCTTTGGCGGACACAACGCCGCCATCGCGCTGCGTAGATATACGAGGAGCTAGAGCATGGATTCCAAAAGACTTGCCGAGATAGCCGATGTTATGGAGGACCGCGGCCTCACGCGTGTACGCGTTGAGGAGCCCGATGGCACCGCGGTCGAACTCGAGCGCGCGAGTGCGGCGCAGCCGGTTGCCATGCCCATGCCTATGCCGGGTGCCGTGACTGCTCCGGCGGTGGCTCCTGTCGCCATGCCTGCCGCCGCGCCGGAGCCCGCCGCGCAGGCGCCTGCCGCCGCACCGGAGCCCAAGGGCACCGAGGTGACCGCTCCCATGGTCGGCGTTTTCTATGCTGCCCCGGCGCCGGGCGACGAGCCGTTTGTGCACGTGGGCTCCAAGGTCAAGGCCGGTGAGACCCTCTGCATCATCGAGGCCATGAAGGTTCTCAACGAGGTAACGGCCGAGGCAGACGGCGAGGTGCTCGAGATCTGCGTGGCCGACGGCGACCTCGTGGAGTTCGGCAGTTGCCTTATGAGGATCGGATAGGTGATATCCATGAACAAAGAAGAGCTTAAAGAACTGTTGCCGCATCGCGAACCGATGCTTTTGCTCGACGAGGCCGAGCTGGTGGGCGACGAGGCCCACGGCAAGATCACGATCACGGGCGACGAGTACTTTTTGCAGGGGCATTTTCCGGGAAACCCGGTCGTCCCCGGCGTGATTCAGTGCGAGATGCTCGCCCAGAACTGCTGCGTGCTGCTGATGGGCGATGAGGAGGCACGCGGCGCGACGCCGTTCTATACGAGTCTCGATAAGGTGCGCTTTAAGCGTCCGGTGCGCCCGGGCGACACGGTTGATCTGGTGTGCACCATCACGCGTGCGCGCGGACCGTTCCGCTTTGCGACGGGTACTGCGAGCGTCAACGGTGAGGTTTGCTGCCGTGCCGATATGTCTTTTGCACTCATGCACGAAAAGTAGGGAAGTCTTCATGTTCGACAAAGTGCTCATCGCCAATCGAGGCGAAGTCGCGGTCCGTGTTATCCGCGCGTGCCGCGATATGGGCATCAAGACCGTCGCTGTATATTCCACGGCCGATGCGGACGCGCTACACGTGCAGCTTGCCGACGAGGCGTATTGCATCGGCGGCCCGCGTCTTGCCGAGAGCTACCTCAACGACGATGCCGTGCTCACCTGTGCCGTAAAGTCGGGCGCCAAGGCAATTCATCCCGGGTATGGCTTTTTCTCCGAGAAGGCGAGCTTCGTGCGCGACTGCGACAAGTATGGCCTGACGTTTGTCGGTCCTTCGGCCGAGGTGATCGACAGCATGGGCGACAAGGACGCCGCGCGTCGAACGGCTGCCGCGGCGGGCGTGCCCATCGTACCGGGCTGCGATTTGCTCAAAAGCCCCGAGGAGGCGACGGCCGAGGCCGAGCGCATCGGCTGCCCCGTGCTCATCAAGGCGCGTGCGGGTGGCGGCGGTCGCGGCATTCGCAAGGTCGAGCGCGTGGAAGACGCGGCAAAAGCGTTTATCGAGGCGCGTGCCGAGGGCGAGGCCGTTTTTGGCGACGGTGAGTGCTACATGGAGAAGTTCGTCGCGCCGGCGCACCATGTCGAGGTGCAGATTATGGCCGATAAGCAGGGCCATGTGTTTTCGCTCGGCGAGCGCGAGTGCTCGGTACAGCGTCGCAACCAAAAGCTGATCGAGGAGAGCCCCGCGCCGTGCCTCGACGGACACGACGACATTCGCGCGCGCATGCACAAGGCCGCGCGCGACCTGGCTCGTGCCGTTGGCTATGAGGGCGCCGGCACCATCGAGTTCCTGTATTCGGACGACGGCAATTTCTACTTTATGGAAATGAACACGCGTCTGCAGGTTGAGCATCCGGTCACGGAGTTTGTGACCGATACCGACTTGGTCAAGTGGCAGCTGCGCGTGGCCGCCGGCCAGTCCCTGCCCTTTGAGCAGGAGGACGTACCGGTCCGCAACCACGCCATGGAGTGCCGCATCAATGCCGAAACGCCGGACTTTCTGCCGTCATGCGGAACGGTCACCGCATTGCGTGTGCCGGGTGGTCCGCGCGTGCGCTGGGATTCCGCCATGTTCACCGGTGCAAACGTTCCGCCGTACTACGACTCCATGCTCGGCAAGCTCATCGTGTGTGCGCCCACGCGTGACGGCGCCATTCGCAAGATGCGCTCGGCCCTGGGCGAGCTCGTGATCGAGGGCGTGAGCGAAAACAGCGAGCTTCAGCTCGACGTGCTGGCAAACGAAGAGTTCTTGTCGGGCATGTATCACACCGATCTGATGGGGCATCTCTATGCTGATGAATAGAAAAGCGAAGACGGTCAACGTCCTCGAGGGGCCGATGACCGAGTCGTGCGCCGAGTTTCCCGCGCGCCACGTGTTTATCAAGTGCCCGGAGTGCCGCCGTGTGATCGATGAGGCGCGCCTGCACGACAACCTCGAGGTCTGCCCTCGTTGCGGCAAGCACTTTCGCGTGAGCGGGCGCGACCGTATGCGCATGACGGTCGACGAGGGCACGTTTGAGGAATGGGATGCTAATCTGGCGTCGGAGGACTTCCTCTCGTTTCCCGGTTATGCCGACAAACTCAAGAGCGTGAGCGAGCGTTCGGGCGAGCGCGATGCCGTTGTGTGCGGCAGGGGCAAAATCTGCGGTTGCGATACAGCTCTCTTCTTTATGGATGCCAACTTTATGATGGGCTCGATGGGTTCCGTGGTGGGCGAGAAGATCTGTCGCACATTTGAGCATGCGACCGAGCTGGGATTGCCAGTTGTCGGCTTTACCGTTTCGGGCGGTGCGCGCATGCAAGAGGGCGTGACATCGCTTATGCAGATGGCCAAGATTTCTGCGGCAGTTAGGCGCCACAGCGAGGTGGGCGGCCTGTATATCACGGTGCTCACCGACCCCACGACCGGAGGCGTAACCGCGAGCTTTGCCATGGAGGGCGACATTATCCTGGCCGAGCCCGATGCCCTGACGGCATTTGCCGGCCCGCGCGTGATCGAGCAGAACATGCACAAGCGCCTGCCCAAGGGATTCCAGCGCTCCGAGTTTTTGCTGGAGCACGGCTTTTGCGATGCCGTTGTTCCGCGTGGCGAGATTGCGCTCACGGTAGGCGAGCTGCTGGCGCTGCACGAAGGGCACGCGCCCGGCCTGGGGGCACCGCATGAGATCGTGCATACGGGTCGCCGCGGCAAAAAGTTGGGACACTTGTTCAAGCGCTCGGCCGCGCCAAAAACCGCGCTCGAGATTGTCAGGCAGACCCGCTCGGCAGATCGCGCCACGGCAGGCGAGATGATCTCGCTGGGCCTGGACGGATTTGTGGAGCTGCACGGCGACCGCTACTTTGGCGACGACGCTGCTGTGGTGGCTGGCATTGGCTGGAAAGACGGATGCCCCGTAACGGTCGTCGCCATCGAGCGCGGCACCACGACCAAAGAGCGCATGCGTCGCAACTTTGGTATGGCACATCCCGAGGGCTACCGCAAAGCGCGTCGCCTTATGCGCCAGGCCGAAAAGTTTGGTCGACCGGTTCTGTGCCTGGTCGATACTTCGGGTGCGTTTTGCGGCATCGGTGCCGAGGAGCGCGGCCAGGGCGAGGCGATTGCCCAGAATCTCATGGAGATGAGCGGCCTTAAGACGCCGATTGTCTCGGTGGTGACAGGCGAGGGCGGCTCTGGTGGCGCGCTGGCGCTATCCGTGGCCGACCGCATCCTGATGCTCTCGAGCTCGGCCTATTCGGTCGTGAGCCCCGAGGCCTGTGCGTCGATCCTGTGGAAGGATACCGACCGCGCGAATGAGGCCGCCGAGGCGCTTAAGCTCACAGCCCCCGATCTGCTGGCGCTCGGCATCATCGACGGCATTGTTGACGATAGGGGCCTGTCGCATGAGGAGATCGCCGGTGCCGTCATGTCCTCGGCATTTGATGCCTTCGATACGCTTGGGCAGCTCGACGACGCGGCCCTCACAAACCTCCGCTACGAAAAGTACCGCGCAATCGGTCGGTACCGCACGATGTGACAAAGGGGCAGTCCGCATGTCACATTGGGAAAGGCGTTCCATGTCACAAGTTACTAACACCTCGTTCACAACGACGGTCTCATCAAACGCCATGGCCGTGGTGGACTATCTGTCCAAAAGCATGATGTCGGCGCTGCCGTTTATTGTCTGCGCGGCGTTGTTCCGCACCGTCGCCGTCATTATGGGCGAAGGCATGCTGGGCCTGTGGTCTGCCGATTCCGAAATCTATCGCCTGTTCTACAGTTGGCTCTATAACGCCGGCTACTACTTTTTGCCCATTTATCTTGGTTGGGCGGCCGCCCGCCAGCTCGGTTGCTCGGAGCAGCTGGGCATGATGCTGGGCGGCGTATTGATTGCGCCTGATCTGCTTAAGCTCGTCGATGCCGCATCGACGACGGGGGCATCGATGACTTCCGTGTATGGTCTGCTTCCCGCGCCGGCCAACGATTACACGACGACTGTTATTCCGGTTCTCATCTCGGTGCCCGTGCTATGGCGAGTGGAGTGTTTCTTTTCGCGCATTATCCCTCAGGCCGTGGCGTTTTCGTTCGTTCCGTTTGCGACCATGCTTGTCATGGTTCCGGTTTCGTTGTGTATCACGGCGCCGGCGGGCAGCTATCTGGGCATGCTGTTGGGCCAGCTTATGTTTATGCTTGGCAATTCCGGTGCCATCGTGTCGCTGCTCACGCTCATGGGGCTTGCCGCGGGTTGGGAGTTTCTTAAGATCGCGGGTATCAGCAACGTTGTCCTATCGCTTGCGTACGCGCAGTTTATGAGTGTGGGAACGGATTCGTGCATCCTGATTGCCGCGACGATGGCGACGTTCGCCGTTTGGGGCATGCCTTTTGGCGCGTCGCTTCGCGTTGCGGATAAGGACGAGAAGGCGCTCATGCTGGGCTATTCAATCTCGGGTGTTCTTGGCGGCGTAAGCGAGCCGGCGCTGTACGGTTGCGGCTTTAAATATGGCAGGTGCCTGACGTGCATGGCCATTGGCGGCGCCGTCGGAGGCCTTGTTGCGGCCGTGGGCCACGTTACGGCCTATACCATCGGCATGACGAATGTCCTCATGGTCATTGGCTTTGCCACAGGTGGTTTTTCGAACCTGGTGTGGTGCTGCGTTGCCGGCGGTGTGGCATTTGCGGTGTCTGCGGCGCTGAGCTACTGCTTTGGCGTGGTGCCGGCGAAGGGGCAGGTGGCAGAAGACGAAGCCGATTCGCCCGAAACCTCGAAGAGCGTGGCCGAGGCAAGCGCATAAATCGATTGACAAAGGGGCAGTCCCGCATGTCACATTCCAAGGCCGTGGCCCGTGTGGGCGCGGCCTTTTTGTATCTGGAGGACAAAGTGGCTACACTACAATCCGTTTGAGCAATAGATATATAGGTAGTACCGTGGGGGCGGATGTAGATGGTCGAGTGGATTGTTAAGCGCGCACAGGGTGACCGTGCGCGCGTGGGCACGTTGGCGGGCGTGGTGTGCATTATCGCCAATGTGGCACTTTGCGCTGCAAAGGGCGCAATTGGCGTGCTGTCGGGGTCGGTTTCGATTGTGGCAGACGCCATGAACAACCTGTCCGACGCCAGCTCAAACATCGTGAGCGTGCTTGGCTTTAAGCTGGCGAGTAAGCCCGCCGACCCCGAGCATCCTTACGGCCACGGTCGCTACGAGTACCTCTCGGGTCTAGTCGTGGCGGCGCTCGTGCTGCTGATTGGCGTTGAGCTGGTGAAGTCGTCGGTGGAGCGAATTGTCAACCCCGAGCCTGTCGAGTTCTCGCTTGCCCTGGTGGCGGTTCTAGTGCTTTCGATGGTCGTAAAACTCTGGATGGCGGCCCTCAACCAAAAGCTCGGCGATCGCATTGAGTCCGAGACGCTGCATGCGACCGCGCAGGATTCCAAGAACGATGTCCTTGCCACAGGCGCTGTGCTGGTGTGCGCAATTGTTTCACAGGTGACGCACATCAATCTTGACGCATGGGTCGGCCTTGCCGTTGGCGCCTATATTGGCTGGAGCGGTTTTGAACTCATCCAGGATACGGTGAGCCCGCTTTTGGGCCAGACGCCCGATCCTAAGCTGGTCAAGCACATTCGAGACAAGATCATGAGCTACCCCGGCGTTTTGGGCGTTCACGATCTGATGGTTCACGACTACGGCCCGGGCAGGAAGTTCGCAAGCGCTCACGCTGAGATGGCAGCCGAGGCAAGCCCGCTGGAAAGTCACGACACGCTCGATAACATCGAGCAGTCGTTTAGGAACGAAGACGGCATGATTGTCACACTTCACTACGACCCCATCGTGACCGACGATCCAAAGGTGGCGAGCATGCGCTTGCGCATCAACGCTATGGCTCAAGAGATCGATAGCCGCCTTTCGATTCATGATTTGCGCTGCGTGCCGGGCCCCACGCACACCAACGTGATTTTTGACTGCGTGCGTCCCTCGGATCTGCAGATGAGTGCCGAAGACGTAAAGCACGCGCTGGTACAACGGGTCGAATCGGAATATCCCAAGTCGATTGCCAAGATTACGATCGACGAAGACTACGTAGGGCATACCCACGAGTAGGGCCGAGCCGATAAAGCAAATGATGCAGAAGGGGAGAGCATGAAGAAGCTATATCTACTCCGCCACGGCCAGACAGAATTCAACGTCAAAAAGCTGGTCCAGGGCCGCTGCGATTCACCGCTGACCGACCTGGGCCGCAAACAAGCGGGAATGGCAGCCGCATGGCTCAAAGCCCACGGCGTCGTCCCCGACAAAGTGGTCTCATCACCCTTAGGCCGAGCCATGAACACGGCAAGTCTCGTCGCATACGAACTCCTCGGTCCGGACGCCGCAGTCGAGCCCTGCGAAGGCATCATCGAGCGCAGCTACGGCTCCTTCGAAGAGGGCCCGCACGACGCGCTACCTACCGACGTCTGGGATCCCGGCGAGGATCTGGTCCCCTTCGGAGGAGAAGGAAGCCGCGCGCTGCAAGAGCGCATGGTAGGCACCCTCACCAATCTCATGGACTCCGAGGGCATCGAAACCCTCCTAGCAGTAAGCCACGGCAGCGCCAGCCGCCAATTCATCAAGGCTGCAGCTCCAGAGGGCTTCGAGCTCCCAGCAAAACTCCCCAACTGCGCCATCATGATTTTCGATTTCGATGAGGCAAAGCTACAAGCAGAAGGCGAGCCAATGCAATGTAAGTTCACCCTCCAGCAAATAGTGGACCCCCAACAAAGTAATTAGCTGAGCGAGCAGAGTTAAGCAGACATCAACGTGTCGTCTCCCGAGCACGGCGGAGGGCCGGAGAAATATATTAAGGTCATCGCGAGTTCCGCACGCAAAGGAGAGCACTTAATGTGCTCTCCGTCTTGCGCAGGACTGTAGAGCAGGGACCTTAATATATTTCTCCGGCCCTCCGCCGTGCTCGGGAGCCATCCACGCACTTTACCTGCGTGAACAATGTGAGTGAAATATGAATCTCGATGGATACGCCCGCAGCCGTGTATACTAAACAGCTGTGTGAAACCAGGGGAGTATTCTGACTGGACAAAATGCCTGCTTAATAGGGTTGTCAGGTAGTCCGGGCGTAATACAAGACTGGGGAGCACGTCGTGTAAGTAGTGGTCCTCTAGGGGCGTACGCTCGGTGGTGTACGCATTGTCCCAAGACCACGCGAGAGTTGGGATCATATCTTGATCAGCATGATTCTCGGCCGCAAGATTGGCATGACCCAGGTTTGGGACGAGGACGATAACGTCGTTCCCGTCACGGTCATCCAGGCTGGCCCCTGCGCTGTCTCGCAGGTTAAAACTCAGGCAACCGACGGCTATGACGCCGTCCAGATCGGTTTCGGCGACATCAAGGCCAAGAACGTGAACAAGCCCATGGCTGGTCACTTCGCCAAGGCTGGCGTCGAGCCTGTCCGCTTCCTTCGTGAGGTCCGTGTCGAGAACGGCGAGGAGCACAAGGTCGGCGAGGTCGTCACCGTCGCTGATTTCGCTGATGTCGAGAAGGTCGACGTCATCGGTACCTCCAAGGGTAAGGGCTTCCAGGGTCGCATCAAGCGCTGGGGTCAGCGCCGCGGTCCTATGACGCATGGTTCTCACTTCCAGCGTCACCCCGGTTCTATCGGTCAGTGCGCCTATCCTGCGCGCGTCCTCAAGGGCGTCAAGATGGCCGGTCACATGGGTAACGAGCGCGTTACCGTCAAGAACCTTTCCGTTGTCCGCATCGATGCCGAGCAGAACCTCATCTTGGTCAAGGGCGCTGTCCCGGGTGCCAAGAATGGTCTCGTCGCCATCCGTATGGCCTAAGGGCCCAGCCCATTTAGCCCAGCGTCATACCAAGGAGAACACTTAAATGGCAAAGTTTGAAGTAAAGAACAGCGAGGGCAAGAAGGTCGCCGAGGCCGAGCTCGCCGCTGAGGTGTACGGCATCGAGCCGAACATCCACGTTATGCACCACATCGTCAAGTGCCAGATGGCCTCTTGGCGTCAGGGCACCCAGTCCGCTAAGGGCCGCTCTGAGGTTTCCGGTGGCGGCAAGAAGCCTTGGCGTCAGAAGGGCACCGGCCGTGCCCGCCAGGGTTCCATCCGTGCTGCCCAGTGGCGTCACGGTGGCGTTGTCTTCGCCCCCAAGCCCCGTTCCTACGCTAAGCGTATGAACAACAAGGAGGTCAAGCTGGCTATGCGCTCCGCGCTGTCCGCCAAGCTGGCCGATGGCGAGCTCGTGCTCGTCGACGACTACGGCTTCGAGAAGCCTTCCACCAAGGCTGCCGTCGCCATGCTCAAGGCTCTCGGCCTTGAGGGCAAGCGTCTGACCATCATCGTTCGCGATGAGGACGTCAACGCCTACCTGTCGTTCCGCAACATTCCCAAGACGTTCATCATCACTGCCGACGAGGCCAACACCTACGATCTCGTCAACAACAACGCTGTGCTGATGCCCGCCGACATCGCCGCTCACTTCGGGGAGGTGCTTGCATAAATGACCGCCCACGAGATCATCATCCGTCCGATCGTGTCCGAGCGTTCCTTCTCCGGCATGGAGCTGAACAAGTACACGTTCGAGGTCGCCAAGGATGCTAACAAGTATCAGATCAAGGACGCTGTCGAGGAGATTTTCGGCGTCAAGGTCGTTCGCGTGAACACCCTGACGGTCAAGCCCAAGACCAAGCGCGTGCGCTATGTCGCCGGCAAGACCCGTTCTTGGAAGAAGGCCATCGTCACGCTGGCCGAGGGCGACACCATCGAGGTCTTTGGCAACCAGGCCTAAGACTCGCTGCTGTTGAGTGAGCTCATGCCTCCCAAATAGGGGAGGCGGGAGCTCAAGGTTTTGGGCGTATAAAATGGACACGCCCGGAACCGTGTATACGTCCGGTGTCATCGCACCCGAGGCAGAACCTCGAATCCCTGTCTGCGATGGCTAACGGATTCCTATTGAAAGGGATTGTAATGGCTGTAAAGCACCTTAAGCCGACCTCCGCTGGTAGGCGTTGGCAGACGATCTCCGATTTCTCCGAGATCACCTGCACCAAGCCCGAGAAGTCTCTTCTCGAGCCCCTGCCCAAGAAGGCCGGTCGTAACAACAACGGCCGCATCACCACCCGCCACCAGGGCGGCGGCGTGAAGCGTCGTTACCGCGTGATCGACTTCAAGCGCAACAAGGACGGCGTGCCCGCCAAGGTTGCCACGATCGAGTACGATCCGAACCGTTCCGCTCGCATCGCTCTGCTGCACTACGCTGACGGTGAGAAGCGCTACATCCTGGCCCCCAAGGGCCTCGAGGTCGGTCAGACCATCATGTCCGGTTCTGACGCCGACATCAAGCCGGGCAACGCTCTGCCCCTCGCCGACATCCCCGTCGGTACGCTCATCCACGCCGTCGAGTTCCAGCCGGGCAAGGGCGCCGCTATCGCTCGTTCCGCCGGTAACTCCTGCCAGCTGATGGGTAAGGAGGGCAAGTACGCTATCGTCCGTATGCCTTCCTCCGAGATGCGCCGCATCCTCGTTACCTGCCGCGCCACCGTCGGTGAGGTCGGCAACGCCGATCACGCCAACATCGTCATCGGCAAGGCCGGCCGTAAGCGTCACATGAACGTGCGCCCGACCGTCCGCGGTACCGTCATGAACCCTGTCGACCACCCGCACGGCGGTGGCGAGGGCAAGAACCACACCTCTGGTCGTCCCTCTGTTACCCCCTGGGGTAAGCCGACGAAGGGCCTTCGTACGCGCAAGAAGAAGAAGGTCTCGAACCAGCACATCATTCGTCGCCGTAAGAAGTAATTTCGGATACCGAGTTTTAGGAGAAAGCACTTATGAGCAGAAGTCTCAAAAAGGGCCCGTTCGTGGAGACTCGCCTTCTCTCGCGTATCACCGCGATGAACGAGGCTGGCAAGAAGGACGTCGTGAAGACCTGGTCTCGCGCGTCCACCATCTTCCCCGAGATGGTTGGTCACACCATCGCCGTCCACGACGGCCGCAAGCATGTGCCCGTGTATGTTACCGAGTCCATGGTTGGTCACAAGCTCGGCGAGTTCGCGCCGACTCGTACGTTCCGTGGCCACAAGGCCAAATAGGGGGTTAACCGTAAATGGCAACTAAGTCTATTGAAACTGAGGCCACCGAGGTTCGCGCCGTCGCTAAGTACGTGCGTGTTTCCCCCAGCAAGGCCCGCCTGGTGGTCGATCTGATCCGCCGCAAGCCTGTCGCTCAGGCCTTCGACATCCTCCACTTCTGCGACCGCGCCGTCGCCGTGGATGTCGAGAAGGTTCTCCGTTCCGCCGTTGCGAACGCCGAGAACAACAACGGTCTGCGTGCCGACAACCTGGTTGTCGCCGCTGCCTATGTTGACGAGGGTCCGACGCTTAAGCGCATCCGTCCCCGCGCCAAGGGTTCCGCTTCTCGCATTCTGAAGCGTACTTCCCACATCACCGTCGTCGTTGCTCCTCGAAAGGAGGCGTAAAGCTGTATGGGTCAGAAAGTCTACCCCACCGGCTTCCGTCTTGGCATCACCGAGAACTGGCGCTCCCGCTGGTTCGCAGAGAAGGATTACGCTAAGACCCTCGGTAACGATCTCGAGATCCGCAAGTACCTCGAGAAGCGTCTTTCCCGCGCAGCTGTCTCCCGCGTCGAGATCGAGCGCGCTGGCGACAAGGTGAAGGTCATCATCCTCACCGCTCGCCCCGGCGTTGTCATCGGTAAGAAGGGTGCCGAGATCGATACCCTCCGCACTGAGCTCGAGAAGGTCGCTGGCGTCTCCAAGGGCCAGCTCTCCGTCGACGTTGTCGAGATCAAGCGCCCCGAGCTCGACGCCAACCTCGTTGCTCAGTCTATCGCCGAGCAGCTCGAGGGCCGCGTTGCCTTCCGTCGCGCTATGCGCAAGGCTGTCCAGTCCGCCCGCAAGGCCGGCGCTAAGGGCATCCGTATCCAGTGCTCCGGTCGTCTCGGCGGTGCCGAGATGGGCCGTCGTGAGTGGTACCGTGAGGGTCGCGTGCCTCTGCACACCCTCCGTGCCAAGATCGACTACGGCACGGCTGTCGCCAGCACCACCATGGGCGCTTGCGGCGTGAAGGTCTGGATCTACCTGGGCGAGAAGCTCCCGGGCCAGCCTGTTCCCAACCCTGCACTCGAGGGCTCTTCCCGTCCTCGTCGTCGTAACTCCGAGAGGAGGGGTCAGTAGTGCTTGCCCCTAAGCGTATTCTTCACCGCAAGGTGCAGCGTGGCTCCATGAAGGGCCAGGCCAAGGGTAATACCGAGCTGCATTTCGGCGAGTTTGGTATCCAGGCTCTCGAGGCCCATTGGATCACCAACCGTCAGATCGAGGCCGCTCGTATTGCCATGACCCGCTACATGAAGCGTGGCGGTCGTGTCTACATCACGATCTTCCCCGATAAGCCCATCACCAAGAAGCCTGCCGAGACTCGCATGGGTTCTGGTAAGGGTAACCCCGAGGAGTGGGTGGCCGTCGTCAAGCCCGGCCGCATCATGTTCGAGGTCAAGGGCGTGCCCGAGGAGGTCGCTCGCGAGGCTCTGCGTCTTGCACAGCACAAGCTTCCCATCAAGACCAAGATTGTTGCTGCTAAGAACGCTGAGCAGCGCATCGAGAAGGAGATGGCTGAGGAGGCCGCTCTCGAGGCCAAGTGGGCTGCTGAGGACGCCGCCGCCGCCAAGGAGGAGAACTAATGAAGCCCGCAGAGATTCGTGAGCTCTCGGACGCTCAGCTCGTTGAGAAGCTGAAGGAAATGCGCGCCGAGCTCTTTAACCTTCGTTTCCAGATGGCCACCAGCCAGCTGGACAACACCGCTCGCGTCAACACCGTGAAGAAGGACATCGCTCGCGTCCTCACGGAGCAGCGCGCCCGCGAGATCGCAGCGGAGAAGTCCGCTGTCGCCGAGTAGGACCTAAGGAGAGAACATGACTGATTCGCGTAACTCGCGTAAGGTCCGTACGGGTGTCGTTACCTCCGTCTCCGGTGCCAAGACCATCGTTGTCACCATCACCGAGCGCAAGCGTCACCCCAAGTACGGCAAGATGATGACCAGCTCCAAGAAGCTGCACGCTCACGACGAGGAGTGCACGGCTGGCGTGGGCGATACCGTCCGCGTTATGGAGACCCGTCCTATGTCCAAGATGAAGCGTTGGCGCCTCATCGAGGTCGTCGAGCGCGCTAAATAAGCAGTCGCTCTTACGACTTGTACGTTTCCGAAGATGTGCGTATGCCTGGCTTGCATACCACGGGCCGCATAAAGGCTGCGCACCTCTCTTCGGTTCTTAGTTCGGAGGAACATCTACCATGATTCAGATGCAAACCATGCTGAACGTCGCCGACAACTCCGGCGCTCGCAAGATTCGCTGCATCAAGGTGCTTGGCGGTTCCAAGCGTCGTTATGCAGGCATCGGCGATGTGTTCATCGGTGCTGTCCAGGAGGCTACCCCTGGTGCCAACGTCAAGAAGAAGGACGTTGTCCGTTGCGTCGTCGTTCGCACCGTTAAGGAGATCCGCCGCAAGGATGGCTCCTACATTCGCTTTGATGAGAACGCCTGCGTTGTCATCAACAACGATGGTTCGCCCGTCGGCACCCGTATCTTCGGGCCCGTCGCTCGCGAGCTTCGTGACAAGAAGTACATGAAGATCGTCTCGCTCGCTCCCGAGACCCTGTAGTTAGGGGAGATATATGTATATCAAGAAGGGCGATAAGGTCCAGGTTCTCTCTGGTAAGGATCGCGGCAAGCAGGGTGTTATCCTGCGTGCTCTCCCCGCTGAGAACAAGGTCGTTGTCGAGGGCGTTTCGGTCGTCAAGAAGGCCGTCAAGCCCAACGCTGCCAACCAGCAGGGCGGCATCGTTTCGCAGGAGGCTCCCATCGACGCCTCCAACGTCAATCTCGTTTGCCCCGAGTGCGGTAAGGTTACCCGCGTCGGTCACGAGAAGGACGGCAAGAACAAGCTGCGCGTCTGCAAGAAGTGCGGCCACAAGTTCTAAGCTGCCCGCAACATCAAGTTGCTAGCAAAGGCCCGGATGCCCCACGGCACCCGGGCCTTTTTCTATCCCCACTCGATGGATTCGGTTCTGCCGTCCCGTCATTCCGGTTGCCCCACTTTTCGGTGCCGTCTCGAATCGAGTGCCGCCAGGTGACACCCTGTCGCGTTTCGTCGGCTTCGGGGACAAAAGTCGGGACAACTCCAAAAACTATTTTCGAATTCAGGGCTTTGAGTTTTTGTTTTTGTCCCAAAGGGCGCGGCGGGATGCCTTTGGAGGCTCGATAGCGCCGAAAACGCCCGTTTTGAAACTTAAATGCCTTTTCGCGTGCAAGCCGCCAGCTGCAATAGGAAGTGAATCAACGCAGGCGGCTTTCAAGCAGTTTGCAAAACTGCAGGTCGCAGGTCTTCATTGCCAGTAGGAGAAATGAGTAGTCTCAGGTGGCTTGCCCATGAGTTGACGAACGGGATTTGAGATTACGCTGACGTCCGGAAACGCTTCGAGCACGGCGTTACGTTTTTGGGGTTTGGGCGTAGCCCCTGCACCCGCGAGCGCGGGCCTTAAGCCCGCCGAGAGGGTGACGCGTCGAAAACGAAAGGGAAAGAGAGAAGGGGCCGTCCCTATTATTCAGGTTGCGACCGAAGAAGACAAGGAGACCCCCTGAGCCTGAATGATGCCCCACAGACCGCGTCCGACCGAGCTCAAGCCGAGCTTTTCCTGACGTCCGCCTTCGCGGAGATGATGGCTGGATTGGCTATGGATTGGCAACACTTATTTGGACGATTCCGGGAGGGACGGCCCCGCCTCCCTGAACTCGACCGGCGACATGTAGCCCAGCGTCGAGTGGATCCTGAAGTTGTTGTACCAGTGCACGTAATCCAAGAGCTTGGCTCGGAGCTCGCGCGTCCCTCCTCAGTCCTTCGGAGTGGCCGACGATCTCCCCGTTGCAGAGGTCGATGAGCAGGCAGACGTAGTTCCATGACGCCCCGACGCGCACGCAGGCCAAGTCGCTGCTTATATGGGTGCACGGCGCCCTGCCGCCGAAGCCGCGCGCGACGACGTTGGGCACGTCGGCCTCGTTGACCGTCCCGGGGTGCACCTTGAACCTCTTCCTGCCGTATGCGCCGGCCAGGCCGTTCTCCCTCATGATGCGGCAGACGCGGCGCCGGCTGACGGTAACGCCCGACCTCCCGGGCGACGCCTTGATCTTGCGCGATCCGTTCCGGCCCTTGCTGGCGGCGTGCGCCGCCGCGGCCGCCGTCGCCCCCGACATTAAGGTCCTCAAGGGCCGTGTCGTCTCCGGCGACCAGTTCGTCTCGCCCGCGGGACAGAAGGAGCACATCCTCGCGACCTTCGGCGACCTGTGCTGCGAGATGGAGGGCTGCACCATCGCGCAGGCCGCCTATCTCAACGGCGTGCCCCTCGTCGTCGTGCGCGCTATCAGCGACAAGCCCTGCGCCGAGGGCCAGGTCGTCGACTACAACACCTTCGAGAAGAAGGCCGCCTGCGACTGCGCCCGCATCGCCGAGCGCATGGTTAAGCTTTAGACCCTGTGCACCGGGGCCCTTCTTTATGTTGGGACCCCGGCGCGCAGGGCCCTTTCCAAAGCGAAGTGTCGAGCCGAAGTGTTGAGCGTCGGCCCTGAATGTTCAATGGCCGTTGTTTTCTGCCCCTCAAGTGGTGAACTTCTCCTCGGGGCTGTTGATTCCCCCACGCGCCCCCTTCCGTTCTCTGTGTTCCCCTTATACTCCTTGTACAAGGAGGTAAGAAGTCATGGACAAGACCGCACAGGACAGCTTGGCAAAGAAGCCCGTCGACATGAGGGACAGGATTCTCGAGCATCTCGAGGCCCTCACCTCTGCCGTCTCGCTCGACGACCTTGCCCGTCTGTCCACCTCCGACATCGCCGAGACGCTCATCATCTCCAGGAGCCTGGCGAGCCAGTACCTCAACGACCTTGTTCGCGCCGGCCTTGTGGTTAAGGTGGCGGGCAGGCCTGTCCGTTATTTTCATCGCCGCGCGTTCCAGAAGCGTTTTCAGGTAAAGCTCTCTACAAGCGAGTACGCCTCGCTCGCCGACCTCATCCAGGCGACGGGAATCGCCGATCACCGCGACTTCGCGCGTGCCGTGGGCTTCGACCTGAGCCTCAGCTCCGTTGTCGAGCAGTGCAAGGCTGCGGTTCAGTACCCTCCGTTTGGCCTGCCCATCCTCTTGAGCGGCGGCGTGGGTGTCGGTAAGTCTTTCCTTTCTCGCCTTGTGTACGAGTACGGCAAGAACCAGGGCTTGCTGTCCCGCGACTCCTCCTATGTGCGCATCGACTGTGCCGGGGTCCCGGACGCCGCCTCGTTCAACGGGCTTCTTGACGAGTCGATCGCGAAATCGCACGGGGGTGTGGTCTTTGTCAACGGCATCGAGACACTCTCTCCCTCTGCGATGGAGCACTGCCTTGCGACGGCTCTCGGGCTCGATGCCTCCCAGGATGCGCCGCGCGCTCGCCTCGTTCTTTCGACGACGCTTTCCGCCGATGACCTGAAGGTTTCCTCGGCCTACAGCAAAATGCCCATCTGTGCCCGCGTCCCCTCACTCAAGGAGCGGACCCCCGAGGAGCGCGAGGATCTCATCTTGAGCTTCCTACGCAGCGAGGGGTGCCGAATCGGTTCTGATGTGAAGATCAGCCGCGGCGCATACCGTTGCCTCGTGAACGCGGACTTTTCCGATAACATCGCCGGCTTGCGCGCCTGCGTGACGAACTGCTGCGCCAAAGCGTTCCTCAATCGCGAGGGCGACTACGTCGTCGTTCGCCCGTATCTTCTTCCCAGTGGGCTCCTCTCCTCCGCGCAGATCGATCAACAGCCCGACGATGGCGTTCTGATCGACGCGTCTCTGGATGCCGCCGAGAGCACAGGGCCGGTCGAGCAGGCGCTCGATGCCCTGTGCTCCCTCGATGAGCGATTCTGCGCCGGGGAGCTTTCTGTCTCCGAGCTCGTCTCGCAAGCTGTCTCCGCTGCGCGCGGCGTTGAGGATCACTTGATCTTCGGCCGCGGCGTTACCTCCTCGAGGTCGCGCGCCTTCGAGCGCGTCGTGGGCGCGGTCCTTGCCGACGCAGGCTCTTCTTATGGCATCGAGCTTTCGAGGAAGGTCGCTTTTCTACTGGCCCAGGAGATTTGCCTGCAGTTGTGGCCGGGCATCGGCCTGGCTAAGCGAAAGTCTGCCTGTGCGGAGCAAATCTCCCATCTCCTCGGTGCCGTGACCTCCGAATTGCCGTTTGCCTCGAGTGTCTCCGATCAGGTCGCCGCAGACGTGGAAGGGGCGCTTGGAATCTCGCTCGATCACTTCACGAAGACGCTTCTGACGCTGTGTGTCGCATCGGAGTCTCGCGATGCGAAGGCCCTTCGGACGCTCTGCGTCATCTTGTCCCACGGCTACTCAACGGCGACGAGCATCGCCGACGCGGCGAACCGTATGCTCGGCATGCATGTGTACGAGGCGGTCGACATGCCCTACGACCAGCAGCTGAAGGACATCGTCGGTCCGCTCCAGCGCCTCGTCGACCGCCATTCCTACTGCACCGGGGTCGTGTTCCTCGTCGACATGGGCTCCTTGGAGGAGGCCTATAAGGCCCTCGAACACGTTACCGACTCCACTATCGGCGTGGTGAACAACGTCTCTACCGGTCTTGCGCTCGAGATCGGGGTTGGGCTGCTCGGCGGCAAGTCCATCGCCGAGGTTCTTGGCGACGCGACCGCCGCGTGCGTGACGCACTGCAAGGTGATCGAGCGCGTCAACCGTGAGGACGCCATCGTCTTCTGCTCCGAGTCTGGGGTCGACGCCGCGGAAAGGATACGCCAGCTCGTCTCGCAGAGCCTCCCGCGCACCATAGGCGCGCGCCTGCTCACGAGGCCCTTCAAGCAGCTCGTCGCGAACGGGTCGAACGACGCCGTTTTCTCCGAGCACCGCGTCTGCGCCGTCATCGGCACGGGAGACCCCGGGGTCGCCTCCGTTCCCTTCGTCGCCCTCGAGGACATCATGTCGACGGCGTCCGCCTCTAAGGTTGATGCCGTGTTCGGCAGGTGGCTTGACGCTTCCGAGCTCTCTTCTTTCCACGAGAAGTTGCTCTCGAACATGACGCTGCAGAACGTCATCCGCTCCATCACCATCCTCGACCCGGAGCGGCTATTCCACGAGATCGAGAGCGCCGTGCACGAGCTTCAGCGCAGGACAGGCGAGAAGATCGGCAGCAACGCCATCATTGGGCTCTACGTCCACCTCTGCTGTCTCGTCGAGCGCCTTGTTACCAGAAACCCCATTGAGACCTACGTTGGCCAGGACCGCTTCGAGGAGGAACGCGCCGATTTCATCGAGTCCTTCAGGCAGAGCTTCTCGAGTATCTCGACGCGCTATCGCGTAGAGGTTCCCGTAAGCGAGATCGCATATGTCTTCGACTACATAAGCGTGAGCGCCGCCCCGGCGCGAGAAGAGCGCCTCGGCTCCTCGGACCTCCTGCTCGACGAGTGACCTTCCCCGCGCCGCCGCGAGCTGACCGCGCGTCCTCAATAATCCGATAACCCCTTGCCCGGCGCGAATCCGGATAGCGCCGAGGCAGTACCGAACGTAAAACTTCATTTGATAGGAGCAAACATGAGTGTTGTTATGGCACGAATCGACAATCGCCTGCTTCACGGCATCATCGTGACGCAGTGGGCCCCGGTGTCGGGCGCGACCCGAGTCATGGCCATCGACGACAAGGTCGCCGGCGACGAGGTCCTGAAGTCCACCATGAGGATGGCGCGCCCCGCGGGCATGGCCGTCTCGATCATCTCCGAGCAGACCGCGCTCAAGAACTTCGCGGCGGGCAAGTACGACCGCGAGAAGGTCTTTGTCATCGCCAAGGAGCCCGAGACGATCCTTCACCTGGTCGAGTCGGGCATCGAGCTCCCGTCGCTGATCGTCGGCGGCTCTCTTGTCAAGGAGGGCGGCGTCCAGCTCACCCAGCGCGCCTATGCCTCCGCCGAGAACGTCCAGAGCTACAAGGCGCTCATCGCCCGCGGCGTCAAGGTGACGGCACAGTTCGTGCCCGCCGACAAGCCCGTCTCCGTCGCCGACCTCATCTAAGGAGGGATCATGGTCAACTTCACTATCCTGCAGGTCGTCCTTTTGACCCTGCTGGCCTTCATCAAGCACGTGGACTACTACGGCATCCCGATGATCTTCGTCAACTATGCCGTCTTCTGGGGCCTTATCACCGGTGTCGTCATGGGCGACTGGCAGACCGGCCTCGTCATCGGCGGCACCATCCAGCTCATGCAGCTCGGCGTCGCGGGCTTCGGCGGCTCGTCGATTCCCGACTACGGCACGATGGCCATCATCGCCACAGCCTACGGCGTGACCCTGGGCGCGGACACGGGCCTCGCCATCGGCCTGCCGGTCGGCATGCTCGGCATCCAGCTCGACGTCATCGTCAAGATCCTCAACGGCTTCGTCGTCGAGAAGTCCCAGAAGTTCTGCGACGAGGGCAAGTTCAAGCAGATGAACGCCATCCTGTGGGTCTGCCCCGTGCTCTTCGGCCTGTGCGCCGCCCTGCCCGTCTTTGTCTCCGTGACCCTCGGCCAGCCCGCCGTCAACTGGCTCCTCGAGGTTATGCCCCAGTGGTTCCTTTCCGGCCTCACCCTCGCCGGCAAGATGCTCCCGGCCGTCGGAATCGCGATGCTGCTGCGTTACATGCCCACCGGCAAGTACTTCCAGTACCTGCTCGCCGGCTTCTTCCTCTCGGCCTTCCTGAACGTGCCCATCATCGGCGCCGCCATCGTCGGCTTTGCCCTCGCGATCGCGTTCTACCAGCGCGCCGAGAGGGACACCGAGCTCGCCGCCCACGCTTCCGCAGACGCCTTCATCGGAGAGGATGAGTAACCATGGAAAACGAGAACATCACCGCCGTCGCCAAGGGCAAGCCCTCCGGCTACAAGGTCACCAAGAAGGACCTGCGCAACGCGAACTGGCGCTGGCTCATGAGCGTGTGCACCTTCAACTACCAGACCCAGCAGGGCGCCTCAGTCGCCTACGCCCTCTCGCCGGTCCTGAGGAAGATCTACACGAACGACGAGGACTATAAGCAAGCGCTCAACAACCACTTCCGCTACTACAACACCCAGCCTTGGCTCGCCGCCATCATCCTTGGCGCCTGCGTGGCCATGGAGGAGCGCGACGGCCTAGCGGCGGCGGACGCCGTCCAAGACCTGAAGATCGGCACCATGGGACCGCTCGCCGGCGTCGGCGACTCCCTGCTCATGACCATGATCCCGACCATCATGGGCTCCATCGCCGCCTACATGGCCATCGAGGGCAACCCCGTGGGAGCCGGCATCTGGTTCGCGCTCATCCTGGCCATCTTCTGGGTCCGCATGCACGCCCTCGAGTTCGGCTACAAGCAGGGCGTGAAGCTCGTCACCGACTTCAGCGAGAAGCTTCCCAACCTCACTGCCGCCGCCTCCGTGCTCGGCCTCACCGTGGTCGGCTGCCTCATCGCCTCGGTCATCGGCGTCACCTGCCCGATTAGCTTCAGCTTCGGCGACGTCGCGATGGAGATCCAGCCGCTGCTCGACAAGATCCTGCCTGCCATGATCCCCGCCGCCATCACGGGAAGCGCGTATTACCTTCTTACCAAGAAGAACGCGAGCATGACGGCCCTCATCCTCGTGGTGATTGTCCTCGCGATGGTCGCCTCCGCCGCCGGCATCCTCGCTTAGCTTCGACCCAAGAGATTGGTGAATCAATGAGAAAGATAGTTGTGGCGAGCCATTCCCTTCTCGCCCAGGGCTTCAAGGACACCCTCGAGTTCCTTACGGGTAAGGGCGACGCCGTCAACGCCGTGTGCGCCTACGTGAACGACAACGGCGAGGGGCTCGACGCGGCGGTCGAGGCGGCTCTTTCGGGCACTGACGAGGTCGTCGTCCTTACCGACGCGTTCGGCGGCAGCGTGAACCAGCGCTTCTCCCGCTTCGCCTCCGACCGGATCCACGTGATCGCGGGTGTCAACCTCCCGCTCGCCATGACGGTCGCGCTCGCGCGCCCCGACGAGAAGCTCGACTTCGATGCCCTCGTCAACGAGGCGCGCCAGCAGATCATCTACGTGAACGGTGTCAGTTCTGCCGAGTGCGACGACGACGAATAGAGGAGGTCGACGATGAGAGAGTTCCTTAAGGACGTGTGGATGCACGGCGGTGAGGAAAGCCGCGCCATCACCCCCGAGAACATCACGGGCGAGAAGGGCCGCGCCGCCATGTCGGCCAGCCACCTCGGCGTCGGCCGCAAGGGCTCGTGCTGCGTGCCCCTTGAGTCCGGCGAGACCATCACGCTCGCGGACATCGAGGGCCCCGGCATCATCCGCCACATCTGGATGACCGTCCCCGACAAGACCGCCGCCGGCAGCTTCGTCATGCGCGACCTCGTGCTGCGCTTCTACTGGGACGACGAGGAGACCCCCTCGGTCGAGTGCCCTGTCGGCGACTTCTTCTGTAACGGCTTCGGTGAGCGCGCCATTGTCAACTCAATGCCCATCTGCGTGAACCCGACGGGCGGCATGAACTGCTACTTCGAGATGCCCTTCAGGAAGCACGCCAAGGTCACGCTTACGAGCGAGCACCCCGGGTTCATTAAGTACATCTTCTACACGTTCAACTACGCGCTCACCGACGTGCCGGACGACGCCATGTACTTCCACGCTCGCTTTAACCGCGAGCGCAGCACCCGCAGGGGCGTCGACTACACCGTGCTCGACGGCGTGCGCGGCAAGGGCTACTACGTCGGCACCTACATGGCCCTGTGCGCCCTGGAGCGCTATTGGTGGGGCGAGGGCGAGATGAAGTTCTTCCTCGACGGCGACGAGGAGTTCCCCACGGTCACCTCGACGGGAGCCGAGGACTACTTCGGCGGTGCCTGGGCCTTTCTCGACAGGCCGCCCCACGCGCTGCCCGAGGCGCAGTGCTTCAACACGCTGTTCGCCGGCTACCCGTACCGCTCGACGCGCGACGCCACGCGCGACCGCTTCAGCGCGGGCAAGCCGAACCCGAACCCGATGCTCGCGACCAACGACGACGCGCTGCCCAGGCACGGTCTCTACAGGTGGCACCTTCCCGACCCGATCTCGTTCAAGGAGGACCTGCGCGTGACATTCCAGGACCTCGGCAACGACGACATCAAGCTCTACGAGCGCGAGGACGACATCTCCACCGTCGCCTACTGGTACCAAAGCGAGCCGCACGCCGTGCTCGCCCCGTTTGCCGCAAGGCAGGACCGCGTGCCCAGGTAGGGTCGCCTCGAAACATGCCAACGTTATGGGCGCCCGCGGTTGACCATGGCTACGGGCGCCCCTTTGCAAGGAGGATCACATGAGCGAAAAGCAAATTAGGCTCGGCGCCCTCGAGGCCGGCGGGACCAAGATGGTCTGTGCCGTGGTGTCCGGCGACGGCGAGGTCCTCGACCGTATGGAGACCCCGACGCTTGCGCCCGCCGAGACCGTCCCGCAGATGATCGAGTGGTTCGCCGCCCGCGATGTGGACGCGTTGGGCATCGGCGCCTTCGGCCCGACCTGCGTCGACCCCGCCGACGAGCGCTACGGCTCCATCCTGCAGACCCCCAAGCTCGCGTGGCGAGGCTATGGTCTTCGCGCCGCGTTCGCCGACGCCCTCGGGATTCCGGTGGCCTACGACACGGACGTGAACGTTGCCTGCCTCGGCGAAGTGGTCTTCGGCTGCTGCAAGGGGCTCGAGGACGCCGTCTACGTGACCATCGGCACCGGTGTGGGCGCGGGCGTCATGTGCGCGGGCAGGCTCCTTCACGGCATGCTGCACCCCGAGGCCGGCCACATGCTGGTAAGGACCCGTCCCACCGAGGAGGGACGCTGCGTCTGCCCGAGCCACGCGAACTGTCTCGAGGGCCTCGCCTCCGGCCCCGCCATCGCCGCGCGCTGGGGAAAGCCCGCGGCCGAGCTCGCGGACAACGATGAGGTGTGGGCGCTCGAGGGGGATTATCTGGGGCAGATGTGCGCGAACCTCGTGCTCATGTACTCGCCTCGCCGCATCGTCCTCGGCGGCGGCGTGATGCACCAGGAGCAGCTCTACGGCATCGTCCGCAAGAAGACCCTCGAATATCTGGGTGGCTACATCCAGACCGCCGAGCTTAAGGACATGGAGAGCTACATCTGCGCCC
The DNA here is from genome assembly GCF_964283865.1 of Collinsella aerofaciens. GTDB lineage: Bacteria > Actinomycetota > Coriobacteriia > Coriobacteriales > Coriobacteriaceae > Collinsella. The sequence continues at coordinate 146,031 of NZ_CAXYLS010000001.1, read as the reverse complement.
CGGGCTGCGGCGGCGACCAAGGAATCCTCGGCGCGGCCGAGCTGGCAAGAAGGGCGCTCGCGTAACTTGCGCTCTCTCCGCCATACAACGCGTTAAGAAAAGACGAGCGCTTCTTGCCAATTGAGCGGCAAGAAGCGCTCGTCTTTTGCATTTGTTTTTGGGGCAGGACGCCCCGCCTCCGCTAGAGTCCCTGGACCGCCACACCCACGAGGTTTGGACCGGTGTGGACAAGAAACGCGGGGCTGATGTCGGAGCGGACGACCTCCACCGCGTTGGCCACGCGCTCGCACAGGGCCTGCTCCATGCGGTCGTAGAGGTCGGCGTGGGCCGAGGTGCAGCTCGCGGCAAAGCGCACCTTGGGGTGCTTCTCGACGATGGCGGCGATGAGCTTGATCTCGGTGCGATGCGGTGCTTGCACAGCCATTTCGTGTGCGCGAGGCTGTTGGCTTTCTGGGCCACAGCAATCACCTTCCCCCTAGCATGATGACCTGAACAATCCTCATGCTAGGGGGAAGGTTTTTGTCGCGTAGCGGAAATTGGCCTCCACCCGCTGAGCGGGTGGCTTTCTATGCCGCGCGTGCCGTGCGGCACGGACTAAAGTCCATGAATAAAAACGAGGAAGGCCACGTCCGGCCTCCCTCGCAAAGAGTCTCTGATTGCTCCCACTCATTGGGGACAGACTTACATGAGTGATTGCACTTATTGGGGACAGACTTAAATGAGTGCTCTTGAAATGCCGGCGCCTGGGGACGTTCTTTTTCTGTCTGCAGTTTGGGACGTTCCTTTTCTGTCGGCAGTTTGGGACGGTCCTTAGAGCTGCAGCGCGCCATGAGCGACGAGGCGAAGCGGATCATCCTGTCTTTCGAGTTCTAAGCAGAATTCCCCGTCTCTGAGTAATGATTAGTGCGCATTTGTGCGTATTTGTGTGCGTAGGATTGCGTGGCTATGCGTGTATAAGCGCCGTCTGCGGCTGTATTTTGACCATTTAGCGGTTATATACGCAAAAGTACGCACATACGCGCTAATTTGTGCGAATATAGAGACGGCAGAAATGTTAGACGCTCCATGACCTAGGAGGCACATATGGCAGATTCCAAGCAGGCTCCACTCGACGCCGCGGCAGCCGCCAAAGCAGCATTCGCTTCGGTCCAGGACAAGCCGTTCCCTAACGACATCTTTACGGCTCCCGAGCTCCGCTGGGCCGTGATCGGGTGCGGCGTTATCGCCAACCAGATGGCCCAGTCCCTCGCTCTTGCCGGCCGCAAGCTCGCGGGCGTCGCCAACCGCACGCTGTCCAAGGCTCAGACTTTTGCCGAGCAGTATGGCATCGAGAAGGTCTATGACACGGTCGAAGACCTCTACGCCGATCCGGACATCGACGCTGTCTATATCACCACGCCGCACAACACGCATATCACCTATCTGCGTGCCGCGCTGGCCGCCGGCAAGCACGTGCTCTGCGAGAAGGCCATTACCCTCAACTCTGCCGAGCTCGACGAGGCCCGCGCCATCGCCGACGAGCACAACGTGGTCCTTATGGATGCCACCACGGTGCTCCACATGCCGCTGTATCAGGAGCTGCGCCGTCGCATGGATGCGGGCGACTTTGGCCACATGAACCTCGCCCAGCTCAACTTTGGCAGCTATAAGGAGTACGGCGACCTGACCAACCGCTTCTACAACCGCAGCCTTGCCGGCGGCGCCATGCTCGACATCGGCGTCTATGCCCTTTCGGTCATGCGCCTCTTTATGGCAAGCCAGCCCGCTGAGGTCGTGTCTCTGGGCAACACCTGTGAGACTGGCGTTGACGTCGCGGGCGGCATTGTCTGCCGAAACGCCGAGCAGCAGCTGGGCGTCGTGAGCCTTACGCTCCACTCGAAGCAGCCCAAGCGCTCGGTCATCAGCTTTGACAAGTGCTATATCGAGGTCAACGAGTATCCGCGTGCCGACCATGCGATCATCGTGTGGACTGCAGACGGTCACCGTGAGGAGGTCCACGCCGGCACCGAGGCCTACGCGCTGTGCTACGAGATGGCTGACCTCGAGAAGGCCGTTGCCGGCGATGATTCCAAGCGTGAGCTTCTGGATTATGCTTCTGATGTTATGGAGCTGATGACCAAGCTCCGTGCCGATTGGGGAGTCGTCTACCCCGAGGAGGAGTAAGCGATGCTCGCGGAAGATAGGCTCAATGCGATCGTCTCGATGGTGCAGCAGGCTGGTTCAGTAACGGTGCCAGAGCTTGCCGATGCCCTGGGTGTGACGGCTTCTACCATTCGACGCGACCTGCAGACGCTTGACCGAGCGCACCGCATCGCCAAGGTGCACGGTGGCGCGACAAGCCTTGAGCGCGCGCACGTGACGCGCGACTTAACGATCAGTGAGCGCAGTGATCTCCATAACGATGACAAGGAGCGCATCTGCGCCCGTGCGGCGGCGCTTGTGGAGCCCGATAGTTTCGTGTATATCGATTCGGGTTCCACGACCCTCAAGCTCATCGAGCATCTTCCGCATCTCGAAGGGGTTACCTATGTGACTGATTCCGTGCTCCATGCTCAGCATCTCGCTTTGCGCGGCATGCGTACCGTGGTGCTGGGCGGCGATCTCAAACCCGAGACCGAGGCGCTCGTTGGCCCCGATGCCTTGGCAACTCTAGAACGCTACAACTTCAACTGCGGCTTTTGGGGCTCCAACGGCATTGCCGCCGAGCAGGGTTTTACGACTCCCGATATCGAGGAAGCGCAGGTCAAGCGTATCTCGATGCGTCATACCGCCAAACGCTTCGTAATCTCGGACGCCAGTAAATTTGGCATGGTGGCGCCCGTCAAGTTCGCGGACTTCCGCGATGCAACGATTATTACCGCAGGCGAGGTGCCCGCCAAGTACCAGTCGATGGACAACGTCATCACGGTCTAGCGAGCGGGGGCAGGCTAAGGCCAATGCCATTTAGTTTTCTCAGTAGAAAAGCGGCAACGTCCATCCCGGGCGTTGCCGCTTTTGTTGTCTACCGGTTTGTCTAAATCTGTAACAACTGGACCGTTAAAAGTGGGCTAGATGTTACAGATTGAGATACTTCCGAACCGCGCCGTCCCTTTGTCTCGATCTGTAACAGCTGGGACCGATTTTGCCGAGTTATTGTTACAGATTGAGATTTTCCCCTAAGGGGGATTCGAATGTCTCGATCTGTAACTGATAGACCGGAAAATGGGTTCTAACTGTTACAGATCGAGACGTTTTGGCGCCACGGCTGAGCCATCGTGGTGGCTTTGACGTTTTCCCAGATAAAACCTGCCAAAATAAACCTGTCCCTTTTTGGCAGGTTTTAGGGCTCCCAGGGGCAGGGGGCTTCGATGTGGATGTGCTCGCCGGTTACGGGATGCGTGAAGGACACGCTGTGGGCGTGGAGCATAAGGCCGCAGGGACGCGGCGTGCCGTAGAGCTCGTCGCCTACCAGGGGATGGCGCTCGCTTGCCAGGTGCACTCGGATTTGATGTTTGCGGCCGGTGAGCAGCTCGACATCGATATACGAGCGCGTGGGCAGGCCACGACGGCTCTTAAGACGCTTGAGCACCTTCACGCGCGTTTGAGACGGCTTGCCGCTGGCGCCGACGCGCATCTTGCGGCTGTCGTGACGGTCGCGGGCGATGGGCTTGTCGATGAGCTTTTCGTTCCAGTCGATCTTGCCCTCGGCGAGCGCCAGGTAGTGCTTTTCGAAAGCGTGGTCGATGACCATCTGGTCAAAGGCGGGCTGCGTCTGCTTGTCGAGCGAGAACAGCACCACGCCGGTGGTGTCGCGGTCCAGGCGGTTGAGCGGCTGCATGTCAGTCGCGGCAAAGCCGTCGCCCATCGCCAGCAGCAGGTCGCTGGCGTAGTCGGTGAGCGTGCGCTCGCCGGTGCCGTCGCCGTGGACGATCATGCCGGCGGGCTTGTCGATGGCCATGAGCCAGGCGTCGCAGTAGAGGACTTGAGGTTCTTCGTTCACGTGTAAGCCTTTCGGTTAGCTGATTCCCACAAACATGCAGCCCGAGGTCGCCCCGCGTAGGCGGGCGGCGGGCTTGCGGCCGGCCTGCGCTGCTTCGACGGCGCGACGGACGCGAGCGACGGCACGGCCCACCTCATCCGTCTCGAGCAACGTTCCGTCCACCATGAGACGACGCACGCCGGCATCGAGCAACTGTGGTACCTGCGGCGTGAGGTCGATGGGGTAGGCATCGTACAGGCGAGAGCGGCCGTGGATGTCGGTGCGGACGGGCATGACCTTTCCGTCGATATTCTTGAGCGACAGCTTGCGGGCACGCAGACGGCAGTTGGCGCAATCGTGGATGCAGCCGTTGGCCACCTGCAGGATGCAGTGCTCGCTTGTCATGACGCGCGGGCGGCCAAAGACGGTGATGCCCAGAGCCGCGGGCGCGTCGGCGCCGAGTGAGACGATCTCGTCGAGCGTGATCTCGGGCGAGAGCCAAAACGCACCGGCTCCGCGCTTGGCAAGTGCCTCCATGCAAGGCGTGTTGTGCACGGGCAGGCAAGAGCGAATCTCGGCCGTGGCGCCAACCTGGGCGGCCAGGGCAAGCTCGGAGATATTGCCGACGGCGACGGTGGCTCCGGCATTGATCCAGGGATCGACGCGCTCGTGGTCGGCGGCGCGGCAGACCTCGTCGAGTACGGGCACGATACCCTGCTCAAATGCATCGGCAGGGGAGAGCTCGGCCGCATCGAGTGCGTCGGTGGTCATGTAGATGCGCGTGGCGCACTCGGCACGAGCGGCCTCGGCGGCGTCGAGCGACGTGACGGTGGCGCAGATCTGCGGCTCATCGCGGTAGTGCTCGGGCATGGGGCGGGAATCACTGGTGACAATCGTCGGCAGCTCGAGCGTACGGGCACGCTCGTCATACGGTGCCAGAATGGCCTCCTCGAGCGCCTTGCAGGCGGCGGCACGCACCTTGTGCACGGCGGAGAAGCCCATACCGCAGCCCTCATCGAGCGCCACATCAAAGCTCGCAGCCTCAAAGGGCGAGGAGCCCATGCGCCCGACGTGCTCCACCAGATCGGCCGCCTCGACGGCGCGAGTCTTGGCTGCCTCGACGGTAAAGCCGGTGGCGGTGGCGGTGAGCGCGGGGTCGTCGCAGCAGGTGAGTGTGACGGTAAACGGCTCGCCCAGGCGCGCCACGACGGACACATCAACAGCTCGGCGGCGCAGCACATCGCGCTTGAGCGCGGCGCCGGCGGCGTCGATGGCACGCTGACTGCGAATCACGCGGACGCGGCAGCCCTCGGGCATGCTGCGGGGCACGCGACATTCGATGATGTCACCGGCGGCGGCATCATCGGCGGCAATAGTGGTTAGGAACTGGTCAAACTCGTTATCGTGGCGAAGCTCCAGCAGGTCGCCCTTGCCCACGGGCTCAAACAGCTCAATGCGGGCGATGGCGGCGCGGCGACGGCGGTCGTCGGGCTTGAGGCCGCGCACATCGCGGTTGGCCGGGCGGCTGCCCAGCACCGTGCCCACGATCTGGCCGCGGTTGTTGGAACGCTCATAGCTCATCATCTCGTCGCCCGAGGTGCCGTCCTGATAGGCGTGCGTAAAGTCGCGGTTAAAGCAGCGCTTGAGTTGACGCTGGCGAGCGGCGTCCTCGTGCTTATCAACGGCGACCCCGGCCAGCATGTCATCGATTTGATGACGATACACATCGACGATGGAGTACACGTAATCGGGCGCCTTCATGCGGCCCTCGAGCTTGAGCGATGCGGCGCCGGCGTCATACAGACGGCGAACGAGCTGCGAAGTGTTGGTGTCGCGCGGGCATAGAGCGCGCTCGCGTCCGGCAGGGGAGAGCGTACGTCCGTTCTCGTCGATCAGCTCGTAGGGCAGGCGGCAGGGCTGGGCGCACATGCCGCGGTTGGCCGATCGCCCCGCCATGGCAAAGCTCGAAAGCAGGCACAGGCCCGAGTAGCAAAAGCAGATGGCGCCGTGGCTAAAGACCTCAAGGTCAACATCGGGCGCGGCGTCGTGAATGGTGGCAATTTCGTCGATGGAAAGCTCGCGCGAGAGAGTCACGCGGTCGGCGCCCTGCTCGCGGCACCAAAGGGTTCCGCGGTCGTCGTGGATGTTTGCTTGGGTTGAGATGTGCGTCTCGATGCCGGGCATCGTGCGCTTGACCTCAAAGAACAGGCCCCAGTCCTGGATGATAAAGGCGTCGGCGCCCAACGTGAAGCAGCGGTGGATGAGTTGCAACGCATCGCCCATCTCGGACTGCTTGATGACGATGTTGACCGTGACGTAGACGCGCGACCCGGCTAGATGCGCGGCGCGGCAGGCTTGCTCAAAGGCCTCGTCGGTAAAGTTGGTGGCCTTGCGGCGGGCGTTGAAGCTGCCCATGCCGCAGTAGATGGCGTCTGCCCCGGCGGCGAGTGCGGCGGCAAAGGGCTCGGGCCCTCCAGCGGGCGCTAAAAGCTCGGGTCTGCGGTTGGTGGTTCGACTGGCGGTTGCGGTCATATCCTGCCTTTCAAAATGCTCAGATACTCAAAAGTATAGTGGTGCTGTTGCGGCGGACGAGCCCTGTGGCCCAAGCAGGATAAAGTCTTCAGGCAGGTCGCCGGTCGTGCCGTTTAGCGGCCGACAGACGCCGTTGGGCGATAAAATATTCTCGCAACGTGATAATAATCTTGCATCGCGCGGAAACCTTGAGTACTATCCCAATCAAGCGCGGTGTTCAGACCGAACTGTGCCTCCCGGTGTGAACGCCGCGCTCGCGCTCTCTCAACTGATCGTAAGGAGAAAAACATGAGCAAGACCGTCGTGTCTTCCGATAACGCACCTGCAGCCATCGGCCCGTATTCCCCCGGCATCCAGACCGGCAACATGGTGTTCCTGTCCGGCCAGCTGGGCATCGACCCCGCAACCGGCAAGATGCCCGAGGGCGTCGAAGCCCAGGCTAAGCAGTCCCTTGCTAACGTCGAGGCCCTGCTGACCGCTGCCGGCGCCACCTTTGCCGATGTCGTCAAGACCACGGTCTACCTGGCCGACATCGCCGACTTCGCTGCCGTGAACGAGATTTATGCCTCCAAGTTCGAGGCTCCGTTCCCTGCGCGCAGCGCCTTCCAGGTTGCCGCCCTTCCGGCCGGCGGTCTGGTCGAGATCGAGGTCGTCGCCGCTCTCTAGGGCGTTGGCAACAACTAAACATGGCATGCAAAAAGACCCTGCGGTGCGAGCTGCAGGGTCTTTTGTCAAGTGACGGATCGCATGTGGAGCCACCAAGGGCAGTCTTTTTGTTTGTTAGCCTTCCTTGCGAACTTTTTGCAGGTAGCGGTAGACGCTGGGCTCCGAGATGCCCAGCGCGGTGGCGGCGCAGGCCACGGCGCCCTTGAGCATGAACACCCCGTTGCCGTTAAGGTGGCGAATGACGTCCACGCGGTCGCTCTGGCCAAGCGACGCTACATCCAGCCCGCGCGCGCTCAGCAACTCGGCAATGCTGCGGTCGATGAGCTCCTGTGTGGACTCCGAAAGGCTTTCGACCTCGATAGACGCGGGCTCCGTGCGCGTCGGCGCCGCGTCGAAGCATGCCATGAGCTGCTGCGCCATGGCGTTGATGGAGCGCACGGTCGAGAGGTCGGTGTTGACGCAGAGCATACCGACGATCTCGTCATTTTCGCGGATAAAGAACGTCGCGGACTCCAACGTCTTGCCACCGGCACCGCGCCCCTCGTAGCCCGTAATAAACGGCAGGTCGCGATACTTGGGGTCGTGCATGATCTTGAGCGCCAGATCGGTGGCGGGACCGCCGACTTTACGGCCGCTCACGATGCCGTTGCGAATATCGACGATGGCGTGGTCGGGATCCGAGAAATCGTGCAGGACGATCTCGCTGTTCTTACCGAGTATCTGCTCCAGGAAATCGACCATCGGCAAAAAGCGACGTACGGTCTCGTTCACGGGCAACTCCTTTGGGTGAAATCGGAAGGTTCATAACAATTTTTTCTCATGGTAACACGCTGCTCTTCATCTCGTATATCCGCAGGTACATTGCGTAATACAGACGAACGGTAGGAATTTGGCGGTAAACGGTTGACCAAAAGAAAAGTTAGATGTTATTTTGACCAGACACTTTCCTGACCTGCGGAAATGCATTATCTCAGCTGAAGAATAGTCTGATAACAAAAAATTATTATTGAGAATGAGAATCATCTTTAATACGATATGCAACGAAGGCACAACCTCAACCCCGCACTGCGTCACAATAGAGCGTTAGATGCGAAACAACTATTTCGAGGATTGGTGGTCAAATGACCCAGGAGACGGTTACGAACGGCACTGAAGCCCTGTTCACTCGTGAAGGCATGCCTCCCGTTAAGGAAATGATCCCGTGTGCCCTTCAGCACGTACTGGCTTCGTTTGCCGGTATCATCACCCCGGCTGTCATCATGGCCGGCGTCTACGGCTTTAATAGCCAGCAGAGCACCGACATCATTCAGGTTGCGCTCATTCTTTCGGCGATCGATACGGCCCTTCAGGCCTTCGCTCCCTTCCGTCGCATCGGCGGCGGCCTGCCCATCGTCATGGGCGTTTCGTTCGCGTTCCTGCCGGCCCTGCAGGCCATGGGTGCCTCGGGCTTTAGCTTTGGTGCTCTGCTGGGCGGCGAGATCGTCGGCGGCGCCGTCGCGGTCCTCTTTGGCCTGGCCTACAGCAAGATTAAGTGGCTGTTCCCGCCCGTCGTGACCGGTACGGTCATCTTCTCCATTGGCGTCTCTCTCTATTCCACGGCCGTCAAGTATATGGCCGGCGGTATGGGCACGCCGCTGTGGGGTACCCCGCAGGCCTGGTGCGTCGCTCTTATCACCTTCGCCGTGGTCTTCGCGCTCGCCAACTTTGGCAAGGGCACGCTCAAGCTGGGTTCCGTATTCTTTGGCATGATCGTTGGCATGATTGTCTCCATCCCCTTTGGCATGATCGACTTCTCCAGCGTCGCTACCGCCCAGGTCTTTGCCCTTCCCAAGCTCATGCCCTATGCGCTTGAGTTTGATCCCGAGGTCTGCATTACCCTTGCCGTCGTGTTCCCCATGGTTGCCATCCAGGTTATCGGTGACGTCTCCGCCGCCTGCCTGGGCTCCATCGACCGTATGCCCACCGAGCGCGAGCTCTCCGGCGCTATCGTGTCCCAGGGCCTCACCTCTATGGTCGGCGGCCTGCTGGGCGGTCTTCCCACCAGCGCCCTTGGCCAGAACGTGGGCATCATCTGCTCCAACAAGGTCGTCAACAAGTGGGTCTTTGTGATCATCGCGGCCGTCTTTGCCATCGCCGGCCTGTTCCCGCAGCTCTCTGCCGTCCTTTCCGCTATCCCGCAGCCCGTCATCGGCGGCGCGACCGTCGGCGTCTTTGGCACCATCACCATGAACGGCGTGCGCATGTTCACCCGCGAGGGCCTCACGCAGCGCACTACCACCATCGTCGGTACCTCCGTCGTCTTTGGCCTGGGTATCTGGATGGCCAGCGGCTGCCTTGCCGGCGAGGGTATGCCCACCTGGGTGTCCACCGTCATCGGCTCCAATGCCGTAACCCCCACCGCCATCATGGCCATTGTCCTTAACCTGATCCTTCCGCAGACGCCGGTCGTGGCTCAGCACATCGATGCTGCCAAGGACGCTGCCGTGGATCTGGTCTTGCCCGAGAGCAAGAAGTAGCCAATTCGGTGCTATTCGTCGGCGGACGCATCGCCTCGTCCGCCGACGTCATGCGGCGCCAAGCCGCACTTCAAAGGGTTTGTCCCTTTGGTGAAGCGTTGACGGGAGAGGGCCCGTTTCCGGTGTAGGCCGGCGCTTCGCACTCCGCCATGTCAGAGGTGTCAAACCCCGCCTCTGATGTTGAAGGGAGCATTCATGCTTCTGGTCGCTAACGGTTCCGTCTTTACCCGCAATTCTCAGACCCCGTTCATTCCAAACGGTGCTGTCGCCATTGACGGAGATACGATCGTCGAAGTGGGCCCCGAGTGCGAGCTCAAGTCCAAGTACCCGGATGCCGAGTACGTCGACGCCCGGGGCAACCTCATCATGCCCGGACTCATCAACTGCCACACCCACATCTACTCGGGTCTGGCCCGCGGCCTTGCCATTAAGGGCTGCAACCCCACCAACTTCCTGGAGAATCTTGAGCAGCAGTGGTGGAAGATCGACGACAACCTGACGCTCGATGGCATCAAGGCCAGCGCCTATGCCACGATTCTGGACTCCATCCGCGATGGCGTCACCACGATTTTCGATCACCATGCGAGCTTCTGCGAGATCCCGGGCAGCCTCTTTACCATTAAGGATGCAGCTCAGGAGCTGGGCATGCGTTCGTGCCTGTGCTACGAGGTCTCCGATCGCCGCGGTCAGGAAAAATGCGACCAGGCCATTGCCGAGAACGCCGAGTTTGCCCAGTGGGCCGCCAAGGAGCGTCGCGATAACGACAACCACATGATCGCCGCCATGTTTGGCGGACATGCCACCTTTACGCTTTCGGACGAGACCATGGATAAGATGGCCGAGGCCAACAACGGCCTGACCGGCTTCCACATTCACGTGTGCGAGGGCATGAACGATGTGTGGGACTCCCGCCTCAACCGCGGCGGCATCAGCCCCGTCGAGCGCCTGCTGCAGCACAATCTGCTGGGTCCCGACACCATGCTCGGCCACTGCATCCACGTGACGCCCGCCGAGATGGATATCGTCAAGGAGTCCGGTACCTGGCTGGTCAACAATCCCGAATCCAATATGGGCAACGCCGTGGGCTGCGCCCCCGTGCTCGAGTTCTTCCGCCGCGGCATCCCCGTGTGCATGGGCACCGACGCCTACACCCACGATATGCTCGAGAGCCTCAAGGTCTTCCTGATCATTCAGCGCCACAACGCCGCCATGCCCAACGTGGGCTGGTGCGAGGCCATGACCATGCTGTTCGAGAACAACGCCAAGATGGCGAGCAAGTACTTCGATCGCAAGCTCGGTGTGCTCGAGGCCGGCGCTGCCGCCGACGTCATCGTCATGGACTACAAGCCCTTTACGCCGCTGAGCGAGGAGAACATCGACGGCCACATGCTCTTTGGCATGATGGGCAAAAACTGCCGCACCACCATCATCAACGGCCGCGTCCTGTACAAGGATCGCGAGTTCGTTGGCATTGATGAGGACAAGATCAACGCGTGGACCATGGCCGAGTCCAAGAAGCTCTGGAGCACGCTCAACGATCGCGCCTACTAATTACAAGTAGATTCGCGCGCGTCGGATGTTTCGCCGCATCCGACGCGCGTATAGGCGACCTCCGCGGGGTCGCCGGCGCTGTGCTAGCGCTACACCGTATTTGCGCCCGCCGCGCGGTCTCGCCGGGCGTTACAGAGAGGAGCTCACTATGAGCGACATCATGAGGCCGATCCCGTTTTCGCAGCTGATGAACTGGATCATCGAGGAGCACAAGACCCAGGACGCCATCTTTGGCGTGCGCAAGATGGTCACGACCAACCAGGGGGGCGCGCTTCCCATTTTTGACGAGCGCATCGAGACCCCGTTTGGCCCGGCCGCCGGTCCCAATACGCAGCTTGCCCAGAACATCGTGGCATCCTACGTGGCAGGCTCTCGCTTCTTTGAGCTCAAGACCGTCCAGGTTATGGACGGCGAGGAGCTCTCCAAGTGTGTGAACAAACCCTGCATTGTGGCGCAGGACGAGTGCTACAACTGCGAGTGGTCGACCGAGCTCGAGGTTCCGCAGGCCTTTGCCGAGTACGTGAAGGCATGGTTTGCCTGCCACCTGATCGCTCGCGAGTACGGTCTGGGTAGCCCGGACGGCTTTGTCTTCAACATGTCCGTGGGTTATGACCTCGAGGGTATTAAGAACCCCAAGGTCGACGCCTACATCGAGGGCATGAAGGACGCCAGCGGCTCCGACGTCTGGAACGAGTGCCGCACGTGGGCGCTCGCTAACCTGGACAAGTTTGAGCATGTCGATGCCGCGTTTGTCGAGTCCATCCCGGCGCGCGTCTCCAACTCCATCACTGAGTCCACGTTGCATGGCTGCCCGCCGGCGGAGATCGAGCGCATCGCGACCTATCTGATCACCGAGAAGGGCCTCAACACCTACATCAAGTGCAACCCCACGCTGCTGGGCTATGAGTTTGCCCGCCAGCGTCTGAACGAGCTGGGCTTTGACTACATCGTCTTCGACGATACGCACTTCCGCGAGGACCTGCAGTGGGCCGACGCCGTGCCCATGTTCGAGCGCCTGATTGCCCTGTGCGCCGAGCGCGGCCTGGAGTTTGGCGTCAAGCTGACCAACACGTTCCCCGTCGACGTGACGAGGAACGAGCTGCCCTCCACCGAGATGTACATGTCCGGCCGTTCGCTGTTCTCGCTGACCATCGAGGCCGCCCGTCGCATTACCGAGCAGTTCGATGGCAAGCTGCGCATCAGCTACTCCGGCGGCGCCACGGTCTACAACATCCGTGCCCTGTATGACGCCGGCATTTGGCCCGTCACCCTGGCGACTGACGTGCTCAAGCCCGGTGGCTACGAGCGCTTTAGCCAGATGGCCGGCGAGTTTGCCGACCTGGACGGCAAGCCGTTCGCGGGCGTCTCGCTCGAGGCCGTGACCGCGATCCAGGCCGACTCGCTCACCAACTCGCTCTACAAGAAGCCGCTGCGCCCGCTGCCCGACCGCAAGGTCGCTGGCAAGAGCCCGCTTTCCGACTGCTTTACCACGCCGTGCCGCACGAGCTGCCCCATCCAGCAGGATATTCCCGCCTACCTGGCGGCTGTTGACGAGGGCCGCTATGAGGACGCGCTCAACATCATCATCGAGCGCAACGCCCTGCCGTTCATTACCGGTACCATCTGCCCGCATCCCTGCGGCCGTGCCTGCGAGCGTGCATTCTACGAGCCCGAGGGCGCCCAGATTCGCGCCAGCAAGCTCAAGGCCGCCCGCGAGGCCATGACCGCCGTGCTGCCCAAGCTGCGCGCCCAGGCCATTGCCAACGACGCCGAGCGCAACGTTGCCGTTATCGGCGGCGGCCCGGCCGGTCTGGCGACGGCGTTCTTCCTGACGCGCGCCGGCGTGCCCGTCACTATCTTCGAGGCCCGCGACTCTCTCGGCGGCGTGGTCCGTCACGTGATCCCCGAGTTCCGTATCGCGAGCGACGATATCTCCCACGACGCCGAGCTCTGCCTGGTCTTTGGCGCCAAGGTTCAGCTCAACGCTCACGTGGAGTCCATTGACGAGCTCAAGGCCCAGGGCTTTACCGACGTGGTCGTGGCCACCGGTGCCTGGATGCCCGGCTCTGCGGGCCTGGGCGAGGGTGCCGAGCTCGACGTGCTGGAGTTCCTCGAGGCCGCCAAGAAGGGCGAGAAACTCGAGCTGGGCGAGGATGTCGTGGTTATTGGCGCCGGCAATACCGCTATGGACGCGGCCCGCGTGGCCAAGCGCCTGACTGGCGTGAAGAACGTGCGCCTGGTGTATCGCCGCACCAAGAAGCAGATGCCCGCCGACGAGGAAGAGCTCGATCTTGCTCTTGCCGACGGCGTTGAGTTCTGTGAGCTGCTGGCGCCCAAGGCGCTCAACGACGCCGTGCTGACCTGCGACGTTATGGAGCTTGGCGAGCCGGATGCAAGCGGCCGTCGCAGCCCCGTCGCCACGGGCGAGACCGTCGAGCTTCCTGCCACCACGGTGATTTGCGCCGTGGGCGAGGGCATCGATGCCAGCCTGTACGACGCCGCGGGCGTCGAGCACGACCGTCGCGGCCGCCTTGCCGCCACCTCCACCGGCGTCGAGGGCGTTTGGGCTGCCGGTGACTGCCGTCGCGGTCCGGCCACCGTGGTCGAGGCTATCGCCGACGCCGCCGAGGTCGCCCGTGCCATCGCCGGCGTGGACTTTAACAAGTACGCCGACTGCAACGAGCAGGCCGGCCGCGAGGACAGCTGCTACGAGCGCAAGGGATCGCTGTGCCGCGACAAGCGCAACTGCACCAAGACCCGCTGCCTGGGCTGCGGCTCGGTGTGCGAGGTCTGCTGCGATGTGTGCCCCAACCGCGCCAACGTGGCAATTAAGGTGCCGGGCCTGGCCAAGCATCAGGTCGTCCACATCGACGGCATGTGCAACGAGTGCGGCAACTGCGCCGTGTTCTGCCCCTACCAGGAGGGTCGTCCCTACAAGGACAAGCTCACCCTGTTCTGGAGCGATCAGGACATGGAGAACTCCGAGAACGAGGGCTTCCTGGCCGTGGACGAGGACCACTTTAAGGTTCGCGTCGCCGGCACGGTCCGCACCGTCTCGGTCGATGCCGTCAACACCGGTCTGCCCGAGGCCGTCCGCCTGACCATCAAGGCCGTGCGCGACAGCTATCCGTATCTCCTTAAGAAATAGGCGAGTCTCTTATGGCCAAATCCATTCAACATAACGTGGCCTACGTTGCCTGCGGAAGCGGTTGCGCCTCCGCAGGCGGCGACGCCCGCTGCAGCGAAGGCTGCATTGGCTGTGGCGCCTGTGTCGCGGCCTGCCCCCACGGTGCCATTGCGCTGGTCGATGGCATCGCCCGCGTGGACCGCTCCAGGTGCACGGGCTGTGGCCTGTGCGGCATGGCGTGCCCGCAGCGCGTGATTGCCTTCGTTCCCGGCTACCAGAACATCCTGGTGCGCTGCAACAACACCGACAAGGGCGCCATTGCGCGCAAGATCTGCGACACGAGCTGCATCGGTTGCGGCATGTGCGTCAAAAAGTGCCCTGCCGGCGCTATCCGCATCGAGAACAACTGCGCCCATATCGACGGCGCGGACTGCCTGTCGTGTGGCATGTGCGCTGTCGTCTGCCCGCACGGCGCCATCCACGACCGCACCGGCATCGCCGCCGGCGTGTAGAAGGGAATCACCATGGCACAGGAATTCACTTTTACCGTTAACGGCGTCGAGCGCACGACGACCCAAAACAAACCGCTGCTGCGCTACCTGCGCGACGACCTGCACATCCATTCCGCCAAGGACGGCTGCTCCGAGGGTGCTTGCGGCACCTGCACCATTCATGTGGACGGCGCGGCCGTCAAGGCCTGCGTGCTGACCACCGCCCTTGCCGCCGGCCGCAACATCGTGACTGTCGAGGGCCTGCCCGAGGACGTGCGCGAGGCCTTTGTGTACGCCTTTGGCGCCGTGGGCGCCGTGCAGTGCGGTTTTTGCATCCCCGGTATGGTCATGGCAGGCGCGGCGCTGATCGCCGAGGACCCCGAGCCCACCGAGGAGCAGATCAAGTACGCCATCCGCGGCAACGTCTGCCGCTGCACCGGCTACAAAAAGATTATCGAGGGCATCTCGCTGGCCGCTGCGGTACTCCGCGGCGAAAAGCAGATCGACGAGGATCTGGAGCGCGGCGATGACTACGGCGTGGGCAAGCGCGCCTTCCGCATCGACGTGCGCAAGAAGGTTCTCGGCGAGGGCAAGTACCCCGACGACATCGACGAGCTCGATCAGCCGGGTCTGACCTACGCCAGCGCCGTGCGCTCCAAGTATCCGCGCGCCCGCGTGCTCTCCATCGATACCTCCAAGGCCGAGGCCCTGCCCGGTGTGGTGGGCATCCTGCGCGCCGAGGACGTGCCGGTCAACCAGGTCGGCCACCTTATCCAGGACTGGGACGTCATGATCGCCCAGGGCGATATCACCCGCTGCGTGGGTGATGCCATTGTGCTGGTGGTTGCCGAGGACGAGGCGACGCTCGAGAAGGCCAAGAAGCTCGTCAGGATCGATTACGAGCCGCTGGAGCCCGTGCGTAACATTGTCGAGGCCAGGGCTGCCGACGCCCCGCGCCTGCACGACAGCTTCTTTGCCTTTGGCAACACGGTGGAGCTCAAGGACAACGTGTGTCAGAGCCGCCATGTGACGCGCGGTGACGCCGCCAAGGCGCTGGCAGAGAGCGCGTTTACCGTGACGCAGCGCTTTACCACGCCCTTTACCGAGCATGCCTTCTTGGAGCCCGAGTGCGCCGTCGCCTTCCCGTACAAGAACGGCGTCAAGGTGCAGTCGACCGACCAGGGTGCCTACGATACGCGCAAAGAGTGCGCCCACATGTTTGGCTGGGATAGCGAACCCGAGCGTGTGGTCGTCGAGACCATGCTCGTGGGTGGCGGCTTTGGCGGCAAGGAGGACGTTTCGGTCCAGCACCTGGCCGCGCTCGCCGCATATAAGTTCCAGCGTCCTGTGAAGTGCAAGCTCACGCGTGCCGAGTCGCTCGCTTTCCATCCCAAGCGTCATGCGATGGACGGCACCTTTACGCTGGGCTGCGACGCCGAGGGCATCTTTACCGGCCTGGACTGCGAGATCAACTTTGACACCGGCGCCTACGCGTCGCTGTGCGGCCCGGTGCTCGAGCGCGCCTGCACGCATGCCGTCGGCCCCTACAAGTACCAGAACACCGACATCCGCGGCTTCGGCTACTACACTAACAACCCGCCTGCCGGCGCGTACCGCGGCTTTGGCGTTTGCCAGTCCGAGTTTGCGCTCGAGAGCCTCATCGACCTGCTGGCCGAGAAGGTCGGTTTGGATCCGTGGGAGATTCGCTACCGCAACGCCATCGAGCCGGGCGAGGTTTTGCCCAACGGCCAGATCGCCGATTGCTCCACGGCGCTTAAGGAGACGCTGCTCGAGGTCAAGGATGCCTATTACGCGCATCCCGGACACGCCGGCATCGCTTGCGCCATGAAGAACGCCGGCGTGGGCGTGGGTCTGCCCGATGCCGGTCGCTGCAAGATTCGCGTCGAGGATGGCTGCGCCGTGGTCTACGCCGCCACGTCCGACATCGGCCAGGGCTGCAACACCGTCTTTTTGCAGGACGTTGCCGAGGCCTGCGGTCTGCCGCTGAGCTGCATTGCCAATGGCGAGTGCTCCACCGAGAACGCTCCCGACTCCGGCACCACGTCTGGCTCGCGTCAGACGGTCGTGACCGGCGAGGCCGTGCGCGGCGCCGCCTTCTTGCTGCGCGATGCCATGGTTGGCATCGAGGCCGGCAAGCCTGCGCCTACCGCCCCGGTGAGCGCGCATGGCGACGGCGTCAAGATCGAGTACGACGACGGTCGCGCCTATCAGCTGCGCACGCAGGAGCTCGTCGCCGGCCAGGGTATGCATCCTCAGGATCCCGCGACCGCCATCAAGGCGCTTGAGGGATGCGAGTTTGGCTACGTGTATCTGGAGCCGACCGACAAGCTGGGCGCCGACGTTCCCAACCCCAAGAGCCACATCTGCTACGGCTTTGCCACGCATGTGGTCATTTTGGATGATGACGGCCGCGTGAGCGAGGTCTATGCCGCGCACGATTCCGGCAAGGTTGTCAATCCCATCTCCATCCAGGGTCAGATCGAAGGCGGCGTGCTCATGGGTATGGGCTATGCGCTTACCGAGGACTGGCCGCTCAAGGACTGCGTGCCCCAGGCAAGGTACGGTACGCTCGGGCTGTTCCGTGCGCCCGAGATTCCGGATATCCACGCCATCTACGTGGAGAAGGACGAGCTGTTGCCTGTGGCATACGGCGGCAAGGGCATCGGCGAGATCGCAACGATCCCCACGGCGCCCGCCGTGCAGAACGCCTACCGCGCGTTTGACGGGAAGCTGCGTCCGGATCTGCCCATGGTGGATACGCCGTACAGCCGCGCCCGTCACCGCGGGTAGAGTAGAGCGCGGACGACCATTGCTGACTGCCGTCTGCGCTTGCCATCAACTGTATAAGCTGCGCCTTTGGCCCCAGCTCCATCGTGAGCCGGGGCCTTTTGCTTAGAGCGGAAACTGCGTCCCGAAATCCAGCCTCGGAATGGGATGAACTTTCCGGAACGGCCCTCAACCGGAAACTGCGACCCGGAATCGATGCTCAGAATGGGATGCGCTTTCCGAATCGCCTTCAGGCGGAAATTGCATCCCATTCCGAGCCTTCATTCTGGGACACGCTTTCCGCAAGGAGCTTCGTCGGGAAAGCGCATCCCATTTTGAGCATTCAATCTGGGACATGGTTTCCGCGGGTGCTGCCAACCGGAAAGTGTGTCCCGGTTTGGCAAGCAGACGGGCATAAGCTCAGCAGCGCCTACAGGTCTACCTCGTTGAGCCATGTCGGCAGCGCGGTCTGCCGGATGCCTGCCGTCTGCAGCTTTTTCGCGAGCATTCCTGCCGAGCGGACCTCGTTCATGGTAAAGCGCAGCAGAGGGTGACCGTAGAGCGACAAGTGCGCCTCGCGCTGTCGTTCGGCAACGAGCGCCTCGGCGGTGGTGCGTCCGGCCAGCATGGTCTGGTCGGTATATTTGATGAGCCCGTCGAGCTCGCCCAGCGTGAGTTCCCGCGCCTGGCGCTCCCAGGCAAAGTCCGTTCGTATGGGCTTGGCCGAATCGAAGGGGTCCGTCAGCTCGTATTGAAGCCAGTCGGGCGCAAAGCCCGTCTCGATCATGACGGCTCGGGCGACCGATTCCCCGCCGCTCTCGGCGCGGGCGTCGGCATATCGAAGCGTTGTGAGGGCGGTGCGAATCGCGCGACCATTGCGGGCAGTCGCTCGTTGCTCAACGGCCTCCATCAGCTGTTCCGGCGCAAGGCCGAGCTTTGAGATCGCCGAATCGGCAATGGGCATGCCGTCGGCAAAACCAGTTTGCAGCAGGCAATCTGTGGCCGTTTGGATGGGCGGCGTTACCGATATGCCGGCTCTGCGTATTGCTCCGGCCGGCTCAATCTGGTGCCGCTGAATATGTGCGCCCGGACGATCCGCTGGCTTTGTCGAGCTGCAAACATGCACGACGTTCAGGTGTCGCCACGAGACCTCGAGCCCCAGCAGGCAAGCTGCCGAAAACGAGCAGAACGTCCAATCGGGATGGATGATCGCAAGGGCGCGGATAATCTCGCAATGGCGTTGCGCTCGGTTGAGTTCATCCCAGCGCGTTTTTCGCGCAAACAACCCCGGCATGGGCGAGACAACCGTGCCGCCGGTGCGCCGAAGGAGCGCTTTTCGGATCGCCGTGCTCGGGGGAATCAGACAGCGCCCCTCTTGTTCGGCTTGAGTGAGCAGTTGGTCGATGAGCTGGTCATTGCAATGGGTCATGAGCTACCGCCTCCTTTTGGGTAGCAAAAACGTATCAGCTGGAACTTGCCGCTCAGCTGACCAAAAGCTGACCAAAATCTAACCATGCAGGTAGATGGCATGGTTTTGGCGTCATTTTTTGAAGCTGAATCGGTGGGCGGTAATCGGCGACCGTGAACGGTAGCGAGTTATGAAGACTGGGTAAGTTTCGGGACGTGTACTTTTTAGAAAAATGGTAGTCTCTCCGCGGAAAGTGCATCCCAGAATTAAGCCTCGGAACGGGATACATTTTCCAGTAGATGCTTCAGTGGAAAGTTCATCCCAGAATTCAGGCTCAGAACGGGACGCGCTTTCCGGATGGCATGCTTGGCGGAAACTACGACCCAGTTTTTGGCTCCAGAACGGGATACCCTTTCCGAATCGGTCTTCAGGCGGAAGCTGCTCCCCGGATTTGACCTTCAGACCGGGATGCCGTTTCCGGTTGAGGCCTCGAGCGGAAAGCGCATCCCATAATCCCCAATGGCACCGCAGCGGGCGCCGAGATTTCGTTACCGAAAAACCATTTGTTAGACCTGGCGTCCGTGGGTAGAATAAAGTCGGCGGCAGCCCAAGTGGTGAAGAGCTGGGCAGCGCCGTTGCTTAGATTAGGGGGTCAATGCCTTAACGGCGTCGACCCCTCTTTTTATGCTTTGAACACTGCTTGAGTGCCTCGGAAAGTCCGATGAGCGCTGTGAGGAGCGAGACCAGAGCGGTCAGGAGCTTCACGAAATCAAGCAGATCGGTCATTTCATGTCCGCGCGGGCGCCTATCCTTACGGCAATGTAGCCGCCTATGTAGTAAGCGGCAGGCAACGGAGAAAGGCCCAACCGTGTCAGCTGAAAAGACGCCGGGTATCTCGGCTATCGATACGACGAACTTTGCGCGCCAGATCGTGCTGGACTTTGAGTTTGCGCCGGTGCCAAAGCAGCGCCAGCGTCGTGGACTGCGCAACGAGATTATCGAGGTCGGCGCCGTCAAGCTCGATTACCACGGCAACGTTATGGGCGAGTTCTCGCAGTTTGTGCAGACGGAATTTACCGAAGGCGTTGCGTTTCCCGTCCGCGAGCTTACGGGGATATCGGCTGTGGACACCGCGATGGCCGATCTGCTCTACGTGGTGATCAAAAGGCTCAGCGATTGGGTCGGTCGCTACTCCGCCCAGGTGGTTTGCTGGAGTGGGACGGACCGTCGACAGCTTTTGACCGAGTGCCAGGCAAAGCACATCGATCTTTCCGCATTTCCTACGGACTGGGCCGACATACAGGCGTTTTACACCTCGATCATGGACGTTGGCAGCCACGGGTGCGTCTCTTTGAGTGACGCGGCGACGTGGTTTGGCATCGAGTTCGACGAGTCGACGGGCCACGCCCACAGCGCCTTAGCCGATGCGCGCGTGACCGCCAAGCTGCTCAAGCAGATGATGGAGGGGGACTATCACGTGAGTCCGCGCGCCCAGGAAGTCCGCCAGCGGTGGGAGATGGGCGAGTGAGCCCAGACGCGCCTTTCCAGCAAGTGCCTCGAGCTGGGTGACCTGCTGCTGAAGCTGAAGGCGGAGGGGAGGTAGGAGGCTCATTTGGCGACAAGCGGACGGAATGGTTGCGCGAAGGATTCTAGGATCAGCAGCAGAAGACTGCGTTTGGGATCCTACTCAAGGACGCGCTGACACTCGCTGGGACCAAGCAGGTCAAGAGCGTGGACATCGAGATGGCTTCCATTATCGAAGAGCGGCTTGCTAACATGATTCGCTGGACGAATAGGCAGAGACCCGTGACGCTGCGTGCGTCATCGTGCACAATGAGGTGTATAGGCTGCCAGTGGCGAACTATCCCGACGAGGTTCTGAGCAACTGCATCACCGAGATTTTCGAATACTTCTACGAAGAGGGATTTGGCGGCGTAGAGCAATCTGATTTTACGCGTTTGCAGGAGGAAGCCGGTATGGCAGACGAACTTGTTTTTAGTGCTGGCGAGATAGTTTACGCCATGCCTCAACTGCCCAAAGTTACATCTGTGCCGCTGAACGGTAGCGCCGTGCTGGTTGGTTTTAAGGACGCTCCCGATGGGGAGGAGGTCCTCTTTGATTTTGACCCTCGGGCTGAAAGGGCTACGAAGCTCGACTATGAACTTGCAGCCGTTAGCGGGCTCCTCACGGGTGCGTTGAATATCCTTTGGCAGAAAGACTTCAACCTAGAGGGTGCCAAAGAGTGGAGCGACGAGAAGGTTGGCAAATTCGTTCTTACGATTGCCAAGTCTGCGGGTATGACAAAGGCGGATGC
Source organism: Collinsella aerofaciens (assembly GCF_964283865.1). Lineage (GTDB taxonomy): Bacteria > Actinomycetota > Coriobacteriia > Coriobacteriales > Coriobacteriaceae > Collinsella. The sequence goes on along the minus strand of NZ_CAXYLS010000001.1, from coordinate 124,681 downwards.
AACTCTAGAAGACGCTATTCGCTTTCTAGAGAAAGAGTTTCCTCTTGCCACGGACAAGCTGACTGCCGAGTTTGGCGGCGGGCTCCAACATCATCTGCGGGATTTCTCGCACCACCCGAGCTTGGTTGGCCTTGCGTGTTCGATCCTCTCGCAATTCACCTGCAAAGGCTATGGTACCGATACGGCCGGCCGGTTTGTCGCCTTTGACCTGCCTGCCGCCGCCTTCGATCCCGACTGCCCTCTTGTAGGCAGGAACGTTCCAGAGAAGATCGCGTTTGGCACTCTGTTCTGGGCGATGCATCTCGTGAGCGACATGGCGGGGTCTAGTTCAAACCCCGGTAAGGGGACGGGCATTCCCGGCGTCGTACTGTCCCTGCTAAAGGAGCTCTCCTCCCTGCCTGTTTTTCAAGACATGCAGATTGCCTATAAGGGCGAGGATATTCGCATTCAGCAATGGATCTCAAAGCTGTTTAACGGAACGGCGTTCAAAACCGAGGACGGCAAGCCCATTCGCTTCGACCTTCGGACGGAAGTCGGCCTGCTCGATCAAGCTTTAAGCCAGGTGCCAGCAGTCGTGGCCAACGAGGTTATCGTTCGTTGTCTCTACATGCTTTCAAGGCTCAAGGCCGAGCTGGAACGTTGCGAAGTGAGCAAGGTTTCCGGCTTGCAAAAGCTCAAGGCTTCGCATTTCATGCCCTATAACAGCAGGGTTCTCACTCGCATGGTCACGGTTTCGAGCACTTCGTTCGTTTTGGTGAATCTAGCGACGGCGGCGGCCAGGGCGGGTATCGAATGCGAGGGGAACAAGGTCGTGTTCGCCCAGAAGCTCTTCTTGCGAATAAACTACGTTGGAGTTGGACGCCTTGCGTTTGCCCTCCATGCCGACTGGGGCTATATGGCGGAGGAAATGTCCGAGGCTTGGACTGAGCGCGCCAGGCGCCGCCAGGATATCTTCGATGGATTTCACTTTTATAGCCTAGATAGAGAAACGACGAGGATTGCCTTCTCGCTGAAGCTTGCCGCCATCAACTACGACTGCGGGAACGAGAAGAACGAAGTGCGCAAAGGGCAAAAGAGGAGCTGGGCCCGCGCGTGGCAGGATTCGGTCGCGGATGGCCTAGGCATTGATGCAGACGGCTACTTTTTGAGCGAGGAAGATGCGTACGGAGCCCTTGAGACAGTTTCGCGGCGGCGAGGCGGTAAAGTGCGTGCCTTGCTTGTTGCACAGGAGTTGGTTGAGTTTCGCCCCTATTCCCAGATGGGAGATGAAGAGAAAAAGGAATACAAAGGTTTGAAGGAGAGTGGATCTTGGGTTAAACACGAATTTCCCAGGAGACAAGACGCGGTTGATTTGGACGCCATACGTTCTCTCGAGAAACGTTGCGGGACACGCTTCCGCGAGCTTTCAGGTACATTGCCATAGTTTTTGGTGGGCGGCGTCATTGTCGTGGCGGCGGCCGTAGGCGCAGGAGGGGCGGCCGCGGTACTCGCTCCGGATATTGCTGTCGGTATCTTCGGAGGCTCATTTGCCGGCCTTCACGGGGCTGCGCTTGTCAATGCGAGCCTTGCTGCAGCTGGCGGTGGGGCCTTGGCCGCCGGCGGCATGGGCATGGCCGGTGGCACTGCTTTGATTACGGGCGGCGGTGCCGCGCTTGGTCTATTGGGTTCCGGCGGCGTTGCCTTGGCGGCATCGATGGGGGAGGACTACGCGCAGTTCGTGCTCGTCGAATGTTCGAGGCTCCTTGCTTTTCTTGATGTGGCTACTGACCGCTGCCCGCATGAGGGGGCCATTTTGGTGCGGAAAGCAGCCGAGGCCGTGCAGCGCGGCATCGCTGGCATTGAAGAAGATGTCGAGAAGGAGAACGGAAAGGGAAATCGCAAGGATGGCAAGTTGCTTAAGCAACTGAAGAAGGGTCTTGGGTATTTGACTTCGACCCTTAAGCAGATCGAGAAGATGCAGAGGCGCCTTGGCACCGCCGGTGAGGGTGAGCCGCTCAACAGCTTGCCGGCATCGGGTGATGAATAGGTACACTGCATATTGATGCCCCGGGAATGGCCTCTGATATGAGTCGCCGGGGTTTATTTTGTTTGGGTATGTAAAATTACTGGTTGGGTCAATAAATCAGTGATTGGTGATACCACTTATCAGATTTGTTAAACTATTGGTTGGCCGAAAGCTCAAATCATGGCTTTCGGTTGTAAAATACATGGTTGGAATTCTATTTTTCGCAGAGAGGTCCAACCATGGCCGATAAGACCGCGTTCGACTACGTGAACGAGATATGGAGCATCGCGAACTACGTGCGTGATGTCATTCGCCCCGCCGACTACAACAAGCTCATCCTCCCATTCGCCGTGCTGAGGCGCTTCGAGTGCGCCCTCGAGCCGACGCGGGCGGCCGTGAGCAGACAGGCCGCCAAGGGGGTCTGGGACGACGACGACCCGAAGTACTGCGCCCTCTCCGGCCACTGCTTCTACAACGTCACGAGCTTCACACTCTCCAACCTCGGGGCGACGAAGACCTGCGACGCCCTCATGGCCTACATCAACGGCTTCTCCGCGAACGCCCGCGAGGTCCTGCAGCGCTTCGAGATGCGGCAGACCTGCGAGAAGCTCGACGAGAAGGGCATGCTCTACGAGGTGTGCACACGCTTCTCGGGCTTCGACCTCGGGCCCGAGACGGTCTCCGACCGCATGATGACCGACATCTACGAGCACCTCATCCAGCGATACGGCGAGGAGATCTCGCAGGACGCCGAGGACTTCATGACGCCCAAGGACGTCGCCCGCCTCGCAACCGCGCTGCTCTTCGCAAACGAGGACACGCTGCTCAACGCCGACAACGGCGACATCCGCACGCTCTACGACGGCAGCTGCGGCACCTGCGGCTTCATCTGCGACGCGCTCGACCAGCTCGACGAGTGGCACGACAAAGGGCACTTCAGCAGCCCAACCAAGATCGTCCCCTACGGCCAGGAGCTCGAGGACGCGACATGGGCCATGGGCAAGGCAGCCCTTATGCTGCGCAACATCGCCGGGGGCTCGGGAGACGTGCTCGACCAGATGACCGACCTGTCGGCCGGCATCATGCTCGGCGACACCCTCGACGACGACAGGTTCGAGGGACGCACCTTCAACTACCAGCTCACGAACCCGCCCTACGGCAAGGAGTGGAAGAAGGAGAAGGACGTCGTCCTCGAGGAGATGGGACGCGGCTTCGAGGGCAGGTTCGGCGCCGGCAAGCCCGACATTGACGACGGCAGCATGCTCTTCATGCAGAACGTCGCGGCGAAGATGGCGCCGCCCGAGGAAGGCGGCGGCAAGGCGGCCATCGTGCTCTCGGGTTCCCCGCTGTTCAACGGGGATGCCGGCAGCGGGCCATCGGGCATCCGCCGCTGGCTGTTCAGCGAGGACCTCGTTGACTGCATCGTGAAGCTGCCGACCGAGATCTTCTACCGCACGGGCATCGCAACCTACATCTGGGTGCTCAACAACCACAAGCCGGAGAACCGCAAGGGGTACGTGCAGCTCATCGACGCCTCGGAGGAGAAGACCGCCCTGCGCAAGAGCCAGGGGAACAAGCGCTACGAGGTCGGCGAGGACCAGGCCGCGTGGATCGTGCGCACCTACGTAGACGGGCACGACCACGGCAGGTCGGTCATCGTTCCCGTCGAGGACTTCATGTACCGCAAGGTGACCACGCAGCGCCCGCTGCGCGTTGTCATTGAGCCCTCGGCCGATGGGCTGGATGCCCTCTTTACCCTCAGCAAGCCCATGGAGAAGCTGTCGGACGCGAGCCGCGCCGCCATTCGCTCCTGGGTTGAGAAGAACGAGGGCGCCTCGCTCACATACAGCGAGGTCCTGGCTGCGACCGAGAAGCTTCACAAAGCGATCGAGAAGCCCAAGCCACAGAAGACGAAGCTCGTCGAGGCACTCGTCAAGGTGTTCGGTCGGCAAGACCCCTCCGCGGAGCCGGCGGTCGATGCGAAGGGCAACCCGGTGTTCGACCCCGAGCTCAAGGACACGGAAAACATTCCAATCGGCATGGAAATCGACGACTACATGGCGAGCGAGGTGCTGCCCTACGCTCCCGACGCCGTGGTGGACGGGTCGGTAAGGGACGAGCCCAAGTTCGACAACAAGACGGGTCTCACGGCCAACCCGCTTGGCGACGGTGGGGTGGGCGTGGTCGGCACGTCGATCTCGTTCAACAGGTACTTCTACAAGTACGAGAGCCCCCGTGCCCCCGAGGTCATCGCGAAGGAGATTCTCGAGCTCGAGGACGGCCTCGGCTCGCTCATGAGGGGGTTCCTGGCATGAGGACGAGAAGGGAGATAAACAGTGCTGAGTGGTTCGGTGAGGTGCCGGACGGCTGGAACATGGTGCCGTTGCCGAGGCTTTTTATGAGCAGCAAGGGAATGACCGTCACTAGGGCTGACTTAGTTGACGAAGGAGCTCCCGTCGTCAATTACGCCCAAGTGCATTCGAAGTTAAACAATAGATTCGGTATCCACGAAGAGCTCATAAAGCACGTCCCTACGGGCATGGTTCCAAAAGGGCTGAAATATTCCGAGAAAGGTTCCTTTATCTTCGCCTGCACATCAGAGGACCTTGCCGGGTGCGGAGACTGCATATACAACGATTCTGAGCGGCCGGTTAATCCCGGAGGCGATACCCTGCTCCTCTCTCCGGTTGACGAGGTTGAGAATAAGTACCTTGCATATCTTTTCTCTACCGACATGTGGCGCTGGCAGATTCGGCGCGACTTGATCGATGTGAAAGTTTTTCACGTTAACCAAGGCAACCTGCACGAGACCTACGTCACAGTCCCGCCTTGTGATGTCCAACGCCGTATCGTCTCCTACCTCGACGAGCGCTGCGCGGCCATCGACGATGACGTGAAGAAGCGCCAAAAGGTCATAGAGAGGCTCAAGGAGTACAAGAAGTCCCTCATCGCGCATGCTGCGACAAAGGGCCTCGACCCAACCGCAGAGATGAAAGACAGCGACATTAAGTGGGTAGATCAAATTCCCTCTAATTGGCAGACCTCCAAGCTCAAAGCTCTATTTCAAATTACAAAACGAATTGCCGGGGTTGAAGGATTGACAGTTCTGTCGATTACACAAGATGGAATTAGGCCCAAAGATTTCAGCACAGGAAAAGGGCAATTTGCTGAAACATACTCACATTATCAACTCGTACATCCTGGCGATTTTGCGATGAACCACATGGACCTCTTAACAGGTTGGGTGGATATATCTCGCTATGAAGGAGTGACAAGTCCTGACTACCGAGTGTTTTCAGCCCGTGACCTTGCGGTAAGCAACCCGAGTTACTACCTCTACCTCTTCCAGATGTGCTACCTCAATCGGGTGTTTTTCGGTTCAGCAAATGGAGTTGCTGACAAGGGGCGCATGCGACTACAAACCAACGCATTTAACAACTTCGTCGTTCCTTTACCACCTTTAGAAGAGCAAAAAAGGATAGCGGCCTACCTCGACGAGCGCTGCGTGGCCATCGACGAGGCAATCTCACGCCAGGAGCAGCTCATCGAGAAGCTCGGCGAGTACCGCAAGTCCGTCATCCACCACGCCGTCACCGGCAAGATCGACTGCACGGAGGCATAGCCATGACAAGAGTCGACATAGACAGTGCATATGAGCGCCGCGACGTCGAGTACAGCGGCCGCCGCAAGATTCACCAGGAGGATGCCTTCGAGCGCTACATCTCCCGAAAGGTCGCTGCCCTCGGCGGCGCGGGCTGGGCCCTCTCACCTGACGATACGGGGTTCGACCCGAACGACGCACTCGTGTTCGACGACTTCGTCGCCTGGCTCGAGGCCACCGCGCCGGAGAAGCTCGACAAGATGCGCCGAGAGAAGGGCGCGAGGTGGGAGGACCAGCTGCGCCGCGCGCTCGTGAAGAGCCTGGAGAGAAACGGTACCGTTCTCACGCTACGCAAGGGATTCCAGGTGGCCGGTTACCAGACCATCGAGTGCATGGCTGGCTACCCGGACGACGAGCGCGTGCCCGGGGCGAGGGAGCGCTACGACGCCAACATCCTGCGCTTCATGCACCAGGTTCACTACCAGACCGCCGGGAGCAAGTCTCTCGACTTCGCTCTGTTCGTCAACGGCATCCCCGTCGCCACCGGCGAGGTCAAGACCGAGCTCACCCAGACCGTGCGTGACGCCATCGACGAGTACGTCGACGAGCGCAGGCCCATAGAGCCCGACGGCGGCAGGAAGAACTCGCTGCTCATGTACAAGAGGGGCGCCGTGGTCCACTTCGCAGTCTCCGAGGACGAGGTCTGGATGTGCACGAACCTCGGCCCCTTCCCGAGCAGGTCGGCGAAGCCCCGCTTCCTCCCGTTCAACCTGGGCCGCGACGGCGGGGCCGGCAACCCGGACGCGCCCGAGGGCGAGTACAGGACCCACTACCTCTGGGACACCATCCTCCAGCGAGACAACTGGCTGTCCATCTTCGACCGCTTCGTCTTCGAGGAGGTCGAGGACAGGCAGGACGCGACGGGCCGCTGGCGCAAGACGGCGACCCAGATCTTCCCGCGCTACCACCAGTTTGACGCAGAGAGGAAGGTCCTGGCCGACGCGCGGGAGCATGGGGCGGGACGCCGCTACCTCATCGAGCACTCGGCCGGCTCCGGCAAGACCGAGACCATCTCCTGGGCCGCGCACGACCTCGCGAGGCTCCGCCGCGCGGACGGAGAGAAGATGTTCTCCAGCGTCGTGGTGGTCACCGACAGGCTGTCGCTTGACCAGAACATAAAGAAGACCATCTCCCAGCTCTCCAAGGTGACCGGTCAGGTCGTCATGGTCGGCCGCGACGAGAGGGGCAGCGCCGTCGCCGACGGCTCCAAGAGCTCCCAGCTCGTCGAGGCCCTTCGGCAGAAGAGGGAGATCGTCGTGGTCACCATCCAGACGTTCCTTTACGCGTGGCCGGACATCGCGGCGCTGCCCGAGCTTGACGGCTCCGGATTCGCGGTGATCGTCGACGAGGCGCACAGCTCTCAGGAGGGCAGCTCGGCGGCGTCCCTCAAGACCGCCTTCAACGCGGCGGCGGACAAGCTGAAGTTCGAGAGGATGCTCGACTTCGATGAGGACTCGGACGACGGCGGGTCGGTCATGGATGCCTACTTCGCCCAGATGCAGGCGAGCAACCTCATGCCGCCGAACGTCTCTTTCCTCGCGTTCACAGCGACCCCAAAGGCCGAGACAAAGACCCTGTTCGGCACGCCCACGGGCGAGGAGGACGAGGACGGCAATCCGGTCATGGGCAGCTTCCACCTCTACCCGATGCGGCAGGCGATCGAGGAGGGCTACATCATCGACCCGCTCTCGGGATACGTGCCCCTGCGCACCCTCACGAGGATCGAGGACGAGTCCGAGGACGCCGACGGCAGACTCGTCGACGAGCGCCGCGCCAGGAGGAAGATCGCCAAGTGGCGCTCGCTCCACCCGACGAACGTCATGGAGAAGGCCAAGTGGATCATCGACCACTTCGTCGACAACGTGGCTCCGCTCCTGAACGGCGAGGCCAAGGCCATGATCGTCACCTCCGGGCGTCCCGAGGTCGTGCGCTACAAGTACGCGATAGAGGCGTACCTCCGCGCCCGTCCGGACCTCGACCCCGCCAAGGTCGAGCCGAAGCTGCGCTTCAAGGTGCCCGGCGAGCCGCTCGTCGCCTTCTCCCAGAAGGTCCTGGGCGACAGGTGCGTCCTGCCCGAGGACGAGTACCTCGAGGACAACCCGTTCGCCCTCATCGAGCGCGGATACGAGTACACCGAGGCCAACATGAACCCGACCGGGCAGGGCCCGGTCGAGAGGGCGTTCGACCGCCCTGAGAGCAGGCTGCTCATCGTGGCCAACAAGTTCCAGACCGGGTTCGACCAGAAGAAGCTAGTCGCCCTCTACGTCGACAAGCCGCTCGGCAACGCCATCGAGATCGTGCAGACCTACTCGCGCGTCAACAGGACGTGCTCCGGCAAGGACGGGGTCTTCGTCGTCGACTTCGTGAACGACCCCGAGACGGTTCTCGCCGCCTTCAAGACCTACGACAAGGGCGCGACGATGAGCACGGCCCAGGACCCGAACATCGTCTACGACCTGAAGGACGCCCTCGACGCGGCCGACGTGTACGCGACGCGAGACGTCGAGGGGTTCAAGGAGGCGCTCTACAGGTCCAAGGGCCTCGCAGCCGGTGAGGAGAGCGATGCCTACAGGACCGCCCTCTATTCCGCCGTCTCCGGGCCCGCCGAGATCTTCCGCGAGAGGTTCGCGGCGGCCAGGGACTCCTACGAGACTTGGCTGGAGTGCGCCAACCGGGCGGAGGCGGCCGGCGAGGCCGAGGGGACGGAGAGGGCCAAGAGGAGCGCGGACGAGGCGGCGGGACGCGTCGCGGAGCTGATGACCTTCAGGAAGAAGCTCTCCAAGTACTGCTCCGCCTACACGTTCCTGTCCCAGGCGCTCGACTTCGGCGACCCCGACCTCGAGGTGTTCTACAGCTTCGCAAAGCTGCTCGGCCACAGGATCGCGGGCACCTCGCTCGACGACGTCGACGTGCGCGGCCTCGTGCTTCGGGACTTCCGCATATCGGCCCAGAAGGTCCCCGAGGGGGTCGAAGGCGGCGAGCTCATGCCGATGGGCGCTGGCGGCTCAGGCACCGCGCCCAAGCGCGACACTATGGCGAGGATCGTGGAGAGGCTGAACCGCACGTGGGGCGACGAAGGTGACCCCCTCGTGAAGGCCCGAGCCGTCAACGCGGTCTCCGATGCCGTGGCGGCAGATCCCGTGACCAACACGCAGATCACGAACACGAGCAACACGAAGGAGGCCGTCCTCGCGGACGGGCGCCTGCGCAACATCGTCATCAGGGCCCTCATGTCGATGATGAGCAACGAGCTTGGAGACCTCGCCGAGCAGGCGCTCGACGACCCGCAGGCGATCGAGCCCCTGGCCGACCAGGTGTACGACCTCATCTCGCAGGGGAAGCGCTACGACATCGCCGAGCTCGCCTCCTACCTCTCGAGGGGAAAGTAGATGGGCGTGGCAGGCTACGTCGAGGAGCTGCTTGGTGTCCGGGACTGCGAGCTCATCGGCAGCGCGACCAAGGTCGATTGCGGTAGGAGGCTCCAGCAGTTCGACCTGAGATACCGCGGGCCCGTCCCCGCATCGTGTCCCGAGTGCGGCGGGACGCTGCACAGCCACGGCGCGAGGACCGTCGGCGTTGTGTCGACGCCACACCTGGGCATCCCGACGAGGCTCGAGATAGGGTTCCCGCGGATGCGATGCCCGGAGTGCGGCTACGTGTGGCGCCCGGCGATAGGCGGGATCGACGAGAGTCACCGGATGACGGAGGCGGCATACGCCGACATCGCCCAACGCTCGCTCAGGCTCACCTTCCGCGAGGTCGCCGAGGAGTACCCGCTCTCGCACGTCACCGTGAAGAGCGTCTTCGAGGACTACGTCCGCGAGAACGCCTCGAGGCTTCGCTTCAAAGTGCCGGCGTTCCTGGGCATAGACGAGAAGAACCTCAAGAGGGTCGGCATGGTGACCGTGATCACTGATCTCGAGCACAGGACGGTCTTCGACATGGTGCCCGGCAGGACGCAGTCCGACCTCGACGCCTATTTCTCCTCGTTGGAGGGCCTCGAGCGCGTACGATGGGTTTCGAGCGACATGTACCGGCCGTTCTGGAGGAGCATAGCCAAATACACCCCGAACGCGACATGGGTCATCGGCCACTTCCATGTTGTGAGGGGAGCCAACGAGGCCTTGGACGCGGTCCGCAAGGGCTTCCAGGGAGCTCTCGACAGGAAGGGTCGCCTTGAGCTAAAGAAGGGCCTCGCCTACGTCCTTAGGAAGCGAACGCGCGACCTCAGCCTCTACGAGGCGTCGGCCCTAAGGGCGCTACGGGAAGACTCCTCCTACTCGACGCTGATGACCGCGTACGACCTCAAGGAGGACTTCTTCGGCATTTACGACGACCATCCGTCCTCACGCGAGGAGGCTGAGGCGGCGTTCGACGCCTGGATTCGGGAAATTCCCGATGGCAGGGAGTTCGATCCGTTCAGAGCCCTTGCTCGGACCGTTCAGAACCACCGCGAGTTCATCTTCAACTACTGGGAATGCCCCAGCCGTATCTCGAACGGCTACACCGAGTGCGCGAACCGGCTCATAAACGAGACGGACATGAGAGGGCGCGGATACTCGTTCGAGACGCTCCGGGCAAGGACCCTCTACCGCAGGCAGAACCTCGACCGCATCATCGCGAGCAACGGGCTCACGATCGGCCCTCGCATCGATGCACCCGGTCCGCTCTTCGTGACCGAGCCCGACCGCGAGGACGAGGCCGTCGATGAGTTCATAGACCCGAGGTCGGGAGTGGAGGTCGACGCAACGACGGGAGAGATGCTGTGAATTCGAGGCTCGACGAAATTGCAGCCTGGGAGCCAAGGCCTTCAGGCGGCCTGAAATGCGATGCCAACGAATACGGCTTTCCGACCGTAATCCATCGCACACCAAGCAGGCTCGTGGAGGAATGCGAGAAGGCCTTCGATGCGGGGCTTCTCCTCGCGGCACTGAACCTCGTCGTGACCATACCGGACGTCTGCGCAAAAGCCGTCGGCATGCGATACATCGACTGGTGCGTTAAATACCTGGAGCTTCCCAATACCGGCGAAAAGATGGCGGCAGAGCGAAAAGACGAGAAGAGTCAAAGTGAGATAAGCGAGGAGTTCGACGTTATAGAGGCGCGAGGTATATTCACAGCTTCAGACCTCTATCAACTGCGTTGCGCCGTTATCCATGCGGGATCATCAGTCATCGAAGGCAGAGGGGAGGATTATAGTCCTTATAAGGTTATCGGGGTATGCGTTCACGGCGACGCTCATGGGATCGTCGCGAGCTATGGCCATACCGGGGCGGGTACGGAGAACCTGAAGGGGTGCGCATACGATTGCGTCATCAAGCTCGAAGGCCTCGTCTCCCTCATGGCCAAGGGCGTTGTGTCTTTCCTCGAAGAAGATCCCGAGCGGGATTGCGAAAGGACCATCAAGTCGGGGATAGACCGCAGAGGCGTGACGGATTTTAGATCGCTAATCCAACGGCCCGTTCGTTAAATATGTGGTTGGAGTTGTGCTAATACCATTTGTAAAATAAATGGTTGGAACTTGATAGCCCGGTTCTTACTTTGCCAACCGGTAATTTACTAACTTCCAACCATTTATTTTACATGCCCTTTTGTTTTTAACGCAAGCTTTATGCCGGTGAGCTTGTGTTCGATGCCACTTGTCGAGGCTGAGTGCAGGTCGGCGACTTGCTCGATGTCTGATTTGCCCTTCGATCAGTTCTTGTCGAGCTCCTTTGGACGGGAGAGGCAGCGATCTAGATATCCGCTCTTGGCATATGAGACAAGAAGTCCGTAAGACTGTGGCAATGTCAAAAGGCATACACAAGTGTCAGTCTTTTGACATCGTATGATTTTGGGGAGTGGCGTGCAGCGATCGCGCGCCACCATGACAGCGTAAGTGTTTGCTTTCGTTGTAGAATCTAACGATATGAGCATCCCGGTTGCTTCAGTGCTTCGATGCTCTCGTCTTTAGCGCCCTCCGCTCAGTGGAGGACTGACTGCAAACGGCGTAAACAAGAAAAGGGGAGCAAGCGCAAATGAAAGCAACCGAGGCAAATCTGCTCGACCTTATGGGCGTGGCGAAGATGCAGTTCGTCATTCCCGTGTACCAGCGAGTTTACTCGTGGAGTGTAAAAGAGTGCGAGGTGCTTTGGGATGACGTCATGCGAGCGGGTCGTGATGGCGTATCGCACTTCGTGGGGTCGATGCTCTATATCCCCGAGTCCGAGAGCTCTGCCACGAGCATTTCGCGCGTGCTTCTGATTGACGGACAGCAGCGCATGACGACGTTTTCGTTGATGATCTCTGCCTTGGCTGACTATTTGGAGAGCAACCCCGACAAGGCCGGTTTCCTTGGCGATCTCAAGATCTCAGCGCTGCGGAAGAACTACCTCTTTAACGATGATGACTACAACGGTCTGGCGCGCTACAAGCTGGTGCTCTCGCAGGACGATAAAGAGACGCTGTTCTCCATTGTGTCTGGGTCTCCTGTGCCAGATGAGAAATCGGATCGCATTGTCGAGAACCATGCGTTCTTCCGTGAAAAGATGCACGGGAAATCATTCGACCCAGCAAGGCTTTGGGCGGGGCTAAACCGCGTGCAGGTCATCGACACTAAGCTCACCGCTGGCGTTGATAATGCCCAGCTCATATTTGAGTCCATGAACTCCAAGGGCAAGCCGCTCACGCCTATTGACCTCATTCGTAACTACGTTCTTATGTCGCTTCCCAACGACGAGCAGACCAAGCTTTACGAGGGTTACTGGCATCCGCTCGAGCGTTTGTTCGGTAAAGGCGGCGAAGAAGAGTTCAATGCATTTATCTGGTACTGGCTGTGGCTCAAGGTTCCCAATAGGATGCCGAAGGAAAACGAGGCCTACCACGAGTTCAAACGCTATTTCGCTGATGACTACGATGGAGATACCGAGGGTCTGCTGAAGGAACTCCGCGAATATGCGCAAAGATATGCCAGGTTATTCCTTGGCAAGGAGAAAGACGGGGGTCTGCGCCGAGTGTTCGGTAGAATTGCCTGTCTTTATGTGAAGCCGGTTAGACCTTTGCTGATGCTGCTTTACTCGGTTTATGAAGGAGGCAGGATTGACCGCAATACGTTTTTACGTATCTGCGAGACTATCGAGTCGTTTCTGTTCAGACGGGCGGTTTGCGGCAGGCTTACCACGGGTCTAAATAATTTCTTTGCCGGCATGTATCGCAACCTTGAGCAACAGGACGATATAGAGGAGTACGTTACGGCGATGCTCCTTATCCACAGCAGCGGTATGACCGCGTACTTCCCAACAGACGAGCATTTTGTCGAGGAGTTTAAGACGCGTGACTGCTACAACCGCTTCTCCAAAAAGCGCTATTACCTGGAGCGCATTGAGAACTGGCACCACCCGAAGGAGCCCATCTCGGCTGACGATTACCAGATTGAGCACGTCATGCCCCAGACGATCGATGATGAACACGACTGGAAGGAATCGCTTGGTGAGAACTGGGAAGACATCCACGACAGGTTGTGCAACAACTTGGGAAATCTAACGCTGACGGGCTACAACCAGGAGTACTCAAACCGGTCGTTCTCGGACAAGCTCAATCTTCCGAACGTGGGACTTATGTGCAGCCCACTCTACCTAAACAAGTCGATTGCCTCGCATGAAAAATGGGGCGAGGAAGAGATTAGACGGCGCGCTAACGAGTTGGCGAAAGAGGCGTGTGAGATATGGAAATATCCCGACCTTCCGGCAGATGTCGTCGACAAGTATCGCCCCTCTCGTGGGGAGTCTGACGAGGCGCCTATCTGGACTCTGCAGGAGAATCACCCAACTTTTGCCGAAGGCGGACTCAACCAGAGGCTTTTCGATGAGGTGTGCGAGTCCGTTCTGAGTGGTAACCCTTCGTGGGAGTCCTATATAGCCAAGTACTATGTGGGCTTCAGGTCGGGCAAGCGAAAATTGCACGCCGTGCTAGAAGGCAGGACCAGCAATGGTGGCTGGATTGCCGTTGGCCTGGCAAAGAGCGTTGACGATCTGACGGATCCAGAGGGCCTGTGTCAGGACAAGCGCTCACAGGGCGGATTTGGCCCGGGTCTACCGACCTATGTCGCACTTCGGAATGCCGATGACATTCCCGCGGTGCTCGATCTTATAAAGCAGTGCTAGGCAAGGGCCGGGAATCTAATTCTCGGCCCTTGCTATCTCGGAATTGCCGATGGCTTATCTGCCCACCTAAACTCCCGCAATCCCACGCGCCGCACTCAACAGCTCGTACTCCCTCTGGCTCCACTGGCGCAGTTCAGCGGCGTCGACGGCGTCGCGGCACAGGTCCAGGAACACCTCGGCGCCCTCGCAGAAGCACTCGCGGGCAAAGGCGCCCGATCCGTCTGCAACGCACGCGCCGTCGGCGAAGAGCTTCCAGCTGGACGGCTCACGCGAGTCATTTCCGAGCAACTTGATCTGCAGTACGTGAGGGTCTCCGGCAACGCAGAGCTCTTCCTCGAGCGCCTGCACCGTAAAGCGCATCTGATGGGAGAGACTGCTCTTGACCATGGCCGAGGCATAGCCGCTCGGCTCGTCCAGAAGATGCATTCGTTTTGGCTTGGCTACCAGGTTGTGGAAGTTGCGCTCACTGCGCACGGAGAAATTGTCCATACGGACTCCTTTCATCGATGTTGGCAGGGCCACCGTGCCTCTTGGCCGGTTGGCGTCGGGATCGTGGAGCCAACTCTCTACCCCGACTCTGGATAAAACGCGCCCGCTCCTTGCTGGCACGATGGAGTCTATCAGCGCGCGCGGACACAAATCAAGCGCCGCCTGCGAAATGATGTGCAGACGGCGCTTGATTTCGCCGGCTGCTGTTAGGCTTAAATCCGAAAAAGTGTCGAAATATCCCGTGTAAAAGTACGGAAAAGTGTCGTAATACACACTTCAAAATCTCGAAAAAGTGTCGAAATGAGCATCTAGCAACCACGGAAAAGTGTATCCTAGTGCTAAAACAGCACGTAATAAGGGGTACGCTTATGCTACAGAGAAAAGCGAAAGCACAGTTTGAATCTTGGCTTGCCTCGTCGCCTAACAAGGCTCTTTTGGTCAAGGGCGCCCGACAGGTAGGAAAGTCATATTTGGTCAACGTCTTTGCAAGCGAATCGTTCGAAAATGTCGTGACGTTCGACCTTATCGCCGACGCGTCCGTGCGCGATTCGTTTTTGGCGGCAAAAAGCGCGGATGACCTGCTTATGCGCATGTCTATTGCTGCAACGCAGCCGATGGTTGCGAACAAGACCGTTGTGGTTATCGACGAGGTGCAGCGATGCCCCAACGTAGTGACGTTTATCAAATACCTGGTCCAGCGCGGCGACTTTCGATACATCCTTACCGGATCGCTCCTTGGCGTTGAGCTCGAGGGCATCGATTCCCTGCCGGTGGGGTATGTCGAGCAGGTCCAGATGTACCCGCTCGACTTTGAGGAGTTCTGCTGGGCAAGCGGCGTTGCTGCCGGAGCGTTTGACATGCTCAGGGGTTGTCTAAAGGACGAAAAGGAGCTCCCCGGCTATCTGTATGACCGCTTGCTCAATCTGTTCCATCAGTATGTGGTGGTGGGGGGCATGCCCGACGCGGTCAATTCCTTCTTGGCGACGCGCAATGTCGACGAGGTTCGAAACATCCATCGCGATCTTCACGCCCTGTATCGCGATGACATCGCAAAGTACGCTCCGCCTGAGCTACGCTTGGTTATTCGCGATATCTATGATCTGATTCCCAGCGAGGCCGGCTCCAAAAACAAGCGATTCAAACTGTCATCGATTAACGGTGTCAAACGTTTTTCGCAGGTGACAGATCATTTTCTCTGGTTGTCGGAGGCGGGTGTCGCGCTTCCCGTGTATAACGTAACGGCGCCCGTGGCACCCCTTTTATTGGGGGAGCAACGAAATCTGTTCAAGCTGTTTTACTTGGACACCGGAATGCTCATGTCGTCGTATTCCAAAAGGGTCGCCCAAGGCGTTTTTGGTGGGGAGGCGGAAGACGCCTTTGGCATGAACATGGGGGCGGCGTTTGAGGGCTTCGTTGCCCAAGAGCTCAAAGCCCATGGATTCAGATTGCGCTACTTTACGTCTAAAAAAGTCGGCGAGCTCGATTTTGTGGAGGAGACGCTCGATGGGGAGGTCCTTGCCATCGAGGTCAAGTCGGGCAAGAGCTTTAAGTCCCATGCGGCGCTCGACAACGCGCTCGCGACGAAGGGCTACGGAATCGATCGCGCCCTGGTACTTGCGGAATGTAATCTTCACCGCAATGGTGACGTGCTGTATCTGCCCATCTTTATGGCAGGGCTTTTGGAGCCGTAACATGCCGCCGGCTCTTCCGGCCCTCCCTTAACCCTCGCTACTCGTCGTCTCCGTCGTTGGGGTCGCCCTTGAGGGTGTTGATGTCCAGATACTCGTCATCGTCCTCTTTTTGCTGGGTCTCCGACTCCGCTTGGGTGGGGCCGGAGAACAGCCGGAATCCCTCAAACGCAATGACGCCGAGCAGGGCAATGACAATGGCGATAAAGGCAACCTTGACTGCCTGCGGAAATTCCGAAAAACGCAGCGCCTTTTCCTCGGCGTAATAATCGGCGAAGCGCTCTTCGCCCGTGCTTTTGGTATACGCCGGTGCGGACGCGGCCTCCGGGTCATATTCCGGTGCAGGCGTGGCAGCGTACGGATCGTTGAGATAATCGCTCGATGTGGTGCCATAATCCTCGGTCTCGATGCGACCGGCGTCAGCATGGCCATCGGAATAATCGGAATATGCCGCACCGCCCTCATAGCCCGCGGCGCTCGTGTTGGCGGCAAAAAGCGGGTTAACTGGAACGTCGAGCGCCGGCATGCCGGTAGAGGTCTCATCCAGATCGGCTGCAGCCCAGGAATCGTAGGCAACCTGATGGGCAACGGGCTCATCGAGCCTTGTGACCGGAGGCTTGCGTGCCGCAGGAACAGGCAACTGCTGGGCGCTGTACATAACGGTGCTGTCGGCCGATTTGCCCTGCGTCGCTGCAGCGAGAAATGCCGCCGTCTCGGACGGGTCGCTTGCGGGGCGGGGAGTGGGTGTGGGCGCAGACGCGGGCGTCGAAACAGGCGACTGCGCAGGAGCCGGCGCAGATGCGGGCTTAGGCGCAAGTGCGGGATTGGGGCTTGACGGGCGAGCCCCACCGCCCATGAGTTCGTCGGCGGTCCACGGGCGATCATCCATCACGTCGTCAAGGCTCAGCGAAAACAGGTCGTCTTCACCCTCATCGAACATGCGGTGCACATGTCCACCAATTGCCGGAATCAATCCGCGACCGGTGCATGATGCCTTGCTCAACGCCATTCTGTTCCACCCTTTCGAAATACTAATGACATCGATTATATGGAACTTTCCAAGCGGCTCGGTCTTGGATTCATGCTTTCCAGAACTCGCGCCCAAAAGGGGAGGGGCAATCCAGGCGAGTGCCTACTTGTCGTCTGTTGCCGCCTTGGCCTCATTGAGGTAGCTATAGAAGCTGTACTTGGAGATGCCAAAGAACTCGCAGGCGCGCTCGCTCGACTTGGAAATGAGGAAGGCGCCGCGACGGTCGAGGTAGCCAATGGCACGAATGCGCTCGTCTTTGGTCATGAGTGCCGCGGGCTTGCCCACAAACTGTTCGCACTCGTGCAGCAGGTCCTCGAGCAGGTCGCCGATGTTCTTGGTAATGGGCTCGGGCTCGGTGTAGCCCGTGCCGCCGGTGCCGGTAAAGGCGTCGAGCGAACGCTCAAAAGCCTTCATAAGCGTAATGTCAAAGTTGATGCCCAAAATGCCGACGGGCTTGCCCTCATCGTTGCGGATAAAGATGGTCGAGGACTTGAGCAGCTTGCCATCGGCGGTTTTGGTGAGGTACGGCTCGCGGTCGTGCACGTTGGCGGTGCCCTCGTGCATGGATTCAAGCACAATATGGCTGGGGCCGTCACCCAGTTTGCGCCCGCTGACGTGGCCGTTTTCGATCACTACGATGGAGCGGTCCACGTCCTCGGTCTCCAGGTCGTGGACGACGACTTCGCAGTTGGGACCAAATTGGAGCGCCAGACCGTGTGCGAGGCGCTTGTAAAACTCAATCTGTGCGGGGGTCATGGGTGCCTTCCTAAAAATTAGTTTGGGCATACTTTGCCATAAACCACACCTGTTCGCAAATAACGAAAGCGTCGCTGCGTTATGTAACCGTTCGGCGGCGAAAAGGTACCGATTACGGCAACAAACAATTTGTTAGGTTTTCCAATCAAAAAGTGTGATAGAACAGTGCTAACAAACTTTTTGTTTGGCATCCACATAAAAGTTCAGCCGTGTGAATGGGATCGGGCTGAAACGCGTATGCGGGGGCCGGCAAGAGAGAACTTAAGGAGTTCACCGTATGGCCGATAAGATCCAGTGGGCGGGCAACACGATGCCCAAGAGCGATGACAAGCACTTGGGAATCATGAGCCTCGACCACGTGAAGAAGGCCCGCGCCTTCCACCAGTCGTTCCCCCAGTACACCGTCACTCCGCTTGCCCGCCTGGATGGCCAGGCCGCGCGCCTGGGCCTGTCCAACCTGTGCGTTAAGGACGAGAGCTATCGCTTTGGCCTCAACGCCTTTAAGGTCTTGGGCGGTTCGTTTGCCATGGCCAACTACATTGCCGACGAGACCGGCAAGGACGTTGCCGAGTGCACCTTCGATTACCTGACCTCCGATCAGCTTGCCAAGGACTTTGGCCAGGCCACCTTCTTTACCGCCACCGACGGCAACCATGGCCGCGGCGTGGCATGGGCTGCCAACAAGCTGGGCCAGAAGGCCGTCGTGCACATGCCCAAGGGTTCCACCAAGCCCCGCTTCGATAACATCGCCGCCGAGGGCGCCACGGTGACCATCGAAGAGGTCAACTACGACGAGTGCGTGCGCATGGCCGCCGCCGAGGCCGATGCCTGCGAGCGCGGCGTCATCGTTCAGGACACCGCCTGGGAGGGCTACGAGAAGATCCCGTCCTGGATCATGGAGGGCTACGGCACCATGGCTTCCGAGGCTGCCGAGCAGCTGCGCGAGATGGCCATCAACCGCCCGACGCACGTCTTTGTCCAGGCTGGCGTGGGCTCGCTCGCCGGCGCCGTGGTGGGCTACTTCACCAACCTGTATCCCGATAACCCGCCCACCTTCGTCGTGGTCGAGTGCGCGCCTGCCGCCTGCCTGTACAAGGGCGCTGCCGCCGGCGACGGCGATCCGCGCATCGTGGACGGCGACATGCCCTCCATCATGGCCGGCCTGTGCTGCGGCGAGCCCAACATCCTGGGTTGGGATATCCTGCGCAACCACACCACCGCCTTCGTGTCCTGCCCCGACTGGGTCACCGCTCGCGGCATGCGCACCCTGGGCGCTCCCGAGAAGGGCGACCCGCGCGTTATCTCCGGCGAGTCCGGCGCCGTGACCACCGGTCTGGTCGAGACCCTTATGCTCGATCCCGAGTACGCCGAGCTCAAGGAGCTCATCGGCCTGGACAAGACGAGCTCCGTGCTCTGCTTCTCCACGGAAGGTGACACGGACCCCGACCAGTATCGCCGCATTGTTTGGGAAGGCGAATATCCGACTTGCTAATACTGGGCGGAGCAAATAGGTATCGCTCTGCCACCTCACAGGTAGATTCCTTCGTTTGAAAGGTTATGAACAATGACTAAAGAACTCGATTTTGATGCCATTAAGGCTGCGGCTGAGTCCCATCGTGCTGATATGACGCGTTTTCTTCGCGCAATGATTAGCCACCCCTCTGAGTCTTGCGAGGAGGGCGAGGTTGTCGCTTGCATCAAGGCCGAGATGGAGAGCCTTGGCTATGACGAGGTCAAGGTCGACGGCCTGGGCAACGTTATGGGCTTTATGGGCGAGGGCGACAAGATCATTGCCATCGACTCTCACATCGACACCGTCGGCATCGGCAACATCGAGAACTGGGATGCCGATCCCTATGAGGGCTACGAGACCGACGAGATCATTTACGGCCGCGGCGGCTCCGACCAGGAGGGTGGCATGGCTTCTGCTACCTACGCAGCCAAGATGATGAAGGACATGGGCCTCATCCCCGAGGGCTACAAGATCATGGTCGTCGGCACCGTCCAGGAAGAGGACTGCGACGGCATGTGCTGGCAGTACATCTACAACAAGGACGGCATTAAGCCCGAGTTCGTCATTTCCACCGAGCCCACCGACGGCGGCATCTATCGCGGTCACCGCGGCCGCATGGAGATCCGCGTCGACGTTCACGGCACCTCCTGCCACGGCTCCGCTCCCGACCGCGGCGACAACGCCATCTACAAGATGGCCGACATCATCGCCGACGTCCGCGCCCTCAACAACAACGGCTGCGACGAGTCGACCGACATCAAGGGCCTCGTCAAGATGCTCGACCCCAAGTACAACCCCGAGCACTTCGAGGACGCCCGCTTCCTGGGCCGCGGCACCTGCACCGTCAGCCAGATCTTCTACACCAGCCCCAGCCGCTGCGCTGTCGCTGACTCCTGCGCCATCTCCATCGACCGTCGCATGACCGCCGGCGAGACCTGGGAGTCCTGCCTGGACGAGATTCGCAACCTGCCGGCCGCCAAGAAGTACGGCGACGACGTGAAGGTCTCCATGTACATGTACGACCGTCCGTCCTGGACCGGCGAGGTCTACGAGACCGAGGCTTACTTCCCCACGTGGATCAACAAGGAGACCGCTCCGCACGTCAAGGCCCTCGTCGACGCCCACAAGGCCATGTTCGGTGACGAGCGCATCGGCTGCGAGCCCAGCATGGACAAGCGCACCGGTCGTCCGCTGTGCGACAAGTGGACCTTCTCCACGAACTGCGTTTCCATCCAGGGCCGCTATGGCATCCCCTGCGTCGGCTTCGGCCCGGGTGCCGAGTCTCAGGCTCACGCTCCCAACGAGGTCACCTACAAGGACGACCTGGTCACCGCTGCCGCCATGTATGTGGCTGCCCTGAACCTCTACGATCCGAGCCAGGCCGATGGCGACGCCACCGTGTTCCGCGCCGGTCTGACCAACAACAAGATCGATTAGTCCCATTCCTCGATCTTGTTGAGCCGGGGACAGCTCGTGTCCCCGGCACCCCCTGTTGACTTGGGGCCCGCGGTCGTTATCTCCCATGCTTCCTCAACGGTAGCGGGTCCTCGTCATAGTGCTCTGCATGTTCTAGCCACACGCGCATGCCGGAGCACATCTACTCATTGCGATCGTTTCATCTTTGGAAAGGACATTTACATGGACGCCAAGTTTACCGAGCTCGTCGAGCAGCTGAACGGCCTCGATTTTAAGGGCATGTACGGCAGCGACTTCCTGCACACCTGGGATAAGACCACCGATGAGCTCAAGGCGCTCTACATCGTCGCCGACGCCCTGCGCGAGCTGCGCGAGAACAACGTTTCGTCCAAGATCTTCGATTCGGGTCTGGCCGTCTCCCTGTTCCGCGACAACTCCACCCGTACGCGCTTCTCCTTCTCTAAGGCAGCCAACCTGCTCGGCCTTGAGCTGCAGGACCTGGACGAGAAGAAGTCCCAGATCGCTCACGGCGAGACCGTCCGCGAGACCGCTACCATGATCTCCTTCATGGCCGACGTCATCGGCATCCGCGACGACATGTACATCGGCAAGGGCGACGCCTACATGGCCGAGGTCTCCGAGTCTGTCCAGCAGGCCTACGAGGACGGCGTTCTGGATCACCGTCCCACGCTCATCTCCCTGCAGTCCGACTCCGATCACCCCACGCAGTCCTCTGCCGACATGCTCTACCTCATCAACGAGTTTGGCGGTCTTGAGAACCTCAAGGGCAAGAAGGTTGCCGTCACCTGGGCCTACTCGCCCTCTTACGGCAAGCCGCTGTCCTGCCCGCAGTCGCTGATCAGCCTGCTGCCCCGTTTTGGCATGGACGTCACCTTGGCCCACCCCGAGGGCTACGACCTCATGCCCGAGGTCGTCGAGCGCGCCAAGGGTTATGCCGCCGAGTCCGGCACCACCTTTAAGCAGGTCAACACCATGGACGAGGCCTTCGAGGGCGCCGACATCGTGATCCCCAAGAGCTGGGCTCCGTTTGCCGCCATGGAGAAGCGCACCAACCTGTACGCCGAGGGCGACGACGCCGGCATCGCTGCGCTCGAGAAGGAGCTGCTCGCCCAGAACGCCACCCATCAGGACTGGTGCTCCACGACCGAGCTCATGGAGAAGACCGCCAACGGCCAGGACACCATCTTTATGCATCCGCTGCCCGCCGACATCTCCGGTGTCTCCTGCGAGCACGGCGAGGTCAACGCCGACGTCTTCGACATGCACCGCGTGGGCATGTACAAGGAGGCCAGCTACAAGCCGTACGCCATCGCTGCCATGATGTTCCTGCAGAAGGTTGCCGATCCCGCCGCTACCCTCAAGGCCCTCGACGAGCGCAACACCGCCCGTTGGTTCCAGGCCTAAAGCTGGGCTGAGGTAAGCCATGTAAAGGGGGCGCTCTGCCAACCGGCGGGGTGCCCCTTTTTGCATCGTGGGCGTGCGGGATAAGCGCTTTCGATGTAGATGCCCCGCGACGCGAGTTATGGGTACGATGGTTTCAGGGGAGGTATCGCCATGAAACTTGGTTGCGTCATTATGGCTTCGGGCGAGGGCAAGCGATTTGGCTCTAACAAGATGCTCGCCGATATCTATGGCGAGCCGCTGATTGCCCGGACCATTGATTCGGTTCCCCGGGGCTTTGACGTCGTGGTTTCGACGCGTTGGCCCGAGGCCGCTCAGATTTGTGATGACAAGCATTGCCCGTGCGTGCTGCACGATGGCGAGCTGCGCAGCGAAAGCGTCCGTGCGGGCCTTTCGTGGGGAGTCGAACGCAACTGGAAAGGTTGCCTCTTTTTGCCGGGTGACCAGCCGCTCGTGAGTTCGGATTCTTTTGAGGCTATGGTTCGTGCATTTGACGAGCATGGCCGCAGGCATCCGGTGCGTCTTGCGTGCAACGGTGAGCCTTCGAGCCCGGTGCTCTTTCCGGCGGAACTGTTCGATGCACTTATGTGTCTTGAGGGTAAGGACGGCGGCGGTTCGATTCTCAAGGACCGTACCGACGTGGTGCTGGTCGAGGCGCGTGCCTACGAGCTGTGGGACGTCGATACCGTCAAGGGACAGCGACGCATAACGGAGCATATCGCCGCCTGCTCGTATTTTGATCGCGTGGCCAACTGCATCAATCAATAAGGAGCAATTATGATCATCATCAAAAACGGCGCGCTCGTGACGCCCCAGGGGCTTCGCCGCGCCGATCTTGCCATGGAGGGCGACAAGATTGTGCGGATTGCCGCGGCAATCGAGCCGGCCGAGGGCGATACCGTCGAGGATGCCGCGGGCTGCTGGGTGTTTCCCGGCTTTATCGACGGCCACACGCACATGCAGTGCTGGACTGGCATGGATTGGACGGCCGATAGCTTTGAGACCGGTACGCGTGCGGCTGCCTGCGGCGGCACGACGACCATCGTGGACTACGCGACAGCCGATCGCGGCGTGACCATGCCCGATGCCTTGGCCGAGTGGCATCGCCGCGCCGACGGAACCTGCACGGCCAACTACGCCTTCCATATGGCGCTTGCCGAGTGGAATGAGCGCAATCGCGCCGATCTTTCGGCCATGCGCGAGGCGGGCGTATCGTCGTTCAAGACCTACTTTGCCTATGACCACCTGCGCTTGGACGATGCCGAGACGCTCGAGGTGCTGGAGGAGCTCAAGCGCGTAGGCGGTATCCTGTGCGTGCATTGCGAGAACGGCACGCTCGTGAACGAGCTGCAGAAGCGCGTGTTTGAGCAGGGTATCCACGGGCCCGAGGGCCATGCGCTCAGCCGTCCGGATGTGTGCGAGGCCGAGGCAGTGAGCCGTCTGCTATATCTGGCGCACTTGGCCGGGGATGCTCCGGTCAACGTGGTGCACCTTTCGACCAAGCTGGGGCTCGAGGCCATTCGCGCTGCCAAGGCGCGCGGGCAGAAGAGCATCTATGTCGAGACCTGCCCTCAGTATCTGATGCTCGACGATACCTGCTATCTGGAGCAGGGCGAGGACGGCTTTGCGGGCGCCAAGTATGTGATGAGCCCGCCGCTGCGCCATGCGGGTGACCGTGCGGCACTGCGCGAGGCGCTTGTGGCCGGCGAGATCGATACGATTGCGACCGACCACTGCAGCTTTAACCTGCACGGGCAAAAGGACCGCGGGCGTGACGACTTCCGCGCGATTCCCAACGGCGGACCCGGCGTGGAGCATCGCCCCGTCGCGATCGCTACGAGCTTTGAGGGACAGCTGGGTCCCGAGGATCTGTGCCGCCTGATGAGCGAGAACCCGGCGCGCGTCTTTGGCATGTATCCGCACAAGGGCTGTCTTGCCGAGGGCGCCGATGCCGACGTGTGCGTGTGGGATCCCAAGGCGCGCTGGACGATTAGCGCCGCGACGCAGCATCAGGCCGTGGACTACACGCCGCTCGAGGGCTTTGAGGCACATGGCCGCGCCAAGGCCGTGTTTGTGAACGGCGTGCTGGCGGCACGCGACGGCGAGCCCACCGGAGCCCAACCCGGCCGCTACGTGCCCCGCTAACGGGAAGACCGCCGGGGTAGCTAATTTGGGAGATGATTTTTTGGGACGGGGTAGCAAAAAGAGCCCCGTCCCAAATTTGCTACCCCTGGAGGCTGGTGGCGATGAGGGGGCGGTTGAGGGCTGCCTCGAAGCGATCTGCCATTGTTGGGTCGGCAAGCGTGTCGGCTTGGTTGAGCATGATACGGGCATTGCTGAGGTTCAGCATCTGCAGCTCGGCATTGAGCACCTGGGCGACGCGCTCTGGGGCGGCAGCGTCGGTGGGCTCGCAGCCGCAGCGCTCGCAGAAGAGCTCGGGGCGGTGGACAACCTCGGCGACGGGCTTGCCCAGCCCCGAGGCGCCGACGACCCAGACAACGTTTGCCGTGCCGGCGGGAACGACCGGCTCCCAGGCGGCATGTGCCTTGAGCGGGAGTCGCTTGCTGCCATCTGCCTCGGCCAACACATAGTCAAAGCGTTGCGCCAGCTCGTTGAGCGGCTCGGCGGGGGCGGAGAGCTTGCCTGTCTCCGGGTTCAAAACACCCGCCTGGCAGATGCTTCCGCGCACAAGGCCCGCGCAGGCCTCGCAGGTGCAGCCGGGGGCATGCGCGGCACCCGGCTTCCAAGGCGCGGCATCCAGGCGACGGTTTGACCCGTCCCACGGCACGCCGGCGACGGGAAACATGTGCGTGGTGGTGCAGAGGAGCACGCGGCCGCCAGCGCGCATGAGCTCGAGACCCAGCGTCTTTAGCAAGGTCGACTTACCGCCACTGCCGATAATCGCGGTAATGCCCGACTCGATCCTGAGCGCGGAGGCAAGATTGCCGCTAACCGTTTCCATCTGTTCACCGCCGTATAATACTGTGATAATAAATAATCATCAGAGTAGCGGCCGAACCGCTTTTGCTCTGCTCAAACCGTAGCACAGGGAGGTGCCCCGGGAATGCTCGTTTATGTTCGCGGCGCCGGCGATATCGCCACGGGTGTCGCTGCCCGTTTGGTGCGCGCCGGCGTGTCGGTTGTCATGGCCGATATCGCGGTTCCCACGTGCATCCGCCGCACAATCAGTTTTTGCGAGGCCATTCGCCTGGGCGAGGTCCAGGTCGAGGGCATTCGCGCTCGCTTGGCACAGACGCCGGCTGAGGCGCTTGCGATTGCCGAGGCTGGAGACGTCGCCGTTGTGGTAGACCCCCAGGCCAAGATGATCGGCGAGCTGAAACCCGCGGCTGTGGTCGACGCGATTTTGGCTAAGCGCAACTTGGGCACCACGCGCGACATGGCGCCCGCCGTCATCGCCGTGGGGCCGGGCTTTACCGCGCCGGTTGACTGCGACGCCGTGGTCGAGACCATGCGCGGGCATTTTCTCGGCCGTGTCATTACCCAAGGTTCGCCCCAGCCTAACACGGGCGTGCCGGGCATTATCGCCGGCTATGGCAAGGAACGTGTTATCCACAGCCCCGCCGCCGGCGTGTTTCGGTCCGACCGCGCAATCGGCGACATCGTGAGCGCCGGAGACGTGATTGGCTACGCGGGCGATACGCCCATGTGCACGCAGATCGATGGCTGTCTGCGCGGGCTTTTGGCGAACGGCGTGCAGGTGACTGAGGGCTTTAAATGCGCCGATGTCGATCCGCGCGGCGACGCCAGCTACATCAACTATATTTCGGACAAGGCGACATCGGTCGGCGGCGGCGTGCTCGAGGCACTCGCTATGCTCACCGATGTCTTTAGAGGATAGAAGGCGGCAATGGAAAAGCTCGATGTTGTGAATGCGGCGCTTGCCGCCCTGCGTGCTGGCGAGACGTGCGAGCTCGTGGTCGTGGCCGGTACGGCGGGGTCATCACCACGCGGCGTGGGCGCCTGGATGGCCGTCTTTGCCGATGGCAGCCAAGCGGGCACCATCGGCGGCGGCAAGATTGAGCTTTTTGCGCTGGACGAGGCGCGCGAGCTGCTGGCCGCAGGGCAATCGCGTCTGGTCCGCTACACCATGGGCGGCGAGAACTCCGATACCGGCATGATCTGCGGCGGGGCCATCTGCCTGTGCTACCTGCATCTGGACTCGACCCAGGCACCGTTGTTCCAGTCGGTTGCCGACGTCTTGGCCTATCGGCGCATCGGCGACTTCGTCATCGACTTTGAGCCGTTTATCGCGAGCGCGCTCGAGGGCGATGTGGTTGAGTACCATGGCGAGACATCGCGCCATACCATTGCCGGCTGCCCCGAGCTTTCGCTGGTGGAGGAGGGGAGTAAGGTCACCTACACCAACGCCGCCTCCGAGATTCCCCCGGCGCACATCGAGACGCTCTGCCCCGAGGGCCTGACCTATATCTTTGGCTGCGGCCACGTGGGCGCTGCGACGGCGCGGGTGCTCACGGCGGCGGGCTTTGCCGTCGTGGCCTGCGACGACCGCCCCGGCACGCTGACCCCCGAATGGGTGCCCGGTGTCTACGACCGTCGTCTGGTCGACTACAAGAACCTGAGCGAGCAGTGCCCAATCGGCCCGCGCGACCTGGTGGTCGTTGCCACAGCAGGCCACAAGTCCGATATCGACGTGGTGATTCAGGCCATGCGCGCCAAACCCGCCTATCTGGGCTGTCTGGGTTCGCGCCGCAAGACGGCCTTTGTGCGCGCCCGCCTGGAGCAGGAGGGCTTTACGCAGGACCAGATCGACGAGCTGCACCTGCCGATCGGCGTTGCCATCGAGGCCGAGGACCCCGAGGAGATCGCCATCTCCATAGCCGCCGAGATGATCCACCTGCGCCGCACCAAGCTCGTCCCCCGCAAGCGCTAATCGCATCCCACATGAGCTGCCCCAGCCCTCTGCCGCATGCGGGTCAAAATGCTACCTGTGTCATATGCCCTATAATGTCCGACCGTTGAGCGGCATGGGGCCGCTGCTTAAGGTATGGGAGGCGCAAATGGCAGAGTCGGCAGCAGGGGATGCCCTGTTCGAGCGTACGGGAAAAGTTTCGTTTGTGCAGGTATTACCCCATGCGCTGCAGCATGTGCTGGCGGCATTCGCTGGTATCGTCACGCCCGCCATCATTATCGCGTCGGTCTGTGGCTTTACCCCTCAAGAGGAAGCCGCTGTCATCCAGGCGTCGCTCGTCCTCTCGGCGCTCGACATTTTCCTTCAACAGTTCCCCATAAAAGGTGTCGTCGGTTCGGGCCTGCCCATCGTGATGGGCGCGAGCTTCACCTTCGTGCCGGCGCTCAAGGCGGTCGGTCTTGAGCTCGGCTTTGAGGCCGTGCTGGGCGCCCAGGTAATCGGCGGCGCGCTCGTCGTGCTCTTCGGCCTGCTGTTTAGGCGTGTGAGCTTTCTGTTCCCGGCCCCGGTGCTTGGCACCGTCATCTTTGTCATTGGCCTGTCGTTATGCCCAGTGGCAGTTGCCTCCATGGCGGGCGGGGAGGGCGCTGCCGATTTTGGCAGTGTCACCAACTGGGCCGTCGCGCTCGTGACGTTTGTCGTCACCTTTATGGCCGGTAACTACGGCAAGGGCGCGCTTAGGCTGGGCAGCATCCTGGCCGGTATCTGCGCGGGCTTTGTTTTGGCTGCAGCGTTGGGCATGGTCGATTTCTCGGCTATCGCGACCGCCAGCTGGTTTGCTCCGCCTGCCCTGGGCGCCCATCGCCTGGTGTTCGACCCGGCCGCGTGCGCCGTCGTGGGCGTTGTCGCCATTGTCAACGCCGTGCAGGTCATGGGCGAGTTTGCCGCTGTCTCGTCCGCTGCGCTCGATACCCCTGCGACCGATAGCCAGATTTCGGGCGGTTTGATCGCCAACGGCCTGGTCGGTATGCTGTCGGGCTTTTTGGGCGGCGTCCCCACGGCAACCTTTGGCCAGAATGTGGGCATTATCGCCGAGAACAAGATCGTCAACCGTGTGGTCTTTACGCTTGCCGCCGCCATCTTGCTCATCGCGGGCCTGCTGCCCAAGTGCGCGGCAGTGCTCACGTCCATTCCGCAGCCGGTAATCGGCGGCGCCACGATCGGCGTGTTCGCGACCATCGGCATGAACGGCGTGGTCATGTTTTCCCGCCACGGCCTGTCTCAGCGCGATACCACGCTCATGGGCCTCTCCATCGCCTTCGGCACGGGCATCGAGCACACGGCCGGCGCGCTTGCTGGCGCTGGATTCCCCGCATGGGTTGGCACCGTCTTTGGCGGATCCTCCATTGCCGTCGCCGCGCTTGTCGCCGTCGTCCTCAACCTGGTCCTGCCCCACCAAAAATAACGCCCCATATATGAGTTGCGGTGAAATACGGACTGTTTAAGCCTGTTAGGCCGCCAAACAGTCCGTATTTCACCGCAACTGCTTTTTGGGATCCATTTGTGCGGGGGAGTTGTGGAGTTGTGCAGGCAGACGAGGTTTTTCTGGAAATACGCTCCCGATGCGCGTATAGTACCGATTGTTTTGTCGGCTCCTGCTGCGTCGAGTCCAAACCGCAAAATGCCATGAGCGGCGCGGATGCAGCCAGGAGGCACGAGGACAACCCATCGTGGCCACGCCCCGTGCTTAAAACCCCAAGAAGGAGTGAACAATGGCAGAAGAGAAGTATGTGCCGCGTCTGAAGACCAAGTACAACAACGAGGTCAAGCAGCAGCTTCAGGACAAGTTCCAGTACGAGAACGTCATGATGATCCCCAAGTTTGAGAAGATCGTCGTGAACATGGGTGTCGGCGAGGCCGCTACCGATTCCAAGGCCATCGACGGTGCCGTGCGCGACCTGCGCGCCATCACCGGCCAGCAGCCGATGATCACCCGTGCCCGCAAGTCCATCGCTACCTTCCGCCTGCGCGCTGGTATGCCGATCGGCTGCAAGGTTACCCTGCGTGGCGACCGTATGTGGGAGTTCTTCGATCGTCTGACCTCCGTCGCGATCCCCCGTATCCGCGACTTCCGCGGCATCTCGGCCAAGAGCTTCGACGGCCGTGGTAACTTCTCCATGGGCGTCACCGAGCAGCTCATCTTCCCCGAGATCGACTTCGACTCCGTCGATCACCAGCGTGGTATGGACATCACTTTCGTGACCACCGCCAACACCGATGAGGAGGCCAAGGCCCTTCTGGACGCCTTCGGTTTCCCGTTCAAGAAATAGGTTCACCTGCCCTATGAGCGCCGTTCCCACAAGGGGGCGGCGCTTGGGGCGAACAATACTCTATGTGAGGAGGATATAAGTGGCTAAGACATCGATGATCGTCAAGTGCAATCGCAAGCAGAAATTCTCTACTCGTGAGTACACGCGCTGCCAGCGCTGCGGCCGTCCGCACTCTGTGTACCGCAAGTTCGGCCTGTGCCGTGTCTGCTTCCGCGAGCTTGCACTCAAGGGCGAGCTTCCCGGCGTTAAGAAGGCCAGCTGGTAAGTCACTACCAGCGTTTCAAGCATCAGTTTGGAACAGGGAAAACGCGCTAGTTAGGCTTTGCCGTTAAGGGCGGCGAAGAACCAAGAGCACGTGTTCATCAAGAACGAAGGAGAATCTGTATGAACCTTACAGACCCGATCGCAGATATGCTTACGCGCATCCGTAACGCTAACTCTGTGAACAAGGCCACGGTCTCCATGCCGAGCAGCAAGAAGCTCGTCGAGATCGCTCGTGTTCTGCACGAGGAGGGCTACATCGAGGGCTACGATGTCGAGGACACCGTTCCCCAGAAGACTCTGCACATCACGCTTAAGTATGGTCCCAAGAAGGCTAAGGTCATCAACGGCATCCGCCGCATTTCCAAGCCGGGCCTGCGTAAGTACACCGGCGTTGCCGACATGCCCCGCGTCCGCGGTGGCCTTGGTACCGCCATTATTTCCACCAGCCATGGCGTCATGACCGACCGCGATGCTCGCAAGCACAACGTCGGCGGCGAGATCATCGCTTACGTCTGGTAATTCGCTCGGTAGGTAGAAGGAAAGGAGATCACCGTGTCTCGTATCGGTAATAAGCCTGTCCAGATTCCCGCCGGAGTCGAAGTGGCAGTCAACGGCAACAACGTTGTCGTCAAGGGCCCCAAGGGCCAGCTCGAGCTCGATGTCTTTGAGAAGCTCGCTATCAACGTCGAGGACAACGTCCTCACCGTTTCCCGTCCCGACGACGAGCGTGAGACCCGTGCCCGTCACGGCCTCACCCGCGCCCTCATCCACAACATGGTTGTTGGCGTTTCCGAGGGCTTCGAGAAGAAGCTCGAGCTCGCCGGCGTCGGTTACCGCGTGCAGCAGAAGGGCAAGAACCTCGAGTTCTCCCTGGGCTTCTCGCACCCCGTGATCGTCGAGGCTCCCGAGGGCATCACCTTCGAGGTTCCCGACAACACCCACGTGAACGTCAAGGGTATCAACAAGCAGCAGGTCGGTCAGATCGCCGCTGAGATCCGCGGCCATCGTCCTCCCGAGCCTTACAAGGGCAAGGGTATCCACTACGTTGGCGAGCACATCCGCCGCAAGCTGGGTAAGGCCGCCAAGTAGTCGTAACCGACTCACTCGCATAAGACCAGCACCCCGTCAGGTGCTGGCAAGATCAACCTTTTTAGGAGTTTACGTATGAACAAGCATAAGGCGAAGCTGGAAGGCCTCAAGCGTCGTCAGCGTCGTGTTCGCGGCAAGGTCTCGGGTACCTCCGAGCGTCCGCGTCTTCGCGTGACCCGTACTAACGCCAACATCTATGCCCAGATCATCGACGACAGCAAGGGCTCCAGCCTGACGCTTGTCTCTGCCTCGACCCTCGAGGCCGAGTTCAAGGGCACCCACACCTCGAACAAGGAGGCTGCGGAGAAGGTCGGTCAGCTCGTTGGCAAGCGTGCCATCGAGGCCGGCATCACCAAGGTCGCCTTCGATCGCGGTGGCCGTATCTACCATGGCCGCGTCAAGGCCCTCGCCGACGGTGCTCGTGCCGCCGGTCTCGAGTTCTAGGAGGTATGTAGCACATGGCTCGTAATCAGAAGCAGCAGCGCGAGGCCTCCGAGTTCGAGGAGCGCGTCGTTTACATCAACCGCGTGTCGAAGACCGTCAAGGGTGGTCGTCGCATGAGCCTCGTCGCTCTCGTCGTCGTTGGCGACGGCAAGGGCAACGTCGGCGTTGGCATGGGCAAGTCCGCTGAGGTGCCCTTGGCCATCTCCAAGGCGTCTCTCGATGCCAAGAAGAACATGTTCCACGTGCCGGTGACCGAGCAGGGCACCATCCCGCACGAGGTTCTCGGCCACTTTGGTGCCGGCCGCATCATCATCAAGCCCGCTGTCGAGGGTACCGGCGTTATCGCCGGCGGCGCTGTGCGTCCCCTCTTCGAGCTTGCTGGCATCAAGAACGTCCTGTCCAAGTCCCTCGGTACCGACAACGGCCTCAACATCATCAAGGCTGCCGTCGAGGGCCTCAAGGAGCTCTCCAGCCCTGAGGACGTCGCGGCTCGCCGTGGCCTGACGGTCTCCGAGATGTTCGTCGGTAAGGAGAACTAAGCATGGCTGACACCATCAAGATCAAGCAGGTCCGCAGCACCAACGGTTGCAAGCAGGATCAGGTCCGTACTGTCCGTGCCCTCGGTCTCCACAGGATCCGCGAGGTTCGCGAGATTGCTGACAACGAGTCCGTCCGCGGCATGATCTTCAAGGTCAAGCACCTTGTCGAGATTGTAGAGGAGTAGCAAATGCAGCTTCACGATCTTACTCCCGCGCCCGGTTCCACCAAGAACCGCAAGCGCGTCGGCCGTGGCAATTCTTCGGGTCACGGCACCACTTCTGGCCGCGGCCAGAAGGGCCAGGGTTCCCGCTCTGGTGGCACCAAGGGTGCCGGCTTCGAGGGTGGCCAGACTCCGCTGGCTATGCGCCTGCCCAAGCTTCCGGGCTTCCGCAACCCCCGTCGTATCGAGTACACCGCTGTTAACGTTGAGCGTCTCGAGCGTAAGTTCGAGGACGGCGCTGTGATCGACGGTGCCGCTCTTAAGGCCGCTCGCATCACCAAGAGCGAGTTCGAGCCCGTCAAGGTGCTCGGCAATGGTGAGCTCACCAAGAAGTTCACGGTCAAGGTCGACAAGGTCAGCGCTTCTGCGCAGGCCAAGATCGAGGCCGCCGGCGGAAAGGTCGAGCTGCCGTGCTAAATGGTCTTAAGAATGCTTTCCGCATCAAAGAATTGCGCGAAAAGATTCTTTTTACCATAGCTATGCTCGTCGTGTACCGCATTGGTGCGCACGTTCCTGTGCCCGGCATTCCCTTCCAGGGGATGCTGGGCCTTTTCTCGACCGATAACAATTCGGTCGCCGCAGGTGCTATGGCCCTCCTGAATCTTTTCTCTGGCGGCGCGTTGAGCTATGTGTCGGTGTTTTCGCTGGGCATCATGCCTTACATCACCAGCTCGATCATCCTCCAGATGCTCCAGGCCGTTGTGCCTTCCCTGCATGAGCTTGCCCGCGAGGGCGAGGTCGGTCAGACCAAGATTACGCAGTATTCGCGTTACCTCACCTTGGCTCTGGCAATCCTCAACTCCGTGGGTTACCTCTTCCTCTTTAAGAGCTTCGGCATTAGCTTCAACGGTGCCGGTGCCCCCGAGATCATCTTTGACCTCATGATCGTCGGTACGCTCACCGCGGGCGCCATGCTGATCATGTGGATTGGTGAGCTCATCACCCAGCGCGGTATCGGCAATGGCATGTCCCTGATCATCTTTGCGAACATCATGGCCGGCCTGCCGCAGGCTATCTTCTCCAGCACCGAGGGTAATGCCGGTGGCATCATCACCATGGTGATCATCTGCGCCATCATCCTGCTGGTTATCCCGCTGATTGTTTTTCTTGAGCGCGGCCAGCGCCGCATTCCGGTCTCCTACGCTAAGCGCGTCGTGGGCCGTCGCATGATGGGTGGCCAGACCACCTACCTGCCCATCAAGGTCAACACCGCGGGTGTCGTGCCGATCATCTTCGCTTCGGCGCTGCTGTACTTCCCGGCTCAGATTGCCGTGTTCTTCCCCGGCATCGGCTGGATTCAGGCAGTTGCCTCTGCGCTTTCGACCGGTTGGCTCAACTGGGTGCTTAATGTTGTCCTCATCGTGTTCTTCGCGTACTTCTACACCTCCATGGTGTTCAACCCCGATGACACGGCCGACAACCTTAAGAAGCAGGGCGGCTTTATTCCGGGCGTCCGTCCGGGTAGGGCTACCGCGGCCTACATCAAGAACGCGCTCAACAAGATCACGCTTCCCAGCGCTGTCTTTTTGGCGCTCATCGCCATCGTGCCTTCGATCATCTTCTCCTTCACGGGTAACCATCTGATCCAGGCATTTGGCGGCACGTCCATCCTCATCATGGTCGGCGTCGTACTCGACACGGTCGATAAGCTCGAAGGCCAGATCAAGATGTATGATTACGATGGATTCTTTAAATAGGCTAGAGGAGGATTGCTCATGAACCTCGTATTGCTCGGAGCTCCGGGTGCCGGTAAGGGCACCGTCGCACAGGAGCTCGTCGCCGAGTTTGGCGTCGCTCACATTTCCACGGGCGACCTGCTGCGTGCTGCCGTCAAGGGTGGCACCGAGCTTGGTATTCAGGCTAAGAAGTACATGGACGCTGGCGAGCTCGTTCCCGACCAGCTCGTGATCGACCTTGTCAAGGAGCGCCTTGCTGCCGATGACGCCCAGCAGGGCTTCATCCTCGACGGTTTCCCGCGCAACACCGCCCAGGCTGTGACGCTCGATTCCGAGCTCTCCGCCATGGGTCGCGAGATCGACTGCGCCCTTCTGGTCGACGTGGCCCCCGAGGTCATCATCGATCGTCTGTCTTCGCGTCGCACCTGCCGCGCCTGCGGTTACACCGGCACCGCTGCCGATGCTACCTGCCCAAAGTGCGCCGGCGAGATGTATCAGCGCGACGACGACAAGCCCGAGACCATCAAGAACCGTCTCGACGTCTACGAGAAGTCCACGAGCCCGCTCGTCGACTACTATCGTGGCCAGGGTCTGCTCAAGTCGGTCAACGGTGACCAGGCTCGCGAGACCGTGTACGGGGATGTCAAAGAGGCTCTCGGTCTATGATCAAGATTAAGTCTGCAACGCAAATCGAGCAGATGAAGAAGGCAGGAGCGCTATCTAAGATGGCGCTCCGCCACGTT
This sequence comes from Collinsella aerofaciens, assembly GCF_964283865.1. Classification (GTDB taxonomy): domain Bacteria; phylum Actinomycetota; class Coriobacteriia; order Coriobacteriales; family Coriobacteriaceae; genus Collinsella. Next base: position 90,366 of record NZ_CAXYLS010000001.1, on the reverse strand, counting down.
GGAGCCATGGTGCGCCCTGGTGTTTCGACCTTTGAGCTCGATCAGCTCGCGGAGCAGATTATCCGTATGCATGGCGGCACCCCGGCCTTTAAGGGTTACGGCGGGTTCCCCGGTACCATTTGCGCATCGATTAACGATGCCGTGGTCCACGGTATTCCCAACCCCGACATGATCCTGCGCGATGGCGATATCATCTCCATCGATACGGGAGCCGTTGTCGACGGTTGGGTTGGCGATAACGCTTGGACGTTTTTCGTCGGCACCCCTACGCCCGAGGCCAAGGCCCTGTGCGAGGTCACGCGCGATTGCCTTAAGGCTGCCATCGAGCAGGCTGTTCCCGGTAACCATATCGGGGACGTCGGTTATGCCGTTCAGTCCCTTGCCGAGTCTCACGGTTACGGCGTGCTTCGTGACTATGTGGGTCATGGCATTGGCCGCGTGATGCACGAGGACCCCAACGTTCCTAACTATGGAAAGAAGGGGAGGGGCGTTCGCCTCCAGGCCGGCATGGTCATTGCCATCGAGCCGATGGTTACGATGGGTTCCAACCATGTGAGCACGGGCTCCGACGGTTGGATTGTTACGACCAACGACCACCTGCCCGCCGCGCACTACGAGAACACCGTCGCCATTACCAATGACGGTCCGGTGATTCTCACCACGGATGCCCAAGGTGCTTGGTGTTCCTTGCAGGGCGGTGAAATGTAGGGGCCGCGTTCAAACACGTCGGCATCTACATTTCTGAAAAGTAACAAGTTCCGCTTAGTTGTGGAGCCATTACGAAGATATTACGATACGTGCATGCGTATTGTATAATACTCAATCGCTGTCGTTTTCTAGAGAAAGATGATTGCTTGTGAAGAAGGAAGACGCAATTGAGCTCGAGGGTACGGTAAAGGAGCCGCTGCCCAACGCCATGTTTAAGGTCGAGCTCGAGAACGGTCATTCGGTTCTGTGCAACATTTCTGGCAAGATTCGAATGAATTACATCCGTATTCTCCCCGGTGACAGGGTTGTCGTGGAGCTTTCCCCGTACGACCTGACCCGTGGCCGCATCACCTATCGCTACAAATAGCGGCACGCATACACGCACTCCATTTCCGGCTGCAGGCTTAGCTCAACCTACGGTCGGATTGTGTGTGAAGACCAGCCATAGTTTTAAACGCCTGCGGCTGGGCGAGTAGATAGTAGGGAAGTAGTTTGAGCGCTACCGAAAGGAAGAACGATGAAGGTACGTCCTTCGGTCAAGAAGATGTGCGATAAGTGCAAAATCATTAGGCGCCATGGCAAGGTCCTCGTCATTTGCGAGAACCCCCGTCATAAGCAGCGTCAGGGTTAAGAGAGGAGACTACGTTGGCCCGTATTAATGGTGTCGACCTCCCGCGTGAGAAGCGCGTTGAGATCGGTCTGACCTACATTTACGGCATCGGCCGCACCACTGCGACGAAGATCTGCGTCGAGTGCAACGTTAACGTGGATACGCGCGTTAAGGACCTCACCGAGGATGAGGTTAACGCCATCCGCGATTATATCGATAAGAACCAGATCATGGTTGAGGGCGACCTCCGCCGTGAGCGCAACCAGAACGTCAAGCGCCTTATGGACATCGGCTGCAACCGCGGCCTTCGTCACCGCAAGGGCCTCCCGGTCCGCGGCCAGCGCACCCACACTAACGCTCGTACCCGCAAGGGCCCGAAGCGTCAGATCGGTGCTAAGAAGAAGAAATAAGGAGCGCTAGATAGATGGCTACTGCTAAGAAGAACGTTCGCGCTGCCCGTCTGAAGCGCGCGGACCGTAAGAACATTTCCGTGGGCCAGGCTCACATTCGTTCTACGTTCAACAACACGATCGTTTCGATCACCGATCCCCAGGGCAACGTCATTTCCTGGAAGTCGGCTGGCCAGGTGGGCTTCAAGGGCTCCCGTAAGTCCACGCCGTTCGCTGCCCAGATGGCTGCCGAGGCTGCTGCCAAGCAGGCCATGGAGCACGGTATGAAGAAGGTTTCCGTCTTCGTCAAGGGCCCCGGCTCCGGTCGTGAGACCGCCATCCGCTCCCTCCAGGCTGCTGGCCTCGAGGTCTCGAGCATCCAGGACAAGACCCCCATTCCGCACAACGGCTGCCGCCCCAAGAAGCGTCGCCGCGTGTAACTGAAAGGATCGTATCAATATGGCAATCGACAGGACTCCTGTTCTTAAGCGCTGCCGTCAGCTCGGGATCGATCCCGCTGAGCTCGGTTACAGCAGCAAGAAGGAATCTATCCGTCAGCCCAAGCGCCGTCGCAAGGAATCTGAGTACGGCATGCAGCTGCGCGAGAAGCAGAAGGTCAAGTTCATCTATGGCGTTCTGGAGAAGCAGTTCCACGGCTACTTCAACAAGGCCCGCAAGATGAACGGCGTCACCGGTGAGAACCTCATGATCATCCTTGAGTCTCGCCTCGACAACGTCGTCTTCCGTCTTGGCTTCGCCCGCACCCGCAAAGAGGCTCGTCAGTCCGTCCGTCACGGTCACTTCACCGTGAACGGCAAGCGTGTGGACATCCCGTCCTACCGCGTCAAGGCCGGCGACGTCGTCGCTGTCGGCGAGAAGTTCCGTGACCTCCTCCCCATCAAGGAGGCCCTGATTTCCTCCGAGCGCTTTGAGGTCCCTGGCTGGCTCGAGGTCGATATCGAGAAGCTGTCTGGTAACGTGCTCGCTCTGCCGACGCGTGAGCAGATCAGCGGTGATATCAACGAGCAGCTCATCGTCGAGCTCTACTCTAAGTAGTCCATCCGGGCTGCTGAGGCTGGAGGTAATACATGTCAGAATTCATTAGGCCTCAGGTTCAGGTCGAAGAGATCAACGAGACGTCTGCTCGTGTCTCCGTCGAGCCGCTCGAGCGTGGTTACGGCGATACGCTGGGTAACTCCCTTCGTCGCGTTCTTCTGTCCTCGCTCGAGGGTGCCGCCGTCGAGGCTATTCAGATCGATGGTGCGCAGCACGAGTTCATGACCATCCCTAACATGGTCGAGGATGTCACCGACATCGTCCTGAATGTCAAGGGTCTTGTCTTCAGGGCTCTCGGCACGACCGACGAGGCGACCGCCACCATCTCGGTTGACGGCCCCTGCGAGGTCACCGGTGCGGACTTCTTTATTCCGTCCGAGTTTGAGCTGGTCAACCCCGAGCAGCACATCGCTACGCTCACCGAGGGTGGCCATCTCACCATGAGCATGCGCATCGGCTATGGCCGCGGCTATGTCTCTGGCGAGGCCAACAAGCGCGACAACGATCCCATCGGTGTGATCCACGTCGACTCGCTGTACTCGCCGGTTTCCCGTTGCGCCAAGCTCGTTGAGGCTTGCCGTGTCGGTCAGCACACCGACTACGACCGCCTTGTCCTCGAGATCGAGACCAACGGCTCCATCGCCCCGCGCGACGCCGTGGTCCAGGCTGCCAATATCATCAATCAGCATATGGCCGCCTTTATGAACCTTGCCGAGACCCCCGAGGTTGAGGAGGAGGCTTCGATCTTCGCTCCCGAGGTCACCAACGACAACGCCGAGCTGGACAAGCAGATCGAGGATCTGGACCTTTCCGTCCGTTCTTACAACTGCCTTAAGCGCGCCAGCATTCACTCGGTCCGTCAACTCGTTGAGTTCTCGGAGAACGATCTGCTCAACATCCGTAACTTCGGTGTTAAGTCGATCGAGGAAGTGAAGGACAAGCTTGAGTCCATGGGCCTGAGCCTGAAGGCTTAATGCTTCGCATATTTGAGGAGAAACTAGACCATGCGTCACAACGTTAAGAAGGGCCTGAAGCTCGGCACCGATGCGAGCCACACCAAGGCCATGAAGAAGAGCCTTGCTAAGGCCCTCTTCGAGAACGACCGCATCAAGACCACCGAGACCCGCGCTAAGGCGCTGCGTTCGGTCGTCGATCCGATCATCACTTGGGCCAAGAAGGGCGACCTGCACTCTCGTCGTCTGGCTATCGCCAAGCTCGGCGATAAGCAGCTCGTTGCCGAGATCTTCGACAAGGCTGCCCAGGGCATGTGGCAGGACCGCAACGGCGGTTACACCCGCATCATGAAGCTCGGCAACCGTAAGGGCGACAACGCTCCTATCGTTATCATGGAGCTCGTCACCGAGCCTTGCACGCCTAAGGCCAAGAAGGCTGCTCCGGCCCCCAAGAAGGCCGCTGCTCCCAAGAAGGTCGAGGCCGTCGAGGAGGCTCCTGCTGAGGAGACCGCTGAGTAGACAATCCGTCTGCATAGGCTATATTCGAGGGGTACGTTCGCGTACCCCTCTTTTTTTGTCGCGATACCGTTGATTGTTTGTTGGGAGCGCCCATGACCGCGCCGTCTGATTTCAATTCGATTCCTGAGCTCGATGCCACGCTTGTATTCTGTGTTGCCTATGATGGCTCGTCCTATAGCGGATTTGCCGAGCAGCCGGGCCAGACGACCGTTGCGGGCGAGTTGCGCCGCGCTATCGAGACGCTGCTGCGCCGCCCGATCGATCTGACGTGTGCGGGTCGTACCGATGCCGGCGTGCATGCGGTGGCCCAGTACATTAGCGTGCCCGTAACGGACGCTGAGCTTGCTCTGACGCGCCGTAGGTGGCTGAGGGCTATGGATGCCCTCCTGCCCAAAGATATCGCCATAAACGAGGTCTACAAGGCCCGTAGGGGCTTTTCTGCCCGCTTTGACGCGCGGTCCCGTACGTATACGTACCGTATTGCCGATCGCGATGCGCGCCCCGTGCTCTCGCGCGGTGCGGTGTGGTGGCATCGCTATCCCCTCGACGTCGATGCGATGGCGGCCGCCTGCCCTGCGCTTTTGGGCGAGCAGGACTTTAAGAGCTTTTGCAAGGTTGCCTCTGCTGTGGGCAAGCCCACGCACCGCTGCGTGATGCGTGCGGAGTTTGGCCACGAGGTCGCTTTTGGCGAGGATATCCTGACCTTCACTATCGAGGGCAATGCGTTTTTGCACTCGATGGTGCGTACCATTGTAGGAACGCTCGTGGAGATTGGCATGCATCGTTGCGATCCCCAGTGGATGCGCGAGGTTATTGACGCCCGTGACCGAACCGCTGCGGGTCCCACGGCGCCTGCCTGCGGCCTTACGTTTATGGGTGTGGATTACGGCCCCGACGAGCTTGTCGTTCTCGACTAGGGGAGTGCTCGGCGCGTCTGTGCCTTGCACATACTATGTGTGAGCTGCGCGTGTGCAACATCTGTTCTTGGCGTGCAACATGTTAGGCGGCTCGTTGCTTTTATAGCTCGGGTGTACCATGAACGACAGTTTGATTTGGTGCTATCGAGAGGATGGAAAACTTGGTTCGACGTTGTTCGCATCCGCGACTTTCGGTGATCCTTGTGGTAGAAGGTTCGCCCAGCTATGCGATGCGTGCGCTCGAGAGTATCCAGAACCAAGACCTCTATGATTTGCAGATTGTCGTTGTCTGCCGCGATGCTGTGCCCGGTGTGCGCCATTCGCTTCAAGTTGCTGCCGACAGGGACATCCATATTGATTTGATTGACGTCGAGGACGCGAAGCGCGGCGCTTGTCTTCGTGCCGGTTTTGATGCCTCGCGCGGCTCTCAAATCATCGCCATGAACGCCGATGAGTGGTTTGCTCCGCAGGCCCTTTCCAAGATGGTCGATATCGCGTGCGATACTGCGGCAGACATTGTGCTCCCCTCGGTGTCGCTCGATCGATACGATGCGCATCGCGAGCGTCATTCGCGCGTCTTGGATGCTGCCTCTATTGCCATAGAAGACGAGTCTTCTATGGTGACTGGGCTGCCCCAGTTGATTTTAGGCGGCTTGGTTGCTCAAGTCTCTGGCGTGATGTACAGCCGTCCACTGTTTGAGGCATGTCTTTTGTGCGATAAGACGTTTCGCACGGTTGGGTTTATGGCGTGCGCGCTCTCGCAGGCACAGCGCGTCTCCGGATGCGGCGACGCTTGTTTCCACGCGGCGGCGCCTAAGCTTACAGATGCCTTTGATCCCACCATGTATGCCAAGGTATCCGATGACGCCCGGGCGCTCGACGAGCTTGCGGACTCACTCTCGGAAGCAGATAGCGGTGGTCGGCTCAAGCTGGCAAGCCAAAAGTTCTACTTTGCCGGACTGGTCGCCTGCATCGAGAATTTGTGTCTGAGCCCGCATGGAGTGTCGTCAATCGAGCGTTCCGCCCGCATGCGTGATATGCTCGAGGCGCCTCGAACCCGTCAGATGGTCGCCGCGCTCAAGGATAACCATCGGGGACTCGGTCTGTTGTTTGGGCCGATCGCCAGCGCCAAGCCCGCGCGCTGCGTGATGTGTACGCATCTGGCAGCTTTTCTTAACCGGACGGGCGCAAAAACCGCCTAAACGGCTCATTACGAAACAAACTTGCATAGAATTGTTTCGAAATGCGTTCTTATACACAAAAGCCTTCAAATAGCGTTAAACTATTCAATCACTGATTGATTGTCTCCGCCATCTTTTGGAGAGAGGGTTTGTATGGCTAAAAAACGCAATGGGCGCCAGGATGCCATTAGAGATATTGTGCGCAATAAGGATGTCCGCACGCAGCGCGTGCTGGTCGATGAGCTCCGTGCTATGGGCTTTGATTGCACGCAGGCGACTGTCTCTCGCGATATTGCCGATATGGGGCTGCGTAAGCTCCCTGAGGGCATCTATGTTCTGGCAGAGGACCTGCACCTGCAGCGTATGGTTTCCGAGCTCGTAACGGGCGTTCTGCGTACCGATAATCTGGTTATGATCAAGGCTCAGCCTGGCACGGCTTCCGGCATCGCCGCCGCCGTTGATGCGGCAGAGTTGCCCGATGTGCTTGGCTCGCTTGCCGGCAACGATACGATTTTGGTTATTGCCCAGACGGCCGAGGACGGCGAGCGCCTCGAGGCGCTGATCAATAAGCTGAGCAATTCTCGCAAGTAGGTGTGCGGGCCGTGCGCTCGGCATTGCGTGCGCTGACATAGTGGCTTGTAAGGGGCATCGACGTTGGTCGGTACCCCTTTTTGTTTGCCGGTATAAAGACCGCCCACCAGGTCGCTTCAAACTAAAAGGCCCCGAGCAGTTCAATAAGCTGCTCGGGGCCTTGTTGGCTTTAGTCGCGTACTTCTTAGCCGACCGTATCGTCAGGCGTGGGCGAGGGGTCGGGAGTGGGCGTAGGCGTAGGCGTGCCGCCATCGCCGCCGGTCGAGCCACCAGTGGAGCCGCCCGTCGAGCCACCAGTGGAGCCGCCCGTCGAGCCACCAGTGGAGCCGCCCGTCGAGCCACCGGTCGTACCGGTGCCGCCGGTGGTGTCGCCGCCCGTGGTCTCGGTGGTCGTGGTCGTCGTGGTAGTTGTTGTGGTGGTTTCCTCTTCCTCTTCGTCCTCGTCCTTGTCGTCGTTCTCCGACTTCTTGGTGTTGTTGGTGCCGTAGAACTTCCAGACGCTGTTGTTCTTGTAGGTGGGCGCCGTTCCGGTCGCAAACTCCTCGCGCTCGGTACCGGTCAGAACGGTGTTCATAAACCGCTTAAAGACAGGTAGGTTGGTGCTGTCGCCCAGCAGGTCCGTGCCGTATTTTTGGATGGGAATCTCACCCGCGGAATAGCCGGTCCACAGGGCGCACGCCAGCTGCGGGGTATAGCCGCAGAACCAAAGGTTGGTGGTGTTGTCGGTGGTGCCCGTCTTGCCGGCATAGGGCTGGTTGACACTCAGGGCGCCGGCAGCACCCGTACCGCTGCCCTTCATGACGCCGGACAGAACATCGGTGACCGCGGCGGCCTCGCCCTCGGTAAGCACCTGTGAGGGATTGTCGGTGTGCTGGTACAGCACCGAACCGGTACGAGAATCAATCTCGGTGATGGCGATCGGCTGGCGATAGTAGCCGCCGTTGGCAAACGTCGCGTAGGCGGCGGCCATCTCGAGTGGCGAGATCGAGCCGGTGCCGAGCGTCATGACGGGAACGTCCTCGATGTTGTCCTTGGCGGGGTCGATGCCGAGCTTTTTGACGAGCGAGATGATCTTGCTGTTGCCGACGGCTTCCGCCACCTGGATGTAGCCGGTGTTGGAGGAGTATGCCGTCGCCTGCTTAAGCGTGATGTTGCCGTAGCTCTGGTTGGCGTAATTTTGGACCTCGGTCGTGGTGCCCTTGGCCTTGAGCGGCGAGTTGCAGTTGAGGGTGACGTTGGGGTTCATGCCGTTTTGGATGGCAGTTGCCAGCGTAAAGGCCTTAAAGGTGGAGCCGACGGGACGCTTGGCCGTGGCATGGTTTACGTGGTTCTCGTCGGCGTTGTAGTCGTAGCCGCCCACCATGCACTTGATGTAGCCGGTCTTGGGGTCGACGACGACCATGCCCATGTCCAGGCCGTCAAGCGAGAGCGTGTCGAGCTGCTCGCGGACGGCATTCTCTGCCACCTGCTGCATCGTGGGGTCGATGGTGGTCTTGACGGTCAGGCCGCCCTTAAAGAGCACGTCGGTCGAGAACTCCTGCTCCAGCAGCCGCTTGACGTAGGAGACAAAGTAGGGCTGCGAGTATACGTCGACGCCGCTGCCCGAGATTTCGGTCACATTGAGGGTGATGGGCTCGGCCTGTGCGGCATCGTGCTCCTCCTGGGTGATGTGGCCCAGGCGCAGCATGTTGTCGAGAACCTTGTTGCGGCGAGACAGTGCCAGATCGGGATTGACCGTGGGGTCGTACTGCGAAGGCGAGTTGGGAAGGCCGATGAGTAGCGCGGCCTCGCTCAGGGTGAGGTCGGCGGCGCTCTTGGACAGATAGGTCTCGGCTGCGGCCTCGATGCCGTAGGCGCCGTGGCCGTAATAGATGGTGTTGAGGTACATCATGAGGATCTCGTCTTTGGAGTACATGTCCTCCATCTTGATGGCGATGTAGGCCTCGCGCACCTTACGCTCAATGGTCGAGTCGAATTGCTCCTCCTGCAGGATGGTGTTGCGCACAAGCTGCTGGGTGATCGTCGAGGCGCCTTCGTGCCCGCCGCCGAGGGTTGCCACCGCAGCACGCGCGATACCCCACAGGTCGATACCGCCGTGCTCGTAGAAGCGCTCGTCCTCGACGTCAACGGTGCCCTGCAGCACGTAGGGGGAGACCTCGTCCTTGGTGATGGACTTGCGGTTTTGCGTGTAGAAGCTCGCGATCTTGTTGCCGTTACAGTCGACGATCTCGGTGGGCTCGCTCACCAGATACGCGTTGGCGTCGGTGTAGTCGGGCAGATCGGACAGCCAGCGGTTGACGTTACCGACCATGCCGATGCCAAACGCCACGCCCGCAATCAGCAGAAAGCCCAAAAACGAGAGCAGGATTATGGGCAGGGCGTGCGTCTTTGAACGGCTGTGTCCCTGTCGTTGGCGAGGACCCATATATTGACCTCCAGGTATGTCGTGCCAGACGGTGGATGTGCCGTCGGGGCAGGATGGACATAAGTTATTACACGATAAACCAAACGGGGCGCGCGAGGCCTCGTGTATGCTGGAAGACGGCATTTTTCAGAGTGAATGCATACCTTGGTAAGGAGTTTGTCGATGGCGATTCGGACGATGGGGCCGAGCGGACAATACGAGACTGGATTGGATGCTGCCGGTGCGGCGCTGCCCGAGCTGCTGGCGCCGGCGGGCGGACTCGACCAGATGCTTGCGGCCATCGCCGCGGGTGCCGATGCCATCTATGCGGGGTTGGGCGGCTTTAACGCCCGTGTGAGCGCCCATGGCTTTACGGATAACGAGTTTGCGCGCGGCTGCGCCGTGGCGCATGCCCATGGCGTGCGTGTGTACGTAACGCTCAACGTGTTCGTGTTTGACGATGAGTTGTCCGACGTGGTGGCGTTGGGAGCTCATGCACTGGAGCTGGGCGCCGATGCTCTGATTGTCGCCGATGTCGGGTTGGCCTGCGCGCTGCGCGCGGCGATTCCCGGGGTCGAGATTCACCTGTCCACGCAGGCGGGCGCTCATAGCGAGGGTGCCGTGCGGCTTGCCGCCGATGAGCTGGGGGTCGAGCGCGTGACGACGGCACGCGAGCTGACGGTCGACGAGATTGCGGCGCTATGTGCCACGGGCGTGCCCATCGAGGTATTCTGCCACGGTGCGATTTGCATCGGCTATTCGGGGGCGTGCGAGTTCTCGGCCCTGCGGCGTGGGCGCTCGGCGATGCGCGGCGACTGCACGCAGCCGTGCCGTCTGGCGTACGACCTAGTGGACGAGGCGGGGCAGAGTGTTGTTGCCGTCGAGGGAGACCGCCTGCTTTGTCCGCGTGACTATCTGGGTATCGCGCACCTGCCCGAGCTTGTTGCCGCCGGCGTGGCATCGCTCAAGATCGAGGGACGCATGAAGAATCCCGATTACGTATTCAACGTGGTGAGGGTGTGGCGTCGGGCACTCGATATGCTGTGCGACGGCACATGGGACTCCGGTGCCGTGGAAGAGCTTGAACGCGAGCTGGGAAGGTCGTTTAACCGTGGGTTTACCGATGCTTACCTGCGGGGTCGTTCGGGTGCCGAGCTCATGAGCTTTGAGCGCGCGATCAACCAGGGCGTGCGCGTGGGGCGCTTGGTCGCTGTGGGCCACGAAGAGGTGACCGTTGAGCTCGATGCCGCCGTGGCGGCGGGTGACACGCTCGAGATTCGGTTCTATCCGGGTGTCGACGCGCGTCCCGATGTGCCCAAGCGCTGGCCGCAGGTGCCCTGCCCGGTGGATGCCGCAGCGGGGAAGCGCGTCGTCGTGCATTGCAAGCGTAAGGTGGACGCGGGCTGCGAGGTCTATCTGATTCGCAGCGCCGGCGTGTTGGATCAGACGACGGCGGTGTTGGAGCGCATGCGGGCCGAGGCGGATGCGATTGCGCCCGTTGCGCGTGCCGTTGAGGTGCTGCCCTTTGAGGACGCTGCGGTGGATGGCGGCGCGTCGACGGAGTTGGCGGGGTCGGCGGGGCCGGTAAAGCGCGAGGATTTTGCTCGTATGGTCTTTGCCTGGGAGCTGATGGATGTGGGTCCGCGCGATGAGCGAGATCTGTCCGATACAACGGTGGTGCTCGACGAAGTGTGCCGCGCGGGCGACGCCGAGCGGACTCGGGCGCTTATGCAGCGTGCCGGGCGCGTCGTCTGCCGCAATCTGGGACAAGTGGCGATGGCCCGCGAGCTGGGCACAACGTTTGACGTGGCGGCGCCGGTGTTCTGTGCCAATCGGGCCACGCTTACCTGGCTGCGCGGACTCGGTGCGGGGCGGGTGTGCTTGTCGGCCGAGTTGCTCGGCAATGATGCGGAGCGTGTTGCCGAACTTGCCGCTTGCCCCGGTGTCTTGGGGCCTGTCGATGCCGACCGTCCCGAGCTCATGGTGTGCGAGCACTGCTTGCTGACTGCCGAGGGCGCCTGCGCCACGGATGCAACGGGGCAGGTCCGTTGCCGTGACTGCTCGCGCCGTCAGCAGGCGCGCTTTTTGGTCGAACGTGACGGCACGCGTTTGCCGGTCGTTATCGACGCGTGCGGCAGGACGAGGATTTTCCTGTCGTAGGTGCCGCGTCGCGCTGTTTTGGTTATTATTAGTGGGTTTATGAACTTCCAGCACCGCCGTATCCGGTGAGGGTGCTATAGCAAAAGGAGGATACCCAATGCTGTCTGTTGACGAGCAAATGCGTATCATCACCTCGGGTGCAGCGCAGATCGTCCCCGAGGCCGACCTTCGCAAGAAGCTTGAGAAGGGCGAGCCCCTCAACATCAAGCTCGGCGTCGATCCCACCAGCCCCGACCTGCACCTGGGCCATGCCGTGCCCCTGCGCAAGATGCGTCAGTTCCAGGACCTGGGCCACAACGTCACCCTTATCATCGGCAACGGCACTGCGCTGATCGGCGACCCCTCGGGCAAGAACTCCACCCGCCCGCAGCTTTCGCAGGAGCAGATCGAGGCCAACGCCGAGACCTACGTGAGCCAGGCCATGAAGATCCTGGACCCCGAGAAGACCACCATCGTGCACAACGGCGACTGGATCCTTTCGATGGACCTGGCCGGCCTGCTGCAGGTGTGCTCCAAGTTCACCGTCGCCCGCATCCTCGAGCGCGACGACTTTACCAAGCGCTACCAGTCCCAGACGCCGATTGCCCTGCACGAGTTCCTGTACCCTGTGATGCAGGCCTTCGACTCCGTGCAGATCAAGGCCGACGTCGAGATGGGCGGCACCGACCAGCTCTTTAACCTGCTCGCCGGCCGCGAGCTCATGGAGAAGATGGGCATGGAACCGCAGATCGCGCTCACCATGCCGCTGCTCGAGGGCACCGACGGCGTCCGTAAGATGTCCAAGTCCTACGGTAACTACATCGGCCTGACCGATGCTCCCAAGGATATGTTCGGCAAGACCATGTCCATCCCCGACGAGATGATTGGCAAGTACTATCGTCTGGCCAGTTCGCTCACCCCGGCCGAGGTCGACAAGATCGATGCCGCCCTGGCCGATGGCTCCGCCGACCCCTACGAGCTCAAGCGCGCTCTAGGCCGCGACCTGTGCGACACCTACCACGGTGCTGGCGCCGGCGACGAGGCTCAGGCCGAGTTCGACCGTGTGTTCAAGGAGGGCCAGCTTGCCGACTTCCCCGAGAAGCACGTTGAGCTGACCGTCAACGACGAGGGCCAGATTTACCTCGCTGGCCTGCTCAAGGACCTGGGCCTTTCGGCCAGCGCCGGTCAGGCCCGCCGCGACATCGACGGCGGCGGCGTCAAGATCAACGGCAAGGCTGTGGCTCCCAAGAGCTACAACATCGATCCGAGCGCCCTCAAGCTGGGCGACACCCTCTCCGTGGGCAAGCGCAAGGGCTTTAAGTTGGTCTAACGAGCGAGTTGACCTCACAAGTGCAATAAGGCCGCAGCCGGGAATCCCGACTGCGGCCTTTTTGGTTGCGACGATCCCTTGGGGACGGAGGGATCATTTGGCGGTGCCGTTAAGCGGAAGGGGTGTTAGCGGGACTTTCTTTTTGGCATACAATGGCTATTGGCTTGCTGCGGTGAAGGTCTGTCCGCTCCGCAGCTTTTTTCTACGGTTAAAGGAGTATGTATGTCCGTTGAGGTCATGAGGTCTGTGATCGATGCTGCCGAGGGGCGCGTGCCCGTCGACACGCTGTTTACCAATGCGCAGATCGTCGACGTGTATGGCCAGCGTGTGGCGCCCGGTAGCGTTGCCGTCAAGGACGGTGTGATCGTCGGCGTGCTCTACGATGGTCGCGACGATGCTGCTGGCACCTACGAGGCAACTGAGGTCATCGACTGCCAGGGTCGCTATCTCGCTCCCGGTTTTATTGACGGGCATTTGCATATCGAGTCCTCGAACATCCGTCCCGCCGAGTATGCTCGCATGGCCGCGACGCGCGGTACTACCACCGCCATTGCCGACAGCCACGAGATTGCCAATGTTGCCGGTCTCGACGGCTTGCGCTTTATGATCGAGGACGGCCGCCGCGCACCCATCTCCATCAAGTACATGATGCCTTCGTGCGTGCCCGCGCTGCCCGACGAGCAGGCCGGTGCCGTTATTTCGGCTGCCGATATGCAGGCGTTTTTTGCCGAGCATCCGGGCGATGTCTTTGGCCTGGGCGAAATGATGAACCTTCCGGGCGTTTTTATGGCCGATCCCGAGACCTGTGCTCGCATCGATGCCGCTAACCAGACGCCGTCCAAGCAAGTCGACGGTCATGCGCCGCTCGTTGCCGGCAAGGACCTCAATGCCTATGCCGCGGCGGGTATTATCGCCGACCACGAGTCGACGATTCCCGAGGAGGCGCTCGATAAACTGTCCCGCGGCATGTATGTGATGCTGCGCGAAGGTACGTGTAGCCACGACTTGGCCAACCTGTCGCCGATGCTGCTAGAGAATCCCGCGCGCGCCCGCCGCTGCTGCTTCGCGACCGACGACCGCGCCCCTTCCGATGCGCTTGCGACCGGCATGATCGACAATGCCTGCCGCGCGGCTATCGAGGCCGGCATCGACCCCGTGGTCGCTATCTCTATGGCGTCCCTCTCCACGGCCGAGGCGTTTGGCCTGGACCACGGTTGCCGCGACCCACACGAGCTGCGTGGTGCGATTGCCCCGGGCAAGCGTGCCGACCTGCTGGTGCTCAACGACCTGACGTTTGCCACGGCTCCGCATCGCGTGTATGCCGCCGGCGCGCTCGTGGCACAGGACGGCACTTTTGTGGGCGAGATTGCACCCGAGATGGCCGAGGTCGCGGCCCTTGCCGATGAGCTACGCGCCTCCGTTAAGCTGCCGAAGCTTTCGCTCGACGTATTCGACTATGCCTTTAAGCCGGGCGAGGCCGTGATTGACGTGGTGCCGGGCAAGGCCATCACGGGCATGGTTCGCCCCAAGAACACCGAGGGCCTGCGCCGCATTATGCTGATTGAGCGCCATGGCCGCGGCGTGTCGCTGCAGGCCGAGGGCGCCGACGGCGACGGCCCCGCTGGCCTGGGCCTGGTCGGCAAGCATATCGGTCGCGGCTGGGTGCGCGGCTTTACCATCACCGGTGGCGCCATTGCCTCCACGATCGGCCACGACTCGCACAACGTGTGCGTGGTGGGCGACAATGCGGCGGATATGATGGCTGCCGTTGAGGCCGTGGGCCAGGGCGGCCACGTGCTGGTGCGCAACGGCGAGGTCGTGGCGCGCATTCCGCTGGCGCTCGGCGGCCTGATGAGCGAGGGCGCTGCCGAAGACGTTGCGGCGCAGCACGACGACTTTATGGTCAAGGCGCGCGCCATGGGCATCGAGCCGCCGCTCGACCCCATCATGGGCATCATCTTCCTGCCCCTGCCGGTGATCCCGACGCTCCGCATCCGTCCCGAGGGCATGTTCGACGTCACAACCTTCACCTACGCCGACTAGTCATCAGGGACGTTCTTAAACGACTAGCCGTTGGGGACACTCTTTGGCGGGCTGCCTGACGTCGCGACCGTGGGGCCTCTGGCGCGCGTGAGCTATTTGCTAGGTCCATGTAACGTTTATAACTACGGGGTCTTATTCGAGCTCCCTTTGGGTACGGTGTTTTCAGATATACATCTGTTTTCACTACTAAGCCCGAAGGGAGCTTTTCTATGTTTAAACTGATTGCATCCGATATGGACGGCACACTGCTTGACGAAAACGGCCAGGTGCCTCCCGAGACCTACGAACTGATTCTGGCGCTACACGAGCATGGCGTGCATTTCGCCGCATCGTCAGGTCGTCGCTACGATCGCCTGTGCGAGTTCTTTGCGCCCGTTCGCGACAAGATGGACTTTGTCGCCGCTAACGGCGCCCAAGTCTACGCCGACGGTAAGATGGTAGACCGTGAGGTGTATTCCCACCTGGCGATTCGAAGGCTCGCCCAAGCCGTCAGGACGTTTCCCAATCTGCATCTTGCGCTCTTTGACCGAACCAAGTCCTTCCTGCTCGATGACGAGTGCAAGTTCGTGCGTGAGGTCGATAAGGACCTTCCCAATGCCGAGCGTATTTGGGAGCTGCCCGATCCCAGCGTAAATATCATCAAAGCGAGTATCTTTTGCGACGACAGTGCGGTTATGGACAGTGCGTACGTGCTACAGCGCGAACTTGGTCAGCTCTTTACTTTTGCGCCTTCGGGCAACGCGTGGATCGATGCCATGCAGCCTGGTGTATCGAAGGCCTCGGGTATCGCGCAGCTCGCGGAGCATTACGGCATTGATCGCGACGAGGTCATAGCGTTTGGCGACTCGATGAACGACTACGAGATCATTCGCTTTGTCGGCACGGGCTGCGCGATGGAAAACGCGCGCCCCGCGCTTAAGGCGGTGGCCGATCGCGTGGTGGGTTGTAACCGCGACCACGCCGTCCAGCAGGAGCTCCGCCACGTTCTGGAGAGCCTCGCCTAATCCGGCAGTTGGGGACGTTCCTTTTCTGCCGGCAGCTGGGGACAGTCCTTGCAGCTTTTTCGCGAAGAGTGTCCCCAACGACTACTGTGACTGGGGCAGCTAATTTGGGACGGGGCTATTTTAGCTACCCCACACAAGCGGGCAGCTAAAATAGCCCCGTCCCAAATTAGCTGCCCTGCCGGGTTGCTGCTGCTAGGCGAGGGCAGCCATGATGGTGCGGGCGACGCCGTCGTGGTCGTTGTCGAACTCGGTGATGGCGTCGGCGGCGTCGCGGTCCTCGGGCTCGGCGTTGATCATGGCCATGCCGTGGCCCGCTGCCTGCAGCATGGGGATGTCGTTGATGTTGTCGCCGAACGCCCAGGCGTCGACGAGACGCTCGCCCAGGTGCTCGCATAGCCACGTGAGGGCCGTTCCCTTGGTGGCGCCCTCACCCATGACCTCGATATTCATGGCGTAAGAACGCGTGACCTCAATGCCTCCGAGCGTGTCGAGCTCAGCCGCGATGGCGTCGCGATCGGCCGGGTCGTGCCAGTACATGGCGATGCGTTCGAGCGTCTCGACCCCGTCGATCTTACTGTCGATATCCATGTCGATCGGTGTTCGTGTGCGCTTGAGCGAAGCCGCGATGTGGGGGTCACCGCCGCAGAACTCATCCAGGCGCCCGTAAAGCGAGCGGGGGAGGAAGCACTGCCCATCCGCGAAGATATCGAAGGTCACATCGTGGCCGGCGGCGATGCGATGGACGCGATGGGCAATGCCGCGATCGAGCGGACGGCTCAAAATGCGCGTGGCGCGCGAGGCATCGTTGGGCACATCGTCGTCGAGCTGCCAGACGCTGGCGCCATTGGCGCAGACCGCGTAGTGCACGGCAGGATGGGCGAGGATGGGCTCAAAGACGCCCGACAGCGGACGCCCCGTGCACGGTACAAACTCAATGCTGCGACGTGCGAGCTCGTCGAGCATCGCCCAGGTGGCGTCGCCCATCTGCTTGTCGCTCGTCAACAGTGTTCCATCCATATCGGAAAAAACAATCATTCGATGCAGCCCTTTCTACTGGCATAAAAAGCGTGGCCGAGGGCGGTGATGCCCTGGCCACGCTCGAGTTCTATAACGGTCCGCGTCCTAGCGGTCGGCGATCGGCTTGTACTCCAGCGGCTCGATCACCGGACGATAGGCCGGGCGAATAATACGGTGCGCGCAGAAGAGCTCTTCCATGCGGTGTGCCGACCAGCCGGCCATGCGGGCGACGGCGAATAACGGCGTAAAAAGCGTCTCGGGCACGCCGAGCATCTTGTAGATAAAGCCCGTGTACAGGTCGATGTTGGCGCAGATGGGCTTGGTCATGCCGTGGTCGCGCATGACCTGGGGTGCCAGGCGCTCGATGCGCTCGATGAGCGCGAACTCATCGCCCAGGTCCTTCTTGGCGGCAAGCGTGCGCGCGTAACGGCGGCAGACCTCGGCGCGCGGGTCGCTGAGCGTATAGACGGCGTGGCCCATACCGTAGATGAGGCCCGTGCCGTCGAAGGCCTGCTTGTCGAGGATCTTGCCCAGGTAGGCTGCGACCTCGTCCTCGTCCTCCCAGTTGGAGACATGCGCGCGGATGTCCTCGTGCATGGACACGACCTTGGCGTTGGCACCGCCGTGGCGCGGGCCCTTGAGCGAGCCGATAGCCGCGGCGTAGGCGGAATACGGGTCGGTGGCCGAAGACGACAGCACGCGGCAAGCGAAGGTGGAGTTGTTGCCGCCGCCGTGCTCGGCATGCAGCATGAGCATCACGTCGAGCAGCATGGCTTCGTCGCGGGTGAACGCCATGCCACCGCGCAAGACCTGTAGGATGGTCTCGGCGGTGGAGAGACCGGGCGTGGGGTGCGGCACGTGAACCTCGGAGCCGCGAAGCTTGGCGACCGAGGCCATGTGTGCGAAGGCGGCGATGCGCGGGAGACGTGCGAGCATGGAAATGGCGACGTCGATTTCGTGCTCGGGCGTGATCACGTCTGGTTCGGCATCGAAGGCGTAGAGCAACAGTACGGCGCGCTGGAGCACGTTCATGATGCTCGACGACACCGTGGTCATAGGGAACTCTTTAACGTACTCGTCACTCAGGTGTCTAAAGGCGCCCAGGCGCTCGCAAAAGCCGTCGAGCTCTTCCTTGTTGGGCAGCGAACCCGTGATAAGCAGATAGGCGACTTCCTCGTAGCCGTAGCGATTCTCGGCCTGGGCATTGTTGACCAGATCCTCGATGCTGTAGCCGCGAATCGTGAGCTTGCCCTGATCGGGCACGACCTTTCCGTCGACCTTGTTGTAGCCGTGCACATCCGAGATACGAGTGAGGCCCGCGACCACGCCCGAGCCGTCGGCATTGCGCAGGCCGCGCTTGACATTGTGCTCTTCGAACAAGCCCTCGTCATAAGGGTCGGTCGGCAGGCCGTGGTAGAGGCTTTCGCTCTCAGACGAAATCTGGCGGCTTGCTTCGTAATCCAGAACCAGTCGGCTCAAGTGGTCATCGAAGCGGTAATAGATTTTCTTGGCGTCGTAGGCCATGTGCGCTCCTCTCCGGGCCGTGTGGGGGCGGCGTGCTTGAGTGCAGATGCGCCGGCCTGTTCCTGCACGGCCTGTTCGCTACAGGCGGTACATAAAGTTAAAGACGTCCTCGCGCTGGATGGACACGTTGACGCCCGAAAGCTCGCCGGCCTCGGCCAGGGCCTCCTGCAGCTCAGCGAAGTCGAGCTTGGACTCGGCGGTATCGGCCAGCATGGTCATGGTGAAGATGTCCTCGATAATGGACTGCGTGATGTCGCGGATGTCGACGTTGGCCTCGCCCAGGACACGGGTGACGCCGGCGACGATGCCGGGGCGGTTCTTGCCAAGGACGGTGATGACGATACGGGAGGACGAGATCTCGGCCATGGGAAACCCTTTCGCGTGATTGCGGCGCGCGCGGGGCGCTCCGCTACGGTACAGTGTTCATCATTGTACCTGTCTGGCGCAAAAAAGGCGCGCTCGCTGCGGCGTTACATGCCTGCAACATGAGCGTAAGGGGGAAGGCCGTACGGGGAAGAGCCGTCTGGCGCGTGTCCGGCTCGTGTTGGGTTGATTTCCGATCTCAGCCGAACACATTGAGCGGACAGGCCGTTCCCGCAGTCAGCCGAACGCCTCCGACGGCTGATTCCGAACTGGAAGCGGAGGGCATCCCCGCCCTTCGGTAGGGGATACCGCTCCGCGGCGCATGCCGCGGGCGGCGCCCCTATCGGACCACCGTGACCTCAGTTGGGATGGGCCCAGCACTGCCGCGTACTCGGTGAGCTAGAGCCAACTGTTCGTCTTCACGTCGCGTATGGCGATATTTCGGTCGTCCGGCTCGGTGATGCCGTAGCCGAACGCCTGGAGCGTCTCGATGGACTCCTGGATCCTCTGTTGGAACATGGGACCCGGATCGACCCTCGGCCCGAGGTGCCCGCGCCAAAGGCACGGCGTGGCGCGCAGCATGTTATGGATTTTGGAGATGGGCTCGATGTCGGCGTAGACGTTGAGCGTCGCCATGGCGTCCTTGTGGCCGAGGATCGATTGGAGCGCCTTGATATCGCCGCCTTGGCGGATCCACTGCGTTGCGAACGTGTGGCGAAGGCCGTGGAACGTGATCAGCTCGTCGTTGGTGCCCATGAGGCCGTTGGTCTCCGAGAACGTCTTGAACGCCCTGCGGATATAGCTTGTCGTCGCGAAGGTCGCGCCCGGCTCCGACAGGATGTAGCAGTCCCCGATCTCGACCGCCCCGGTAAGGCCGCGCAAGCGCAGCTTTCCGCAGTCGATCTCGTGGGTCTCCTTCAGGAAGGGGAGTAGGCCGACCGGGTCGATGGGGATACCCCTGGCGTCATGGGTCTTGGTGTCCTTGATGAACGAACCCATTCCCTTCGCGTACGCCACCGAGTGTCTGATCGAGATCAGGCCCGTCTCGAAATCCACATCGCACCACCGAAGGCCGCAGACCTCGCCGATTCGCATCCCCGTGTGCAGGGCGAGTACGACCGCCCTCTAATCCTCGGCGGACCAATCGAGTCCGAACTCCTTTCGGGCATCCTCTTCGCTCATGACTTCGAGAAGGTCTCCGGGTTGGCAACGAAGGGCGAGGCATAGCTGCTCGAGTGTGTTGAAGCGAATGCCGCGAATATGCCCTTTTTTAATACGGGACAGGTTCACGGGCGTGGTTCCAATCCTTTCGGCAAGTTCGTTCGAGGAAATCTTTCGCTCGGCCATGATCTTGTCGAGGCGAACAATTACGGGCATGGCGTTTCCTTACGCAATCTCGTCGGAGTCGAGGTACAGCTCTCGGGCGTACAAGAAGAGCTGGGAAAGCATGAACAGGACGATGCCGAGAACCAGAGAGGTCCAATCGAATGATGAAGCAATCTCTTGGGCGCCGACGGCCCCCTCGCCGCCAAACATCGAAACGGAGGTTTTGAGTGAGCCGGCGTAGAGGCTGGTGGCAGCTTGAACAACGAAGAGAATGCCGAGCACCTTCAAGCATGTCGCAGACCCTTTCTTGAAGGGGTCTCCGCTCTTGATCGTCCACACGAGAACGGCGCTGAGGATGGTCGTAGCGATACCGATGACGGCAGGGACCAATGTCGAGATCGCAAGGGCTGGATACGCGGGGGAGTCTGCAATTACAGGGTTGTCGAGCACTTCGATTGCTGGCTTTAAGGAGAACGCCACTTGTGCGATGGCGGTGGCGCAAAGGGTCGCAGAGGCTATCGCACATGCGATGCGGAAGGAATGAAGCCGGGGAGTGCGATTGTCGGAACTCATAATAACCTCCGAAGGATTTAAAAAACTCAGGTTACTTTTTAACAGTTTATGTTAAATTGACTTTGCCGGCAAGTAATAAGGGCCGAGCATTTTGTTCGGCCCCTCTGTTCCGACTGGATGAGGTTAAGGTTGGCGATGAACATGCTCAAAATCTCGAAGGCGATCTTTAGGTCGCTTCTCTCCTCCAGGTCGCTCTGTGTTGTCGTTGTTGCGTTGATGGTTCTTTGTGCTCTGCCCGTCTTCAGGAGCGCGGCTGGCATCGACGGACGGGTCGAATACCTCGAGTCGGGAATAACCCGTGTTGAGCAGGAATTGTCAGCATCCTATGCGGATGCGCTTGTGAATGCGGGGGAGGACGGTGTCTATACCTCTTCATCAAGCATGCCCGCGCTTCTGTACCCTCTTGCCGCGGGACGTCTTATCTTGGCACCGCTCTCTCCCCTACTTCCGTTTCTGCAGATATCGGATGGAGAGTACACCTATTATGACGGATCGAAGGAGTACTTGCTATGGGTCGCAACGGCCGTTGCCGTCTCGTTCCTTGCCGCGCGTCTTAACAAACGTGAAAAGCTCATCATCCAGGCACCGATGGGCGAGCTGGGTAGACTTGTTGCATCGAGCGTATGGGCGAGTGTTTTTGCAATGCTTGCCGTCCTCGCCATCAATCTTCCAGGGATAATCGCCGCGCTTGTGAAGAATGGCCCGGGCTCGCCGTTCTATCCGATAGGCTACATTCAATATGCGACTCCGGTTATCAAACCGGCTTGGCTGGTGTTCGCGCAGACGGCCATCTTGCAATTCTTGGTGGCAGCGTTCATCTCGCTTGTCGTTCACCTTGCCGTGAAGATTGCCAATAACCCTACGCTTGGAATCGTGTTCGTATGTGCCCTGATGGGGGTGACGATGGTTCCCGGGTATTACGGAAGATCCATCGCTTTACGTGAGTTCGCCCTGTTGAATCCCCTTACGTATGCGAACACTGAGTTGACCGTCGGCGCCTATAGCCCGTACCCGACAACGCAGATAGTGAATCTGCCTGGACTTTGCTTCGAGCGTGGCGCGATTGCCCTCGTATGCGCAATCGGGATCGAGGTGCTGGCAATTAGCCTGCTTTGCGTTGCTGGAAAGAGCGGCTGCGCGTGCCCGATATCCCCGATTTGTCTTGAGAGAGGTTCCTTCACTGCATCGAGAACGGCAACTCGTTCGAGCGCTTGTGCCTCCGCCGTTGCATACGTAAGAACGATGGGGAAACTGCTCCTGCGTTCTCCTACCCTCGCCGTATGCGCGATTGCAATGTCGACGACGATGCTGGCCCCGGCTCTGGTCGAGATGTTTCCTGACGCTGATAACGTTTCCGCTGTTCGGTATAGGGATGGGGAGCTCCGTTCAATAGATCGGTATCTAGAGCAGAACGCTGCGAATATGGACGTCGAGGGCAAAGCGGCCCTGGAAGACATGCGGGATGCTCTTTCGGGTTTCGTGTACGCGCCTATGCCTGCGGAGGGGTTTCGAAGCCTTGCGACGTACGAGCGCGCTCGAGGTGAGCTGGGCGCGGCAGATGCGACTCTCCTGCAATCGATCGGAATCGAGCCGGAGACTCCTTCTCGTGCGGAGGCGCGCGCCCTTCTGCTTGAGTCGATCGCGAGCTTGCCGGAACCCAAGGTTTACGAGTTAAGTACGAAGATGCCCCCATTAATCCTCCTTTCGTATCTCCAGGCAGCGCTTCCCTCCTTATTTTTGCTGTTGCCCGTGGTTGTCACATCGCTCGCGTGCACCCACCTGCAGTGTCGTTCCCTTCTGGTTCTCCAGATCCCCGCAACAGCGCATGTGCGTTTTCTGACGGCTGTTGCGCTGGCTCTCCTGCTTGGCTTGGTGCTGCTTTTGGTGTCGATGGTTCCCGCTGTCGTTGTGTCCGTGATTAAGAACGGTGCGGGTGGATCGGAGTATCCCGTCGCTCTCATTCGGGCGGGAGCTTCGACAACGTCCATGGTGGGGGAGGCGGTGTTGTGCAGTATTCCGTTGCTGGTCATGGCATACGGCGTGATTTCCGTCGTCGCTGCGTTGACAGCAGCGATTAGCCGCAACCCCGTTGTCACCGGAATGGTTTGCGCGGTTCTCTTGGTGTTGGGTTCGTTGAGCGCTCATGTTGAAAGCGTGGGCATGGGCGTCGCGCTGCTGGCTCCATTCGCCTCGTTTGATCCCGCTTCCCAGGTGGGGACGATTGGGTTCCTTGGGCGAGGGACGAACGCGATGCCTTTTGGAGAGGTCGTCGGCGCATCGGGCGCTCTGCTGGTGGTCTTGGGCGCCGTATCTCCGTTGATGGTGCGCCTGAGTGTTCCAAAGATCGAAAGGGGATGATCTCGATGATTGACCTTCAAACGCTGACGATCTCTTATGGAAAGAAGGTGCTCGTAGATTCGGTGAACGCTGAGTTTGCCCCGGGTACGGTCTACGGTCTCGTCGCTCCGAACGGGCATGGAAAGACGACGTTGCTGCGTGCGATGGCAGGTTTGCCGGGTCCTCGCGTGGACGGGAGCATCGTTCTGGATGAGGTGCAGGGTACGGGTGCGAGAGAGGTCCGTTCTATGATCTTCTATGCACCTGGTGAGGGGACGCTGCTGTATCCCGGATTGCGTGCGGAAGATCACCTCAAGATGGTTTGCGATATGTGGCCGCACGCTCGCGATATCGAAGAGATAGTGGAACAAACGCAGATAGGCGAGTTCGCGAAGATGAGGATCCGCACTCTGAGCCAGGGCATGAAGCAGCAGCTTACCCTGGCGATTGCGTATGCGACGGGCGCGCGGTACCTTCTATTAGATGAGCCCATGAACGCGCTCGACCCCAGCAGGGTGGACTTGCATTCCGAGATTCTCAGGAAGCTGGCCGATTCTGGTACGTGCATCATCATGTCATCCCACATCTTGGATTCGGTCGATAGGCTGTGCGATGAGATTCTGTTTTTGAAGGATGGGAGGCTCATTAGAAGCATTCCGCAAGATGATGCTGCGCCGAAGTCTCCTGGATCCCATTTCGCAAAGCCTGCCGGACGCGCCGAGGGTGCGCTAAGCACGTATCGGCGACTCTACGAAAAGGGCGGGTAGAAATGCAAGTTAAAAATCTATGTGGTCAATATGATGCCGTTGAACCCGCGTATCGATACCGCTCAGCCATTCGCCTCGCCCCCATCGCACGCATCTTCATTCGGTCTGTTACTTTTAATCTAACGATTCTTTGAGGAATGCAGGTGCTTCTGAATGTACTGTCGACTTCTTCTCAAACTAATCCTAAGAGACAAGGCCGTATGGATTTCCACGCTCGTTCTTGCTGCAGCCTTTTCCGTCCCCATTGCGTTCAATTCACCCATCTACGGCCCCTTCTTTATGAAGCAGGGCATGCAGGGCTTTGTCGACGCATTCAATACGCGCGCGCCCCAGGCCAGCGGCACAGACCTATCGCCAGAGCAGCAAGATGACGCTGAGCTTGCAAGATACGCGAACGCCGCCCTCGCCGCTCAAACCGACGCCGCCTTTCTCGACTCTGCCGAGAGCTACTACGCGCTCATGGACGAGGGCTTCCAATCCGGGTCCATCGTGGGGGACCAGGAGACCAATGACGCAGAGCTCGCATATTGCCGCGCTCTGAGCAGCTCCGGCATCGCGGATATCCCGGCCTCCGCAAACGACCTGCCGTTCCTCTCCTTCCTGCCCTACGCCATTGCCCAGGCGCCGTCCTTCCTTCCCTTCATCCCCTTCCTTCTCTCGTCGATACTCGTGCTCGGCGCCACAAGGCCCGGGACCCTGGCGGCAAAGGCGCCCGTGCCCAAATTCCGGCGCCTTATCCAAACCGTGTTTTCGATAATTGGCGCGGGGACCGCGATGCTCCTCGCCGGCCTTGCGCCCGGGAGTATTTACGCCTTGGCCCTAAACGGCTTCGGGCAGATCGGGTACCCGATCGCCTTCTTCCATAACGGCGCGCTCACTACCACGACCGCGGGAGACGTCTTCACGACCATACTTCTCGCGCTGCTCGCGGGTGGAACCTTGATATCCGTTTGTTCCGTCGTCCTATCGACCGCAACGAGGCGCGTCTTCGCGGGCCCCCTTACCTCCGCGTTGCTTGTCGCGGCCCCGGCATTCCCGTTATTGTCCGATTCGGCACTGGGGCATAATGCCGCGCTCGAGCTCCTGCCGCTGGCCGTGTTCTCGCCTATCGAGGCAACGGGTTACGTAGGATGCTTCCCAACAGAATTCATTGACTCCGGTTCAAGCGGTGCATCGATGCTTGCCGTGGCCCTGATATACGTCGCGGTCTTTTTTGCGGTCGGCGCCGTTGCGACACGTTCGCCCAAACAGTCTGAACCCGCGAAAAAGCGCCATGGGCTCGAGCTTCTGGACGTGAGCGTGGGATACGGAAGCACGACGATACTTTCAATCGGATCGCTTTTCTTGAGCCCGGGAACGGCGGCGGGCCTCATTGCTCCCAACGGCTCGGGGAAAACCACCTTTCTTGAAGCGCTGTCGGGCCAATTTCCCACCCGTATCCACTCGGGAAGCCTGGTGGCAGACGGAATCAGCCAACGTCAATCAGCCGAATTTGCAGAACTCGTCTACCTGAGCTCTTCAGGCGGCACGGATCTTTACCCCACGCTATCAGCCCTCGAGCACCTTGCTTTCGTTAGGGATGCGTGGAAATCGGCCGCCGACATCGACTCGCTCTGCAGCTCCCTCGGAATCTCCCCATATCTCGACAAGCCGGCCCGTAAACTCTCGACGGGAATGAAGCAGCAGGTAAAGCTTGCCATGGCGATAGCGACCGATTGCCCGTACCTCATCCTCGATGAACCGCTGAACGGCCTCGATCCGGGAAAGCGGAAAACCTCCTGCGACGCGATGCGCAGCGAGGTGGCGCGGGGACGCAGCGTGCTCATTTCAAGCCATCTGCTCGACGACCTGGCAGACCTCACCGACTCGTTCTACTTCATCGAGGCCGGCACGCTCGTGGAAAAGATCAAGTCGTCCTCGCAGACGCTCAAGCAGGAATACCTCGATACATACGAGAGATGAATGTGGGGGAGTGTTCGGATGATAGTTGATATTCAAGGGCCAGCTCGTGTCGTGCCGAAAAGACCGTGAACCTTTTGTGGGACATGCGGCGCCGTGGTACCATAGCCGAGTTTGTTGTCTTGGTCGGAAACCAAGACGCCTTATGCGCTGATCGGTAACCAGCGCCTGACCAATAAGGAGTCCTACCATGAAGCAGGGTATCCATCCCCAGTATGTCGAGTGCACGGTGACGTGCTCCTGCGGCAACACCTTCAAGACGCACGCTACCGTGTCCGAGATGAAGGTCGAGCTTTGCAACGAGTGCCACCCGTTCTACACCGGCCAGCAGAAGTTCGTCGACACCGGTGGACGCGTCCAGCGCTTCGCCGACAAGTTCGGTGGCGCCGCTGCCGCCCAGCTCAAGAAGGCTGAGGAGGCCAAGGCTGCCAAGGCCGCCAAGGCTGCTGAGGCCGAGGCCGCTCGCAAGGCCGCCGCTGAGGCTAAGGCTGCCGAGAAGGCCAAGCGTGCTGCTAAGTTTGCCGAGGAGGCTGCCAAGCAGGCCGCCGAGGCTCCCGCAGAGGCTCCCGTCGAGGAGGCCGCTGCCGAGGCCGAGACCACCGAGGCTGCTGAGTAAATAGCTCGCCGCGGAATCACTCGCATTCATGGCATGAGGGCCGTGCATCCATTTGGGTGCGCGGCCCTTTTCTTTTTATTGGTGCAAGCTAACCTGTCCCCGTGGCACCAAATGGCAGAGAGACGGCGTTTGCTCAGATAAAACCTGCCAAAATAAACCCGTTCCATTGCGGCAGGTTGGTCATAGTTATTACGTGGCGGTCGAGCTCGACCGTATAGGCCGCGCCTTGTTTGGCTAAAGTACAATCATCTGTGTTTAACTCGCCCGCAGCTGCACGGCGTGGGCGATGGCCAAAAAGGAAAACCACATGGGATTCATGTCAAAGCTGCTGTCCTTTGGATCCGATAAGGACCTTAAGCGCTACTACAAGATCGTCGACCAGATCAACGGTCTTGAGCCCCAGTTTGAGAAGATGACCGAGGAGGAACTCCGCGGCCAGACCGATAAGTTCCGCGAGCGTTACGCCAACGGCGAGTCGCTCGACGACATGCTCCCCGAGGCCTTTGCCACCGTGCGCGAGGCTTCCAAGCGCACCATGGGTATGCGCCACTTTGACGTGCAGCTCATTGGCGCCATGGCGCTGCACGAGGGCCACATCGCCGAGATGAAGACCGGCGAAGGTAAGACCCTCGTCTCCACGTTGGCCGGCTATCTCAACGCTATTGCCGGCAAGGGCGTGCACGTCGTCACTGTCAATGATTACCTTGCCAAGCGCGACTCCGAGTGGATGGGCCGCATCTATAAGTACCTGGGCATGACCGTCGGTCTGCTCCAGAACAACATGCCGCTCGAGCTCAAGCGCCCGGCCTACCAGGCCGACGTCACCTACGGCACCAACTCCGAGTTCGGTTTTGATTACCTGCGCGACAACATGGTCACTCGTCCCGAGCAGCGCGTGCAGCGCGGCCACAACTACGCCATCGTCGACGAGGTTGACTCCATCCTGATCGATGAGGCTCGCACCCCGCTGATCATCTCGGGCGCTGGCACCAAGTCCGCCAGTACCTACAAGGACTTCGCGCGTGCCGTGCGTGGCCTTGAGCGCGGCGAGGACGTGTCGCACGACATGCTTACCGCCACCGAGGACGTTGAACCCACGGGCGACTACGTCATGGACGAGGCCAAGCACACCATCGCCGCCACCGAGCGCGGTCTTAAGAAGATCGAGCGCCGCCTGGGTATCGATGACATCTATGCCGATCTCTCCGGCCAGCTGGTCAACCACCTGCAGCAGGCGCTGAAGGCCCAGTACATGTTCCACCGCGACAAGCAGTACGTGGTCACCAACGGCGAGGTCAAGATCGTCGACGAGTTCACCGGCCGCATTATGGAAGGCCGCCGTTACTCCGAGGGCCTGCACCAGGCCATCGAGGCCAAAGAGGGCGTGCTCGTACGCGAGGAGAACCAGACGCTGGCCACCATCACCTTGCAGAACTACTTCCGTCTGTATGACAAGCTCTCCGGCATGACCGGCACGGCACTCACCGAGGATGCCGAGTTCCGCGAGATCTACAAGCTGCCCGTCGAGGTCATCCCCTCCAACAAACCCGTTCAGCGTGTTGATCACGAGGACCTGGTGTACCGTACCATTCAGGCCAAGTACAACGCCGTCGCCGACGATGTCGAGCAGCGTCACGCCAAGGGCCAGCCGGTCCTGGTGGGCACCGTCTCCATCGAGAGCTCCGAGAAGCTGTCGGCCGCCCTTACCAAGCGCGGCATCGCGCACGAGGTCCTCAACGCCAAGCACCATGAGCGCGAGGCTCATATCGTTGCCCAGGCCGGACGCTACGGCGCCGTGACCATCGCTACCAACATGGCCGGTCGTGGTACCGACATCCTGTTGGGCGGCAACCCCGACGAGCTGGTGCGCGAGCGCCTTGAGTACGAGGGCCTGACCATGGAGGACGTGACGCCCGAGCAGCTTGAGCAGTTTAACGCCGAGGCCAAGGAGACCTGCAAGGCCGAGCGCGAGCGCGTGCTTGCCGCCGGCGGCCTGACCGTTATCGGCACCGAGCGCCACGAGTCCCGTCGTATCGACAACCAGCTGCGCGGCCGCTCCGGCCGTCAGGGCGATCCGGGCGAGACCCAGTTCTACCTGTCGCTCGAGGACGACCTCATGCGCCTGTTCGGCGGCGACAAGATGGACCGCGTCTCCAAGATGATGGTCACGGCCGACATGGGCGACGACATGCCCATCCAGCACAAGATCATCTCCAAGGCCGTCGAGAGCGCCCAGCACAAGGTCGAGAGCATCAACTTCTCCATGCGCAAGAGCGTCCTTGAGTACGACGACGTCATGAACAAGCAGCGCCAGGTCATTTACGCTGAGCGCAATAAGATTCTGGACGGCAAGGACCTGACCGACCACATCACCGAGGTCATGCACGACACCGTGTACCGCTGCGTTCAGGAGTTCTGCACCAAGGACAGTCACGATGGCGAGCGCGACCTGGAGGGCCTGCGCAAGTGGGTTGTGGAGCTCACCGGCCACATCGATACGCCGAAGTTCCCCGACGAGGATTATGAGGCTCTGGCTGCCGATGTCCTGGCTTACGTAGAGAAGTGCTACAACATGAAGGCCGAGCGCTTGGGCGAGGACCTGATGCGCGAGCTCAACACCCAGGTCATGCTGCGCGTCATCGATACCCGCTGGATGAACTACCTGCAGGAGATGGACTATCTCAAGACCGGCATCGGCCTGCGCGGCTTTGGCCAGCGCGACCCGCTGGTCGAGTACAAGACCGAGGCCTACGGCGCGTTCCAGATCCTCGTCGACACCATGTACGAGGATTACCTGCGCACGGTTCTGCGCATCGAGATCAAGGCTGCCCCGCGTGCCGTGGAGCACAAGGAGGAGCCCGCGCTCGAGCGTGCGCACTTCTCCGGTCCTGCCGAGGTCGATGGTGACAACGGCGACTCGGTGCTGCGCAAGCAGGCGCAGGTGCAGGCCCGCACGGCTGTCCAGGGTGGTCCGGCTGCCGTCAACAACGGTGGCAAGGTGACCACCTATCGCAAGTCCGAGAGCGACGATCCGTACGTCAACGTGGGCCGCAACGACCCGTGCCCCTGCGGTAGCGGCAAGAAGTTTAAGTACTGCCACGGCAGGAATCGTTAATGGCTGAGGCTTTAGAGGTAACGCCCGCCGAGCTGGACGCGTTTGCGGACCGGCTCGGCGAGGTCGAGTCGTATCTCCACTTGGACGAAAAGCGCACGCGCGTGACCGAGCTCGAGGCCAAAAGCGTGGCCCTCGGCTTTTGGGATGACGCCGACGCCGCCCGTGCCACCATGGAGGAAATCGCGCGCACCAAGGAAGATATCGCTGCCGTGGACAACGCGCGCGGCGAGCTTTCCGATGCCCGCGCCGCGCTGGAGCTTGCCGAGGAGATGGGGGATGACCCCGATGCCGCCGCCCTTCGCGAGGAGGCTACAGCCACGGCTGAGCGCCTGGCCCGTGCCATCGATGAGTTTGAGCTTTCGAGCTGGTTTACCGGTGAGTTCGATCACGGCGATGCCATTGTGACCATCAAGCCCGGACAGGGTGGTCTGGAGGCCCAGGACTGGACCTTCATGCTCTTTAAGATGTACATGAAGTACTGCCAGCGTCGCGGCTGGAAGGTCACGATTAACGACTGCCCCGCTGCTGAGGTCATCGGCATCGACCGCGCGACCTTTACCGTCGAGGGCAAGGACGCATTTGGCATGCTGCGCGCCGAGGCCGGCGTCCACCGCTTGGTTCGCATTAGCCCCACCGACGACAAGAAGCGCCGCCAGACCACGTTTGCCGGCGTCGAGGTCATCCCCGTGCTACCCGATGATATCGACATCGAGATCAGTCCCGATGACATCCGCGTGGACGTGTACCACGCGAGCGGCCCGGGCGGTCAGGGCGTTAACACCACCGACTCCGCCGTGCGCGTGACGCATTTCCCCAGCGGCATTGTGGTCACCTGCCAAAACGAGCGCAGCCAGATCCAGAACAAGGCCGCGTGCATGCAGATCCTCAAGGCTCGCCTGTACGAGATTGAGCTCGAGAAGCGCGCCGAGGCCCTGGATGAGATTCGCGGACCCAAAACCACGATTGGTTTTGGCAACCAGATCCGCAGCTACGTGCTCTACCCGTATCAGATGGTTAAGGACCTACGCACGGGCGTTGAGACCAGCAATGTCGAGGCCGTTCTTGACGATGGCGACCTGGACCCGTTTGTTATTGGCTACCATCGCTGGGCCACTGGCAACGCTGACGCGGAGATCCCATCTGCATAAACCGCCCGGTTTATGTGGAAATGGATAAAACCCTCCGAGCAGGGTGGTTTTGTATCCAAAGCAAACCCTGCGCAGGGGTGGTTTTTGTTCGGCGAATCGGTAGAATCGAATACAGCAAGAAGTTCGAAGCGCATCCGTTTGGGTGCGCTTTTTTGAGGGAGGTAGCATGGCATATCGTCTGGACATCAAGCGCATTCTATCGATGAACTTCTTTCACGACCTGCCCCAGATTATGTTGGGGTGCGCTCTGGCCGCTATTGCGACCGACCTGTTTTTGATTCCCAACGGCCTTGCTGCCGGTGGTGTTACGGGCCTTGCCACCATTATCCAGGCGGTCGGCGCATCGCGCGGCATATCGCTTCCCGTTGGTATTCAGACGATCGTGATGAACGCCTTGCTGTTGCTGGTCGTTATGCGCGAGGGCGGCATGTTCTACGTGGTGCAGACCGCGACAGGCTTTGTGCTGCTGGGCTTCTTTACCGATCTGTTCGCCCCGTTTGTAGCACCTCTGGCGGATGCGGACCTGATGCTCCCTGCCATGTGGGGCGGCATTATTACAGGCATCGGTTACGGCATGGTGCTGCGCGCCGGCGCCAACACCGGCGGCTCGGACACGATTGGCCAAATCATCTCGCGTAATACCTCGCTGCCCGTGGGCTCGACCGTCATGGCGATCGATGTTGCCGTATGCGCGCTGTCGGCTCCGGTCTTTTCAATCGAAAATGCACTATATGCAGGCCTTTCGATGGTCATTAGCGGCTACGTGATCGATGCCGTGGTCGATGGTGGCAACAAACGCCGTATGGTACTCATCATCTCGGACAAGTTCCCTGATATCGCTGCCGATATCATGTATGGCCTGGGTCGTGGTTGTACCAAGTTTAAGGCGACTGGCATGTATTCGGGTGCCGAGAAGCCGGTGATCATGGTCATCGTGAACCGTCGAGAGCTCAATACCCTCAAGACGATCGTGCGCGAGCGCGATCCTCACGCCATTGTGACGGTCGCCGACGTTACGGAAGCTTTCGGCGAGGGATTCAAGGACATTAGCGCGTAGGGCCGACCGCGTCCCATCCAAAAGACGTTCACATTGATAAACCGTTTCATCAGCGGTTCTGCCTGCTAAATTGTTATAAGATAATGATAAAAACTCTGGTAAAGCCATCAGTTTCCAGCATAATGAATGACGTACGTGCATTGCGGCTGTGTTGGGATTACCTTCGGTGCCGTGCGCATTTTGTCTAATGAGGATGAAAGGAAGGCACAATGAGCGACGAAGAGCTCAAAAAGGTTGCCAACGAGGTAAGGAAGGGCATCGTCACCGGCGTGCACGCTGCCAAGTCCGGCCATCCGGGCGGTTCGCTCGGCGCTGCCGACATCATGACCTATCTGTACTTTGAGGAAATGAACGTCGACCCGGCCCATCCCCGCAAGGCCGACCGCGATCGCTTTGTGCTTTCCAAGGGCCACTGTGCACCTGGTCTGTACGCTGTGCTCGCCGAGCGTGGGTTCTTCCCCAAGGAGGATCTTGAGACGCTGCGCCACATCGGCAGCCACCTGCAGGGTCATCCCAACATGAACGACACTCCGGGCGTTGACATGTCCACCGGTTCGCTCGGCCAGGGCATCTCCGCCGCCGTGGGCATGGCCGTTGCCGCCAAGCACTGGGGCGATACTTATCGCACGTACGCCCTGCTGGGCGATGGCGAGAGCGAGGAGGGCCAGGTCTGGGAGGCCGCCATGTTTGCCGGCAACCAGCAGCTCGATAACCTCTGTGTGATCGTCGACCACAACGGCCTGCAGATCGACGGTCCCGTCGAGGAGGTCAACGACCCCATGCCGCTCGCCGACAAGTTCCGCGCCTTTAAGTTCCACGTGGTGGAGCTTGCCGACGGCAACGATTTCGATCAGATCCGCGCCGCCTTTGCCGAGGCTCGCGCCACCAAGGGCCAGCCGACCGCCATTATCGCCGAGACCCTGAAGGGCAAGGGCGTGTCCTTTATGGAGAACCAGGTTGGTTGGCACGGCAAGGCCCCCAATGATGAACAGTTTGAGCAGGCCATGGCAGAGCTCACGGCCGCCGGAGAGGAGCTCTAGGATGGCAGACGTCAAGAAAATCGCCACGCGCGTAAGCTACGGCGAGGCCCTCGTCGAGCTCGCCAACGAGCACGATGACTTTGTGGTCCTCGACGCCGACCTGGCCGCCGCCACGCAGACCGGTAAGTTTAAGGCCGCCTGCCCCGACCGTTTCTTCGATGTGGGTATCGCCGAGAGCAACCTGATGGGTGTTGCCGCCGGTATCGCAACCACCGGTCGCGTTGCCTTCGCGAGCACCTTTGCCATGTTCGCCGCCGGCCGCGCCTTTGAGCAGGTCCGTAACTCCATCGGCTACCCGCACCTCAACGTTAAGATCGGTGCCACGCACGCCGGTATCTCGGTGGGCGAGGACGGTGCTACGCATCAGTGCTGCGAGGATATCGCCCTGATGCGCGTCATCCCCGGCATGACCGTTATCGTTCCGGCCGACGATGTCGAGGCCCGCGCCGTGACGCGCGCCGCCTACGAGTGCGACGGCCCCGTGTACATGCGCTTTGCCCGTCTGGCCTCGCCGGTTATCAACGACCCCGAGACCTACAAGTTCGAGTTGGGTAAGGGCATTGTCATGCGCGAGGGCGCCGATGTGACCATCATCGCCTGCGGCCTGATGGTCGGCGAGGCTCTCGAGGCCGCCGAGCAGCTTGCTGCCGAGGGCATCGATGCCGAGGTCATCAACATGCACACCATCAAGCCCATCGATGCCGACCTGATCGTCAAGAGCGCCACCAAGACCGGCCACGTCGTGACCGTCGAGGAGCACTCTGTGATCGGTGGCCTGGGCAGCGCCGTTGCCGACGTCCTGTGCGAGCAGTGCCCGACGCCGCTCAAGAAGATCGGTGTCAACGACACCTTCGGCGAGTCCGGCCCGGGTGCCGAGCTCCTGCACAAGTACGGCCTGGACGCCGCCAACATCGTGGCGACCACCAAGGAGTTCTTGGCATAAGGCAAGACGAGGCAAAGTATCGTCTCAACAACCACATCCAAGCCAGAACAGGGGTATCCCCAAAGAGGGCGCCCCTGTTTTTGTTGAATTTAAATTAGAGTCCTGCCAAGCAAAGGTCCCATGGGGAAACGGGCCCATCCCAACAAAGTGCAATTCAGACCCTTCCAACTTTGTATGCGCAGCATCTCAAGTTGGTGCGTCGGCCCCATAGTAGCCGCAGGCCGGGCGCAGGGTTACCTCCCAAATCTTTCCGCAGCGCATGGCCGGCGTTTGTCCGCAGCTCCGCAGGAGCAGGACAAATGCCGGCCATGCGCGAGGACGATTTGGGAGGTAACCCTGCGCCCGGTCGGTGAGACCCAAACCCCGCCATGCTTCTTATGTGCAGCAAAGCTAATGCTGCTAAAATACAAAGCGCTCATGTAGTTTAAACGCACGACGATAAGGAGCACCAGTGGGTAACCACTTCCGTACCTCCGGTGCGGGCGATGATGCCCCCAAGACGCAGACAGGCGTCCAGGGCAGTCGTTTCGCCACTCCGGATTCAGAGGGCCAGCCTGTTGCTCAGGCCCCCGCTCAGCCGGCAGATCAGGCACAGCCGGCATCCGATCCCTTTGCCTACAATCCCACCAGCGATGTCGCGCTTTCCGGCACGGCGGGTTTTGAGCCCGTTCAGGCCGTGACCGCTCGCGTGGAGCAGCCTCAGGCTGGCGCCGCCACGCCGCAGCCTACCATGGCCGGCATTCCCGACCCCATGGCCCCTGCGACGCCGGTTCCTCAGCCTGCGCAGTCCGGTCTCTTTGCCGCTATTCCCGATCCCACGCAGCCTGCTGCCCCGGTGGTCGAGAGCGATCAGGCCGCCGAGGTCGCAAGCCTCGATAACGCGCTCAACAACCCCGATTTTACGTCGGTGTTTGCGCCCATCGATCCGCAAGCCAGCCGCAAGAAGATGGCCAAGCAGGCCGGTGTCGAGCCCGTCATCCTTATGGAGCATGTCACCAAGATCTATCCGGCACAGCCCAACAAGCCTGCACTCGACGACATCAACATCGAGATCTATCCGGGCGAGTTCGTCTTCCTGGTCGGTCATTCCGGCTCGGGTAAGACCACGCTGCTGTCGACGCTCAACCGCGACGTCAAGCCGACGAGCGGCCGCATCTTGGTTGCCGGTCAGGACCTCATGAAGATCAAGAACCGCAAGGTTCCGTTCCTGCGCCGTCAGATTGGCGCCGTGTTCCAGGACTTTAAGCTTCTGCCTCAAAAATCCGCCTACGAAAACGTGGCGTTTGCCCTGCAGTGCATCGGCAAGCCCAAGGGTGTCATTCGCAGCCAGGTTCCCGAGGTGCTGCGTCTGGTCGGCCTGGCCGATCAGATGGACTCGCTGCCCGATCAGCTTTCCGGTGGCGAGCAGCAGCGCGTTGCCGTTGCCCGCGCCATGGTCAACCGCCCGCCGCTGCTTATCTGCGACGAGCCCACGGGCAACCTCGACCCGGCGATCTCGCTGGGCATCATGAAGCTGCTCGAGCGTATTAACCGCACCGGCACCACCGTGATCGTCGCCACGCACGACCGCGAGATGGTCGATAGCATGCACCGTCGCGTGATCGCCCTCGAGGGCGGCCACGTTATCCGCGACCAGGAGAGGGGAGGTTACGGCAACTATGGCACCAACTAACGTGGGCTACTCCTTCAAAGAGGCAATCAGTCACTTCTTCCGTAACTGGACTACCTCGCTCGGCGCCGTCATCACGATCTTCCTTTCGCTGTTTATCATCGGCCTGTTCATCATGGGCTCCGCGATGCTGAACTCCGTGATCGGCACCGTCGAGGATCAGGTCGTCATCAACGCCTTTATTAGCGATGACGCCGATCAGGCCGATGTTCAGGCTTTTGAGGCTGAGCTCAAGACGTGGAGCAACGTCAAGTCCGTGACGTACAAGGACAAGGACGACGCGCTGGCCGAGTATACGAGCAAGATGTCGGGCAACGCCGACGCCACCATGAGCGCGCTCGATGGCCAGAACCCGCTGCCGGCTTCGTTTGCAATTGAGATGGACGATCCGTCCAAGGTCGAGAGCACGGCCCAGAAGCTCAAGAAGAACGCCGACTTCCAGAAGATCGCGGATGACGGCGACGTCAACGCGAGCGTGCTGTACGGCCAAGAGGAAGTGAGCCGCCTGTTCCAGGTGACCAACTACATCCGCATCGCCGCCGTGGTGCTCGTTGGCCTTTTGACCTTTATCGCATTCATCTTCATCAACAACACGATTCGCCTGTCCATCACGGCGCGTCGTCGTGAGATTGCGATTATGCGTCTGGTCGGCGCCAGCAACGGCTTCATTCGCGGCCCGTTTATCACCGAGGGCGTACTGCAGGCCATTTTGGGCTCGCTGCTTTCCATCGGCGTTCTGGAGCTGCTGCGCAATCTGATGATTCCGCGTTTGCAGGAGAGCATCGGCTGGATGTCGTTTGCCCTGCCGATGCAGTACTACCTGGTGACCTATGCTGCGCTGATTCTGGTCGGTGTGATTATCGGTCTCTTTGGTTCTGCCATAGCCATGCGCCGCTACCTGCGCGTGTAGGCATGCCTGGAATTCATCCCTTCCAACGGGTCGTCTCTTATGGGGCGGCCCGTTTTTTGATCTCTAGGGGACGGCAGGAAAGCGAATCATTTGGGTAGACTCTTTGGAGTTCGTCATCGATAGCAAGGAGGCGCCATGGGGCGCAATAACAAGCATAAGCGCGGTGCTCGCAATAAGCGTGGGCCGGTGCGCAGCGAACGCCGTCCGAGCCTGACCGGGCGCGTGCAGCTCCATGAGCATGGCGCCTATGTCATAACCGAGAGCGGCGACTACAAGGTTATGGGCCGCGGTAAGCGCGAGATCATGGACGGCGACACCGTTGCCG
This sequence comes from Collinsella aerofaciens, assembly GCF_964283865.1. Taxonomy (GTDB): domain Bacteria; phylum Actinomycetota; class Coriobacteriia; order Coriobacteriales; family Coriobacteriaceae; genus Collinsella. The sequence goes on along the minus strand of NZ_CAXYLS010000001.1, from coordinate 53,833 downwards.
TGAGCATTAAGAACAGCCCGCACGGTGAGCGGCGCGCCGTGATCGAAGGCGTGGTTGAGCGCGCAGCCATAAGCGTGGTGGGTACGTACCAGACCGCTGGTCCGCTCGGTGTGATCGAGCCGCTCGATTCGCGCCTGAAGGCCGACTTCTTCATTCTGCCCGAGGATACCTCGGCGGATCGTCTGGGCGTCCACCCGGGTGATGCCGTTGTCGCGCGCATTTTGACCTACCCGACGCGCCTGGAATCGGGCACCGTGACGATCGAACGCCGCATTGGCGGAGATGACGCGCCCGATTTGGGCGTTCAATACGTGATGGCGCGTTACGGCTATACCGATAGCTATCCCGAGGCCGCGCTGGACGAGGCCGAGGGGCTTTCGCTCGATGTGTCCGCGGCGCTTAAGGACCCGCTCCGCCGCGATCTGCGCGACCGCTTTGTCATCACGATCGACCCGGTCGACGCGCGCGACTTTGACGATGCCATTTCGCTTGAGCGCACGCCCGAGGGTGGCTACAAGCTGGGTGTGCATATCGCTGACGTTTCTCACTATGTGGCTTGGGACGGGCATATCGATCTTGAGGCTCGCCATCGTACGACATCGGTGTATCTGGCCGATCGCGTGCTTCCCATGCTGCCCGAACGCCTGTCCTGTGACCTATGCTCTCTTCGCCCTGACGAGGACCGTCTTGCGTTTACCGTTGACATTGAGCTCGATGCGCAGGGTCGCGTGCGGCATTACGATCCGTACCCCAGCGTGATTCGCTCGCGTGTGCGTATGGACTATGACGGCGCCGAGGCGCTGCTGGTGCGTGCCGACGCTGTTGAGTATTCGGTGCTGGAAGGCGCCGCTGAGGATGTTGCGGCTGCTGAGGCCTCGCGCGAGGAGGCGCTTGAGCGCGGTCTTGCGTGCGAGGAAACTGCTCGCGGCTATAACGTCGACCTCGGCGATTTCCTTGTCGCCGCCAACGAACTCGCCGAACTTCGCCGTCGTATTCGTCGTGCCCGCGGCTCAGTCGATTTTGACACGGCCGAGATTCGCGCTCTATTGGATGAGGACGGAGTGCCCGTGCAGATTGTGGCGCGCGAGCGTTCGTGTGCCACGTCGCTTATCGAGGAAGCCATGCTACTCGCCAACGAGTGCGTTGCAGAGTGGCTGGCAGACCGTGATATCGAGGCCTGCTATCGCGTGCATGAGGATCCGAGCCCCGATAGCCTGCACGGTGCCGCCGTTGCGCTGGCGCAGCTAGGCATCATCGACGATCGCCGTGCTGCCGGTATCGCCCTGGGGAGTCCCGATGAGCTACAGGCTGCAGTTGATGCTGCCGCCGGTACGGCCAACGCACCGCTCGTCAACACGCTGCTTCTGCGCAGCATGCAGCGCGCACTGTACAAGCCGCGCAACGAGGGTCACTTTGCGCTCGCCGCGCCGTGCTACTGTCACTTTACGAGTCCCATCCGTCGCTACCCCGATCTGGTGGTGCACCGCGTGCTCAAACTGCAGTTGGCCTATGAACAGCTCGGCGGCAAGGACGCCCTGGTCCGTACGCCGCGGCTGATCGGCAAGGGGCGCGAGTCGCTGCCGCGCATTCTGCCGCAGATCTGCCGCGCATGCAGCGATGCGGAGCGTGCGGCCGATGCCGCCAGCCATGCGACGCAAAAGATCAAGATTGCCCAGTACTATGAGGACCGTCTGGGCGAGCGCTATGCCGGAACCGTCTCGTGGGTTAGCAGCATGGGCCTCTTTGTGCGCTTGGACCTGACGCAGGTCGAAGGCTTGGTTTCGATCAAGAGCCTGGGCAACGAGTGGTTCGAGTTCGACGAGGATGCGCTTACGCTGACGGGCGCCGACACGGGGACTCGCTATGAACTGGGCCAGCGCGTGATTATCGAGGTCTCGCGCGTCAATACCACGCGTGGGCACTTGGACTTTAAGCTTATCCATTAGCCAAATCTCGACTCATGGCGGGAGAGCGGAGGGCGGTCTTTCGGGGCCGCCCTCCGCATTTGGATCATGGCTACCTTGCCGTCTGCTCGGCCGCCCGCTTACCTGCTATTTGAGAGGTAAAACCTACCAAAATAAACCTGTCCCTTTTTGGCAGGTTTACAAGAAAGCGGGGATGAGATGGCGACGGTGTATGGTTATGCGCGGGTGAGTTCGCGCGATCAGAATCTTAATCGGCAGCTGGATGCGCTGGGCGCCTATGGCGTGGGCTCGGCGAATATTTATGCCGACCATGCGAGCGGCAAGGACTTCGATCGACCGCGCTATCGCGAGCTGCTGCACGTCCTGGGAGACGGGGACGTGCTGGTGGTGCTTTCTATCGACCGACTTGGTCGTAATTACTCCGAGATTCTTGAGGAATGGCGACGCATTACCAAGGAGCTCGGGGTTGCCATTGTGGTGTTGGACATGCCATTGCTTGACACGCGCGCCAGGGCAAGCGGCACGCCGGATGTGACCAATACCCTGATTGCCGATATTGTGCTGCAACTGCTGAGCTACGTGGCGCAGGTGGAGCGCGAGAATATCCATCGGCGCCAGGCGGAGGGAATTGCAGCGGCGCGGGCGCGAGGGGTTCGTTTCGGTCGACCTCGCAAGCCGTGCCCTCCTCAGTTTGATCTGGTACGCGATAGCTATGAGGCGGGCGATATTACCCGCAGCCAGGCAGCAAAGTGCCTGGGCGTGTGCGTGGGGACGTTCGATCGCTGGATGCGCGAGGCGGGGTAGGGGTTTGCGTCGCTTTGTCGCTTCCTGTTGCGATTCAAATTTTGATACGGTGGCGATGTCATTCGGGGCTACACTCGCTGATATTCAAAAAAGGAGGTAGGCCCTTGGCGCGCGTAAAACAAATAATCGGATGGACCGCGATCGTTCTGTTCGCTGCAACGCTGGCGGGCATCTGGGTGCTGACGGAGCAAAATGCGGTGGAGACGTCGTTGCTGAGCGAGTCCACCGCGCGTGTGGTGGAGGGTCAGGCTACGGGCGTACAGGCTGCCGATGTCGCGGGTGAAGCTCAGGCCGAGAACGGGATGACAGGGGGCACCGATTCGGCTGCTTCGAATGTCCGGTCTGGCCGACTTGCTTCCATTCGCATGTGGGTGGGCACGAACGTCCGTCGCGTTGCCCATACCGTAGAGTTTTTCTTCGTCGGATTGTTCGCCTCGGTGGTCGTGGTTTGCTTTTCCAGGCGTCCGTGGAGCGTATGCTCCCGTTGCGTGCCCGTGTTGCTCTTTTGCGCCGTCTGCTCCGTTGGCGATCAGGTACATAAGATCTTTGTTCCCGGCAGGCATTTCGACGTTATCGATTTAGGATTCGATGCTGCGGGCTATGTCACCGCCATGCTGTTGGTATTGCTGGTCTCCGCATGGGTGCACCACGAGACGCGCCCCATCGGCGCCCATGCGAGGCGCTAGCCGGTAACAAACCCGTTTCTGATCATGCGACCTTGTTGAATTATTTTGTGTCGCGCGTATTTCCGAGCGGTCGGATTTGAGGGGCGAGCGGTAGAACGCTCGTCCTTTGTGCGCCACGATGCGGCACAATGTACCGTAAAAGCTGTTTGTATCCGGTACGAATCGTTCGTTGGTCTTTAATTCTTCTCAACGGAGGTGTTTGAGATGGCAAACGGATTGCTTTTGCGGCTTCGCGAGCGTGAGCTCAGCGCGAGCCCGGCGGAACGCAATGTCATCGCATATGTGAGCGCTCATCCGCACGAGGTGGTCGGGCTGTCCGTCCGCGGTCTTGCCGATGCCACGTTCTCCTCGCCCTCGAGCATTTTGCGCTTTTGCAAGCGTTTGGGTTTTGCGGGCTACAAGGAGTTCCAGCGCGAACTGATTGCCGAGCTGGCGCTCTTAGGTGACAAGAAAGACGTAGCCCTCGAGGACATCTCCATGGATGACAGCGTCGAACGTATCGTGGGGAAGGTGATGAAAAGCAACGTGCGCACGATCGAAGCGACGGCGCGAACGCTCGATTACACCGTCTTGGAGCGATGCGCGGCCTATCTTAAGCGGGCACGCGCAGTCAATCTGTTCGGTATCGGTGCCTCTCGTTTGGTCGCGCACGATCTGGCGCAAAAGCTCATGCGTGTCGACAAAGAGTGCCATCTGTACGACGACTGGCATGATCAGCTCTTGTGTGCCAAGAACATGCATGAGGGCGATATGGCAATCGCCTTTAGCTACTCGGGCTTGACGCAAGAGGTGCTGGACTGCACCGCCGAGGCCCAACGTCACAACTGTCCCGTTGTGGCCGTGACCAAAGTAGATGGATCATCCAAGCTTGCCACCATGGCCGATGCCGTGCTCGGCGTCGCTGCGAGTGAGCCCTTGGTCCGCAGCGGTGCCATGGCTTCGCGTATGGCCCAGCTTATGGTTGTCGATGCCCTGTACGCTGCTTACGTTGCCAGCGACTACGAACGGGCGACGCATGTCATTAAGCAAAACTACATCGAGAAACAGGAAAGATGAGGTGAATGAAATGCTCGATTTAACAAAATTCACGACCGAAAAGCGTAATCAAAGGTCTATGGACCTCGATACGATGACATCGCTGCAAATCGTTACGACGATGAACGATGAGGATCTTCGTGCCGTCCAGTCGGTCACAAAAGTGTTGCCCCAGGTTGCCACAGCAATCGACTGGGCTGCTGAGGCACTCGAGCGCGGCGGGCGCGTCTTTTACATGGGCGCAGGCACCAGCGGTCGTCTGGGCGTACTCGACGCTTCGGAGTGTCCGCCCACGTTTAGCGTGTCACCCGATCTGATTGTCGGGCTCATTGCCGGAGGCGAGACGGCGTTTATCAAGGCTGTCGAAGGTGCCGAAGACAGTGAGGAGCTCGGCGCGAGCGACCTGCGGGGGCGTGGACTCTCGGACAAGGATCTTGTCGTTGGCCTGGCGGCAAGCGGTCGTACTCCCTATGTGGTGGGCGGCCTTGTATACGCCAAGGCAACTGGGTGCAAGACGATCGCAATTGCCTGCAACCAAGGGTCGAAGATCGGGGAGAGCGCAGATCTTGCCATTGAACCCGTGCCCGGTCCCGAGGTACTGACCGGCTCAACGAGGCTCAAGGCGGGAACGGTTCAAAAGCTCATTCTCAACATGATTTCGACCGGTGCCATGGTCAAGATCGGCAAGGTATACCAAAACCTGATGGTCGATGTGCAGCAGACGAACGAGAAGTTGGTGGTGCGCGGCCAGAACATCGTGATGGAGGCGACCGGCTGCACGCGCGAGCGCGCTATTCAGGCGCTTGCAGATGCCGGCGGCCACGTAAAAACCGCTATTGTCTCGGTACTGCTGGACTGCGATGCCGAGCAGGCTGCGGTAGCTCTTGAGCGAGCGCGAGGCCATGTCCGTGCTGCGGTGAGTGGCCATGAGAAGAGCGATGCCGATGCCCAATAGGTGTGCGGCGTGAGCTGATATGACATCCAGACGAGATACCCAATACAAGGAGGAGTTATGACGAACAAAGAGCTGGCTCAAAAGCTGCTGGACCTTTTGGGCGGTAAAGACAACGTGCTCGCAAACGCGGCGTGCATGACGCGCCTGCGCGTGACCGTCAAAGACGCGGGCAACGTCGACACGGAGGGTATTAAGGCACTCGACGGCGTGATGGGCCTGGTCGAGGACGACACGATGCAGATCGTGCTGGGGCCGGGCAAGGTGAATAAGGTGCTCGAGGAGTTCTCCAAGCTCACTGGCCTTGCGAAAGGCGTTGCCGACGAGAGCGTGGTTGACGCTGCGGCCACAAACAAGGCCGCGCAGAAGGCCAAGTACGAGTCTAAGCCGGTTCAGGCCTTCCTCAAGAAGATTTCCAATGTCTTCGTCGCCCTGCTTCCCGGCATCATTGCGGCTGGCCTCATCAACGGTATCTGCAACGTCATCAACGTCTCGACGGCAGGCGCGCTTGCAGGCGAGTGGTGGTACCAGGGCATTCGTTCCATGGGCTGGGCCCTGTTTGCCTATCTGCCCATCTTGGTGGGCTATAACGCGGCACGTGAGTTTGGTGGCTCCGCTGCGCTGGGCGGCATCGCCGGCATGATGTGTATCGCCAACAGTGCCATGCCCCTGCTTGCGCCTGGCGCGGCCGATCCTGCCACTGCCATTCTGCTGCCGCTCACCAATGCGCAGTACAACCCCGCAGCGGGCGGCATGATCGCGGCTCTTATCGCCGGCGCATTTTTTGCCTGGATGGAGCGTCAGATTCGCAAGGTTATGCCCAACGCACTCGACACGTTCTTGTCCCCGCTGCTGGTGCTCATCATCGGCGCCTTTGCTCTGATGCTCGTCATCCAGCCGGTTGGCGCATGGCTGACGACTGCCATCTTTAGCGTTTTGACCTTTATCTTCGAGAAGCTGGGCGTCCTGGGCGGCTATATCCTGTCGGCAGGTTTCTTGCCACTGGTGTCTGTCGGCCTGCATCAGGCGCTCACGCCGATCCACGCTATGCTCAACGATCCCGACGGCGCTACCAAGGGCATCAATTACCTGCTTCCCATCCTTATGATGGCTGGCGGCGGTCAGGTCGGTGCCGGTCTGGCGCTGTACTTTAAGACCAAGAACGCCAAGCTCAAGAAGTACGTCGCCGAGTCCATTCCCGTTGGAATCCTGGGTGTGGGCGAGCCTCTGATGTATGCTGTTGCGCTGCCGCTCGTTCGCCCGTTTGTGACGGCCTGCCTGGGTGCCGGATTTGGCGGCGCGCTCGCGGCGCTGCTTCACATCGGCACGGTTTCTCAGGGCGTTTCCGGTCTGTTTGGCTTGCTGATCGTCGTTCCTGGCCAGCAGCTCGGCTACGTTGCCGCTATGCTGCTTGCCTATGCCGCCGGCTTTGTCCTGACGTGGTTCTTTGGCGTCGACGAGCAGAAGATCAACGAGTTCTTTGGCGAGTAGTTTGATATCGCGAGCCGTGTTGCTCAGAGCTCGCGGCGCGCAGCAGATTTCTTGATGCTATGGTTGTGCCGGCGGGGCTAACTGCTCCGCCGGCCTTTTTTAAAGGAGCGTTGAAGCGTGAAAACGGGTATTTCGATTTATCTTTCCAGCCCTCTGCAGGATATTGAGCGAACGATTGAGCGTGGCGCCGCGGCGGGTGCACGCTATGCGTTCACCTCGCTGCATATTCCCGAGGATGGGGGAGCGGCGTATGCCGATAAGGTCCGTCATGTACTGTCGCTGCTTTCCGCCCGCGGCATTGCGCTCATTGCCGATGTGGGACCGCGCACGTGCGATTTGCTCGGGCTTGAGCGCATCGAGGACCTGCGCGATCTGGGGTTGGAATACCTTCGTTTGGACTATGGCTTTAGCGCCCGGCGGGTCGCGGAGCTGTCCGGTGTATTTCGCATTGTGGTCAATGCATCGACGGTGAGTTCTGATGAAATCGCATCGTGGCGTGAGGCCGGTGCCGATGTGACTCGTTTTGCCGCCTGCCACAATTTTTACCCTAAGCCTTATACCGGTTTAGCTCTGGAGGACATTGCTCGGACGAATCTTCGTCTTGCGGCGCTTGGATTCGAAATCATGGCTTTTGTGCCGGGTGATGCCAACGTTCGCGGGCCGGTATTCGAGGGACTTCCGACGGTCGAGGCACATCGCGGTCGCGCGTCAAAGGTTGCCCTCAACATGCTTGAGCTCGCACATGGCGCCGATTGCGACATTGTGTTGGTCGGCGACCCCGATCTTTCCGATGCGGGCTGGGCGCAGTTTGCTCAAGTTTCCGCCGGATACGTGGACCTGCAATGCGAGCTTGAGTCCGGTTATGCCTATGTACGTGGGCAGATTCATCACGACCGGCCCGATTCGAGCGTCCTCATCTTTAGGTCTCAGGAGTCGCGCACGACGCTTAAGCCGGATTCCGTGCCGACGGATGCCGGAGCCGGCCTGCCGCGAAAGGCGGGGTCGATCGCTGTGAGTAATAGCGGCTATGGGCGCTACGAAGGCGAGCTTGAGATTGCGCGGGTCGATCTTCCCGGTGGCGAGCGCATGAACGTTGCGGGCCATATCACGCCCGAGGCAATGGAGCTGCTGCCGTTCATCAAACGCGGATTCGGGGTACGGTTCGTTTAGCGTGTGACCCGTGGGCTACAATTGGCCCATCATACGAAGGCGCCTCGTGTGGCGTGTGCCTGCGTTGGCCGATCTATATTCGGAGGATTCCCATGACCGTACTGTTTGTTGAATATCCCAAGTGCTCGACCTGCAAGAAGGCCAAGGCATGGCTGGACGAACACGGGGTAGAGTATATCGACCGCGATATCGTTTTGGACAATCCCACGGCTGATGAGCTTGCGACCTGGATTGCTCGTTCGGGGCTGCCGGTGCGGCGCTTCTTTAATTCGTCGGGCATGAAATATCGAGAGCTGGGTCTGAAGGCGCGTCTGGATGCGGGCATGACGGATCAGGAGTGCTACGAGCTGCTGGCGACCGACGGCATGCTGGTTAAGCGCCCACTGCTGGTGGGCGACGACTTTGCGATTCCCGGCTTTAGGGAATCGGCTTGGGCCGAGGCGTTGCTGTAGCGGCTGCGGAAAGCGCGACCCGTTTTGAGTGCTCAGGGTGGGACGTGTTTTCCATCGGCGGGCTCGCTCGGCTCAATCCTCGAGCTGTGCCCATTCGTGCGGATTGTAGACCTTTACGTGCTTGTTGGGCTTGCCGCTCCAGTACTCCTCGTCCATAAAGGGCAGATATGCCTGAACACCGGGGCAGATAAAGGGAATCCGCTGCTGTTGCAGTCGCTCGCGCTGTCGCTGCTCCAGGTGCGCCTCGGATATGACAGTCGGCATACCGGACAGCTCGACGAGGCTTGCCTGGATTCGCTTAAGGTCGGGGAGTCCCGCGTGCCATGACATCCGCATGATCAAAAAGGATGCACGGCGGTATTTTGCCTGCATCACCGTGATGGCGGGGCGCAGGGTGGGATGGATTTTGTCCCGTTCGGGCCAAAGGTCAGCAGTGATCTCGAGGCCCAGGGTCTCCCATAGGTAATCAAGCTCTTCGTCCATGGCGCCTCGATATCTACGTGATCATTGATACTTCGATTGTGTTGCCTGGTGCTATCGTTTTCGCGGTAGAATCTGCCAACGGTTGACGGCTACCGCTCGCGGCGTTTTGCCCTTCGTGTGCAGCGGTCGACTTCACAGGTCCTTCACGTGTCGGCCGTATTTGACTGAATTTCAAAAAATTCAAAATTGGGGCTTGCGTCACGGCCGGACTTCCCGTATATTTCTTTCTTGCGCAAAGGCACAGCCGAGCGCAGCGATGCAGTCATTGGGATGTCGTCTAATGGCAGGACAGCGGATTCTGGTTCCGTCAATGGGGGTTCGACTCCCTCCATCCCAGCCATTGCATTTGCTACATATGGCCCGTTCGTCTAGCGGTTTAGGACGCCGCCCTCTCAAGGCGGAGATCACCAGTTCGAATCTGGTACGGGCTACCAAAATTGAACGCCCGGGCCTCGTAAGAGACCCGGGTTTTGTGTATTGACCGATATTTAAGGCGCGCGTTGAGTCTGCCGCCCGGACCGAGGAGTTGTCATGGACCTGCCTATCAGCTTGGAAGACATCACGTATGCCGAGAACTATCTGGCGCAGGGCGACCTGGCTACGGCGACGCCGCTGCTTGAGCGTCTGGTGGAGCTCGCCGAGGAGTATATCGACGCTGAGTGCAAGACGGAGGAGAAGCGCCAGTACTTTAGCTTCGACAGCAAGTTTGAGCGCCTGGCCTATCGCCGCGTGGAGAAGGATCCGCGCGAGCTGGTGCAGGTCGAGGTTCCCTTTGACCGCCTGTACTCCGACATGGCGTTTGCCTACATCCGCCAGCAGGATTATGTGAGTGCTCGGAATGCCCTGATGCAGGCCGTGCGTTGGGATCCCATGAACTGCAACTATCGCTTGGACTTGGCCGAGCTGTTCCGCGCGCTCGAGGACAAGCAGGAGTGGGCATCGCTCTCGTTCTCGGTGCTGGAGCGCGCGAGCGACGGTAAGTGCGCCGCACGCGCCTACACCAACTTGGGTCAGTACTTCTTGGAGCCCGAGACCGAGAACATTTCGGCTGCCGTGGGCTGCGCGCGTCTGGCGCTGCGCCTGGCGCCCAACGATGCGCATACGACGCGCCTGCTCAACAAGATCCATACCACCTATCCGGATGCCGCGGACGAGAGTGACGACCATGTGATGGGTGAGCTCGCCCTGCAGGGCGTGCCGACCTCGCCTTCGGCCGAGATTGCCATCTGCCTGATCATGTGTGCGACCGACGCTGCGAGCGACGGCGACAAGCAGGAGGCTACGCGCCTGACGGTCCGTGCCCGCGACCTGGTGGGCGAAGAGGCGTGCGCGGCGATTATCAAGCTGGTGCGCGAGAGTGATGCCGAGCTTAACGCCGAGCGCAAGGCAAAGCGCGAGGCTGCGGGCTCAAACGCCGATGGCGCCAAGGAGGCCGGCGATGCCCAGTAAGCGCGAGCGCAAGCTCATTTCCAAGAATCGCTCGGCTCATCACGAGTACTTTATCGATGAGACGTTTGAGTGCGGTATTGAGCTGAGCGGTACCGAGGTCAAGTCGATTCGCGAGCGCGCGTGCCAGATTACCGATACCTTTGCACTGATTCGTGGCGGCGAGTGCTGGCTCGTGGGCCTGCATATCCACCCTTATAGCCATGGTGGCGTGTGGAACCGCGACCCTGATCGCCGCCGTCGTCTGCTGCTGCACCGCAAGGAGATTGACTTTCTCGACGGTAAGCTGCGCAACCGCGGCTATGCGCTGGTGCCGCTGGAGCTCTACTTTAATACCGACGGCCGCGTAAAGCTGCTGCTGGGCCTAGGCCGCGGCAAGAAGCTTTACGACAAGCGCGAGGATATGGCCAAGCGCGATGTCCAGCGCGAGATCGACCGCGCCCTCAAGGAGCACAATCGCTAGGCGTTCTGTATAAGTTGCGGTGGAATACGGACTGTTTTGCCTGTTTGAGGGGCTATTCAGTCCCTATTTCACCGCAACTGCGGGCGTCTCATCTTTCTTACTGTTCTGACACATATGTCTCAAAGGCGGCATCCGTTATGGGCGCCGCCTTTTTTGTGGGTACATACATCCATGAGGTTCCAACCCGGGTTAGGGGAGTGATCGTTATGGACAAAACTGCGTTCTTTACCATGCCGAGCGGTCTGTACGTGGTGAGCGCCGCGGCAGACGGGCTGCGCGCCGGCTGCGTCATCAACACTGCGGTGCAGGTGACGTCCATGCCGCCGCGCATTTCGGTTGCCGTGAACAAGGACAACGTCACCTCGGGCGTCATCGCATCGGCCAAAGCGTTCGCGCTGACCGTGATCGATCAGACCGCCGACATGCTCTACATCGGTAACTTTGGGTTCCGCACCAGCAGCGATTATGACAAGTTTGCCAAATACGAGACCCGCGAGACGGCTCTGGGCATGCCCTATGTGCCCGAGCACGCGACGGCCCTGTTTAGCTGCCGTTTGATCGACACTGTGGATGTGGGCACGCATCTACTGTTTATCGGCGAGGTCGAGGATGCCGAGCACCTGAGCGACGAGACGCCGCTCACCTACGATTACTACCATAAGGTCCTGAAGGGCAAGACGCCTCCGAAGGCGTCCTCGTATCAAGGCTAGAAATGTTCTAAAAATACTTGCATTATATTATTGATAACATATACTAATAAGCGAAGTACATCACCAGTCGCGTTCGAGAGGAGAACATCATGGCTGAGGAGAAGAAGACGTATAAGTTCGTGTGCATCGTTTGTGGCTACGAGGTTGAGGTCGACACGCCCGAGCTGCCCGAGGACTACGTGTGCCCGGTCTGCGGCGTCGGTCCCGATCAGTTTGAGCTCGTCGAGGAGTAGCTCGCAGACACACGGCGAAAGCCGAACATAGCTCTGTCCAAGGGCCTCGGTCGAATTCTCGCCCGGGGCCCTTTTCCTCCGCCCCCAAGGGATCGCGGTTGCTGTTGGCCGATCCTGTCTGTTGTGAGTCCGGCCGACCTTTTGTCTCAATCTGTAACATCTAACGGTGGAAATTTGGCCCACTTGTTACAGATTGAGACAAACGGAGCTGACCCTCGGAATGATCTCGATCTGTAACATCTAGACATCAAAAGCGGGTCTAGATGTTACAGATCGAGACGTTTGCCTGAGTAGGTGCCCCGCCCCATTACATCCCTGTCAACAACACGACATCGAGAATCGTCACGATGGCACCGATCCCTACGAGCAGCGCGTTGAGTGGACGCGAATTGGCGTATTTGCCCATGACGCGGGGTGAACTGGTGAGCCGTATGAGCACAAAGACCGTAATCGGTAGCTGAAGCGACAGCAGTGCCTGACTCCAGATGAGACCTTCAAAAGGATTTGGGACGACCAGGCACGCCGTCACTGCGCCGACGAAACAGGCCGCCACCCCGATCGAGGAATGTCGGTCGTGGATATCGTATTCCTCGTCGAACATGCCCGCAGTGATGGTCCCCGCCGCCATGCCCGCTGTCACGCTGCTCGATAGTCCCGCGAACAGCAGCGCTACCGCAAAGATGGTCGAGCTCGCCGGGCCCAGAATGGGGGAGAGCGTGGCCGCTGCGACGGCGAGGTCGTCTACGACCTTGCCGTGCGCAAAGAAGGTCGTTGCGGCCAGGATGACCATGGCCGAGTTGATTGCCCAGCCCACGCCCATCGAAATGAGCGTGTCGAAGAGCTCGTAGCGCAGACGCTCTTCGATAACCTGCTCGCCTTGGCCTTCGAAGTGCATGGATTGGATGACCTCGGAGTGCAGAAAAAGGTTGTGTGGCATAACGACCGCACCCAGGACACTCACGATAATCGCGGCAGAGCCAGTGGGCATACTGGGCGTGATCCAGCTTGCGGCGGCTTGCGGCCAGTCGACCTTGACTAGTGCAAGCTCGGCCAAAAACGAGAGTCCTACCACGCCTACGAAGGCGATGATCCAGCGTTCGGCTCGCTTGTAGGAGTTCGTCATGAGCATCGCCATCGATACTGCCGCCACGATGACGCAGCCCGCACGCACGGGCAGCCCAAAGAGCATTTGAAGGGCAATCGCGCCGCCCAGGACTTCGGCCATGGCGGTGGCGATGGTCGCGAGATAGGCGCTGCCGAGCACCGCGCGTCCCACGATGCGGGGGAGAAAGCGGGTCGTGGCCTCGGCAAGGCAGGCGCCCGTGGCGATGCCCAAGTGCGCCGCGTTGTGCTGCAGCACGATGAGCATAATCGTGGACAGCGTGACGATCCACAGCAGCGCGTAGCCAAACTGCGAGCCCGCGGCCATATTGGAGGCCCAGTTGCCCGGGTCGATAAAGCCGACGGTCACGAGCAGCCCGGGGCCGATATGCCGCGCAATGTCTAGGCCTCCGTGACCACCGGTGCGTCGGGAGCCAAAGTGCTGTTTGAGATGGTTGAGCATGGTGCGCTCCTGCGTATGGGCGGCGTGACGTCGCATCTGGGTCGTGCGGCGCCACGCGTCGGATTTGGGTTGGGGCTACTTGTGCGCTTTGCCCTGATTGGCCACGGCGTCGATCTTGGCGGCGATGGTCGCCGGGTCGCCGATGTAGCGCTTGTCGAGGACATTGAAATCGGTATCGAAGGTGTAGACGAGCGGCACGCCGGTGGGGATGTTGACCTTGAGGATCTCCTCGGGCGTGAGGTGCTCGAGCTTCATGACGAGTGAGCGCAGGGAGTTGCCGTGTGCGGCGATGAGTACGCGCTTGCCGGCGAGCATCTGGGGGCGAATCTCGTCTTCGAAATAGGGCCAGGCGCGGGCGATCGTGTCCTTGAGGCACTCGGTATAGGGCAGCTGATCGGGCGCGACATCACGGTATTGCTCCTGGGTGTGGGGATCGCGCGCGTCGTCCGGCTCGAGTGCCGGCGGGCAGACATCGAAGGAGCGGCGCCAGATGAGCACCTGCTCGTCGCCGTGCTCCGCTGCGGCATCGGCCTTGTTGAGACCCTGCAACGCTCCGTAGTGGCGCTCGTTGAGCTTCCAGGATTTGATGACGGGCAACCACTCGCGATCCATTTGGCCGAGCACGATGTCGAGGGTGTGAATTGCGCGCTTGAGACGCGAGGTGTAGCAGACGTCGAAGTCGAAGCCCGCTTCTTTGAGGGCTCGACCGCCTGCGGCGGCTTCTTCGCGGCCCGTGTCGGTGAGCTCAACATCGGTCCAGCCGGTGAACAGGTTGAGTTTGTTCCACTCGGATTCTCCGTGACGGATAAGGACAAGTTGCATTGCCTGTCGGTCTGCTCGGTGCGCCATAGGGGCCTCCTTGATCTGGCACGGTGTGCGTGCCGTTTGCTTGACGCCGCAAAGGATACCCGTTTTAAGCTTAAAAGTTAACCAAGACTAACAAAATTGTTGTATTTGAATAGGGTGATGAAGGGGGGCTGCGAACTGTCTTGATCTGTAACAACTAGGGATGGAAATTGGGCCTAGGTGTTACGGATCGAGACAGGAAGAAATGGTCCTATGGAAAATCTCGATCTGTAACAGCTGACCGCCAAAGCCGGCCCTTCGTGTTACAGATTGAGACATTCGGAACCGTCTCTCAAAAACATCTCAATCTGTAACAGTTAGTCGTCGTAATTGGGCCTTCCTGTTACAGATTGAGATGTTTGAAGTGGTGAGCTAACAGGCCGAACTTGGGGCCTATGTTGTCGCCCTTGAGGTCGGCGGTGTCCACTCGTAGGGCGTGCGTTACGCGATTGTTTCGAAACGGGCGGGAAACACAACGATGCCCTGATGCTCCTACTATGCCTATTCAACTGACTGTCTAAATATCTAGGGGAGGATCGCGATGCAGGCAGATTCCGCTCAGCAGCAGGGCCTTTATCGCCCCGAATTCGACCACGATGCATGTGGCATCGGCGCGCTTGCCGATATCAACGGTGAGCGCCATCACCAGATTCTGGACGACGCACTGTCCATTCTGGTCAACTTGGAGCACCGCGGCGGCACGGGACTCGAGAAGAACACCGGCGACGGTGCCGGTATCCTGTTCCAGGTTCCGCATCACTTTTTCCGTAAAGAGGCTCAAAAGTGCGGTCAGATTCTGCCGGCAGAGGGCGACTATGGCGTGGCCATGCTGTTCTTCCCGCAGGACGACAAGGGCGTAGAGGATGCCCGCCGCGTGTTTGAGGAGGGCTGTGCCGAGGCCGGCGTGCCGCTGCTCTTTTGGCGCGAGGTGCCCGTCGACCCGCACGACCTGGGCGAGACGGCCCGCGCCTGCATGCCCACTATCCTGCAGGCCTTCCTGGGCCGTCCGGACGACACGCCCGTCGGCGATGCCTTTGAGCGTCGCCTGTACGTGTGCCGCCGCACCATCGAAAAGAAGGCCGATGCCGAGTTTGCCCTGCGAGACAAGATCTTCTACGTGTGCTCCATGAGCTCGCGCACCATCGTGTACAAGGGCATGCTGGTCGCCACGCAGATGCGCCGCTTCTTCATCGACCTCAACGACGCCGCCGTCAAAACGGCCGTGGCGCTCGTCCACTCGCGCTACTCCACCAACACCACGCCCAGCTGGGAGCGTGCGCACCCCAACCGCTTTATCATCCATAACGGCGAGATCAACACCCTCAAGGGCAACGTCAACTGGATTCGCGCCCGCGAACCCAACCTGTACAGCCCCGTGCTGCAGCACGATCTTGAGCGCGTGATGCCCATCATCAACCGCGAGGGTTCCGACTCCGCGATTCTGGACAACGTGCTCGAATTCTTGGTCATGAACGGTCGCCCGCTCACGCGTGCCGCGTCCATGTTGCTGCCCGAGCCGTGGGACCACAACGATAGCCTGAGTGAGGAGCGCCGCGCCTACGACGCTTACCAGTCCATGCTCATGGAGCCCTGGGACGGCCCGGCGGCCATCGCCTTTACCGACGGTCGCACGCTGGGCGCCGCCCTCGACCGCAACGGCTTGCGCCCCGCCCGCTACTACGTGACGCGCGATGGCCGCTTTATGCTGGCAAGCGAGGTGGGCACCATCGAGGTGAGCCCCGAGAACATCCTGACGAGCGGCTGCCTGGGACCGGGCCAGATGCTCGAGGTCGATTTTGCCCGCGGCCGCGTGATCTACAACGACGAGCTGCGCGCCCGCTATGCCAAGGAGAAGCCCTACCGCGACTGGATTGCCGAGGAGACACTGACCGTCGACGCGCTCGATGAGCCCGCCGCGCCCGCGCCCGCCGAGGATGCCGAGGTGCCCGCCGCCGTGCGCATGGCCAAGCTCGGCTATCACTGGGATGATGTTGACGAGGTCGTGCGCCCCATGGCCCAGCAGGGCAAGGCCCCGCTCGCCTCGATGGGTATCGATACGCCGTTGGCCTGCCTGTCCAAGAAGACGCGTTCGTTCTTTGACTACTTCTATCAGCTGTTCGCTCAGGTCACGAATCCTCCGATCGATGCCCTGCGCGAGCACATGGTGACTTCGACCACGCTCTACCTGGGCAACCACGGCAACCTGCTCGAGGATTCCCGCACGGCCTGTCAGCTGGTGCGCTTGGAGCGCCCATTGCTCAACGAGGAAGAGCTCGAGCATATCTGTGCCATCGACCGTGTTGGCTTTAAGACCCGTCGTTTCCGTGCCGTCTACCGCCGCGATGCCGGCGAGGGCGCGCTGCAGGCTGCGCTCAAACAGCTTGCCGAGGACGTTGAGGCTGCGGTCCGCGACGGCGTGAACATTGTGGTGTTGAGCGATCGTGCCGCTGCGGGCGAGGTGCCCGTGCCGTCGCTGCTCGCCGTGGGCTGTGTGCACAACCACCTGATTCGCGCTGGCGTGCGTACCTTTGCCGACATCGTGGTGGAGTGCGGCGACGCCGTGTCCCCGCACGACTTTGCGGCACTGGTGGGCTACTCCGCGAGCGGCATCTATCCGTACAACGCACATGCGTGCATCCGCGATCTGGCGGCACGCGGCGACCTGGACGTGACGGCCGAGCAGGGCATCGCCAACTACAACAAGGCTGCGACCGCCGGTATCGTCTCCATCATGTCCAAGATGGGCATCTCCACGGTGCAGAGCTACCATTCGGCGCAGATCTTCGAGGCCGTGGGCTTTACGCCGGAGTTCGTCAACGCGTACTTCGCCGGCACGGTGAGCCGTGTGGGCGGTATGGGTGTCGAGGACGTTGAGTGCGAGCAAAACGAGCGCTACGACGCCGCGCTCGCTATCCTTAAGAGCCCGGCTCCCGATCAGCTGCCCACACTGGGTCTGACCAAGTGGCGCCCGCTCGGCGGCGAGGATCACCTCATCGATCCGCAGACTGTCTACTTGCTGCAGACCGCCTGCCGTGAGGACAGCTACGACACCTTTAAGGAGTACAGCGCCCGCCTGCACCGCACCGGCCGCGCCGTGCGCCTGCGCGACCTGCTGGACTTTGATGCCAGCGGTCGCACTCCGGTGGCACTCGACGAGGTCGAACCCGCACTCAACATCGTCCGCCGCTTTAACACCGGCGCCATGTCGTATGGCTCCATCAGCAAAGAGGCGCACGAGTGCATGGCCATCGCCATGAACCGCCTGCACGGCCGTTCCAACTCCGGCGAGGGCGGTGAGGACCCGCGTCGCGAGACCCCGCTGGCTAACGGTGATTCCAAGAACTCCGCGATCAAGCAGGTGGCAAGTGCGCGCTTTGGCGTGACGAGCCGCTACCTGTGCAGCGCCTTCGAGATTCAGATCAAGATGGCCCAGGGCGCCAAGCCCGGCGAGGGTGGCCACCTGCCCGGCAAGAAGGTCTACCCCTGGATTGCCGAGGTCCGTCAGTCTACGCCCGGCATCGGCCTGATCTCGCCTCCGCCGCATCACGACATCTACTCCATCGAAGACCTGGCCGAGCTCATCTTTGACCTTAAGAACGCCAACCCTGGCGCACGCGTGTCGGTCAAGCTGGTCAGCGAGGCCGGCGTCGGCACCATCGCCACCGGTGTGGCCAAGGGCGCTGCCGACAAGATCTTGATCAGCGGCCACAATGGCGGCTCGGGTGCCGCTGCTCGCGATTCGATCTGGCACGCCGGTCTGCCGCTGGAGCTTGGCCTTGCCGAGGCCCAGCAGACGCTGCTGCAAAACGGCCTGCGCTCGCGCGTGGTGCTCGAGGCCGACGGCAAGCTCATGGACGGCACCGATGTTGCCGTCGCCTGCCTGCTGGGCGCCGAGGAGTTTGGCTTTGCGACCATGCCGCTCATCTCGATGGGCTGCCTCATGCAGCGCGACTGCCAGCAGGATACCTGCCCCGCCGGCATCGCCACGCAAAACTGCCGCCTGCGTCGCGGCTTCCGCGGCAAGCCCGAACACGTCGAGCACTTTATGCTCTTTGTTGCCGAGCAACTGCGCGAGGTCATGGCGAGCCTGGGCTTCCGCACCGTCGACGAGATGGTCGGCCATCCCGAGTGCTTGCGCCAGATTGAGGTCCCGGGCAACCGTAAGGCCAACCTGCTCGATCTGTCGCCCGTGCTGGCGAGCGCGACCTGCGAGTTCGGTGCCCATATCCCGGGTGCCGACGGTCGTCACTTCCTGCCGCAGATGGCCGCGGACAGCGAGCTCGACAAGACGCTCGACTCCACGCTGTTCGTGCCCTATACGGCCGATGCCCGTGCGCACCTGCGTCCGATTCGCTTCCGCGCCGATATAGCCAACGTCAACCGTTGCGTGGGCACCATCCTGGGCAACGCGGTGACCAAGGCACATCCCGAGGGCTTGCCCGCCGGCTCCATCACCGTCGATTGCGATGGTTCGGCCGGTCAGAGCTTTGGCGCGTTCCTGCCGCGCGGCATTACGCTCAACGTGTGCGGCGACGCCAACGACTACTTTGGAAAGGGCCTTTCGGGCGGCGAGGTGTCGGTGCGCCCCAACCCGCATGCGACCTACAAGTTCGACGAGAACATCATCGTGGGCAACGTTGCGTTCTTTGGCGCCACGAGCGGCCGCGGCTTCATTAACGGTCTGGCAGGCCAGCGCTTTGGCGTGCGCAACTCCGGTGCCACCGTGGTGGTCGAGGGCTGCGGCAACCATGGCTGCGAGTACATGACGGGCGGTCTGGCGCTCATCTTGGGCGAGGTCGGGCAGAACTTCGCCGCCGGTATGACGGGTGGCGTGGCCTATGTCTTTGACCAGTACGGCACGCTCAGTGCCCGCGTGAACCACGAGAGCGTGGAGCTCAAGGCCCCGACGGCCGGCGAGCTGGCACAGATTCGCGAGCTCATCCAGGAGCACGTGGACGCGACGCAGAGCCCGCGCGGCATCAAGCTGCTCTACAGCTTTGAGACGATGAGCAAGCACTTCGTGAAGGTCATTCCGACCGAGTACGAGCGTGTGCTGGCGATTGTCGCCGCCGCCGAGGCCGTCGGCAAGACGCATGCGCAGGCAGAGGAGCTGGCGTTTGACATCGTGACCGGTCGCGCGAGCGCTGCGGATCTCGCTCGCTTCGATGCTGCGGGCGGTGCTGCGGGCGCTGCGTCCGTGGCTGCCAGCCCTGTTGCTTCGACCAAGAAGGAGGCGTAAGTGCCATGGGTAAGCCCGGTGCTTTTCTTGATATCGATCGCGTGACCCACGAGCTGCGTCCCGTGGAGGAGCGCAGTCATGATTTTGATCCCCTGTATGTGGAGCTCGATGACGACGCACGTCGCGCCCAGGCGAGCCGCTGCATGATGTGCGGCGTGGCGTTTTGCCAGATGGGCGCGAGCTTTGGCAAGGCACGTCCGAGCGGCTGCCCGCTGCACAACTTGATTCCCGAGTGGAACGAGCTGGTGTACCGCGGCCGCTGGGACGAGGCTGCCGAGCGTCTGTCGCTCACCTCGCCCATGCCCGAGTTCACGAGTCGTGTGTGCCCGGCGCTGTGCGAGGCCGCGTGCAACCTGGGTTCGGTCGATGGCCAGCCCACGACGATCCATGACAACGAACGTGCGATCAGCGACCACGAATGGGCAAATGGCGGTCCGCGTCGCTTTGAGCCGGCGGGGGAGGACGCGCCCTCGGTCGCCGTGGTTGGTTCTGGCCCGGCTGGCCTGGTGGCTGCGTGGGAGCTCGCGCGTCGCGGTGCCCGCGTGACGGTGTTTGAGCGTGACGACCGCCCGGGCGGCCTGCTCATGTACGGCATTCCCAACATGAAGCTCGAGAAGTCCGTGGTCGAGCGTCGCGTGGCGCTCATGCGCGAGCTGGGTATCGTCTTTGAGCTGAGCGCCGATGTGACGGACCCTGCGGTGGCAGCCAAGCTCAATGGCTTTGACGCCGTTGTGGTGGCTGCTGGTGCTCGTGCGCCCCGCGGTCTTTCGGCTACGAATGTGGATGCCCCGGGCGTGGTGTATGCCGTGGATTACCTGACGGCTTCGACTGTGTCGGTACTCGACGGCGGCGAGCCCGCTATTGACGCGCGCGGCCTGGACGTTGTGGTCATTGGCGGTGGCGATACGGGCAACGACTGCGTGGGTACCGCCGCACGTCAGGGCGCGCGCAGCGTGCGTCAGTTTGAGTTCTTGCCGGCGGCGCCCGATAAGCGTACGGCGAGCAACCCCTGGCCGCAGTGGCCCAATGTGAAGAAGACCGACTATGGCCAGCAAGAGGCCATTGCCGCCATGGGTGGCGAGATGCGCGCCTGGGGTGTGGATACCCTCGAGGTGTTGCTGGACAAGAAGGGCGCGGCCGCGGGTCTGCGCGTAGTCGATCTAGATTGGTCGGCCGGCAAGCCCGAACGCATTGCGGGCTCCGAGCACGAGGTGCCGGCGCAGCTGGTGCTCATCGCCTGTGGCTTTACGGGTCCCGAGCATGGCGTGTTCGATGTGGTGAGCGTGCCTGTTGCCACCGCTGGTCGTCCGCTGCCGGTGATGGCTGCCGAGGGCTCGCACCTCGCGGCCCGCGTGGATGGCGTTGCTGCGGATGCCGCGCCGGTGTATGTGGCCGGCGACGCCCGCAACGGCAGCTCGCTCGTGGTGAGTGCCATGGCCGATGCCCTGGCCTGCGCTGCCGAGGTTGCCGAGGCACTGGAACTGTAAAGTAGTCACGGAGATATTCAACAATCGAATCGGCAAGGGCTGTCCCTAACTGCCGGCACAAAAGGAACGTCCCTAAGTGCCGACAGTTAGGGACGTTCCTTTTGTGCCGGCATTCGGGGACACTCCTTGCGGATTTGCGAGCAGTTTGCTCGTTTGTCGACGTGCGGGTGTTCATTTGTCGACTTCTTGGGCTGTGGTCACCTGTTGTTTCTGTGGTGGCTGCGGGCATCTGGCTCAAAAGGGCGGGTTGGCCGTCTATGTTTGCCTGCGGTTTTGTTGCGGTGCGCATTTTCGGTCAAGCTTTTCGTCAAGTGTTTGGTCAGCATCTGGTTTGCAGCCGGAGGCCTATTTTGCCCGCGCTGGTCGTGGCTGCCCACCCTCCTCGTAAGCTCAAATTGAGGTCCATCAGTTTGAGGAGGATGCCATGACTGACCACGCTTTTGACCGAGCAGAGCTTGCTGAAGCCGTCGGCAACGATATTGCCGACATGGCTCACTTTTGGATGCTGCGGAAGTTTCAATTCCTGGAGCCGGCACGCGAACAGTTCGAGGTCATTGTCGACCCGTGGCTCAGCTATTGCGAGGGGCCTTCTCAAAACGAAATCATGGCCTACAACATGGCGTTTACCGATTGGCTGCTGTTTGAGCGCCCCTATCGCCATGGCAAAACGCTGCTCGAGCTATATGTTGACGAGCCGCCGGCATCGCTTTCGCCTGCCTCGCTCAAGCGGCTCGAGCAGGTACGCGACACGCAGTATTTCTCGCGCTTTGGCATTTTGGACAAGAATCCTGCGTCCGGCATGGTCGTGCTGAAGGACACGCGCACCGATCATCGCTTTGATGTCTACGACCCGCATATCGTGCAGAAGGAGCATTGGAACGACGGCGCGATTGCGGTGCGCCTCGCCTGCGTCGACGATGTCTGGCTTACGGCGGGACAGCTCTACCTGTATGACATCGCGCGCCTGAACGACACGGCGGTCGACGGACCGGGTGCGGTGCATCCCGAGGATCTGCAGGACGGCTTTGACACCTCGTGCATCAGCTTCTTCTTGCGTCTGGTCCGCGACATCATGGGCGCCCAGGGGCGGTACGTAAAGTCCCTCAACATCTACGAACAGGAATGGGGGTAGAGGATGGGCGGTTGTCGCCTGCCTTGCCTTCTGCCCTTTTGTCTCGATCTGTAACGTTTGGGGACAAAAACCAGTCTATCTGTTACAGATCGAGACGAATGCTTGGGCGCCGCTGGTTTGTCTAAATCTGTAACGTTTAGGGGCCTGGAGAACGTCTTACTGGTACAGATCGAGACGTTTGGCACCTGGCTGGGGGGGGGGATGTCTCAATCTGTAACATCTACAGTCCAAAAATCGGTCTTCCTGTTACAGGTCGAAACGTTTGTCGGCGGAGGCAACGGTGACGATGGTCCATTTGTCCGATGTGGTGGTGATGGAAGTGTCTAATACCGTTTTCAAGCACAAGCATACGACTCGCAACACGTTGGCGCGGAATAGGATGCTCGCGCGACTCACGGAGGCGACCGAGCAAGGTGCGCTGCTCGCAACGCATGACAATGCCGAGCTCATGTGGCTGCGGCGTCATGTTGGAACCGACGATATCGCGGAACCCGAGCCGTATTTGTTCTGCTTTCAACATGATTGGGGTGTGCTGACGCCGGCGGAGCGAACGCTGCGTACCATCAAAGGGCTTGCAGAGTTTCATCCCGATTGGGCGTTTTGGGGCTATGACGCGGCGCTTTTGTGGGGTCTGGAGGTGCCGAATGATCTGCTTGGGTCGCGTTTTCTTGTTAAGACGGGTTGTTCGGTGGCGTTGAGCGGCGGGTGCAGGTTGTTGCGTCCGCAGATGGCGGGCGCACTCGAGCATGTTGATGGCGTGCGGGTGACGTCGTTTTGGCGCACGGTGGAGGATTGTCTACTGCGTGCGCCGTTCTCCTACGGGTTGGCGATTGCCGATTCTGCACTGCGGGCGAAAGGCGTATCACGTGGGGATTTGTGCGAGCGCCTCCGCGCCGATTGCGAGGGCAGGCGAGGGTATCGCAGGGCACAGGTGATTGCGTCGTATGCGGACGGGCTGTTTGAAAACGGCGGCGAGTCTCGGTTCCGAGCATTCTTTATTGCGTACGGCTTTCCGGTTCCGGAGCTGCAGGTGGAGTTTCGCGACCCGCTCGATCCGAGCCAGGTGTTTCGCGTCGACTATTTTTGGCGGCTCGAGGACGGGACGTGTGTCATCGGCGAGCTCGACGGAAAGGGGAAGTACACCTTGCAGAGCGGCGAGGGTCGGGAGTCGGTTGACCCATTCGTGGCAGAGCGTCAGCGGGAATCTCATCTGACAATGCTCGGGCATAAGGTGCTTCGGTTTACGTTTAACGAACTCAAGAACCCGGGGAACCTAGTCGAGAAAATGAGGCTGGCGGGTATTCCTCGGCAGGTTGAATTGGCTGAGGAGTGGAGATGCCAGTGGTATGGGCGCTGAGAGGTTTTGTCTCGATCTGTAACGTTTAGAGGTTGTTTGAGCTCGTAATTGTTACAGATCGAGACAAGCCGGTGAAACGTCGACCGAATGTCTCGATCTGTAACATCAGGGGGCCCAATAACCCTGTACCTGTTATAGATCGAGAGATTTCCCTAGTGCCGCTGGGATGGGACTGCAACGTATTCCGTCCCCCACATCCTCTCTTCCTTCCGTTAACCGATGCGTCTGCAGCAATCCAGCGGGACTAGGTGATAATGGACAAATGTTCAAGTTAATCGTGAGGGAGGAGCTCGATATGGCATCTGCCGATCGTTCCACGTTGTTTATCAATGCGACCATTCTGGATGGTTCGGAGCATATGGAGCCGCAACCCGATATGGCCGTGACTGTTGAGCGCGGCGTCATCACCTGGATGGGGCCGAGTGCTGTGGCGCAGGCGCCTGCAGGTGCCGAGGTTATCGACCTGGGTGGTGCGTATCTCATGCCCGGTCTCATCAATATGCACGTGCACCTGTGCGGTTCGGGCAAGCCTGTCTCGGCCGGCGATGCGGGAGCGCTGATGAAGAAACTCGATAATCCCGTGGGCCGTGCCATCGTCCGCCGCATCCTCAAGGGCAGTGCCCAGCAGCAGCTGGCAAGCGGCGTGACCACGGTGCGCGGCGCGGGCGACCCGCTGTTTGCCGACATTGCCGTGCGCGACGCTATCGACGCCGGCAAGTATCAGGGTCCGCGCCTGGTAGCGCCGGGAACGGGCGTCACGGTGCCGGGCGGCCATGGCGCGGGCTTGTTCGCCCAGGTGGCCAACAGCCCCGTCGAGGCAGCCGAGCAGGTGCGAGACCTGTATGCGCGCGGTGCCGATGTCATTAAACTGTTCGTAACGGGCGGCGTGTTCGATGCGACTGAGGTGGGCGAGCCGGGCGTGCTGCGCATGTCGGTCGATGTCGCCGCGGCGGCGTGCAAGGCGGCGCACGAGGTTGGGCTTCCTGTTATGGCTCATGTCGAGAGCACCGAGGGCGTGAAGGCCGCGCTTGAGGCCGGCGTTGACACGATTGAGCACGGCGCTCCGTTGACGCCCGAGACCCTGGAGCTGTACCGCGGCGCCGCGGGTACACAGCTTGAGGGGCGTGCGCCCAGCGTGACCTGCACCATCAGCCCCGCACTGCCGTTTGTATTGCTCGATCCGGAGAAGACTCATTCGACTGACACGCAAAAGAAGAACGGCGACATCGTATGCTCGGGCATTATCGAGAGTGCGCGTGCGGCGCTGGAAGCCGGTATCAAGGTAGGCCTGGGCACGGATTCGAGCTGCCCGTTCGTGACCCAGTACGACATGTGGCGCGAGGTGGCCTATTTTGCCAAGTACGTGGGCGTGAGCAATGCGTTTGCGCTGCATACGGCCACGCAGGTCAATGCCGAGCTGCTGGGCCTGGGCGGCGAGACCGGCACAATCGAGTGCGGTAAGGCCGCCGATATCCTGGTGACGCGCGAGAACCCGCTCGATGACCTGTGCGCTCTGCGTGAGCCAATGCACGTGATGTGCCGCGGTGATCTGGTGCGCAAGCTCAAGGTGAAGCGTATCCCCGAGGTTGATAACGAGCTCGACACGATTATAGCCATGCCGGCTGAGGTGCTGGCCGAGGAGCTCGCCCGCGACGGCGTAGCTTAGGCGCTGGCGCGACGGGGCGACAGCTTTATCGAATGATGTCGCCCCATGCAAAAAGCCGAGGTCTCAGTGTGAGGCCTCGGCTTTTATTTTGTCCTATGGTGTAGCGGCTAGGAGCGCGTTTCCATCTTGGCGTGGCACTTGGGGCAGGTGACGCGGATCTTGCCCTTGCCCTTGGGGACGGACAGCATCTGGCCGCAGTTGGGGCACTTGAGGTACGCCGTGGTCTTGCGGCCCTTCCACATCTTCTTGGCCGTTCGCTTGGCGCGCTCAAAGTCTTCCTTGCTGGTGCCGGCCGCGCGCGAGGCGTTGGAAGCCGCAGTCCCGCCGCCTAAGCTGGCGACGAATTTGCCCAGGCAGGGGACGTTGGCAGTCGCGGCAACGAAGGAATCATTTTCCTTGCGGCGGGCGTCGATGTTTTTGGACAGGCCACGCAGCACGCCGAGTACGATGACGGCGATGGCGATCCAGCTGAGCCACTGGATGCGGGCTATCGATCCGATCATCGCGATGATGATGCCGGCAAAACCCATTACGATGGTGAGTTCATCGGCGCCATTGCGACCCTTCATAAAGTCATTCATGCAAATTGCCTTTCGTTCGATATGCTGCACGCCTTTATACCCGATTTAGAGCAAGGGGGACAGGTTAATCTGCACCAATGTGGTGCAAACATACCTGTCCCCGGAACACCAAGACGGTGCAAAGAAGTCTGTTTCCAATGCCCCAATTACTTGGAGAGCTTGTCGACGACGCGTTCGATCTCGGCGAGCTTGGCGGCTTTGAGGTCTTCGTCGCCCGATTCGATTGCCGAAGTCACGCAGCCCTCGATATGTGCCTTGAGCACATCGGCGTTAATGCGCGCGAGGAGCGCCTGTGTGGCCATGAGCTGCGTGGAAATATCGACGCAATAGCGGTCCTCATCGACCATCCGCAAGATGCCGTCGATCTGGCCGCGTGCCGTCTTGAGCATGCGGGTCACCGATTTGTGGTCTGCCATCATGGCGGGTCCTCGTTTCTGGTCGATGGGGTCGAGTGCTTCTGGTAGCTGCTACGCGGCGGTCACGGACAGGGCGTGGAACTTCTCGCCCGCGGCCTCGACGGCGGCGGCGAGCTGCTCGGCGGTCACGGTGTCGGCGCACTCCACCTGGACGGTCTGGGTCTCGTGATCGGCGTCGGCGTCGGTCACGCCGACCACGTTGAGCAGTGCCGTCTCGACAGTGGCGTCGCAGTGGCCGCACATGAGGCCGGAAGTTTTGATTGTGTAACGCATGGGTATTCCTCTCTGTTGTGTCGGCTTTCCCAGGCACCCGACCTTGACCTTCAAACCGTCGATCGCGTACCAAAGTACGCGTCGCTCCTCTTTCGGGCCAATCTCGGGCACCTGGAAAACCCGTTCTAAATGGACTTAGTGGTGAGCCTATTTTGCCACTTTAGGCTTAAAGGATTTCAGGCGCAGCGCGTTGCTTACGACGCAGACACTCGACAGGCTCATGGCCGCGGCGCCAAACATCGGCGAGAGTTGCCAACCGGTGAGGGGGAAGAACACGCCCGCGGCGAGCGGAATGCCGATGCCGTTGTAGAACAGTGCCCAGAACAGGTCCTGCTTGATGTTGCGGATCGTGGCGCGCGAAAGCTCGATGGCGCGTGCGACGTCCATGAGGTCACTGCGCATGAGCACCACATCTGCCCCTTCTTTGGCGATGTCGGCGCCGGTGCCGATGGCAAGGCCCACGTCGGCGCGCGCCAGGGCGGGGGAGTCGTTGATGCCGTCGCCCACCATGGCGACCTTGCCGCCCGCATCCTGCAGCTCGCGGACGTGGTGCTCCTTGTCAGCGGGCAGGACGTCGGCGATGACCTGCTTGCTGTTCAGTCCCACGCGGCGGGCGATTGCCTCGGCTGTCACGCGGTTGTCGCCGGTGAGCATGCGCACGTCGACGCCGAGCGAACGCAGCGCGGCGATGGCCTCGGCGCCCGCCTCGTCCGCCTCGTCGGCCACGGCGATGGTACCGACGAGCTCGCTGTTCTTGGCAAAGAACAGCGGTGTTTTGCCCTCGGCGGCGAACTGTTCGGCAAGGCCGGCGGGCACCTTCGCGCCTAACTCGTCCATCAGACGCACGTTGCCGGCGGCGATGACATTTTGACCCTCGCGCGCCGTAACGCCACGACCGGGCACGGCAGCAAAGTCCTCGACCATGCGCGCGACAATTCCGCGCATCTCGCACTCGGCCATAATCGCCTCGGCCAGCGGGTGCTCGCTTGAGCGCTCCAATGCGGCGGCCAGCTTGAGCAGCGCCTTTTCGCTCATGGCGGGCGAGCCGTCGGTGCGCGTGGCTACCACGATATCGGTCACGGCAGGCTTGCCGCGGGTGACCGTGCCTGTCTTATCGAGCACCACGGTGCCCACGCTGCGCAGGTTCTCCAGCGCCTCGGCGCTCTTAAACAGAATGCCCATCTCGGCGCCCTTGCCGGTGCCGACCATAATGGCGACGGGCGTGGCCAGGCCGAGCGCGCACGGACAACTGATCACCAGCACGGCCACGGCAGAAGTGAGTGCCTCGTTCACGCTGCCGGTCAGTGCCATCCAGACTGCAAAGGTCACGGCCGAGATCGCGAACACCACGGGCACGAACACACCGGCGACCTTGTCGGCCATGCGGGCGATGGGCGCCTTGGTGGCGTTGGCGTCCTCGACGAGCTGGATAATTTTGGCGAGCGATGTCTCGGCGCCCACACGCGTGGCGCGGAAGGTAAACGAGCCGGTGCGGTTGACAGTGGCGGCGTTGACGGTGTCGCCGGCGGTCTTTTCCACGGGGATGGACTCGCCGGTGAGCGCACTCTCGTCCACGGCCGAGCTGCCTTCGAGCACCACGCCATCGACGGGGATGGACTCGCCGGGGCGCACGCGCAGGACCTGGCCGGGAAGGATGCTGTCGACGTCGACGGTGGTCTCACTGCCGTCCTCCGCCACGACGGTCGCGGTCTTGGGCGCCAGGTCGATCAGCGCTTCGATGGCGCCGCCGGTTTTGGACTTGCTGCGCGTCTCGAGATATTTGCCTACGGTGACGAGCGACAGGATCGTGCCCGCGCTCTCAAAATACAGATTGTCCATGCCTGTCATCATGGCCTCGTGCACCTGACCTGCGGTTAGCTGGTCGGCCATGATGAACATGGCGTAGAGCGACCAGGCGATGGACGCGGTGGCCCCGACGGCGATGAGGGCGTCCATGGTGGGCGCGCCGTGCGCGAGTGATTTGAAGCCATTGATAAAGTACGCGTCGTTGACATAGATGATGGGGATGAGTAGGACGAGCTCGGTGAGGGCGAGCGTCATGCTGTGGGTATGGTCGGTGAAAATGCTGGGCAGCGGCCAGCCAAGCATGTGCCCCATGCCTATGTAGAACAGTGGGATAAGGAATACGATCGAGATGATGAGGCGGGTTCGCATGGCAGAGGCGGCGGCCTCCAGCTTTTTGGTTGGCGACTCCATGTGGGCGGCGCCGGACCTGGCTTGCGCGTTGCCGTTTGAGCCGGCGGCACCGGCGCTCGCATCGACGGGCGAGGCCGAGTAGCCGGCACGATCGACGGCGGTGCAGATATCGTCGGGGGAGACCTGCGCGGGGTCGTAGTCGACCATCATGGAACCGGCGAGCAGGTTGACCGCGACGCTTTGGACGCCGTCGAGCTTGCTCACGGCGCGGTCCACGTGCGCCTGGCAGGCGGCGCATGTCATGCCGCCCACGTCGAACTTATCTTGAGCCATGGCTTCTCCTTTCTGTGGTTCGGTGTTGGAATTGTTAACCTGCCGATACTATACACCCATACCCCCTGGGGGTGTCCAGTAATAGTTGGAATGTATGACTTTTCATTACAGATGAGGGCGGCTGCTCAATCGGTGGCCGTCTCTGCCAAACATCTCAATCTGTAACGTCTGAACCGGTTTTTGAGCCGTAACTGTTACAGATTTAGACAAACAGTTGACGGGAAACTTAATGTCTCAATCTGTAACATCTAGCAGCAAATATGACCTCTAACTGTTACAGATCGAGACAGAGCGTCCGCGGTCAACTCAAATGTCTTGATCTGTAACATCTAGAGAGTTTTTTGACCCCTTACTGTTACAGATTGAGATGTTGTCTCGCGGGGTTGGGTTTTGTCTCGTTCTGTAACATCTAGATCTGTATCTGCCGAGCTAGTGTTACAGAACGAGACAATTGCCGGGGAGGGGTCCCGTCACGGCAAGACGCCCGCTCCCTAGATGCAGAACCCGGGGATCACGCAGGTTCGCTTGCTTGGCTTTTCCGCAGGCGTTGCGTACGTAAAGACGTCGCCGTCGTGCCCCACGCGGTTCATATAGAGCGTGCCTTCGCTCTCCGATGTGTCGGGGCTCACCGTGCGCTCCCACCAACAAGTGTCCTTGCCCTTCCACTGGCGGACCATCGTCTCGTTCGTGGAATACGGGCTCACCTTGAGCTCGCGGAAGAGTTGGTACTCCTTGCCCTCGCCGTTGTAGATGTCTGCCAGGTAGTGATAGTCCTCGGCAAACGAATCGGGCGGTTGCGTACCGCACAGCTCGACCATGGCGGGCAGCCAAAGGGTTGCGGGCAACTCGCTCAGACACGATGCACTGTTGGCGGCGCCAACGTTATTTGAGATCTTTTTGACGGATTTGATGAGTGCGCGCAACTCGTTGGGCAGCAGCTTAAGGCCGTCGCCGTTGAGCCATTCCCGCAGCTCGCAATCTGCCCAGCCGGCGCTCGGCGGTTCAGCCGCAGCGTTGCGCTCGGCAATACCCGCATCGAACATAAACGTCAGTCCGGCCTTGCCTGTACCGTCCAGAAGTTCGTCGTGGCGGATGCCCACAAGCTGAGCGCCGACCTCCAGCCCGTTGGCGAGCTTCACACGCTTAGTGCACGGATAGGGGATATGCCCATCAGCGTCGAGCAGGTGGTAGCGCTTGGCAATCTCGCGTGCCTCGCTACGGGTCTCGGCGGCCTTAATCTTGAGCGAAATCTCCTGCAGCTGGTCCCAAGTGTAGTCGTCAAGCGAACCGCGGATGCCGTCCAGGTAGTCGGGGATGCCAAAGCCATGGGTTGCCGCGCCAACGACGCCGAGCCCCGCAACGACCGCAACGACGCCGCCGATAATAAAGCGACGGCGGGTCATGGCGTCGTGCCGGGCCTGCTCCAGGATCTCTCGCGCGCGCTCGCCGGCGACGTCGACCTTAAGGTGCGTGCCAGAATCGATATCAATTGCGGCCTCGTCTCCTGCACCCTCGCGGTCCTCAGATTCTGCAGCGGGGAGGTATGTCGAGAGCACCTCGAGCATCTGCTGCTCGGTAGGGCGATCGCCCTGTTCGACCGAAATGCCTTTCATGATGATCTGGACAAGCGCTTTGTCGCCCTCGCAGCGCGGCTCGAGCGGCGCCGGCTTGGTCTTGGTCTTTATGAGGTAGAACGAGCCGGTCGCCGCGGCACCCGTCGACTCAACATCGAACGGCTTGCGACCGCTGTAGAGCTGGTACAGAATGCTCGAAAGCGCATAGACGTCGATCGCGGGCGAGCGGCGAAGGGCCGCGATGCCTTCGATATCCTGCGTGAGCATTTCGGGCGCGGCGTATGCGGGCGTGGCAAAGCGCCAGATGTCGGCGCGCCGGGTGATCGTGTCGTCGCCGAGGGCCATGGTCGCGGAGCCCATGTCGATGAGGCAGGGGTCAAAGGAGCAATCGGCAATCTGCTGCTCGAGCGTTCGGCTGGTGGTGCGGAACATGATATTGGCAGGCGACAGGTCGCGATGGATGACCGGATTCACGAGGCCTTGGGTCATCAAGAGCGCGCGAAGTACGGCGTTTCCGACGGCGGCGACCATCTGGGTGGTCAGCCCGCCCGAGGCGTCGTGCGGAAGCAAGGGCAGCGCCTGCTTGAGCGAGGTGCCCTCGACCCACTCCATGAGGATGAGCGGGTCGTTCTCGCACGATCCGTAGCCATAGACGCGCGGAAATCCGCGCAGGTACGAGACGGTACACAGATGACGGTACTCCTCGAACAGCGCGGCGGTGCTGGCCAGGTGCGCAGCCGCTTGCTCGGCAGAGCGATCGGGCGTCTGGTCGGAAAGGATGGCGTTGTCCTTGAGCAGCTTGACGGCAAAGACCTCGCCGCTCGTGTTGGTCGCGCGCAGCACGTGCCCGATATTGCCGCCGTCACGGTATGCCGTCTGAAGAATAAGCGTCATAAACCGGCGCTTGGCGTCGTCCTCGGCACTGGGGTCGACTGCCACGGCGGTATCGAACGTGTCGAGACGGATGAGTTTGTCGCCATAGGCGCTATCGGTAGTATCCATGGCGTTCCTTTGTCTGGCATGGGTTGCCGCGCGTATACGTGAGCAGTGCGGATATCGGTAAAGTACCATGATAACCGCACTGCCCACGTATACCGCTGAGTATTGTCGTTTACGACGCAGAAGGTAGAAGACAAAAGACGGACGGCGGCCGTCTTTCGATCGCCGTCCGCGCTAGTCCACAATGACAAGGAATGTCGTATAGAGACCCAGATGGAGCCTGTCGCTGTTTTCGATTTCCACCGGGGGATAGATCTTGCCGGGCTCGCGTTGGTCGCGCGGCGGCTCAATCACAATATCGCCGTCGCCTGCACCCGATTCGAGCGCTGTGCCGTTGGTCGACCCAAGGCCCTGGGCGTACCAGCGTCCGCCTTCGAGCCAAATGCGGAGATGCTCGCGCGATGCGTCGGCGCCTACATCGGTGATGCTGGGCGAGGTTTTGGGCAAGGACCCAATTACCGTGCCGCGCGGGTCACGCGTAAGGGGGTGGATCTGCATGTCAACGCAGTTGTCGGCATGTGTCCTGAGCAGACCGAGGTTGGGGGCGACGGTGCGCGGCTGCTCCAGGCTGCCAGTAAAGCCACGTCCGACGGTAGTTTCGGTGGTGCCAAAGTGCCCGCCTGTCTTGCTGTCGCAAAAGCGCTCGACGGTAGCCACGCCTTGGATGGGGTCGGCGAGCGCCCCCGTTGCCACAAAGAGCATAAGGTAAAGCGTACTCTTCTCGCGCACGGCATTGCCGTCAAAGTTGTCGATGTGATTGAGGGCATTTGCATATAGGCGGCTGTCCAACTTGTAGCTGGCGAGAGCCGACATCATTTCGTTGGCGGCCGGGCCGCGATAGTGCTCGGCGATTGCCTGATAGGCGGACTCGCCGCCGCCGAGCTTGCTGCAGATTGCCGCGGAAAGATTGAGCGTGGTGACGGCAAAGTCGCTGTAGATGGCGGGCGCGCACTGGTCAGGCTCGCGATGGACGATGTAACGGGTGAGATACGAGCGGTTGGAAGAGCATTTCTCGAGCAGGGTACTGCCGAGATAAGAGTTTCCATTGATGAGCATTCGGGCGATCTCGAGATGTTTAAGACCGCCGAACGAGCGAATATCGTTATAGAGGACCGAGCAAGGCGTCTCTGCTGCCACGGATACCTCCTTTGATTGCTTCCTGGCCAATAAGGCGATAGGAATTAATGGCCCCCGGTGGGCGACGTATTAAATGGCTGCGCAATATGTAGCGTAACCAAAGCAACATTATAGGCCACATGTTCGAAATTGCAGGAAGAGCGAGAGATTTGGTTTGGACTGGACGGAAATCCCCCTCTGTCTTGATCTATAACAATTGGGACCGATTTTGCTCCGTAACTGTTACAGATTGAGACGTTTGTGAACCGTGCCGACCGTTTGTCTCGATCCGTAACATGTAGACCCGGTTTTGCTCCGTAATTGTTACAGATTGAGACAATCGGTCCGGGCCCGCCCCGTCATCTGTGGTTTACGTGGGGGCATGCGAAGCGCGGGTATACTAACCGGCGGCGAATCTGCTCCATCGCTTAGGGCCGCTGCGTCTGGACGGCGCGTGATAGGGCTGCCAAAGCGATCGCCAGCGTGCTGAGCAACGTCCTCTCTGTGCGCACCTGTTTTTGTATGTATTAGCGCACTACCAAGCACGCTCGCGCGGCCGCATGCCGTGCCCATAACGCGTGCAGATAAGGAACAACAACATATGCGTAATTCTGTATCCGACGTCACGGACGCCGAGATTCTGGACGAGGCCCGCGAGGCCATGACCCAGGCTGCCTTCGATGCTGCCGACGAGGCCAGCGCCGCCGAGACCGTTGAGTCCGCGACCGAGAGCCTGCCCGCCTTTGACGAGCTGGGACTTTCGGACGAGATGCTTCGTGCCATCGAGAACCTTGGCTACACGGCGCCCACGCCTGTCCAGGCTGGCTCGATTCCCGTTGTGCTCGAGGGCCGCGACCTGCTTGCCGCCGCTCAGACCGGCACCGGCAAGACGGCTGCCTTTTTGCTGCCGACCATGAACAACCTGGAGCACATCGCTCCGCCCAAGCCCGTGCGCGAGCGCGGAGGCCGCAACCGCCGTCGCGGCGCCAAGAAGCCCGAGGGCAACGGTCGCGGTCCCTTGATGCTCGTCATCACCCCCACGCGCGAGCTTGCCCAGCAGATCGACGAGGTCGCGAGCAAGATCGCCGACGTTACCGGCCATGTTGCCGTGACCGTCGTGGGCGGCGTGAGCTACAAGCCCCAGACCGCGGCGCTCAAGTACGGCTGCGACATCCTGGTCGCCACGCCGGGCCGTCTGGTCGACCTGATCGAGCAGGGCGCCTGCCACCTGGACGAGGTCAAGGTGCTGGTGCTCGACGAGGCCGATCGCATGCTCGATATGGGCTTTTTACCCGCCGTCCGCCGCATCGTGCGCGAGACGCCGGCCGAGCGCCAGACGCTGCTGTTCTCGGCTACGCTCGACGAGGAGGCCGTGGGCGAGATCACCGACCTGGTGAGCGACCCGGCCCGCGTGGAGATCGCGCCCGCTACATCGACCGCCGACACCGTCGACCAGTTTGTGTTCCCGGTGTCCATCGAGGCCAAGAACAACCTGCTGCCCGAGTTCCTCAAAAAGGAGGGCCCGGAGCGCACTATCGTCTTTATGCGCACCAAGCACCGCGCCGACAGCTGCTGCCGTCGCTTGGAGCGTAAGGGCATCAAGGCCGCCGCGATTCACGGCAACCGCAGCCAGGCGCAGCGCGAGCGCGCGCTTTCGGCCTTCCGCGACGGCACCGTCGACGTACTGGTGGCGACCGACGTGCTCGCCCGCGGCATCGACATCAGCGACGTGCGCTACGTCGTGAACTTTGATGTGCCGGCCGAGCCGACCGACTATATCCACCGCATTGGCCGTACGGGCCGCGCCGGCGAGCTGGGGTGGGCCATCACGTTTGTGACCGAGCAGGATGTCGATGAGTTCTACGAGATCGAGAAGCTCATGGACAAGACGGCCGACATCTACGGGGCCGGCGACCTGCATGTGGGTCCCAACCCGCCCGCGGTTGACCCCGAGCGCGACCCTGCCGCCTTTAAGGTGAAGAAGAAGACCAAGCGCGGCAAGTCCAAGAGCAAGAAGAAGCTTGAGCAGGCGCGTCGCGACGGCAAGCGCAACGGCGACGATTACGGCGATGTTGCCGGTCGTTCCAACCGCGGTCGCGACGAGCGCCGCAGCGACGGCGAGCGTCCGGGCCGTCCCAAGCGCGGCGGCAAGACCCGCGTGCGCGAGGGCGTTCAGGCTCGCGTGGACGAGGCTGTGGAGAGCGTGGCCCGCGAGGTAGCTGCCGAGGAGCGCGGGGGTGCTGCTGCCGTCGAGCAGACCCCACGCGGCAACCGTGCCGAGCGCCGTGCCAAGCAGTTCCAGGGCGAGGCGCATCGCCGTCGCCGCGAGGACGAGGACCGTGGTGGCCGTCGTCGTGTTGAGCGCGAGGACGAGGGCCGCGGTTCGCGCGGCGGCAAGCGCGGCTCGGGTGACCGTCGTCGTTCCGGTCGCAATGACGAGCGCAGTGGCCGTGGCGGCGAAGGCCGTGGTTCGCGTGACGAGCGCGGCGTCCGTGGCGGCGAGCGTCGCGAGGGTGCTCGTGGCAACGGTGGCCGCAGCGGCGCCGGTCGTTCGAATGAGTCGCGCGATCGTCGCGACCCGCGTGCCAGCCGCGATCGTCGCGATGATTGGCGCAACTACGACGACACCCGCGAGGAGCGCCGTGGCGGCTACCGCGGCGGGCGTGGTGACAACCAGGCCGGTTCCCGCGGCGGTCGCGCCGGCGGTCGCGATAACCGTGGCAGCTATGGTAACAATCGTGGCGGCAATCGCGGCGGCAGCTCCCGTCGTCCCGGCGACGGCGGCGGCAAGCGCAGATAACATACGCATCGCACGCTAGCGTGAGACAAACAAAAGGGCCCGAGCAAACAACGCTCGGGCCCTTTTGTTTACCGTGTCCATCGCTAATCCAAACGCGATTTTCTCGGGAATGCATCTGGGGGATGCCGAGGACCTATTTTCTGTCATGCGGCAATGGGTCCCATGGGGTGCGTCGTGCATTTTTTGGAGTATTCAGCAGCTCTAGTTGGTTGCATACGATTCGGTATTGCCAACGGCGGCCTTCGGATATCCCTAGCGAGCGTTCCGAGTCAGATTTCGCCGTTTTCCGGAGCAGGGGCGCGTCATTCTCGCCATGTCGGGACTTAGAATGATACGGCGCCCTACAGTTTTGCCCACCCGCGGCGGTGCTGGCGCGGTCACGTTGCAGAATACTCCGTTTTTTGCACGGGCCAGGATGGGGTACCTCAGGAGAACACGGCGGTATCCCGTAAATATATACAATCTGTACCGTAATTAATACAAAACGAAGAGGCAGACAGCGTAGGGTGGGTGCATTGGGGTGTTTGGTGCACCAAAACGTGGATCCCACGTACCGTATACTCTGGCTGGATGTGAAAACGGCTTGACGCGTCGCCAGGCGTAGGGGGAGGGTGCCTCGATGGACGTATTCGAAATTGTGTTTAGTCCGACGGGTGGAACGCGGAAGGTGTCTGGCCTTGTGGCCGGGGCGCTGGACAAAAATACCGTTACCGTCGATCTGACCGATAGCGGGCTAGATTTCAGCGCCGTCTCGATGACTGAGGACGACGTGGCCGTAATCTCTGTGCCGGCGTATGCCGGTAGAATCCCGGCTGTGGTGGCTGACCGGTTGGGCATAGTGCGCGGCAACGGGGCTCGGACTGTTTTGGTTTGTGTATACGGAAACCGCGCGTTTGAGGACACGCTCGTAGAGTTGGAGGACGTTGCGAAGCGCGCCGGATTTAGGGTGGTCGCAGCGGTTTCTGCTATTGCTGAGCATTCCGTTGCTCGTCAGTTTGCTGCTGGGCGACCGGATGCGCAGGATGCGGCGCAGCTCGCAGAGTTTGCGCAGCAAATTCAGCAGAAGCTGTTGGCTGAGGATGCATCCGAGCCCTCTATTCCCGGCAATCGTCCTTATAAACAAGCTGGAGGTCACCGCATGGCACCCGAGGCAACAGAGGATTGCGTCTCCTGCGGTGCATGCGCCGCGGCGTGCCCCGTTTGCGCTATCGACAAGGGCGACCCCAAGCGAGCAGCTGACGAGGCGTGTATCTCCTGCATGCGCTGCATCGCCGTATGTCCGCGAGGCGCTCGCAAGCTTGATCCCAACAAGCTATCCGCTGTTTCCCAGATGCTGAGCAAGGTTTGCGTCGTGCGGAAGGAATGCGAACTCTTCATCTAGCGCATACGAAATTGGTGCAATGGGGCCAGAGCAAGGAGTGTCCCTGGGTGCCGGCAGAAAAGGAACGTCCCCAAGTGCCGCTTAAATACCGTTTATCGAAGAAAAAATACCGCTCACCGGTCATAATGATTGTTCTGGCTTTGGGCTTGTCTACAATAGCTCCCGTAAAAAGAAATGCGGAAGGTTACCGAGTCCCTCGGACGTGGGCCTAACCAAAGTCTTTGAACGGATGTGTCTCTATGGACGCATTCGCTTGATTTTGGTTGGGCTATATTTATGAAGGGACATGCCACCATGGGTTTCTTTTCTCGCCTGATGGGCGGTTCGGATGAGCAGAAGACTGCAACTTCCGAGTTCGAAATCCTCGCTCCCGTTTCCGGCGAGCTTGTTCATCTGGAAAAAACCAATGACCCCGCTTTTAGCAGCCGTGCCGTGGGCGATGGCGTTGCCGTGGTTCCCCAAGAGGGAACGGTGTGCGCTCCTGTCTCCGGTACCGTCGCGGCGCTGTTCCCGACCGAGCACGCGCTGGGTATCATGTCCGACGACAGCTCTGCTCAGGTGATGCTGCATATCGGAATCGACACTGTTAAACTTGAGGGCAAGGGCTTCCATGCGCTTGTTGCTCAGGGTGACCATGTCGACGCGGGCCAGCCCCTCGTCGAGGTCGATTTCGACGCGGTCCGCGCCGCCGGCTTCGATCCCACGGTCTTCGTTATCGTGTGCGAGCGTTCGGAGAACTCGACTCTTCGTGAGCACGCTTCCGGCCCTGTTGCTGTTAAAGAGCCTGTCGTCTGGCTTTCCGAGTAAATTCTTGTGGTGGGTACCGTGGTTATCAAGCGAGTTTTTAACAACAACGTCGCAATGGTCACTTCGGACGATGGCTCCGAGCTCATCGTCATCGGTCGAGGTCTCTGCTTTGGCCGTCATGTCGGTGATGCCATCGACGAGGCGTCGATCGAAAAGACCTACGCGTTGCAGGAGGGAACTTCTCAGGATTCGCGTACGATTGACCGCTTGGCACATCTTTTGGAGTCCATCCCCACCGTCAACCTCGTGATTTCCGAGGACATTGTTCAGATGCTCCGTCGAGAGCTCAATGTTGATATCAACGACAAGATTCTCATTGCTCTCGCAGACCATATCAGTCTTGCTTTGGAGCGCGAGCGTAAGGGCGTCCCCTGCGAGAATCCGTTGCTGCTCGAGATCCAGCAGTTCTATCGCAAGGAGTACGCGCTTGCGGGCCGTGCGCTGCAGATTATCAAGGAGTATATGGGCATCCAGATGAGCGAAGAAGAGCAGGGTTTCATTACGCTGCATATCGTCAACGCCACTATGCCGCAGCGCTCTGACCGTCTGATTGTTTCGGTCCAGCTTGTTCGCGACGTGCTCGCGATTGTTTCCGAGCACTATGCCACGACCCTTGACGTCACCTCGTTGCCGTACGAGCGTTTCGTTCGCCATCTGCAGTTTTTTGCGCAGCGAGCGCTCGATCCCGCGGCGGGGCAGGTCAATGGCGACGCGCTGTTCCGTATCGATGAAACGGCGTATCCGAGGGCGTTCTCGTGCGCGGAGTCAATTGCCGACCACTTGGCGTCTACCTATAACGTTGTCGTTACCGATGCCGAGAAGAGTTATCTCGCATATCACATTGTTAACCTGCTTGGAGAACCTGGTCTCTAGGCATAACGTGCCCACACATCGATTGATATAAGGCAAGGCTCACGGTCTTGTCTAGGGCACACCTATCTCAATTTGCGGAAAAGGAAGGGGAGTACCGCTATGACCGCAAAAAAGAAGTTCAATTTCAAAGCGCCGTTGGAGGTGTTCGCGAAGTCGATCGTTCAGCCGATGATGTATCTCTCGGTTGCCGGCATCCTGCTCATCGTGGGCATCATTCTGACCAACAAGACCATCTGCGCCGTGGTCCCCGTGCTGGGCTCCGGTCCGTTCCAGCTTGTGGGCGCCGTTGTCTATCAGTCGCTGATGTTTATCATCAACAACCTCTCGATTCTGTTCTGCGTGGGCATCGCCGGCGCCATGGCAAAGAAGAACAAGGGCCATGCTTCGCTGATCGCCCTGATGTCGTTCTTCCTGTTCCTGCAGGCTAACAACATCGTGCTCAACGCCACCGGCTCTCTTGCCGAAGCGAGCGGCATGCTCGGTCTTACCGGAACCGGTCAGAGCACCGTTATGGGCATTCAGGTGCTCGACACCGGCGTGTTTGGCGGCATCATTCTTGGTTGCATCACCGGTGCCGTGTTCAACAAGTACTCGAACAAGCAGTTCCCCATTGCCCTTTCGATGTTCTCGGGCGTTCGTTTTCCGTTCCTGATCATGATCATCATTTCCTGGATCATGGGTGCTGGCTTCTGCATCGTTTGGCCTCCGGTTCAGGGTGCCATCTCCTCCGTTGCCGGCATCATTAAGGAGTCGGGCAACATCGGTCTGTTTATCTACGGCATGCTCAACAAGCTGCTCGTTCCTACCGGTCTGCATCACCTCATCTACACCCCGTTCCAGTTCTCCGATGTGGGCGGCACCCTGACGCTGGGCGATCAGGTTATCGCCGGCGCCTATCCCATCCGTGTCGCCGAGATGGCAATGACGGGCCAGCCCTTCTCCGATAGCACCTACTTCAACAGCTACACCTTCAACAACCTGTGGCCCTACATCGGTATCGGTCTCGCCTTTATCTTCACCGCTTACAAGGGGAACAAGGATAAGACCAAGGCCGTTATCATCCCGCTGATCATCACCGCCGTGCTCTCCTGTGTCACCGAGCCCATGGACTTCCTCTTTGTCTTTGCCGCTCCCGTGCTCTTTGTCGTTCACTCGGTT
This sequence comes from Collinsella aerofaciens, assembly GCF_964283865.1. Classification (GTDB taxonomy): domain Bacteria; phylum Actinomycetota; class Coriobacteriia; order Coriobacteriales; family Coriobacteriaceae; genus Collinsella. The sequence continues at coordinate 14,224 of NZ_CAXYLS010000001.1, read as the reverse complement.
CTTTCCGGTATCTTCCTGGTCCTGCTCAAGGTCCTCTCCGTGCCCGCTTCGACTGCAGGCGGCATCATCAACATCGTGGTTTCCAACCTGGTTCTTGGTGTCGATAAGACCAACTGGCCGATGATGCTCGTGCTCGGAGTCGTCAACGCCGCGCTGTACTTCTTCCTCTTCACCTTCCTTATTAAGAAGCTCAACCTCCACACGCCTGGTCGCGAGGAAGAGTCCGAGCTCGCCGAGTCCGTTGCCGAGGGCGAGGCCGCCGCGTCTGTCGCGGTGAAGCAGGGCGCTGTTGCCGCAGCTCCCGCAGAGGGCGTCGATGCAGGTATTGCCGACCTGGTCGCAGGTCTTGGCGGCAAGGACAACATCGAGGAGCTCGAGAACTGCTTTACACGTCTTCGCGTGAACGTTAAGAACCCGGACCTCATCGATGAGAGCCTCATCAACCACGTGCCCAACAGCGGCATCAACCGCAACGGCAACAATATCCAGATCATCTTTGGCATGAAGGTTGCCGAGATGCGCGACAAGGTCGAAAACGCAATTGAGAAGGAGCAGTAAACAATGATCATTACTCTGTGTGGTGGCGGATCCACCTTTACCCCCGGCATCGTCAAGTCCATCGCTCTGCGCAAGGACGAGCTCGACGTTGACGAGATTCGTCTGTACGACATCAACGAGGAGCGCCAGCGCAAGATCGGCGTGCTCGTGGACTGGATTCTGCACGAGGACCTCGGCCTGGACATCAAGCTCACGGTGACCACCGACAAGGAGACTGCCTTTACGGATGCCAGCTTCGTGTTTGCCCAGATGCGCGTGGGCGGCTACGCCATGCGCGAGCAGGACGAGAAGATTCCGCTGCGTCACGGCTGCGTGGGCCAGGAGACCTGCGGTTGCGGCGGCCTTGCCTACGGCATGCGCACCATCTTCCCCATGGTCGAGCTGATCGATGACGTTGAGAAGTACGCTAAGAAGGACTACTGGATTCTCAACTACTCCAACCCTGCTGCCATCGTGTCCGAGGGCTGCCGCGTGCTGCGTCCCAACGCTCGCATCATCAACATCTGCGACATGCCGATCGCGATCATCGACGTGGTTTGCGCCGCACTCGATATCGACAAGAAGGATGTCGAGTACGATTACTTTGGCCTCAACCACTTTGGTTGGTTCACCTCGATCCGCCACAAGGGCGAGGAGGTGCTCCCGCAGCTGCGCGAGTACATCAAGGAGCATGAGATTCTGCTGCCCGACTCCTACCTCAAGGGCATGGGCTCGCTCATGGCAAAGAAGCCCGAGGAGGCCACTGACGAGCACCCCGAGCAGAACCGCCACACCAAGGGCAGCTGGTACTACGTCTGGAAGGGCGAGTACGAGATCATGGAGTGCTTCCCGGAGTACCTGCCCAACACGTATCTGAACTACTACCTGCAGCAGAAGGAGTTCGTCGAGCATTCCAACCCCGAGCGCACCCGTGCTAACGAGGTTGAGGAGACGCGTGAGAAGAACCTCTTCGACGGCATCGACCACTACGAGAAGACGGGCGAGATCGACGAGAGCACGTTCTATGCGGGCAGCCACGGCGACTGGATTGCCGATTTGGCTATCGCTCTGAAGAACGACACCAAGCAGCGCTTCCTGGTCATTTGCGAGAACAAGGGCGCTATCCCCAACATGCCCTACGACGCTATGGTCGAGCTGCCTGCCTACATTGGCAAGAATGGCCCCGAGGTCATCAGCCGCGACAACATTCCTCTGTTCCAGCAGGGCCTCATGATGCAGCAGCTGAACTCCGAGAAGCTCGTGGTCGAGGCTACGATCGAGGGTTCTTACGAGAAGGCGCTCAAGGCCTTTACGCTGAACAAGACCGTGCCTTCGATGAAGGTCGCCAAGGAGGTTCTCGACGACATGATCGAGGCCAACAAGGGCTACTGGCCCGAGCTTAAGTAAAAGCAACAGGGTCGCTGGCCGCATACCTGGAGCAATGCCCCGTCCACGTGATTGCGTGGGCGGGGCATTGTCATTTGGTAACGCGTTTTATCAAATATGGCATTTATCTGCGGTAATGTTCTATTTCACCGCCGAGGGTGACATTTCATACCGCCTGCCGAACTGCGTGGAGACCTAACAACTTTTTAGGTCAGTGTTGTGCGTGTAGCAACTTCGCCCGGCCTCGCCTCCGGGCTGCCATGTGAGAGGGGATCTTATGGCTCGACTGCACGTAATGGAACGCAGCCACGCTCAGGCCGTCATGGACGACCTGCACGATGCGCTCGGACGCCGTCTGGCGGTGAGTTCGCTCGCCCCGTGCCCCGTTGAGTTTACGGCAGCGCTCGTCAATCTGTGCTCCACCCAGAGCTGCGGCAAGTGCACGCCCTGCCGCGTGGGCCTGAGCGCGCTGAGCGACCTGCTCGCCGATGTGCTCGAGGGCCGCGCCGACGAGTCCACGCTCAACTTGATTGAGCGCACCGCCCGCACCATCTACCTTTCGAGCGACTGCGCCATCGGCTACGAAGCTGGCGCCATGGCACTCACGGCCATTCGCGGCTTCCGCGACGATTTTGAGCATCACATCCGCGAGCACTCCTGCGGCTTTGACCGCGAGGCCCGCGTCCCGTGCGTTTCGGGCTGCCCGGCGCACGTCGACATTCCCGGGTACATTTCGCTGGTCGAGGCCGGCCGCTATGCCGACGCCGTCAAGGTCATCCGCAAGAACAATCCGCTGCCGCTCGTCTGCGGCCTGGTGTGCGAGCATCCCTGCGAGATGCACTGCCGCCGTGGCATGGTCGACGACCCCATGAACATCCTCGCCCTCAAGCGTTTTGCCGTCGAGCACAGTGACCTCAACGACCACAAGCCGCATGTAGTGGACAACACCGGCAAGCGCGTCGCCGTGATCGGCGGCGGCCCGGCCGGCCTTTCCTGCGCCTACTACCTGGCCGTGATGGGCCATAAGGTGACCATCTTTGAGCAGCGCCACCACCTGGGCGGCATGCTGCGCTATGGCATCCCCAGCTATCGTCTGCCGCGCGAGCGCCTGCAGGCCGAGATCGACTGGATCTTGAGCGCCGGCATCGACGTTGAGCTCGATCACTCCGTCAACGGCGAGGAACTTGCCCGCCTGCGCGACGAGTTCGATGCCGTCTACCTGGCCATTGGCGCCCACAGCGATAAGAAGCTCGGCCTTCCGGGCGAGGAAGCGCTCGGCGTGGAGTCGGCCGTCAAGATGCTGCGCGCCATCGGCGACGACGAGCTGCCCGACCTGAGCGGCCAGCGCGTGTGCGTCATCGGCGGCGGCAACGTGGCCATGGACGTGGCGCGCTCCGCCGTGCGCTGCCGTGCCGAAAAGGTGAGCATCGTCTACCGCCGTCGCATCTGCGACATGACGGCCCAGGACGCCGAGATCGCCGGCGCCCAGGCCGAGGGCTGCGAGGTGCTGGAGTTGACCGCCCCGCTCGCTATCGAGACGGGCGAGGAAGGTCGCGTGAGTGGCCTGCGCGTGCAGCCGCAGATTATCGGCGAGCCCCGTCGTGGGCGTCCGGCCCCGCGTGCCGCCGCCACGCCCGAGCGCGTCATTCCCTGCGAGCGCGTGTTTGTGGCCATTGGCCAGGACATCGATTCCAGGCCGTTTGAGGACATGGGCATCGCTTGTAAGTGGGGCTGCGTGGTCACCGATTCGGATGGCGCCGTGCCCAACTTCGATGGCCTCTTTAGCGGCGGTGACTGCCAGACCGGTCCCGCCACCGTCATCCGTGCCATCAACGCCGGCCGCGTGGCTTCGGCAAATATCGACCGCTACCTGGGCTTTGACCACAAGATCAAGCTCGAGGTCGAGCTGCCGACCGTCCAGTTTAAGGGCAAGCATGAGTGCGGCCGCTGCGAGCTGGGCGAGCGCGAGGCCGGCGAGCGTATTCACGATTGGGATCTGGTCGAGCAGGGTCTCACCGAGCAGGAGGCGCGCCAGGAGGCGAGCCGCTGCCTGCGTTGCGATCACTTTGGCTTTGGCGCGTTCCGCGGAGGGAGGAACCTGGAATGGTAGAGCCCAACAACACCACCGTCAGCGACAACACCGAAAACGGAGCGCATAACATGGTCAAGCTCACTATCGATAATTGCGAGGTCGTGGTTCCCGAGCACACCACGATCCTGGATGCGGCCAAGTCCGTCAGCATCCAGATTCCCACCCTGTGCTACCTGCGCGATCTAAACGAGATCGGCGGCTGCCGCGTATGCGTGGTCGAGGTTGAGGGCTGCGACCAGCTGGTTGCCGCCTGCAACAACTACGTGCTCGACGGCATGGTGGTCCACACCAACAGCCCCAAGGCCCGCGAGGCGCGTCGCACCAACGTGCAGCTGCTGCTGTCCCAGCACGACTCGCGCTGTACGAGCTGCGTGCGCAGTGGTAACTGCAACCTGCAGACCATCGCCAACGACCTGGGTATCTTCTATCTGCCGTACGAGCAGCACCTGGCGCGCGAGGGCTGGGACTTCGATTTCCCCATCATACGCGATAACGACAAGTGCATCAAATGCATGCGCTGCATCAAGGTGTGCGAGAGCGTGCAGGGCTTAGGGATTTGGGACCTGACCAACCGCGCCACGCATACCGCCGTGGGCACCCGCGGGCGTGCGCCGATCGGCAAGACCGATTGCGTCGCGTGCGGTCAGTGCATCACGCATTGCCCGACGGGCGCCCTGCGCGAGCGTGACGATACCGAGACCGTGTTCGACGCCATCGCCGATCCCGACAAGATCGTACTGGTGCAGATTGCGCCGGCCGTGCGTAGCGCCTGGGGCGAGGAGCTCGGCATTCCGCGCGAGGAGGCCACCGTTGAGCGCCTGGCTTGCGCCCTGCGCCGCGTTGGCTTTGAGTACGTGTTCGACACCGATTTCTCGGCCGACCTCACCATTATAGAGGAGGGCTCCGAACTGCTCGAGCGCCTAGGGAAGGCCGTCAAGGGCGAGGGCGACACCCACGGCTGGCCCATGTTCACGAGCTGCTGCCCGGGCTGGGTACGCTTTGTGAAGGCACGTTACCCCGAGTTTGTCGACAGCCTGTCCACGTCAAAGTCGCCGCAGCAGATGTTCGGCGCCATCGCCAAGACCTACTACGCCAAGGTGCTGGGCGTGGAGCCCGAGCGTCTGTTCGTGGTGTCCGTTATGCCGTGCACGGCCAAGAAGGCCGAGCGTGCGCTGCCGAGCATGATGGGCGAGGGCGGCGCGCCCGACGTGGACGTTGCACTGACGGTGCGCGAGATGGTGCGCATGATCCGCGCGAGCCACGTGAGCGTGGACACGCTTACCGAGGAGCCGCTTGATACGCCGCTGGGCTTTGGCACGGGCGCGGGTGTGATCTTTGGCGCCACGGGCGGCGTGATGGAGGCCGCCGTGCGCTCGGCCTATTACCTGGTGACGGGCAAGAACCCCGACGCCGACTTCTTCACCGACGTGCGCGGTCTGGACGGCTGGAAGGAAGCAGTGGCCGATATCGAGGGCACCAGGGTGCGCGTCGCCGTGGCGCACGGACTGGGCAATGCCGCCCGCCTGCTCGACGCGATTCGCGACGGTTGCGTGAGCTATGACTTTGTCGAGGTCATGGCGTGTCCTGGCGGCTGCGTCGGTGGCGGCGGTCAGCCCATCCACGACGGCTGCGAGCTGGCAGCTGAGCGCGGCCAGGTGCTGTGGGGCCTGGATGCCGCTGCGGACATTCGCTTCTCGCACGAGAATCCCGATGTCCAGGCGTGCTACCGCGAGTTCTTGGGCGAGCCACTCTCGCCGCTGGCCGAGGAGCTGCTGCACACCGACCATCACGCATGGACGATGCCTAACGAAGGGACGTGCTAACGATGCGCGCGTTTACTGTTGAGATGACGCGCCGGGGGTTTGCCTCGGCGCTTGCCGCGGGTGCGTTGTCGCTTGCGCTGGTTGGCTGTGGTGGCGGGTCTGCCGGTGCCGGGTCCGCCGCGGGCTCGGCTGCCGGCGGGGCTGCGGGCGCCGCGGGGCCGGTCGAGGTGCACGTCGCCTCGCTCAAGGGCCCGACGTCGATCGGTCTGGTGAGGTTTATGGACCAGGCGGCGAGCGGCGAGACGGACAACGAGTTCGACTTTGCGATCAACACCGCCGCCGACGAGATCGTGCCCAAGGTCATTCAGGGCGATATCGACATTGCCCTGGTGCCAGCCAACGTGGCGAGCGCGCTCTACAACAAGACCGAGGGCGCGGTGCAGGTCATCGACATCAACACGCTGGGCGTGCTGAACGTTGTGACGGGCGATGCGAGTGTGGCCTCGTTTGGCGACCTGGCGGGTCGCACCGTCTACATGACGGGCAAGGGCACGACGCCGGAGTACGTCATGAACTACCTGCTGGAGCGCGCGGGCCTGACCGGCCAGGTGACGCTCGAGTTTAAGAGCGAGCCCACCGAGGTGCTGTCGGCGTTGCTTGCCGATCCGTCTGCCGTGGGCGTGCTGCCGGAGCCGTTCAAGACCGCTGCTATCGCCAAGAGCGAGGGCAAGCTGTCGGCACCGGTGAGCCTGACCGATGTGTGGGACGAGCTGGCAGGAGACACGGGCTCGCGCTTGCTGACGGGTGTGACCGTGGTGCGCCGCGCGTTTGCCGAGGAACATCCCGAGGCCGTGGCGGAATTCCTGAGCTGCCACGAGGCGAGCGTGAAGGCTGTCAATGCGGCGCCGTCAGACTGGGCGCAGGCCGTGGTCGATGCCGGCATCGTGGACAATGCCAAGATCGCCGAGAAGGCGATTCCCGGGTGCATGCTTGTCTGCCAGACGGGCAAGGATATGAAGGCGGCACTTAGCGGGTATCTGCAGGTGCTGTCCGACGCGGACGCGAGTGCCGTGGGTGGTAAACTTCCGGCTGACGATTTCTGCTACTTGGAGTAGCCCGTGCGTGCGTTTGCTCGACAAATGACAGAGCGTATGAAGGCGGTGGCGGCAGCAGGTGCCGTCGCCGCCTTTTGGCTTGCCGTGTGGATCTTTGCGGCGTCGCTGGTGGCGCAGCCGCTGATCTTGCCGGGGCCGGGTGCTGTTGCCTTGGCGCTTCTGCGCCTGGTGTGCGATGGCGGTACCTGGGCGATTTTGGCGGGCTCGGGCGCGCGGATACTGGGCGGGCTGGCGCTTGCCGCGGTGTGTGGTGGTGTGCTTGCCGGGATTTCGTCACGTTCGCGGGCGTTTGCGCACCTGGTGGCTCCGGCGCTGTCGTTTGTAAAGGCGACACCGGTCGCCTGCGTGGTGGTCCTGTTGCTAATCTGGCTGGGGTCGGCGCGCGTGAGCATCGCGGCAGTCTTTTTGATGGCGCTGCCGGGCGTGTATTTTTCGCTGGCCGAGGGCTTGGCACAGGTGAATAAACCGCTGGAGCAGATGTTCCGTCTGCATGGCGTGCGCGGCTGGCGACTGTTTTGCGCCCATACCTGGCGCGAAGTCCTGCCGTTTGTGCTTTCGTGTGCGCGTGCCGTGATTGGCATGAGCTGGAAGGCCGGCGTGGCAGCCGAGCTCATCGGCATGGCGGTGGGCACCGTGGGTGAGCGCATCTATCAGGCGAAGCTTTTGATCGAGACGGCTGATCTGCTGGCGTGGACCGTGCTGGTCGTTGCCGTCTCGTGGGCGTGTGAGCGCGTGCTGGTGTGGCTGCTGCGGGTTTCGGGACCCGTGGCGTGGCGCGTGGCCGTGCGGGCGCATGGGCGCGGCGCTCGCGGGCGTGCGGGGGCTGCCGGGGGCGGCGCTGCGGCGGAGCTTGCGCTCGCCGTGGGCGAGCGGGCGCCCTGGGCTCCGGCGCTCGACGGACTGACACTCCGTGTGCCCGCCGGTGGGCGCGCCTGCGTGATGGGCGCCTCGGGTGTGGGCAAGTCGACGTTGCTTGCGCTGGCTGCGGGGGAGTGCGCGCCGTGCTCCATGGTGTTTCAGGACGTGCGCTTGGTTGAGGACGTTTCGGCTTTGGAAAACGTGCTGGTGTGCGCCGACGCGCGCGTGGACGCCTCGGGTGCCGCGGCCCTGCTGCGCCTGTTGGTGCCGGGGGTCGATTTGCATGCTCGCGTGGCCGAGCTCTCGGGTGGGCAGCGTCGTCGCGTCGAGATTGCCCGAGCACTGCTGTGCCCGGGCGGCGCGGTGATTCTGGACGAGCCCTTTACCGGCCTGGATGTCGTCGCGCGCGATGCGACGGCCGAGGTCGTGCTCGATCTGCTCGACGGTCGCACGCTCCTACTCGCCACACACGATGCCGCTGACGCTCGGGCCCTCAATATCTCGGACATCATCACGCTCTAAATACTTACTCAGCAACATAATAATCCGTTTTTCTCCGTCCCCATGGGGCGGGTGTGGTATTCTATCTGCGGGGTAATACTTAGGAATACCAAGTAATACCAATGCCGTAGAAACAAACTCAGGATGCGGGCCAATCGGGTTGCCTTCACAGTCCGTCGCCCAGCCGCGTGGCCCGCATCTATCCGCACCACCGTCGTTTCAAAAAGGAAGCGCCATGGCAGAACACATGACCCCGGTTGTCGCGAAGGTCTTGCCCGAGGAAAAGGCGGCCTTCGCGGCGGCAACTCAGCTCGTGGGCACCACGCCGTCCAACGCCATCCGCATGTTTATCGCCGCGTTCAATCGCTGCGGCACCTTCCCGTTCGACATTTCGCCCAACGGGGCTTTTGGCGCTGCGCCCGATTCTCATCAACAATGACTGTCCCCAAGTGCCGGGTTTTGAGGAGGTTGGCATGCTCAATGCGCTGGTTTGGGCGCTTGCCTGTTTTGGTGTCGTCGCTGCCGATATTGCCCTGAGCATTGTTTTGTTCTCCGCGCTGGACATCGTGTCGGCACTGACGGGTTTCCCGATCGACAATCTCGATATTCAATGGTTTCAGGCCGCCGCTCAGACGGCGTCGTTTTTGATGGCGCTGCTGTGGTGGCGCTATCTGTGGCCCCGCTCCTTCATGGCGCGCCGGCAAGGTGAGCGCCCGCTCGGCGGGGGAGCAAATGCTGCATGGAAGCGCATCGCATGCGTTGTCGTGATCGGCCTATCCATGCAGGTGGTCATTAGCTACCTATGCGACGGCGTGCTGTCGCTGCTGCCCGAGGTTGCGGCAGACTATAGCGAGCTCGTCGAGGAAACAGGCATGGGCGATACCAACCTTCTTGCCGTCCTGACCACGGTGCTTGGTGCGCCGTTTTGTGAAGAGCTCCTGGTACGCGGCGTCATCTTTGAGTTTTCACTCCGGGCGTTTAACTCCCAATGTCGCCCACTTTGGAAGCGGCGGCGTCATGCGAGCGCGCAGGACGGCGCCATGGTGCCCTGGGCGGCCCCGAGCACGTGGGGTATCGCCGCGGCGGTCGTGCTGCAGGCGGCGATCTTCGGTTTTATGCACATGAACTGGGTGCAGGGCTGCTATGCGGGCGCTGCCGGCCTCATTTTTGGCTGGGTGCTCGTGACGACCGGGAAGCTCCGCTACACGATCCTGCTACACTTTGCCTTTAATGCCGGGTCGTATCTCATGACGTTGCTCTGGTTTGTGAACACGCCGTTCGACGTGGTAATCACGGTCACCATCGCCGGCATCATCCTCGTGGAGGCGATGCGCTCACTGCGCCACGCATGCGAGATGGGCATAGCGACAGCACCGCTGCCCTAATTGCGGCGTCCGCCTCCGTTGGCGCCCTGACGCCCCTGAGCTGCACGGTTGCGGCCGGCGGTGTTCTGCGCACGCGACATGCCGCCGTGCCCCTTGCTGCCCTTGGGGCCCTTGCCGGCGCCACCGTGGGCCTTGCCGCCCTTCTTGCCGGTGCCATGCCCGCCGCCGGCAGAGGTCTCGCCCGGGCGTGGCGGCACGGGGCGAATCAGGCAATGCTTGGTGTAGCCGATCAGATCGCGACGGCCAGCCTTTTCCAGTGCCTCGCGCACGAGCTTGTAGTTCTCGGGCTTGCGATATTGGATGAGCGCGCGCTGCATAGCCTTCTCGTGCGGGTCGCGCGCCACATAGATCGACTGCATGGTGCGCGGGTCAACGCCGGTGTAGTACATGCAGGTGCTCATCGTGGACGGGGTGGGGTAGAAGTCCTGTACCTGCTCGGGCATGTAGCCCATGTCGCGCACAGCCTCGGCAAGCTCCACCGCTTCCTTCATCGTCGAGCCGGGGTGGCTCGAGATCAGATACGGTACTACGTACTGCTTGAGTCCGTATTCGCGGTTCAAGCGTTCAAATTTACGACAGAACGCATCGTAGACGGCGCGGCTCGGTTTGCCCATTACGGAGAGCACCGCATCGCTCACGTGCTCGGGTGCCACGCGTAGCTGGCCCGAGACATGGTGCTCCAACAGCTCGCGCAAAAACTCGTCCGAGGCGTCGGCCATGGTGTAGTCAAAGCGGATGCCGCTGCGGACGAAGACCTTTTTGACGCCCGGCAACTGGCGCAGATCGCGCAACAGCTGCGTGTAGCCGCTTTCGTCGACCACCATGTTCTTGCACACGCTCGGCCATAGGCAGCGCTTGTTCTTGCACACGCCGTGCTTGAGCTGCTTGTCACAGGCCGGGCGGCTAAAGTTAGCCGTCGGTCCGCCAACGTCGTTGATGTAGCCCTTAAACTCGGGATTGCGCGTGAGCAGCTCGGCCTCGCGCATGATCGAGTCGTGGCTGCGCATCTGCAGCACGCGGCCCTGGTGGAAGGTGAGCGCGCAAAACGAGCACTCGCCAAAGCAGCCGCGGTTAGAGCTGATGGAAAACTTGATCTCGGCAAAGGCCGGCACGCCGCCCGCGGCGTCGTAGTCGGGGTGCCAATCGCGTGCGTAGGGGAGTTCGGCGACCTCGTCCATCTCGTCGGTGGTGAGTGTCGCCGACGGCGGGTTTTGCACCACATAGACGCTGTTGGGGTAGGGTTCTACCAGGCGATGCCCGGTGATGGGATCCATGTTCTGCTGCTGCACGTTAAAGCTGCGGGCGTAGTTGAGCTTGTCGGCAGCAAGGTCGTCCCAGCTGGGCAGCAGGTCGTAGTCGTAGACCTCGTCGAGCGAGTTGGTACGGTAGACGGTGCCGTTGATATAGGTGATCTGGTCGACGGGCAGTCCCGCGTCGAGCGCGTCGGCGATCTCGACGATCGCGTGCTCGCCCATGCCGTAGATGAGGATGTCGGCGCCCGAGTCGAGCAGTACCGAGCGCTTGAGCTTGTCCTGCCAGTAGTCGTAGTGGGCCAGACGACGCAGGCTCGCCTCGATGCCGCCGATGATGATGGGCGCGTCCTTGAACGTTTGGCGGATGAGGTTGCCGTAGACCGTGACGGCGCGGTTGGGGCGGTGCCCCTCTTTACCGCCAGGGGTGTAGGCATCGGTGTGGCGACGATGCTTGGTCACCGAGTAGTGGTTGACCATGGAGTCCATGTTGCCGGCACTGACGAGAAAGCCCAGGCGCGGCTCGCCGAGCACGGTGATGCTGGCGGGGTCGGTCCAGTCGGGCTGACAGATAATGCCCACTTTGTAGCCGTGCGCGTCGAGCACGCGGCTGACGATGGCCATGCCAAAGCTGGGATGGTCCACGTAGGCGTCGCCGCAGATGTAGACAAAGTCGCACTGGTCCCAGCCGCGCGCATCCATGTCGGCGCGACTGACGGGGAGAAACTTATCGCGGCCCGGACGCCAGGGGCGGGCGGGCGTCGCTTGGGAATGCTTGGTGCGGGCGACCGTGGCCTGCGCCTTACCGCCGCGCTTTTGCTGCTGGCCCTGTTTGCCCTGCTGACTGCGCTGGTTGTTCTGAGCGTGCTGAGGCTTTTTTGCCACGATCCCTCCCGGTGTTTGTATGCTGCACGTAATTGTAACCAGTCTTTTTGGGACGGGGCTAAAAAGACTGGTGGAGTACATGGGTTGGCGGATCGGCGTATCGATGCGGGTGCCGTTTGTTTCCAGACTGTGTATCTGCGCGTTGGGGAGCCCGTCTCGCGCGCATGCCATGTTGTCAATGGGTTACAGTATGAACGGCGGCTATGTTTCCGCCAACGCACGAGAGAGTCGTCAACAAGGAGGATGCACGACGATGCAGCGTGCCAAACAGATATCGGAGTCCATCGAGCTGGGCATCATCTTGGCGCTCGCCGGTGGCTTTATGGACGTTTATTCGTACATTGGGCGCGATCATGTTTTCGCAAACGCGCAGACGGGCAATATCCTGCTCGTGGGCGTGAGCATCTCGGAGGGCAACTGGGCGCTGGCGGGGCGCTACTTCTTCCCTGTGGTGTCGTTTGCTGTGGGTATTATGCTTGCCGACCTGGTTCACGAGCGGTTTGGCAGTGTGATTCACTGGCGCCAGGTGACGGTGTTTTTTGAAGCCGTTATCTTGCTGGGCGTGAGCTTTATCCCGGGCGGCGGTTACAACCTGCTCGCCAACTGCCTCACTTCGTTTGCCTGCGGTATGCAGGTAGAGAGCTTCCGCAAGATCCACGGTCACGGCATCGCTACGACCATGTGCATCGGCAACTTGCGCAACGCGCTACAAAACGTGGATGATTACATCATCACCCACAGGCGCGGCTTTTTGGAAAACGGCCTGCTGTACTTTGGCGTGATCTTTACCTTTGTGTTTGGCGCCGTGTTGGGCAACTGGTGCATTGAGCGCATGGGCCTGCACGCCATCGTCGTGGCGAGCTTGCTGCTGTTTGTCGCGTTTGCCATCATGTTCATCGACCGCGAGCGCGACTTGCGCTTACGCTGGAAGGTTGCGGCCGAGGCTTGGAAAGAGGGCTGCCGAAAGTAACCGAATGCGGCAAAGGGGCTGTCCCTTCGCCGCATTATTTTTCATCATATGTTGAAACGCTTTAACACTTTTGATGTTCTCGCGTGTTTTTTGTTACAAAAGCGTTAGGATGGGACTCATAGCGCGGGGCGTAATGGGTGCCCCGCACACGATAGGAGGCTATCAATGGCTAATCGTTTCGTTCTCAATACCATCTCTTATCATGGTTCCGGCGCCATCAAGGAGATCCCCGGCGAGCTCCAGCGTCGCGGCTACAAGAAGATCTTCGTCTGCTCTGATCCCGACCTGGTCAAGTTTGGCGTTACCTCTAAGGTGACCGACGAGCTCGACGCCGCCGGCATCGCTTGGAGCCTCTACTCCGAGATCAAGCCCAACCCCACCATCCAGAACGTCAAGGACGGCGTCGAGGCCTTCAAGGCCGCCGAGGCTGACGCTATCGTGACCATCGGTGGCGGCTCTTCCATGGACACCGCCAAGGCCATCGGCATCATCATCAACAACCCTGAGTTCGCCGATGTCCGCAGCCTCGAGGGCGTTGCTCCCACCAAGAACCATGCCGTGTTCACTATCGCCGTGCCGACGACCGCCGGTACCGCTGCTGAGGTGACCATCAACTACGTCATCACCGACCCCGAGAAGGTCCGCAAGTTCGTGTGCGTCGACACCAACGACGCCCCCGAGGTCGCCGTCGTCGACCCCGACATGATGGCTTCCATGCCCGCCGGCCTTACCGCTTCCACTGGCATGGACGCCCTGACCCACGCCATCGAGGGCTACACCACCAAGGGCGCTTGGGAGCTCTCCGACATGTTCCACTTTGAGGCTATTAAGCTGATCAGCGAGAACCTGCGCGACTCCGTCGCCGAGGCCAAGTCCGGCCAGCCCGGCTCCGGCCGCGAGGGCATGGCTCTTGGCCAGTATGTCGCCGGCATGGGCTTCTCCAATGTCGGCTTGGGCATCGATCACGCCATGGCCCACACCCTGTCCGCTCACTACGATACCCCGCACGGCGTCGCTTGCGCCATGCTGCTGCCGATCGCCATGGAGTTCAACAAGCCGGTTTGCGCCGAGCGTCTGGCCAAGGTTGCCGTCGCCATGGGCGTTGACACCACGGGCATGAGCACCGACGAGGCCGCCGACGCCGCCATCGCCGCCGTCAAGCAGCTCTCTGCCGACGTGAACATCCCGCACGTCTGCGAGGCCATGAAGGCTGACGAGATCGAGGTCCTGGCCAAGGACGCCATGGCTGACGCCTGCTTCCCGGGTAACCCGCGCGAGGCGACGCTCGACGACGTCATCGAGCTCTTCAAGAAGATCTGCCCGGCTGCCTAACTTGGTTCGGCGGGCCCCTGCCCGTTAGCCCCACAATCGTCCTCGGACATGTCGGAAGCCCCCGCTGCGCACTTGAACTGCGTCCCAAATCTTGGACGCCCTAAATAGCGACTAGGCCGCGAGGGCCTGATTCCGGAACTCCTCCGGGGT